>JBMNGG010000021.1:0-131384 GCA_050949705.1 Tepidanaerobacteraceae bacterium | reverse complement strand
CAGTTTTCGATAATCTGTCTACTACCCCAGTTTCTCTAAACAAGTTACCTAACATCAGGCAACCTATTAAAGCAGTTGCATCAGGTACTAAGAAACATGATAGGATAGTTACTACTATAGGGAATATAATTTTTTCAGTTTTTGATACAGGTCGTAGTTGTTCCATAGTCACCTGGCGTTCTTTTTTGGTTGTGAGTGCTCGCATTATTGGAGGCTGAATAATGGGTACTAAGGCCATATATGAGTAAGCAGCTATTGCTACGGCTCCTAATAGATGTGGTGCTAGATGGCTTGTCAGAAATATTGCTGTAGGACCATCTGCTCCCCCTATTATTCCTATTGATGCGGCTTCTTTAAAGTTAAAACCTAGAAGACTTGCTCCCATGAAACTCGTAAAAATTCCAAACTGGGCTGCTGCTCCTAAAAGTAAACTTCTGGGGTTTGCAATAAGTGGACCAAAGTCGGTCATAGCTCCTACTCCTAGAAAAATAAGGGGTGGATATATGTTTAATTTAACTCCTTGGTAAATCCAGTATAGGAAGTTACCTTCTGCCATAAGGTTTGCTACAGGTATGTTCGCAAGGAGCATACCAAAGCTTATGGGTACAAGTAGTAGTGGCTCATATTGCTTTACAACAGCTAAGTACATCAAAAAGCATGCTATAAGTATCATGATGACTTGATCCAAACTTACGTTAGCATACCCTGTGGTCTGGAAAAAGTTTATTATCTGTTCAAGCACAATCTCTCTCCTCCAGTTTATTTTATGGATTATTTAAAGGTTGCAAGAATGTCACCAGTATTTACCGAGGCCCCTTCGCTGGTGTCTATGGAGGTTATGACTCCGTCTTCGGGAGCTATGATCTCGTTTTCCATCTTCATGGCTTCAAGTATCATGACTATATCGCCCTTTTGTATATTATCTCCAGCCTTCTTTTTAATTGACATGATCGTACCGGGCATAGGGGCTGTAATCTTATTCTTACCGGCAGTACCTGCAGTTTTGGGCTTTGCCTGTGCTTTAGGCTCAGACTTAGGCTGTTGAATCTCAGGTGCCACCGGAGTAACTGGGGATTGTACTTGAGGTGTTCCACCGATCTCTTCTACCTCTACTTCATAAGTTTGGCCATTTACAGTTATTTTGTATTTTTTCATTTCTTTGTTCTCCTTTCTACCATCTATATTAAAGTTTGTTGTTGATATTGTAGATTCTCGATTCGATACCCCAAATAGGAGTTTTTTCATGTATCTTTCGTATTGAACCTATTTTTATACTTGATATGGGGCTTTGTAAATACTGAGCTAGGGCAGCAGAAATAACTGCTATTAATTGGGTATCATCTTCATTATCAGTTACATTAGTTCGTGTTTTTTCTATGCTTTGATCATTTCCTACTATAAGATTATTTTTTTTTTCATCTGAAGTAGGTACAAAAATTACTCTCATTAGATCTAGGATAAGTGATAAGACGAACAAGGTGCCTAACACTAAACCCATGCCAAATATTGTGGTTCTAATTGATTCTTGAAGTATTTGTGCTGTTGTCATGTTTAGTCGCCTCCTTTATACAGGGATATTACCATGTTTTTTGGCCGGTCTTTTTTCACTTTTACTCATTAACATTTCTAGAGCTGATATAAGTTTTGACCTTGTCGCAGCAGGTTCAATTATATCGTCTATATAGCCTCTAGATGCTGCCTGATATGGATTGGCGAGGTTATCTCGGTATTCATCGATTTTTTGTTTTCTTGTAGCTGCTGGGTCTTCTGAGTTTTCTATTTCTTTTTTGAAAATGATATTAGCTGCTCCATCAGGTCCCATCACGGCTATTTCGGCTGTAGGCCATGCAAAGACTTGATCGGCACCTAAGTGTCTTGAACACATGGCTATATATGCTCCCCCGTAGGCTTTTCGTGTAATAACTGTAAGTTTTGGCACTGTTGCTTCTGAATATGCATATAAAAGTTTTGCACCATGCCGAATTATACCTCCGTGTTCCTGAGATACTCCAGGTAGGTAGCCGGGGGTGTCAGTAAAGGTTAAAAGGGGTATGTTAAAGGCATCGCAAAATCTAATGAATCTTGCGGCTTTGTCTGAAGCGTTTATATCAAGACAGCCTGCTAGATTTTTGGGGTTGTTAGCCAGAATTCCTATACTATGGCCTGCAAGTCTTCCAAATCCGGTTATTAGATTTTGGGCATAAAGTGGTTGTACTTCAAAAAAGTCGTTGTCATCTACTATATGCTTTATGACATCTTTCATATCATATGGTTTATTTGGTTCTAATGGGACTATTGTGTTTAATTCAGGTATTATTTTTGTAGGATTATCTGTTGTTGCTTTGTATGGTGGATCTTCTAGATTGTTAGATGGTATAAATGAGAGCAGTTTTTTTATTTGGTCGAAACATTCCTCTTCCTTTTTACTTATAAAATGTGCTACACCACTATTTTGGTTGTGGGCTGTAGCACCACCTAGATCTTCCGGTGTCACTT
Organism: Tepidanaerobacteraceae bacterium; assembly: GCA_050949705.1. Lineage (GTDB taxonomy): Bacteria > Bacillota > Thermosediminibacteria > Thermosediminibacterales > Tepidanaerobacteraceae > JBMNGG01. The sequence continues at coordinate 128,888 of JBMNGG010000021.1, read as the reverse complement.
CTTCACCGGTTACGGCTTTTATTACTTGGGGACCTGTGATAAACATTTTGCTTATACCTGATACCATGAATACAAAGTCCGTTAATGCCGGAGAATATACGGCTCCGCCGGCACAAGGACCTAGTATTACGGATAGTTGTGGTATGACTCCAGATGAAAGAGTGTTCCTATAGAATATTTCACCATAACCTTTAAGAGCATCAACGCCTTCCTGAATTCTAGCACCGCCTGAGTCATTTAAACCAATAATAGGTGCTCCCATTTTATTAGCCATGTCCATGACTTTACATATTTTTGCAGCATGCATTTCTCCTAATGACCCACCTATGGTTGTAAAGTCTTGGGCGAATATGAATACTAACCTGCCGTCAATAGTACCATAACCAGTTACTACACCTTCACCTGGGGCTTTGGTATTTTGCATGTCAAATTGGATTGACCTGTGTTCTACAAAAGCATCAATTTCTATGAAGCTGTCTTTGTCCAAAAGCTTTTCTATTCTTTCGCGAGCGGTCAGTTTTCCACTTTTGTGTTGTTTTTGTATGCGTTTTTCTCCACCGCCTTTTTCTATGGTTTCACGCTTTTGCTGCAAAGTTTTAAGTTTTGTTTCAATTGTTTCCATGCTGTTCCTCCTTATCTATCACATAATTCTATTAAGACTCCTTTTGTGTCTTTAGGGTGGATAAATGCTATTTTCGCTCCTCCTGCTCCAAGTCTTGGTTTTTCATCAATAAGTCGAACGCCTTTTTCTTTTAATTCTTTAAGTTTTGCTTCAAGATTATCTACTCTTAAAGCTATATGTTGTATGCCTTCTCCCCGCTTTTCGATAAATTTTGCTATTGGCCCATCAGGTGATGTGGACTCTAAAAGCTCAATTTTACTTTCACCAACAGGTATAAAGGCAGTTTTAACTTTTTGTTCTTCTACAGTTTCAATACCGATAACTTTTAGACCTAGGATTTCAGTATATACTTTCATTACCTCATCAATACTTTTAACTGCGACACCAATATGATCAATTTTTTCAATCATATACAATCCCTCTCTCCATAAAATACCAATTGTTGTAACTTACAAAAATGGTTACTTATTCGCTATTAAGTATAGCAATAGCAGCCGTATACGGATCCATTTCTTTTTTTAAAATCTTTTCAGTATAATCATCTATTTTGGCCTCAAACGCTGAAACTATTTTCTTTAAATGGATTTCTCTGATTAATTCCTGTAGTTCTTGATTGATACGCGATTTTCGTTTATTAGTTAGTATCCCACGATCTAGTAGCCGTTTTTGGACTTGCAAAATTGTATTGCTAAGTTCTGGTATACCTTCACCTGTTAAAGCAATAGTTTTTACTATGGGGGGCTTAACTTTGTTTTTATCTTGATTTAAATCAAGGTTCATTTGTATTTCAGTTACTAGGCGGTCTGTTCCATCTATATCGGATTTGTTTACAACAAATATATCTGCAATTTCCATAATACCGGCTTTTATTGCCTGTACTTCATCTCCCATACCAGGAATGAGCACTAAAGCAACAATATCTGCAAGCTTAATTATATCTGCTTCTGATTGACCCACACCAACAGTCTCAATAATAATATAGTCCATGCCTGCTGCATCGAGAACTTTAACAGCATCATAGGAAGCTCTTGAGAGCCCTCCCAAAGTTCCACGACTTCCCATACTTCGAATAAATATACCTTCATCTAAGGTTAAATCTTGCATCCTGATTCTATCTCCCAAAAGTGCCCCACCAGTAAAAGGGCTTGTTGGGTCAATTGCAATAATACCTACTTTTTTGTTGCTTTCACGAAGTTTTTTAGCTAGAAGATTTACAACACTGCTTTTCCCTGCTCCTGGTGGACCTGTTATACCTATAGTTATAGCATTGCCGGTATATTTATAAAGTTGCTTCAAAAAAACTCTTGCTTCTTCAGATTGTTCTTCAATAAGAGTTATTAGCCTTGCTATACCTCTTTTGTTACCTTTTAAAATTTTTGGAACAATATCCATTATAGAGTACACCTTTCGATTTAAGCTTTAACATTGTTTTTAATAAATTCTACAATTGAAGATGTTGGAGTTCCAGGAGTAAAAATCTCCTTAATCCCTGCTTTTTTCAAACTGGGAATATCTTCATCAGGTATGACTCCCCCACCTATTACTAATATGTCATCGGCATCTTTTTCTTTTAAAAGTTCTATCACCTGTGGAAACAAAAAATTATGAGCCCCTGAAAGGATTGAAAGACCAATTACCTGTACATCTTCTTGTATAGCAGCCTCAACTATCTGCTCCGGCGTCTGTCTGAGTCCAGTATAAATAACTTCCATTCCAGAATCACGCAAAGCTCTTGCTATAACTTTGGCACCCCTATCATGACCGTCTAGACCGGGTTTCCCGATTAGTACTCGTATAGTTCTCGTTGTCGTCATGAAATCACCTCTTCATATATTTGTAGAAGCTTTATATTCGCCAAAGACATCACGCAAAGTATCACATATTTCTCCTAAGGTACAATAAGCCTTTACACATTTTAAAATAATTGGAATTAGATTATCATTGGCTTGAGCAGAACGTTTTAGTTCTTTTAAATATGTGTTAACTGCTAAATTATCTCTAGATTCTTTTAACGCTTTAATTTTTGACTCCTGGAGTTTCCCAACAGTAGGATCAACTTTGAGTAATCCCTTTGGAGATTCTTCATTTATTAGAAATTTATTTAAACCTACAACAATTTTCCTTCCTGATTCAATCGCCATTTGATGATTATATGCACTATTCTGAATTTCCCTTTGCATATATCCTTTTTCTATCGCACTTGGTGCCCCTCCAAGTTTATCTATTTTTTCTATATATTCTTTCGCCTTGTCTGCAATAGTTTTCGTCAGATTCTCAATATAATACGAACCAGCTAATGGATCAATAGTTTCAGTAATACCACTTTCGTGGGCAATTATTTGTTGGGTTCGTAGAGCTATTCTAACCGAATCCTCTGTGGGTAATGCCAGTGCTTCATCTCTTGAATTGGTATGTAGTGATTGTGTACCTCCCATAACAGCCGCTAATGCCTGAATTGTTACTCTGACAATGTTGTTATCAGGTTGTTGAGCTGTTAGAGCTGAACCAGCTGTTTGAGTATGAAATCTGAGCATCATTGATTTAGGATTCTTTGCTTTAAACCTTTCTTTCATTATATTTGCCCATAATTTTCTTGCTGCTCGGAACTTTGCAACTTCTTCTAGTAAATCATTATGGGCATTAAAGAAGAATGATAGTCTTGGTGCAAAATCGTCAACAGATAAACCTGCTTTTACAGCAGCTTCTACATATGCAATACCATCAGCAAGAGTAAAAGCAACTTCTTGTATAGCGGTCGCTCCTGCTTCTCTAATGTGGTATCCACTGATACTGATTGTATTCCATTTCGGCATATTCTGGGAGCAAAATCTGAATATGTCGGTAATTAATCTCATTGATGGCTTTGGTGGGAAAATATATGTGCCTCTTGCTACATATTCCTTTAAAATGTCATTTTGTATAGTTCCTGAAAGTTTTTCAGGAACTATACTTTGTTTCTCCGCTAGAGCTATATACATTGCTAACAGTATTGCAGCAGGTGCATTGATAGTCATTGAAGTACTTACTTTATCCAAGGGGATCCCTTCAAATAGAATCTCCATATCTTTTAAAGAATCTATAGCAACACCGACTTTACCAACTTCCCCTCTGGATAAGGGATGATCAGAATCAAGTCCTATTTGAGTTGGTAAGTCAAAAGCAACACTTAGTCCAGTTTGTCCTTGTGACAATAGGTACTTATATCTTTTGTTAGATTCTTCGGCAGTACCAAAGCCAGCATACTGGCGCATTGTCCAAAGTCTCCCTCTATACATGGTAGGTTGAACACCTCGAGTATAGGGATACTGTCCTGGAAAGCCCAAGTCTTCAATATAATCCAAGTCTTTTATATCTAATTCAGTATACAGACGTTTTACTTCTAGATTTGACCCTGTTAAGAACTTTGAATATCTTTCAGGCCTTTTATTTAAGGCTTTATTTAATTTATTTTCTTCCCAATCTTTTTGATGTTGTTCTAGTTTTTGGAGTGATCTTTTATCAATCATAAACACTCGCCTTCTTTTAAAAATATATAATAATTTATTTTACCAAAAGCAAACTAACGCTTATTATACCCAACCCCTTAACATCATATTATCAGCAATGCGTTTTACTGCTACTAAATAAGCTGCTTTTCTTAAACTGACATTTTCATTTTTATGCATATTATAAACATCATCAAAGGCATTGGTCAGGATTCCTTCAAGTTTGGCGTTGACCTCTTCTTCAGTCCAATAGAAATTCATCAGATTTTGTACCCACTCAAAATATGATGCGGTAACACCACCAGCATTACAAAGGATATCAGGAAATAAGGTAATTCCTCTCTCATCAAATATTTTGTCAGCTGTAGGTGTTGTTGGACCATTAGCTGCTTCTATAATAATTTTAGCATTTATCTTTGGTGCATTAGTTTCATCTATGGCATTTTCCAATGCCGCAGGAATGAAAATATCAACACTATCCAGTTCCCAAAATTCCTCGAGACTTATTCTTTCTGCATCAGGATAGCTTGCTATATTTCCCATTTCGGCTTTGTATTCAAATAGTTTTTCTATATCCAGGCCGTTTTTATTATACAGTGCATATGTCCCTATTTTTTTATCCCATTCACCTATAGCAACGATTTTTGCTCCATTTCTATAGCAGTATAATGCTGTAAAACTACCAACATTACCGAACCCTTGAATGGCTATGTTTGTTTTAGTTAAGTCAATGTTTAAAGCTTGGCATGCCTTTTTTACGGCTATTGTTACACCATATCCAGTTGCCTGGGTTCTACCTTTAGAGCCACCAATAGAAATTGGTTTCCCTGTTACCACTCCAGGAACATTATAACCCTTTAGCATGCTGAATTCATCCATGAACCATGCCATTATCTGTGCATTTGTGTTTACATCGGGTGCTGGTATATCCTTATCTGGTCCGACCATAGTATTAATGGCTCTTAAATAATTGCGTGTAAGTCTCTCAAGCTCAGTTTTAGATAAGTCAGCAGGATTGCAACAGACTCCACCCTTACCTCCCCCATAAGGAATTCCTACAACAGCACACTTGAATGTCATCCACATTGATAAACCTTTAACTTCATCTAAACATACATCAGGATGAAACCTGAATCCGCCTTTTGCTGGGCCCATTATTGTACAATGCTGAGATCGATACCCTGTAAATGTTTTTACTGTTCCATCATCCATCTTTACTGGAACAGATACTATTAAAATTCTTTCAGGTTCTTTTAGAAGTTCATAAATAGACTCACCTAGACCAAGTTTTTCACATGCATACTTAATTTCTTCTTGTACTGTTTGAACAGGATTTGGTTTATTGGACATTTAATATCTCTCCTTTTTTTAATTAAATTTACCTAATTTAAAGCCTTCATATAGAGCCTTTGTATTTAATTCTTCGGTTCCTTTTGGAACTCGAGCTAAAACTGCCTTTCTAATAGCTTCCTTGGTAACAACACTAGTTGTTGCTGTTAATACTCCTAATGCAACTATATTTGCGACTATTATTTTTCCGACTTTGTTTTGTGCTGTTTCTAGAATTGGAACTTTTAGAATCCTGTATGACCCTTTAGGTTCACTTACGCTAGAGTCTAAAATAATAATACCTGTATCTCGAAGATCATATTTGTATTTAAGCAATGCTTCTTCGGTCAACGAAAGCAAAACGTCAGTATTAGTAATTTTTGGGTAGTCAATGTTCGCATTACTAATAATAACCTCTGCTCTACTAGCACCTCCACGAGCTTCAGGACCATATGATTGTGACTGTACAGCGTTTTTACCGTCAAGGATAGCAGCTTCTGCGAGAATAATACCTGCCAAGATTAATCCTTGGCCACCTGAACCGCTAAGTCTTATTTCAAACCTTTCATCCATTTTCATTGCCCCCCTTGTGCCTTTTCAATAACTTTTGAGTATTCTTCGGTATATTCAGGTGCTAGCTCTTCATGAAACTCTCCTATAACGATTTTGTTTTTTAGTTCTTCGGCTGACATCTTCAATGCGTTTTTGACAGTTACTGATCTTTCACGAATATTTTCCATCATAGCAACTGGTGAACCCATTTTATTTTTACGTCCAAAATATGTAGGACATATATCTACCACATCTAGCATAGAAAAACCTTTATGTTTTAAAGCTTTTTCTATTAATTTGATTAATTGAGGAACATGATAAACAGTACCTCGGGCTACATAAGTGGCTCCAGCAGACTGTGCTAGTTTACATAAATCAAAGTTTCTATCGATATTTCCGTAGGGTGCTGTTGTAGCGAAGGCTGCTTTAGGTGTCATTGGTGAATACTGGCCACTTGTCATGCCATAAATATTATTATTAAATACAATGGTTGTAATATCAATATTTCTTCTAGCAGCATGGATAAAATGATTACCGCCTATTGCTGAACAGTCACCGTCTCCGGTGAGGACTATAACTTTAAGATCCGGATTTGCCATTTTTATACCAGTTGCAAAAGCCAAAGCACGTCCATGAGTAGTATGTAAAGTATTAAAATTCATATAACCAGGAGCTCTAGAAGAACAACCTATTCCTGATACTATACATATTTTGCTTTGATCTAGTTCAAGCTTATCTATAGCACGAATAACAGCACCAGTTATTATGCCATGACCACAACCAGGACACCAAATATGCGGGAGCTTATCACTTCTAAAATATTTTTGTAATTCTTTACGCATCTATAGTCACTCCTTTTACCCTATTAATAATCTCTTGTGGTGTAATAAGCTCTCCATTATATTTATTTAAACTATAAATCTTAAAGCTCCCTTCAGCTGAGGCTTTTATAGTTTCGAATATTTGACCAAAATTCATTTCAGCAACCAACAGATTCTTTACTGATGTTTGTTTTAACTCTTCTATTGCTTTATGTGCAAAAGGCCATATTGTTTTTAATCTTAACATGCCTATTTTATATCCTTCTTTTCTTAGAAGAGATACTGCCCTTTGAGCCGAGCGAGCAGTTGAACCAAATGATACTATAACAGTTTCCGCATCATCTGTTAAAATGTTTTCATACTCTATAATATCTTCAAGATTGTTATTAATTTTATTCATTAATCTTTTTATTAATTTCTCTGTAACTACCGGACTTGTAGATGGAAAACCATTAGTATCATGAATTAATCCAGTTACATGAAAAGACAATCCTTCTCCGAAATTTGCCATGGGCGGAATACCGTCTCCATCATAATCCATATAGGGTTGATAGGAAGTGATATTTGATAGAACTTTTTTTCTGTTTATTATATCAATAGTTGATTTTTCGGGCAACACCACTTTTTCTCTCATATGTGCTATAACTTCATCCATCAGTAGAATACATGGGACCCTGTACTTTTCTGATAGATTAAAAGCCCTTATTGTCATTTCATATACTTCTTTTACTGAAGATGGTGATATAACTATGATTGGATGGTCTCCATGAGTGCCCCACCTTGCTTGCATTACATCGCCTTGAGCAGGAGAAGTAGGTAATCCGGTGCTCGGGCCTCCTCTTTGTACATTTACAACTACACATGGCACCTCTGTTAGAGATGCAAACCCTATGTTCTCTTGTTTAAGGGAAAATCCCGGTCCACTTGTGGCAGTCATGGACTTGAGGCCAGTAAGAGATGCTCCAATCACTGCTCCCATACTTGCTATTTCATCTTCCATTTGTATAAATTTGCCTCCAACTTTTGGGAGCTTTTCGGCTGAAAGTTCAGCAATTTCAGTAGAAGGTGTTATAGGATACCCGGCAAAAAATTGCATACCAGCATCTATCGCGCCTTCAACACAAGCTTCATTGCCTTGCATCAACATGATTTTTTCACTCATTTTCTTCACCTCCCACGATAATAGCATAGTCAGGACATCTTAACTCACATAATTTACAATTGGTGCAAGCATCCAAGTTTACTATAATAGGCTTTCCACCTTCAGATTTATAAACATTTCTAGGGCAGAAAGCAATACACAAACCACATCTTTTACAAGCCTTTTCATTAATAAAAATTCTTATTTCTTCTGCCAAGATATCACCTCATCATAAAATTCTTATTTTTTGTTATTGATGTTTTAAGTAAATTAATTGAACCTGCATCTGGAACAAAAATAAATTCAATTACATCTTGGTCTTCCTTAACAAAATTCAATACGTGTTTTTTTCTATTTGGTGATACAATAATAGCATCAACATTTTTTACAAATAGCTCCATTTCTTCTGGTACTGTAGTTGTTGATATTATTATATCATCAAAGTGTAAACCCGCATCAGAAACTGCCTTTTTAACTTTATTTGCAAAGTTTTCAGAGATAGATAAAATACCAACTGAACTTTTTTTAGGGATTCTTGCTATCTCAATAATGCTTTCTAACTGTGGATTTAAAGCTATAGGAAGAAGTGGAATATCTTCGTTTTTAATCAATTCTCTGACTTCTTCATGGTGAAATAAAGTAGTAATTAGAAAATCATAATTTTTTAATTTCTGCCTTATAATGTTTATGTTACTTTTAAAATCATCTAACAATACAGGTTCAATTGATACTCCAACGTCGAATTCTAATTCTTTACAAAAATAGTCTAGTTGCTCTTTATTACACTCTACTAACATAATTTTTATCTTATGCAATCTATTCTTGTACTCATTTGCTCTCTCTTTACAAATACTTAAGAAGCTATCTGGATCCATTCCTATTTTTAAAACAATATCTAAACACTTGTCTATAGTCTCAGTAAACTGTTTTATATATACTTCATTTCGATTTACTGTCATACTAACAAAAGTGCCTTTACCTTGATGTGAAGATATATATCCTTCACTTTCGAGTTCTTTATATGCGAGGCTGACTGTTTTACGACTAACACCAATTTTTTTTGCCAAATCACGTTCTGTCGGCAATCTACTCCCCACCGACCATTTCTGTTTTTCAATCTGTTTTTTTATATATTCCTTTATTTGAATATAAAGCGGAGTTTTATTAGCTTCGAATTGCGTCATGTCATACCATCCTTAAAAGGATTATTGGCTCCTAAGGGCGCCTTTTATTATTATTCTACATAAACATTGTTATTCCTGTTAAAAAAAGTAAAAAATATTTTAAATGGATTATTGTATACAATATTTTTGATTGTCTTGAAAAACCTTATAGCGTATCATGTAGTATGCATATATCTGGATTTTTTTAATTCTTCATAGTATTTTCGGGGAACATCTAAACTTCCTAAAAGTAGAGGTTTTTCTCCATGACAATCAGAACCACCTGTTAATAGTAAATTGTTTGATAGTGCTAATTGGGAAAAATAAATTGTTTGTGCAGGACTATGATTTTTATGATAGATTTCGATTCCCCTAATTCCGTATGATATAAGGTCTTTTATTATGTTTTGATTATTAAGAAGTCCTGGATGTGCCAAAACTGGTATTCCCCTATTTTTATTAATAATATCTATAGCATTAAATGGGGTTAATTTTGCTCTAGGAACATAGGCTAGTTTTCCTTTACCAAGATAAGTTTTAAAGGCTTCCTCTATTGTATCCACATAACCTTTTTCTATCAAAACTTTCGCAACATGAGGTCGGCCAATTGAAGGACCTGATGCTGCATGTTCAACTTCTTTTATAGAAATTTCTATTCCTATTGATTTTAGTTTGTTAACGATTTTTATTATCCGCATTTTTCTCTTTTCTTGAAGCTGAAAAAGGGTTTTTCTTAATTCTACATCAAGAAAATCGATATAATACCCTAATATATGTATTTCTTGTTTATCTAACTCTGTACTTAATTCAATCCCTGGAATAACTTCCATATTTCGATACTTTTTTGCTTCCTTTAACGCTAGTGGCACACCATCTATTGTGTCATGATCCGTAATAGCTATAGCTTCCAAATTACCGTTTTAATGCTTCTCTCACCCCAATTGCTCAGGGGTAAGTAAGCCGTCAGAAAATGTTGTATGCAGATGTAGGTCGATGCTCATTAGAAACCTCCCAACAATTTAGTATACAATTAAATCATCAAAAAATATTACTATATATTTTTTATAAATATTAGTATATATAAACACAGAAGGCATTCAGCCTTATTATAAGGTGAATGCCAAAATAAATATACAAAATTATTTATAATGAAGCAAACAAATTAACGAGGTTCAACAATAAGTTTCATAGCTGTTCTTTCCTGACCGTCGATTTCAATGTCGGTAAAAGCAGGAATACAAATCAAATCCACTCCGCTAGGTGCTACAAATCCCCTTGCAATGGCTACAGCCTTAACTGCTTGATTCAGTGCTCCTGCACCGACCGCTTGAATTTCAGCTCCTCCTCTTTCCCTTAACACACCTGCCAAGGGCCCCTGCCACTGAATTTGGATTAGATTTAGCTGATACTTTTAACACTTCCATTATTTAATTCCTCCCTGCATAATTTGCTTTTAAATATTCTATTCTATATTTTGATGAAAAGTTCCTTGTTTTTTTAAAAAAAATATTTTAATTTTAAGCCAATTCTTTTATTCTTTTAATTTTAATGGCTTTTCCAGTATTTACATCTATGTCTACAAGAATACCATTTATTTCTACAGGGCCTTTTGCCACTTCGAATCTTACTGGCATTTGACTAGTAAATTTGCTAATTACTCTTTCTTTTTCCATTCCTAAAACTGAATCTATTGGACCCGTCATTCCTATATCAGTTATATAAGCAGTTACCATTCGGAAGTATTCTTTCATCAGCTGTTTGTACATGTGTATGTGTACCTGCAATTATAGAAACCCTTTCCGTCCAAATACCCCATCCCATTGCCATTTTTTCCGAAGTAGCTTCAGCATGAAAATCAACTATTATTACTTTCGTTTCACCTTTTATTTTTTCAATTAGTTTATCTGCAGTTTTAAAAGGACAATCAAGTGGAGGCATAAAAGTTCTCCCCGAAATATTTAATATGCCTATTTTAGGGCCTACACCCACTTGTGCTATTTGATATCCTTTACCGGAGCACTTTGGGGATAATTAGCTGGTCTTATTATCCTATTTTCTTTCTCTATAAAATTAAATATATCCTTATTATCCCATACATGGTTTCCTGTGGTTATGAAATCGACACCACTAATTAGTAGTTCTTGCATTATTTTTTCTGTGATTCCATTACCTCCTGCAGCATTTTCACCATTTGCTATAATAAAATCAACTTCGTGTTTTTTCTTTAAAATGATAGTTTTTCTCTAACTGCTGTTCTACCTGGTCTGCCTACGATGTCTCCTATCATCAGTATTGTTAATTTTATCAAACCACTCAGCTCCCAATAATATCATAGGTATTACAAAATTATATAAAGTTACTTGAAAAATATGCACTTTATCATGTATTTGTAAAATAAAGTGCGCCTATCAGCGCACTTTATTTTGCATATTCAGTAGCCCTAGTTTCCCTGATGACATTAACTTTAATCTGACCAGGGTATTCCAGTTCTTCTTCCACTTTTTTAGCTATACTTCTTGCTATTTCTAAAACACCTAAGTCATCAACATCTTCAGGTTTAACCATGATACGAATTTCTCTACCAGCTTGAATAGCAAAAGACTTTTCCACACCATTAAAAGAATTTGCTATTTCTTCAAGCTTTTCCAGTCTTTTGATATAAGCTTCTAATGTTTCTCTTCTGGCTCCAGGACGCGCAGCCGATACAGCATCTGCTGCTTGAACTAGTATTGCCTCAACTGTTTGAGGCTCAACATCATTATGATGAGATGCTATAGCATTAACAACTTCCGGAGATTCTCCATATTTCTTAGCTAGTTCACTCCCAACTAATGCATGAGGACCCTCTACATCCTGATCCACGCTCTTGCCTATATCATGTAATAGGCCAGCTCTTTTTGTAAGTTTTATATCCACTCCCAATTCAGCAGCCATAGCCCCTGCCAAATGAGCAACCTCTATGGAATGGTATAAAACATTTTGACCATAACTAGTCCTAAAATATAGTTTACCGAGATGTTTTACAAGATCGCTATGAATACCATGTATATGAGTATCTAAAGTTGCTTTTTCGCCTTCATCTTTAATAATACTATCTACTTCTTTTTGTGCTTTTTCAACCATTTCTTCAATTCGGGCTGGATGGATCCTGCCATCCAATATAAGCTTTTCTAATGCGATTTTAGCTACTTGTCGTCTTATTGGGTCAAAGCCAGATAAAATAACTGCTTCTGGGGTATCGTCAATAATTAAATCGATTCCGGTAAGAGTCTCTAAAGCTCTAATATTTCTACCTTCTCGCCCTATTATGCGTCCCTTCATTTCATCATTAGGTAAAGCGACAACTGAGACCGTAGTCTCGGCAACATGATCTGCCGCACATTTTTGAATAGCGCATGAAACAATTTCTTTAGCCCTCTTCTGGGCCTCTTCTTTGGCTTGGGTCTCAATCTCCTTGATCATTATTGCTGCATCATGACGAATTTCATCCTTAATCTTATTTAATAAAAATTCCTTAGCTTCTTCAGTAGTAAATGATGAAATCCGCTCTAGTTCTGCCAGTTGCTGTGAATATAGTTTATTTACCTTTTCGTGAATTTGGTTAATTTCATTTTGTTTTTTTGAAAGTGTTTCTTCCTTTTTCTCAAGAGCATCGATCTTTCTATCTAAAGACTCTTCTTTTTGAATTAATCTTCTTTCAGAACGTTGAAGTTCACTTCTTCTCTCACGTTGTTCTTTTTCTGCTTCATTTCTAAGTTTTAATATTTCTTCTTTAGCTTCTACAAGGGATTCTCTCTTGATAGATTCGGCTTTTTTTTCGGCTTCCTCTAAAATCTTTTTTGCCGATTCTTCAGCCGAGTTTATTTTAGCTTCAGCAATATACTTCCGAATTAAATATCCGGCAACCAAAGCTATTAATCCAGTAGTAAGTGGAATTATTATATTGTTGATACTTTTCACCTCCTGTAACGTAAACAATAAAAACCGAGGGAACTCGGTTTTTATAATTAAATAGAGAATACTCAATTTAATTTACAATCGTGCCCCCGAACCGTTAAGACTACAGTTGCAACCAAGCTTTTATATCATTTTAATTTTATACTTTTTTAATTACCATGTCAAGAAAACAAAAAAGCTCAAGTTGAAACTGAAGCCATTTAGTCATCGGGACTATATAAAGAAATATCACTAACACCATTTTTTAATTCAACTTTATAAGTAAGGTCAGCAATTTCACTTAAGTATTGATTATGTGTTACCATGATTATCTGACGTTGAAAAACATCGCTAATCTGTTTTAAGAATTGAGCAACATTGATTATATATTCACTGCTCACATGTTTTGCCGGCTCATCTAGAATTAATGGACCATCTTTATATGCACTAGTGCTTTGAATAACTGCTATTCTAAGGGCTAAAGAAATGACATCAACAATTCCACCGCCCCTGGCATCCTGAGGTTTAGTTTTAATCTTCTCATCATCATAAATAGATATAACATAGAACTCTGCACTTGTTCTACCTCTAATTTCGCTTAATTCGATTTCAAATTCAATACTAGGGCCAAATACAAATTGAAGACAGTGTGTAACGAGCATTTCTATCTGTTGTTTTATTTGTTCTCGTGCATATACAGATGTTCTTTGAAGCAATAATCTTACCTGCTCTAATACGTCAAGTAAATCTTTTGTTTTGTCAAACTTATTTTGTTTTACTTTTAACTCTTTTTCTAGCTTTTCTTTCATTCTTTTCTTCATAGTGTATTCAAGAGTCAGTTTATTAACCTTTTTCTCAGTATCCTCTATTAAGCTATCATAATCCTCAATCACTGTTATTCCTCCAAATTTTCGGGGATCAAATCTTTCGCTTTTTTTAACAAATCTTTAATTTGATTACTTATGCTTTCTATCTCATTATCTAAATCCTCTGGTTTTACATTTAACTTATCTAATTCATCAAGAAGCTGCTTCTGCTGTTTTTGAAGCTCTTCTAAACGCGCCTCAGCTTTATATCTAAGAGCTTTTGCTTTATCTATTTTTTGTTTCAACTCATGAATCTCTTTTTCAGGATCCATATAATTCACCCCATTACAATTAATTTAATATATCAATAATAATACGCTGGGTTGTTTCATTATCGATAGGTTTTAAACATGTTGGGCAAATAGAAAATTCATCAAGAATAAGACCGTATTTCTTGGCCATAAAACTTAGATTATCGATTAACTTTTGTAAATAAGTCTCTCCTTTTTTTATAGAAGATTCAACAGTTTTTAATGACTCGCTTAATTCTTTTAATGATGATAAAAGAATTACCTGTTTAGTAATACTATCAAAATATTCCTCGGCTTTTCCTATTTCATCATATTTTTTAAGTTCTTTAGCCTGAGAATTAGACTGATGTTTCACTGATTTCCATTGATCATTTAATAAAGAATACTTTTTTATAGTTACAATTAACTCATCAACCTTGAAAGACATTTCTTCTGCTATTGATACATTTCTTGTATTATCCAATGTTTTTTGTATCTGTTCTATATATTTTTTGTTTTGATTATATGTGGTATTAATGGCCATTATTTTACGTAGGTTATTGTACAAATCCACTATAATATAATACTTATCTTCTGCGGGTACCAATCTTTGGGTTAAAATAATAATGTTTTGTTCCCTTCTTATATAAGAATCAATATTTCTTAACCTATCTTTAATTTTATGCAATGAGTAGTATTTTGTATAGAGAATATCTAAGGTCAATATGAGACTTTCAACTTTTTCAATAAAGCTAATATTAGATAAAATCATATGTGTTTCTTTTATCTTTTGAATTGTTGGTTCAAATTGTTTTTTAATATTGGAGAGTTTTAATAGAAATACTCTTTTATGCTTTAATAATTCAATTATTTCTTTTAGCTTTGAAATCTTTTTAGCTAAGATATCTATATCTTCAAAATTTGTTAATTCTTTTTTAAGTAAATTAATATCGCTTTCTAATAATTTACATTCATTTTCGGCATCTATTATGTCTTTTAATGTGGCTCTCTGTGCAGCATCTATAATATGAATTCCAATCAATCTTCCCAGTGCCTTTGCTCTATTGCTCCCATTTTCAGATACCAAAAAGGGAGCTTCTAACTGCTCTGCAAGATTAACCATTGAAGTAGTATCAACATCAATATGCACCTTGGGTATTCCATGAGCTTTAATTATTTCTAAAGGAATATTGTGACCAAATCCCTCAAAAATTTGTTCATTTCCTTCTCTTATTAATATGTATCGATTTCGATTCCCATCTCTTTCTCTTGTAATAATTGTACCGTCATTCATTTCCAATGAAACACGGCATGTTCGGTACCCTGCTGTAATAAAATCTGTCCCTCTCGGTTCATTATACAAAACCCATTTTAATGCTCTAATTATTGCGCTTTTACCTTGATCTGTTTGACCTATTATTACAGTTAACCCTTTATCAAATACTATTTTACTTTCTTTATGAGATTGAAAATTTTCTAATGTAAGGCTACTTATAACACCCAACTTATATCACCTCAAGATCTTCGCCATCTCCCAACATTTCTTGAGCTTCGCCTATCCTTTTTAATGCTTCGAGAATAACTTCTTTTTTTATATTTTGTTGTTGCGAAATTTGCTCTAAAATTTGATTAATATTAAAGGTGTTATATTGGCCTGTAGAATAAATACTTTGAACAAATTCAGACAACTTTTTTTCCCTAAAGGCCAATGCTTCAACCTTCGACCGATCTAATACATCTTCACCAGGTTGTGCACTTGTAAGGTGAATCTCTTTAATAGCTATTTCATCTTCTACATTAATTAGAACTACCTTAGGAATTCTAAAAAATTCGTTTAGGCTGTTATTAATCCTTACTAAGCTCCCTGGATTAATAAAGTATCTATTTTTTATACATTTCATATTGAAACCTGAATGATAATGCCCACTTAATGTTATATCCGCTTCAGTTTCTAAGATTTCATCAATTAAAGTATAAGCCATACCATCAAAAAAAGGTTTTTCCAAAAGCATTCCATGAACTATATGTATAGCAAAATCCACATTTGTACCTTTTTTTACTATATAGTTTTGCTTTCCATTGCCAGCATCTATACCATAAAAATAATGTTGCCCCGTGAGCTGTATTGTTTTTTGCTTGTCCTTCAGCAATATTTTATCATTTGGATTTATTAATCTTATTATATCTGCTCCATCTAGCAAACCTAACATAGTTCTATTAATAGTTAAAGGGTTTTGCCCATATATGTCGTGGTTTCCAGCTACAGCATAAATAGGTATGGAATACTTGTTTATCAAAAGTATAAAACTTCGTACTAATGAAGGAGAAATATCTGGCCTATCAAATATATCTCCACCATGTAATAATATATCAACATTATTTTTCTCTGCAATGTGGAAAACTTCTTCTATTTTTTCATACACTGTTTTTAAAAAGTTGTCTTTTCTATTTTGCGGATTATTCCCCCGGATATGTGTATCAGTAAAAAAAAGGAATCGCATTTTATGCCCCTTCTTTGGACTTGTTATCCTTTTTTTGTTCGGTTCTCACTAAATTATACTTTTGCTTTATTTTAAGTTCTATATCCTGTAATAATTCAGGATGCTCTCTTAAGTATTGTTTTGCATTTTCACGGCCTTGTCCAATCTTTTCCTCACCATAAGAGTACCATGAACCACTCTTTTTTATTAATCCTTCTTCAACACCAAAATCCAATACACATCCGTCTCTTGATATTCCTTCACCATATATAATATCGAATTCTGCCTGTTTAAAAGGAGGTGCAACCTTATTTTTAACTACTTTAACTCGTGTCCTGTTTCCTAACATATTTTCTCCTTGTTTTATAATCTCACTTCTACGAACATCTAAACGAACTGAAGAATAAAATTTTAGAGCTCTACCACCTGGAGTCGTTTCAGGATTACCAAACATAACCCCTACTTTTTCTCTAAGCTGATTAATAAAAATAGCTACTGTATTTGACTTACTGATAGCCCCTGCTAATTTTCTTAAGGCTTGAGACATTAGCCTAGCCTGTAAACCTACATGTGCATCTCCCATTTCACCTTCTATCTCGGCTTTAGGAACCAAAGCAGCAACCGAGTCTATAACTACTACATCCACAGCACCGCTTCTAACTAAAGCTTCTGCTATCTCTAAAGCTTGTTCACCAGTATCTGGCTGAGATATCAACAAATTATCAATATCTACTCCAAGATTTTTAGCATACACTGGATCTAAAGCATGTTCCGCATCGATAAATGCGGCTGTACCGCCTAATTTTTGAGACTCGGCTACAATGTGTAATGCAACAGTTGTTTTGCCCGAAGACTCAGGACCAAAAATTTCAATAACTCTTCCTCTGGGAACTCCTCCAATCCCTAAAGCTATATCTAGTGGTAAGGCACCTGTAGGAATTGATTCAACATGGAATCTAGCAGAGGCTTCGCCTAATCTCATTATTGAACCTTTGCCAAATTGCCGTTCAATTTGCGTAAGGGCCATTTCTAAAACTTTTTGTTTTTCTGCCATTATTAATACCTCCAAACATTTGTTCTGAATATATTATATTAGTATATTTATGCTGAGTCAAACTGTATTTTGCAGAATCGCCTTATACAAACATGTATAATTTGCTCCTTGCTGTGATAATTCACTTTTCATTAGATGTATTTCTCTTACCGAAGAAATAGTGTTTATATGTAGATATTGTATAGCTTCAGGTTGCAATGTGCCAGGTGTTTTTATTCTTCCGATTGTTAAATGTGGTAAAAATGACTTTTTATCATAAATGATACCTTCCTTACTTAATACACTATCTATATCGTTTTTAAGCATCAATAGTTTTGGATTATCCTCTATGCCAATCCATATTACCCGAGGTTTTTTTATACTAGGAAAAAACCCAAGCTTTGTAAATTTTAAAGAAAAGTGAGTATGTCTTTTTGATATGGTTGACAGTATTTTTTTTACACTTACTATTTTATCCTCTGGGGTTTCACCTAAAAATGCGAGTGTAATATGAAGATTATCAGGTTTAACCCATCTTGTGTCACTAAAATGCTCCTTGAGTTTGTTTTTTTGTATGAAATTTTCTATGTTTTTTTTTATAACAGAGTCGAGCTCAATAGATATAAAACATCTCATTCTTTTACATCCTCCCAATTAAAGAAAACCCGCTCTACCTGAAAACCTACTTCGACATTTGATATCTTGATTATATCAGCAGCAAATAGTTGAGGTTTTCCAGTGCCCTTATTACTTTTAAAGTATAACAACACAGCAGAGTATGGAATATCAGCTTTAGATTGTATTCCCCTTATACCTGCGGCGCCGGTAGACCCTGCATTTATTATTAAAGATTCCCCATCTTTTATATGGGTCTTATGTGTATGACCATTAAGAATTATAGGAACAAAGCCCTCTAAATTTTCTGTAGCTTGCGGGTTATGCACTGCAAGTATATCTGGTATTTCATTTAAAGAGTTAAGTTTATCTCGTATAAGTAGATTTTGTTTTATAATATCAATTTCATTTGATGAATCAATTTTATCTATCATCTCTGAAATAGGATCCGAAAATGCCAGAATATTTATACCTTTTATGCTGATAACCCCACCATTCGGAATAATAACATTATCTATATCTTCCATAAGTTCAACAGTTTTTGGTGAATCATGATTTCCCGCACAAAATACGTAATCCACTGGCAAATGTGATATCTTTTCAATAACCATATTCTCCAAGGATGTGCCATAATCAGTTATATCTCCTGTATCAATAACAACATCAACATTAAAATTAAAAATAATCTGTTCCATAAAATCAAAAGCTGCGATATTGTTATGAATATCACTAACATGCAATACTCTTACCACTGACTCTTCAGTTGAAGCTAGATTGTCCATCTTTAAAAATACCGTAGAAATGCCTTCAGAAATACTTTTTAACTGTTGCCTCAACTCATTAATTTGCGAAATACCTTTGTTCCAAATACTAATAATCCAAGGAGCAGCTTTCAATGTTCCAAAATACTCGGGTTTATCAAAAGCTGATATATCATAAGAAATGTAAAGAGAGCTTAAAAATATAGTTATAAAAAACAAACTTATTATTATACAAATTATTAATTCTTTCTTTTTTAATTTCATGAATAAGGAGGCAAATATAGTGCCTAAAGTGCCTAAAATAAAAGTCTTAACAATTAAAACCTTAATGGCATTAATTGCATCTTTCTTAAAAAACAAAAATAATTCGTTTTTATTGTTAACTTTATCTATTATAACCTTTATCAGATCTAAATCAATATTTTGCAGTGATATGTTAATATTTATAGGCAATTGATGGGTAAAAGCCTTAAGAATACCTATAGGGGGTAGATTTATGGTAGTTGAGCCTTTTAATGCCATTTCTAGACCCAAAACAAGTTCTAAGCCCTGAAAATTGACCGTAATACTGTCGAAAAAATGTATAAACAGTAAAGGGGTAATAATAGAACATATAAGAATAATAAAGGCTCTTCTGACTATCATCTAATCACCTAGTCGTTGAATCTTTTTTCTAACTAAATGAAGTGCATAATTCGCTGAACGTTCTTTTATATCAAGCCTATCGCCTTTGAATATATGTTTTTCCACATAAGAAGTGTCAGAGTCTGAATATCCTAAATACACTAACCCGACAGGTTTTCCTATGGTGCCTCCATCCGGACCAGCTATACCTGTTATTGACACTCCTATGTCAGAATTTGAACACTGTCTTACCCCTTCTGCCATCTCTCGCGCTGTTTGTTCACTGACAGCACCATATTTTCTTATAGTTTCCTCTCTAACATTAAGTAAATCATGTTTTGAACTATTACTATAAGATACAATTCCCATATTGAAGTATTGTGATATACCTGGGATATTGGTAAGCTTATGAGCCATTAATCCTCCTGTACAGGATTCTGCAATAGAAATAGTTTTCTTTGATTTAAATAACAACTTGGCCACTATTCTTTCTATAGTATCGTTGTCAAATCCATATAAATACTGGCCTACTCTCCTCTTTATCTCTTCTTCTATTGGTTTAATAGTGTTTCTGGCCGTAAGTTTATCTTTAGCTTTAGCTGTGATTCTTATTGTAACATCTCCCATTTTAGCCAAAGGAGCAATAGTAGGATTTGTTTGTTTGGATATTAGATCATTAAGTTCTTCTTCTAAAACAGATTCTCCTATGCCATGGAATCTCATAACTCTCGAAATAATAGTAGAATCAGACTTTTTTTCAAGATAAGGAATAACCGTCTCTTTAAGCATCGGTTCCATTTCCCTTGGTGGGCCTGGTAACATAACAATTATCTTTTCATTGTGGTTTAGAATCACTCCGGGAGCTGTACCTTTATTATTCTCAATTGCATAAGACCCTTCAGGTATTAAAGCTTGTTTATAGTTATTTTCAGTAATCCGTTTTCCCCTATAGGCAAAATAACTCTTTATTTTTTCTAATGAAAAATTGTCAATTTTAAGAGGAATGCCTAAAAAAAGGGCTATTGTTTCCTTTGTCAAATCATCTTTAGTAGGGCCCAATCCTCCTGTTAAAATAATGATATCAGAACGATTGTAACTAGTTTCAAAGATTTGCATAAGTCTTTCTTGATTGTCTCCGACACAGATATGGTAATATACGTCAATACCAATTTCTTGTAAGGCACTAGATATAATTTGGGCACAGGTATTGGTTATTTGCCCTAGTAATAACTCCGAACCCACAGCAATAATTTCAGCTTTCAAATTTAATCACCTTCAAAAATAACATTATACTTTTATACACAATGCTAATAACATAATTCGTTATTTTTGGGGATTCTCCTTTTTATCCTGCTAAATTTTTTATATTTACAGAAAAACTTTCAAATACCAATAATTTAACTAATTTAGTGTTGTTCTAATATTTTTCTCAACTGATCTCCTTCAATTCTTTCACTATTTATTAGAAATTCAACTACAACATTTAAAAAATCAATTCTTTCTCTTATAATTTTTTCTGCTTCTTCTTTTTGTTCAGATAATATATTACTTACTTCTTTATGCAGTTTTTGTAATGGTAAAGAATCTTTATCCACTACACCTAAGTTAGACATACCTGAATACACCATCGTTTTTGCTAATCTTACTGCTTGTTCAAAGTCATTATTGGCTCCCGTACTACTATCCCCCAGTAATAGTTCCTCTGCCACTGCTCCCGCTAAAGAGATAGATATTTGTGATTTTAAATATTGTTTTGTATATAAATAAAAATCATCTTCTGCCACTTGTCTTACGTACCCAAGAGCTTGGCCTCTGGAGGTAATTGTAATAGCTGACACAGACTTTGGATTGAAATATTCACTTACAAGTGCATGACCACTTTCATGTATTGCAATACGCTTACGTTCTTCTTCCGTTGGTTTACGGTTTAGTTTTTCTCCCATAATAACCTTGTCAATTGCCTCTACAAAATACTTTTGATTAATCTCTTTTTGTTTATCTCTCGCTGCTAAAATAGCTGCTTCATTGCATAAATTCTCCAGATGTGCCCCTGAAAAACCAAATGTCTCTTTAGCAATCTGATGTAAACTGACATCACTAGCAAGTGGCTTATCCTTGGTATGCAGTTTTAATATATCTACTCTTCCCTCTTTATCTGGAAGGTCTACTTTAACTATTCTATCAAACCTTCCCGGTCTCATAAGAGCGCTGTCTATTATGTCAGGTCTATTTGTCGCACCAATCACTAAGAGATTTATGTCACCACCAGAAGAAATACCATCCATTTCAACTAATAATTGATTTAAAGTTTGATCATATTCCAAATGATTTGTGTTTTTACCACGAGTACCAGCAATTACCTCTATTTCATCAATAAAAATAACTCCATGCTTTTTTGATGCCTTTTTCGCCATAGAACGTGCGTTATCAAACAGTTGTCTTACTCTTTGTGCACCTACACCTGCATACATCTCTATAAATTCACTTCCAGAAGCTGATATTAAAACTGAATCTATATATGAAGCAGCTGCCTTTGCCATGAGTGTTTTTCCAGTACCGGGCACGCCTGTTAACAAAATTCCTCTGATAGGACGAATCCCCATACTTTTTAAGCTATCATAGTCCTTAATAAAATCTAAGGCTTCAAGTAGCTCATTTTTTGCGACATCTTGACCCCCGATTTGGTCAAATGTAATTCCTTGACCATTATCAATAATTTTAGACGGCGTTTTAATTAAGTTATTTCTATCCATGACATTGTATAACATATATGCAAAACCAATTATTATAATCATAGGTAAAATATTTACACCTATAGTAATAAGAAATATACTTAACGCTATTCCAAAACCTATTGCAATTTCAATCAGCATCTCCTCACTCCCATTCTGCATTTAAGAATCTCGTTTAATTACATCATATAAACTATATTTATCATTCTTTATTTGTAAATAAAGATTTTTATTATCTATAAATACTTTAATTTCGTCCGTGACGTTGTCTATATTAATCTTATCAAGGCGGGTTTTCATTTGAGTATATTCTCCAGTTTGTATTGCTTCATATATAATAAACTGTATCTGATCATTATATAAACTCTCTATTGTTTTTCCTGGATTATTAACTATTTTTAATGTAAAAGACTTCTCTTTAAATTGGCGTTCTATGGTATCAAGTATTTGTGAGTACACTTCCTTTAAATTATCCACATCTCTAAGAGTAACGTGTATTATAGTATCATCTCCGTCTCTCTCTATATCTACATTGCTTATATATTCTTTTTGTTGTAATACTATTTTCGTTACTTCCAACATATTTCTTCCGTAGTACCACTTACCAGCCAACATAATGGTCATAAATAATATTGAAATGATAACTATGCGAAATATCCTATTTTTGTCTAAACTCAATTATTTCACCTCGTCTTGGTTTACATAATATTATTATAGCATACCATTTAATAATTGTCCTTTAAAAAAGAAAAAGGGCATATTGGTAATGCCTTCTAGTTTAAATAGTTAAACCTCTTGTTAAGATAGTTTAGATAGGATATGAAAGTTATGATTAAACCGCACAAAAAATAAAAATTATAGACTAAATCTCATTTATTAACTCTCCTAATAAATCATATTCTTGAGTTTCTACTATTTTAACTGGGTAAATACTGCCTAAATTACAATTTTTACCCGAAAACTTTATCATACCATCGACAAATGGAGCATCGTTATCTGAACGACCAAAATACATTTGATTCTTATTGTCAAAACCTTCCACTAAAACTCTAAGTACTTTACCCTTATATTTTTTATTTTTCTTTTTTGAAATTATTTTTTGTGTTATCATCAGCTCATTATATCTTTTTTGTTTAATATTCTCTGGGATTTGTGGCTTTAATGTAGAAGCTAAAGTTCCTTCTTCCTGAGAGTATTTAAAAGCTCCAACCTTGTCAAATTCATATTGCTTTATAAAATCTAACAATTGCATGTAATCAGCATCGGTTTCTGTAGGAAATCCAACTATAAATGTCGTACGTAAAGTAATTTCCGGTATTATGTTTCTAATATTATCAATTAGCCTCATAATTGATAAACTATCTGTTGGTCGACCCATAAGCTTTAACAATCTATCATTTATATGTTGTAACGGTATATCTAAATAGTTCACTATTTTATCACTGTTTTTTATGACATTTAAAAGCTCTTTACTGATGTTAGAAGGATAAGCATAAAGAATTCTTATAAAGAATTCCCCACGGATTTGAATCATTTCTTTTAACAACTCATCAAGTGCTGGCTTTCCGTAAATATCTACACCATAATTAGTTGTGTCTTGGGCGATAAGATTAATTTCCTTAACTCCCTGACTTACGAGTATTTGTGTTTCTTTCTTTATTGATGATATATCACGGCTTCTATAAGGCCCTCTTATATGTGGAATTGCACAATAAGAACAGTGATTATCACACCCTTCAGCTATTTTTACAAAAGAAGTGTGTGGATAAATTCTAACACGACAATTAATATCGTAATCTATAAAACTCATGTTTTTTGTGATATTTACCTTTTGATAATACAATTGTTCTATAACTTTATCAATTTTATTAAAATCCCCTGTTCCAATAACAGCATCAAGCTCAGGAATTTCTTTTAATAATTCGTTTTTATATCGTTGAGATAAACAACCGCTCGCTATAATAAACCTACATTTGCCGGTTTTTTTAAGCTGAGCCATTTCTAAAATTGTATCTATAGATTCTTGCTTAGCATCTTCAATAAAAGCACATGTATTAATTATTATAATTTCTGCTTCCTTTTTGTTATTTGTAATCACGAAGTTGTTTTTTTTAAGTAGACCCAACATATATTCTGAATCCACAAGATTTTTATCACAACCTAAAGATATCAAACCTATTTTTAATGACAATTTACATCCTCCAATAATTTTAACTATATAAAACCATATACTATAATGATATAAGTATATCTATTTTGATTTTGAGTGTAAAGTATTTAAAATTTAAACCAAATTCACTTTTAAAAACTTAATTATAAAAAGAGAACTCAAAAAGTTCTCTTTTCAAAAATAAAATCCCTTGCAAATCCCGAAAGTGGCCCGATATTTTTGCCATTTATCGTTAAATCAATAGCTGCTGGATTTCCTATTCTTATTTTGATATTATTGTCTGCTTCCCATGTTCTTTTTTCTCCTGCTATTAAGCTACCTTCATATTCAATAACGCCATCTTTATTTACTGACATCCAACATCTACCGGTAGTCACATTTAAAGTGACTTCAATAATCTCATCATCGATTACATAGGTAGTCCTCATATTTGTATCTTCTACTATTTCAACCATGACCTCTGTTTCTTCTTCAATAGGGTCAATCTCTTGTATAGATTCAGAAAGTTCTTCAACAGGTTCTTCCTGTTCGATAGGGGGGATTGTTTCTTCTTGAGGTATTCTCATCACAAAAGACTTTATCAATACTATGAGTAGAATAAAAAATATAGCAGCTAAAAATGGAATACTAAATCTTCGAAAGTTAGGTATGTTAAGATAATCATTCAATTTTATTATTTTTTCTGTTTTAGGCAACACTATATTTTCATCATTCTTTGGTTCATCCCAGATTTTATTAAAAACATCGAGCATTTCTTTCGAATCTAAACCAACAACCTCGACATAGTTTCTAAGAAAACCCTTCTTATATACATTACCGCCAGGGATTTCTGAAAACGATCCATCTTCAATAGCTTTTAGATATTTGATTCTTATTTTTGTCAGCTTATGCATCTGTTCTAAAGTGATGCTAGACTGTTTTCTTTTACTCTTCAAATATGCACCTAGTTCTTGGGGACTATTAATGCTATCAGTATCAAAGTTCAAATATCCCACCCCTTCTCGTTTTCCTAAAATAACCAATTTATATGTAAACTAATAAATGAATTAACTGCTAAAATACTTTTCAAAATACTCTCTAGTTATTAATATTTCTCTAGGTTTAGTACCTTCATAACCACCAACAAAACCACGTTCCTCCATTTGATCTATAAGTCTAGCTGCTCGAGTATACCCTATTCTCAATCGTCGTTGAAGCATAGAAATTGAAGCTTGCCCACTGTCCATTACAACTGAAACAGCTTCTCTGAATAATTCATCTGTATCATCGTCTTTTTTTTCCATCTCTTTTTCTTCGAAATCCGAAAGATTTTTTTCATATGTAGGCTGCTTTTGCTTTTTTATATAATTTACTAGCTGTTCAACCTCTTCTTCGGACATATATACTCCCTGTATTCTTGTTGGTTTAGAAGCACCTACTGGAAAGAAAAGCATATCACCTTTACCAAGCAGCTTTTCTGCTCCAGAAGCATCTAATATGGTTCTAGAGTCGACCTGAGACGACACAGCAAATGAAATCCTGGAAGGGATATTAGCCTTAATAAGACCAGTTATAATATCAACCGACGGTCTCTGTGTGGCTACAACTAAATGGATACCTGCAGCCCTAGCCATCTGTGCAATTCTGCAAATACTATCTTCTACTTCACGAGGCGAAACCATCATTAAGTCGGCTAATTCATCAATAATAACAACAACCTTTGGAATAGGTTTCTCTTTATTTATTTCATTATATCTAGTTATATCACGGACTCCTTCATTAGCAAAGGTTTGGTATCTCCTCTCCATTTCTAAAACAATCCAATTTAGTGCCATTGATGCTTTTTTGGCATCAGTAACTACCGGGGTAAGTAAGTGTGGTATACCATCATAAACAGCTAATTCCACCATTTTGGGATCTATCATCATTAATCTCACTTCACTAGGTAGAGCTTTATATAAAATACTAGAAATTATAGTATTAATACATACACTTTTACCGGAACCAGTAGCTCCTGCAATTAAAAGATGTGGCATATCAAAAAGATCTGTAACTATTGGATTCCCGCCTATATCTTTACCTAGGGCAATAGTTAATTTCGAAGTAGAGTTTTTAAATTCTGTAGACTCTAAGATATCTCTTAGATATACAACAGAATTTATTTTGTTTGGAACTTCAATACCTATTGCTGCTTTACCAGGAATAGGTGCTTCTATTCTAACATCTGAAGCTGCCAAACTTAAAGCAATATCATCAGCTAAGTTTACAATTCTACTAACTTTTATTCCTGGTGATGGATGTAGTTCAAACCGTGTTATAGTTGGACCACAATTTACTTGAATAACCTTGGCTTGTACTCCGAAGCTCTCTAATGTTTTTTCAAGGGTATGTGCTTTGTCTAACAATTCTTTTTCACTGAAGATGTTAGGCTTTCCAGTATTTTTACGAAGCAAAGATATTGGAGGTAACTTGTAATCATTTTCATCATCGTTCTCTTCACTAATAATTAAAGAATCTTCGCTGATAGTTGCCTGTTTTTCTTGCCTACCATTTAATTCAGTATCATGTGTGTCTGAAACCTTATTTGATTGATTTTCCGTATTCTTGTTATCATCATTACCTAAAATATTAGTCATATTAGCGTTTAGCACTTTTATTTTATCATCTTTTATTGTAGGATTAATGGAAATGGTTTTTCTTTTTTGAGGTAACCTCATTTTTTTTATTAGACCAGCAAGAGATTTACCGGTTATTAAAATGATACCAATAATTACAAAGGTTATCATTAATATTAATGTCCCAGTTTTACCAAAAATACTAATAAGTAATGATAAACCAATCTCGCCTAATATTCCGCCCCCTTGACCATTAGCGCCAATATCCGCACTTCTCCTTAATCTATCAAGAAAACTTAGTTCAAGTAAATCTGTATGTATTTTCAAATGAAGTAAAAAATCCAAAATAGTAAAAATAATAATAAGCCCTATTAACCTTGGAGATAGATTTGGTTTTTTCTTATAATAAAAGCAATATATACCAAGAAATATTATTAAAAATGGTATAAACACAGCAGCTTGACCAGAAAATCCTTTGATATTTTTGCTAATAAAATGTCCTACAGAACCAACGGCTTTTGTATATATTGAAAAAACTCCCAGTATACCAAAACATATTAAAAGTAAACCTTTTATTTCCCACCGAATATCACTTTTTGCAGAATTTGTAGACTTTGCCATTTCCCTAACACCTCAGTAATTTTATTCTCCATATCTTTTAAAAATCCTCTGTCTTTACATGAAATGACCTGTTTTATTGTATATTATATAGTAAAACTTACCTTCACACAAAGTAAAAGCCTTTGAGTATAATAAAGTTTTTCCCAAAATAAATAGGCCAAGAGGCCTACTTTGAAACAAATGTTATTACTTGACCTGGTGAATACTTTTTGTTAAGGAAAATCTGAGGGTCACTGCTTATAACTCTAACAATTTTTGCTTTATTTATTCCCATTGGTTCAACAACTAATTTTATTCCTGTAATATCTATTTCTTGAAAGTCATGTTCTTCGTCAATTCCTTCCAAAACTATCTCTAAGGGCATTGAAGTGTACAATAACATAAAACCACCTTATCTTTTGTTTATTAATTCCTCTAGTTTTTTTACTGCTGCACCAATTCCTCCTACTTCATCTATTAATCCGTGTTTAACTGCATCATATCCAACTAAAACTGTTCCGATATCTCTAGCTAGTTTTCCGGTGCTAAACATCATTTCTCTGAAAGTATTTTCATCAATCTTAGAATGCTCAATGACAAATCGAATAACCCTATCCTGCATTTTATCCAAATATTCATATGTCTGTGGTACACCAATGACAAGACCTGTAAGCCTTATAGGATGAATAGTCATAGTGGCAGTTTCTGCAATAAATGAATAGTCGCTAGCAACTGCAATGGGCACACCAATACTGTGTCCACCACCTAATACCAAGGACACAGTTGGTTTTGTCATGCTAACAATCATTTCAGCAAGAGCAAGCCCTGCCTCAACATCACCGCCTACGGTATTTAAGATAACTAATAATCCTTCTATATTTGGATTTTGTTCTATCGCCACAAGTTGAGGAATAATATGCTCATATTTTGTAGTTTTGTTTTGGGGTGGTAACACTAAGTGACCTTCTATTTGACCAACTATAGTTATTGAATGAAATCTGCTCTCTGATTTTGGTATTTCTAATTGACCTAATTGCTGCAATGTATTTGTAGCAATAGAAGTGCTAGCTTTTCCATCTTGGTTGTCAGAAGAAATACAGTTACATATAGCGCCTTTATATTGCGACATTAAATCAATCCTTCCTAGATATTTATTTTTATTCTTTGATGTTTTTCTTTAAATATACAAAAAAAAGTATGACATTATGTCATACTTCCATTATGATAGGTAGTATCATAGGTCTTCTTCGAGTTTGCTCAAATAAAAACTTTCCTAAATACTCCCTCACCTGTGATTTAATTGTTGACCATTCTGTAATATGTTCTTCTTGACATTTCTTTAGGGATTGTTTAACTTTCTCACGGGCTTGTTCCATTAGTTCTTCCGATTCCCTTACATAAACAAAACCTCTTGATATAATATCAGGGCCAGCAACAACTTCCGTTGTCTCTTTATCTATTGTAACCACAACAATCAATATACCGTCTTGAGAAAGCTGTTTTCGATCTCTTAAAACTATATTACCTACATCACCTACACCAAGACCGTCAACGAGTACTTTTCCTGCAGTAACTTTTCCAGCCATTCGCGCAGATTCTTTCGTGAACTCAATGATTCTACCATTTTCTGCAATAAATATGTTTTCATCTGGGATACCAACTTCCCTAGCTAAACGTGCATGTTGAATAAGATGCCTATATTCTCCATGCACTGGAATAAAGTATTTTGGTCGGACAAGATTGAGCATAAGTTTTAATTCTTCTTGGCTTGCATGGCCTGAAACATGAACCCCTGAAATTGCTTCATATATAACATTAGCACCTTGTTTAAATAAATGGTCAATAGTTCTAGCAACAAACTTTTCATTTCCAGGGATTGGATTTGCAGAAATAAGCACTGTATCACCTGGGACTATTTCTATCTTTTTGTGTTCAGACATAGCCATACGGGTTAAAGCTGACATAGGTTCACCCTGACTCCCTGTTGAAATAATCACTACCTGTTCTTTAGGTAAGCGGTTTAATTCATCTAAATCAACCAGTAGAGATTTGGGTGTTGAAAGATAGCCTAATTCAATAGCTATATTTACAACATTAATCATACTCCTGCCTATCACTGCAACCTTTCTACCATTGTTATATGCAGCATCGAAAATCTGCTGAATACGATGTATATTTGATGCGAAAGTTGCCACAATGATCCGGTTGTTTAAATTTCTAAAAATCTCTTCTATGGTTTTCCCCACTACTTTTTCAGACATAGTATAACCTTCGCGTTCAGCGTTGGTACTGTCAGATAAAAGTACAAGAACACCTTTTGAACCCAATTCTGCGAATTTATTAAGATCTGCTCTTTCTCCATTTACTGGAGTTTGATCAAGCTTAAAGTCGCCAGTGTGGCAGATAATACCAACTGGTGTATGAATTGCTAAACCCACAGCATCTGGAATACTATGATTAACTCTAATAAATTCAACAAAAAAACTTCCTAAATTAACTGAGGCTGGCGGTTTTACAACATTCATTGATATGTTTTTCTTAAATTTTGTTTCTTTCAGCTTTCCCTCTACTAGACCAAGAGTTAGCTTTGTCCCATATAATGGAGCATTAATCTGCTGAAGTACATAAGGGAGAGCACCAATATGATCTTCGTGACCATGGGTTATTAAAATACCTTTTACATACTCTTTATTCTCCACAAGATAAGTTATATCTGGAATAACTATATCTATCCCCAGCATTTCCTCCTCAGGAAACATTAAACCTGAATCAATTATAAGAATTTCCTTACCATACTGTATGGCAGTCATATTCTTACCTATTTCACCCATGCCGCCTAAGGGGATAATAAGCAACTTTTGCTGTTCGTTTTTTGACAATAAAAAAACACCTCCGAAAATTCTAGTATAATCTTTACATTCATAACAAGCTCATCTTTTTAGAACCATGATCTTCTATATCAATAATAACTATATCCGGTCCAACTTTCTTAATAGCATCCCATGACACTTCTGTATGAATCCGATCCCCTAAAAGAAAAAAGTATATCTTTTTTTTAGGTATTAACAATGATACTATCTTACCTGTAATCTCATCAAAAATTATATCTGAGTTTCCTATGATCCCAAGTCTTTCACCATTATAAAGATTGACTATCTCTTTTCCGCCCAATTCACTTAATCTCATATTTCTACCTCCCGTATATTTTATGAAACAAGAGGCAGAAAAATGCAAAGAATGTTATAAACCCGTGTGGCCAAATCCCCCTTCTCCTCTTTCCGTTTCTGTTAAATTAGGAGTTTGAAAAATATTGACATGTGCTACTTTCGCAATAACAAGCTGGGCTATTCTGTCACCTCTCTCAATAAAAAATTCTTGTTTTCCATGGTTAATCAATATAGCTTTTATTTCACCTCTATAGTCGGTATCAATGGTTCCCGGACTATTAAGTAAAGTAATACCATGTTTTAAAGCTAATCCGCTTCTAGGTCGAACCTGAGCTTCATAGCCTAATGGTAGTTGAATTATTATTCCACAAGGAATTGCCTTAAATTCTCCAGGGTTTATACATATTGTTTTAGAAACATTTGCAACTAAATCCATTCCAACAGAGCCGGGTGTCATATATTTAGGTAAAGGGAGGTCCTCTGCTCCCTTTACTTTACAAATAGCCATTTTAATACTATTATCCAATTGATGTTTCTCCCCTTTGGTTGACATCATAAAGGTTTTCTCGAATTTTATCAGATACTAGTTTAGAATCCAAAAATACTTTGTCTCTATAATGATATACTCTTGTAAGACTTTGAGGCAAATTTAGCTTTCTAGCATTTAATTCAACTACATCACCGACAAAAACTTCTTCCTTGATACTAGTAACATCAACGATACAGTTTTGCATGCTTATTTTCCCTAATATATTACAAGATATGCCATTTATTTTTACTTTTCGAGAATTACTTGATATCCCGAAGGATATCAAAATCTGTTTAATAAATCTTTTGAAAGCATCCCATATACCGTTGGGTTGAGATATATAAATTTCAAGACCTTCATGGAATCCTACTGGAACTATGGCTGCAGTGATAGGTTTACGGGTTTTATACCTATTACCATAACCAATATAGTGCCCTTTTGGTAAGTTTTTTAAAAAAACTATTTTTGAATAAATCCTTGAAGGATTTTTAATCTTAATATCTTTACACGGACATAAATCGTATAATAAATTACCTATTCTCACCATATCCAAATGCATATCAGGATAGTTTAATGTTGCCGTGCTATTACATGCATGTTTAATAGGTATATTGTAACCTAAATCTTTCAATTGTTCTATAATTGAATTAAAAATATTAAATTGTTTGCGTGTAAAGTTTTTATTCGTTGCCGAAGAAAAGTGAGTATATATACCTTCTAAGTAAACATTATCAAAGTTATTAATTAATATTTTAACCAATTCAACAGAATGCTCTGGCAATATACCAAACCTACCTAAACCTGTATCAATTTTTACATGAACAGTTGCTTTTTTGCTTAGTTTAGTTGCTTCATCATTAAGTGCTTGTACAACATCAAAGGAACAAACAGTAGCAGTCAAATCATATAGTAATACTTCATGTGCTTGCTCTGGTAATATCGTATTAAACACAAGAATGGGTTTATTAATACCATTTTTCCGTAAAAAAATACCTTCTTCTATAGAAGATACACCTAAATAATCAGCACCACTTTCAATAGCACACATTGCTACAGGCACGATTCCATGTCCATAAGCATTGGCCTTTACAACTGCTAATAGTCGTGTATTACCAATATATTTTTTTATCACTTTTATATTGTTTGCAATAGCATCTAAATCAACATCGACCCATGATACTGGATTAATCATTCTTGTTTACCTTCCTATTAGTCATCAGATAAAGTATACATTAAATATGTCTATATTTCAACTTTTACTTTACTGACAACAACTCCCCAACCGTAGTTATTTTATATCCTTGTCGCTTTAAATTATCAATTACTGTTGGTATTGCTCTAACTGTATCCTCAGTGGGATGCATAAGTACAATTTTCCCATTTCCGGCATTGTCTAAAATCTTGTTAACTATATATTCTACCCCAGGTTTCTTCCAATCTATAGTATCTATTGTCCACATTATCAATTGATAATCTGATGATTTAACAGCTTTTAGTGTCAATTCCGAATATTCTCCGTATGGAGGTGCAAACAGTACTGTCTTTTTACCTGTTATATTTTTAATAACTTGCTCAGCTTTTTTTATTTCATTTAAGTTCTCTTCATAAGAAAGATTTGCATGGTGAGCATGACTGTAACCATGATTACCTATCTCATGTTCATGATCATGTATTAGCTTTACTAGTTCAGGATAATTTTCAGCCCATCTACCTTCTAAAAAAAATGTAGCTTTAATTTTTCTTTCTTTGAACACATTTAGTAGTTGAGGAATGTATTCATTACCCCATGCTACATTACAAGTAAAAGCCATTATTTTTTTATCTTTTCTACCTTCATAAATAGGTTTTGCCTTGCTGAAAGTCTCCATGTCATATGGAGGAATTTTAATTAATACCCATGCTGTCATAACTAGAAAAAACACAAAAAAGGTTAATATCTTTTTAGATATTTTAAAAGTATAGAATGTCATAAAATATCCCATCCTTAAATATTATTTCTAACTAAATAATATTTAAATATATATATTTTATGACATAAATAAACAATAAAAAACATAAACCGATATGGTCGGTTTATGCTTCATTATGCTTTGTATTGGAATCGCTAAGTGCATCTTTATGTGATAAATTAATCCTGCCTTGTTTATCAATATCAGTGACTTTAACAAGTATTTCGTCACCTATTTTTACTACATCTTCCACCTTTCTTACTCTTTCCTTAGAGAGTTTTGAAATATGAATCAAACCTTCTCTGCCAGGTAATATCTCAGCAAAAGCTCCAAAATTTGTTATACGTAACACCTTCCCAATGTACGTTTTCCCCACTTCTACATTCTGGGTGAGTTTTTTAATAATTTCAAGAGCCTTTCTACCCAGAGATTCATCGGGAGCTGCTATATATACTCTACCATCATCTTCAATATCGATTTTTGTGTTTGTTTCTGAAATTATCTTATTAATAGTCTTTCCTCCAGGACCAATAATATCTCTAATTTTTTCAGGGTCTATCGTAATAGTTAGAATTCTTGGGGCGTAAGGAGATAGTTCGTCGTTTGGTTCAGATATTACCGACAGCATTTTATCTAAAATAAATAAACGACCTTCCCTCGCCTGTTTCAAAGCACTTTCGAGAATTTTTTCATCAATTCCATTTATTTTTATATCCATTTGTATTGCTGTAATGCCGTTTCTAGTTCCTGCGACTTTGAAATCCATATCGCCTAAGAAATCTTCCATTCCCTGAATATCAGTTAGAATTGTTACTTTGTCTTCTTCCTTAATTAGTCCCATTGCTATGCCGGAAACAGGAGCTTTTATAGGTACGCCAGCATCCATCAATGCCAATGTAGATCCACAAACGCTAGCCATAGAGCTAGAACCATTAGAGCTGAGAATCTCAGATACCAAT
Organism: Tepidanaerobacteraceae bacterium; assembly: GCA_050949705.1. GTDB lineage: Bacteria > Bacillota > Thermosediminibacteria > Thermosediminibacterales > Tepidanaerobacteraceae > JBMNGG01. Next base: position 94,530 of record JBMNGG010000021.1, on the reverse strand, counting down.
CTGATAGTATATGGAAAATCCTCTTCTGAAGGTATCATTGGTTCGAGAGCCCTTTCAGCTAAGGCACCGTGACCAATTTCTCTGCGTCCTGGACCTCGAAGAACTTTTGTTTCTCCCGTACTATATGGTGGAAAATTATAATGATGCATATATCTTTTCGATTCCTCTATTCCTAAACCATCCAAAATCTGCACATCACCTAAAGCACCCAGTGTTGCAACTGTAAGTGCTTGCGTTTGGCCTCTGGTAAAAAGTCCCGAACCATGAGTTCTGGGTAAAATCCCAACTTCACATGAAATCGGTCTTATTTCATCATGGGACCTGCCATCCGGCCTAATTCCTTCATATGAAATCATCTTCCTTACTTCTTCTTTCAGAATATCATATAAAACTTCAGCTATTTCCTTTTCACTATCCGGAAAAACATCTTGAAAATGCATAAGTGTGTCTTCTTTTACTTTATCTATTAAAGCTTCACGTTCGAGCTTTTCATATGTTCTAATAGCTTCAGACATTTTATTTGTAGCAAATTCACGAACTGCCTTTTCTATTTCACTATCAACAGTTTCCTCGGTAAATTCCATTTTAGTTTTACCTACTTGTTTTATTATATCTTCCTGGAATTCTACTATTTTTTTTATTTCTTCATGCCCAAATAAAATTGCCTTTAGCATTTCATCTTCTGACACTTCATCAGCACCTGCTTCAACCATAAGAACAGCTTCTTTTGTACCTGCAACAATAAGATTTAAACGACTTTTTTCGCTCTCAGATACTGTGGGATTGATAACAAATTTGCCATCAATTAAACCAACAGATACTGCCCCCACTGGTCCTGCAAAAGGTATGTCTGATATACATAAAGCACATGATGCACCATTAATAGCAGCAATATCAGGAGTATTATCTTGGTCTACCGACAATACTGTCGATACAACTTGGACATCATTTCTAAAACCTTTGGGGAATAATGGTCTTAAAGGTCTATCAATAACCCGAGCAGATAGAATTGCTTTTTCACTAGGTTTACCTTCCCTCTTTATAAAACCACCAGGAATCTTGCCTACTGCATATAGCCTCTCTTCATAATCAATTGTTAGTGGTAAAAAATCCACACCCTCTCGTGGTTTTTTTGATGCAGTAGCAGTTACCAACAACACAGTATCTCCATATCGTATTACGACAGAACCGTTAGCCTGTTGAGCTATTTTTCCTGTTTCTATAATCATATTGCGACCAGCTATCTCAGTTTTAAATTGTAACAAAAAATAATCCTCCTTTATTTTCGATTTTTTTAATAATATTTTTTATTTCTACACCAAAATTAGTATTTCCTCTTTTTATAAAGACAAATAAGAAAAACACTATTTTATGTAAATAAAAGCGGGGAAACCCCGCTTTTTATTTTCTTAACTCTAATTTTTCGATAAGACTCTTGTAACGATTAATATCGGTTTTCTTCAAGTAGTTTAATAAGGCACGTCGATTACCTACCATTTTGAGTAAACCTCTTCGAGAATGATGGTCTTTTTTGTGTAACTTTAAATGCTCTGTCAACTGGTTAATCCTTTTTGTTAGCATGGCTATTTGTACTTCAGGAGAACCTGTATCATTTTCATGAATTTTATATTCTTCAATAATTGTCTGTTTTGTTTCTTTAAGCAATGCCAAGATATTTCACCTCCTTATTTTAGAAAATCCCCAATTGCCCAGTAAATCGTCGGAGAATTCAATTAACCGAGCAAGGGTTCATTTATCATGTTAAATTTTATCATAACACAGTAAAAAAGTAAATTTAAATCACCTATAATATTTTTTTTGCACGTGTAAAATCTTTTTGAACTTGTCTTATTAGGTCTTCAGCAGTATGAAATTTAACTTCCGATCTTAAGTTGTCAATAAAATGTATTTCAAGTTCATGACCATATAAGTTATTATCAAAATCAAACAAATGGACTTCCAACTTTATTTCATTTCCACCAAAAGTCGGCTTTATTCCTAAATTTGCTATACCTTTATATAAATTGCCTTGCCAAGAAACAAAAACGGCATAAACTCCACATGCGGGCAGTATGATATCTTGTTCAAAAGATATATTTGCTGTTGGAAATCCCATTTTTTTCCCTAAACCTTCTCCATGAACTACTATACCTTCAATAGTAAATGGTCTCCCCATAAAGTCTGAAGCTTTCCTCACATTACCATTTTGTATAAGCTTACGAATATAAGAACTGCTGGGTAATTCCCCTTTATAAGTAACTGGTGGAATAATAACTGTCTTAATACCTTCCTTACTGCAAACTTCTTTTAACCCTTTAGCATTTCCTTCTCCTTTAAAGCCAAATGTATAATTAAACCCAACAACTACAATCTTTGCTCGACATTTTTTTATTAATATATCATAAATAAAGCTTTTGTAGTCTATCTGGGAAAACTGTCGCGTAAAAGGAGCAAAAACTAGATGATCAATACCGTAAGATTGTATTATTTTCTCTTTTTGCTTTGGTGTAAGTATTAGTGAATCACTTTTATTTGGATAAAGTATCTTTGAAGGATGGGGATTAAATGTAAAAATTAGTGAATCAATTGACTCTTTTTTTGAACAACATAACAGTTTATTAATTAGTTTTTGATGGCCTAAGTGAACACCATCAAAGTTTCCAAGGCCACAAACAGTATAATTTAACATTTCTAAATGTGATAAATCGTAATAAGTCTTCATATTTTCCTCAACCTAAAAAAAAGATTTGCGTAATCTTAATGTAATTTTATCTTGATTTTTTTCTATAGCTGCTATACCCACAAATCTATCGAAATTATATACTTTCACATATTGTCCTATAAGATTGTTTAAATAATTATAATCACCTGGTAAAAATTTGCCTTTCGCAAAAAAGCTTTCATTTTCTCGACAATTTAATCGTACCGCCGGCATATCTTCTAAACAACTGTCAACAGAAATCAAAGCATTTTTTAATTTGTCATTTGACACATTGTCTTTAATTTCTTCAAGTGTGAATGACTTTTCTATAGAAAATGGCCCTGAACGAGTCCTTATAAGACATGAAAGACATGCACCAACACCTAGCCTGTTGCCTATATCTTCACAAAGGGTTCTTATATAAGTACCTTTCGAACATTTAACCTTTATAATAGCTTTATTTGTATCATAATCAAGTAAATTTAAAGATATTATTTTTACCTTTCTAGGCTTTCTCTCAACCGAAATTCCCTTCCGCGCTAATTCATAAAGCTTTTTCCCTTTATAACGTACAGATGAAAACATAGGTGGAATTTGCTTAATTTCACCTACAAACTCTTTAAGAATATCTTCAAGTTGTAATCTATCTATTTTTTTTGAACAAGTATTAACAATCTGCCCCTCATAATCTCCAGTATCTGTAGTAATTCCTAAAGCTATTTCAGCTATATATTCTTTATCATCCTCTATGAAAAATTCAATAGCCTTTGTTGCCCTACCAACAAAAGTAGGTAAAACCCCTGCAGCAGCGGGATCTAATGTTCCACTATGACCAATCTTTTTAATCATTAATAAGCGTCTTAAGAAGTTAATTACATCATGAGATGTCATTCCCGGTGGTTTTAAAACATTAATAATTCCGTTCATTAGACTCCCCCATATGTTTTATTACAGTGTCTAAAACAATCTTGCGAGCAGTTGTTAAAGGAAGCTTGATATTGCAACCTGCTGCTCTAGGATGTCCACCACCTTGGAATTGCTCTGCAATTATACTAACATCAACCCATTCATTGGATCTAAAACCTACTTTAATAAAGGATTCATTTTCTTTAAATAGCACAGCTACTTCTACACCTTCTATTTCTCTAGCATAATTAATTATTCCGTCTGTATCTTCTTCCTTAGCTCCAGTATCTTCCATCATTTTTTTTGTAATACAGATACTAGCAAGTTTACCGTTAGATGATATTTCTAAAGATTCCAGAGCCAATTTTAATAATGATATTGAATTTATACTTCTTTTTTCAAAAACTTGGCGGCTAATATAATCTGGTTTTACACCTTTATCAATTAAATGTGCCAAAATCTTTAGAGAAGAAGAAGTAGTATTGGAATATCTCATAGATCCTGTATCTGTAACGATTGATGTAAATAAGCTAAGCGCAATATCATAGTCTATCTCAACTTTGCCATCTAACAATTTATAAATCATTTCACCTACAGAGGAAGCATCGGAATCAACTAAATTGAAATCGCCGTATTTGGTGTTACTCTTATGATGGTCTATGTTAATTATATATCTGCCATATTCACTTAAACCCTTTTGAAAACCTAATCTTTCAACATCTCCAGAATCTAATGCTATTACAACATCATATTTTGCCAATGTGTCTTTAGAAATAAGATTAGCACCAGGCAAAAATCTATATTTTTGTGGAATCTCATCATTAATAACCGGCACTGCCTCCTTGCCCATTTTTAATAATGCCAAGGTCATTGCCAAAACAGAACCGATACTATCTCCATCAGGGCCTATATGCGAAGTAATCATAAAACTATTATTTTTATCAACAACATCTTTAAAAATGCTAAAGTCCATTTTAATTGCCCTCATTCTCTCGTTGCTGATTTTTAACTTTGTCTAGAAGTTTATTAATCTGTATTCCATATTCAATAGAATCATCTAATTTAAAAGATAACTCAGGTATATATCTCATTCTAACCATGCTGGCTAGTTCTCTCCTAATAAAGCCCTTGGCATTCTTTATTGCCTCGAAAACATCATTTTGTTTTGTCTTATCACCGTAAAGGCTTAAAAATATTTTTGCATTTCGGAGGTCTCTCGTTACTGTGACGCCTGTAACGGATATTAATCCGTTAATACGGGGATCTTTTAAATTATTGTTAATAATATAACTGACATTTTTCTTTATTTCTTCAGCCACTCTCTCACTTCGTGAAAAATCCAATTGTTATTCACCTCAGCCGATACTATCGCTCTATTGGTCTATTTATAAACGCTTCAAAAACATCTTGTTCTTTAATGTCATTATATTTTTCTAAACCAATACCACACTCATAACCACTCATCACTTCTCTTACATCTTCTTTGAATCGTTTTAATGAAGCTATTTTGCCTTCATGAACTACAATCCCTTGCCTTACTACACGTATTTGAGAATTACGAGTAATTTTACCTTCAGTTACGAAACATCCTGCTACCGTTCCAATTGAAGGAACTTTAAATAATGCTCTAACTTCTGCTTGCCCAAGAACTACTTCCTCATATTCCGGTTCAAGCATTCCCTTCATCGCCGATTTCATATCATCAACTACATCGTAAATAATTCTATATGTTCGAATATCAATATGTTCTTTTTCAGCCATTTTTTTTGCATTAGAATCCGGTCTTACGTTAAAACCAATGATTATTGCATCTGAAGCCGAAGCCAGCATGACGTCACTTTCATTTATTGCTCCAACACCGCCATGAATTATTTTTACCTGAACCTCATCCGTTGAGCATTTTTCTAAAGATTGCTTCAGTGCTTCTATAGAACCTTGGACATCAGCCTTTATTATCAGGTTCAAGTCTTTCACTTCGCCTTTTTGAAGCCTTTCAAACAATTTATTTAATGAAATTCGGTTAGCAGTAGTAAACTCTGATTCCTTTTGGATATTTTTTTGTTCCTCTGAAATTGCTTTTGCTTCTTTATCACTAGAAACCGCATATAAAATATCTCCTGCTATAGGCACTTCCGACAGACCTAAAACTTCTACCGGTATGGAAGGACCTGCTGATTTTATTCTTTTTCCATAGGAATTAAACAACGCTCTAACTTTTCCGTAAGCTGTACCAGCAACTATACCATTGCCAACCTTTAATGTTCCTCGTTGTACCAAAACAGTAGCAATAGGACCACGCCCTTTGTCTAACTTAGCTTCAATAATGACACCTCGGGCTTTGCAATTACTATTTGCTTTTAGTTCAGCCATTTCAGCAACTAATAGTACCATTTCTAAGAGCTGCTCGATGCCTGTCTTGGCCTTAGCAGAAACATTCACAAAAATCGTATCTCCGCCCCACTCTTCCGAAATTAAATCATACTCTGCTAATTGCTGTTTTACCCTTTCGGGATTTGCAGTTGGTTTATCTATTTTGTTTACTGCAACTATAATCGGAACACCAGCAGCTTTGGCATGGTTTATAGCTTCCACAGTTTGAGGCATCACACCATCATCTGCCGCTACAACCAAGATAGCTATATCTGTCACTTTTGCTCCTCTAGCACGCATCGTAGTAAAAGCTTCATGACCTGGAGTATCTAAAAAAATAACTTTGTTGCCATTTATTTCCACTTCAGATGCTCCAATATGTTGAGTAATGCCACCAGCTTCCTGATTTGTTACATTTGTTTCTCTAATTGCATCTAATAGAGATGTTTTCCCGTGATCTACATGGCCCATAACCGTAACTACAGGGGGACGAGGTTTTAAATCATTTGGATCGTCAAGTTCTTCCTTTTCTAGTAAACCTTTGTCCTTTACTTCTTGGTTTGTTACATCATATCCAAACTCGCCCGCAAGTTTTTTGGCGGAATCAAAATCTATTTCTGCATTTATGTTTACCATTAAACCAAAATCCATGAGCTTTTTTATCACTTTTACTGGTTCCACACCCATATGATTACCTAAATCTTTTACACTGATTTTGGAAGGAATGGTGATTATTTTTCTTTTTTCTTCAATTTTTTGTATGGGTTCCTTTTCCTCAGGCTGTTTTTTATTAATGTCATTAATTTCCTTTGTCTTATTCGCCGCTTTTCCTGATTCTTCTTCAATTAAATCTACTACTAATTTTGCTGTATCTTTGTCGATAGTACTCATGTGATTTTTTACACTTATATCTAAATCTTTTAGAATCGTAAGTAACTTTTTACTTGATATTCCTACTTGCTTGGCCAATTCATATACGCGTAATTTTGCCAATATCCCCCACCCCCATTAAATAATTTAAACGTTTATAGATTGCTTTGGCAATACCTTTATCAATAATTCCTATCACCTTTCTTCGTTCTTTACCAATTGCCTTACCAATTTTATCAGATTGACCCCAAAAAAATATAGGTATATTTTTTCTTAAACTTAACTTCTCCATTCGTTTTCTTGTATTTTCAGCAGTATCTTCTGCAACAATTATTAAATAAACTTTACTAGTATTGATAGCATGCTCAACGCTGTTTTGCCCTGATATTAGTTTTTTTGCTTTTTGCGTGATTCCTAATAAAGAGTACACATCAACAGACTTCATAAGTTTGTTAACTCCTCTTTAATGCGCAATGCAGTCTCTTTTGATATGCCAGTATTTAGAGCTTTTGAAAGCCGATTTTCTTTAATTGATGCTTCAATACATTCATCATTTTTACAAACATATGTGCCACGGCCTGATTTTTTGCCAGTAAGGTCTATTTCAATTGTACCTTCAACAGTACGAACTATCCTTATTAATTCTTTTTTGGGTTTCATTTCATTACAACCAAGACACATCCGCATAGGTATTTTTCTACGTTTCACTTTCATCCCCTCTTGGATTATCCTTTATTTCTAAATCATCCTGGCTTTTGATATCTATTTTCCATCCAGTTAACCTAGCTGCTAGTCTTGCGTTCTGACCTTCTTTACCTATAGCAAGAGATAATTGATTTTCTAAAACTATAACACGGGCTATCTTGGTATCCTCGTCAATAACAACATCTACAACTTTCGCTGGACTAAGTGCATTTGAAATAAATTCAGATATGTCTTTATCCCATTTAATAATGTCTATTTTTTCACCATTAAGTTCATCTACAATAGATTGGACCCTAGATCCTTTGGGGCCAACACAAGCTCCCACTGGATCAATACTTTCGTTTTTAGAATGTACTGCTATTTTAGTTCTAGATCCAGCTTCCCTAGCTATTCCTTTTATCTCTACAAGACCTTCGTAGATTTCTGGCACTTCTAATTCAAATAATCTTTTTACAAGTCCAGGATGAGATCTTGAAACCGTTATTTGTGGTCCTTTAGTAGTTTTTTTGACTTCAAGAATGTAAACTTTAATTCTATTGCCTTGTACATACTGTTCTGAAGAAATTTGTTCACTTACTGGAAGAACTACTTCAGTCTTGCCTAAATCTATTATAGCATTTTTTTTGTCAAATCTTTGAATCACACCAGTAACAATATCAGTCTCTCTACCGGAAAATTCCTCAAAAATTATATTTCTTTCAGCCTCACGTATTCTTTGCATCACTACCTGCTTTGCCGTTTGGGCAGCAATTCTGCCAAATTTCTTTGGAGTCACTTCAAGAGAAATCACATCATCGATTTTAGCTGTAGGATTCAATGATTGTGCTTCCGATAAGTCGATTTCTAATAATGAATCTTTAACATCGTCGGTAACACGTTTTTTTGAAAAAACTTTTACTTCTCCAGTATCTCTATCAATATTAACAGATACATTTTGAGATGATCCATAATTTTTTTTGTAAGCAGAAATTAGAGATGCCTCTAAGGCATCGAGTAAAATCTCTTTTGAAATGCCCTTTTCTTTTTCTATTTGGGCTAAAGCTTCAATAAAATCTATATTCATTTTAAATCTCCATCCCATCTGATTTTCAATTTAGCTGAAGATACTATTTCTTTGGGGATCGCGTAATTTTCCCCATCCTCTATGTGTATAACGTTGTTTGAAAAGTCTTTCAAAAACCCTGTAAAAACTTTCTTGCCTTCAATCTTTTCAAATGTCTTTATTTCCACATATGAACCAATATATTTAATAAAAATCCTCATCTTTTTTTAGAGGTCTTTCCGCACCTGGTGATGACACCTCTAAAATGTAACTATGAGGTATTGGATCTTCATTATCTAGCAATCTACTTACTTCTTGACTAACCAATTGGCAGTCATCTAAAGTTACTCCACCAGGTTTATCGATATAATAACGGACATACCAGTGACCTGATTCTTTAACAAATTCTACATCTACTATTTCAAATACTTTCTCATCAATAGCCTTTAGACCTAAATCCCATAATTTTGCTAATATAGTCTCATTGGACACAGCAGCATCACTCCCAAAACTTATATTCTAATGGAGTTTTGTATTTATAATATTAAAGAGTGGGAATTGACCCACTCTACAACCCTTGCCAAAATATCTACTATTACTAGATAATTATAACATAGCGGTATTTCTAATGCAACTCAAAATAAGCTTAATTGATCAGTTTCTTGAAGGTTATTTAATACCCCATTTTGTTTTAAAATCTGAACTACATTTTTCGTTATTTTTGTTCTCTGTTGGAGATCTTCAATAGAAGTAAACTTGCCTCTTTTTCTTTCATTTTTAATATTTTCAGCTGCAGTAATTCCTAATCCTTGTAAAGCAGTGATTGGCGGCATAATACCATCTTTAGTTATTATAAATTTCCTAGTATCAGATTTGTATAAGTCAATTGGAACAAAATTTTTATTCCTTAAGTGCATTTCATTTGCAACTTCTAATATCGTGTAAAGGCTTTTATCTTTTGCAGTGGCAGCTTTTTCTTTTTGTTCAATTTCTGTCATAGCCTCACGTATTTTTTTTGGTCCTTGGAGTATCAACGCTGCATCAAAGTCATTTGCTTTAATAGTAAAATATGTGGCATAAAAAGCTTCAGGATAATGCACCTTGAAAAACGCAATACGAAAAGCCATCACTACATAAGCAACAGCATGGGCCTTAGGGAAAAGATATTTGATCTTTTTACAAGAATTTATGAACCACGAGTCAATATTATTATTTTCTAATAAAAGTTTTTCGTATTCGGGTTTCAATCCTCTTCCTTTTCTTACATCCTCCATAATATTAAAAGCAATTTTCGATTTAATACCCTTACTAATAAGATATATCATAATATCATCTCGTGTCGCAATTACATCCTTTAATGTTGCAATATTTTTCTTATAATATCTCGCGCATTATTCAACCAAACGTCAGTACCATGTGATAAACCACTTATTCTGACTAGTTCTGAGAAAGAAGAGGTCGTGTATCTTCAAGCATTTGTCTTACAATTTTGTACCAAACTCCGGCACACCAATAGTACCTACAGTAGTTCCTAATTCTTCAGGATTTAAGGATAAAGACTTCAGAGATGAAAATATTTCTAGAGTATCCTTATCATCTAAAGGTATATTCATACTATTAAAGCCAGTTAACCCTTCGAGCATTTTAATAGTAGTTGGATCATCATGCCCTAATAAATCAAGTTTCAACAAACTATCACAAATCGAATGATATTCAAAATGTGTCGTAGTTATTCCTGAATTCTTATCATCTGCCGGATGCTGGATAGGAGTGAAATCAAATATCTCTTTGTCCTTAGGAACAATTATAAGACCACCAGGATGTTGACCTGTCGTTCTTTTTATTCCTGTAATACCATTTGAAAGTCTATTTATTTCAATACTAGGTAAAAATATGTTCCTTTCTTCTAAATACGATTTTACAAATCCAAAAGCTGTTTTTTGTGCTATGGTAGAAATAGTCCCCTGCTCTGAAAACATATTGTTTACCCGAATAATTCCTCCGTAAATTTATGGGCATTAGCCTGGTATTCACCAGAAAAATTCAAATCAATATCTGGTACTTTATCACCCTCAAAGCCCATAAAAACTTCAAAAGGAATATTAAAAACATCTTTCTCCATTAGCATACCACATTTGGGACAAATCTGATCAGGTAAATCGGGACCTACAATTTCTTTGGAATCTTTTTTAAATATCGAAGTCTGGCATTTGGGACATAAATAATGGGCTGGTAATGGATTTACTTCAGTTATACCACACAAAGTGGCAACAAAAGATGAACCTACTGATCCTCTAGAACCTACAAGATAACCATCGTCTAAAGATTTCTTAACTAATTTATGAGCTATCAAGTATATAACAGCATATCCATTATTAACAATAGAGTCCAATTCACGCTTTATCCTATTTTCAACTGGTGCTGGTAATTCTTTACCGTATAGCTCTTTAGCACGTTGATATGTCATACTTATTATTTCTTGCTCCGCACCCTCAATATTTGGTGTATACAATTCTTCCGGAAAAGGTTTAAGACCTTCTTCAACTTCATTAGCTATTTTATTTGGATTTACAATTACTACTTCTTTAGCTATCTCTGGTCCCAGATAATTACACTCATCTAACATTTCCTTAGTTGTTTTGAAAAATAGCTTAGATTCCTTATCTGCATCCTGAAAACCTTGAGCACTTAAAAGAATTTTTCTATATATTTCATCCATTGGATTTAAAAAATGAACATCTCCAGTCATAACAACAGGTTTATTGTATTCTTTACCTAAATTATATATTTTTTTATTGATTGTCTTTAATATTTCCTGATTGCTTACATATCCATTATCAATCAAAACTTATTATTGTGAATTGGTTGAATCTCAAGGAAATCATAGAATTCAATTGCATTTTTTATTTTTTCACTATCCGAAATATGTAGTAAACTTTGAAATAGCTCACCAGCTTGACATCCTGTACCAATTATTAACCCCTCACTATATGTCCTATATAAAGATTTAGGTATTCGTGGATGTCTGTAAAAAAAGTCTAAATGAGAAATAGAAACAAGTTTGTATAGATTTTTTAAACCTACGTTGTTCTTAACTAGTATTGTTGCATGATAAGGTATAAGTTTTGCCGTATTCTTTTGTAATTTATAGATTTCATTTATCCTAGAAAGATCGTCTATACCTACTTCTTTAACTTCCCTTAGTAACTCTAGCAAAATAAATGCAGCAGTATTGGCATCATCAACAGCCCTATGGTGAGATCCCATTCTGATATTTAGCTTTTTAGCTAAGGTATCTAACCGATGGTTTTTCAGATCACAAAAAACTATTCTCGCTAACGATAGGGTGTCTAGTATTTTGTTTGTAAAAGGTAACCCAAGTCTATTTGCTTCCCGTCTAATAAACCCTGAATCAAAATCTGCATTATGTGCTACAAAAATACTATCACCCAAAAATTGCATAAATGATGGAAGTACCAACTCGATTGGTTGTGCTGTTTGCAACATTTCATTTGTTATACCTGTTAAATTTGTAATATTAGCCGGTATAGGTTTCTTAGGTTTTATTAAACAACTAAATCGGTCTACAACCTCATTATTTAGTATTTTAACTGCGCCAATTTCAATTATCTCATCACTATCAAAACATAATCCAGATGTTTCAATATCGGTTACTACAAATGTTACATCTTCTATTGGTTTATTAGGTGGTGATATCATAACTGGCAACTCGTCATCGAAAAGATATGCCTCAAGACCATAAATAGGTTTTATATCGATTTTTTTTGAAGCAGCATATACTTCAGGAAATGATTGTAAAACACCGTGGTCTGTAAAAGCAACAGCTTTATGGCCCCACTTTTTAGCCATCTTTAATACCTCTGTCGGTGAACATAAAGCATCCATTGAACTAAAACGCGTATGTAAATGTAACTCTACCCTTTTTTCCGGATAATCATCCTGCCTCTCAGGTTTTTTTAAGATATTTATGTCAAAAGGCCCTAATTCATATTCTTCAGAATATTTGTTTTTCTCTATTTTCCCCCTTATCTTAAGCCAAAGCCCTTCTTCAATCATTGTTTCTAATGATTTCTGCTCTCCTGAAAGAAAGACTTTTACTGAAATTGATCCTGTGTAATCTGTAAGACCAAAAGAAATCATTATTGTTTTATTCTTTAAATACCGTTTTTTCAACATTAAAAACCTCTCCTGCAAATACAACATCTTTCTTTTCTACTATATTAGTCCCAATAGGTTCCGGATCTCTTGAAATGATATTACCTATGATATTAGGTGATGAATTATTGAAACCATTTTTTAAGTTATCACGATTTTCGCTTTCTTTAAGGATAGATTCAACTATTTCTCTCTCTTCTTCATAAATATCAAGTAACTTTTTTTCGAGTTTCTCTCTCAAAACAACTTTTAATGGAAATCCTAAACATTCAAAATATTTTTCAGTAAATGAATGAATACTCTGCTCTTTTAAAAGCTTTATTCCACTTTGTTCTAGATAAACATATATACAATCGCCATCTAGTTTCCAATCACTATTTTGTAACAATGATGTAGCTGCCGGGAATCGCTGGGACAATTGGCCTAGAAATTGACTCCATCCTTTCGACACTAAACTTTTGACCTTTTTTAAATCATCTAGTTTTTCCCAATTAATTTTTATTTTATTTACTTTTAAATGTTTTAAGGTTATTTTTTCTATTTTTTCTAAAATCGTTTCAGTAATATTATTTTTAGACATTAAATATATATCAACTTTTTTTTGCTTTCTTGAAATAATTATATTCTCGATGATTACGCCTGATAATGCTTTTTTTTCTTCCATATCGAACATTTCCAGGTCTTTTTCGTTGAATATTTGTTTAATGTTAACCATATTATCCCTCTTGTATAGTATAAAAACAGCAGTAATTTCTAATTAAATTTACATTTAATAGCACAAAAAAGTATGTCCCAATACATTTTTAATCGTGACAAAAACCCTAAAACCACACCTCTTTTTTCCTCTTTCATCATATGTGTCAGATCAGGTAAAATTATTTCCTTTACTCTAATTTTTTCTTTTTCAGCCATATGAGTAAGTGCTACTTCTATACCATAATCTCTCGCATTATATTTATTAAGTTTATCGAAAACTGACCTCGTAATAACCCTCTGACCTGATAGAAAAGGTGCAATTTTTTGTGCAAAATCGGTAGCACCTCGCCCATGCTTAAAGATCCCTATTGTCATATCAGCTTCTTTGTTAATAACAGGCAAAAGAAGATTCATTATATGTTCATGCCTTAATCCTATCAGATCAGCATCTAGCATCAAAATTATGTTTGAATCAGTGTTTTTAACACCTGTTATCACAGCATTTGTCTTTCCGTGATTTTTCTCAAGCTCAATTACTCGGGCATTAAAAGCCCGAGCAATTTTGGCCGTATTATCATGAGATCCATCACTAATTACAATAATTTCATCAATAATGCTCATAGAAGATAAAGGTTTTAATACATTTGCTATAGTTTTTTCCTCATTATAAGCGGGTATTATTGCAGTTATTGTCGTGGGCAAGACAACCACCCTCTTTTTTTGTTATTTTACAATCACTTTTTTATAAAACATTTGTATTGGGAATCCAGTCCAATAGTACATGTAAAATATGATATATAAAGATTACTCAACGCATCTATATATCAATAAGACTTTGCAAAATAAACTATAGTATCAGTCTCCTTATTGCAAACTATGCACTTTCCTGAAACAGACTCTTTTGAAAAAGGAATGCATCTAAGTGTTGCTCCTGTCTGTTCTTTAACATATCGTTCACATTCAAGGCTCTTGCACCAATGTGTTTTTATGAAACCTCTTTTATCATCCATTATCTGTTTGAACTCGTCAAAATCCTTGACTTCCCTAATGTTTTTTTGCATAAACTCTTTAGCTTGAGTAAACATATTTCCTTGAATATCTTTTAGCATGTTTTGTAAACGGGGAAGCAATTCGGTTTCGCTGACAGCGGTTTTTTCTCCTGTGTCTCTTCTAACTAAAACCACCTGTTGTTTTTGTATGTCTTTGGGCCCTATCTCCAACCTTATAGGAACCCCTTTCATTTCCCAATCATTAAACTTCCATCCAGGTGTATACTCATTACGATCATCAAGTTCAATTCTAACCTTATCTTTAAGAGCAGAATAAATGCTTTTAGCTTTATTCAAAACCAAGTCAGTTTGTTTACCAATAATCGGCACTATTACCGTTTGTATCGGAGCTATATTTGGCGGTAGTTTTAATCCCCTATCATCTCCATGTACCATAATAATGGCACCAATTAAGCGAGTCGTAACACCCCAAGATGTCTGCCATACATACTCTAACTTGCCATCTTGGTCCAAATAAGTTATGTTATAAGCTTTTGCAAAGTGTTGACCCAAATTATGGGAAGTGCCTGCTTGAAGAGCTTTTCCATCTCCCATTAAAGCCTCGATAGTATATGTTTTTAAAGCACCGGCAAACTTTTCATTATCTGATTTTATTCCTGTTATTACTGGTAAGGATAATTCTTTTTCTACAAAATCTCTGTATACTTCAAGCATTTTTAACGTTTCTTCTTCAGCTTCTTCTTTAGTCATATGTGCTGTATGTCCTTCTTGCCATAAAAATTCAGCTGTCCGCAAAAAAGGTTTCGTGCTCTTTTCCCATCTCACAACGTTACACCATTGATTAATAAGCACTGGAAGATCACGCCAAGATTTAATCCATTTTGAATACATATTGCAAATTATCGTTTCTGAGGTTGGGCGAACAGCTAAACGCTCTCCTAACTTCTCATCACCCCCGTGTGTGACCCAAGCTACTTCAGGAGCAAAGCCCTCGACATGCTCTGCTTCTTTTTGAAGAAGAGATTCAGGAATAAACAAGGGGAAATACGCATTTTTATGACCCGTGGCTTTAAACCGATTGTCTAATAACTGTTTCATATTTTCCCATATAGCATAGCCATAAGGTCTTATAACCATACACCCTCTGACAGGTGAGTAGTCAGCCAATTCAGCTTTTAGTATAATATCAACATACCATTGTGAAAAGTCCTTAGTTTTAGGTGTTATTTCTTTTACAAAATCATTATTCACAACGCTGCCCCTTTCAAAATAGTAATAATAATCCTATGTTTTATATAAAAGAAAATTAGTAGTATTTAAATCAACTATCTATCATTTTATTAATTTCTTCAAGTAGTTCAGATACAGCAATCTCCTCAGGTACAGTTTTTATTATATGGCCTTTTTTAAAAATAGCAACACAATTTTTCCCCCCGGCAATTCCTATATCCGCTTCCTTGGCTTCACCTGGTCCATTGACGACGCAACCCATAATTGCAACATTAATAGGGGTTTTTATATATGCTAATTTCTCCTCAACTTCTTTTGCTATATCTATTAAATCGATTTCGGTTCTAGCACAGGTTGGACATGATATTATATTTACACCTTTTTTTCTCAAGTCTAAACTCTTTAATATCTCAAAACCAACCTTAATTTCATCAATCGGATCACCGGTTAAAGATACTCGTATAGTATCACCTATTCCTTCATATAACAATATACCTAACCCCACCGATGATTTTATTGTCCCCGTTAATAATGTGCCAGCTTCTGTTATACCTAAATGCAAAGGATAATATACTTTCTTAGCCATCAATTTATAGGCATTTATACTAGAAAGTACATCTGAGGACTTCAGAGAAATTACTATATCATAAAAGTTTAAGTCTTCCAAGAGTTTAACATGTCTTAAAGCACTGTGAACCATAGCTTCAGGAGTAGGGTTACCATGACTTTCAAGTAAATCTTTTTCAAGGGAACCGGAATTTACTCCAATTCTAATCGGTATTTTATAAGACTTGGCCATTTCCACAACCTTATATATTCTGTTTGCATCACCTATGTTACCAGGGTTAATGCGTAATCCATCTGCTCCATGTCTTATAGCTTCTATGGCCAAACGGTGATCGAAGTGAACGTCTGCAACTAACGGAATATGTATTAGTTTTTTTTATTTTCTCTAATGCTTGTGCGCTTTTCATATCAGGAACAGCCACACGAACAATCTCACAACCAGCACTTTCCATAGAATGAATTTGATTTACTGTATCTATTACATTATGAGTCTTTGTATTAGTCATAGATTGTACGCTAATTGGGCTGCCTCCGCCTATTACAACATTGCCTAGTATGACTTTTCTCGTTTTATGACGATTATTTATGTTGTAAAGATGCACTTTTGTTCCTCCATATATCAAATCTTTTTACATAAGAAAGTCACTTTGCAATCACTGTTTTATTCGAACTAGTATAAAATCAGGGTTTTTAAATCTTTAAATAAAACTATTACCATCAAAAGCATTAAAAAAGCAAAACCAATAAAATGGATAAATCCTTCTTTTTCTGGTTCCACAGGCTTACCTCTTAAAAGTTCAACAACTAAAAAAAGTGTTCTTCCTCCATCCAATGCCGGAACCGGTAATAGATTAAATAGTCCTAAATTTATACTAATTATAGCTGCGATATAAACCAGTTGGAATATCCCCAATTCAGCTGCTTCACCTACTATTTGAACCATTCCAACAGGACCCACTACATCAGCCTCTATTTTTCCTGTAATCATCTGAGAAAGGCCTTGTAAAGTCATTTTTGATATCCAAAATGTTCTATCGACACCAACTTTTAAGCTCTTACTTAAAGAGTATCGTTCCATCATAGTTTTTATCCCAATAATACCTCTTTGAGTATCTGGTTCAATTTTTGTATTTATGTTAAAAGTTATATAGTCTCCTTGCCTATTTATAGTAATGGAAAGCTCCTGATTTGGTTTTTGGCTAATTGTTTCAACTACTTCATCCCATGAATTGACTTTTCTATCGTCAATGGCATAAATAATGTCTCCATCTTTTATTCCCGCCTCATGTGCTGGCTCTCCAGGTATAACAGAAATCCTTGTTGTTGCAATACCCGAAAAAAAACTAATCATCATTAATAGTAAAACAGCCAGAATAAAATTCATTACTGGACCTGCCAGTACTACACCAATGCGTACTAGAGCGGGTTTATTGTTGAAAGCTCTCGGATCATTTGTTTGTGAATCTTCTCCCTCCATTTTCACATAACCGCCAAGGGGAAGTGCGCGTATAAGATAATCTGTTTCTTTTGATTTTAATTTAAATAATGAGGGGCCAAATCCTAAACTAAATTCATTAACTTTAATATCGGATATTTTAGCAACAATGAAATGGCCAAATTCGTGAAAAAAAATCAGCATTCCAAAAACAATAATTGATGGAATCAAAGTTTGCACTACTTTCACCTTCCGAAAGTTATACTTTCCTTAATGGTGGAATTATTCCAGAATGAGTTAAAGCTCGCACTATTACAATTACCAGTGGCCCAATAAATAATCCTTTCCATCCGAATATTGTTATGCCAAGATATATTGAAACTAGTGTAAGTAAAGGATCAATACCAAGGTTTTTGCCAATTACTTTAGCTTGTAATAATTGTCTACTTCCAAGAATTATAACAAATAATATCAGTAAACCAATTGAAAAATAAGTATTACCGATTATGATTGAATATATAATCCAAGGTATAAATATAATACTGGGACCTACCAAAGGCATTATATCCAACAAGCCACATATTATTCCTAATGTTAGAGCATAATCTACTTTCAAAATATAGAAACCAGTAACTGTAATAACTGTACTAAAAAACACTAAAATTAATTGTGCTTTTATCAGTCGTATAAATGAAAAAAATAATTCTAATTGAATTGATTTCACTTTCTCTTGTAACTGGTCGGGAAATAAACATTTTATTGATTCTACAATTTTATCCTTGTCTTTCGTAAAAAAGTAGCAAAAAAGAAAAACAAAAATTAATAGTACAAGAATATTTATAAATAAATTTGGTAGCATTCCTATTCTACTAACTAATAAACTGTAGTAATTCGATATATAACCAATTAGTGATGAAAATATTTGACCAAAATTAGCTTTCAAATATATTAATACATCTTTGGGTACAATTGCAAAAAAGTCTACAAAAAATAAGTATGCTTCGTTTAAAAGTGACTCGTAATAAACGATCTGAGTGGGCAAAAATTTGAGCAGTCTACCGAGTTCAAAAGTAAAACGAGCGATCATCAGTATGGAAATATATCCAAAAATGCAACATATTGCCGTTAAAACTATTGCAGTAATTACGCCTCTATCATAATCTGTTTTTCTTTCTAAAAAGCTAACAGTAGGTTCGATGATAAGAGCAAGTATAATACCGATAACTAAGGGCAATAAATATCTTAAAGCCAACACAATGACTATCGAAGTGCATATAATAGCCAATGCCAAGAGTAAAATGGGTTTATAATCGCCTTTTATTTTCATGGCAAACCACCCTTTTCAAGGATCGTCATGATATAAATATATGCAATTGGAAATGAGAAAAGAGCACTATCTAATCTATCTAGAATACCTCCATGCCCAGGAATGATATTTGAAAAATCCTTTATTTTACAATATCGCTTAATCAAAGAAGCTGATAAATCTCCAATCTGAGAAATACTACCTATTAATATACCCAAAATAATGGCATGTAAGATACTAATTTCAGATATAAAAAATCTAGTAAAAATTATACTTGCGATAATGCTTAAAACAACTCCTCCCAGACTGCCTTCAATAGTTTTATTAGGGCTAATATGGGGAGCTAATGGATTTTTCCCAAAATAAATACCGGTAAAAAAAGCTCCAGTATCACAAGCCCAAGTTGTTATAAAAATCCACCAAATAAAGTTTATGCCATTTGGCAGATTTCTAACTAGAATAAAAAACATAAATAATAGTGTAGTATATACGAAAGAAAACACCGTATACACTGTATTAATTATATGATTACGATTATTATTAATTATACCATACATACATTCTAACATAATTAGTAAAAATATTAAAAAAGAAACCCAAATAAAGTTAAAATCATTATAAAAACTTATGTAGTATAAAAGAATTGCGGTTGAGATTGAGTTAAGAAAGAAGGTTATATGGACACCTTTTTTTTGAAAAGCTTTATAAAGCTCATACATAGCAAAAATATTTAATAAACATATGCTCAAAAAAAATATCCAGCCACCAGCATTTATTATATACATCAATGCAACTATTCCAACTATAGCGCTTATTATTCTTGTTAACATAGAATCCACACCTGCTTTATTATTTTAGCCCTCCAAACCTTCTTTCTCGCTTCTGATAGTCATGAATAGCTTCCAATAGATCCTTTGGTTTAAAATCTGGCCAGTATATATCTGTAAACCATAGTTCTGTATAAGCTATTTGCCAGAGTAAAAAATTGCTTATCCGTTTCTCTCCACTAGGCCTTATTAAAAGGTCTGGTTCTGCCAAATCTCGAGTATATAAATATTCTTTGATTATATCTTCGCTTATTCTGTCGATAGTAAGTTTCTTTTCTAGAACTGCTTTACAAATTTCTTTACATGCTTGTGTTATTTCTTTGCGAGCACCATAGTTCAACACAATATTCAAAATAAGCCCGGAATTACCTTGTGTAATCTGGATACTTTTGTTTATTTCAGCAACAATTCTGTCAGGCAACTCTTCCCAATTACCAGACACTACAATTTTAATGTTATTTTTATGTAAAGTATTAATCTCCTTTTTTAAATAGTATAACAAAAGATTCAATATAGCCTCAACTTCTTGAACTGGTCTTTTCCAATTTTCAGAAGAAAATGCGAACACACTTAAAGTTTTTATTTTTAACTCTACACAGTACTTTATAATTTCTCTTAATGATTCGGCTCCAGCCCAATGACCTGCAAACCGCGGAAGACCCTTTTTTTTTTGCCCATCGACCATTACCGTCCATAATAATAGCTATATGTTCTGGTATTTTTTGTGAGTTAATATTATTTTCTATGCTAGCTTTACTCACGAGTTTTCCCCTCGCTTCTTATAAAAAACCCCCTCTAAAGAGAGGGTTTTATTCTTCTATTAACACCTCAACTGGACAGTGCTTTATAATTCTAATGTAAAATGGGAAATAATGCAGCAACTAATGTTATGTCATTTTCGTTTATATCGATTCGCACAATTCTTGCATCATTATAGTTTTTTGTTGTTCTTTTATCTGGTTTAGTATATATTATTTTGCTAATAGACATATTCATATCATTAAGTAGTTTAACAGCCTTGTCTAAATGGAATCCAATTATTTCTATTTTTTTCTTGGCTATTAATTACACCTCCATTATTTCCTTTTCTTTATTGGCAAATATTTTTTCAGCACTTTCTATATTGGAATCAGTTATTTTTTGAATCTCATCCTGAGAACGTTTCAGATCATCTTCAGAAATTTCCTTATTCTTCTCCATCTTTTTTAAAGTATCGTTTATACTCTCTGCGAATATTTCTGATAACAACTTTAGCTTCTTCGGTTTTTTTCTTGGCTATTTTAACAAGCTCTTGTCTTCTTTCTGTTGTTAACTCTGGTAGAATTAATCTTATAACTTTACCATCATTATTTGGGGTCAAATGAAGATCGGACTTTAAAATAGCTTTTTCTATTACTCCTAACATTTTTAAGTCCCAAGGTTGTATAAGTAGCATTTTTGGTTCTGGAACATTGATAGAAGCAACTTGATTTATTGGAGTTGGTGTTCCATAATAATCTACATATATTTTGTCAAGAAGTGCAGCTGAAGCTCGTCCCGTTCGTATAGTTGTAAATTCCGACTTGAGATTTTCTAAAATTTTTTTCATTCGTTCTTCAATTTCAGAAAAAATCTTTTTATCCATACTTTAATCAACTCCCCCTTACTAATGTTCCTATATTTTCTCCTAATACCACTCTTTTAATATTACCCGGTGTTGATATCCCGAAAACAATAATGGGAATATTATTATCCATGCATAAAGATGTTGCTGTTGAATCCATTACTCCCAAACCACGGTTTAAAACATCTATATAATTAAGAGTACTAAATTTTTGTGCTGAAGTATTCTTTATAGGATCGGAATCATACACACCATCAACTTTTTTTGCCAGTAAAATCACTTCTGCTTCAATCTCAGCTGCTCTTAATGCAGCAGTTGTATCTGTGGAAAAAAATGGATTCCCTGTGCCTGCCGCGAAAATTACAACCCGCCCTTTTTCAAGATGCCTTGTAGCTCTTCGCCTAATATAAGGTTCAGCAACTTCTTTCATTTCTATTGCTGTCTGCACTCGAGTTTGAACATTTCTATTTTCTAAAGCATCTTGTAAAGCTAGTGAATTTATAACAGTTGCTAACATGCCCATATAATCAGCTGTAGCTCTATCCATTTGTTCGGAGTTTCTACCTCTCCATATATTCCCACCACCCACAACGATAGCAACTTCAACACCAAGATCGCGAATTTCTTTAATCTGATCTGCAATAGAATTAATAATATCCTGATTTATTCCAAAACCCTTTTCTCCAGCTAATGCCTCGCCGCTAATTTTTAGTACAACTCTTTTATAAATTGGTTTTTTCATGAAAACCCTCTCTTTGCTAAAAGAATTCTATATTTTGTCTAGAAATCCTCTTTTTCTAAAAAAGAGACACTATTATGGTGTCTCTTTTAATCTAATTGTCTTTAAAATTATCTTACTGTGTGGTTTCTCCTCGTTCAAATCGCACAAAACGGCTTATTGCAATGTTCTCACCAATTACAGCTATCTTTTCCATTAGAAGATCCGAAACTTTCTTCTCAGGATCTCTTATATAAGCTTGTTCCAAAAGACAATTCTCCTCAAAATACTTTTTAATACGGCCATCTACTATTTTATCAACTATTTTTTCTGGTTTGCCTTCGTTTAAAGCTTGTACTCGTAATATCTCACGTTCTTTTTCTATAACTTCTTGTGGTACAGTATCTGCAGAAAGATATTTAGGATTAGATGCAGCTATTTGCATCGCAATATCTTTTGCGAAGTTCTGAAATTCTTCATTTCTAGCTACGAAGTCCGTTTCACAATTAATTTCAACAAGCACACCTATACGACCATTCCCATGTATGTATGATTGTATAATCCCCTCAGAAGCAATACGACTCATTTTTTTTGCTGCTTTAGATAATCCCTTTTCCCGCAGTATTATAATGGCTTTTTCAATGTCACCATCAGTTTCAGTTAAAGCCTTTTTGCAATCCATTATTCCTGCACCAGTTCGCTCGCGCAATTCTTTAACCTGCTGAGGAGTAATCATATAGCAAAACCTCCCTGTTTTTTGAAATAAAAGGTAAGGGTAGTATAAGCCCCCTTACCTTAAAATATACTACTATTCTGCTTCCATTTGTTCACCTTGTCTACCTTCAATAACGGCATCTGCTATCTTTTCTGTTAACAGCTTAACTGCTCTTATAGCATCATCATTTCCGGGGATGATATAATCTACTTCATCCGGATCGCAATTTGTATCCACAATTGCTATTATGGGGATGTTTAACTTCCTAGCTTCCTGAATAGCTATTCTCTCTTTGCGAGGATCAACTATAAAAATTGCTTGCGGAAGCTCTGTCATGTCCTTTATACCACCAAGGTTCTTTTCCAAGCGTTCTTTTTCATGTTGTAGGTTAAGGACCTCTTTTTTGGGCAAAACCTCAAAGAGCCCTTCCTCTTCCATCTTTTCCAATTCGTGAAGTCTGTCTATTCTTTTACGAATCGTTTTAAAGTTTGTCAACATGCCACCTAGCCAACGTTGATTAACATAATACATACCACATCTCTGAGCTTCCTCTTGAAGAGACTCACGAGCTTGTTTCTTAGTACCAACAAAAAGTATAAAACCACCTTCTGCTGAAATGTTTTTCACGAACTCATAAGCTTCTTCAATTTTTTTGACAGTTTTTTGAAGATCAATAATATAAATCCCATTTCTCTCAGTAAAAATATACTCTTTCATTTTGGGATTCCATCTTCTTGTCTGGTGACCGAAATGCACACCAGCTTCTAAAAGTTGTTTCATAGAAACGATTGACATTTTTTCACCTCCTGGTTTTTTGTAACCTCCGCTAA
Source organism: Tepidanaerobacteraceae bacterium (assembly GCA_050949705.1). Taxonomy (GTDB): domain Bacteria; phylum Bacillota; class Thermosediminibacteria; order Thermosediminibacterales; family Tepidanaerobacteraceae; genus JBMNGG01. The sequence goes on along the minus strand of JBMNGG010000021.1, from coordinate 70,823 downwards.
TTTCATTTTTTAAAGAAACCCTAAGGCACCACCTTTAAAATCCATTAACGTGTGTAAATTTACCGTGTGTTAGTATACCATAAATTTTATATGAGTGCAAGAACTTGCAATTTTAAAATTTAATAATTTATTTTTCACTATTTTCTTTGTTATGTAAGATAAGTTTCAACAAGGCAGCTACAGGAACTGCTAAAACAAGACCAAATAATCCAAAAAAATTTCCCCCTATTAAAAGTGAAAATATGACTGTTATTGGATGTAATCCCACATGTTCTCCAACTATATGTGGTGATATTATTCCGCTTTCCAATTGGTGTATTATTAGCATAGAAATGATTAACCATGGTATTTTATAGGGATACCGGAGTATCGCAATTATCACAGCAGGCATTACCCCAAAAAAAGGGCCAAAATACGGAATTATATTAGTTACACCTGATAAAACTCCAATAATAAAAGCAAAATCAATGTCCAAGATTACCATAGCTATAGTTGTAAAAAAAGCAACAATTAAACTTACTATCAATTGACTTCTTATATATTTACCTAAGGTATTAACAATTTTACCAAACCACCTAATAATGTTGTTCCGATATGATTTTGGCAGGTATTTAATCATACTATCTTTTATTTTATCTAAATCTTTTAATAAATAAAATCCTAAAATCGGTCCTAGTATTATACTAAACATACTTGAAAAAGTAGTAATTATTGAATCAGCAACTTTTTGCAGGTAATCCAGTAACAGTTTTTTCCAATCGGTCTATATTTCTGTCAACGACTTCCTGAAGACTAAGTGGTAACGATGACAAATATTGTGTTCTAAAATAAGTAATTATCTTTTGAGCTTCCTTAGTATAAAGTGGTACTGTATCTATGAGATTGTTTAATTCAAAAATAAAAACTGGTATTATGTATATTAAAGCAATGATTAGAGTGCCAATTAATATAAAATATATTATCGCAACAGCAGCAGATCTCTTTATACCCTTGGTCAATAGATATTCAATTATGGGGTTTAATATATATGCAATAAATATCCCAATTGCAAAAGGTAAGACCACTGCACTTATTTTTTCTCTATAGAAAATAAGGAAAATTAAGGTCAATAATACAAAAGTAAATAAAAAAAGCCGGTATACAAACATCCGGTTTGAAAATATCTTTATAATGCTGTCACCTCTTATAATTACCTATTGTTAACGGGCTATTATCTTGGCGATATGGCGATAAACTACCATCATCACATACTTCATATATTAATGTTTTATCTTTCATAATTAAAAATTCAACAAAACAATCCCAACAATAGTACTGATTGCTTCCTACTCTACCAACTGATTTCTTACTACACAAAGGACATGTAATCAATTTTTTCACCTCAAAAGAAGATGTGAGTTTAAAATAGAATGCTCGAAATTACATCTCTTTAAAGTTTTCCCAAAAAATATAAAAAAATACGCATATAGCGTATTTTATTCAAGATTATAGCTTTTGTTTTATTATTCCACCACCAATTACTATATCATCATTATAAAAAACTACTGCCTGTCCGGGTGTCACAGCCTTCTGTGGCTCATCAAAAACAACTTTAACAGTATCGTCATTAGAAGGAATTATCTTAGCTGGCTTTTCACTGAAATTATATCTTATTTTTGCATTAACTTTCATTGTTTGTGTTAGATCACTTATAGCTACCCAGTTCATTTTGAAAACTATGAACTCTTTAACATAAAGATACTGCTCTTCTCCTAAAACTATAGTATTCTTGTCAAAATCTATATTTACGACATAAAGGGGTTTTCCGGCAGAAATCCCAAGACCTTTTCTTTGACCAATAGTATAGAAAGGTATTCCTTTATGCTTCCCTAATACATTTCCATTTATATCAACAAATAGTCCAGGTCTAAATTTATTAGGTACTCTTTCGTTTATAAAGTCATGATAATTAGTGTCTATAAAGCATATATCTTGGCTATCTGGTTTATCTGCAACAAGTAATCCTTCTCTATCAGCTATTTCTCTTATTTCTGCCTTTGTGTAATAGCCCAAAGGAAAAAGAATGTGTTTCAATTGAGATTGAGTAAGGCCATATAAGAAATATGATTGATCCTTATGAGTATCTATAGATTTTTTTATAATATATCTCTCATTATTTGTATCGTATTCAACTTTCGCATAGTGGCCTGTAGCTAAAAAATCAGCATCTATTTCCATTGTTTTTTTTAAAAGTTCTTTAAACCTAAAGTCTCTATTGCATACAATGCAAGGATTCGGAGTTCGGCCTAAAATATACTCATTAACAAAATATTTTATTACTCTATCATCAAAATCCTGTTTCAGGTTAATTACATAGTATGGTATGCCTATCTTATCAGCTACTCTCCGAGCATCATGTACTGCCTCAATAGAACAGCAACCGCCTTCTTTTAATTGTTTTTCGTATGATATATCTTGCCATATCTGGGTAGTTATGCCGACTACGTCATATCCTTTTTGTTTTAATAACAAAGCACATACAGAGCTATCTACGCCTCCGCTCATTGCTACAACTACTTTGTTTTTTTTCAACAATTTTATCACTACCTATTCATACTAGCTTCATATTTTATATATTTTGTGGTGAATTATTTTTTACTTCAAAAAGAGAAGTCATTCCCCTTAATTTATTCACTATATTAGGTAATATTTCGAGAAAATAATCAATTTCCTCTTCATTATTATATCTACCTAGAGTCAATCGTAGTGAACCACGGGCAACTTCCTTCGGCAAGCCAATTGCTAAAAGTACATGTGAAGGTTCTAATGAACCAGAGCTACATGCCGATCCACTAGAAGCACAAATGCCTTTCATGTCAAGATTTAAAAGTAAAGATTCTCCTTCTACAAACTCAAAAGAAATATTGATATTATGTGGTAGTCTATTAGAAGGATGACCATTCAAATGCGTAAAAGGAATTCTTCGTAAAATACCACTTATCAATTTGTCTCTAAGATATATAAGTCTTTCATATTGATCTTCCATTTCCATTTCAGCCAGCTCTGCAGCTTTTCCAAATCCTACTATTGCGGGTACATTCTCTGTTCCAGCTCTCCGGTTGTTCTCTTGTGAACCACCTATCATTAACGGTGAAATTTTTACACCTTTTTTGATATATAATGCTCCTATCCCTTTGGGACCATATATTTTATGTGAAGAAATGCTTAATAGGTCTACGCCTAAGTCCTTCACTTTTACTGGTATTTTTCCCACCGTTTGAACTGCATCAGTATGAAAATAAATATTTGGATTTTTATCTTTTATTACTTTTGATATTATTTCAATTGGTTGAATTGTACCTATCTCGTTATTAGCATGCATAATAGAAACTAAAATTGTTTCATCTGTTATAGCATTTATAATATCTTCTACATTAATTAATCCATTTTCATCTACCGGTAAAAAAGTTATTTTAAAACCTTTCTTTTCTAAATACTGACAAGTGTGTAAAATTGCATGATGTTCTATAGAAGTAGTAACGATGTGATTTCCTCTATTCCTATTTGCATTAGCTATTCCTCTTAAAGCCCAATTGTCAGCCTCTGTTCCACCTGAGGTAAAAAATACTTCTTTTGGGTCTGAACCTATTAAGTGAGCAATTTTTTCTCTACTATCATATAAGGCTGTCTTCGCTTCTCTACCATAATAGCATATGGTTGAAGCATTCCAAACTTCATAGTAAAATATGGCATCATTGCATCAAGTACTTCTTCCCTCATTGGTGTAGTACCAGCATAATCCATATATATTCTCCTCAAATTGCATCTCCTTTCAATTTTTTAATATATTCCTAAATCCATTTAATCTATATATGCACATATATTGTGATGTAATTGAATCAACTGTATTTATTGTCTCTTATTTTTTCCCATACTAGATGTGTTATACAATCATCATATTCAGTATAATATATATTGTTTCGTATACGATTACATCTTAATATTAATAAATTCATTTATTGCTATAATCTATCTTCTTAGCTCAGCTAAATTTTAACCCAAAGATATAATCTCTGCAATTACATCTCGCAACATTTAAAAGATCTGATTCTATTGAACTAACGAATATTTGATTTCAAATATTTAAAAAACACCCACCCTTTTATCTTTTCCCCATTAAGCAGTTCATTGGTTACTGGTAGAACATGCCTTTTAACCCATATCTTGTACAGTAGGTAACTTCATTCTAACCTTTATATCCTACTATTTTTATCGGAATTATGAGTAAATGGAGATTTCAGTATTTATTATATAGTATAAAAATATGTTTATAGTTTTACGTTAAAAACTTTATATCTTGAGATCTATGTGATTTCCGCGTTTTTTTGAAGAATATTGTTTTTGCTCTTTGTTCTGCTTTTTATTTTGTTTGTTCCCTTTATATCTATCTTTTTGTGATTTACTACTTTCTTGTTCTATAAGAACATTTTGTGTTTCATCACGTTTATTAATTTTTTGTTTTGATGTTTGCAACTGTTCTTGGAATTGAGCTGTCATCAAATCTTTATTTATATCACTACTGTCTTTAAGATATTGCTGTGTTTTAGATATTTCGATTGTTTTCGGCATTGTGATCTTAAGATCAATAGGCCTTATAGTCATAAAAACACCTAGCTTTCATAAGGGCCAAACCTTATTTGGCCTTCATAATAATAGAAGGTTGCATGTTTGATTTGATCTCTTAATTTCAAGCTGGCATTTCCTATAATTATGTTAACTCCAGAATATACAACATTGAACGCTGATACTTTTGATCGAGTGGAAAAAGAAAACATTAAATCATATTTTTCTTTTTTACTATTTAGATTTGTTTGTTGTTGCAGAAGTGTCTCTTTAGTTTTTAAGAGTTTTACATATAAGTCTTTTTTGTCATCAGTAAGTGAACCCCTGTCTTTTAATCTCGATAAAACTTGAATTGCTTGATGTATTTTTTTTAAATCGTTATCTATTTGTTGAAGTTTAATATTCAATTCCTGATATTCTTTCTTTAAATTTGGGTTTATGCCAACTTCAATCTCAGTATAAGTAGACATCGGTGAACCAATAGTTTTAGCACTTAAACCTTCACCAGCTTTGGCCATTCCGCCAACAATTAAACCCTTTTTGCCCTGCAATTTAATTTTCCTTCCAGCGAAAAGAAAGCTATGCATAGCAGATTCAAAAATATTAATATTTTGCTCTGCCTCCACAGTAGCGTTTTCTATATATTTTGCTGAAAAGTCATTCTTTGCTTTGAGTATACCCTTTCCCTGCCCTTGCACTCCTCTATTTATCTTTATACTTCCACCAGACACTATTTCTGCCGCTTCAACGATTCCATTTATTTCAATATCACCATCAGCTTTAATTGCAAAACCACTCTTTACATTACCTCTGACAATTACACTACCCAAGAAATTTATGTTACCGGTTGCAGGTCCTACATCACCTTTAATTTCCAAAATTGGCAAGACACTAAGTTTGCTATCATGCAAAATTGGTTGACCGTCAATTTTAGAAAAATATTTATGACCATCTTCCGATGTAGCAATATTCTTCCCTGCGCGTATTCTTGCCTCTTTGCCATCCTTTGCAGGTATATTTTTGCCTGTAACTGTTTTTCCATGAAAACCTTTAGTTGGTGGGACTATTTCCGCAAGTAGTTCTCCTTCTTTCACATTATTTACAAGGTCTAAGTTATAAAAATCAACTGAACCGTTTTTTAGTTCTTTTGGTCTAAGGTCCAAAATTGTTTTAAAAAAATAATTTACATAACCGTTTTCTCCATTTTTAACAGGTTTTCCCGAAGCTATTTGAATTGTTGAATTAAATAAACCCTTTGAAAGAACAGTTTTTATCTTGTCATAATCAATCCCATAAACAATTTTTCTAGCCTTAAGCTTTTCTAGTATCTCTTCATATGTAGGTATTCTACCTCCATTTGGAGGAATAATGAAAATAGTTGCACTCATCTCATTCTCTGATATTTCTATAACAACTTGAGCATCCTCTTTATTATCTTTACATGTATGGTTATTTATCATTATTTCTTCATTCTCAACTTCTTCTTGAGTCTTTTCAATTGCCCATTTCATAATTCTTCTTGTCTTGTTGCTATTTGCTTCCACTTCTCCAACCTCCCTTGTCACGTAATAGCTCGTTTTTTACTTAAATATCCTTTTAATCGTAAAATTGCTTTTGTATGAAGCTGAGATATTCTCCCTTGCGATAAATCAAGTACTTGGGCTGTTTCTTTAAAATTTAAGCCTTCATAATAATAAAGCGTTATTACAAGTTTCTCTTGAGGGGGAAGTTGATTTATAGCGTTTCCCAACAGTTCTTTAAGCTCTTCTATTTCAGCATAAGCATCTGGTTGTATAGAAACCTGTCTATCATCTTCAAATCCTATTAAATCATCAAAAGAAAGAGGACCCCAAATTGCACTTACTTCTTTATATATCTCATGAAGCTGTTTTATATCAATATCTAGATAATCACATATGTCTTTGTCATTAACTGAGCGACTAAGACTTTGCTCCAATTCAGAAAATGCGTCTTGAATCATTTTTGCTTTTTTCCGTGTGTTCTGCGGAATCCAATCTAGCTTTCGCAATTCATCAATAATTGAGCCTCTGATTCGTGTATAGGCGTATGTTTCAAATTTTACCCCTTTTGTTATATCATATCTATCAATAGCCTGCATTAATCCAAATATACCATAACTTATCAGATCTTCATACTCTATGTAAGGTGGTAGATTAATATTTATTCGACTTGCTATGTGTTTAATCAATGGGAGGTATTTCTCAACAAGCTTCCCTTTTGTTTGACTATCCTTGTTATTATAATAACTTTCCCACAGTTTTTCGGTATTAATAGATGACATCTTGCCACCTCATATTATATAATCCTAGTACCAAATCCAATTGTCTTGATGGTAAGTTTTCCAGTTTCACAGCACAATTCTATAGTTCTACCATAATTACCCTCAACATCTTCCGCTATTATTTTTATATTCAGCTGGGCTAGCTTATTTTTAACTGCTTGTACATTTCTTTTTCCGATTTGCAAAATATTGCTCTCGGTTTTTATTTGGAACATCTGTGCTCCACCTGCTATTTTACTAACTAAATCTTTTTTTTCTGACCCATATTTGGCCATATCTATAATCAATGCATCAATAGCAGTATCTGCAAACTTACCTGGATTGTAATCTTTTTTGCTGCTTAGATTGCTATCAGGAAGCATTACATGAGCTAAACCACCAATTTTCCTAATTCTATCATACAAAACAACCCCTAAGCATGAACCTAATCCCAAAGTTGTTAATATAGCAGGGGACTTTGCCACTTTATATTCCGCCATCCCTACTCGGACTGTTACGTTCAATAGAATTCACTCCTATAGCATCGAGCAGTATTTTTAAAGACTCATCATCAGGTACTAATAAATAATGCAGTGTTATGCCATCTAAGCCCTCTATAAACTCAGTATCGATTAAAAAAGCAGTATCACCTAAATAACCATATAAGCTAAGAGGAAAACTTATTATCGCTCCGGCCATATCAAAGGCTAAACTAGGAACTGAAATCTTTATTGAAAGTTTAGTTAGCTCAGATAGCGCAGTGATGTATGAACTTCCAACAATATTACCCAATTCAATTAATGCAGATTCTGCCATATTAGAAAGAGCCTTGCTTGTATCTATCTTTACATTTAACAATCTCTCTACTAAATTATAAGCATCCTGTTTTGATATAATTATTAAAATATTACCGTCAATATTTCCATTTATACGCATGAAAATACCAAATACAGGCTTCTCGGGCCCGCCAACTGACATGGAAACTTCATCAAAGGGAATAATCCTTATTTGCGGAACCTTAATTATTATTTTTTTGGAAAGAAGCATAGATAAAGCTGTTGCTGCATTGCCTGCACCGATATTTCCTATCTCCCTTAATGCATCAATCTCAAAATCAGAGTACAACATTTTTCACCTTCACATTTGAGCCAACTGGCTTATTTCTTGGGGTTTTAGAAGCTTAGCAACATTAAGTAGTATTAATAATCTCTCTTGGAACTTACCAACTCCATCCAAGTAATTTGAGTCTATGCTGCTTGTTATCGATGGTGCTGGCTCAATATCCTTCTGAGATAGTTGAACTACTTCTGTAGCTGAATCAACTATCATTCCTACTGTTAAATCATCTACTGAAACAATTATTATTCTGGTATTATCAGTTGTTTCATCGCTAGAAGGCAAATCAAATCTTTTTTTTAAATCTATAACAGGTACTATTTCACCTCTCAAATTAATTACACCTTCAACAAAGTCAGGGGCTTTAGGAACCCTGGTTATTGGCATCATTCTCTCTATTGTCTTTACCTGTAATATATCTATTCCATATTTTTCATCACCTAATTTAAATTCAACAAACTGACGAATACTTTCACTCATAATTATCCTCCTCTAGATTAATAATAGATTGTTTACATCAAGAATTAAAGCAACCTGACCATCACCGAGTATAGTAGCACCGGCAATAAATTTGATGTTCTTCAACAAATTTCCTAATGTCTTAATAACAATTTCCTGCTGACCTATTAAACTATCTACTACTAAGCCAACATCTTTTTCACCCTTCTTTACAATCACCATTGTTAATTCATCAAATTGGCTATCATTGCTATGTATATCCAATGCTTTGTTTAGTCTTACTAATGGAATGACTTTTCCTCTCAGTATAATTACTTCATTTTTTTGTACTTTCTTTATTTCTTCAAAAGGAATTATTACGGTTTCCCTAATCGCACTAAGGGGTATAGCGAACTTTTCATTACCTACTTGTACCATTAAAGCCTGAATAATTGCTAAGGTGAGAGGTAATCTTATCAAAAATGTTGTGCCAACATGCTGTTTATTAATTATCTCAATAGAGCCACCTAATGATTCTATTTTTGTTTTTACTACATCAAGTCCAACACCCCTTCCTGACACATCGGTCACATTACTCTTAGTACTAAAACCCGGCTCAAACAAAAATGATGTTATTTCATAATCTTTTAAGTTGCCACTCTGATCTTTTTCAACTAATCCCAATTCTATAGACTTTTCTAATATACTTTTTAAATTAATACCTTTTCCGTCATCTGATATCTCGATAACTACGTTATTACCATCATGGTATGCTTTTAGTTTGATGGTTCCGGTTTCTGGTTTGCCCCTGCTAATCCTTTCTGAAGGATTCTCAATCCCATGGTCAGCCGCATTCCGTATTAAGTGAATTAAAGGATCTCCGATTTCATCGATGATAGTTCTATCAAGTTCTGTTTCTGCTCCTTCTATAATCAAATCAATTTTTTTCGACAATTCTTTGGAAAGGTCATATACAACCCTCGGAAATCTGTTAAACACTGTTTCAATAGGTACCATTCTGACTTTCATTACTGCATCATGAAGATTAGATGTAATACGTTCAAGGTATTCAACAGTTTCGCGTTGCACATTTTCATTTGTTCTTGCATCAATATCATATAAACGTGTTTTTATTATGATCAATTCACTTACAAGATTCATTAATACATCTAATCTACTTATATCCACCCTTAATGTCTTACTAGTTTTCTTAATATTCGTCACTCGTTTAGCAGCAGTTTGGTTTTTTGTTATTGGAGTATATGTTATATTTTCTTTATGGTTTTCTTTTGTAATACCATTTTTATTATTAAGTGAATCTTTATTTACTTCTTCAATCTCAATAGTATCGATTTCTGATATATTTTCTAGAGATTTCAATATATTTTCTTTACTATATTTTGTAACTAAATATAAAGTAAACTCTGTATCAAAGTTTTCATCTTCGATATCTTGAACTTCAGGCTTAGTTTTTATAATCTCAGCAAATGTTTCTAAGGTTTTAAAAACAAGAAACGCTCTTGCCGATTTTAAAAGACAATCATCTGCTAGTTTTATAACTATTTCCCAGATTGACAATCCTTCACTTAAAGCTTGATGTATTACTCGTTCTTCAAACTCATTAAAATCATGAGATTTTGTTTCTTGGTCAACGAATTGCTTTGACATTGTTTTTTGATAATACATGTTTTTTGCTTTTAACCTACTTATTATAGTACTAATATCTCGTTCTTTTTCTTCACCATGTTCTTCTATATCACTGATAAGTTCTTCAAGGAGATCTACACACTGTAGAATAGTATCAATTATTTCTGTGTTAACTTCGATTTTGTGGCTTCTTATTTCTTGAAGTAAATTTTCCATTTCATGAGTTATTTCCGAAAGCTGGTTATAACCCATCGTACCTGACATGCCCTTTAAAGTATGAGCAGAGCGAAATATTTCATCAACAATATCTTGAGTGGGATTACTCTCTAATTTTAAAAGATGATCATTTAGGCTATCTATATGTTCTCTAGCCTCTTCTAGAAAAACGTCCATATATTGATTGTTCATTTTTCCACCTCTATTATCTTGATTTGCCAAACTAGCTAATTTGATATAACACTTATTCAATACCCTTTTTCCTAAGTTCTCTCTGTTCAGCAAGCAAATATTTAACAATTTTATCCTGGGTTTGTTCGTTTACTTCTATAAACATAGCGGCAATGTCATAATATCTTTTAGGTTTTAAGGAGTGTTTTTGCATTCTAACAACAATCGCTTTTAGAACTTCGTCACCTAAAATTTCAGGTATTTTTAACTGAATAATACTCCCTTTTTTAATCTTATTTGAAAAGGATAATCTCACTCCGCCTGCACTTAAATCTCGAGTATAGCTCTCATGCCAATTATCACAATTATTAATTTTTATAAGAGCTTTTAATGTGATTTCTAGTCTGAAATAACTTCTTTTTTGTTCTTTATAAGGTTCTTTTAATGGCTTTACTGAAATAACCGGGATAGGGTCATACTTCTTATCTACAACTTTACCCTCTAAGCAATAGTAAGAACCTTTTTTCGAAAAATAAATATATATTTTTTCATTAATACCTAGAAAGAATATCCTTCCAAGTCTCATAGGCATGTTCAAAATAATATTATCTTCCTCTAAATCCTCAATTTTAGAAGAAAAGTAATATTTAGTTTCTGATATCTTTACTCCAATACTAACTCTCATTCCTATTTCAAAAAAAGTTGTTTTCAATTATTCAGCCCCCATACCCTCTTTTATAACTGTCATGAGCTTTCTAAACCAGCTATCAATGGTTGAAACAGGTTCATTAGGTACTTGCCCCTCATCATGTAAAAGTTTTTTGCTAATATTTAATATACATTTTGAGGCGAGGCTATCAGGATGTTTAATGTAAAAAGGTGTTTGAACCATATTTGAGCGATGCACAGCCCTATCTTCCAAAAGGAATCCAAGATAGTTTATTTTTATGTTTAAAAACTTTTCAGCAGCTTTAAACAGCTTTTCCATAGTATGTTTTGCTTCTTTATAATTGTCTGCCTTGTTGACAATAACATTAATATTGTCGCAATATCTATAAGCAATCTTGATGAGAGCATAAGCGTCAGTTACAGCAGTTGGTTCCGGTGTTGTTACAACTATTACTTCATTGGATGACTTAATAAAAGAAATTACATTATCTGAAATCCCTGCACCTGTATCTATAATTATTTTATCATAATTACTCTCAATACTTTTAAAACTATCTGCGATAATACGCAAATCATTGTCAGAGAGATTAGCCATTTTTTGAATACCAGATGCACCCGGGAGGATGGAAACACCCATCGGACCTTCCAAGATTACATCACTAATAGGTTTACCTAAAGTTAAAATATGAGATAAATTATATTTTGGATATAAACCAGATTACAACATCAATGTTAGCAAGACCAAGATCAGCATCAATAATTAGTATTCTTTCTCCCATGCTTTGTAGAGCAATTGCAATATTAACTGACACATTTGTTTTTCCCACTCCGCCTTTACCACTTGAAACACAATAAACCTTGATATTTTTTGGTTTATAGATAGATGTTTTTTTTTGAGCAACAATATGCCTCAACTTAGAAGCCTGTTCATACATCTCATTCTGCCCCCAAAATCATATCTGCAATCTTATCTCCTGAAGCTACTTCAATATCATCAGGAACATTTTGTCCAGTAGTCAAGTATGATAATTTACACCCCGTAATATTGATTGCGTTTAAAATCGTCCCATAAGATTTGGTCTCATCCAATTTTGTAACTATTATTTTTTTATAATTTAACTCACGGTAATTATTCAAAATTTCAATCATGTCCGTGTTTTTAGTAGCTGCACTAATAACCATAAAAATATCATTAGGTTTGAGATAGTCAAGTAGACTCTTAACTTTTTTAATTTGAATACGATTATTTGGACTAAATCCCATTGTATCTATCAAAAGAAGTTCATAATCAACTAAATTTTTTAATATGTTCTCTATTTCAGTGTTGCTATGTACAACATATACAGGAATTTCTAATATGTCCCCATATAGTTTTAATTGTTCAATAGCCCCGACTCTAAATGTATCGGCAGTAATCATTGCGACTTTTTTTCTTTATATAATGCAAAATGTGCCGCTAATTTTGCAATTGTGGTTGTTTTACCCACTCCTGTAGGGCCAATAAAAGTAACAATATTTTTCTTATCTAACAATCTAATAGGCTCTACTTTATCAATTAATAATGCTATCTCATTTTTTAGGGCATTAAGTACTTTCGTCTTATCAGTAATTTCAGTTTCAGATAGGTTCCTTTGAGTATTTTCAATAATCTTATGAATAACTTCATTATCCACCTGCATTTCATGCATTCTTTCCCAGTGTTCTATAAAAGGTTCAGGAATATTAATATTTAAAACAGAATTATCCTTTTTTTGTTCGGAATACATTTTATTTAGCAAACTTTTAACTTCTTCCATTTCATTTTTAATCTCATCTATACTTCCGTAATTATTAGCTTCAATTTGTTTTTTTGTAATACTGGCAAAGTTATTACTGTTGTTTAAAAATGTTTTTTTAGGAATATCTGTTTTTAAAGTAATATCATTTGCGGCAATAACTTCAACCATTCTTTTACCAAAAAAACCGAAGAATCCCCCTTTTTTAATTTGTTTAGTTTGCAAAATTACTGCATCTTTACCAAGTTCTGTCTTTACTTTATAAAATGCTTCTTGAACATTGTCCGCTACATATGTTTTTATTTTCATCTAAGCATCACCATCCCCACTGACTGTACTTCAACCTTCTGTTCTAGTTCATTATAGGATATAACTGGTAAAAATGAAATAGTGTCTTCAATGATTCTCTTAAAATATAATCTAACCATTGGGTTAGTTAAAACTATAGGAGATATACCTTTCATACCTAATTCATTAACTAAATTTATTAAGCTATTTCTTATTTTTTGAATTGTAGATGGATCTATTGCCGCATAAGTTCCATATTCATTTTGTCGAATCGAATTGATAATGATATCTTCTACCTCATGGTCCAAAGTGATTACTTTGGCTATATTGCCTTGAACAAAACGCTCAGTAATAACCCTTTTTAATCTTTGCCTGACATATTCAGTCAACATATCGGTATCTTTCGTCAATGTGGCATAGTCGCCAAGGGTCTCTAAAATTGTTACTATATCTCTAATTGGAACACTTTCTTTAAGCAAGTTGGACAATACCTTTTGTAATTCGCCAATTGTCAAGATTTTAGGTACAATATCATCTACCAGTGCCGGATATTGCTCTTTTAAATTGTCCAAAATGTTCTTAATTTCCTGACGTCCTAATAACTCATGAGCATACATCTTAATAACCTCAGTTAAATGCGTAGCAAGCACTGAAGAGGCATCAACAATGGTATATCCCTTCAATTCTGCGGATTCCTTTTTATCACTTGAAATCCATTTAGCCGGTAACCCAAATGCTGGCTCTTTAGTTTCAATACCTTCAATATCTAAAGATCCTCCCGTTGGATTCATAACCATATAGTTATCAATTCGCAATTCTCCTCTAGCTGCTTCTACACCTTTTATTTTTATTACATATTCATTAGGCTTAAGCTGTATATTATCTCGTAATCTTGTCATGGGTACAATCATACCTAAGTCCAAAGCACACTGTCTTCGAATCATCACAACTCTATCAAGTAAATCTCCGCCTTGATTTGCATCAGCTAACGGAATAATATTATACCCAAATTCTACTTCAATTTGATCTACTTGGAGCAACGAATATATGTTTTCGGGTTTTCTCATCTCTTCTAGCTCTTTTTGTTTTTGAGCTTCATCCGTTTTTCTTATTTCTTGCTCAGAAGCTTTTTGTAAAGATACTCCTAAATAACCCATTGTTCCTGCTAAAATCATAAATGGCACAAAAGGCAAACCAGGAATAATTGCAAATAAGCCTAAAGCACCGGCAGTCAACAGTAAAAGTCTTGGGTACGATGTGAGTTGTCTCATTATATCTTCACCTAAGTGTCCAGAACTTGCAACTTTTGTTACAACAATACCTGTAGCAGTTGAAATTAAGAGAGCTGGTATTTGGCTAACAAGGCCATCGCCAACAGTGAGAAGTGTATATCTATTAACTGCTTCTAATAGCTCAAGACCTTGAAACATCACTCCTGTAATTAGACCGCCCACAACATTTATTACAGCTATTATTATGCCTGCTATAGCATCACCTTTAATAAATTTAGTAGCACCATCCATAGCACCATAGAAATCAGCTTCTTGTTGTATTTCCTGTCTTCTTTTACGTGCTTCACTTTCGCTAATAACCCCTGCATTTAGGTCTGCATCAATACTCATTTGTTTTCCGGGCATAGCATCAAGGGTGAATCTTGCTGCTACTTCTGCTACTCTCTCTGCACCCTTAGTAATTACGATAAATTGAACTATAACAATGATTAGAAATATTATAAACCCAACTAAAGGATTTCCTTTAACTACAAAATTGCCAAATGCCTCAATTATTCTCCCAGCATATCCATTTAACAATATTAACCTAGTTGAAGAAATATTAAGCGAAAGTCTTAACATTGTCGTTAAGAGAAGAAGAGAGGGAAATATAGAAAAATCAAGTGGTCTTTCCATGTTCATAGAAATTAGAAGAATGATCAAAGAAAACGTAATATTGAAAACTAATAACAAATCCATTAAATAAGTAGGGAGAGGTACAATCATCATTAAAATTACTAAAATAGCCATTATAGCTACAAGGATATCTCCATACTTCATTTTTCATTAGATCCCCCTCTCTTTTAAACTATAGACAAATGCTAGTATTTCCTGCAATAGCGTTATATAAAGATTCGGGTATAATTCCCCCCACTTCCACAGATTTATATAGAGTTTGAGCTAAGGCCTTGTTTTCTACAATCGGAATGTCCTCTTCATTTGCTATTTTTTTTATTTTCTTCGCTAGCTCATCAGCGCCCTTGGCTAAAACAATGGGTGCAGAATGTATAGCTGCATCATAAGCCAATGCTATTGCGTAGTGAGTCGGATTAGTAATAACAACATCAGCTTTCTTTACATCTGTCATCATCCTACGACTAGCCATCTGCCTTTGTATCTGTCTTATACGTGATTTTATCTGTGGATTGCCTTCTACTTCTTTAAATTCTTCTTTGATATCTTGTTTTGACATCATTAGTCCGGTATTATATTCATACCATTGATAAAAGTAATCGAAAAAAGAAAATATAAGTAATGCTATACATGCCTTGATTCCTATATCAAATGTAATATCTAGGGTTAATGCTATAGATTCAAGCAATCCCATATCTAATATTAGAGGAAACACGCTTATATGTGTTTTTATACTTATATAAACCACATAACCAACTACGAACATTTTAATGATAGATTTTATTAGTTCAACTAGACTTCTTCGAGAAAATATCCGCTTAAATCCTTCTATTGGATTTATTCGTTCAAGTTTGGGTGAGATCGTGTCTAATGTTAAAACGAAACCAACTTGCATATAGTTGGAAAACAAAGAAACGACAAAAGCAGCGGATAGTACCGGCAGTAAAGCTTTGCCCATGAATATTATAATTTCGAAAAATAATATAGTAATTTCTTCATTGTTGAAAGTTTCAATATTTATATAATCATTTAAGATATGATAAAAAAAATTAATTGCATTTATACATAAATTTTTCCCTACTATTCTTAGTAATAAAAAACTTGCTAATAGCCCTAAAGCAGAGTTAAGTTCTCTACTCGAAAAAACTTGTCCTTTTTCTCTAGCTTTCTGTCGCCGTCTTGGGGTTGCTTTCTCAGTTCTTTCTTGAGCAAAAAATTGTAAATTCACGGTCTTACCCACATTCCATTCAAAAATGACAATATGTTTTCATAAGATCCATTATAAATAATATCCATAACTACAAAATACATCGGAAAAACCATTATCATGCCAACTATACCTACTGTAATTTTTATTGGAAGCCCTACAATAAAAACATTCATTTGGGGTACAGTCCTTGCAATTATTCCAAGAGCTAAATTCGTTAAAAAGACAATAGAAACTATTGGCAATGCTATTTTTACACCGAGTAAAAACATTTCTTTAAAACATGCAATTACCGCCAATAAAAAATCTGAATGAAATACAGCTTGCCCAAGTGGTAATATTTCGTAGCTTTTTATAATAGTAGATATTAGCATATGATGGCCATCAATAGTCAAAAACATTAGTATGGTTAATATATAGAAAAAGTTCCCCATTAGAGGTACCTGGGTATTGCTTTGGGGGTCCAAAACATTAACCATTCCGAAACCTATTTCCATGTCAATAATTCCCCCCGCTAAATACAAGGAGGTAAAGACTAAAAAGGTGGCATAACCCATAGAAATACCCACAGTAAACTCTTTTAAGACATGAGTTCCAATAATCCACACATTATTGTATGTATTTAAATCCGATATAAGTGGATAAACTACAAATGAAACTAATGCTGCCAAGCCTATTTTACCCTGTGGCGGAAATTCTCGTCTCCCAAAAATCGGAGTTAATATAAAAAATCCAGAACACCTAAATAAAATTAGTAAAAACTTCATCAGCTGAATTTCAATATTCATATAACATTCCCTTGCTAATATATAAAGTTTGGAAGATTATTAAATAGATTGTAAGTAAACTTAGTAATTACATTTAACATCCAAGGGCCAAATATTATTATTGCAGCCATCACCGCAATTATTTTAGGCACAAAAGTAAGAGTTTGCTCTTGTATCTGGGTTGTAGCTTGTAAGATACTTACTATAATACCGACTAACATCCCAAAACCTAGCATGGGTGCAGAAATAAGTAAAGCTGTTGATAATGATTCCCTAGCTAAATATATAACCATTTCTTGGGTCATATTTTGTCACATCCTAACACATTGATTATTTAAACCCAACTAAAATTGAATTAATGACAAGATTCCACCCATCAACTAAAAGAAATAGCAATATTTTAAAAGGCAAAGATATCATTACCGGAGGTAGCATCAGCATCCCCATAGACATTAAAGTACTTGATACAATCATATCTATTACCAGAAAAGGTATATATATGATGAAACCCATTTGGAAAGCTGTCTTTATTTCACTAATAATAAAAGACGGAATTAAAACATAAGTGGGGACATCTGACGGTGTATTAATAGCACTATTTAATCTGGCATGATGTACAAATAAAGCTAAATCCTTCTCTCTTGTCTGCCTAAACATAAAATCCCGCAAAGGAATTTGGGCATTTTGCAAGGCTTCATTTATGCTAATTTCCTGATTAATATATGGTTGGAAAGCTTGTTCGTTTATTTCGCCCCATACCGGAGCCATAATAAAAATTGTCATAAAAAGCGCTAGACCTATTAATACTTGTGTAGGTGGTACTTGTTGAACACCAATACCATTTCTAACAAAGGAAAGAACAATAATTGTTCTAGTAAAAGACGTCAACATTACAATTATTGCCGGTGCAAGAGAGATAATTGTTAGCAGCAATACTATTTGTAAGACTAAAGCCATATCTGTCGGTTTATTTATTGTATCAATATAAGGAAATGATGGTATTAAAGTATCTTCAGGAGCAGCATATAATGCTTTTCCACGATATAAAAAGCATAAGCTAAATCCTAAAATTGACATAAATATTTTATTATATTTCTTCATCTTTAACCACCAAGCCTATTTTGTCCCGAAAAGTCTTTTATTTTATTTAGATAATTACTTAAACTATTAGCAAAGCCTTTATTTACGGTATCTTGATTTGCTTCAACTTCATTTATTAGATCAGTCTCTTCTGCTCCTAACTTATCAATTAAACTTATACCTTCTCTTGTAATACCAATCATTAATAATCCTTGTGGTGTTTTTACAATATACAGAGATCTTTCATCGCCTAGAGGCAGACTGTCAATTACTTGCATATATTTGCTTTTTAATGTTAATTTCATCTGATGTTTACCAACCAAACGAGTAGTATAGTATGCTAAAAATGTAATTATCAAAAAAAATAATATATATGCTGCTAAAGCCATTATACTGTTTGAAGCTTTTTGGTCGTTCCTCGTATTACTATCTGGTACATCAAAGTCATATTTATTTACTTCGTCCATATTAATTGGATTTGCAAAAACAAGCCCCGCCAAAAATATCACATATAAAACGGCAAAAACAATAATAAATATTTTATTACTTCTCATAATAACTCTCCAATATAAACCATCAATTATTTAGAGCCTTTTTTACAGCTTCGATTACCCTTTCCGGTTGAAACGGTTTAACTATAAAGTCTCTTGCTCCCGCTTGTATTGCATCAATTACCATTGCCTGTTGGCCCATAGCTGAACACATTATTATTTTTGCTGAAGAATCAGCTGCTTTTATCCGTCTAACAGCCTCAATGCCATCAAGCTCCGGCATTGTAATATCCATAATAACCAAATCTGGTTTCAATTCAGAATAGCTTTGAACTGCCACCATACCATTTTCTGCCTCTCCAGAAACTTTATATCCATTTTTTGTAAGTATATCTCTTATCATCATCCTCATAAAAGCAGCATCATCTACTATTAATATTCCTCCCATTAGACTCATCCTCCTATTACTGTAAACTTTTAACTCTTTCAATCGAGTTAATTATTTCTGTTATTCTTACACCAAAATTTTCATCTACTACCACGACTTCACCTTTGGCCACTAATTTGCCATTTACCAGAATATCAACAGGTTCTCCTGCTATTTTATCTAGCTCTATGATTGTTCCATGAGATAACTCTAAAATTTCTTTTATGGTTTTTTCTGTTCTTCCTAGCTCAACTGTAACTTCTAAAGAAACATCCAATATTAAGTCGATGCTTGAACTTTGAACAGTTTCTGGTTCTTGTTCAAAAACTTCAAATTCAACCGGATTAACAGTAATTTTGGGTCTTGCAGGAGTCAAAGGTTCCTGTTTCTGCTTATTTTGAATAATCTCATCTCTCTGTACGTTATCCGTGGAAAATTCGTCGACCATTTCTTCTTTTACATCCTCAGGCAAAACCTCATCTGGACTGTTTAAATTGTAAAGCTGTTGAACAAGGTTTTTAGCAAATGGAATAGGCATCAATTGCATAATTTCGCTTTTTAATAAGTTTCCAACTTCCATGGTAAAAGATATTTTTACTATATCTTCATTATCATCAAAATGACCTTTTAAGGTGTCACTACGCAGATTTATTCTATTTAATTTTGGTGGTGAAATATTTATTTCCTTTTTGAGCATTGTTGATAATGAAGTAGCTGCAGAACCCATCATTTGATTCATTGCCTCTTCTACAGCACTCATTCTTAACTCGTCCAGTTCGATACCTACATTTGTACCATCACCTCCCATCATAAGATCCGCGATGATAATTGCATCTTCCTCCTTAATAATCATTAAATTACTACCATGTAAGCCAAAGGTATATGAAACTTCAACACTTATAAATGGCATGGGATAGGCTTCTTTTAGTTTGGCAATATTTGTTATACTGACTTTTGGAGTTGTTATTACTACTTTGTTTCTAAGTAGGGAATATAAGGTTGTAGCAGAAGTACCTATAGATATGTTACCAATTTCACCTAAGGCATCTATTTCATCTTTTGTAATTTGGTTGTTGTCTTCAATTCCCCTAGTGAGCTCCTCAATTTCTTCCTGTGATAACAGTTGCTCATCCATATATGTTAGCCTCCTCCGCAACTAATTTGTTTATTTTTATCGCCATCTTATTATGAGAAATGCCTATGCTACCAGAACATTTTAGTTTATCTTTTATATAGATATCCGCACCGCCTCTTATGTTCTTATCTAGTTTTATAACATCGTTTACTTTTAAATTAATAAACTCACCAACGGGTATTTGTGCTTTACCAAGCACCGCTCTTAACTGTGTCTGCATATTGTATATTTTCTTTTCTATTATTTTTTGTGTCTTTTCCGATTGTTCTCTTTTACTAGTCGATAACCAAATTCTAGTAGACAACTTTGATATGATGGGTTCCATAACAATATGTGGCAAACATAGATTAAGCATACCTTCACTCTGACCAACTTTGGCGTTAAATGTAATTAAAGCAACTGCCTCATTAGGAGAAACTAGTTGGATAAATTGGGAGTTTGTTTCAATTTTTTCCATTGTTGGATTTATATCATTGATGTCTTTCCATGCATCACCCAATATTTTTATCATATTTTTAAATATTTTTTCTATAATGCCATTTTCTATATCAGTTGGCTCTCGCAATTTCCCATTATATTCACCACTACCCCCTAATAATCTATCGATTATTGCGAAAGCAACTGAAGGATTCATTTCCATTATTGTAGCACCATTTAATGATACAAAATCTACAACAGCTATAATAGAGGGGTTTGGGACAGAAAAAATAAATTCATTATAGGTCATTTGTTCCACAGCAAATACATCAATCTGAACTAAAGTACGTAATTGAGCAGACAGGTAAGTTGTTAACAATCTAGCAAAATTATCGTGAATCATGCGCAAAGTATGTAATTGTTCCTTAGAGAACTTATTAGGTCGTTTAAAATCATAGGGTTTTACTTTCTTATCAGTTTCTTGACTTTTTATTTCCTCTGCTTTTACTTCTCCGCTAGATAAGGCTGTTAGAAGAGCATCTATTTCATTTTGAGAAAGTATCTCTGGCAAAGTACTCACCCTTCCACTATTAATTCACGATAATACTTGTAAAATACACATCTGTTATATTTCCACTATCTATGATATCATTTAAGGATTCTTTTATTAACACTCTCAGTTCTTCCATGCCTTCACTGTCTCTTACTGAATCGTTTTTCATCGATCTAAGTATCGTGAATATTTTGTCTCTTGTTTCACTTTCCTTTAATTCCAACTCTTTCTCCACTGCCTTATCATCAATCAAATAAACCAAAGACAATTTTATGTAACCTGAGTCTGATAAATTTGTTAAAAACTCTCCAGCATCGTATGTTATGTGGTTTTTAGGCGACTCAGCAGGTGGATTTACACTATCACGTAAAAAACTCTGTGCAACATAATATGTAACTAAAGTAGTTATAATCATCAGTGTAAATAACACCAAAACCACAATTACCACATTTCTTAATATACTCTTTTTCTCAGAGCTTTGTTGGGTCGCCAAAGCTAATCCTCCTTTATTTTGGTTCCTCGTTCTCCAAAGTAGATTTTAAAATTATTATATCCACTCGCCGATTTAAAGCTCTATGTTTTGCGGAATCATTAGGAGCTATCGGTCTATATTCACCGTATCCTGCTGCGGACATAATATATGGAGAAAAGTTGTGTTTTTCTATCAAATATTTTACAACATTAACTGCTCTGGCAGTAGACAATTCCCAGTTTGATGGAAAATCACGAGTATTTATAGGCAGATTGTCAGTGTGACCTTCAATTCTTATATGTCGGTGTGTCTCGATAAGTAATGGCGCGATTTTATCCAAAATAGTTTTTGCCTCGTTTTTTATATCAGCTTTTCCAGAATCAAATAAAACTCCTTCGACAAATCTTATGAGTAATCCACGTTCATCAAGATTTACTTGTATCCCTTTTAGATTGCCTTCAGCAATAATTTCATAGACTTTTTTGTGTAGCAACTCAAACTCTTTTTGCTCCTGACCGAAAATCAAGAGTTCTCCTACATCTCCACCTTCAATAAAATCGTCTTTGTTTAAAGCCATACCACCGTCGATTATACCCAGTGAGCCCTGCAATGAAAGCATTGCTATATTAAATTTATCCCTATCCACATTTGAAAAGGAAAACAACAAGATAAAAAAAATCAGAACTTGTGTAATTAAATCTCCATATGTAGTCATCCATGCAGGGGCACCACCTGATGCTTGCTCATTTTTTCTATAACCGCGCCGTCTGCTGCTGCCAGGCAAGGTCTTCACCACTTTCAACATTTTTATTTAAACTCATACCATTTCTGATAGCAGGAGCTAAGAAAGCTTTTAGTTTTTCCTCAATTATTCTAGGGTTTTCTCCAGCTTGTATAGATAACATTCCTTCTATCATAACCTCTTTTATGAGTATTTCTTCACTGCTTCTTACTTTAAGCTTTCCAGCCAATGGTAAAAATAGCATATTGGCGAGTAATGAGCCATAAAATGTAGTAATAAGAGCTACAGCCATTCCGGATCCTATAGTATCAGGGTTATCCAGTTGAGTTAACATATTTATAAGCCCTATAACAGTACCAAGCAATCCAAACGCCGGAGCAAAAGTACCCATGGTTTCAAAGATACCCTGCCCCTCACCATGTCTTTCTTCTAAAAAGACAAGCTCTGTTTCCATAATATTCCTAACAAGTTCCGGGTCTGTCCCATCTACAATAAGCAATATTCCCTTTTGCATAAAATCATCTTCCAATTGGTATGCAGCATCCTCTAACGCCAGCAACCCTTCTCTTCGAGCAGTTTCAGCCAAATTAATAATAGTACCAATTACATCGTCTGCTTCTATAGATTTTTCAGTAAAAGCTACTCTTAATACTTTTGATAAACCGGCTATTTTTGAAAAGGGGTAATTGGCTATTGTTGCTGCTATGGTTCCACCCAATGTTATTAAAAACGAATTGAAGTTAAGATATGTTCTTAAGGTTCCTCCATTATATATGGCGTACATAATCAAAATAAAACCACTCAAAATACCGGTTAGTGTTGAAAAATCCAACTTGCGTTGCACTTAGTCGCACTTCCCTTCAAGATTTAAGAGTCTCACTGAGAAATATGTTTTTTTTGTATTGTATAACTTTGTCAATGATTTCATCAGCATGTTCCATGACTATATATTTTTTATCAGTAGTCAGTGTCACTACTGTATCAGGTGTTGACTCTATAGTTTCAATCAAATCTACATTAACAATAAAAGTTTTTCCGTTAAGCCTAGTTAGCTTTATCATTGAAATACACCCTCAATTTTCCCGGGCCTGATTTTATCAAGCCCGGTTATTTAACAATATTCTATCGTTTAATATTAACTAACTCTTGAAGCATTTCATCAGAAGCTGTAATTATTCTTGAGTTTGCTTGAAATCCTCTTTGTGTTATTATCATCTGAGTAAACTCTTCGGAAAGGTCTACATTAGACATTTCCAAGTATCCGGGAGCAATAGCCCCCCGACCCCCAGTACCACTTTCCCCAATCTGAGGTTCCCCTGAGTTGTTAGAATAAGAATACATGTTCTGACCAGCTTTAATCAAACCCGCAGGATTGTCGAAGTTTGCAATGGCTACTTGAGCTAATTGTTTACTAAGCCCGTTGTCGAAAATGCCAGTGATGACACCAGATGTATCGGTTGTAGTACCTGTCAAGGTTCCTGCAGGATAACCATTTTGAGAAGATAAGTCTACGTTTGTTTCTTTGGCATATTGGGTAATACTAGAAAAATCAATATTAAGTGACATATTAGCAGCCCCATTAGTCAAGGTTAAAGTTAATGGCCCTCCTGTAGCACTTTGATACTTACCACTTCCACTTGCTTCAAAAGATATAGTACCTGTATTACCACCCAAATCGGTTTCAGTTCCGTCAGGATGAGTTATCTGGTAATCCCATGTATTGGCAGCTGCTTTTGTAAACACGATTGATAAATTATGTATACATCCTAAAGAATCATATAATTTAAATGGTAGTGAATATGATTCGCCATCAGGTGTTTCGGCATTTAGGTTTTTTGCAAAGTTAACCTCAGTTGTTGCAGATGCCGGTATCATCATACCCTTTCGTATTTCTATACTTCTAATTGACTGTGGTGATTTGTCTTGAGGGACTTCATAATTTGCTATATCTTGCCATCCTTGTACTTTTAAT
This sequence comes from Tepidanaerobacteraceae bacterium, assembly GCA_050949705.1. Taxonomy (GTDB): domain Bacteria; phylum Bacillota; class Thermosediminibacteria; order Thermosediminibacterales; family Tepidanaerobacteraceae; genus JBMNGG01. The sequence continues at coordinate 46,453 of JBMNGG010000021.1, read as the reverse complement.
CCATTAGCTGTATTAATAAAGTTGCCTAGTTCATCAAATCCAAAATTACCTGCTCTAGTATAATACCTTTCCAAACCATCGCCAAGTATAAAATACCCCTCACCGTCTATTGCCATATCAGTCATGTTACCAGTAGATTCAGCACTACTAGGGCTGTGAATAGTATCTATTGATGCAATTGTCATTCCTAATCCCACCTGCATAGGATTACTGCCACCACGATTCCCCTGAGGTGAGGATGCACCCCTCATAGTTTGGCTTAAAGTATCTTGAAATGTAACTCGACTTTTTTTAAAGCCGATAGTATTAACATTTGCGATGTTATTTCCAATCACATCCATTTTTATCTGATGGTTTCTGAGACCTGTAACCCCAGAAAACATTGACCGCATCATAAAAATACCTCCTATATTATGGTGCCTGCTTCTTCAGTCAGTCAGAAGCTCTAAGCCTCCTTGCGGTCCGGCTTATATAATTACAGCACCGTCAATATTTGTAAATACATTTTCTTTTATACTCTCCCCGTCTAAAGCTGTTATAACAGTCTTATTTTTTATATTAACTACGAAAGCTAAATCGTTCATAAGTATCAGAGAATCCCTTATTCCTTTTTGGTTAGCCTTATCTACAGCATAATTGAGTTTCTCCATATGTTTTTCAGTTAATTTTATATTCCTGGTATTCAGTCGTTTCTGAGCATGTTGAGAGATTTTTAATCCTCTATTTTGTATTTTTTGTTGTAAAATATGATCAAATGTTTTTTCCGTTGCAGGTTGTGGCCTTTTTGTTCCGGTTACAACAGGGAAGCTACTGCCAGTATTTATTCTAGAATTAATTTTCGAATAGTCTTGCATAATGCTCACCCTCTTATCTTATTTCTGCAACATTTTCAATAGGCACTTTAATTTCATGATCTTCTTCAGCAATAATCAAATTCACACTGCCACTGTCAAAGGTAATTCCTTTTATTGTGCCATTTACTTCCCTATCTTCAACAAAAGCTTTTGCTGTGTTGCCAATAGTACTTATAGCTGAGAGATTGGCTAATTGTAAATTCATATTTTGCATCTGTTCAAGTGAACTAAATTGCGCTAATTGAGCTATGTATTCTTTGTTATCCATTGGTTCTAAAGGATTCTGATGTCTCAATTGTGTAATCAATAGCTTTAGAAAATCATCTTTATTTAGATTTGTAGTCCCCAGTTTTGATTCTTGATTACCTTGGTAACTCACATTAGTTACTTTTGTCATCATAGCCCTCCCTATATCATATAATTGACTCTACTTACATTTGCCCACTTATCATAATAGTTACTTACTGTAATTTCTTGGTTATCATTGCTTTGCTCCCCAATACTGAATCTCGATTTTCTTGATTGATTATAGTTTTCATGGCTATTAAACTGATGATCAAATGCTCCCATTTCCAGGCCTTCAGAAAGTTCATATATACTTATTTCTGAAATGTTGTATCCTTGCTGCATTATATGGTTTTGAACATCTTGAGCATGAACTTGCAGCATATTTCTGACCTGATTGTTCTCAACAAAAAACTCTGCTTTTAAATTACTAGTATCCGCATGTATTTTTATTAGCACATCACCAAGATAATCGGGTTTTAGTCGAATATTTACTTCTTGAATATCACCTTTAATAGCCATAAATGCTTTATCAACAATTTGGTCTAAATAATTTACCGGTTGTCTGTTTTCTAATGAATATAAGTTTTTATCATTGACAAGCAAATTTGATGAAAAACCTGAAGATTCATTTTTATAAAAGGGAATGTTCACATTATGTTGAGAGTTCTCATTGTTTATTAGTACTGTCGTTTCATCGGGTGGCCCGTTATTAAATAAAAGGTTTTCCCTATTGCTGTTTGAAATTATGCCTTGTCCTTTGCTATTATTTAATTGAATTTCTACTCGTGGTTTTGTTTTTGTTAAATCTGAGTTTTTCGTATGTAGATTATTGCTTTCAGAAAGGCTTGTACCTGTTAACCATTTTATATTATCATCATCATGATTTTCCAGAAAAACAATGTTTTTTTGTACCATTGAATCAGTTGTGTGTTCATATTCTGATTCTCGTTCACCTTGCAATATTTGAATAATTTGTTCGCGAAATACGTTTATGTCAATATGTCGTATATTAGGAACTTCAGTTCTCATTGCCTTGTATAATTGGTTAACAGTTTCAGACTTAACAAAGCCATTTGTTTTGAATTCAGATACGATTTTTTCCCATAAGTTACTTAACTCTTCTTTTGAGATCATTATGTCTAGCATATCATTAAGCGTATTCACATCTTTATTCGCCAATTGTAATTCTTCAGTTGGTACATTGCTTCTCCCCATTGTGAGCATATAGAAAAGATTAAGCAACTGCATTGAGTAATTCTCTTCTTTCTCTTGAAGTTTATTCTTATCTGAAGTTTTCTGCATTGCGTTCTCATATTTTTCTAGGTGTTTCTTAAAATCTTGGCTATTTGGAGACTCCGTCTTTTTCTTATCATTTGCTTTTATTGATTTATCACCCGCAACTATTGTAACTTGTACAGCTGCATCCATCATTTCACCTCCCTTCATTCATATCTTTTATAAACCACTCATTTTTTTAGTTATTGAAGCGGCTTTTTGCGAATTAAGATTGGATAATATTTCAGATACAACCTCATTTTTCATTTGTTTAAAAATTTGAATCAAAAACTCATCTTCCATATTCTCTAAAATTCTCGCTGCATTTCTCCCGTCCATTAATTCGTAATACTTAGCTAAATCTTTAATATTCATAAGTTGATTTTCTAGTTCTTCTCTGTCAACTTGGAGCTTGTTTTCCAAATGTTCGAGTTCGGATTGCTTTTTATTAAGCTTGGCTTCTTTGGATTGTAATTCCTGTTTTTGTCGGTCTATTTCCGACCATTCGTATTCAATCATTTTTTTCTCTTCTTCAAAAGCATTATTACTATTTACCGTTTCGGACACCAAATCTGTATGCATTGTATTTTTTAAAAAAGGTATTTTAGAAAATACAGTTTTAACTGCAGGGTTTAAATTATCAGTAGCATAATTTTTATAAGAATAAATCGATAAAACAATTATAGCAATAATTAACAATATTGCTATCCCTATAATAATATTTTTAATACTTATGATACCCTTCATCAGGCTTATCCCTCTCTAAGCGGCTACAATTTACATTTGCCAACTCATCAATTATTATCTGTTCTGCTCTGTTCATTTCTTTAAAATATACGTTGTGTTGTTTTTCTTTTAGTTTGTCGAAAATCTGTCTTTCTTTTCTACTTTCTAAAAAAGACTGCCTTGCTTCTTCATAAAGGTCTGTGGCCTTTTTTACCAATTCTTTTTGTGAATCAATTAGGGTTTTTATATTGGATGTATAATTGCTATAATCTGATAGAACATTTACTGGTACACTTTTATTTAATTTTGTATTTATGTCAGCTTTTATATTTTTATTTGTTAATTTTAGTTCGTCAAGATAATTCTGTTCTTTATCTCTTTCAATAATTGTTTCTGCCAGTCTATACCTATCAAGTCGTTCTTTTAGATTCTTTATTCTTAGCGATGTATCAAATTTAAAGCGAAATTTCTTCATTATTATCCAACCTCAAAAATCCCTTTTAATCTTTTTATAGTTTCATCGTAATCTATTTTTTCTTCAACATCCTGCTTTAAAAAATTCTCTATTTTATCTATGTATTTAATAGACTCATCTATTTTGCTGTTATTACCCTCTACGTAAGCACCAATATTAATTAGATCTTCCGCTTCTCTATATACTGAGAGAAGATTCTTTACTCTGCCCGATAGTTCTTTTTGCTCAGGGGAAACAATGTCATTCATTAGCCTGCTTATGCTAGATAAAACATCAATGGCTGGGTAATGATTTTTGTTCGCTAAATCCCTTGATAAAACAATATGACCATCTAATATTCCTCTTACAGCGTCAGATATCGGTTCATTTAAATCATCGCCATCAACCAAAACTGTATAAATACCTGTTATTGATCCCTTGTCAGATGTGCCAGCTCTTTCTAAAAGCTTTGGAAGATTCGCATATACAGAAGGAGTATAGCCTCTAGTGACTGGGGGTTCTCCTGCTGCCAAACCGACTTCTCTTTGAGCCATCGCAAACCTTGTTACTGAATCCATCATTAGCATCACATTAGCCCCCTGGTCTCTGAAGAATTCAGCAATTGCAGTTGCTGTAAAGGCAGCTCTTGTTCTAATTAATGGTGGCTTATCTGATGTGGCAACAACAATAACTGATCTTTTTATCCCTTCTTCCCCCAAATCGTTTGTAATGAAGCTATTTAATTCTCTTCCTCTCTCCCCTACTAATGCTATTACATTTATATCTGCTTTTGTATTTCTCGCAATCATACCTAACAATGTACTTTTGCCAACACCACTGCCAGCAAAAATACCAAGTCTCTGACCGACCCCACAAGTCAATAACCCATCAATGGCTCTAATTCCAAAAGTTAGAGGACGTTTAATTAAAGAACGTTGTATAGGATTAGGTGGATTATTAAAAACAGGGTAACTGGTTTTCGTTTTTAGGGGACCTTTTTCATCGATCGGCATTCCCAGACCGTCTAAAACTCGGCCCAACAATTCATTTCCTACCGGTGTTGTCATTTTTTTCCCGCTGGCTTCAACATCCCATCCAGGGCCTAATTCTTCCATATCTCCCAAAGGCATTAGGATTACAGTTTTATCCCTAAAACCCACTACTTCGGCTAAAATATTTTTTTTACTCTTTGAAGACTTTACTACACATATTTCACCTAGTTCGACTGGAGGCCCATGTGATTCTATAGTGAGACCAACTATTTTTGATATCTTGCCCTTAGGCTTTATTGTAACAATATCATCCAAAATAGAGTGGATATAATCAAAATATGTCATCATTATCTACTACTCCAAGCTCTTTCAGGGTTGTAGAAATATTGTTTATCTGAGTGCGTAAACTTGAATCAATCTCAAAATTGGGCCCATCAATAATACAGTCACCAATACAAAGGAAGGGATCTTTAATAACAGTGATTCCACGTATATCATCTTGATGATTCATAATCATCGGATATACTTTTTCATAATCCAATTCTGAAACTCTTATTGAAACATTTCTTTCTTCACCTGCTTTTTCTATACCCTTTTTAACTAAATCTATAAAGTATTCTCCATCTTCTTCAATCTTTCTTCCTAATACTTTTTCAGCTATCTTTATAGAGAGTTTAATACATTCTTTTTCTAAAGACTTTTTATATGTTTCGTTCTCCTTCTTGATTTCATATCTGATTTTTTTAATATCATCCATATGTATGTTCCACTTTTTTTTCTTGTTCTTTTCTTGCCTCTTCCAAGCCTTTTTTATATCCCTGCTCATACCCCTCAGAAAAAGCTTGATTCTTTATTTTATCTTTTTTCTCCTGCGCTTTAAGAATGATTTCTGTGGCTTCTTTTTTTGAATTCTCTATAATTGTATGAGCTTCGCTTAACGCTCCTTCTAATAATTGTGTAGCCTCTTCCTTTAATGATTTTTGATTAGTTTTTTGGGTTTTATTTGTATGATTATTGTTCTTTCTATCAGTAACAGGAATTTGAAAATCCATGAGCCTTAAAGGATTATCTTTTATATAGTGTTTAAGAACTCTAGACAATTATTTCATCACCTCCACCACGGGAAATGATTATTTCACCAGCATCTTCTAGTTTTCTGATAATATTCACAATTTTCTGCTGGGCTTCTTCCACATCTCTTAAACGAACTGGCCCCATATACTCCATATCCTCATGAACCATCTCAGCCTGTCGCTTAGACATATTCTCAAAAATTCTTTTCTTTACTTCATCACTAGCTCCTTTTAATGCCATAGTTAAATCTTGATTATCAACATCACGAAGAGTGCGTTGTATCGAACGATTGTCCAATGTAAGAATATCTTCAAATACAAACATACGGCGCCTAATTTCTTCTGCCAAATCAGGATTATCAATTTCTAGTGCTTCAATGATATTTTTCTCTGTACCTCTGTCAACATTATTTAATATATTTACAACGGTCTGAACTCCTCCAACATTTGTATAATCTTCAGTCACTACTGAAGCCAATTGTCGTTCCATTACCTTTTCTACTTCCATTATTATTTCCGGTGAAGTCCTGTCCATAGTTGCTATCCGCCGGGCAATATCAACTTGTTTTTCCGGAGGCAGTGAAGATAAAAGTAAAGCAGCTTGTTCCAGGTTGAGATATGTCATTATTAGAGCAATTGTTTGGGAATTTTCGTTCTGTAGAAAATTCATTAGTTGAGAAGGATCCGCTTTTCTAATAAAATCAAAAGGTCTTACCTGTAGAGACGAAGTAAGACGATCGATTATTTCTAATGCTTTCTGGGTTCCTAACGCCTTTTCTAGTACTTCTTTTGCATAATCTATTCCGCCCTCTGTTATGTAATTTTGCGCAAGCATCATCTGGTAGAATTCTTCTGCTATTTCTGCTTTTTCTTCATTTGATACTTTGTTTAAATTGGCTATTTCAAGAGTTAGCTGTTCTATATCTTCTTCTCGCAAGTATTTATAAATATTGGCTGCTATCTCAGGTCCTAACGAAACTACTAAAATTGCGGCCTTTTGTCTTCCTGATAACTTGGACTGTACCATAAATACACCTCTAATCCTCACTCAGCCAAGTTTTTAGTACTTTTGCTATATCTTCTGGGCTACGGCGAGCGTATTTTTCTATTTTAGCATAATAACTATCATCTTGAGCCAATAACTGCTCGTCTGACTCTCGAGATGCTGCAGCTTGTTGCATCTCAATTAATTCTTCTGATAATCTATCTTCTTCTTGTTTTTGTCTTCTGCGATTCATAACCGTTCTAATAATAACAAAAAGTAGTAATAAAAATACTAAAGCAACTATAAACATAATATTCCTGTTTCTAGCTCTTTCATGTTCTATTCTGGCATTTTCATCTGCAAAAAACTCAGCTAATTTATTCTCAAACTCAATACCCTCAACCGAGATTTGGTCTCTTTCGGGATTGTAGCCAATAGCATTACCTACCATTGCAGCAATTGATTCTCTTTCCTCATTTTTTAATTCGCGATTAACAACTACTGAAACTGTTAGCTTGTCGACAGCACCAGGAGCAATTGTAAGATTTTCATAGGTTTCATTTATGTCATAATTTCTTATTACTTCAGTTCTTTGTTGTTCAGAATCAATACCTTGGATTTGTTCGTATCCTGGAATATTAGAGTCAACGCCTGGCGAGCCTCCTGCATCAGCATTTGTACCGCTAAAATATTCTTTTAACTCCTGAACACTTCTTACTATCCCTTCGCCTGTCTCTTCGTTTACTGGAGAAAATAACTTATTCTGAACGGTTTTTTTATCAAAGTTGAGTTTAGCATTTACTCTCACTGCTACATTCCCTAAACCGAATACCTGCTCTAACAAGGATTGAACACTTGCTTCTAGCTGTTTTTGAAAGTTATTTTGCACAACTAATTGGGTGTTAATAAATTCTTCGGCATTTTCTTCAGGTGAAAAAGGAAAATTTGATAGAGTCCTGCCATATTGATCCACAACAGTTACATTTTCAGGTTTCATGTTTTTAACCGAATAAGTTATAAGATTAATTATTCCTGTCACTTCATCTTTTGTTATATCAGTGCTTGGTTTTAACTCTAGAAAAACAGCAGCTGAAGGATCTCTTTCAGAATCAGGATCAATAAATAAGGACTTTTCTTCCTGAACAATATATATTCTCGCAGTCTCCACGGCATTCATTTTTTCAATTGCCTTAGTGAGTTCTCCTTGCAAAGCTTGATTATATTGTATTTGTCGTTCCCAATCAGTCGTACCTATTCTTGTATTATTAAATATATCATTAAATCCTAATGTTCCACCTTTCGGTAATCCTTCCTGAGCTAGAGATAATCTTACCCTGTATTTTTGTTCAGGATGAACTAAAATGGTTTTCCCGTCATCTTCCAGCTTATAAGTAATATTTTCATCTTCCAGTTTCTTCACTATTTCCCCAGCATCTTTGATATCTAAGTTAGAATAAAGGGGCACAAATTTTGGTCTGCTTACAAGATATAACAGAACGCCCAATACTGAAATAAGAGCAATAATAGAAAACACTATTTTTATTTTTTGACTCTTATCTCTACTTTGCCAGTATTCTGTCGCTTGTTGCTTTATTTCTTGAAAAAACTCCATTGTTTCCCACCTTGCTCACTATATCTGCATTCTCATTATTTCCTGATAAGCTTCCATTACTTTGTTGCGTATTTGCAATGTTAGTTCCAGTGATATCTTTGCCTTTTCACCAGCTATGACAACATTATGCAAATCTATTTCATCGCCTATTACCTGTTGACTAAGAAGAGATTCATATTCATTTTGATATGTATTCACTGTCTTTAGTGCATTATCAAGTACTTCCGCAAAAGATTTTTGACCTTTTGTTTTAGTTCCCCCGAAATTACCAAAGACAGGCTCGATATTATTTACAATCTTCAAGTGGTCATCTCCTCTCGCATCTCTCTATATTCTGCTAATTTCGAGAGTTTTACTTATCATGCTTTTTGTTGAATTAAATGCAGTTATGTTAGCTTCATAACTTCTGGTTGCTGAGATCATGTCCACCATTTCTGTAACAATATTAACATTAGGCATTCTAACATACCCACTGGGGTCAGCATCGGGATGATTCGGATCATATAACAACTTAAAAGGAGCATCATCTTTATCGATGGCTACTGCTTTAACTCCTTTAGATTGATATTTTCTAAAAGCATTGGAAAAGCTTCCATTTGTCTTACTCTCCTGGAAAATTACCCTTTGCCTCCTATACGGGCCTCCTTCTTCCGTCCGGGTTGTATTTACATTAGCGATATTATTAGAAATAACATCCAGTCGTAGTCTTTGAGCGGTCAGACCAGAAGCACTAATATCTAACGAATTAAAAAAAGTCATACACTATTTCCTCCCTTCAGATATAGCAGTCTGTAAAATCTTAAAGTTGTTCTGTATTTGGTCCGCTATTATATTGTATGAAAATGTGTTTTTTGTCAGTTCTACCATTTCTCTTTCCACGTCAACATTGTTTTGATCATTTCTGAAACTGCGATTATATTGCTGAAAAATTTCAGGTTTTAAATCATAAATTGAACTTTTTGTATTTATATGCTTTGCATTTGTAGTAACTAATGGAATAGTTGTTCTGCTTAAATAATCTTTCAATTTGTCTTCAAAAGAAATATCAGACCTTTTATAACCAGGCGTATCCACATTAGCTAAATTATTAGATAAGAGTTCATGCCTTTTTAGTTTTACATCTAAAATTTTTCCCATTATATTAATTTTACTAAACATATTTGTTTACCTCCACTAAAGTAATGCATGAAAGGTAATACTTGCACAACATAAATATATTATTAGACAAATGTTGTCAAAATCCTTCTTTTTCCATACAATAAAAAGGCAGATTTTGTTATTTTTTTCTACTTTTTTATATCGAATGGATATATTTTGAATTGTTTTAATTGGCTAGATTTACATATTGGACAAAAGTCGTCAAAAATCCTTTTTTTAAAATAAAAAGCAGCTAAAGTAATATGTTTCTTTTAATTAAAAGAAACATATCAATGGCTGCTTTCGTATAATGGTTTTTGTTATAATCTGATTATGTTAATCAGATTATTTTTCCACTAACCTCTTACCTTTTTTAGTTCTTCTAACAGTTTGTCGTTTAAGATCTTTATGTAAGTTCCTTTCATTCCGAGAGATCTTGATTCAATAACTCCTGCACTTTCAAATTTTCTTAGTGCATTAACTATAACAGAACGAGTTATTCCAACTCTATCAGCTATCTTGCTTGCGACTAATAATCCTTCATTACCATCTAGCTCTTCAAAAATATGCTCAACTGCTTCTAATTCAGAAAAGGATAGAGTTCCAATAGCCAATTGGACAACTGCCTTTCTCCTTGCTTCTTCCTCTATTTCGTCACTTTTTGACCTCAAAATCTCCATTCCTACAACAGTAGCACTATATTCAGCCAAAACTAAATCTTCATCGGTAAATTCTTTATTAAATCTAGCTAGAATTAATGTGCCTAGCCTCTCACCGCCTCCATTTATTGGAACAATTGTTGTAAGCTTGTTATCATATGGACATTCAGTATCTTCCAGGAAAACGCATTTTTGTGAATCTTGAACAATGTTAAACCGTGTTTCATGGATTTCAAGTAATTTATCATTATACTCTTTTGGGAACATTTTCTCTTCTAATACTTCATCTTCTACTGCATCACATTCATAATCTTCCAATAAATAGTAACCCAATACTTTTCCTTTGCGGCTTGCCACATATGCATTTACGGATAATACTTCACCAAGAGTTTTACATACATCATTAAAATCTACTGGGTATCCTGCTGACCTTTGCAATAGTTTGTTAATTCTCCTAGTTTTTGCTAATAAACTTTCACTCATTTAAATTCCTCCTATTTTTTTGCATTATTATATATTTTTTTAGATTTTGTTGGAGTTTGATTATCCTACAAAATATACATACTTAGATCTTTGTCTTTAATAATATCCTTCAACTTCGAGCTAACATAATTTTTATCTATTATAATTTCTTTATCAGATAGTTCAGAAGCATTAAAGGATATATCCTCAAGCAACTTTTCCATGACAGTATGAAGCCTTCTCGCACCAATATTTTCTGATTGCTGATTTACATATGCTGCCACTTTTACTATTTCATTAATAGCATCTTCTGAAAATCGTATTTTTATACCTTCAGTTTCAATTAATGCAGTATATTGTTTAATTAAAGAATTTTTAGGTTCTATTAAAATCTTTTTTAAATCCTTTTCTGATAGACTCTTTAATTCTACTCTTATTGGAAAGCGGCCTTGCAATTCGGGTATTAAATCGGAAGGTTTGGAAACATGAAAGGCTCCCGCTGCTATAAACAAAATATGATCTGTTTTCAGCGGACCATATTTTGTAATAACAGTTGATCCCTCTACAATTGGTAATATATCTCTTTGCACTCCCTCACGAGAAACATCTGGGCCGTGTGATTCCTTTCCGGCAATTTTATCTATCTCATCTATAAAAATAATGCCCGATTCTTCGGCTTTTTTAATAGAATCATTTATTACTTCATCCATATCTATTAATTTTTGAGCTTCTTCCTGAGTCAAAATTCTCCGGGCGTTTTCAATCGTAACTTTACGTTTTTTTCTACGTTTTGGAAATAGGCTTCCAAACATGTCTTGCATATTAATGCCCATTTCTTCCATACCTGATCCGGAAAACACTTCCAACATCGGCGGAGAACTGTCTTCAACTTCAATTTCTATTATTTCATTATCCAATCTACCATTTTTTATATCTTCTAGTATGTGTTTTTGCTTAACTTTAGATTGTCTTATCTTGTCCTGGTAGCTTTCGTCATCATCATTATTATGCTTGGTAGTCCCCCTAAAAATCGCTTCAAATGGATTTAAAGGACTTTGTTCAGTTGGAAGTGGATAAAGTATTTCAGCAATTCTTTGATCAGCTAGTTCTTTAGCTTTATCTTGAACTGTTTCCATCTTTTCCTGTTTTACCATGCGTACAGCTGTCTCTACTAAATCTCTAACCATTGATTCTACGTCTCTACCAACATATCCAACTTCGGTAAACTTCGTTACTTCGACTTTAATAAACGGGGCTTTTACTAATTTAGCTAGCCTTCTAGCGATTTCTGTTTTCCCCACACCCGTTGGACCAATCATTAATATGTTTTTGGGAACTACTTCTTCTTTAATATCACTTGGGAGTTTTTGCCTTCTATATCTATTTCTAAGAGCAATAGCAACAGATTTTTTTGCATCATCTTGCCCGATTATATATTTATCGAGTTCTTCAACAATTTTCCTTGGCACCAAACTCTCCATTATCTCACCTCCTTATAAGGCTTCGACGGAAATATAATTATTTGTATAGATACATATCTCAGAAGCAATTCTAAGCGACTCTTCTGCTATTTTATCTGCAGGTAAATCCGTATATCGATTTAGAGCTCTAGCTGCTGCAAGCGCATATGAACCACCTGAACCTATAGCAGCAATACCATCATCTGGTTCAATAACTTCACCATTGCCTGAAATAATCAAAATATGCTCCTTATCTGCTGCAATAAGCAGTGCTTCGAGTTTTCTTAGCATTTTATCAGTACGCCATTCCTTAGCTAGCTCTACAGCTGCTTTAATTAAGCTACCGTGTGTCTCATGAAGTTTGCCTTCAAACTTTTCAAAAAGTGTAATTGCATCGGCTACTGAGCCTGCAAAACCGGCAAGAACATTACCATTGTATATTTTTCTTATTTTTTTTGCATGTTGCTTCATTATAGTATTTTGCCCAAAAGTAACTTGCCCATCACCGGCAATTGCTGCTCCCTTTTCATTTACTATAGCCAAAATAGTTGTAGCCGAAAACATTTAAACTCCCCTTCCTTTATTGATTTGTTTTATGGGGAAAAGTTTTGTCATAGACTTCTTTCAATCTTTCTTTTGTTACATGAGTATAAATTTGAGTGGTGGATAAGCTTGAATGACCTAACAATTCTTTTACTGTTTTTAGATCTGCACCATTATTTAGCATATGAGTTGCAAAGGTATGTCTAAGTGTATGTGGACTTATCTTTTCATTTAATGCAACAATTCTAACGTACTTTTGTATAATTCTTCTAACACTCCTAGCAGACAATTCTGTTCCATTTTTATTAAGAAACAAATTATTACAACTTATTTTTCTTAATAAAAATGGCCTGCTCCTTGTTAAATATTCTTCTAAGCTTTCACCAGCTTTTTTCCCAAAAAAAACAATTCTCTCCTTTGAACCTTTTCCTAATACTATTATATAGTTTGAACCAAAATTCACATCACTAGTCTTTAGTGAAACCAACTCACTTACTCTCATTCCAGTTGCATATAAAAGTTCCATTATTGCCCGATTCCTAATACCTAGAGTATCATTTTCAGGTGCAGAAAGTAGTGCTTCTATCTCTTTAGTGTATAAAAATAGTGGAAGCCTTTTGCCTGTTTTAGGTGTGTTAACCATCTTAGCGATATTTTCTTCTATATGACCCTCAATAACCATATACTTGTAAAAACTTCTTAAAACAGACAACTTTCTTGCTATAGTTTTCTTTGAGATCTCTCCTTTCTCGAAGTAGTGCAAAAAACCCTCTAATATGTATATAGTTGGCATTTAACAAAACGGGTTCAGATAGTTTTTTCTGTTTTAAATATTCAAGAAACTGGAAAAGGTCTGTAGTATATGCTCGAACCGTGTTTTGGGATGCTGTTTTCGTTGCTTTTAAGTATGTTAAAAAGCTCTCAATCAGTGGCTCATCCATAAGTACCAACCCTTTCAGCTAACATCATATATACTACCACAAGAAATTGATTCATGCAAGACTAAATTCTAAATTATTTCTAAATTTTTTTTTTGACACCTATATCTAAATATCGACAATACTTTTCAATTCTCTAAGAGCTCTTTCACTTAATAATCTATTTCTTTCTTTTTTTGATAATGTACCAGCAAGTAATGGTGGCAAAATTCCAAAATTTGCTTTCATGGGCTGGAAGTGTTCAGGATTAGAAGATGAAATATAATTACACAAAGCTCCTATAATAGTTTCCCGTGGTACATTAATATATTCTTGCCTATTTATGAACCTTTTCATATTAATACCTGCAATTATTCCTGTAGCAGCTGATTCTATATATCCTTCAACTCCTGTTATTTGGCCTGCAAAAAATAGTCCTTTTTGTTTCTTAAACTCTAACGTTGGATTTAAAAATATAGGACTTCTGATAAAAGTATTCCTATGGATAAAACCATAGCGTATAAATTCAGCATTTATTAAACCTGGCAAAAGAGAAAAGACTCTTTTCTGTTCTTTCCATCTGAGACTTGTTTGGAATCCAACAATATTGAATAAAGAGCCTTCGGTATTTTCTTTTCTCAATTGCACAACTGCAAAAGGCTGTTTACCTGTATGGGGGTTAACTATTCCTACCGGTTTCAAGGGACCGAAAAGTAAGGTTTTGTAACCTCTTTTTGCCATGACTTCTATAGGTATACAACCCTCAAAAAACTTAGGTTTTTCAAATTCTCTTAATTGTTGGGTTTCCGCATTGATTAATTCATTATAAAAAAGATCATATTCTTTATGTGTAAGAGGAATGTTTACATAATCTGCAGGACCTTTATCATATCTAGAACCCCAAAAAACTTTTGACCAATCTATAGACTCACTAGTAATGATAGGTGCAGCCGCATCATAAAAATATAGATGTTCCTTACCTAAGAAAGAAGCAAGCTGTTCTGAAAGCCCATCAGACGTTAGTGGCCCAGTAGCTATTATCGCGGGTGGGTGTGGTATGTTACATATTTCCTTTACATGAAACCTTATATTAGGATGATTCTTTATCATTTCTGTTATTTTTAAAGAAAAAGATGCTCTGTCTACAGCTAAAGCCGTACCAGCAGGTACCCTAGTCCAATCAGCTACTTTCATAATGATAGAATTCAACTGCCTCATTTCTACCTTTAAAAGACCTGCAGCATTCGTAAGAGCATCGGATCTAAAAGAGTTACTGCAAACGAGCTCAGCAAGATTACCGGTATGATGAGCTGGTGTTGTCTTACTTGGCCTCATCTCAAATAGATCTACTTCAATATTATTTTGTGCTAAGTACCAGGCAGCCTCACATCCTGCTAAACCTGCTCCTATGATTTTCACACGTTTCATAGGCTTCACCCCGAAATCTATTTTGACTTATAATTACAGTCCTTGTTTGTACATGCCTCATATTCACCAGTCTTTTTATTCTTTATTACCATAAAACTACCACATCGAGGACACTTGTTACTACTTGGTTTGTTCCAAGAAACAAATTTGCAATCTGGATAATTAGAACAACCGTAAAAAGTTCTCCCACGTTTAGATCTTCTTAGAATAATACTACCACCACATTCGGGGCATTTTACGCCTATTTCCTCTATTATGGGTTTAGTATTTTTACAATCAGGAAAACCTGGACAAGCTAAAAATCTGCCATATCTTCCTCGCTTTATAACCATATTCCTACCACAAAACTCACACTTTTCATCACTTACTTCATCTTCGATTTTCACCTTTTCAATTTCTTTTTCAGCAATTTTTAGCTTATTTTCAAAAGAAGAATAAAATGATTGTAAAACTTTCAGGCGATTTTCTGATCCTGATTCAATTTTGTCTAATTGCTCTTCCATAGCAGCAGTAAAGTCAATATCTACAATGTCACTAAAATAATCTTGTAATATTTCCACAACAATTTCTCCAAGTTCTGTTGGTTTAAAGCGACCTTTTTCTTTTTCCACATATCCTCTCTTTTGTATTACATCAATTGTCGGTGCATATGTGCTAGGTCTGCCTATACCTTTTTCTTCAAGAACTTTAACTAACATAGCTTCTGTATATCGTGGACTTGGCTGGGTAAAGTGTTGCTCTGGAATTGGTTTTATTAATTTCAATATTTGCCCCTCTTTAAGTTCTGGTAGTTGACTATCTTCATTATCCGCTTCGTCATCTGTTCCCTCTGTATAGACGATCATAAAACCCGGAAATTTGATTGTGGAACCTGTAACTCTGAAAATATATTCTCCTGCTTTTATATCTACAGACACTGTGTCATAGATAGCAGGAGCCATTTGACTACTGATAAATCTCTTCCAGATAAGTTTATATAATTTATATTGATCTTTTGTAATAGAGTCTTTAATATTCTCAGGATTTCTAAACACCGATGTAGGTCTTATTCCTTCATGTGCGTCCTGAATATTTTTTTTATTTTTTTGTTTTATAGAACTACCTATATAATCTTTTCCATGGTTATTCTTAATAAATTCTTTTGCTTCTTTCTGAGCCTGTTCTGATATTCGCGTTGAATCAGTTCTCATATAAGTAATTAAACCTACGGTTCCTTCACCTTTTATATCTAGTCCTTCATACAGTTGTTGAGCTACCATCATAGTTTTTTTTGCGGTAAAACCCAATTTTCTAGCAGCTTCTTGTTGCATGGTACTTGTTGTAAAAGTAGGTGCAGGAGATCTTTTCCTCTGGCTTCTTTTGACCTTATCAACTTTAAAGATCTCCTTTTTTATTTTTTCTAAAATTGCATTTGCTTGGTTTTTATCATCTATTGTTATTTTTTTATTATCTTTTAAATGTAGGCGAGCTTTTACTTTTGTATCTGATTTTGTATCTTTGAGCTCAACATCAATAGTCCAATATTCTTTTGGTACAAATTCTCTTATTTCTTTTTCTCTATCACAAATAATCCTAACAGCAACCGACTGCACTCTTCCTGCACTAAGACCCCATTTTACTTTTCTCCATAAGATTGGACTAATCTTATATCCAACTAAGCGGTCTAGAATTCTTCTAGCCTGCTGCGCCTCTACTAGATCAATGTTTATAGTTCTAGGATGTTTGATGGATTCTAATACAGCATTCTTTGTTATTTCATGGAATTCTACACGACACGGCTTTTCCTCCGACACTCCCAAAGCATTAGCTAAATGCCACGAAATAGCTTCACCTTCTCGATCTGGGTCAGTAGCTAGTAATATTCTATCTACTTTTGCTGCTTCTTTTTTTAATTTGTTCAACAAAGGCCCTTTCCCACGTATGGTAATATATTTAGGTGAAAAACCTGATTCAACGTTTATACCTAATTGACTTTTAGGTAGATCTTTTACGTGACCCATCGATGCTTCGATTTTGTAATTTCTACCTAAGTATTTGCTTAGGGTTTTTGCTTTTGCTGGAGACTCAACGATAATTAAAGATTTAGCCATTAAAAATCACCTTTTTAAAGTTGGTAATTATTAATAATTATAACTATTTAAATACATAAGTCAATTTCTAACATAATAACACCCTGGCAGAGATGAAATAAAACCTTTGAGTTCCAGACGAGTTATTATTGCATTTACTTTTTGAGAATTGCTTTGGGCTAAATTAATAATTTGTTCAATATGCGAAGGATGATAATCTATTAACTCAAATATGGTTTTCTCACTCGGGCTAAGGCTCTGTACTTTATTACAACTTTCATTTATATTTTCTAATCTTTCTAAATAAAGTTCTTCCAGAATATCTTCGGTGTCCTCTGTAAGTTTAGCCCCTTGTTTAATCAATCTATGGGTACCTTTACTATAAGGACTGAATATGCTTCCAGGAACAGCAAACACCTCTCTTCCCTGTTCTAAAGCAAAATCAGCTGTTATTAAAGAACCACTTTTTTCAGCTGCTTCTATTACCACTGTGCCTAAGGATAATCCACTGATTATCCGGTTCCTCGCAGGGAAATTTGCAGGAGTTGGCTGTGTACCAATTGGAAAGGTCGATATAATACAACCTTGTTCTATTATCTTACTCATTAATTTTCCATTTTCTGGCGGATAAATCACATCTAAACCGCATCCTAAAACAGCTGTAGTGGTACCTTTGACATCTAAAGCACCTTTATGGGCATAAGAGTCAATACCTCTAGCCATACCACTTACAATATTAATATTCATTAAAGCCAATTCCTTTGCAAAATAAATAGCAGCATTTTTACCATAATTAGAAGCCTTTCTTGCACCTACTATAGCAATAGAATTTTTGTTTAAGGATGATATATCACCTTTAATATAAAGCACAGGTGGTGGATCATATATTTTCTTTAGTAATTTTGGATAATCTTCATCGAGAATTGTTACTATATTAATACCAAGTTTTGCTGCTTTTTTAATCTCCTCATCAGGATCTATCTTGGTTCTATATGATACTATTTTATCACTCAATACCTTTCCAATACCCGGAATCTTCATCAAATCTTCTGTTTTTGCATTTAAAAAATCATAATAGTTATTATATCTTTCTGTTAGAGATTGTATTTTTACAGGACCGAGTTTTGGAATAAAGTTCAAAGTAATTAAGAGCCTTTTATCTTCCATTATTAACATCTTTTTTAAAACTCTATTCCAGGCTGAGCTACTATCCCTTCTTTATAGTGGTGTTTAATTTCTTTCACTTCGCTTACCATATCAGCCTGCTCAATTATTCTTTCTGATACATTCCTTCCCGTTAAAACTAATGTAGTAGTTTCTGGTTTTATTTTTATTAAATCCAGAACATCTTGCTCTGCAACCAAGCCATAATCAACAGCTACATTAATTTCATCTAAAATCACCAAATCATATTTTTTAGATAATATAATGTCTTTTGCCAAAGACAATCCCTCTTTTGCTAGTTTCAAATCTTGCGGGCTAGGATCACCTTTTTTGACAAAACTATCAAGACCTTTTTGACTTAACTCTACTTTAGGAAGGTATTTTCGTATAGCCTGAACCTCACCGTAATTTTCATCACCTTTCATGAATTGTAAAATATAAACTGATTGATCATGACCTGCAGCACGTAGTGCAAGACCTAGAGATGCAGTCGTTTTTCCTTTACCATCACCAGTATATACCAAGACCAATCCTTTTTTGTTAGACATATAAATCCTCCTTTGTTATTAAATATATTGTTATATTGTAGTATAATGTATTACATTCTAAGTGTCTGAAAATATTTATCAACATTTCTATACTGTAATGCTTCAGCTAAATGAGTATCTTTTATTGACTCTTTATTATCTAAATCCGCTATGGTTCGAGCCACCTTTAAAATTTTATTATAAGCTCGAGCACTAAGTTTCATTTTATTATATGCTTGCTTCATAAGGAGCTTTCCAGACTTATCTAACTTACAATACTTGTTAATAAGGCCTGGTGTGAGTTGAGAATTACAGTAAATGCCATGTTTCTTATACCGTTCTAATTGGATAATTCTCGCATCTTCAACTCGTTTTTTAATAGTCTTGGAATCCATAGATATGGATTCTTCAAAATCTGAAAACTTAACAGAGGCAACTTCTAATTGTAAATCAATTCTATCCATCAAAGGACCTGATATTTTAGAGAGATATCTATGTATTTGACTAGGCGAGCAACTACATTCGTGAAAAGGATCACCGTAGAACCCGCACGGACACGGATTCATTGCTCCAACCATCATAAACTTAGAAGGAAATGTTACAGTGGAATGTGCACGAGCTATAGTAATCTCCTCATCCTCTAATGGTTGGCGTAATAATTCTAAGACCTCTCTGGGGAATTCAGGTAGCTCATCAAGAAAAAGCACTCCATGATGGGCTAAGGTAATCTCGCCAGGTTTAGGAATGCGACCTCCACCTACCATTCCTACAGTAGAAATTGTATGATGCGGCGATCTAAAGGGTCTCTTTACCATTAATCCTGAATGACGCGCTAGCAAGCCGGAAATACTATAAATTTTTGTAAGTTCTAATGATTCCTCAAAAGTCATTGAAGGTAATATAGTTGGAATACGTCTCGCAATCATAGTTTTCCCTGAACCAGGAGAACCAATCATCACAGCATTATGATGTCCGGCAGCAGCAATTTCAAGACACCTCTTTAAATTCTCTTGACCTTTTACTTCTGAAAAATCCCCGTCATACACTGGATCGACTTTTTTTTCACAGCTATTAAGAATATCATTACAACCCATTTGTAACTCGCCGTTAAAATAATCAACTGCTTCACTTAATGAACTTACACCGATAACCTCTATCCCTCTTATAACCGCAGCCTCTTCAACATTTTCCCATGGTACTACTATGCCTTTTAACTGTTTTTCCTTAATCCCAATAGCCATAGGTAAAACGCCATTTACCGGCCTTATTCTGCCATCTAAAGATAATTCTCCAATTATTGCATATTGGTTTAATAAATCTTGAGGCATTTGTTCAGTAGCAGCTAATATTCCCAAAGCTATAGGCAAGTCAAAATGTGGCCCTTCTTTTTTTATATCCGCCGGAGCTAAGTTTAGTGTAATTCTCTTTATGGGAAAAGTAAAGCTTTGGTTCTTAATAGCCGCCCTCACTCGCTCCCGTGACTCCTTTACTGCGGCATCGGGTAAACCTACTATATCAAAAGCTGGCAAGCCATTGGAAATATCTACTTCTACATCTACTAAAAAACTTTCAAGGCCGTAGATTGAACAACTTTTAACCTTAGCCAGCATAAAATCCCCCCTCTCAAAAAGCATTTACAACATGTTCTACTTGAACACAATCATCACTTTTCATCATTATATCTATTACATCAAACCTTAATCCGGAAAAAGTAGTATAGTTTTGTTTTAAAAAAAATAGTGCCACTTTTCTTATCTTCTGTTGTTTATGATAATTAACTGCTTCCATTCCCTTACCAAAGTTCTCTGACCTCCGGGTTTTAACTTCGACAAAAACTATAGTATGTTTGTACTTCGCTATTATATCTATTTCTCCATACTTACAAGAAAAATTTCTTGCGAGTATCTTATAATTACTGCTTTTTAAGTGTTCTACCGCGTAATCTTCACCTAATGTACCAATTTGCTTGTTGCTCATTTTTTATACATCAAGCCCCTTTACATTAAAACTCCGGCGATGAATAGGGGATATTCCATGCTTTTTTATAGAATCAATGTGTTCTTTGGTTCCGTATCCTTTATTTTTTAAAAAACCATATCCTGGAAAAATAGAATCATATTTTTTCATAATTCGATCCCTTTCCACTTTAGCTACTATAGAAGCAGCTGCAATACATGCACAAAGATTATCACCATGGCGTATTGATCTTTGGGGTATGTTTATTTCAGGGATTTTTAATGCGTCAACCAAAATAAAATCAGGTTTTATTGGCAATTTCTCTATAGCATTCCTCATTGCCAATAAAGTAGCATTTAAAATATTATGTTTGTCTATGTATTCTACATCTACTACATCATAAGCATAAGCCACAGCGTTATTTTGAATATTTTTATAAACCTTATTTCGCTTATTCTCGCTTATTTTTTTCGAATCCTTTAAATCAATTATTAGAGAATCTAATGAAAGGATAACGGCACCTGCTACAACGGGACCAGCTAAAGGACCACGTCCAGCTTCATCTACCCCAGCGACTAAAGTGTAACCTTTATGGTTTATTTCTCTTTCCATATCATATAGTCTTGACAATCTAGTTTTTTCTTTTTCTATATTCATCAGTTGACACCCCTTAAACAATATGTTGATTCTATATTTGATACCAAAATCCTTCTTTTTCTTCAGGTTTTTCTAGAGACACTGCCCCTAACAAACCCCGTCTAAACTCGCTAATTACGGTTTTTGCGCTCCTTTCTAAGTCAAGCTCGCCACCGCTAATTAAAAATTGGCGATTTTGCGATATTCTTTCCAGCATCTCATAGGGGGTCATTTCTAAATTGACTTTATATCTATTTATTAGATTCTCAGGATAATTTGAAGACAAGAATTGTAAGAGGATTATCGAAAGTTGTTCAATGTTTAATAATTCTTCTTTAATTGATCCTAAAATAGCTAATTTAATTCCTGTAGCTTTATCCTCAAACTTTGGCCATAGAATCCCAGGTGTGTCCAATAATTCTAAATTTCTATCAACTTTAAGCCACATTTTACTTCTAGTCACACCAGGCGTATTAGCAACTTTCGCACTTTTTCTTCCAGCCATCTGATTGAGTAGAGAGGATTTACCGACATTTGGAACACCTATGACCATACATCTAGTCGAACTTAATAAGGTTTTTTTCTTAGAACCTTGAATCAAACTATAAAGTTTTTTAAAACCTGTTTTTCTTATGGCATCAATAGCAATTGCTTTAATACCTTTTTTTTTAAAGTAGTCTATCCACATGTCAGTTATTGTTTTATCAGCTAAATCTGATTTGGTTAGCAACATAATTAATTCCTTGTTTCCCCGTAAACTGTCAATATCAGGAATATGTGTACTGAGGGGGGCCCGTGCATCAATAAGTTCTAATATAATATCCACAAGCTTCAAGTTCTCTTTAATAACTCTTTTTGTTTTTACCATATGGCCGGGGTACCATTGTATGTCCATGGTTTTCACCTCTAAGAAATAATAAAGGGACTGTAATCAGTCCCTCTCCTTTATTCTTGCAGCCTTTCCTCTTAATTTTCTCATGTAATACAGCTTAGCTCTACGCACTTTACCCTTTTTTACAATTTCGATTCTATCGATTCGTGGTGAATTTAGAGGAAAAACTCTCTCAACGCCTACCCCATAGGATATCTTGCGAACAGTGAATGTTTCCTTTAACCCACCACCTTTTCTGGCGATGACAGTTCCTTCAAATACCTGTATACGTTCCCGGTTACCCTCTACAACCTTCGTATAAACACTAACTGTATCTCCCGGTCTAAAATCAGGGATATCTTTTTTTATCTGATCTTGTTCTACAAAACTGAGCAAATCCACGTGACTTCCCTCCTTATACTCTTTATATTAAATGTCTAAGAATAGTCTTTGCAACAAACCATATTATAACATAACCAATTCCCCTTGACAATCAACTATTATTAAGAGGTTCTTCCGGTGAACTATAAGCCTGTTGTAAGAGCTTTATATCATCCTTAGTCAGTTTTAATTTGTTAAAAAGATCTGGCCTCTTTTCATAGGTCCTTTTAAGTGCTTCCTTACGTCTAAAGAGTTCTATTTCCTTGTGATTTCCGGAAAGAAGTATATCCGGGACTTTAAGACCTCTATAATTCTCTGGTCTTGTATAATGTGGATATTCTAAAAGCCCTTCGGAAAAAGAATCATTTGCTGAAGACTCCCTACTTCCTAAAACACCTGGGATGAATCTAATTGTAGAATCTACAATCACAAGAGCTGGTGCTTCTCCTCCGGTCAAAACATAATCGCCAATGGAAATTTCATCAGTTACTAATGTTTTTACTCTTTCATCTATACCCTCATAATGACCACAAATTAAAATTAAATGCTTTTCTTTCGATAAATCCCTTGCTAATGTTTGGTTAAAAGTTTTGCCTTTGGGGGATAACAGGATAATTCTACGGTTTGTGCTATCAATTTTGTTTTCCACAAACTCAACAGCATCAAATATTGGTTCCGGTTTCATGACCATTCCACATCCCCCGCCATAGGGGTAATCATCGACTTTTCTATGTTTATCTTTAGAAAAATCTCTTATATTAATAATATCGATATTTATTAATCCTTTATCACAAGCACGTTTGATTATACTTACATTGAAAGGACCATCGAAGAACTCGGGAAACAATGTTAAAATGTGGATATTAATCATTTAACATCCCCTCCAGTGGTCTAATAATCATTTTACCGTTTTCTAAATCTATGACTTTAACCACTTGTTTTATAGCAGGGATGAGAATTTCCTTCTTATTTGGTGTTTTTACTATATATACATCATTGGCTCCTGTTTGAAGCACATCTACAACAGTTCCCAATGATTCGCCAAATTCATTTTCAACCGTAAGACCTATAATATCACATATGAAGTAACGACCCTCCGGTAATTTAATTGCATCTTTTCTATGGATTTTTATATAACATCCTCTTAATCTTTGTGCCTCTTCTCTTGAATTAATTCCTTTTAACTTCAACACCGGAAGATCACCTTTCACAAAAATGACTGATTCAACTTGGTAAAAAGTTATATCATCGGGTAATTCGAGCAGAACTTCTCTCAATTCTCGAAATCTCTTTGGATCATCGGTCATAGGTTCAACTTTAAATTGTCCTTTAACACCCCAAGGGGACAGTATTCTGCCCACCGTCAGATATTCTTGATCTTTCAAGGCTATTCTCCTTATCTTAAAAAGGACCTTAATAAGTATTTTCCCTTGAAATACAATAATTAGTATTATGAAAAGGGTTGGTTATACCAACCCCCAAAATTATATAATCTCTACTACAACTCTCTTACCATCCTTGGCGGCGGCTGCTTTTACTACAGTGCGGATAGCCTTAGCTATTCGACCTTGCTTACCAATAACTTTACCCATATCTTCCGGATCAACCTTAAGTTCCAGAATGATAGATTGTTCGCCTTCAACTTGGTTTACAGAAACATTTTCAGGATTGTCCACCAAGGATTTTGCGATGTATTCGACTAATTCAATCACGGATATTTCCTCCTTTAGGTCCAAAATGATCAACTAAATTTAGGGGCTCAAGCCTCAATTTCAGACTCCTGTTTTTTTTCCTTTTTATCTACCAAAATCCCTAGGTTTTTGAATAAGTGCTTTACTGTATCTGTGGGAGTGGCACCTTTGTTAAGCCAATCTGTAGCTTTTTGCTCGTTAATTTTTACTTCTATGGGATCGGTTAATGGATTATAATAACCAATTTCCTCTATGAATCTCCCATCCCTCGGCATGCGACTATCAGCTACAACAACTCTATAAAAAGGTCTTTTTTTTGCACCCATGCGTTTTAATCTAATTTTTACTGCCATTACTTCACCTCCTTTTAAAAGCCGAAAAAGGGAAATTTATGCCTGCCTTTTTTGCGGCTCTTTTCGACTCCTGTAAATTGTTTAATCATTTTTTTGGTTTGCTCATACTGCTTTAGCAGTCGATTAACATCTTGAATCGCCGTCCCACTTCCTCTAGCTATTCTTCTTCGACGGCTTCCATTAATGATGGATGGGTTTTTTCTTTCTTCCAAAGTCATGGAATTGATAATGGCTTCAACACGGTCCATCTCTTTTTCATCAAATTCAACACCTTTTAACTTATGTGGTGAAAATCCCGGTATCATATTTAAAATTTGATCAAATGAGCCTATTTTCTTAACTTGTGATAGTTGATCCAAAAAATCATTTAAATCAAAAGACTGATTTTTTATTCTCTGCTCTAATTCTTTAGCCTTTTTTATATCTAAATCCTCAGTCGCTTTTTCTATAAGTGTTAAAACATCACCCATACCGAGAATTCTTGAAGCCATTCTTTCAGGGTGGAATACCTCCAAATCATCAAGTTTCTCACCCATACCCGCATATTTAATAGGGCACCCGGTAACAGCCTTAACGGAAAGAGCAGCCCCTCCACGGCTGTCACCATCTAATTTCGTTAAAATAAGACCTGTTAATTCTAGTTTTTTATTAAATTCCTCTGCAACGCTAACAGCATCTTGCCCTGTCATACTATCAATAACAAGCATTATTTCATTGGGATTTACACTATTTGCAATTTCTGACAGTTCCTTCATCAAATCATCATCAATGTGCAATCGCCCAGCGGTATCAATAATAACTACATCACGATTATGTTTTCTAGCATATTCCAATGATGCTTTAGAGATATCAACAGGATTTTGCTTTCCCATTGTAAAAACAGGTAAACCAACTTTTTCTCCTACTACTTGTAACTGAGTTATAGCTGCTGGACGATATATATCAGCAGCTACTAAAAGCGGTCTTTTTCCGCGTTTAGCTAACAGCTTGCCTAATTTGCCAGCAGTAGTTGTTTTTCCAGACCCCTGAAGGCCAGCAAGCAAAATAGTAGTTATATCATTAGTAGAAAAATTTATTCCACTTTCTTTCGAACCCATAAGAGATGTGAGTTCTTCATTAACAATCTTTATGACTTGTTGGGCTGGTGTCAAGCTTTCCATCACTTCATGACCAACAGATCGTTCAGTAATCCTTGAAACTAAACTTTTTACAACTTTAAAGTTTACATCTGCCTCGAGCAAAGCAAGCCTAACTTCTCTCATTGCTTGCTTAACGTCATTTTCCGATAACTTCCCTTTTCCTCTGAGTTTTTTAAATATACCACCTAGTTTTTGCGTGAGCGACTCAAAAGCCAGCTTAACCACCACCTTCCTTTAACAATGAAACAACACGATTAAAAACCTGTTTATAAACTTCCTGGTATTCATAAGAAATTCCCGGCTTTAAATTCTTTAGTATCGTAAGTATTTCTTCAATCTCCTTTTTCTGTGTAAAATGCTTTGCAACCATACCGAGCTTTTCCTCAAAATTATACAAAATGTGCTCAGTTCGCTGAAGGATATCATAAACACCTTGCCGTGATATACCCTTATTATCAGCAATTTCACCTAATGATAAATCATTTATATGGTATAGTTCAAATATATCCTTTTGCTTTTTTGTCAAAAAATCTCCATAGTAATCAAACAAAAGATTAAGTTTTGTAATTTTATCCAATATATCACCTGTAAAGTATTTATCCTTTACATTAGATATTTTACATTAAGTCTAATAGATCGTCAACCATTTTTTTTGAAAGAAACTAAGCAAAAATGGCCTCTATAAAGTCTTTTGGATTAAACTCATGTAAATCATTTATTCCTTCTCCAATACCTATATACCAAACCGGTATTTTTAACTCAGAAGTAATAGCAATCGCTATTCCTCCTTTTGCTGTACCATCTAGTTTTGTTAGAATTATACCAGAATAGTCTACTGCTTCTTTAAACATCCGGGCTTGGACAAGGGCGTTTTGCCCAGTAGTAGCATCTAAAACCAAAAGACTTACAACATTGGCTTCGGGATACTCTTTATGACATACTTTATTAAGTTTTTTAAGTTCATTCATTAAATTCTTTTTTGTATGAAGTCTCCCAGCTGTATCGCAAATAACAACATCAGCTTTTCTTGCTTTGCCAGCTTGTAATGCATCAAATAAAACCGATGCAGGATCTGCACCTTCTTGATGTTTTATTACATCTACGCCCACTCGTTGACCCCAAATTTCTAGTTGTTCTACTGCCGCTGCCCTAAAGGTGTCAGCAGCTGCTAACAAAACTTTTTTCCCTTCTATTTTGTATTTGTTAGCTAATTTGCCGATGGAAGTAGTTTTTCCAACACCATTTACGCCAACAACCAATATAATAGTCGGATATGTCATTGAAACACCTTGTTTAGGGAAAAGGCTTAAAATTTCTTGTTTTAAAAGATGTTTTAACTCTTCTGTGCTGCTGATCTTTTTAGAATGCTCCCGCAACCTATCCATTAATTCCTGTGTTGTATTAACACCAACATCAGCCGAAATCAACAGTTCTTCCAGTTCCTCAAAAGTTTCTTCGTCAATTTTATTGCTACTAAATTTTAAAATGTTTTCTAACCTTTCATTAAGACTATTTCTTGTCTTACTTAACCCTTGCTTTAATTTATCAAAAAAACCCATTGTATTTGTTTACACACTCCTTCTTATGTTGTAAATATAAATTTTTACATTTTATTCTTCCATTTTAACAGCTAATACTTTAGAAACAGCAGTTTCTTCCATAGAAATACCATATAATGCATCGGCTACACCCATTGTACTTTTACGGTGAGTAATAATAATAAATTGAGTATGTTCTGATACCTTTTTTAAATATTTAGTAAAACGTTCAATATTTGCATCATCAAGGGCAGCTTCTATTTCATCAAGAACACAAAATGGTGTAGCTTTAGTATTTAAAATACTAAAAAGCAGTGCAATTGCTGTTAGAGCCCTTTCCCCTCCTGAAAGAAGTGAAAGCTTTTGTAATTTTTTTCCTGGTGGTTGAGCATTTATTTCTATACCACAATTAAGTATACTTCCATTTTCCTCAATTATTAACTCTGCTTTTCCACCTTCGAAAAGTTCTGAGAACACTATATTAAACTCTTCATTTACTTTTTTAATTGACGATAAAAGAAGTTCTTCCATAGTTTTAGTAATCTGTTCAATAATATTATCAAGATTGTCTTTAGCTGTTATTAAATCATTACGTTGTGTATTTAAGAAATCATAACGTTTTTTTAGTTTATCATAGTCTTCAATTGCTTGCATATTTACCGGTCCTAGAGATTCAACTT
This sequence comes from Tepidanaerobacteraceae bacterium, assembly GCA_050949705.1. Classification (GTDB taxonomy): domain Bacteria; phylum Bacillota; class Thermosediminibacteria; order Thermosediminibacterales; family Tepidanaerobacteraceae; genus JBMNGG01. The sequence continues at coordinate 18,583 of JBMNGG010000021.1, read as the reverse complement.
CTCTTTTTATATCTGCTAGCTTTTTTCTCATTTCTTCCAGTGTGCCTAATTCCTTCTTCATTTCTAAAGCTTGGGAATCTGTTAAACGATAATTTGTATATAATTCGTTTTTTAACTGATTAATCTCTATTTTTATTGTTGCCTCTTGAATATTCCTATCATGCAGCTTTTTTTCTATTCGATTGATATCTCTTTCTATTTTGCTTAAGTTAAATTGAGCCGTATGTATGGCATTTTTAAATTCTGTTTTATCATTTTTTAATAATTCTATAAGAGCATCATATCCTTTTTCTTTATTCTTAAAATCTACAATTTCACTTTCATACTTTGCAATTTTATCTTCGGTATTAATTGTTAAACTTTTATTTATTTTTAACTTTTCTTTTAATGCTTCGATTTCTCTAACTTGTAATTTTATGTTCTCCTCTATTGTTTGTAAACTTTGTTTATAACTTATTTCTTCTTGTTTGTGCGATGCCAAATCTATTTTCAAATTTGTAATATCATTGGTTAACTTGTTTCTTTTCTTTTTATCTTCGTCAATTTGTTGCTGTAATTCTTTTACCTTAGCCTGATTGGAGATACTTTTAGTATCAATGCTTCCAATATCCGTTTCTAATGCTGAAACTTGGGAAATTATTCCATTAAGCTCAGATTCTATTTGTCCTTTCTCTTCTAGTAACTGATTTTTTCGTTGGCAACGTTCATTTAGAATTCTATGTTTCTCTTCTAACTGTTTTTTTAAGGCTATTAACTCTGATTTTGTAGCATAAATAATATCAGTATTATCTTTTATGCTTTTTTGCATTCTTTCAATCTCTATATTTAATATTTCTATTAGATTTTTCATTTCAGCTAATTCATTTTTATGTTTTTCAATGGCTAATTCATAATCAACAAGTTGCCTTTTTCTTGACAATAAAAAGTTTGATTGTTTATAGCTTCCTCCCGTTATTGAACCTCCGGGATTGATAATATCACCTTCAATAGTTACAATTTTAAATGAAAATCCGCATTTATTTGCAATAGCTATAGCATCATCAATTGATTTGGCAACAATGACTCTTCCTAGAAGATATGCTAAAACTGGGAAAAACTTCTTATCATAATCGATTAATTCTATAGCAGTTGAAATGTAGCCTTTCATAGAAGACAAGTAAACTTCATCATGCCTTAGATATCGAGGTTTAACAGTAGAAAGCGGTAAAAAGGTAACTCTGCCATAATCATATTTCTTTAAATAATCTATAGCATTTTTTGCATTTTGTTCGTTTTCACATATAACATTTTGCATTGCACCTCCTAGTGCCGTTTCTATAGCTACTTCATATTGTTGTTTAACCGTAATAATATCAGCTATTGTACCATATATTTCAGAATCTATATATTTTTTATCCTTAAGACTAATAAGTAGGTTTTTTACTCCAAATTGATAACCTTCATAGCTATCAATAATTTCCTTTAGAGCATTTCTTCGTGAAACAAGCGTATTTAATTCCTGTTGTTTTCGAATTAGTATTTTTTCTTTATTTTGAAGCTCTAAGACTTTTCTTTCAAGATTTTTCTTTGTTTCTTCTATCTTTGTCTCTCGTTCTTTACATAAAGATTCCAACTGATTCGTTTGAGTTTCAATATCAGCTATTTCATGAGAAGTTTTAGAATTTACTTCATTTATTTGCTGTTCTTCGTTTGTTATTTGCTGCAAACGTTTCTGAAGATTAAGCTTCATTGTATTTAATCCTGAGATAGCATTTCTCTTTTCTGAAGCATAGTTTAATAAATCAATAACATCACCTTTGATACTTTCAATATATTTTTCCTTTCTGTTAATTTCATCATCTAATAAAGTAAGTCTTTTTTCATTTTCATCTACTTCCAATTCAATCCTGTTTATTGTTTTTATCTTTTCTTCCAAATTGTTGGATTTAAGCCTTAAGGCATTTTGTTCTGTAATTATTCTTTCTTCTTTCTGTTCAATATCTTTTATTAATTGTTCTTGTTCGTTTTTAATACGTTTTTTTTCATTGATAGCCAACTCAAGGTCTTTCTCCATATCCTTTCTTTGGCTGTTAATTGTATAAAAAGTCCTTTGAATTCTTTCATATTCTTCTTCATTAGAACCTAATTTCGTTTCATATTCTACAATCTGTTCTTTTGCAGATTGTTTTAACTTGTTTAGTTCTTCTAATAATCGCTCATTTTCTTGTTTGTTTTCCTCTATTTGGTTAAGTCGTTTTTCTTTTCCTTGTAAATCTATTAATAATATATTTACATCTAACTCCATAAACTCAGATGTTAAAACTTTATATTTTAAAGCAGTTTCTTTTTGTAATGCTAAAGGCTCTAACTGACTCGATATTTCATAGATTACGTCATCTACTCTTGAAATATTGTCAACTGTTTCTTCTAACCGCTTTTCAGCTTCTTTTTTCCTGCCTCTATATTTCATAATACCGGCAGCCTCTTCAAAAATGACACGTCTTTCTTCTGGTTTGCATGTAAGTATTTCATCGATGCGACCTTGCCCTATTATCGAATAACCGTCTTTTCCCACTCCCGAATCAATAAGCAAATCTTGAATATCTTTTAATCTACATGGTGTTCGATTTAAATAAAATTCACTCTCTCCAGATCGAAAAGCTCTGCGTATAAAACTTATCTCTGAATATTCAAGGGGAATAAGATGTTCTGAATTGTCAATTGTTAAAGCGACTTCAGCCATACCCATTGGTCTTTTTTTATCACTACCTGAAAAAATTACATCTTCTAGTTTTGCTCCTCTTAAAGACCTTACACTTTGCTCTCCTAATACCCACCGAATAGCATCTATTATATTGCTTTTCCCACTTCCATTTGGTCCTACTATAGCATTAATACCAGGTTGTAGCTCTAATATAATTCTATCAGCAAAAGATTTAAATCCGTGAAGTTCGATTCTTTTTAGATACAAAGATATCCCCCCTACTTTGTCAATTCTACCACAACCCGCAAAAAAAAAGAACACATAAAACTTCTTGTGTTAGTACATATAAAAAACCTGTCTTAATAGACAGGCGTAAGTGTAAAGATAAAATTCATCGGGGTTCTACAATAAATTTTATAGCCGTTCTTTCTTCTCCATCAATGTCGATCTCTGCAAAAGCCGGAATAGTCACTAGGTCAATACCATTAGGTGCTACAAAACCTCTCGTTATAGCAATAGCTTTCACCGCTTGATTTACTGCTCCAGCTCCTACAGCTTGAAGTTCAGCAACACTTTTTTCTCTTAATACTGCTGATAGAGCTCCTGCCACAGATTTAGGTTTTGATTGTGCTGATACTTTTAGTACTTCCATTTCATAATCCCCCTTAATCTTGCATATATGAAATTATCCATGAAATATATATTCTATAGTGGTTATAAAATTCCTTCTTTTTTAAATATTATATTTAAATTTAACTTTTATTTTTTTTAATGCAGCTTTAGCTGCTTGTTGTTCAGCAAACTTTTTACTAGTACCTATACCTTTACCTAGAATCTCATCTTTCCACATAACATCCACAAAGAATTTTTTATCATGGTCAGGGCCGGATTCTTTTGTTACATTATATAGTATCTTATCGTTATCAACTTTCTGCAATACTTCCTGCAATTCTGTTTTATAATCTATTGTTAAATCCCCTTCAATAGCTTTTATTATCTTTTCTTTTAGGTTTTTAATAATAAATTTTCTTGCAATATCATATCCTTTATCTATATAAATAGCCCCTATTAATGCCTCTAAGGCATCTGCCAGAATTGAAGGTTTCTCACGACCACCGGTATTTTCTTCACCTTTTCCTAAAATAAGATAGTTACCTAAAGATAGCTCTCTTGCAACATCGACCAATGTCGCTTCACAAACAGTAAAAGCTCGTATTTTTGTCATTTGGCCCTCAGGAAGATAGTGAAAGTTATTAAAAAGATACTCACTCACAACCAATTCTAATACGGCATCCCCCAGAAATTCTAATCTTTGATTATTCTCATTTAGGGATTTCCTCTTCTCATTTGTAAATGACGGATGAATGAATGCTTGGTCTAAAATCTTTAGTTCGTTAAAATATACTTCTATGGTTTTTTGAAGCTCAAGTAGTTTTTGTATTCTAATTTTATCATTCACTTTTACTACCTCATTTGTACTTTTTAACTATAACACAAGCATTGTGTCCGCCAAAGCCCATAGAATTTGATAACGCTACATTAACTTTTCTTTTCTCTGCTATATTAGGCACATAATTCAAATCACATTCAGGATCGGTGTTTTCGTAATTTATCGTAGGCGGAATCTTATCATTAAAGGTCGTTAATATAGTAGCTATTAACTCTACTGCCCCTGCTGCTCCAAGCATATGACCAGTCATAGATTTGGTAGAACTAATTGAAAGATTAAAAGCATGATCTCCAAAAACTTTTTTTATAGCCATTGTTTCAAACTTGTCATTAAGCGGAGTAGATGTACCATGTGCATTTATATATTCAACTTCCGACGGAAGAATGCCTGCATCAATAATGGCAGCACTCATTGCACGAGATGCTCCTTCCCCTTCTGGCGCCGGTTGTGTCAGATGATATGCGTCTGAAGTGGAGCCATAACCAATAACTTCAGCGTAAATCCTAGCATTTCTATTTAACGCATGTTCAAGAGTTTCTAATACTACTATTCCAGCACCTTCTCCCATGACAAACCCGTCCCTATATTTATCAAAAGGTCGGCTCGCACATTTGGGTTGATCATTTTTTGTAGATAAAGCCTTCATAGAAGAAAAACCTGACAAAGAAAGTTGTGTTAATGGTGCTTCAGTGCCACCCGCTACAACAATATCTGCATTACCTCTTTGAAGAATCCTAAATGCTTCACCAATGGCATTTGTACCTGAAGCACAAGCAGTAATTACAGTAAAATTAGGACCTTGCAATTTGAAAGCCATAGATACTTGACCTGAAGCCATATTAGCAATCATCATTGGAATAAAAAAGGGACTTACACGTCTTGCACCCTTTTTTATAAGTATATTATGTTGTTCTTCCCATGTTTCACAACCTCCTATACCGGTACCTAATATTACACCTGCTCTTGTCCTATCAATAGTAGAAATATCAAGACTTGCATCTTCAAGAGCCATTTTTGCCCCTGCAATCGCGAATTGAGTAAATCTATCTAGTCTCTTTATTTCTTTTTTCTCCATATAATCTTCCGGCTTAAAATCTTTAACTTCCCCCGCAATCTTGGTGGGTAAATCATCGGTATCAAACCTTGTAATTAAATCAACACCGGATTGACCGTTAATAAGTGATTCCCAAAAATTATCTAAACCAATACCTATAGGTGATATAATACCCATTCCAGTTGCAACTACGCGCTTTTTGTCCATTATTACCCTCCCAAAAACAGTTTAAAACAAGCATTTTTTATATAAAAGAGGATGTGGTCCGCTATAATTTTTCAAACGACTTAAAGAAAAAGTCTAGTAAAATAAAGTCCCGTAGAGGAAGCTACGGGACAAATTTATGATTATGCGGATAGATTTTTTATGTAATCTATGACGTTTTGTACCGTCTTTATTTTTTCCGCATCTTCATCTGGAATCTCCATGTCAAATTCTTCCTCAAAGGCCATTATCATTTCTACGATATCCAATGAGTCAGCCCCTAAATCATCAATAAAAGAAGCCTCTGGGACAACTTCATCTTCATCAATGCCCAATTGATCCGCAATAATCTGTTTAATCTTATCTAAAACTTCCATTATTTCACCTCCCTTCTCAGTGCATATTATGATTAATTTTATTTATTTTATTCCTTACTATAAGGTAAGACCACCATCAATAGATATTACTTGACCTGTTATATACTCAGCTCTTTTTGATGCAAGAAAAACAACAGTATTAGCAACATCTTCAGGATTACCTATCCTGTTTAAAGGAATTTTATTTTCAATTTCCAAATTCATTTTCAGTAGATCTACAGTCATATCGGTTTTAACAAAACCGGGTGCAACAGCATTTACAGTAATACCCCTTTTACCTAGTTCTTTTGCTAATGATTTAGTGAAACCGATAATTCCCGCTTTAGCTGCTGCATAATTTGCCTGACCTACATTACCATAAATACCAACAATGGAAGAAATATTAATAATTCTACCACTTCTTTGTTTTACCATATATTTTATACAAGCTTTTGTACAATTAAAGACACCTTTCAAATTAGTATCAATAACCTCATCCCAGTTTTTTTCTGTCATCCTTAATAACAAAGTGTCTTTTGCAATTCCAGCATTATTAATTAATACATCAATTCTACCATATTTAGAAATAACATCATCTACCATTTTTGACACTTGATCATAAGATGAAACATCAGATTTATACATAATTGCAGTTTCACCAAAACCCTCTATTTTAGATACTAGCTCTGACGCAGCCTTTTCATTATGAAGAAAATTTATAATAACAATGGCTCCAGCCTTAGCTAATTCTAAACTTATACTTCTACCTATACCTCTTGAACCACCAGTAACTAAACAGATTTTGTTTGAAAGATTCATTTTTTACCCCCAAAGAATTTAATGGTTTTTTCAAGGGATTTAGTGTCTTCTACATTTAACACTTTCAGTTTCTTATCTATTCTTCGAACGAAACCGCTAAGTACTTTACCTGGCCCTACTTCCACAAATGTAGTCACACCATTTTCTATCATTTTTCGAACACTATCCTCCCATAACACAGTGGAACTCACTTGCTTTATTAATAGTTGTTTTACTAGCTTGCCATCAATTGTAATATCAGCATTGACATTTGAAACAATGGGTATTTTACTATCTTTTATTTCAATTTTTTCAAGTTCCTTAGCTAAATTGTGTTCAGCTGGCTTTAATAGACTGCTATGAAAAGGTGCACTCACTGAAAGTACTATAGCTTTTTTTGCCCCTTTTTCCTTAGCTAGTTCAACAGCATTGTTTACGGCTTCAACTTCTCCTGATAATACTATTTGACCTGGGCAGTTAAAATTGGCAGCTTCAACTATGCCTTTTTCTGAAGCCTTCTCACATATTTTTAGCACTTCTTCCCTTTCAAGACCCAAAATAGCTGCCATAGTTCCTTTGCCTAACGGTACAGCTTCTTGCATATATTTACCGCGCTTCTTTACAAGAGGAATTGCCTGACAAAAATCTATGGATTCAGCTGCTACTAACGCGGAGTATTCGCCGAGACTCAGGCCTGCTACTATGTCAGGCACGATACCTTCATCTTTTAAGATAGAATAGCATGCCACACTATGAGCCAAAATAGCTGGTTGTGTATTAACAGTTTCTTGCAGTTTTTCTCCTGGACCTTCAAAGCATAATTTTGAAATCGTACTATCTAATGATTTATCTGCTTCATTAAATACTTTTCGCGCGGTTGGGAAGTTAGAAAATAGGTCCTTTCCCATGCCAACATATTGGGCGCCCTGACCTGAGAAAATAAAAGCAACTTTTCCCATACTAGTACCTCCATTGTTATAAACTGAGTAGTTCATTTAGTAAGTTTTTACTTTCTTGAATAATACTTTCTATTATTTCTCCCGCAGGTTTTATATCTTTTATCATACCTGAAATTTGGCCTGCCATAACTGAACCATTATCCACATCACCATCCACAACGGAAAGTTTCAGTTTGCCTGTACCAATTGCTTCTAATTCATCAATTTTTGCTCTTGCTTGTTCTAGTTTTTCAAATTGCGTAGATAACTTATTTCTTAATATCCTCACAGGATGACCCGTTGTTATTCCAGTAATAACAGTGCTTCTATCTTTTGCATTAATTATGGCTTTTTTATAATTTATATGCGCCTCACACTCCTTAGCACATACAAATCGTGTACCCATTTGTACTCCCTTAGCACCTAACGATAAAGCTGCGATAAAACCTCTGGCATCCGCTATTCCTCCAGCTGCAATAACAGGGATATTAACAGCATCAACTATCTGAGGTATCATAGACATAGTTGTTAAATCCCCGATATGCCCCCCACATTCCATACCCTCGGCGATTAAAGCATCAACACCTGTTTTTTCAAGTCTCTTAGCCAAAGCTACTGATGAAACCACTGGTATAACTTTAATACCGCATTGTTTAAATTGCGTTATATACTTACCTGGGTTGCCCGCACCAGTTGTTACTACAGATACTCTTTCCTCTGTAACAACATTTATTACTTCATCCACATATGGTGACAAAAAATATATATTTACCCCAAAGGGCTTATCAGTAAGGCTTTTTGCCTTTTTTATCTCATTCTTTACTACAACGGCGGGGGCATTACCTGCACCTATTATACCTAGACCACCTGCATTTGAAACTGCAGCAGCTAACTCTGCAGTTGCAGCCCAAGCCATACCACCTTGAAATATAGGGTATCTTATGTTTAACAGGTCGCATATTTCAGTATGAAACAATTTATATCCTCCTATATAATAGCAACTTTTATTGTAGACTCCATTCTAAAAGATTTGCACCCCAAGTTAATCCCGCTCCAAATCCTACCAAAACTATTTTATTGCCTTTTCTTATTTTACCAGCCTTAAAAGCTTCGTCGATAGCAACTGGAATGGAGGCAGCCGACATGTTTCCGTATTTGTCAAGATTCAATAATACTCTTTCTATTGGAAATTTTAATCTCTTCATGGCGGCTCTTATTATTCGAATATTAGCCTGGTGAGGAACTATAAAATCGATATCTTCTAATGATAAACCAGCTTTCTCTACAACTTTTTTAGTACTATCTTCCAAAATTTTAACGGCGAACTTAAACACTTCATTACCATTCATTTTTATATAATGCCTGCGATTCTTTACTGTCTCAAAAGTCGCGGGTTCTTTTGTGCCTCCTGCAGGTAATTCCAAAAGATGTGCTCCACTGCCATCAGTGCCTAATAAACTAGACAACACTCCTCCAACTTCAACTTCACTTAAAACCACGGCTCCAGCACCATCGCCAAAAAGTATACATGTATTCCTATCTTCCCAATCAGTTACTTTAGACAACACTTCACTTCCTACTACAAGTATGTTCTTATACAAGCCTCCAGCAATATATTGAACCGCAGTAGTTAGAGCATAAACAAAACCTGAACAAGCAGCTTGGATGTCAAAAGCGGCAGCATTTATTGCTCCTATTTTATCTTGTATAATACATGCAGTAGCAGGAAATATTTGATCAGGACTGGAAGAAGTTAATAGTATTAAGTCTATATCCTTTGGGTCAAGGTTTGCATTTTGTATAGCAATTCTAGCAGCCTTTGCTCCCAAATCAGAGCAACAAATAGTGCTATCAGCTTTTCTCCGATTTGCTATTCCTGTTCTTTCGATAATCCATTCATCAGTTGTTTCTACTGTTTTTTCTAGGTCATAATTAGTTACGATATTTCCTGGTAAATATGATCCAATTCCTACTATGCCCACTCTCATTAAACTACTTCTCCTTTTCTAAGGTCATTTTAAGAGAATTTTTAAGCTTCTCGCTAATATCCGCATTCACAAAGCCGCTAGCTGCTTTGATACCATTAGCAATCGCTCTGCTATCAGATGATCCATGACACTTAATTAAAACACCATCAACCCCAAGAAACATCGCTCCACCAAATTCTGAATAATCCACGCTATCTTTAACTCTTTTCATGGCTGGTTTCATCATCATAGAACCAAGCGAATATGTAATACTGCTCTTTATCTCTTTTTTTAGTTTTTTGAATATATAAGAACCAAAACCTTCCAATGTTTTAAGGAATATATTTCCAGTAAAGCCATCACATACAACTACATCAACATTTCCATCAAAAATATTTCTTGTCTCTACATTACCAATAAAATTTATTTCTTTTATCTGTTTTAAGCTGGCATATGCCGCCTTAATAATAGAATTTCCTTTTTCTTCTTCAACACCTATATTCATAAGACCGATTCTAGGATTCTCTTTGCCCATAATTTCTTTTGCATATAAATCACCCATCAAGGCAAATTGTATAAGGTTTTGGGGTTTCACTTCACTATTTGCCCCTATATCCAGTAGTAAGAAGGGATTCTTGTTACTTGGAAACAAAGTGCCTATCGCTGGTCTGTCAATGCCTTCCAAGCGACCTAATATAAATAAACCTCCAGCCATTAGTGCTCCCGTACTGCCTGCAGACACCATCGCCTGAGCTGTTCCATCTTTTACCAGCTTAAGTCCTTTTACTATAGATGATTGCTTTTTTCTTCTAATAGCAGTAACAGGTTTTTCGTCGTTCGTAATCACTTCTTCTGCATGTATTATTTCCTTGATTTTACTTGGTTCTTTCAACAAAGGTTTAATTTTTTTCTCGTCACCAATTAATATAATCTCAGCATCTAATTCTTTAGAAGCTTCAACCGCACCCATAATAATTTGTTCAGGTGCTTTATCTCCACCCATAGCATCTACAATAATTCTCATTGCTATGCGGCATTATTGCTTGTGCCGCTACCTCCCTTCCCTCTCTTCTTCTTCAAAAGATGCTAGAATAAATTTTCCTCTAAATACTTCCTGTTGTTTAACATAAATCCTAACAAAAACAAACTTTTTATTTCCTCTAATCCTTGTCACTTCAGCCTTTGCCACTAATTTCTGCCCCGCATAAACAGGTACTTTATATTTTATATTGGCAACACCTGTTAGCGCTACTTTAGCATCAATAGTAGCTATAGCCAAAGAATTCGCCTGAGCAAAAATAATGTCTCCCCTAACGACTTTTGTCTTACCAAAAGTCATCTTATTTGTTGTCTCAAGAATTGAAATACCCCTTTTATCTAATTCAAGGTCAACTAATTCTCCAACTATTTCTGTTACATCAATAGATCGTACTTTAGCATAATTTTCTTCAGCAACTACCTTGATTCTTTCTCTTAACTCAGGTAATTTCAATTCCATCCTATCAAGCCGTATCGTTTGTATACTCACATTAAACTTATCAGCTAATTCTTCATCATTTAAAAAAGGGTCATCATTAATGGTTTTTATCAGCAATTTTTGCCTTTCTTTTTTGGATAACCCTCTTTTAGACAATTTCATCACCTCATAATAGTTGATTTTAGGAGCAGCTTCTAATAGTATATATTATCTTATATGGAAAATCAATACTTAAAAATACAAAAAACATCCTTGGCATAACACAAGGATGTTTTTTACACAGAACAACAATAAAGTTCTTCAGCATAATAGTATATTAAATAAAACTGCAAATAAGATTTAAAACTCGAAAATAAAACAAATTTATTCAGCTTTTACTTTTATTACTTCTCTGTCTTTATAATATCCACAACTTGGACATGCTCTATGAGACATCTTAGGTTCGTGACACTTAGGACACTCAGATATCGAGGGTAAAGACAGCTTATGGTGACTTCTTCTAGAACCTATTCTAGATTTTGTAGTTTTTCGTTTTGGATTAGCCATTACAACACCTCCTCCGACTATTCACTTCTTAAAAATTCTTTTAACTTTGCAAGTCGAGGATCTATATTATAGCTGTCACATTTGCAAACACTATAATTCATATTTGATCCACAATTTGGGCACAGTCCTCTACAGTCAGTCTTGCATAAAATCTGACCTGGCCAGTTTAAGATAATTTCATTTATAACTTGAGGATAAAGATCTATATATTCTCCATTAAATGTGATAATATCCTCATCATCACAATCGGTTATCATGTCAGTGAGTTTAAATGAAAAATCTATTGTCAATTTAGATTCCGTTTCGTCAAGACATCTCGAACACAACGCTGTTGCTTCTAATTCTATTCGACCTTCCACTTGAAAAATTCTATCACCTAAATTCTCTAAATGACCTTTGACTTTAACTGGCCCTATTGTATTTACTCCATCTAGATTTATACCTATATCAAGTGTTTCTATTTGAAACTCATATTCTAAGATACTCCCGACTAATTGTTTTATTTTGGCCAGATTCAGTTTCACTTAATATTCACCTCAAAAAATACACACTTTATTATATAGTTCATATAACATAGTGTCAAGCAGTTTATATAAGGGAAACAGTATCTAAAGCTATCATTAACTCTTCGTTTGTAGGAATAACAAGTACCTTTGTTTTACTATCCTCTGTAGAAATATCCGCTTGTTTACCACGAACATTATTCTTTTGTTCATCAATTTTAAGTCCAAAATATTCCATGTCGTTACAGATCATTTGTCGCATGGTAGCAGAATTTTCTCCAATCCCACCGGTAAATACGATAACATCAAGACCATTCATTGCTGCAGCATAGGCGCCGATGAATTTTTTTGCCTGATATGCAAAAATATCTAGAGCCAATTGTGCACGGGAATTACCATTATTTGATGCATCTTCCAGATCTCTAAAATCACTGCTCACACCGGATATCCCATAAACTCCGCATTTTTTGTTAAGATAGTCATTCATTTTGTCTGCCGGAATTCCTTCCTTTTCCATAATAAACGGGACTATAGCGGGATCAATATTACCACTGCGTGTTCCCATAACGATTCCCTCTAATGGTGTAAAACCCATGCTGTTCTCAACTGATTTACCATGTTTTACAGCCGTAATACTAGAACCATTTCCCAAATGTAATGTGACAATTTTTAATTGCTCAATAGGCTTGTCTAACATTTTTGCAGCTTCAGCTGATACAAACTTATGAGAAGTACCATGGAACCCATATCTTCTCACGGCATATTTTTCATATAATTCATAAGGTACCCCATACATATAAGCATGTTTAGGCATAGTTTGATGGAAGGCAGTATCAAATACACCAACCATAGGAACATTGGGCAATAATTCCCGAGCAGCTTCAATGCCAATAATATTTGGTGGGTTGTGTAAGGGAGCGATAGATACACATTCTTTAAGTACATCCATAACTTCATCAGTGATCACTACTGATCCGGAAAACTTTTCAGCTCCGTGAACTACTCTATGACCTACTGCCGCAATTTCCGAAGCATCTTTAACCACTCCGTGTTTTTCATCTAATAAAGCGTCAAGCATCATTTTAACAGCTACTTTATGATTGGGGATTTTCTCCGAAATTTCCACTTTGTCTTTATTAATAGGCTGATGTTTTAACATACCAACATCCAGACCTATTCTCTCGACTAGACCTTTTGCCATTACTGATTTATCTTCCATGTTAAATAGTTGATATTTTAGAGATGAGCTGCCACAATTTATTACTAAAACTTTCAATTATATAACCTCCTAGATTATGATAAGTTAGCCTGTAATGATGTAATTGCAACCAGATTGACAATATCTTGTACACTACAACCTCTTGAAAGGTCATTTATAGGTGCAGCCAAACCTTGTGTAATAGGACCTATTGCTTCGGCCTTTGCCAACCTTTGAACAAGTTTATAACCAATATTACCTGCATTTAGATCCGGAAATACTAATATATTTGCTTTTCCTGCTATAGCGCTACCTGGAGCTTTAGAGCTACCAACAGACGGAACTAAAGCTGCATCAGCCTGTAATTCGCCATCCGCTAATAAATCCGGTGCTTGCTCTTTCAATATTTTTGTAGCTTCCACTACCTTATCTACCATTTCATTTTGAGCACTTCCTTTGGTAGAAAAAGAAAGCATTGCTACTCTTGGTTTATCATCCACTAATACAGCCCATGTTTTTGCTGCTGACATGGCTATCTCTGCCAGTTGTTTAGCATCTGGATTAGGATTAATTGCACAATCAGAAAAAAGTATACTACCTTTTGACCCAAATTCACAATTGGGAACAATCATCATAAATGCGCTAGACACTACACCAATTCCCGGTGCTGTTTTAATTATTTGAAAGGCTGGTCGAAACACTTCACCTGTTGCTACAGCAGCCCCTGCTACCATACCATCAACATCATTATTTTTCACCATTAAAGTTCCATACCATATTGGATCTTTAGTTAATTCCTTTGCTTTATCAATAGTTATACCTTTATGCTTTCTAAGCTCATATAGTAGATTTGCATATTCTTCCAACTTTGGCGATAGTTCAGGATCAATTATTTCAATCCCTGAAAGATTTATATCCCCTGCCAAGTTTTTAAGTTTTTCCTGATTGCCCAAAAGAACGACCTTCGCAATGTTTTCTTTTTTAATTATCTCTGCTGCTTTTAAGACTCTTTCGTCAGTCCCTTCGGGCAAAACAATAGTTTTAATTGATGTTTTAGCTCGCTCTCTAATTTCTTTGATAAAATCCATTTATTTTACTCCTTCCTTTATATTAATATAGTTTTTTTATTATACAAAAAAATCATTCATTCTATAAAGCCAAAAAAACAGTATCTTAGACTATTAACTAAACCAAAACAATTCTGTATTATATTCTATAGGTAATTCCCTACCGATTATAACATATATCAGAATTAAGACCAAAAAAATATTGTAATATCGTTTTTATAGTAAATCCAAATATAAAAGTTCTATAAATAATTTAAATATCCTTCTTATTTTTTTCTAATAATTGTTATATAATAGTCAAAAGTAAGTGGAGGTGTAAACTATTGAAAGTAGTTGGTGTTATTGCTGAGTATAATCCTTTTCACAAAGGGCATTTGTATCATTTAAATAAAATAAAAAAAAGTTTTAAACCTGATGCAATAATCGTTATTCTTAGTGGTAATTTTGTGCAACGTGGAGAACCAGCAATATTTGATAAGTGGGCTCGTGCTGAAATGGCCCTTCACGGAGGAGCAGATCTTGTTATAGAGCTTCCTGTTTGTTTTTCCACTGCTACCGCCGAAATATTTGCGGAAAGTGCTGTAAAACTATTATCAGATACTCAAGTCGTAAATACTTTAAGTTTTGGTTTAGAAGAAATACATTATAATGAACTGCTGTTTTTAGGTAAACTCCTGGCTAAAGAACCTAAGCATTTAAAGACTACAATAAATGAATGTTTAAGTAAAGGCATGTCTTTCCCTGCAGCGAGAGAAAAAGCAATCATAAAGTTTATTTTAGAAAACCATAAAGAAATGAATACACAGTTGATTTCTGCAATGCTGAAAAAACCCAATTTTATTTTAGCAGTAGAATACGTTAAGGCTATAAATAAATTAGGAGTAGATTTGTCAATACTCCCCATCATTCGAAAAGGACAAGATTACCATAACAAAAATTTAACTGGCGAATATGCTAGTGCGTCAGGTATAAGACAATCTTTTCTTTATACGAGAGAACTAAATGATGATATTATAAAATATTTACCCCTTTCCACTCTAGAAATTATAAAAAGAAATTTAAATAACTATAACGTTCCTGTGTTTTTACAAGACTATGAACTCATCCTTTTATATATGTTGCGCCGAATGTCATCCCAAGAGTTAAGATCCTTTTTTGATATAGAAGAAGGTCTTGAAAACCGAATAAAAAAAGCAGCAAAAAAATCTGGAAGTCTAAAACAGTTGATTGCACAAATAAAAACAAAAAGATATCCCGAAACTAGAATTCAAAGGATATTAATACATATTTTACTTAATATCCCTAAGGAAATGCTTAATAGTAGAACATCTCCCTATGTCAGAGTGTTAGGGTTTTCTCAGGTTGGATCTATTATTTTGAAAAAGATAAAAAAGAAAACATCTTTACCCATTATTACAAGAGCATCTGATTATAAAAAATTAAATTCATATGCAAAAAGTTTTTTTGAAAAAGATTTACTTTCATCGGATATTTATAATCTTGCATATAGCAATCCTGCACTTAGAATTGGTTCATCGGATTTTTTAAAAAAAGTTGTCTACCTTAATCCTTCCAAGTAATGTAGCATATCATCAAGTTTCTTAACAGGTACAATTTTTATTTCCAGACCTTCAGCAGCTCTTAAGGCATCTTCTGCATTTTCTTCTGGTGTAAAGAAAATTTCAGCTCCATCTCTATATGCAGCTACTACCTTTTGTTTTACACCTCCTATTTGCCCTATTTGTTCATCAAGATTTATAGTACCCGTCCCAGCAATTTTATATCCTTTTGTTAAATCTTCAGGATTTAATTGATTTAGAATTTCCATAACAAACATACAACCTGCTGATGGACCACCAATTTTCCCTGTGTCTATATCTATTTTTATAGGTAGCACCGGTTTCCAGTTTAGTGTAGTTATATATACGCCTATAATCGGCTTACCAGCTTCAGTTTTACTTTCTATTGAAGAAACTTCTACACTAAAAGTTTCATTATCTCTTTCAATCTCGAGCTCTACTAATTCACCAATCTTGCGATTAGAAACATGGTTTATCACATCTTCTGCAAGGTTAACTTCCATATTATCTACTTTCTTTATTATATCGCCCGGAAACAGTATTCCCTTAGCGGGGCTGTTCTGCATAATCTCTACTATTTGTGCACCATCGCCATAAATTATGGGATCAAATCCAGCCTTCTTTAATGCAACAACCTCTGCAATTTTTTGACTTTCTTCCATCCATTGCTTCATATAATCCATATACTGTCTCATATTCCAATTTGGAGGTATCATAAGATCCTTCCTTTGCACATTAACATAAGGATTTACAGCAGCATATATCGCTAAAGGAAGATTTAAAGACCGACTTGAAACAGTTGTTAATAAAAAAGAACCTTCTTTATTTTTAGAAGCTTCTTCAACTGTTACAATCTCTTTTAGATCTATAGTTACACCTGGAGCCGTCATCATGTAAGTTTGACCTAAATAATAATTAAATCCAAATAGTAATATAACAGTTAAAGCAATTATTCGTATAGATCGTTTTTCTAAGCTTCGCATTATATGTTCTCCTTATCTTCTATACATTGCTTAATTATAGGCAATACCTTTTCTGTTGCTTCACACCCTCGCAAAATACAAGATGAAACTTGATTAAAAGCCAAATAATCTATTTTTGAAAGTTCTGGGGTTATTAAGATATCACATTCATATTTTTTTAGAGACTGTATTTCTCTTCCCATTACGTCAAAAGTCTGAAATAGAATATCGTAAATATTATTAACTTTGTCAGTACTGCTAAATCCAAGTTCAACTCCTATTACAATATCTGCACCCATTAATTTTGCCTGTTTTACTGGTACACGCTCTAATACTCCCCCATCAAAAAGAGGTTTGCCATTTATAACTCCAGGACAAAATATTCCTGGTATTGCAATGCTTGCCCTTACGGCTTCTGCTACATTGCCTTTTGATATTAGAACACTTTCTTTTGATATAAGATCTGTTGCAATTACCCCTAATTTTATATTTAGTTCTTCAAAACTTTTGTTTTTAGTAAGTAACTGGATTATTGCCTTGATTTTGTCACCAGCTATTAGACCCACTTTTGGAACAACTAAATCTACCCACTGTTTTCGATGTATTTGTTTGCTTAGTTTTTCTAACATATTAGCATCAATACCTGAAGCATACAATGCTCCTATTAAGCTACCCATGCTAGAGCCTACTATAATATCTATAGGTATATTCTCTTTTTCTAGAACCTGTAAAACTCCAATGTGAGCATATCCTTTGGCAGCTCCTGACCCTAATGCAAGACCTATTACGGGTTTTTTCAAAACATTTCACACCCTATATAAGAATATTAAGTCTATCTTGGCAATATATATTATACTAAAATAAAACAAAATTTTCACTTGGAGGCCTGAGAATGAAAATAAAAAGTACCCGGGTATTTAAACTATACCAATTAGTTTTACCAGCCTTAGCTGTAATTATCACTATATCTATTGTCCGTTTTCCGGATGAAGCTTTTCAGTCTGCATTAGAAGGTCTTGACGTTTGGTTAAACATTGTATTACCGGCACTACTGCCTTTTTTTATTGGCTCCCAATTATTAATGGGATTAGGTGTTGTTCATTTTATGGGTGTTTTGTTGGAGCCATTTATGCGCCCCTTATTTAATGTCCCTGGTGTGGGTTCATTTGTTATGGCCATGGGACTTGCAAGTGGTTATCCCGTTGGCGCAATGCTAACAGGAAAACTAGTGAAGAATAATCTATGTAACACTTGGGAAGCAGAACGAATGATGTCATTTTCAAACACTGCTGATCCACTTTTTATGGTAGGTGCGGTAGCGGTTGGCATGTTTAAAGATGTAAGATTAGGAGCGATTATTGCACTATCCCATTACATATCAACATTAGTATTGGGTGTTTTAATGCGCTTTTATGCCATGGATAAGGAGATTACACCTTCAGTTCAAACTGCAAACAGACGAGAAAACATTGTTATGAAAGCTACTCGTGAACTTTTAAAAGCCCGGAAAGAAGACAATCGACCATTTGGAGAGCTATTAGGAGATTGTATCAAGGACTCCATAAACTCTCTGCTCCTAGTTCTTGGATTCATAGTGTTGTTTTCAGTTATAATAAGAATTGTTACAGTCGCTGGACTTATCAATTTTGTAAGTCCATTAATTGAAGTTGTGCTACGTGCATTCAGATTAGACAGCAGCTTAGCACCAGCAATTGTAAGTGGTCTGTTTGAAATAACCTTAGGGTGCCAACAAGCAAGTTCCGCTAGCGCACCACTTATACAAAGAGTAATAATTGTTAG
>JBMNGG010000020.1:0-30562 GCA_050949705.1 Tepidanaerobacteraceae bacterium | reverse complement strand
GCATTAGTAACGAAGAAAAATAGAAAAGGTAAGAACGAGTAGTAATAAACTGTGTATCAGATACCACTTACTTTTTATTAAGGGAGTTCTTCATTCTTTTGAGGGTGAGAAACTCCTTGTTCTTAGTTCACCTATCGAGGACAAGGAATGCGTTTCGTTAAAGCTATCCTTCTACGTTGGTTGCAAGTGGTGTACTAACAAGTGTAAAATTTAAAAATAAGATAAAAGCTGACATCCATCTTATGTATGGTCGAACGAGGAATTTACAGTGTACGCGTCACGAGAAAAGTCGAATTATTACGAATTTTGGAGCAAGAGTGACGTTAGAATTAACCTGTATCTTTTAAAATCCATTCTTCTGGACCATACATGAGGCTTGTCCTTATAAATGGTAACGATATGCGAGATGTTTAAAAAAATTTAATAAGAGGGAGGTGAAACATAAAAAATATCATGTATGATATTTTACTTATTGCACCTTATAAAGAGTTGGAAATAACAGCAAAAGATGTAATCAGAGAATATAATTTTAACGTTCATATTGTTCACGGGAATTTAAGCGATGGAGCAAGTATAGCAAAAAGTGCTGAGGAAAATGGAGTAGAAATTATTATTAGTAGAGGGGGAACATATCAACTAATAAAGGATGCTGTAAATATCCCTGTAGTTGAAATACAAGTCAGTGCTTTTGATATTTTAAGAGCTCTAAAGAAATTATTAAACTTTAAAGGGCCAATAGGAATAATAGGTTACAAAAATGTTGTTTTTGGTATCGATACTTTAATAGAAGTATTAAAACTTGATTTGATACCAGTATTTTTTAATGATGAAGAGGAGGCTCCCAGACAGGTTTTTGAAGTAGCTTCAAAAGGCGTAAAAAAGTTCGTAGGCGATACAATTGGTATAAAAACTGTCAAAGAAATGGGTCTTGAGGGTTATCTTATTGAATCAGGAAAAGAAGCCATACTATCTTCTATCAATGAAGCATATAGAGTGCTCAAAATAAGAAAGGAGGAGAGAGCAAAGACAGAAAGATTTCAAATTATTATGGATTTTATTCATGATGGAATAATTGCAGTTAATGAAAAGGGTAGTATATCTATTTTTAATAAAACCGCCGAAAAAATATTTAATAAGACTGGTAAATTTATAGGAAAGCATATTTCAAATATAATAGATGCAACAGGGCTACCAGAAGTGTTAAAAACGGGAAAAGCCCACCTTGGGGAATTGCAACAAGTTGGAAAAATAGTAATAGCAACAAATAGAGTACCTATAATTGTTGATGGACATATCAAGGGAGCTGTGGCAACCTTTCAGGATGTAACCCAGATACAAAGAATGGAACGAAAGATAAGAAGAGAATTACATCAGAAAGGATTGATTGCAAAGTATAATTTTGATGATATAACATATAAAAGCAAAATTATGAAAGATACAATTGGTAAAGCACAAAAATATGCTAGGTTAGATGCAACTACTGTTCTGATTTTAGGAGAAACAGGTACTGGCAAAGAACTTTTTGCACATAGTATTCATAATAATAGCCCTCGAGCAAAGGGACCGTTTGTAGCAATTAATTGTGCTGCACTTCCAGAAAGCCTGTTAGAGAGTGAGTTATTCGGTTATGCTGAAGGAGCTTTCACAGGAGCCCGTAAAGGAGGAAAAGTAGGACTTTTTGAAATGGCTCATCGGGGCACCATTTTTCTAGATGAAATTGGAGAAATGCCCTTAAATTTGCAATCTAGACTTTTAAGAGTTATACAGGAAAAAGAAGTTATGAAAGTTGGCGATGATAGAGTCATACCAGTAGATGTTAGAATAATAGCTTCTACAAATCGAGATTTAGTGAAAAATATAGAAAGTGGAAAGTTTCGAAAAGATTTATTTTATAGGTTAAATGTATTAACTTTAAAAATTCCACCCTTACGTGAAAGAAAAGAGGATATCATAACATTAGTAGAAATATTTATTGCAGAATTCTCAGAAAAGACAGAAAAAGCGATAAAAGGATTGACCGAAGAAGCTTATAAGTTTTTATTAGAATTGGATTATCCCGGAAATGTTAGAGAGTTGAAGGGTATTATAGAAAGGGCAGTAGCTTTTTCTGATGGAAAGTATATTGATATAAATGACCTAGGAGTATTCAACAATACCGCTATAAAAGATAAAAACACAATAAAAAGTAATTTTCAACCTGGCCTTACGCTGAATGAAATAGAGACATTAGCAATAATAGAAACATTAAAATACACTAAAAATAATATTACAAAGGCAGCAAAACTTTTAGGGGTTGACAGGACGACAATATGGAGGAAGCTCAAGAGAAATGGCATTATTCCCAACATTTGAAAATGTTGCAATAAGCAACCGAAGTAGCATAATGCAACATTAATATTGCATTATGCAACATTCTATAAAAATCGAGTCAATAAAAAGCTTGGTTTCTTTTTGGCATGGTTATTGCTTGATTTATATGTACTCTAATTACGAAAAACCAATAAAGGGGAGGTAATTATTTTGTTGAAAAAGCTTGCTGTTTTATTGCTAATCTGTATTGTTATTGTATCATTGTCATCATGTGGTCAACCTCAACAACAAACTCAACAAGAAGAAACGCAACAAGAGACTCAACAAGAAGAAAGCGAGCAATCTACTGAAACAAAATATCCAGAAAGACCAATAACTGTGTTGCAGGGTTTTAACCCGGGAGGAGGAAGTGACACACTGGCTCAAATTACACAACCTACTTTAGAGAAAATTTTGGGTCAATCTTTTGTAAATCAGTACATACCAGGAGCTACAGGTGCCATCGCTTGGACCCAGCTCTGCAAGCAGACAAAAAACGATGGTTACACTTTAAGTATCACAAATACCCCCATGTTAATGACCAATTACATTATGAATCCTGAAATAACGTATGCAATTGCTGAACTTGACCCTATCGCCAATGTTGTAACAGATCCAGGGATTATTGTTGTAGCTAAAGACAGTCCATTTAACACAGTGGAAGAATTTTTTGAACATGCTAAAGCTAACCCAGGTAAAGTAACCGTTGGAAACTCAGGTGTTGGTGGAGACGATTTCTTTACCACATTAATAGTACAAAGAGAAACAGGATTAAAGTTCCAAATGGTGCCCTTTGAGGGCGATGGCCCGTCATGGCAGGCAGCTATGGGCGGAAAGATAGATGCCAGTTTTAACAATCTTGGAATCACTTATCCGCAGATAAAAGCTGGAAATCTTAAAGCCCTTGCACTTTTTACAGAAGAAAGAAGCCCACTTCTTCCGGATGTACCTACATTAAAAGAATTAGGTTTTAATGTAGTTTCAGGTTCATCTAGAGGTTATAGTGGTCCAGAAGGTTTACCAGCTGATGTTAAAGAAAAACTAGTAAATGCATTTGATGAGATGTCAAAGGATCCTCAATTTTTGGAAGCTGCTGAAAAACAAGGCTTGCCTGTAGACATAAAATTAGGAGATGATTACGCAAATTACCTTAAAGAACAAGAAGCGGTGTTTAAGGAAATTTGGGAAGAAGTAAAAAGTGAATACGGTCAATAATACAATCAATTGGGAGAGGGGAACCTCTCCCAAGACAAAAAGAGGTGACGCCAGTGAACCAGATTATTTCACATTCCATAGCAAGTTCTTTAGCCATATTATTAGCGGTAGTATTTTATGTTAATTCTCTGAAGTTACCGCCCGCAGCTTACCAATCGCCAAGGCTTCTTTGCGGAATCATTGTTTTTTTGTCCTTTCTGATGTTGTACGGAGCGATTCTCGAAGAGAGAGCCGTTAGGAAGGAAAAGAAAATTGCAGAGGTCGAATCAAAGAATTCTGAAGAGAAAGAAGAGACAAGTTCCATTGATTATAAGCGGGCCTTAATTTTTGGATCACTTATAGCACTATACATTTTCCTTATAAAGCCTGTTGGATATTTTATAGTAACTCCTTTATTTATACTAATAGCTTACCAATTTTTGCAGTCAACTAGCTTTACCAATACTCTATTGATAGCTCTTAGTTTCACAGCTTTCGTTTATCTACTCTTCGTATACTTCCTTAAAGTTCCTATACCTTTAGGTCCTTTGCACTAGGAGGGATAGTATGATTATACAGAACCTCATAACAGGTTTAATTAATGTATTAATGCCGGTAAATCTTTTTAGCAGTAATAGCGGGAACCACTATTGGAATTTTTGTAGGTGCAATGCCGGGATTGTCTGCTACCATGGCTATAGCAATACTGCTACCTATAACCTTCGGTATGAACCCGGCTACCGGTCTTTCAATGCTGGCAGCACTTTATATGGGTGCCATGTATGGCGGTTCAATAGCAGCCATACTTATAAGGACTCCAGGTACGCCAGCTGCTGCGACAACAGTTATGGACGGTTTAATCCTATGGCACAGAAGGGCCAGGCTGGTAAAGCATTAGGAGTGTCACTAACTGCTTCATTTATAGGTGGTGTAATTAGCAGTTTAGCTCTGTTAACTATAGCCCCTTTCCTAGGAAAGATTGCTTTAGAGTTTGGCCCGGTAGAACTATTTGCAGTTGCAAGTACTGGGTATCACTATTATAGGTTCTTTGTCCCAGGAGTCAACGGGTGAAAGGTCTGCTTTCTGGAGCTGTAGGCTTACTGCTGGCAATGGTAGGCATGGACCC
Organism: Tepidanaerobacteraceae bacterium; assembly: GCA_050949705.1. Taxonomy (GTDB): domain Bacteria; phylum Bacillota; class Thermosediminibacteria; order Thermosediminibacterales; family Tepidanaerobacteraceae; genus JBMNGG01. The sequence continues at coordinate 25,893 of JBMNGG010000020.1, read as the reverse complement.
TATAACCGGGACACCCAGGTTTACTTTTGGAAATATATATCTTTTTTCAGGGATTTCTTTTACGGTAGCCTTAATAGGACTCTTTTCTATACCACAAGCTATTAGACTTATCGAAAAGGATGAAGAAGCAGTTAAAGCTATTAACTCCATAACGGATAAAATGCTGCCTAGCTTAAAAGAAATTAAGACATTGTCAACTACAATCTTGCGTTCAGGTATTATCGGTATTTTTACGGGTATTATTCCAGGCACAGGTGGGGATACAGCCTGTTGGTTTGCCTATAATGAAGCAAAAAGATTTTCTAAAGACAAGGACAAGTTTGGAACAGGCATCCTGAAGGTGTTGCCGCTGCAGAAGCCGCCAATAATGCCGTAGTTGGTGGAGCCCTAATCCCCACAATAACTTTGGGCATTCCTGGGAGTTCTGCAACAGCTATATTAATGGCGGTCTAATGATTCATGGCATCATGCCAGGTCCTACCCTTATGACTGAATATGCTGATGTTACGTATACGCTGATTTGGGCTGTCATGTTGTCCAATTTTGCAATGTTTTTGATAGGTTTGATTTTTACCAGGGCTGCGATAACTGTTACCAGAGTGAGCAATAAAATTCTTGCTCCTATAATAGTAATTTTATGTGTTATAGGCTCATTTGCAATAAATAATAGTGTGTTTGATGTATATATGATGTTTGCTTTTGGTATATTAGGTTATTTCATGGATAAACTTCATATTCCAACAGCTCCTATGGTTGTAGGATTGATTCTAGGTCAAATGTTAGATGTAAGCTTACATCAGTCTTTACTTATAAGTTTTGGTAGCTGGAGTATATTTCTAAAAACTCCAATATCAGCTGTATTGTTGATAATTGCGGCTTTTTCTATATTTCAATCTACACCCTTGTTGGAAAAAATGTTAAATTCATTTAAAAAGTCTAGGACAACTAATGGTTAAAGGAGGGGTTTTCATGGAAACGATGACAGGTTTAGTTTCTTATCCAAATGGTGATTAAAACTTGAAGAGGTTCCAATACCAAAATTGGGAGAAAATCCTTATGCACCTCATGATGTATTATTAGAAATTCTATACTGCGGAATATGCGGTAGTGATATACATCGTTGGAATGCGGATAAAACAGGTGTAAAAATGCCTCCCCGTAAAGTTGTAATTGGCCACGAAGTTGTAGGAGTTGTAAAAGAAATCGGGGAAAAAGTAAAAACTGTGAAACCCGGGGATAGAGTTGTGTGTGAAATTGTCACATTTTTCTGCGGCTATTGTCCCAGCTGCCGCGAAGGCCGCTACAATATATGCAACACCATAGCACCTATGGAAGGCAGAGCACATTATGTAACTGGTGGAGGTTTTGCCAAATATGCTGTATGGCCGGAAAGACAGCTTCACAAACTTCCAGATAGCATTTCTTCTGAAGAAGCTGTACTAATGGAGCCTACTGCCGGTTCAATTCACAGCGTTATCACCCGAATGGGTGTTAAGGCCGGAGAGTCCGAGCTATTTTGGGTCCAGGAGCCCGAGGCATACTTATGATGCAGGTTTGCAAAGCTATTGGTGCCGGGCCCATCATAATGTCAGGTCTTGACAGAGATAAGGCATTCAGATTGGAAATGGCAAAAAAATTGGGAGCAGATAATGTCATTAATGTGGAAAAAGAAGATATAAGAAAAAGGGTAGCAGAGATAACAAATGGCATTGGGGTAGATGTGGTACTGGAAAATACAGGTTCAGTAGAGCCCATCGATGAATCTTTAGATATAGTGAGAAAAGGTGGCAAGATATTGTGGGCTGGAGGAGGTATTAGAGGAGGCATTGTCGCTCCAGTAGATACTTACAAAATAATTGTTAAAGAATTGGATGTAAAAGGAGAGATATCACAGATTCCCTACGATTGGCACACAGCTATCCATTTAGTAAAAGAAGGTAAGGTTCAGTTAAAGCCTTTAGTCACCCATGTATATCCGCTGGAAGAATGGAAAAGATGCTTTTGATTTGGCTGCCACAAGTCCAGAATGTCTGAGAGTTGCCATAAAGCTATGACCTTTAAAGGATTAATTGGGAATTTTAAGGAGGTGGCAGTACCGTGAGCACTATAGACAATCTACTGGATCCGATAAAAATACCGAAAATGGTTAAGGTAAGACAATACTTTGAAAGACCGGTAATTAACAATGTCGAAGAGGAATTTATAAGAAAACTAAATAAAAAAGGCGTTTTGTCAAAGATAAAGGAAAATCAAAGCGTAGCCATAGCGGTAGGAAGTAGGGGTATAACGGATCTACCTTTAATGGTGAAAATACTTGTAAAGCAAATCAAAAGTGTTGGTGGCAGACCTTTTATCATTCCTGCAATGGGCAGTCATGGTGGGGCAACTGCTGAGGGTCAGAAAGATATGCTCATTAGAATGGGAATATCTGAAGAATATGTCGATACCCACATAAGGGCGACTATGGAAGTAGTTCAGGTGGGGACATCAGAAAATGGTCTACCGGTATATGTTGACAAATTTGCTTATGAAGCAGATGCGATAGTCATTATTAATAGAATTAAGCCCCATGTGGCCTTTAGAGGAAAATATGAAAGCGGCCTGATGAAGATGATAGCTATTGGCCTTGGTAAGCAGAAAGGGGCAGATATCTGTCATGATTTAGGTTTCGCAAAATGGCTGAGAACATACCGGCAATCGGAAAAGCGGCACTGGAAAAGGCAAACATAATTTTTGCTGTAGGAATCTTAGAGAATGCCTATCATGAAACCTGTCAGATAGAGGTTACTTGACAATAAAGAAAATTGAAAGTAAAGAACCTGTTCTTCAAGAAGAAGCTAAGAGACTTTCGCCAAAATTGTATTTTGATAAATTCGATGTGCTTATCGTTGATGAAATAGGCAAAGACATAAGCGGTACAGGTTTTGATACAAATGTTGTGGGCAGATATCATACTCCTTATGCCAGTGGAGGCCCAAATATAACCAGGGTGGCTGTGCTCGACATTACAGATAGGTCCCATGGTAACGCCAATGGCTTAGGAATCGTTGATTTTTACAACTATGCGGGCTTTCAATAAATTTGTCCTTTGAACAAACATATCGAATTCCCTTACCTCAACGGTTCCTGCCAGTGTTAAGATTCCAATGGTTTTAAAAGATGATAAACAGGCAATACAGGCTGCTATCAAAACCTGTAATATACTCGATAAGGAAAAAGTGACTATGGTTCGGATAAAAAACACAGTATCCCTTGGGAAATTGAAATATCTGAGAACCTGTTAGATTTAGCTAGGGAAAATCCAACTTAGAAATTGTTAGCTCTTCTTATGACTTGCAATTTGATGAAAATGGAAATTTATTTTAAAGCAGGTGATGTAACAATGAAAAAACCATTGATAGGAATTACTATCGGAGATCCTTCAGGCGCAGGACCAGAGATTTGTTTAAAAGCATTAATGAAAGATGAAATATATCAAATTTGTAGACCAATTCTCTTTGGGGATGAAAAAGTTATAAAAAGGGTTTACCCGATTGTAGGTTGTAAAAAAGAATTAAAATTGATTAATAATGCTGAAGACTATGAGGATGATAAAGTTAATTTGATTTCATTTAACGTAATTGATGATTCTTATGAATTTGCTGTGGTTCAAGAAAAATGTGGAGGAGCCGCTTTTGAATATATCAAAAATGCTTATACATATGGCTCTTGACAAAAAAATAGATGCTGTGGTTACAGGACCATTAAATAAAGCAGCACTTAATAGTGCAGGTATAAATTACTCTGGTCATACTGAGATATTTGCGGATCTCACTGGAACGAAAGACTATGCTATGCTTCTTACTAGCGGACCGTTAAAGGTAATCCACGTTTCCACTCATGTTTCTTTAAGAGAAGCATGTGAGAGAGCGAAAAAAGATAGAATTTATACTGTAATAAAGTTAGCCAATAAAGCCATGGTTGATTTAGGCGTTTGTAATCCAAGAATTGCTGTGGCCGGATTAAATCCTCATTCAGGAGAGGATGGTTTATTTGGTGGTGAGGAGCAGAAGGAAATTATACCTGCAATTGAAAAAGCTCAGAAAGAAGGCATAAATGTTAAAGGTCCTATACCTCCTGATACAGCATTTTTGCATTGCAAAAATGGCAAATACGATATTGCTGTAGCTATGTATCATGACCAGGGACATATACCTTTAAAAAATTGTTGACTTTATGGGTGGTGTAAATGTCACAGTAGGGCTTCCTATAATCAGGACGTCAGTTGATCATGGTACGGTCTATGGAAAAGCCGGAAAAGGAACTGCGGATGAAACTAGTATGATTAAAGCTATTGGAATGGCGGTAGAATTTGCTAAGAATAGTGCTAAAAGACTTGTATTGATGCTTAGGGATATGGGGGTTATATTATGGCGAAAAAACGGGAATTGAGAAGTTTTGATATGACTGAAGGAATAGATAGGGCTGCAAACAGAGCACTTGTTTTATTCATTAGGTTTAAAAAGAGAAGATTTAAGCAAACCATTAATAGGCATTGTAAATTGCAGTAATGATATTGTTCCAGGATGTGTACCACAAAAGCTTGTTGCGGATGCTGTAAAACAAGGCGTGATAGAAGCCGGTGGAGTACCTTTTGAGTTTTAATACAATAGCTGTATGTGATGGAATGTTACAAGGCCATATAGGAATGAGATACTCCCTTCCCAGCAGGGATATTATAGCCTATTCCATTGAGATTATGTTGGAAGCCCACCGATTTGATGGTGCTGTATTCTTGACATCATGCGATAAAATAACGCCGGGTATGCTGATGGCCATGGCCAGAGTAAACATTCCGTCAATAATTATCCCTCCAGGGGCTATGTCGGCGGGAGAATATAATGGGCAAAAACTAACACTATCCCTTATGCGTGAATATATAGGAAAGTGCCAGGCTGGACAGAATTACTGAAGAGGAACTACATAAAGTGGAACAAGTTGCATGTCCGAGCCTAGGAAGTTGTTCTATGATGGGGACAGCAAATACTATGGCGTGCCTTTGTGAGGTCCTGGGCATGTCTTATCCATATTCTGCCACTACTCTAGCAAATACCTCTGAGAAATGGCGTGAAGGTAGAATTGCAGGAAATAGAATCATGGAGTTAGTAAAAGAAGACATCAAACCCTTAGATATTATGACTGAAGAGGCATTCAGTAATGCGATTATTGTGAGTTTGGCCATAGGTGGTTCAACAAATGCTGTTCTACATATACCTGCAATAGCCCATGAAGCTGGAATCAGTATTAGTCTCAAGAACTTTGATGAATTATCAAGTAAAGTACCATATGTTTCTAAAATAAATCCCTCTGGCTCCAGAACCATTAATGATTTCCATTATGCTGGTGGTATTCCAGCAGTATTTAAATCGCTAAAAGGATTAATTAAATATGATCCCATAACGGTAAGTGGAAAGACGATAGGTCAAATAGCTGAAGAAGTAGTTTGGAATGATAAGAGCACAATAAGACCAATTGAAAATCCATACAGTAATGAAGGCGGATTAAAAATATTGTGGGGCAACTTAGCACCTGAAGGTGCAATAGTTAAAAAATCAGCTGTTGATGAGAAAATGTGGATACATGAAGGACCTGCAAAAGTTTTCAACTACATGGAAGATGCAATATTAGCAGTAAAAAATAATGAAATTATGCATGGTACTGTAATAGTAATAAGATACGAAGGACCTATAGGTGGGCCAGGAATGAGAGAAATGCAGATGATTACAGCAATCTTAGTAGGTTCAGGTCTTGCGGAGCATACTGCACTGATTACAGATGGAAGATTTTCCGGGTCTACCAGAGGACCCTGTGTAGGACATGTATCACCGGAAGCGGCTCTAGGAGGGCCAATAGCGTTTATTGAAGATGGTGATAAAGTTTTAATAGATTTAGAAAAAGGAATTTTGGAACTAAAAGTTCCTGAAAGTGTGTTGAATGAGCGTAAGAGTAAATGGAGCCCGGTGAAAAAAGAGTTAAAGGAATATTAGAGTTATATGCGACAATGAGCCCAAAACAAATAATGGTGCTATCTGGGGAATTTAAACTGGAGGTTAGACTAATGAATACTATGCTAAAACAAAACCCGGAGAGAAGAATCACACATTCTTACAAAGCAATAATTATAGCGGATGATTTCACAGGTTCAAACGATACCGGGTTCAACTAAAAAACTATGGTTTGTCTACTGTGACAATTATAAGTAAAGATTTTATAAATAAGGTGAACAATTTTGATGCTGTTGTTATTGATAGTGAAACTCGAAGCAAGACAACTAAAGAGGCTTACAAAGAAGTGGCAGAGATTGCTGAAAGTATAAAAATATCAGCACACAGGGCATTATCTACAAAAAGATAGATTCGACCATGAGAGGCAATATAGGTGTTGAGGTCAGGGCACTCATAGATATTTTGGAACCAGAAATTGTTGTTTTCGCTCCGCATATCCAAAAAATAAAAGGACAACTATACAAGGAATACAATATATAAACAATCAACCGATTAATAAGACTGAAATGTCGCATGATCCTAAAAATCCAGTTTTAACAGCAGATATAAAACAGCTTCTAAAAAAAGGAGTTAATAAAGATTTTTATCATATTAATTTAGAGCAAATCAGAAATGAGCATATTGCTAATATAGTAAAAGAGAAGGGTCTAAAATATCTCTATTTTGACGCAGAAAGTGATGAGGATTTAATATTAATAGTTAAACAGATTTTGGCTTTGGGACAAACGGATTTTATGGGTGGGCTCTGCTGGCCTTGCTGAAGCTCTTGTGAAATTCCTTGCAGTTTCTACAAGAAAAAATAAGCGGGTTTTCGCTGTAGTAGGCAGTGTAAATAGCATTAGTGCTCTTCAGGCAAGAAAAGCTATTGCCGATGGTGAAGCAAAAATAGTTACAATAAATGTAGAAAAAGCTATATTAAATCCACAAGAAGAAAAAGAAAAGCTAATACTTAATATTATTCATAATTTTGACAATGGATTTGATGTAGTATTAGCATCGGCTATTGAAAGTAAGCAAATAATAACCGCTTCCTCTTTGGGAAAAATCTTAAATATGCCATTAGATAAAATAAGTTCTAAGATTTCGGATCTCATAGGGGATATTGTATCTGAGGTCGTAGGCACAAAAAGGATATCTGGAATGTTCTTGACGGGTGGAGATACTGCAATTAATGTAATAAAAAAACTTCGTACTAATGGTGCCATTATAATAGAAGAAATCGAACCGGGGATTCCTCTTATAGAATTACTGGATGGACCTTATAAAGGTTTTAAAGTCGTTACAAAGGCAGGAGCATTTGGAAATGAGGGTTCAATATTGAGTGCTATGAAGTACCTAAGAAATTTAAATAACCTTTTATGAGCAATGTAAATTTATTTACGCATTTTTTTGATAGGAGGCTTTGAGATGAATTACCAAGCCCTGTGTATCAATAAAAAGGATAATGTAGCCGTAACTTTAAAAGCTCTAAAGGCTGGAGAAAGAGTTTTAGTAAAAACAGATAATGAGCTTCAATATATAATTATTGTTAATGATGTTCCAATTTATCACAAATTTGCAATAAAAAATGTAAAACCAGGTGAAAAAATATATAAATATGGACAGGTAATAGGGATAGCAGCTAAAGAACTACAAACAGGTGAACACGTTCATATACATAATATTGAAAGTCTAAGGGGTGTAGTAGAATGCACATAATGGGTTATAAAAGAAAAGATGGAAGTGTTGGCATAAGAAACAAAGTATTAATACTTCCAACAGTTTCTTGTTCTGCTGAAACTGCAAGAATAATATCAAATCAAGTGCAGGGTTCAATAGCTATAAGCAATCACCTAGGATGTGGCCAGATAGGGAAAGATGCTCAAAGGACCATTGATACACTTATAGGTCTCGGTAAAAATCCAAATATTTATGGTGTAGTAGTAGTAGGGCTAGGTTGTGAAACGGCACAGGCTGACTTAGTTGCTGAAGGTATCAAGCAAAGCATGAAGCCTGTTGAAACAGTAATTATTCAAGAGGAAGGAGGAACCGTTAAGGCTGTTTCAAAAGGAATAAAATTAGCTTCAAAAATGGTGCAAGATATGTCACAAGAAACGAAACAGGCATGTAATGTTTCAGATCTAATAGTAGCATTGGAATGCGGAGGTTCCGATCCAACTTCCGGTATAGCTTCAAATCCTGCAATGGGAGTTGCCAGTGATATTATTGTAGAAAACGGAGGAACCGTTATTTTAAGTGAAACGACAGAATTTATCGGAGCAGAACATTTGTTAAAGCAAAGGGCAATTAATGATACAGTAGGCAATCAAGTATTAAATATAGTAGGGAATATAGAGGAAACCGTTCGATGGATGGGCAGCAGTTTAAGGGGAGGAAATCCTTCACCTGGGAATATAGCAGGTGGTATATCAACTATTGAGGAAAAATCCCTTGGATGTATTTATAAAGGAGGAACTACTAAAATTGTAGAAGTAGTGAATTATGGTGAAAAACCTAGCAAAAGAGGTCTTGTTATAATGGATTCTCCTGGTTTTGATGTGGATTCAGTTACCGGAATGGTAGCATCAGGGGCACAAATTTGTATATTTTCTACCGGTCGAGGAACACCAGTGGGAAATCCAATTATTCCAGTAATTAAAATCGCGGGGAATCCTGAAACCTTTGAGAAAATGAGTGACAATATCGATATTAACGCTGGTATTATTTTAAAAGGTGAAAGCAGTATAGATGATATGGGAAAGATAATTTTCCAGGAGATAATAAAAGTAGCTATTGGGAAAATAACAAAAGCTGAGTCTTTTGGCTTTTCAGAATCAAGTATTTGGCGTTGTGGTATTAGTGTATAAATTATATATACCAGAGAAAGTTCCATTAATAATATAAAAATAGACGAAATTAATAAATAAATTGGGGATGGAAGGTGGAGCTGCCACTGCCGGTCTTCCAGCACCACTGGACATGCGGCCCACATTCGGCAGTTAGCTGGGCTTACTGGGTTAACACAGCGATATTAAGTTGACGAATATTGCTAGGAGATTCTTAGTCCTTCCATGAGCCGTTGTTGCTTCATTTGTATCTCTCATAGTAGGTTCTATTCAGAGCAATCTGCTTTAATGAACCTTAGCGAACGGACTGTGCTCAATTTTCCTCGACCTTCAGCTCTTTTTATAATGAATACTAAGGTTTCTACTAATTTCTGCCGATTGAGTCTTGCCTTAAGACAATAGTTGTTAAACAATTGGTTGTGTCCCTTGGCAATATAGGTTTTAACTTGTGTAGCAGCCTTGTCCGATTGCAACAGTCTCGAATACGATTTGAGTACCTTGGGTGGGGAGTTTGTCCCGCATTCTTTTTTAGGATTCTCCACAATGGGCACCTTGCCCTTAGCTACCAGTTTTGTGTTGCAACCTTCGTTCTGACCTTTCACTTTAGACTTAGTACCCATGCCAAACATACCATACAATTAACCTGGTTTGTACCAGGGTAATTTTTTATCTTCACTTGAAAACCTAACTACGAATTTATCTCCTTCTTCAGTGAAGTTGATTCTTTTCCGTTAAATTAACGATATTTTCATATAAGCTATATAATCTAGGTTTTCTATATTTCCGTAGTGATTAGCAACTAAAGTTGTCTCTCGTAATGTCCTCACTAATATATATTATCTGATGCAGATAAACGCCGTACTTATGTATGATAAACCATCCTATATCAAAAACTATACTTGAAAATACGCATTTTATCTATTAAAATCATTAAACCCCTTTATTTTTGAAAATATATAAAATAATAAAGGATTTTGGTTTTTTTTAGCGAACTAGATAAATATTTACTTTAAGCTTAATTAAGACCAAAGTGGAGGGTTTAAATGAAGAAAATTGCTTTAGTTACGGACAGTACGGCTGACCTCGATGAACAAATGAAAAATGAATTGGATGTCCATGTAATTCCATTGAAGGTGAGATTTAAAAATGAAGAATACTTTGACTATGAGATATCAAGTGATGAGTTTTACAGACGTTTAGCTCAAGAGGATGAACTGCCTAAAACATCACAACCTTCTCCTGAGGACTTTAGCAACTTATATCGTAAGCTGCTAAAAGACTATCAAGAAGTTATATCAATTCATATTTCTTCAGGCTTGAGTGGGACCTTAAATGCGGCGAATTTAGCTAAAGAGGAGCTTGGCAGTAGAATTCATATAATTGATTCAAAAACTATCAGTCTTGGCTTAGGTCTAATGGTGGCTGAGTCTTCTAGAAACATTAAAGAAGGTATGAGTGCATCACAAATTGTAAAGCGCCTTTCCGAAGTCAGAAGAAACATCGAAACTCTTTTTACTGTAAATACTTTAGAGTATCTACAAAAAGGGGGCAGAATAGGGAAGGTGCAGGGTATTGTAGGAACATTTCTAAATATTAAGCCTGTAGTTAGAGTTGGAGATGATGGCATCTATCATACTTACAGTAAAGCCCGTAGTCAGGAAAAAGCCCTTGATAGCATAGTGCAAGCATTTAGGAATTTGGCAAAAGGAAGAAAACATGTGCGTTTTGCAGTGGCCCATGGTGCAGCTCAACAGGCCGGGCATTATCTTAAAGAAGCTTTGGAAAACGCATTTCAACTAAAGACTAGTATGTTTACTCAAGTGGGACCGGTTATAGGTGTTCATACGGGACCAGGGACTATAGGAGCCGCTGTCCAGTTTGAATAAATATTAGATATTGTAATGATAGAGTGTCGTAAAACTATATTAAGTTTAACGACACTCTCTTTTATTTTAGTTCTGCCAATAAAAAAACAGGTTGAGCTTGTGAGATTTCTAATCCTGTCGGACCAGTAACCAATATACATGTAGAAGGACCTGCAGTTTTTTGTATATCAATAGGTAGTTTATCTTTCCAATGTATATCTAATCCGTAACAGGATGCTAACATCTCAGCTTCCCCCTTAATTCCCTTTGAACCTACTGGAATAATTTCATGGACATTGGGAATATTAAGGAGTTCTTTTATAAGCAAAGTGTTTGGGATTTCGGGATCATCTAGAAAGACTTCATTTCCGACTTTTGGGATTCCTATACAATAAAGCATATCTCCCGGCCTTGTGTTGTTTATTCTCAGTTTCTCTTTTTCTACCAAGCCAATTATTGTGATACCCAGTCCTGTTTGACAAGTTGGTATGTTCTTTTCAGTACTAATTGTAACTGGTATTTCCAAAAATAAATCCCCTAGCTCGTCCGATATGCCTGATAAGATTCCTTTACCTGTGGGGTCAGGTTCGCTGCATATAGCAGCTGTTACAGATATGGGGATTGAGCCTATCGATAAAATTTCCATCAAGGCTACTCGACAGGTAAATCGGCCTACTATGTAAGGTGGAACTTTAACCACATCTCCTTCTTTTTCACCGACTCCTCCACAGGAATCACAGGCAACTGCCATATATAAATCATCTTTTATTGATACAAGATTCACATCTCTATGGGATTTTGTCGTATCTACTAAATACACTACAATACCTCCAATATCTGATAAGAGAAAATCCGTCTTGTTTTCTACTAGTAATAATACCTACTTTAGCTGTCATAGGAGCTTGATTTAATCGTGCCAGACATAGCTTTATAAACTAATGCAGAAATTAACACATTGACAAATGATGCTACCAACAGAGGAAGTAACATAGCGGTAAAAAAGGCAATTCCAAACTGGGGTAAAAAAATGAAAGTCGCTGGGGCAATAATACCATTTAGCAATGATGTTATAATTATACTTGCGAGTAAATTTTTCTTACCCAAAAACCCATAAAGTCCTGCAAATACAGCCATTTCTATTGCGATAATTAGATGAATAGGCAAACTCATTGGAAACCCGGAATACAAACTTGTTAATAGATGGCCTAAAGCGGCCGCTCCTGCTCCAAATAAAGGACCTAGTAAAAGTGCAGCTGTATAACCTGGAGCTGAATCTAAAGCTACCGTACCCGTTGGACTGGGTATTTTTATGAAGGCACCTACTATACTTAATGCAATAAACATACCCATAAGGGCAAAGGTGTTAGTTTTTGTTTTTAACATAAAACCATCTCCTTAACTTTTTGACTAAGATCTACTTATAGGTTAAGAAAAGGGTAAATAAAAAAGTCTACAGTCTAATAGAAAATTAGACGGTAGACTTTACCATCATCACCGGATCTTTTAACCTTAAGGCAGGTCTCCTGGCTCAGGTTCTTTGCTCCTTAACCCTTCCCGGTTTCCCAGTGGATACTTTAAGCAGCTCCCCATTACAGTGGCGGGACCGCGCCGGATTTTAACCGATCTTCCCTATTCACCCAAACACGGGCACCTTAAGTAGAACTTTTTCTTTAATTATAAAAAGTTTCTTGATTTAAGTCAATATATTTTTACGATATCAATTTCACTGATGAGCCTTCTCGAGTGCTTGATCTAAATCTTCGATAATATCCTGAGGGTCTTCCAATCCTACAGAAACCCTGATAAGTCTATCAGAAAATCCAGCAACCTCCATTTCTTCTCTTGTACACATTGAGTGGGTCATTGATGCCGGATGTTGAATTAAAGTTTCACAGTCTCCCAAACTTACGGCGAGTACACACAAGTGTAAATTATCCAATACATTTTTGGCGATTTCAAAACTTTCTACTTCAAAAGAGATTACCGCACCGAACTTTGTCATCTGTTTTTTTGCAATATCATGTCCTAAATGTTGTGCTAGACCAGGATAGTATACTTTTTTTACATATTTTGATTTATCTAGATACTCCGCGACCTTCACTGCATTTTGGCAATGGGCATCCATTCTCAAATTTAAAGTTTTGAGTCCTCTTAAAATTAAGTACGCTTCTTGAGGACCTAAAACAGCACCTGTGATGTCTTTTAGTCCAACGTTTCTGATTGGTTTTGCATTGACAGAATTAGTAATGGATAAACCTGCAACGACGTCTCCATGACCATTTAAATATTTTGTAGCGCTGTGAACTACTATGTCAACACCAAGTTTCAAAGGTCTAGTGATAGCCGGTGTAGCAAAAGTATTGTCAACTACTACAAGACAATGTGGTGCTATTTTGTGAGTAAGTTCGGCAACTGCTTTAATGTCAATAATCTTCATATTAGGATTGGCTGGTGTTTCAAAGTAGACCATTTTTGTATTACTGCGCAGCCTTTTTTCTACTTCAGATAAGTCGCTAAAATCACAAAACTCCACATCTATTCCCAATTTGCGTAATTTCTCATTAAAAAGTGCAAAAGTACAGCCATAAAGAGTTATATCAGACAGCAGGTGATCTCCGGAATTTAACAAGGACAAAACAGTGCCGGAAATCGCACCCATACCCGAAGAAAAAGCTACACATTCTTCTCCTTCTTCAAGATATGCAATTTTCTCTTCGAGTAAACGCACTGTTGGATTCCCGAGCCTGCTATACATAAACCCATCATCTCTTCCAGCGAAGCGTTCACCTCCCTGAAAAGCATTATCAAAAACAAAAGTCGATGTCTGGTATATCGGTGGTGCTAAAGCCCCCTTGGAATTTTTCACGTGTTTACCATGAATTACTTTTGTTGCAAATGCATAATCTCTTTTAAACATTTGTTCTCTCCTCTCAATTTTTTGTATTTCATGTATTATTACCGATTAAACAATCCCAAATCTTATTTGGATAAGCTGGTTTGTATCATTTTATAATAAATATAAAATATTACAATATGCTGTCATAAAAAAATGTATCAGAACAGTATTATTTTTATGCGAGGTCTTTGTTTTTCAAAAAATAAGTTGCAATTTAATTTGTGTATTGTATAATCCCATCTTTGACACTTACAGAAGACAAAAAGCCTGAAACCCATTGAAAATAATGGGATTCGGGCTTTTTTGTTTTTAAAAATAATGCGGAATGTTTACCTAGTTTTTGTTTCTTTTAAAATTTTTTTCAGTCGTTTTAAGGTTACAATTTCATAATCAGTCCGAAAGCCAAATGCTTCATGTAAAGCATCAGTAAAATCATTCCTTGTGTAAGTCGGTATGTAGCCCCTACCTTTTAACTCCTGAAAGTTCATATTGCGTAAATTTCGAATAATGGTGTCACATGTAAATTCCCCTTGTAATCTCTTTTCCAACAATCTATACATTAAAAGCGCAATAAAACAAGTGGTAAAATGAGCAGTAATTCTATCATTTCTTTGAAGGTATACGGGTCTTGCCTTAAATTCATGTTTTAAAATCTTAAAACACTCTTCGATTTGCCAGCGCCATCTATTGATTCTTGCAATTTCTACGGCATCTTCGTCAAGATTTGTACAAACTGCATAAAAACCATCATATGCTGATTCATCATCAATAAGTTCATAATACAGACTATATACTTCTTGTTTTGCAACTTCACCTTCTAATGTACAGCTTGTCTTTTTGATAAAGCGCTTGTAATCATTCTGACGGGGTTTTTTTATCTTGGAGGGATTTGTATCAAGCAGCTTAAGAGCTCTTTGAATTTGCAAGTTGCGGATTTTTCTGTGATAGTCCCTGTACTTAATGGAATATGTGACAATTAGTTTCTGCTCTAGCCCGTCTTCCTTTATCCAACGCTCTTTGTAAAATACTTTATCTTTGTATTTTTCTTCATCAAGTTCTCGTATATCATACGTTTTAGTATCTTTATCCAGATGCCAGCCTGTAGGGTCTAAACACCACTTTTTTAGGTGCCCCTTGAGTTTTTTAATGGATTGAGTGGTGATAAAGGCCCTGTCTTTTTTATCATTGAATTTTCGATTGCAATTTGAGGCAAGCCCAGCATCTGTGCAAACAATGAACTTTGATAGCTTAAAGTCAGATAAAATCTTTTTTTCTAAAGGCTTAAGTGTCAGTTGTTCATTTTTATTGCCTTCTGTAATACTAAAAGCAAGAGGAATGCCATCTCCGTCCATAAAAAGACCCATTTGAACTATAGGATTTGGTTTGTGATCCTTAGAAAAGCCATATTGCTTTAACCCATCTTCCTGTTCAATTTCAAAAAAATAATTGGTGCAGTCATAGTATAAAATACCGGTATTTCGCTTCGAAACTGAGAGGCTATTTTGATAAAGAGATGCTTGAATAAAATCTGTCTCCTTTGCTATGACTTCTAAAGCTCTGTAAACATGATGCAGCTTAAAATCAGGTGGTTCAATTAATTTCCAAGAGAGCTCATAAGTAGAAAGCTTTGAAGAAGGGAATAGTATTCTACCGTAAAGTAATCTTGAAAAAATAGAATCCAAATTGTATTCAAATCTATATTTGTTTGTGATTTTGCTGCAGATTTTATCAAGTTCCAGTTCATGATAGATTTTTTGTAAAAACAAATATCCTCCATTAAAACAACGCCTTTCCTCCTTCTTGATTAGTTTAGAAGGCGAATACTTTGCAATTACTTCAATTTCCTTGCCCTCTTTTTCAAGGCGATTTAATTCTGCAATGTATTCTTTTGCCCATTCAATAGGGTCCCTGCCCCCTAATTTTTTCTCCAGTTCAGCAACTGTTCCTAATTTCTTAACGATTTTTGTTGTTCTTTTGCCATCAATAGTAACATCTTCTTTAATATAAAGTGACGTGGCATTTTTTGATTTAGAAATAGACAGTCTCACAAGCATCCCCCCCTTGTATTACTTATATCATAACACATCCCGCAACATTCCGCAAGATATATTTGGTAAATTTGACAAAAAAATAAGCCCATTAAGGCTTTTGGTGGTTTTTTATTCTTTATAAGTGTCAAACAACCGTAATCTCTTTTAAACATTTGTTCTCTCCTCTCAATTTTTTGTATTTCATGTATTATTACCGATTAAACAATCCCAAATCTTATTTGGATAAGCTGGTTTGTATCATTTTATAATAAATATAAAATATTACAATATGCTGTCATAAAAAAATGTATCAGAACAGTATTATTTTTATGCGAGGTCTTTGTTTTTCAAAAAATAAGTTGCAATTTAATTTGTGTATTGTATAATTTTACTTAATACTAAGCTGGCAATTAACTTAGATACTAATATGTTCAAGTATAGCATAAACTGTTTTAACTAATAAGCAAAATATAAACGACAGGAACACTAGTTAAGGGGGTAAGTCTATGCACTGGAACAGATCTCGTGAATGTATGGACAGAGATGAACTACGTTCTTACCAGTTAGCAAAGTTAAAAGAAACCATAGACCGTGTTTATCACAATGTATCAAGTTATAGACAAAAGATGCAAGAAAAAAGTATTATTCCGGAGGATATAAACAGCCTAGAAGATTTAAAATTGTTGCCATTTACAACCAAAGAAGATTTACGGGATAATTACCCTTATGGCATGTTTGCTGCACCATTAAGGGATATTATTAGAATACATGCTTCTTCTGGCACTACCGGAAAACCAACGGTAGTAGGATATACACGTAGAGACATAGCCAATTGGGCAGAGCTAGTAGCCCGCTGTTTAACAATGGGTGGCGGTAAGCAGGATTCGGTGGTCCAGATTTCTTATGGATATGGTCTTTTTACTGGAGGCTTGGGTTTTCATTATGGAGCAGAAAAGATTGGTGCTGTTGTAGTACCAACATCTGGGGGCAATTCACGTCGCCAGGCTATGATGATGAAAGATTTAAAAACGGAAATACTTGCTTGTACACCTTCATATGCCCTTTGCATAATCGAAACTCTTGAGGAAATGGGAATAAAAACAGAAGAACTGAATCTAAAATCAGGTATTTTTGGAGCAGAACCATGGTCAGAAAATATGCGAAAAGAACTGGAAGGAAAACTTGGAATTAAGGCATTAGATATATATGGCCTTAGTGAAGTTATTGGGCCTGGTGTTGCTTGTGAATGTATGGAGCAGCAAGGTCTTCATATTTTTGAAGATTTCTTTATTGCGGAAATAATAGATCCAGTAACTGAAGAACCTATGCCTGAGGGAGAAAAAGGTGAACTAGTCATAACTACAATTGATAAAGAAGGATTACCAGTAATAAGGTACAGAACAAAGGATATAACATCTCTTTCTTACGAACCTTGCAGTTGTGGGAGAACCCATGCACGAATCGGGAAATTACTTGGCAGAACTGACGATATGCTTATCATAAGGGGCGTCAATGTATTCCCATCACAAATAGAAAGTGCCTTGATGGCAGCCGGAGATACAGAGCCTCATTACTTAATAATTGTAGACCGCATAGATAATCTTGATTCTATGGAGGTATGGGTGGAAGTATCGGAAAAACTATTTGCTGACGAAGTTAGAAAACTTGAGGATGTCCGTAAGAGGATAACCAGGGATATTAATACTACTTTAGGTATTAATGTTAATGTTAAATTGGTGGAACCCCATACTATTGAACGCAGTGAAGGTAAGGCAAAACGGGTTATAGACAAGAGAAAGATTTAAAAGAGATTCAAAAAATGAATCGGAGGGATCTTATGTTTGTAAAACAGATATCGGTATTTTTGGAGAACAAACCAGGAAAATTATCTCAAGTTACTGGAATATTAAAAGAGCACGACGTAGACATTAGTGCAATATCTATTGCTGATACAACTGAATTTGGGATTTTACGAATGATAGTAAACAAACCTGAAAAGGCTGTTACTGCGATAAAAGCAGCAAGATTTCCAGTAAGTACAACTGAAGTTTTAGCAGTTGAGGTATCAGATAAACCTGGTGGATTAAATCATGCTCTTCAAATACTGAATGATGCTGGTGTAAGTATCGAATACCTTTATTCCTTTATAAAGAGAAACGGAAACAAAGCCCTCATACTATTTCGTGTTGAAGACCCGGCTAAGGCGGTAGATGTTTTGCAATCTGCTGGTGTAAGGCTTTATAGTACTGAGGAAATAAATTCACTTTAGAGACATCAAAAATCAAAAGGGTGACGGGAAGAATAGAACACTTTCCATCACCCTTTTATTTTTGAAATTGCCACTGTCCTATGCAAATGCTATAATTAATACAGCTCAAGGTGAGATTATCGAAGGTATTTGGGAGGAGAGTATAAGGCATGAGAAGAATTTTAGCTGTGATTGCTGCAAAAATCGTAATTTTTGTTGTTAAACTTTTGGGTCATAGAGGAAGCAATATTGGTGGAGAATTAGCCTTAAGACTATGCCCAGATATTCTAGCCTGGTTTGGTTCAAAAGTAAAAGATAAAATAATATTTGTCACAGGAACTAATGGAAAGACTTCCACTAACAATATGATATACTCAATAATTAGGGAGCAAGGCCATGCTTGTATCTGCAATGAACTGGGGGCAAATTTGGATTCAGGCCTTATATCCGCTTTTATAAACAGATCTAATCTTTTTGGACATTTTGATGCAGACTATGCTTGTTTAGAAGTAGATGAAGCTTCATTGACAAAGGTTATGAAACACTTAAAGCCTGATATACTTGTTTTTACAAATATATTTCGAGACCAATTAGATCGTTTCAGTGAAATTGATGCACTTTTGAACAAAATAAAAATGTCTTTGAAACAATCTGATGAAACGACTTTGATTATAAATGCTGATGATCCTTCTTTGGTTAGCCTTGGACAATCACTACCCCATGAAAAATATTATTATGGTGTGGAAACTACACTAGATATGGGTAGTAATGTTTTGGCAATTGATAGTATTTTTTGTAAAAAATGCAACCATAGATTGTACTATAAGCACTATTATTACGGTCAGTTGGGACATTATACCTGCGAAAACTGTGAATTTCAGAGACCTTTTCCCGATTATCAGGCCTTGATAATTGATGACGAAAGAATAAGGACCCTTAGTGTTTTAAGTAAAGATGATACCTTCAAAATCGAAATAGAGATAGACAAGAATGATTCCTATTCAATATATAATATGTTGGCTGCTATCTCGTTTGGAGCCTTTATTGGAATTAACTCTGATGGAATATTGAGAGGACTTGAGAGCTATCAGCCTCAAGTAGGCCGAATGGAACGGTTTTATATAAAGAAACCCATTACCTTGAATCTAGCTAAAAACCCTGTAGGTTTTAACGAATCTATGAAATTGGTAAACCAAGATACAAATACTAAGACCATCGCCATAGGGGTGAATGATTTACCCCAGGACGGTCGCGATGTTTCATGGTTATGGGATACAAATTTCGAAATGTTATTAGAAGAGGATGAAAAGATCGAAAGCTATATATTATTTGGCCAGCGAAGATATGATATGGCTCTCCGCCTGAAATATGCCGGGGCAAATCATAAAAAACTTATTATCCTTGATACCGCGGAGGATGTAATAAATGAGATTGTAAAAGATAAAAGCGAAGTGGGATATATATTGTTAAACTATAGTCTATTGTTTGAGACTCAGAAAATCTTAAAAAGGAGAAATGAAGATGCTGGAGTTAACTCTGTGCCATCTATATCCTGAACTGTTAAATCTATATGGTGATACGGGAAACATAATATCATTGGTGAAACGCTGCCAATGGAGAAATATAAATGTAAAAGTAAAAAAGTATAATCTTGGAGATAAAGTAGATTTTGGAGATGTAGATATATTTTTTATTGGTGGTGGTGCGGATAGTGAGCAGGTTATTGCAGGTAATGATATGAAGAAGATTAAACCCCAATTAAAAAATGCGATCGAAGAAGGGAAAGTGATTTTAGCTATCTGTGGTGGATTCCAGTTGTTGGGTATGTATTACCAAAGTAATGAAGGTAATGTTGAAGGACTTGGACTCCTAGATTTTCACACAAAGGCAGGAAACAGATATTTTGTTGGCAATACAGTAGTAAATACAGGTGATTATCATTTAGTAGGCTTTGAGAATCATACAGGTAGAACTTACTTAAACAACTCGAAGCCTTTAGGTCATGTAATACACGGATTTGGGAATAATGGCGAAGATAAAACTGAAGGTGTCCGTTATAAAAATGTTATCGGAACCTATCTGCACGGTCCATTATTACCCAAAAACCCTAGGTTATGTGATGATATTATAAGAATATCGTTGAAAAACAAGTATAATATAGAAAGCCTTGAAGAATTAGACGATTCTTTGGAAATTAAAGCTAGGGAACATACATTAAGGTCAATAAGTAACAGGTTTTCATCTCTGGCTTAGCATTCACTTAGACCTTTCATTAAAGGAGCAAATCCATGTTAGAATTAATAGCCATGACAACAATGCTGGTTGACCATATGGGAGTAGTCTTTTTCCCTGATATTACAGCATTTAGAATTATCGGTCGTATTTCTTTTCCAATCTACTGCTTTCTTTTGACTCGTGGATATTGTTATACTAGTAATTTTAACAAATACTTATTACGACTAATATTGCTGGCTTTTTATCAGTCAACCTATATATATGGGGTTATTTGGCTTGGAGTCAAGTCCAAATTAGTGTGTAATTTTCCTCGGTCGTCGGTTAACCCCTTAACTCACCCCCATGTAAATATTAGAGTTACAATTACGGTTAAGATTCCAAACGTCTAGAGCAGTTTTTAGGGTCACAAAAGAAGCAGATGCTAAAGTCATCTGTAAGCGTTTATGCCGCGAAAGGTTGTTTACAGTGAGTGCCCGGCATGGTAGGCTAATGTGCCATGCATCATACTTTTTTTAAAGGGTGATGCCGTTGATGCTCTAACCCCATGCCGGGCAGAGGCTCGCTGTAAACAACACCGTGGAATAAATGCGACGGTTACAACCTTGAAAATGCAATTTACGCTGCTGTATCACCCCTTGAAGCCTTGTTATTGGCAGTTTGGTAGTATAGGTCCATAGTCAAAGTATTTACGACCTGCTTGCCACTTCTCGTCTTGCTCCATAAGCAAGGCACCCATTAAGCGGATTACTGATGCTTCATTGGGAAATATGCGTATTACTCGCTCCCTACGCCTAATTTCCTGATTTAGCCGTTCTACACCATTGGTGGTGCGTAATCGTTTCCGATATTTTAGGGGAACTGCCAGAACTGCTGTAATATCATCAAAGGCCTCGTCTAGAAGGCTAGCGGCTTTTGGAGCTTTTGTTTCATATTTATCCATGATTTCGTCTCTCACTTTACGGGCGCTATCTATGTCAATAGCTTCATACAACTGACGAAGGTCTTCTTTGATTTCGGGCTGCAATGCTTTGGGGGTATGATCTAACATATTTCTTGAAAAATGTGTTTGACACCGCTGCCAGGTAGCACCTTGGAAATGTCTCCTGGCCGCTTTGACAAGACCCTTATGGTTGTCAGAAATAATCAGGTGAACGTCTTTTAATCCCCTTTCTTTAAGGGAAGAAAAGAGTTCTCCCCAACTGCTTTCACTCTCCGTGTTTGACACCTGAAAGCCGATAATTTCTCGATAACCTTCTTCATTGACCCCAATGGCAATGAGCAACCCCCTAGACTGGACTCTATGATCCTCTCGCACCTTAATATAGAGGGGCATCCACAATTAAAAAGGGATAATGGCTCTTAAGTGGCCTTGTCCTGAAAGCATGGACTATTGGGTCTAGTTTCTTACAAAGTGCTGAAACGGTGGATTTAGAGAACTTCTTGCCACAAAGTTCTTCCGTGATGTTTTCTACTTTCCGAGTTGAAACACCATTTACCACCATTTCCATCATGGCTAGTAGCAATGCCTGTTCACTACGTTGGTAGCGCTCAATAATTTTGTGTTGAATTCTTCACCATTACGATGGCGGGGAATACTTAGATTTAGCGCTCCCATTCGGGTGATTAGTTCTCGATCGTAATAGCCGTTACGATGAGCCTTACGTTTATCAGTTCGCTCGTAAGGTTTAGCACCAGTTGCTCGGTAGACTGACATATCAGGACTTGGTTAAAGATCTTTTCTAATAGTTTTGCAACGGCTTTATCTCGACTGTTGCTTAAAAAAAGTTCGTGCAATTCTTCTTCGGTTAGGGTAATATTAAACTGAGCCATGGATTCTTCCTCCTCGGTTTGATATTTGCTCACACTTATATTATAACCGAGGGGAATGAGTTTGTGGCTCAATTCCTTTTTACACAATTATATAGACTTAATCTTGGCTTGGAAAGACCTAATGTTTTTTTTACTCTTGTGGTATGTCTAATAATACTTAAACTTATGGAAAAGCCTAAAGTTTTAAATATAATAGTATCACTAACGCTAACAATATTTCTGACTTTCGGATTTGGAATATGGTTCATATGCTGTTTTGTTGGTTCTAATATATAAAAACGTTAAGAATCCATATAATATACTTATTGCTCATCTAATCTTAAATATAGCATACTTTTTCCATTATAGTTGGATTCAACAGTTCAGTATATTAGGAAGTTTAGTTATTACTTTATATACATCATGGGGTTTCTTATCTGATTTTAAGGTCAACAGATTGACATATAGGGCTTTTTATCCAAGTCCATATGTTATGCTTATTGGTAGCAAAGCTTTTTTCTAATCTATAATAAAAGGCCTAAATTTTTCAGGAATGATACTTGATATAAAATAATGTATAAGATATAATAAAGCTGAAAATAGAAAAAGTTACAAGTTCAGTTCTTAGGAATCTGGTGAAAATCCAGAACGGTCCGGCCACTGTAAGTGGGGAGCAAGCTTTACTTAAGCCACTGGCTTTGCTGGGAAGGCAAAAGCGAGCGATTATCCACAAGTCAGGATACTAGACTGAGCGGATTGTATATAATATACCTTCCAAGGAAAGGTAATATTGATTTTATTTTTTAGCATAAAACACTCTGACCTTGATGAAGGTTAGGGGTGTTTTTAATTTCTATAAAAATTAAATAATAATAATGTGATGATAAAGGGGAAAAGGGTGAAAATCCCTTGCTGTAGTCGCAGCTGTAACCGGTGATGAAGGCTTGCTTGTGCCACTGTCTAATCGATGGGAAGGCTAGCCAGAAGATGAACCGGAAGCCAGAAGACCTTGTCATTACATTCTTCTTATTTATCTCCGGCCTAGAGATAGGGCAGAAAAATAAGCTGATGTGCATTTAGCCATTGTGCCCCCTTTTTCTTAATTGGAGAAGGGGGCTTTTTGAATACAACAAAAGAGCTTAAAAGCCGGTATTTATGAGAAAGGAGGAGCGATGAAAAAAGTAAGGACAAAATATACAGGAAAAATTTAAATTTTAAAAGGGGGATAACACATGAAAAAGAAAATCACAAGTTTACTCATTATTATTTCACTGATGTGCAGTTTTGTACCGGGTTTTTACCTTGACGCCAATGCGTCAGATAAATCAACAGTTTCTTGAGGAAGTATATGGAGACAAAACCAATGAAGAGAAAATAGCAGATGCAATAGATTCTTTGAGAGGCTACTATTTAAAAGGCGATGATGATTTTACATTTCAAGTGGCATTGGGCTATATCTTTACCAGTGGCAACTTGGAAAATGACTTACATATAATTCAACAAAGATTCAAAGTGAATGAGAACCCCGACAGTGCATCAGCCTATGCAGGGAATATAATGGGGTCTTATTGCTGCAGGTAAGGACCCTAGGACTTACAATGGTCAAAACCATGTAAGAACTCTCGCCGAAAGTCAAAAGGGACAAGGAAAATTTATCATCAGCCCATGGGATGATTATCCCACTACTGTTGCTTTTAGTATGCTAGCTTTAGACATGGCAAAAGCCGACTATGATGTGGAAAAGGGCTGTCGAAGCATTGTTAAGTTATCAAGGTGAAGATGGCGGTTTTGATGGCGGATGGGGTGCAAACGTTGACGATACAGCCATGAGCATAATGGCTTTAGGAAAACCACAAAGACATCAATGGAGTAGAAGCTGCCATAGACAAGAGTATAACTTACATAAAGGCTAATCAACAAGATAACGGTGGATTTTTAGGATGGGATGGTATAAGCCCATGTTCTATATCCGCGGTTATTCAAGGGCTTATAGCCATAGGTGAAGATCCTCTATCTGAAGAATGGATTAAAAATGGCAACACCATGCTTGATGCCCTGCTTTCACTGATGGAAGATGACCATTTTGCTACTAGCTTTGACACAGAACAAGCATTTTGTGCCCTTGCAGACTTGTATAGAGGAAAGTCCCTGTTTCATGAGATTAGTATTAAAGATACA
This sequence comes from Tepidanaerobacteraceae bacterium, assembly GCA_050949705.1. Lineage (GTDB taxonomy): Bacteria > Bacillota > Thermosediminibacteria > Thermosediminibacterales > Tepidanaerobacteraceae > JBMNGG01. The sequence goes on along the minus strand of JBMNGG010000020.1, from coordinate 1,763 downwards.
GGACCATCAAAAGTAACAATACAAATACCTTTATCAACTAAGTTAAAAGAAAATGGCAAACTGAAACTTACGGCAAATGTTTATGATGACAAGAATGAAATACTTTCGGCACATAATCTGATATGGGAAAGCTCCGATGAAAATGTAGCTCAGGTTGATGGTGTTGGTTTAGTCACTGCAAAAAGTGCCGGAACTGTAACTATAACCGTAAAGGTAAGAGACCATGAGGATATATCTGACACTATAGAGCTCACTGTAGAGCCAGAAGAATTTAAAGTAACCAGAATAGGAACAGAGGATATTAAAAATGGAAGTGAAGCAAAACTAAAGTTTGAGATACAGGAAAACTTAGGACAAACTAAGTGTGCAACACTAATCATAGCGCTTTACGACAAAAATACTAACAAAATGATCAACTATTCTTTTGCACACAAACAATTTGAACCAGGAGAAACTACCAATTTAGGTGCTGGTTTTTTGGTGCCGGATGCCGGAGCATATATCATAAAATGTTTTGTATGGGAAAGCTTTGAAAACCAAGATGTTATTTTAACAAACCCCATCGAAATAGAGGTGCAGCAGTAAAGTGTAGCTCAATCTACTCCCTGGTGTAATCGGAACTTAGGGTTTCGGCTGCCTTAACTAATCACATTATGGAGGTGTATACCGTGAGAAAAAAGCTCATATCATTTCTGCTGATATTTGTATTACTGCTGCCATCCTTTGCTTTTGGGGCAGGTGCTACAATAGATTATGATTTTAATGGCGACAGGGTTACTATTACAATAAAAGAGGATAGTTACAAACCTGTCAGTATCGTTATCGAAGATGGCAGCAGAAAGTTTTATATAGATCAAAAAGAAACGGATGTAGACGGAAAAGCTGTATTTGATACCCAATTGGAAAGAGGGAAAGAATATAAGTGTACAACAAATATAGATGGAGTTAAGCAGACCGAGACTATAAGTGTCGAAAAAGATAGTCCGGAAGACCCTGAACAGCCGGAAAAGCCAGATGTAGCATATATTTACATAAAAGGGTACAGGGATGTAATATTGCCTGAAACAGAGGTGAAAATAAACAAAGGCGATACAGTGCTGAGCTTAACTAGAAGAGTATTAAATTCCAAAGAAATAGATATCAAGGTCAGAGGCGGATATGTTTCAGGTATTGATAATCAAAACGAGTTTGATAAAGGCCCCAATAGTGGGTGGATGTTCACCGTTAACGGAAAATTTGCAGGAATCGGTGCGGGTAGTGTAACTGTAAGAAGTGGGGACTATATTGAGTGGTTATATACTACAGATTTGGGCGAAGATATTGGCAACATCTATGAAGACCCCGAAAATAGTATTGTTGATAATGCTCTGGATCTGCTAGATGATAAAAACGTTGGGGAAAAGAGATCATTGAAATGGTAAAGGACATAACTGACTATATTGTGCATGCGGTAGATAGCCTAAAAAGCAAAGACCATGTAAAAACTGTATTAAAGGATTTTAGAGATGTTAACAATATTTTCTTAAAGGTTTTAGAGAGATTGAAATCAGAAGAGAACTTTGAAAATGCAGCAGCCAATAGCTTAAAGATAGGTGAAATGGCGGCAAAACTGCTAAGTTATACCGATGAAAAAGACATGACAAATGAAATAATATTAGCAGCAAAAGAGAGTACCGGTATCGCTCTTGCATTTGTAAACAAAGTGAGCAATGAGAGCAGAATTGAAAAAATAATCGAAGATTTGCTGGAAGTATCCATTGAGC
>JBMNGG010000019.1:0-53647 GCA_050949705.1 Tepidanaerobacteraceae bacterium | reverse complement strand
CTCAGAACCTAAGGGCGGAATATTAATATAGAGTCTGGACTTCCATTGTTGGCCGGGATTGAGCTGGCCAACAACATTTTGTACATATACATTCATATGGTCTCTTAAAACTTGAGTTTTTACTGTATACTCAGCAGCACCTTCAGGTACGTAGAGCCCATCAACATATATTACATATTCTCCAGGCTCAGGCCTTGTTAAATCAATTCTTTCCTTTGAAACATCAATTTTGGCAGAATACGCCGCTTCTTCATAAAGACCGGTACTATTATTTTTTTTATAAAGGTAGAGATCTACATCGCCTTCATCTCTTTGTGGAATTATATCTATACTTAAGCTCATGGTATTTGCCGGTATGTTTATTACAGGTCCTTTGGTAAATTCACCGTTTTTAACTGTCATATTGGTTGTTGAGATACCTTCATTTTTCTCGGCCATACCCAATCCTTCTATTCGACCATTAAATATGCTATTTCCATTTTTCAACAAAATTTCCCGGGAAATGTAATTTTGTTCATCCTCTTGTGGGGAAAATGCCAGTTCTCGTACATCTGTAAATATACCAAATGCTTGTGCAGTCAATTGGAAAGTTGTTGTTTTTGCTCCAAAATCAGATAAGTTATAATCGGAAACAACCACAACTTCCCAAATACCCGACGCAGGTTTTGTCTGTTTAAAGCTAGTGCTTTTTTTTGTTGATATATAGTCTGAACCAACTACTTCTTCATATACTTTTTGACCGTTAGGCTCATAAATATATATTATACTGCGCCCTAATGACATATCCTGTTCTAAGACTTCAAGAGTAATGTTAAGCTCAGACATTCCGGGAACTGTCTTGAAAAAGTATCGTTCCCATCTAGACGGTAAAATAGAGCTATATATAGTAACATTACTTTTTTTGCTTAGATCGTAAGGAACTACGGCAGCTGTCATAAAGTCCATTATAGGTTTATTAGTATCTGCATCTTTTGCAAAAGTTGTAGCAGTGTAAAGTCCTGGATTCTCTGGATAGTCATATAATAGTGTAACAGGTTGAGGTTTGCCCCGAGAAAGCACAACTTCACTATTATCGTTAATTTTTACCCAATCTTCGGAGGGTTCAAGTATCACCTTCTTTTGTGTGCTGGACATGTTCGTAAGTTGAAGTTGTATCTGACCTTTTAAATTGTCTCTAAAGAAGATACCTTCCGTGTGGCCGGGGGTCTCAGGTAAGTTCACTGATATATTTGTGTTATATGAGTCTGTTTGTGTATCTTTTAAGGCTTCCCAGCTTTTTACCAGGTCTAAAAGACCACTGCCCTGCTCTATCTCAAGATAGCCATCAATTCTTCGTGCACCACTCTCTATAGACCTTTTCAGCTTTGAAGCTGAAATAGGCATGCTTTCCATACGGGCTTTTTCCATCAGCAGTGCCAATCCTCCTGAAACATATGGCACCGCCATACTAGTACCATCCATTAAATAATAGCCAATACCATCCCATCGATTAACAGTAGATATAACACTTGAAGGTGCGACCACAGTGGGTCTGTAAGAACCGTTACCCACACCGCTGTAATGCTGTAATGTTTCACCGGGGACTATTACATTATAATTAATATCCCAAAGTTTTGGAGACATATAGGCTCCAACTGTTATAATATTATCACTAGATCCTGTATCATAAGCAGTGCCAACACCTGGGCCTCTGTTTCCGGCTGCCATGACTAGTACGGCATTACTTTCAAGGGAAAGTTTTTTCAATAGTCGAAGCTGGGCTATGTGACTCTCTTCTGATAAAATAAGATCACCAATACTAACATTTATTATATCTGCGCCATTCTTACGAGCATATTCTATTGCTTTAAAAATGTTTTCCCAGTTACCATCTCCTGAAGAGCCTATAGCTTTTATAGCTATTATCTGTGCTCCGGGAGCAGTTCCTACAAGTTGACCATTTGCTCCTATAATACCGGCAACATGAGTTCCGTGACCATTACCATCAAAGCTAAAGTTTACATTATTGCCTCTTATACCTATATCCGTAATAGCAAAAGATGACTCTTCTATATAATCAGTCATGGGATTGTCCTTTCCAAAGGTACCCCATTGGTGATTTCTTGAATATAGCTTTAGAGGTTTTTCATCGGAAAAATCAAAGTTAAGATTTGTATCTACATAGACGGTATCATAAATACCCGGTAAAACCGAATCTGTTACTAAAACACCAAACTTTTCATTTGTTTTTCCGTTTCTATTAGCATCTTGTCCAAGAGGGCTATTTTTTTCAATTTGACTTTCATTAAAAATACCTATATGAAATGTTCCACATCTTGTACTAATACCAGCAACATTATATAATTTGCCATTATAGGTAACAGAGCCATCCTGAGGAATCACTTTTGTTTTAGTATCCACATATCCTTCATCAGTGAAATCAATATAATCTACAACCTTTACCTCGCCGTGGGATGTTGTTTGAAGGTCTGGATGACTTACATCAACTCCTGTATCAATTATTGCAATTTTTATTCCGTCGCCGTCAACACTGTATTCCTTTCTAAATATATCGGCATTTATTGCTGTCAATGCTTCTTCCATTCCGGTATTTATACTAAAATTAAGGCCTTGCCCGTAGGCTAGGCCTGTAAATAACAATATGAAAATTGTACTTAAGACATATATCTTTTTCTTCACTTGTATCAACTCCGGTTATAATTGGTGTTGACGCTATTCTTCTATAGTAAGGTCATGAATTGTATCTGCAAAAAACAGTCCACTCTCAAAACTACCTATGGCTAAAACTTCATCCCCTTCTTGAATTCTGCTTATCCTAACTTCTCTGTTCTCTTTGTATATAAGTGTATCCTTAGTATAGTAAACATGACGTGTTTCCCTGGTGCCATCATCATTTTTTACATCAACTACTATAACCTTAACATCATCATTAACATTAACAACAGTACCTCTAATGGTGTCTTTGACGGATTTCACTGTCACATCTATACTAATTGCTTCATTATTTTCCATCTCTATATCTAAATAATGATTTGTCCTAAGTTCTGTAACCTCTATTCTTTTTCTGTCTTTTCTTATATCAGTGTCACGGGTAATAGTAACTGTATGTTCTTTACCATTATCATCTATTATAGTTACGGAATTTGTATCGGCAAAAGTTATTGCTTTCACGGTCCCGCTTACATCACGCTTAACACTTTCAGCAACTACCCTTACGGCAACATTGTATTCTAAAGTCAATACTACCTCATCACCATTTTTAAGGTCACTGATATTTGCTCTTTTACCATTCTTCCTAATAGTTGCATCTTTATCAAGTTCATATTCAGTTTCATCGCCATCATCGTCTTCTATAGTTATGACGGGATTTCTTGAAGCAAAGTCAATATTTGTTATAAAACCTTCAACTTCCTTTTCCGCACTTTCAGCTTCTATTCTGTCTATCCTACTATTTGAAACAGTAATAGTAGCAACATCACCAATTTTCAATTGGTAAATATCTGAAAGCCTATCATCACGATATACCCTTGTCCCGGAAGTTATCGCATAGCTTTCATATTTATCATTATCTTTGTTCTCTATAGTCAATGTGTTATTAGTTATGTTTACAGCACGAATGATACCCTCAACAACTTTATCTATACCTTTTGCGACTACTTTTTCTACATCATTTCCAGAAATTGTATCTTGACTGATTGCCCTTCCACCAAATCGTATAAGGTTGCCTTCATATCCCCTATATATATGAGTGTCTGATTTTTTATGTAATAAGACTTTTCTTTGTTGCTATTATCTTTGATTGTCAATATGCTCTGAAGGGTATTAATTTCAGTTATTGTTCCTTCTATAGTCTCGCTACCGGGAACTGAAGCTTGTAAATCTGATGTCACATCAATATATAAAGCATCATAGCCATTCACTATAACATTGACCGTATCACCTACGTTAATGTTATTTAATTGAATTTTTTGTAAGGAACCATTCGCATCTTCTTTATAAATAGATGTTGAATTCTTTACATAGTATGTTATATCTGTATTATCAGCAAGTTTTATATGAATCGACGGTAATAGTGATGAATCAACATCTTGTACTTCACCACTTATGATATTATTAACTTTTGTTAGTTTCGACAGATTATGGAGTACTGTTGCCATTTGAGCTCTCGTAAATTTGTCATTTGGCTTAAAACTATTATCTGGAAAACCTTTCATTATTCCTTTTTCTATAGCTATTTCAATATAAGGCCTGTCTCCCGGCTCAATCATATACCCGTCTGTGAAAGATAGTGAAATGCTAACATTTTTACGGCTTTCCGCTTCGGCACCAAGACCTAATGCTCTTACCGCAAAAACAGCAACCTCGCTCCGCTTAGCAGCATCAGCAGGCCTGAAGTCTTCCAAATCTTTACTCGATAACATGCCTTTTTCTATAGCCATAGCCACATTTGCTCTAGCATAAGGTGCAACAGAATTGGGTTTAGAAAAGTTTGGAGGTAGAGTTTTCCCACTTGCTTGACTTTCCCACCCCATAAGTCTCACTAGCATAGTAATTAGATCTTCTCTGGTCACTGCAGCATCGGGACCATATGTGGTAGTCGACGTGCCTCTAACCACTTCTGCCAGGTACATCTTCTCAATATATGGGCGCACCCAATCATATCTGGAAGCAGTTACATCAGTAAAGCTCAAATTGGCGGCTGATATCTGTGTTGCGCTAAATACTAAAAGAAGTATTGTCGTTAAAAATACTACGGATATTTTTTTCATTTTTTTGCCACTCATAAAATCTCCCTCCATCGAAACGTAATATGGTTTATTATTCTACAAATACCAAAGTTTGTCCTTCTTTTTTTTGTAAAAAGACCGGCAATATTTTATTTAGTCATCCATTTTTATTGTTGGTCTATTAAAGAAAAAGAGCGGGAATCCCGCCCTTTTTGTATGCTTTAACAAAGTTGTCATCCCGGACCTAAAAACGATTCTTCATTTGTTCAGGGTGACAAAAATACTTTATTCGACATCTAGTCTTCAACTTCTATTTCCATTATCCAGCCGTCTTCTATATCTAATTCAACTTCCATGCCTCGTCTTATTTCTCTTAAACTTCTTATTCCTTCTAGTTCTACATTCTTGTGAATTGGAAAAGTAAATTGCTTATCATTTTTTCGTACCGTTAATTGCCATGGATTATTAAAACTAATAGATACAACTTTACCTTCAAAGTCTCCGTCTTTTATGGTATTTCTTTGTTTCTCTCTTTCTTTTTCCCATTCTTTAATTTTAGCTTTACTGCTATTTACCTTTATTTCTACTGCTAATCCGTCCTCATATGCTCTTATTTGAGCATAGTCACCAGGCTTAATTGTAGATAGTTTGGCTTTATTTCCATCTACAGTGATTGTTGTGTCATCGTCAACATTGTATGTTACAAGATCTCGGTTTCTAAGAAGGTAATAATCTTCTACGTCTATAAAGTAACCTCTCATGAAGATAGATACTTCATCTTCCAATTCACCGATGACCACAATTGTTTCCCCGACATAATCCCCAATATTTTTTATATTACCCTTTAATACAAATGTACCTTGCTCAGTCTCTAATTCATAATGACGACTTTCTATGTCGCTTTCTTTTAATGTTCCGATGTAGCCCCAATCATTTTTAACATTGGTTACTAAGGAAATGGTATTTCGCCTTTCATTTACTTGAGCAATAAGCCCCCGTGCACTAACAATATTCTTTGTAGGTTTTTCAACTGTTTTTACTTCAATTTGTAATGCTAAGTCATCTTCTGCTTTCACCTTAGCATAATCTCCTACCTTTATGTTTAAAAGCCCCGCTCTTTCGTTATCAACAGTAATCCTTGTATCACTATCTATATAGAATGTTGTAGTATATCTACTGGTTACAGGATAAAAATCATCAACATCTACAAGAGGACCTCTCATGTAAATTGAATCATCATTCGATATATCCCCAAATACTACTATCTTATCATTTACATAATCTTCAAGATTATCTGTATCACCGACGAGAACATACCGCTCGTTTTCAGTTTCTAGTTCATAGTGACGCCCTTCTATTCTGCTTACCTTTAATGTTCCAACCAGGCCTTCCTTGTATTTTCCCTGAGTAAACAAGGTCAAAGCTTTTTTCGAGGTGTTTACATCTACAACCAAGCCTTCTGCTGTACTTGTCTTTCTCTCAGTCTTTTCCAGTAGCTGAATAAATATAATGCAATTATCTGAGTCAACTACTAATTCTACCTTATCACCAGTCTTTAATTCTTCTAGACTCCGATATTTCCCATCTACGTAAACGGGAGCATTTTTCATAATGTCATAGGTTTTTCTACCTGAAGAATTCTCCAGGGTCATTGTTAGGTTGTCAAGGTTGATTCTACTTATTATACCTATAAACTGATTCTCTTCTTCTGGTTTTAGTGAACCGTCAAGGCGATTTAACAAAACTGCCATTTCAGCTCTTGTAATAGGACTATTTGGCTGAAATCTGTTTCGATCATCACCTTTCATCAGACCTAAGTCAACCATAACATAAACATATCCTACAGCATCTTTTGGAATTGCATTGGCATCTCTAAAAGAAAGCTTTTCTTCCATATGCCTCTGAGCTTGCCTTTCCATGTCTAAAGCTCTGACAATGTATCTTGCCACCTCGTAACGTTTTGCGGGTGCATTAGGGTTAAAGCCCTTTAATTCATCTGATTTAATCAGCCCTTTTTCAACTGCAAGAGCCACATAATAATAGGCATCGTCCCAAGAAAGGTTAATTTTTTGGATATTATCATTTATCCTTGTTTTTTTAGCTTCTTCTTCCCAGCCCATAACTCTTAAGGCCATGATAAGGGATTCTAAATGAGTCACATTGTCTTTCGGTTTGTAAATATCACCCGGATATCCTTTAATAATTCCCCGGGCATACATTCTATCAATAGCTAGTCTCGCCCATTCCAATGTTTCATCTACATCAACAAATCTTATTATTTTCTTTAGTTGTCCTGGTGGTATACCTGTCACTTTTTTTAGCTGCCCCGGTGGAATGTCCCCCGGTTTTGCATTAGCTACAGGTGCTATAAAGGTCATCAACATAATAGCAACCAATAGCAGCACTGCAACCTTGTTAAATCTTTTCATAAATACCCTCCTTTTTCAAAATCAACCCTGTTCCGGAATCCAGGTTTTGCTTTATCTACCATATAATATCGAAGACGGGGTTAAAATTATGAGGGTATATCTGAAATGTAACCGAATTGTAATATTAATGTAATATTGATTTCATCTGTTAAAACTGTTCTGAGGTTAAGATGATGGCAAAGGATTCCGTTTAGCAAGACCGTTGTTATTCTTAAACTTGGGACAAACGAAGCAGGGGCAGCGTGCAGGACGCACGCTGACGGGCACTCGGCAGGACGCCGAATTGCCCGTGAACCCCTGCGTAGTGTAGGACCAAGCTTTAGAATAACAGGTCTTGCTTTAGGAAGAAGTGCCATCATCTTAACCGGAGCAACTTTCACATCTCAACCAATACTATTTGTTTACTTATGATGTTACACCGTTAAGCTTCCGGAAACTGAAAAATACACCACATTTTCAAGTTTGAGCCTAGCCAAGTTATAATTGTATATAACTGCTGACCTTTGTAACTGTACCTGTTTGAATCCTTCTTCAGCTGCAGCTACATCCACGCTGCGTATAAGTCCGGCTTCATAGCTAAGTTTTGCAATTCGTAAACTTTCTTCAGCCATCTCTAAAGACTTATCAAGAACGAAGATGTTGGTCTCTGCTTCTTTTAAATCGAGCCATATTCCCCTAACTTCTGCTTCAACACTGCTTCTAGTATCAGCTAATTTCATCCGGGCTTCTTCCATAGCATGTTCTTTTTCTTTATATATGAAGGTATTTGAGGGATAGACCTTACTATTTAAGTCAAAATCAAGTTTAGCAATCTCAAATGTGCCCTCAGCACTCATTATGTCGATACGACTTTGCTGTGCTTCTTCTATAATCTCTTCTAAATTCTTTTCTAGATCCTTTGGGTTATACTCAAAATAATCTGTGAGCTTTATTGGTTTGTCTAATGGTAGCCCTAGTAATCTTTTTAGATTAATATAAGCTTTTTCTTCTTGTACCTGAGCCTTTAATAAATTAGCTTCAGCTGATGCAAGCTGAACTTCTGCATCTAGGACGTCTTTTTTTGCCACAGTGCCAACATTATATTGTGCTTGGGCTATTTTTAGCATATCCTTTTGCCTCTCTAAAGCTGCTTCTGCAATCATCGTATTTTCCTTGGCAGAAAGAGCACCATAGTATGCTGCCTCTACACCAAAGTGAATACCTTTAACAGTAACGTCGATTCCTGCTTCGGCTAGTTTTACTCCTATATCTGTTGTTTTCTCTAAAATATCCATTTGATATGTATACTCAAAACTTGAAGACAGACCTGGGTCTACCGGTTTTAATCCTTCTTCCTCTAACTCTCTTTGCATTTCCTCCGGTAATTGATTCCATTGCTCTATAGCTTCTTTTATAGCATCTTCCATATCCTTGGCTTTTTTATCCTGATATCTATATTGCTTTTTTGCAAGTTTCGCCTTTTCAAGCCCCAATTCAGAAATTTTTACTTGCTGATTGTTTTCTTCTGCAATTTCCAAAGCTTCCTTTAGAGACAGTTCTAAAACATCATCTTCACTTTTACTATTTTCTTGGGCAAAAACGAAACTTGAAGTTATTAATACCAAAATAATTACAGTGACCAAAAAACTTTTACCTCGCCATATTTTTCCCATTATGTAGCCCTCCATAATTTTACTTTTTAATGCAAAACACTATATATGCGACATCGGGTTAAGCCTTATGATACCCAATGCCGCACACAATATCATAGTTTAAGCTTCTGCTCTTCTTTTCATTCTTCTTTTCTTTCTATATCTTGCCAGAATATCTCCCCAGTCCTCAAAAATCGTATAAACTACCGGTATTACTACTAAAGTCAATACTGTAGCAAGGCTTAATCCTCCTATAACAGCAGTAGCCATAGGTGCTGCTAATTCTGCTCCTTCTCCAAAACCAAATGCAAGAGGAATCAGCCCTAATACTGTGGTTAAAGTTGTCATAAGAATAGGCCTTAGTCTTCTCGGTCCCGCCTCGATTATGGCTTCATTCCTGGGGACACCTCTACTTCTCAGTTGATTTATAAAGTCAATCAATACTATGGCGTTATTGACAACTATTCCCGCAAGCATTATTACACCTATAAGTGATGTAAGATTTATATGACGTCCTGTTAGCAATAATGCAAAGATCACACCTGTCAAAGCTAAAGGCACAGTAAACATTATTATAAATGGCTGTTTAAATGATTCAAACTGAGCGGCCATAACCATATATACCAATGCTACTGCCAGGAAAAATGCCAGTATCAAATCTCTAAATGACTCTAACATTTGCTCTTGTTCTCCGCCCATTTCTATGGTATAACCATTAGGCAGTGTAAGTTGGTTGAGCTTTGTTTGAATTTCACGGTTTACTGTAGCTGTATCTCTTCCAACAATAGCCCCGGTCACTGACACTTGCCGGGTTTGGTTGTGGCGAACGATAGTAATTGGGCTTGAGCTTCTTTCTATTTTTGCAATATCGCCCAATGTAATCATAGCTCCTGTAGGACTTGGAATTAGAAGACTCTTAACTTTATGAACATCATCTATTAATCCCTCATCAGTCTTTATCACTATATCTATTTCATTGCCATCTACTTTATATTGTGCTGCTACGCTACCTGATAAAGCAGAATTTACTGTCTGGGCTACTTGACCACTGGAAAGCCCATACAGAGTAGCTTTTTCTCTATCAATTTTTACTACAAATTCTGGTTTACCTTCCTCAAGACTACTTTCTACTTCGCGAGTTCCTGGAGTGGACTTTACTATTTCGGCAACTTCTCGGGATATTTCCTCCAATTTATCTATATCATCACCTTTAATTTCGATGGAGATTGGTCTTAATAAACTACCACCAGAAAAGTCCATACTACTGACAGCATCAACTTGTATTTCCGCACCTGTCATATCTGCCGTTAACTTCCTTATCTCCTCTGCAACATCATCTGCTGAACGTTTTCTTTCAGCAAGTGGCACTAGTTCAATTGCAACACTTGCAGTACTGCTATCCGAACCATATAAGCTTTCCATACCAGAAGAAGAACCTATGCTTTCCATTATTCCTTCAATTTCAGGTATTTGTTCCAGTTTTTCCACTAATCCCCTAATAAAGCTGTCATTTCGATCCAGGTTAGTTCCATAGGGAAGCTTCACAGAGATATTTACCGAACCTGCATCTGATTCAGGTAAAAACTCTGCTCCCACAAAGGGAATTAAACACATGCTAAAAACAAACATAACAACTGATGGAATGATTATAACTTTTCTGTGAGTAAGAGACCATTTTAATATACCCGCGTACTTCTCCTCCACTTTTTTATAGAATACATTAAAGGCGTCTAATAAGGCTATTATTGGTGAAAGCATATTCTTATTCTTTTTAGTTTCTTCAGTCACATTGTCGCTTTCCAACTGCTGTACTATTAATTTGGAAGAAAGTAACGGAACTATTGTTAATGAAACTACTAGAGATGACATTAAGGAAAATGCAACTGTTAGCGCTAATTCTTTAAATAATTGGGCTGTTATACCCTGGACAAATACAATAGGCAAAAATACTGCTACCGTTGTTAGAGTAGATGCAGTTACAGCTAAAGCTACTTCATTTGCTCCAGTCACAGCAGCTGTGATAGGCTGTTCTCCCCGCTGACGGTGCACAAATATATTTTCGAGAACAACTATGGAATTATCCACCAACATTCCCACACCTAAAGCTAAACCACCAAGGCTTAACATGTTTAAAGTAAGTTTATTAAAGTATATCAGCACAAAAGTAGCTATGATCGATATAGGAATAGATAGACCAATTACAAGTGTGCTGCGTAGGTTTCTAAGAAACAGATATATTACCAATATGGCAATAATCCCACCAGATATAGCATTTCTTTTTACATTGTTAATGGAGAACTCTATAAATTCAGACTGGTCAAGAATAGGCTGGTAACCAATGTCTACAGGGATTTCGTCAATCAGTTTTGCCATTTCAGCCTTTACCTTTTTGGCTATCTGAACAGTATTATATCCGCTTTGCTTTTGTATAGTTAATGATATACAAGGATTACCGTTGTATCGAGATATTGTAGAAATGTCTTTATGGGTATCTTGAACTTTTGCTATGCTCTTAAGCGGAATACTACCACCTGTAGGCAGTGGAATTGGTAAATCTTCTATTTCAGATATATCCTTAAATTCCGCTTCTGTTCTTATAATATAATCTCTATTACCTTGATTTACGCTCCCTCCTGGGTAATTTAAGTTTTCCATTTGAAGCTTGCCAGCAATTTGTTGCATACTAAGACCGTAAAAAGCCAATTTGTCAGGGTCCACCCGTATAACTATTTGTCTTTCTAATCCTCCGTCTACATAGACAGATGCAACACCTTCAATACGGAGCAGCCTGCTTACAATAGTATCATCTGCAATTTTCTTAAGCTGAACGATATTATCGCCACCATATAGGGCAATATACATTACAGGCATCATAGACGGGTCAAATTTAATAACCATTGGAGTCTGAGCAGATGAAGGCAAATATGGCTTTATTAAATCAATCTTTTCCCGCATATCCTGTGCAGCCACATCCATGTTAGTTCCCCAGTTAAACTCTACCATAATGGTAGAATTGCCCTCACTACTAAGAGATTGAATGTTTTTCACATTACTCATAGTAGAAAGGGATTGCTCCAGAGGTTTGGTTATCATGTTCTCTATTTCATAGGAAGATGCCCCACTGTATTGTGTCATAACTACTCCCATGGGAAATGAAAAATCCGGGAACAAATCTATGCCAAGTTTTGTAAATGAGATAAAGCCTAAAACAAGGACAACAGCTATAATCATTAGAGTAGTTACAGGTCTTTTTATAGAAAATAGCGGCAGGTTCATAGTGTATCACCTCGGCCTTCAACTCTAACTTTTATTTTGTCATTAACTATTTCCTGTCCTTCTATAATTACTTCTTCGTCAGGGTTAAGGCCTTCCTTTATAACGATTTTACCCATTGAAGCCGGTCCTGTAATTACCTCATTGGCTTTAGCTAAACCTTCTTTGACAGTATATACTATTGATTTCCCATCGTAACTTACAACAGCATCCTCCGGTATTGTAACAGCATTAGTATGTAATGCAACCATGAGCTTAACTCTAGCAAACATGCCGGATTTTAAGAGACCATCTTCATTTGGCAATAATATTTTCACCGGATAAACCTGTGTCATTGGGTCTTTAAATGGACTTATGCTTATAATTTTCCCTTTTAACACTGAATCACCAACCGAATCTACCGTCACCTCAGCTTCTTGCCCAACTTCTAAACCGTTTATCCTATCCTCAGTAACGTTTATCTCTATTTCTACACTGTTAAGATTCCCAACAGTTGCAATCGGAACACCTGGACTTGCCAACTGACCAATTGGAGCATTTATCCCACCTACTGTGCCATCAATAGGTGATGTAATAAGACAGTTGTCTAATGCTGACTTTGCCGCCTCAAGCATAGCTTCAGTCTGTTTAACCTGGGCCTTTGCCGCTGCTATACTTTCTGGTGCAGTTTTTTCTTGCGTCAAAGTTAATTGAGTTTTAGCTGATTCATATTGCTCTTTGGCAACATTAAATTGAAGCTCAACTCCTTCAAATTGCTGTTGTGATATAGCACCTTTTTCAAGAAGTTCTTTCATCCTTTCAAAATTCTCTTTAGCATTTTTAAAATTCGCTTCAGCTTGATTTACAGCTGATTCCAGCTGGGCAATCTGCTGAGGCATTTGACCATTCTCTAAACTGCTTAACTGAGCCATTGCAGCATCATATGCAGCTTGGGCTTGATTGAGTTGTGAAACTACATCTTTTTGCTCCAGTTTTATGATAACTTGGCCTGCTGTAACTCTATCCCCTTCATTTACAAGAACTTCCTCTACAATACCTCCCATTTTAGGAGTGAGTGTCACTTCATCCATCGCTAATATCTTTCCGGGAAACGATTGATATTCAGGTAAGTCCTCCATCTGTGAAATAGTCACTTTTACTGGCACGGTTTTTTCAATCTCTTCTTCGATAGGTATATTGGAGCCACAACCGCAAATAAGGGCTATTATTATCAATACTGTCAATATGTATTTAAAACCTCGGGCTTTTTTCCACATCTCTTTTCCCCTTTTCTTTAAATAGATTTTGTTTTAATTTTCAACAACAAGGCCTGTTGCCATTATATCTATTAGCAATTCAGTAATATCTTCAAAATCTTCTTCTTCATAATCATTTTTATGTAGTATGAGGTGAAACATTGTTTGCAATACTGCTGCAATTACCTCGGGTTTATGATTAATAATGGCACCTTCCTTCTGCCATTTTTTTATCAGTATCAGAATCTGATTAAAGAATCGCTTATGATATTCTTTCATTTTTTCAGGTGGAATTTTCCTAATCAAAAAATCTATTTCCTCTTCTAAAAAGATTTGTTTGATAATAGGATTGATATGAACTATCTGTAATACCTTTCTAAAAAAATTTTTAAAACGCTTCCTAGTTAATTTCTCAGTACTATCTTCACTAAAATACTTTTCTTTGATAATCTCCCCTTCTTGGTTTATTACTTCTAGATACAGCTCTTCCTTTGAATTGAAAAAAGTATAGAAGGATCCTTGGGCAATCCCCACAGCTTTTGTCAAGTCCTCTATACTTGTTTTTCTTAAACCATATAAACCGAAGAGCTCCCGACCTTTATCAATAAGGTCCTTTCTAATAATGTCCTTTTCTCTGTCTGTAAAACCTCTAGCCATAATTTCACTCCGATTGCTATGAATTTATGAATTAATAAAATATATATTCATAATAACTGGATATGGTTTAAATGTCAATATTTATCTGTAATATTCAAAGGCCTTTGTAGCTACAATGCAAATTGCAAGCCATAATCCGCCCAATAAAAAACCAGCCAGCACATCACTAGGGTAGCTTATGCCTGCATATACCCTACTTATACTAACTATCAACATAAGACATATCCATAATGTTAGAATAGTTATTTTCCTAAACTTATTCTTACTTCTTAAGAGTAAGAATGCCACATACCCAAATAATGCAGTATATAATACAATAAAGCCACTAGGGAAACTATAAGAAAAAAAATCTGTTAAATTAGAGCCAATTGAAATTCTCGGTCTTTTATAGAAAGATTTAAAACCCCACTGCAAAAGAAAACTGCCCGCGAAAGCCGAAAGTGACATAACCGAATAAATATTATTTTTATAAAAAAAGTAAACAAGCAATAAACATAGGATTATTGTTATGAAAAATACTATAGGACTTTGCATCTTAATAAATAAAAACGAAATGTTATCCAACAACCTTGGATTGAGTCTCTCTAAATAGCTTATGATACCTTTGTCAAACCATTCCATCTCTTTTTCAAAAACATCCGCAGCTAATTTAAAAAACATAAATCCAAATGTTGCAGCGATGCTAAATCCTGCAACTAAATATATGCCAAATTCGCCATATAGAGCCAGTAATTTGCTCACTTTATGTTTTACTTTATAAGCAAATGTCCCTTTAGTTAATTTAAAACTAACTGAAAGGCCACTTCTTCTCACTATATAATACAGCACACCAACTATCGCCAATACTAAAAAAGAACCAGGCCCTAGCAATTTATTAATATAAACCATAGCATTATCGCCCATCACGAGAATAATTGCACCTTCCAAGAAAAATCTTGCACTCCTGCTTAAAATCGTTGCAATAATGAAAGTTGCTAAATTCATGTGAAATACACCTGATGCAATTGTAAATACTTTATAGGGTATTGGAGTAAATCCGGCAACGGCTATAGCCCATCCCCCATAACGAGAAAACATGTCTTCTATTTTATAAAAATTCTCCTCTCTGATAAACCGTGATAAAATGGGTCTGCCTGCTCTGACTCCTATAAAATATCCAAAAATCCCCCCAAGTGAAGATGCAATAGAAGTAATAGCAGCATAATATAAGGCTTTACCCGGTGAAAAAAGAGCCAGCGGTAAAAGGACCACATCAGGAGGTATGGGAAAAAAAGATGCTTCAGTAAATGACAGAATAAATAGCCCCCATGCTCCATTTTCAATAAAAAATTCTTTTGTACTATCTAAAAAATATAAAATACTTTCCATTTTATCACCACTTTCAATTAGTGAAAATACTGCTTAATTTATTATATAATTTATTATACAAAAAAAACGGCTCAATTGCCGAATTTTTTAAGGAGTGACAAGGGGGAGGTGGCAGGGGGACGGTGGTTCTGTCACCTGATCTTGACACTTCCTTTAAGTATTTCATCTATGATATTATATAAAAAGAATAGTAGAATAATGCATTTATTTTTTTACAAGGAGGTCTCGCTTTGGAAGGCTTTGCTTTAGTTCTGGCGATAATATTATTTATTCTCGGTTTAATAGGAACTTTTCTACCGGTGCTACCGGGTGCTACTCTTATATACGGCGGTATGCTTTTATATGGAATAATGACCGGTTTTAAAACTTTAAACCTAACTTTCTATATTCTGCAAGCAGTTGTTCTTATAATAATATTTTTTATAGATTTTATCGCTTCATCTATAGGTACAAAACGTTTTGGTGGTAGTAGCCAAGCAGTTTTCGGTGCGGGAATCGGCATGTTTCTAGGCCTAATTCTTTTTCCTCCATTAGGCATAATAATCGGACCCTTCCTTGGTGCTGTAATTACTGAATTACTGCGGGGTGTTGAAACTGATCAAGCGGTGCGAATAGGATTTGGAACTTTGCTAGGCATTTTAAGTGGGACATTAATAAAAATACTTGCTGAAATTCTGATGATTGTTTACTTCTTTATGGAAATTTTATAGTTGATAAAGAGACAGGGTGTGTGCTCCTTACGGCACACACCCTGCTCTTTATCAACTTGGAGTCACTTCTATAAATCCTTCGATTCTATGATCATGACCCTCATTAAAACTGGTTCTAAAGTTTACGTAATGGGTATGGTTTCCCCTTTCAACAGGTATAGCTGGACCATTATTGGCCCTATAATAGTGAAAATGCCCTCTATCGTATGTTGTTAAACCGCTTATTTCATGGTAGTGTTGATCTTTATAGTGGTCATCTTTTCCGTATAAATCAACGTAAATAGGAGGGCCTGTTACTCCTGGGTGCATATGGCTATGCTCAAAATCACAAGAAGTCACTCCATTATGTGAATGAACATGCTCACGAGTTCTACCTCTATCTTTATCAGTCACAGACATCTAATTCACCTCTTTAATCATACTCCTACTTAAAAATATGAATTAGAAGCCTCAGATGTGACCTTTTTCTAACATTCGATAAAGGATAGTTGCCACTTCAGCACGGGTTGCATGGTTGCCCGGTTTGAAAGTTTCGTCTAAATAACCAACCATAATTTGCCTGGCAGTTAAAGCACTTATAGCTTCTTTAGCCCATGAAGAAATGTGATCACTATCTTGAAATTTTGGTAGGCTATCGTAACTATTAATATTGGCTGCTCGTGCGATCATTACTGCCATTTGTTCACGGGTAATAGGGTCATCGGGACCAAAACATTTTTCATTGTAACCGGTAATAATACCTTGAGCAGCTGCTTTGGATATATACTCTTTTGCCCAGTGATTTGCCACATCTTCAAATGTTATATCAGTATCAATGGCCGAATCGAAAACACTGACTAATACAACAGTAAATTCTGCTCTTGTGATATGTCTATCAGGTTTAAAGGTATTATCGGGATAACCACTAAACACACCCATTTTAACCAGATTGCTTATATTATCTTTAGCCCAATGTTCCCTTATGTCTTCCATTGAGGGGAGACTCAAATCTTCAGGTATCTCAAATACAGCATCATCATCTTTAAGCAATTGGCTTTCTTTTGATATAAGATGATCCTGCCCCTTTCTTTTTTTAGTACTCCCACCAACAGAAGTTATTGTTATTTCTTTTGTGCCTTCTACACCAGAACCATCATTTGCAGCAGCTTTAACAATTACTTTTCCGGCTTTTCTAGCAGTCAACAAACCGGTTTGGCTAATTGTGGCATTACCTGTCTGATTTTCTATACTCCATGTAACAGTGTTATCAGTGGCCTTTATGGGTTCAATTATAACACTCATCTGAAGTGTGTAACCTTCCTTCACACTGGTTTCATCTTTGACGGTAGTTATATTTATAGCATTTACCGGTATAGCCGGTTCCGTATTTACAGTTACTGTATATGTAACATATGATTCATCATCTGCTGTTATTGTATAGATAACTGTATTTGTAAAATCGGTTGCTTTAATGCCGGGGGATATAATTCCCCCTTCATATACTATCGTGGGCACTAAATTTGTTATATCAGTTCCAAATGGAACAGTTAAGATGATAGTTTTTTTATCCTGATCTATAACCCCAACCACTTTTGGCTTAAGCTCTTCGAACATAAATGAAGTAATCTTTTTTTCAGGCATGATATTCATACAGTACTCTTGTGTGCTTGCTGCACCGTTGAAATCCTCAACCATTATTGTGAATCTATATGTTCCGGTTTTCATAGGCTTTCCACTTAATATACCATCACCACTTAATATTAATCCATCAGGCAAAGAGCCGGAAATTATGCTGTAACTATAAGGTGCGTCACCTCCTGAGGTAAACTCAGTAAAATCTATTTGTATAATAGGGTAACCTTCTTCACATCTATCAAAGGTTTCAGGTAATAACACCAATGGTAGTGCTGCCAATGGGGTAGCAACATCTACTTTTATTATTTCACTCCATCTTGTACTGTTATTTAGCACTATATATACATCATATGGTGTTAAGTCAGCTTCCAGGGGATCAGTTGTCAAGGTAATTGTTTTATCTGCAACGAGCATAAGCTCACCTTTGGCTAAAGGTTCTCCATTAATGGCATCGCTTCCAGCCTTTATCTGCTCTTTGGTTGGTGTGGGATCATCATTGTCAACGACGATATAGTAAGCAGTTGCATCTTCAGCAGCTCTAATCAATAAGGATACTTGCTTACTGCCAGGTTCCTGAACTGGACCAATCTGCGGAAAACCCAGAGCAAACTCCAAAGGTTTAAGTTCTTCCGGTTCTTCATCGATAATCATTGTATATACATGTCGGTCCATTGCATTATTCTCATCAACTACCCTTATTGTAAAAGTGTAAGTGCCTGGTTTAGTCGGGTTACCACAGAGTAATCCCGTGTGGCTCACCAGTTGTAATCCGGGAGGCAAGAATCCATCTTCTAGATAAAACATAGTAGAGCCTATACCTCCTGCAGCCTTAAATAAGTAGCTGTATGTAACACCTACCTGCCCTTTGGAAGGATTTGCGGTAGCCATTACTGGATAAGGTAAATTATTTTCAATTGCTTGTAATGAGAATTCAGCTAATACTCCCCCATCAGCTGATGTAATGGACCCAGGTGTATAAGATAGGTAAAAAGCTTCATTGCCCTTTATTTTAGTATCAAGAATCAACTCGATGGTTCTTGCATCACCGGATTTTAATTTTACTTGATTGACATTTCGTATTAAACCATTTTCCCCTTGTACTAAAAAACTCCCTTGATTCCCTACTGGATCAGCCATTTCCTTATCAAAGGTTATTTCCACATCGCCATTGTTGTTAACTGCGACTTTTTGTAATATGGGTGGATATACAGGTGCTGGAGGAGTGATCACATCAAGTTTTACTACATCACTATATATGTCATCAAGAATACCCTTATGGTAAAGCACAATATATATATCGAAAGGTGTGAAGTCCGCTCCAAGAGCACAAGTTAAGATGCTTTTTTCTTTACTGGCAATAAGGTTATCGCTACCGAAGGCTAAAGCTGGATTGCTTGCACTATCCTTCCCAGCTACTATCTGCTCTCTAGTTGGAGCAGGGTCACCATCAGGCACTGCTACATAATAAGCAGTTGTATCATCATTAGCCTTATTTATAATTTCGACCTTTTGGCTTCCTATTGCTTGAACCTGTCCCACTTTGGGATAATCTTTAGTTAAAATACTTATAGGAGTTCTTAAATCTACTTTGACAGGATTTGTTGCATTACCGGCAACGTCTACGATTATCACGTATGCATCATATTCTGTATTATCAGCGGTTAATTTGATAGAGTTTCGTATATGTATACCGATTTGCTTAACATCATAATTACCTGATGCTAACGCTTCTTTACCATTACTGTCTTTTCCGTTCATTATTTGGTGGGCAGTGGGGGAATCTGCATCATTTTCTACAATAATGTAATATGTTTTAACACTTTCACCATATGGCTTAACCTCAAGTGAAAGCCGTTTGCTGCCCGGAGCATGATGTTGACCTGCCTTTGGGTAACCTTCTGCGAATACTGGTGGTGTTTTGTCATACAGCTTTATATCTCCTGTAGTCTGCTCTGCGGACATAGCAAATCCGTGTACATTATATATTGAGTCGGCTTTAGCAGTTATATTAACAGTCTCTGTGCCCTTTGCCGGACCACCTATTAATTCAAAATAAAATCTTATAGATGTTTCACCACCTGCTAGTGCAGCATCACCGGTAGTTTTCAAATCAAGTAAAACTACATCAGTTACTGTCCCTCCATTTTGTTTAAAAACTAAGTTGAAATCATCTGCTGTCACAGGATCAACCTTTTCACTGTCTCCCCACACCCCCTCACTAAAAGTGACTGTTATGTATTCATTGTCGGCAGATATAGTAGCATCACAGATAAAAGGCTCTATTCCTTCTGCTGCAATAATCGCTCTAGGCACAAAGAACATAGCTATAGCAATAGTTAATAAAGGTACAATAACTACTTGTTTTAATTTACAATTCATTAAGATATTCCACTCCTTATGCAAAAGCTGCTTTGATGAAAAATTTTATCGAATCTTTTCTTTTTTATAATGAAATAGTATATATTTGTAATAAAAACATCAAAATGAAATAGATTTCATGCCTAAAAAAAATACCCCACATTTAGTGAGGTAATGAGAATTTATATAATATGAAGCTAGAACATCCTATCTTTTTCCCAGAGCCGCTATATATATCACAAATTGTTCCTCTCCATCGATATTTAGAAATTCATTTGCCTCATCATCACAATAAGCACCGATAGCACATACACCACAGTTTATTCCTTCAGCACTTAGATATAGGTTTTGACATACATGTCCGGCATCAAGATAAATATACCGATATCCTCTTTCACCGTATCTATATGTCGTGCGATAGGGTACCGCTACCCAGAAGAAAGTAACAGCACTTTCACCTACATTTTGCTGCCCGTAACATACTTTAACCGCTTTTTCAGCAATATTAGGGTCTAGTCTTACTACCAAAAGCTTATGTTCTAGAGCTAAGTACCTATAAATGCCCGGCTCAAGTTTGTCTACATTGTTTACCATTATGTATGTTTCAAATGCATGTCTAGAACCTGCTGAAGCGACGTTCCGCAATGTTGCCACTTTTGAAGAACGTATGACTCCTTGAGTGCACCAAAGTAAATAAGATAATTCAGCTAAAGATATGGGTTTTTCAGAGTATCGTCGAAGACTACGTCTCTTTTCGATGGCTTCAACTAGCCCCATATCTACTTTGATGTTCTTAGGATCTGGAAGATCTATTTTTCTTTTAGTCTTATCATATTCTAATTCTACTGGCGGTGGAGGGAAACCCTTTCTATAGTCGTCATCTTCCAGATATTCATATTTTGTTTTTTCGACAAATTCCTTTCCTATGGACTTCATCACATTCTCCTCCCAAAAACATTATACTTAGATAGGTAAGATGTGTTTATATCTATTTTCCGTTAGCTGGTTCGATGTTTATTTTTTTGCCTTTTATCTGGTTGTTTTTCATAGATCTAAGAACATCTGCCGCATATTCTGTGGGGACTTCCACAAAAGTAAACTTATCGTATATGTCAATAGTACCAATAATTTTACCTGGTATTCCTGTTTCACCGGCTATTGCCCCCACTATATCACTTGGTCTTATTTTTTGGTTACGACCTATGTTAATAAAAAGTCTTGCCATTCCCGGGGCTCCACCTGTTTTTTCAAAATCCACGTATGGCTCTTCTTCATCATCTTTACCAGCAATCATCTTAAGAAGTGCTGCAGCCAGATCTAAGCTTGTGTATTCTTCCTCAATAAGCCTTTCAATCCACTGGGTATATTTAGCTAAGCCCCCGGCATCTATGACTTGTTTTACTTTTTCTAGCATGAGATTCATTCTGGTTTCTTCTACATCAAGTAGTGTTGGGATTTCTTGGCGTCTAATTTTGGTTTTTGCATATCTTTGAATATCCTTTAGTTTGTAAATTTCTCTACCTGCTACCAAGGTAAAGGCTTTGCCGGCTCTACCCGCTCTTCCTGTTCTTCCAATTCTGTGCACATAATACTCTTCATTTTGGGGAACGTCAAAATTTATCACTACATCTACATCATCTACATCAATTCCTCTTGCAGCAACGTCAGTAGCAACTAATATATCAATAGTACCGCTCTTAAATTTGCCCATAACTCTATCACGTTGAGGTTGGGACATATCTCCGTGAAGACCGTCTGCAGAATATCCCCGTGCTTGAAGTTGTTCCGAAATCTCATCAACTTTCTTTTTGGTATTACAAAATATTAAGGCTAGATTAGGATCATAAAAATCTATTAGCCTAGACAGTGTTTCCACCTTGTTTTTTTGCTTCACTTCAAAATAGTATTGTTCGATATTTGGAACTGTAAGTTCTTTATGAACAACTTTAATAAATTGGGGGTTCTTTAAGTATTTTTCTGCCAACTCTAAAATTGGTTTGGGTATGGTAGCAGAAAAAAGCAGAGTTTGTCTTGTTTTGGGAACATCCTGTAAAATCTGTTCAATATCTTCCCTGAAACCCATATCCAGCATCTCGTCAGCTTCGTCAAGTATCACAATTTTTGTGTTATGCAGCTTAAGTGTATGTCTTTTCATATGGTCCATTACTCTGCCAGGGGTACCTATAATGATTTGTACACCTTTTTTTAAAGCATGGATTTGTCGCTGTATAGGTTGACCTCCATAAACAGGTAAAATCCTTATTCCCTCTTTATATTTAGAAAGAGCTTTTATTTCTTCCGCTACTTGGATAGCAAGTTCTCTGGTAGGACACAGGATAATAGCCTGTTGGCTTCTGTCCTGGGGATTGATCATGTCTAATATAGGCAAGCCAAAAGCTGCAGTTTTACCTGTACCGGTTTGAGCTTGACCTATGACATCTCTACCCTCATAAATATAGGGAATAGCTTGGGATTGAATCGGTGTTGCTTCTTCAAAACCAACATCATTGATTGCTTTCAATAATTCTTTCGATAAGTTAAGTTTTTCAAATTTCATTTGTGACATCTAAAATTCCTTTCTATATATCTTTGATTCAAGTTTGTATTCTTTCGTTAATAGGAATATCCCCTTAACAGCTTTAACTCTTATTTTTTTGCCTATAAGAACATCTCTCATGAATCAGTCTAATTCATTATAACAGTTATTTGTATTTTATACAATATTTTCCGAATTTTAACGACCTAAATCCTCCCAATGCCTTTTTGCCTCATAAAGTTCTGCCAGTGAACCTGCTTTATTCTTGGACTCCAAATATCCTTTTAGCCTCGCAAAAGATATATCAATACCATTTATTTGGTCTCTTTCAACACTAAACTGTATCAGCGAAATCTTTGCCCGCCACAGCTCTTCAAGTTTTTCAAATTTGTTCATTGCCTTTTCCCATTCTTCCTCTTTGATACTGGTCCTAATGTCTTCATAATAATCTATGAAATGTCCATCCTTGCCTACAACATTTTTTAAGTAAATCCCGCCATTCATAATAATAATAAATAATATAAAGGCGATAACCGGTATTCCATAAAATATAATTCTGCGCATAGCTGTTCCCTTCTTTAATTTGGACCGATATAGTCACTTATGTCAATAATACGCTTTAACTTATCTTGGTATGTATCTACATAAAAACTACCATTGGTTGTAATGGTTGCCAAGAATACTTCAGAAACATCTCTTATACCTCTAGCCTCTAATTGGGTATGTAACCATTCCTCATTAAGCTTGAGATTCTTAAGGTTCTGTTTTACAATCTCACCATCATGAATCAGTTCTATTCCCATACTAGTAGGAGTTACAGGAATATTCATTTGTTGAGCTGTAACTGGCTGGAATTGGGACTTTTTCAAAACGGATATCTCTCCATTAGTTTCAAGTATGGCAAATTCAACCTCATTTAAATCAAATACATTTTTACACCTTAATTGACCCATCAGGTCTACCGCTCTATAACGTGCCTTTTTCATGGCTTCTTCCATAATTTTTCCATTCATCACAATAACAACAGGTTCTCCGTCAACAGATTTGGACATATAACGCCAACGTATAGTTATTAGTTGTAAAAGGAGTGCCGACATAGCCCAAACGATGAGGCCTATAAAATGAATCCATGCCCTGCTATCAAGTTCAGTGGTTAAACTTGCCGCTATAGATCCAATAGTAATACCTAAAGCATACTCAAAAAAAGTAAGCTGGCTAACTTGTTGCTTTCCCAATATTCTCGTGAAAATATGAAGAGAGAAAAAAGCTATAACCCCTCTTACTATCACTACAATCGTTTCGTTCAATAGGTTCACTCCACAGGATATATACTACTGGTATTTTTCCCCGAATATCATCTATCAATACACGTAACCCATAATAGGATTTGTAAAATGAAGTGTTTACATTAGAGTATTATAATATTATAATGTACTTATATAACATTTGAGGAAGTGTACAAATGATCTCAAAAGGCGTCTCATATAATAAAATTTCAGAAATATTTAAAGCTTTGTCAAATCCAACAAGGCTTTGTATTGTACATGGTTTAATGGAAAAAGGCAGCTGTAATGTATCATATATGGAAAAGTGTTTAGAAACATCTCAATCGGCGATTTCCCAGCACTTATCAAAGTTAAAGGCTGCCGGGATTGTAAAAAGTAAACGATTCGGTAATGAAATTCATTATCAAATTGCAAATGAAAAGATAAAAAGATTAATTGAGTTTGTATTTAATGAGCTAATATCTGAATAATTCAAGGGGGTTTTATAGTGAAAAAAATCTTAATAGTAGGCGGTGTTGCAGGTGGTGCTACAGCTGCTGCAAGACTCCGCAGGCTTAATGAAGATGACAAAATTATTGTTTTTGAGCGAGGTGAATATATCTCGTTTGCTAATTGTGGCCTTCCATATAATATAGGTGATATTATCACAAAAAGGGAAAAGCTTCTTGTCCAAACAGTGGAGGGGATGTCAAAGCGCTTTAATCTTGATATACGAAATTTTAGTGAAGTAATTTCTATTGACAGGGAAAAAAAGAATGTTACTGTTCGCTCAACAATATCTGGTGATACCTATACAGAAAGTTATGATGTGCTGATTCTATCACCTGGGGCAAAACCCATAAGACCTAAGATTAGGGGCATAGATGATGCTAAAAATCTTTTTGTACTTAGAAACATTCCTGATACTGACCAGATTAAAGAGTTTATTGATAAGAATAAACCAAAATCTGCTGTTGTTATTGGTGGTGGTTTTATCGGTATTGAGATGGCTGAAAATCTAGCCTTTCGCGGTTTAAAGGTTACGATAGTTGAAAAGCTCAGCCAGGTATTAGCACCCCTTGATTTTGAAATGGCACAGCTTGTCCATCGAGAAGTGAATGCAAATGGTATAAATCTAATATTGAATAATGGAGTCAGTCACTTTGTAAATCAAGGCAGAAAGCTTGTTCTTGAAAGCGGAAAAATACTCGATACCGATATGATTATAATGTCTATAGGTGTTGTCCCGGAAAACTCTCTGGCAAAATCCTGTGGTTTAGCAGTAGGTGAGCGTGGACATATCAAAACAACAAAACAGCTTCAGACATTAGATGGTAGCACCGGAGAAGTAGTAAGGGATATATATGCAATTGGTGATGCTATACAAGTAACTGATTATATTACAGGCACGGATACTGCGATACCTCTGGCATGGCCTGCAAACCGCCAGGGGCGGCTGGTTGCCGATCATGTAAACGGTATTAATATTTCATATGATGGTTCACTCGGAACATCTGCCCTTAAAGTTTTCAATTTAACAGTAGCAACAACCGGTAATAATGAACGTCAGCTAAGGGCTAAAGGGATAAATTACAAGGCTATCCATGCTCATAAAGCAAACCATGCAACCTATTATCCAGATGCAATAGATATAGCATTTAAGCTTTTATTCGACCCCGATAGCGGCAAAATATTAGGCGCCCAGGCAGTTGGTGGAGAAGGCACAGAAAAGAGAATCGACGTAATCTCTGCTGCCATAAAGCTTGGTGGCACTATACGCAATTTGCCCGATTTAGAACTTTGCTATGCACCCCCTTTTTCATCTGCAAAAGACCCAGTGAATATTTTAGGATATATCGCCTGTAATGTAGCTGATAATATTTATGATGTGGTGCACTGGAATGAACTTGATGAAATTGTAGAAGCAGGAGGCTACCTACTTGATGTAAGGACGCCTATTGAATTTAATGCAGATCACATAAGTGGTGCTGTAAATATTGAATTAGACGAACTAAGAGATAGAATAAATGAAATAAAAGTATCAAAAGACACACCCATTTATGTTAACTGTCATAGTGGCTTAAGATCATATATTGCTATCAGAATACTTAAAGGTCATGGTTTTAAGAAGCTTTACAACCTGTCAGGAGGTTATCTGACTTATAAAGGAGCAAAATATACAGTAACCACTTCTTAAAGAACATTTAGACCATACAATAATCGATGCAACAATATCGCAAGGAAAGTTCTTGGCCTTAAAACACCAAATGAAATAGTCGGTAGTTACATGATAACCTTAAAAATACCTCTTAGTAAGCATACTGTTTCACCCAGGAATATCAAGATACGCTGATCGCTTTTGACCTTGACATTCCTTCCTTGCACAGTAAGTTTTTACTAGCAGTTTTTAAGGCTATATATCTGAGGCCATGTCACATATGTTTGACTTACCTAGACGATACCAATTCTGAGTTTTATAGCTTGTTGACTTAAACAATGAAACATTGTAAAATAAGAAAGCGGGCTGATGTGGCTCAGGGGTAGAGCAGCGCACTCGTAATGCGCAGGTCGTCGGTTCAAATCCGACCATCAGCTCCATATGGAGATAACAACGGCAAGGTATCCAAAGTGGAATCCTTGCCGTTTTTGTATTTTATCAGCCTTCTTTAGATTACATGCCTTTTCGGCACTTTTCCTTAATATATCTCCTGGCGTTTTTAATGCCACCCATTCCTTTAAACATCTCATTTATCTTTGCTTTTTCTATCATTTTCGAATTTAAGCCATCATACTTAGCTTCTTTTTTAAGTTTTTTATAGCTCTCAAGACGCTCTGTTGTTAGAATACCATCATTTATTGCTTTCTTCACAGCGCAACCCGGCTCACTTTCGTGGGAACAATCCCTGAATCTACATTTAGCAGCAAGCTCCTCTACATCAGTAAATGTTTTAGAAATATCTGCGCCTATTATTCCAATTTCCCGCATACCCGGGGTATCTATGACAGCACCGCCTTCGGGCAGCAGTACTAATTCGCGTCTCGTAGTAGTATGCCTGCCTTTATCATCATTTCTAATGCCTCTTGTATCGAAGATCTCTTTGCCCACGAGCCGATTTATTAATGTTGATTTTCCAACACCAGACGAGCCTATAAAGGCTACTGTCTGGCCACAGGTTATATATTTAGTTATCGATGAATAGCCATCTTTGGATATACTCGTTGTCACAAGCACATCCACACCGATTGTAATTGATGAAATTTGGTCAAGCTTTGCCTCGATATCATGACATAAATCAGACTTTGTAAGCACTACTACAGGAGTTGCGCCACTATCCCAGGCAATTGAAATATATCGCTCAAGCCTGCGGGGATTAAAGTCATTATTTATTGACATGCAGATAAAAACCGTATCGATATTGGACGCTACAACTTGCATATCATTTGTAGTACCTGCTGTCTTTCGTATAAAGGCACTTTTCCTTTTTAGCACATAATGTATGACTCCAATGCCCTGTGAATTATCCATACGGTCTACCATAACAAAATCACCAACAGCAGGATACTGAGATAAAACAGCTACATAATAGCGAAATTTACCCGAAATTTCAGCTGTAATCTCACCGGCTTCTGTTATGACTTTATACATATCCTTATACTGGGAAGAAACTCGACCTATATAAAGGTCCTTATATTTCTGGGATTCCTGAAAAATTTCCTCAGTAAGCCCCAAGTTTTTCATATCTATTTTATTCAATTTCCTATCCTCCTAAAGATTTAGATTATATCTTTGGGAGGTTTCTGCATGAATTATTCCACACATACCTCCCTATCTGATACAATCTCCGCTAATAGCATATTATACATAAAACTTCATCTCCTTCTCATTACTGTATAAATTATATCATGCCTTATGAAAAAATCATGAAAAAACACCTGAGTTTTAAAAATAATATCATCAAAATGAGGTGTTCTTCATGCTTAATTTTAGTTCATGTATTTTGTCAATAATTCGTTGATCTTACGGTTTATTCCTTCTATATCAACTGTCTCTATGTTTTCATCATTTAGTTTGTATTTTTGTTTTAGCTTTAATACTCTATATACATGATCATTTAATGTTTCTTCTGTAATAATGTCGTTAGATACTGCTAATTTTAGTGATTCTATAACCTTCATTTGATTTTCATAACCATGACAAACTAAAACTATATCTGTACCTGCCAGCACTGATTTAACTGCTGCGTCACCAATATCATAGTTTTCTGTTATTGCACCCATTGTCATGTCATCGGTGATTACTATACCATCAAATTTCATTTCAGCTCTTAAAATATCTGAAATCACTTTTTTTGATAAAGTAGCCGGGTATACCTCATCAATTGCCGGAAGAAGGATATGTGCTATCATTACTCCATCTGTTCCTTCTTTTATGGCTTTAGCAAAGGGTACCAACTCAAAATTATTGAGCCTATCAATATCATGATTTACCATTGGCAGACCTATATGTGAGTCTACTGAAGTATCACCATGGCCGGGAAAGTGTTTAACAGTGGAAATTACATGAGATTGGATTCCATTCATGGCAGCAATACCAAGTCTGCTTACCATATCTTCATTTGGACCAAAAGATCTATTGCCTATTACAGGATTGTTTGGATTACTGTCAATATCTAAGACTGGTGCAAAATTCATATTAAATCCTAGGGATTTTAATTGTTGGCCTATGATATTTCCAATCTCAAATGCTAAATCTTCACTATCTATTTTGCCTATTGCCCTACTAGTCGGCAGTTTTATGAATTCATCAGGCATTCTGCTGACACTCCCGCCTTCCTCATCAGCAGCAACAAATAGTGGAATTTTGTTTTCTTTATTGGCTTCCTTTAAAGAGTTTATGAATGTTAGTGTCTGATAGGCATCTTTAATGTTTCGCTTAAAAAGAATAAATCCCCCAACCTTGTATTGTTTTATCATGTCTTGTGTAAGCTCATCAATTTCATACCCATCTAGGCCTACAATGACCATTTGACCGATTTTCTCATCTAGTGTCATATTGTCAATC
The DNA here is from genome assembly GCA_050949705.1 of Tepidanaerobacteraceae bacterium. Taxonomy (GTDB): domain Bacteria; phylum Bacillota; class Thermosediminibacteria; order Thermosediminibacterales; family Tepidanaerobacteraceae; genus JBMNGG01. Next base: position 24,782 of record JBMNGG010000019.1, on the reverse strand, counting down.
TGTCCTTTCAATGGGTCAATATCTTCCTGTTGGGGAGCTTCAGAAGGCTGCCTATTGTCTTTATTGTTATCGTTTTCTTTCCCACAACTACACAATATAATAGTGAGGATTATAGTTAAAAGTAAAAGTTTCTTTATCAATACAGTCATCCTTTTATAAAAATTTCTTTTTAAATAAATTATACCACAGCTAGACTCGTATGTAGTTATTTTTAACTCTTTATATTCTGTCGAAAATACATTATAATGGAAATGGTATGGTTAAAGAAGAAAGTGTAAATATTTAACCGAGGAGGAATATGGTGGACGACGAAGTATTAGATGTTATAACAAAGATGTATGCTGAAATGCAGAAAGGCTTTAGTCGAGTAGATAAAAGATTTGAACAAATAGATAAGAGATTTGATAAAGTTGATGAAAGAATCGATAAGCTTGAAAAAAACCTGCTTAGAATTGAACATGAACATGGTGAAAAGCTTTCAGCACTATTTGACGGTTATAAACAAAACAGTGAGAAGCTAGATATCCTTGATAAGAAAGCAGACAAGCTTCAAAATGATATGGAGAATCTGACTATGAAAACAGCATATCATGATAAGAGAATTCTTGAGTTGGCTGAGAGAGTAGGTCAATAAAATAAAAATGACAGAGGATCATATAAAGAATCCCCTGTCATTTTTCTATTAATACTGATAAATTATTATGACATATAACTATTTTGGCCAATAGCCGCATTAATTACTTTCTCTACCACAATAGCAACTACACCACCGAGAATGGCTGTATAAAGCTGTGGAATCTGCATAGCCTTAGCTACGGGAGCTGGCACACTTACTATAAATATAACCGCCGAAGATAATACCAAGAACTTGACAATAGCTCCTACAACAAGCCCAATACCTGATCCGGCATAGCCTTTGCCCATCTTCTCACGAGAAATAACATAGGAAATTATTAGTAGGGCATTACCTACCATGATAAAAGGAATCATTGGTGCTAGTGGTGGTGCTAATATACCCCTTAAAAAGGCAATCAAAGGTGTGAGTATACCTATTATCACTGCACCAAGCACACCTACATATGAACCCGAAAGTAATAACATGGCATTTACGGCAGGACCGGTCACCATCTGGGGAAAGCCTAACATTTGAAAAGCTAGGGTGATAGCCAAAAGTATAGCTGTTCTAGTAATCCATCTAATACTGAAAGGTGCTAAAACATTTTTTTTCATATACAAACCCCCTAAATTGTTTTTTTAAACTGTGGTTTTTTTGGTCATTGCTGATTTTACAGAAACAGCATTAATTTTGCCGAGTTTTCCAGTCATAGCACTAATTTCATCCATGCCACCGTCTACAATTAGTGAAATTACAGAAATACCTTTTTCCCTATATGGAATTCCCATTCTACCTACAATTATTTGTGAGTACTCATGGAGTATAGAGTTAATTGAATCGGCACTTTGTAAATTTTCAACCACAATGCCCACTACACCGATTCTTTTATCCATAGCTTATCACCACCTCTACGGAAAAAATAAAACCTTCGACAAAAAGTCGAAGGTTTTTGACATAGTAAATAAATTATGTAAAAACTCATGTGGCCCCTCGCCCTTTTGCTTGGAATCTCCTCGCAATCAGGATAATATGGACTTTTTTTATCTAATGTATCGGCTGTATCCAATACACCAGATCACTTTTATTTTAACATTTTCAATTAATTACTGTCAATGAATAAAAAAGAACCGTCCCGAAATATTCACTTAATGGTCACAATAATTTCCCTTGCTCACAATGTTTCCTGCAAGGTATTCCTGTATGACTTCATCAACTATACCTGAAGCTCCGGTTATGGTTTGTATATTTTTTTGGTCAAAAAGCTGTTTTGCCCTTGAACCCATGCCTCCGGCGATAATACAATTCACGTTTTGTTTTGCCAAAAAAACCGGTAAAAAACCTGGTTCATGGCCTGGGTTTTTAATAATTTCTTTTGCGATTACTTTTTTTTGACTTTCATCTATATAATATACCGTAAACTCTTCACAATGCCCAAAGTGGGCAGATACTTGTCCGCTATCAGTAGGTATAGCTATTCTCACAAATGATTCCTCCTTTATGTGTCATCTCAGTCCAATTTTACCCAACTGGCCATATCACTTGTTTCACTGCTTTCATATTCTTCTATCTTGCCTTCATCACAGAAATTGGCTAGTTTGTGATCTATAGGCAGTGAACCTAAATAAGGTATTTTCGCTTCATTGGCTCCATCCTCACCCCGACTCTTGCCAAATACCTCTATTTTTTCTCCACATTTGGGACAGACCATATAGCTGTAGTTTTCAACAAGGCCTATAACCAAAAGGTTCATCATGTTGGCCATTTTTACTGCTTTCTTGACTACCATGCCAACTAATTCCTGAGGTGATGAAACAACAATAATACCATCCAGAGGTAGTGACTGCATAACAGTAAGAGGTGCATCACTGGTTCCTGGCGGCAAATCTACCACTAGGTAGTCTAGATCGCCCCACACCACATCATTCCAAAACTGCTGTATGGCACTACCGATAAGAGGCCCTCTCCAGATGACAGGGTCGTCTTCATTTTCAAGCAAAAGGTTTAAAGACATGATACGAATACCAGTGGAGCTTTCTGGCGGCAGTAGGCCTAATCCTATATTTTCCGGCTTTTTGTTAACGCCAAACATACGAGGAATACTGGGTCCTGTTATATCTGCATCCAATATACCCACACTGTATCCCTGTCTTTTAAGACTCACAGCTAAAAGGCCTGTTACCGTAGATTTACCTACACCGCCTTTTCCGCTCATTACGGCTATTACCTTTTTTATACGGTTTAGGCCACCTGCTGATGGTTCTTGGGAATTATTCATTTGTTGTACTGTGTTTTTTTCATTGACTTTCTTCTGATTCACCAAATACACCCTTTCATTTAAAAAAAATGTTTGATTCATGTTTTCAATCTTATTTTAGTTATCGGTTGTGCCCGTGATGTCTACCTTTGCGCATCATCTTAAGTGTCCAGTTAGTACTGTGGCACTGGGGACATTCCTTATCGGCTTCATCTTGTATCTGTCTCCATTCATTTCCACAATTCCAGCATTTAAGAGGCCGGACATATTGATATGTCCCACCTTCGATTCTAATTGCTTTTCCTTTAACCAGTGCTTCGGCCACCTTAGCACGAGCTGAATTTATAATACGGACAAAAGTAGGCCGAGAGATATTCATTCTTTCAGCACAGGGTTCCTGTTCAAGACCCTCCAGGTCTTTTAATCTGATGGCTTCAAGCTCTTCAACTGTTAATACCACTTCATCTAGCTGTCGCAAGGGCACTCCGGCAGGTTTAAAATATGTTGTATCTGGTATAAACTCTACATGACGCCATTTAGGTGGTCTAGCCAAAGTTACACTCCTCCCAATAATTCTAAGGGTATTTTACTACTGTAATGAACATATGTCAAATAAATCTTCCTGCTTTTTCTCCCAACGTCTTAACAGCAGCACATGAGGTAAACTCCACCAAAGGAACCCCCTGGGCAAGGGATGGTTTTTATTCATGGATTGAATTATCGATATACTGTTATATTATACATTATGCGATCCTGTTGTAGCTTCGGAAATACTTTGAAGTTTACCTTCAGAAAAACTTTTTAATGCTTGTCTTACTGTCATAGAGTTTGCCCTAAACACTTCCAATCCCGATGCTTTTAGGACTCTCATGGCATTTGGTCCAACATTGCCAGTAATAAGGGCTTTTGCTCCCAATCCAATGACAAACTGCGCTACTTGGACGCCTGTTCCGTGAGCACTGCTTATGTTAGTGTTCTCAAAAGCCTTAATATCACCGGTATCAATATCTGTGATGATAAAATAACTTGCACGCCCAAATCTTTCATCAAGCATAGAATCCATATCTTTACCAGTAGAAGTTATTGCTACTTTCAAAGACAATTCCTCCTTTAGCAGTTTTTTATTAAAAATTACATTGTCACAACTCCTGCCATACCTTTTACTAAACCAATTGCAAAGCGATATTTAAAGATTAATGTTAAAACAACAACTAGAATATCCCTTTTATTTTGATTTTATGTTACAATATATTTGGTAAAAAGAACCGTTGGGCGGTGTAAGGCCACCCAACAAATGTCATATACCCAATCTGAATCCCGTTATTCATTAGCGGGATTTTCTTTTTCTGCATTTTTCAGCTGAACCAGTCTGTCCTCTATGGCTTTAAGTTCTTGTTTCAGAAACTTGGCTTCTTGGGAAAGAGCATTGATTTCACTTTCTTTGCTATACTCTTGGTAATAATCGACGACAGGCTGAACAGGGTAAACATCCCTTACCCAAAAAGGCATACCTGTTGTATAAAATTGATGCCTAAAGCCTTGTCCACGGCCATAAAAACCAAAACCGCGACCTCTTCCCCGGAATCCTCTACACACGGAATTGAAATATCCCGGCACCGGAAAACCAGCACAAAAACCTGCTCCACGGCCAGTCATAGGCCCGTATCCGACAGGACCTGTTCTATCTCCTCTTGGCATAAACTCACCTCCTTGAAATAATTATGAATTCTCATTAACAGCTTTTAATTTTACCTTAACCTCCTTCCATCAAAAAATATTTTTAATTAGTACAATCAAGCTCTTTAATCTTTTTTGTGAGCCTTGCCCACATATTTTTAATCTCATATGTAATCACATTATTACCTGCTTCAATAGGAGTTTTAAATTCCTGTAAAGCTTTTACTACAGATTGATCAAAGGGTATCTTAGCTATAACAGGATACTGGTTAGTCTCACAGTAGTATTCAATCTCTGAAGTTACTTTTAGATTTAAATTATATTTGTTTATACAGACAAATGCAGGTATACCAAAATGGTTGGCTACACCTAATACCCTTTCCAAATCACTTAGCCCGGACTTTGTAGGTTCAGATACTACAACTACTGCATCCGTTCCTGTAATAGAAGCAATAACAACACAGCCTATACCTGGAGAACCATCAATCAGTAACCATTCTTCGTCCTTTTTATAATCATTTACATTTTTTCTTACTTCTGTCACAAGTCTCCCTGAGCCTTCAGCACCTATATCAAGGAGGGCATGGGAAAAAGTTCCTCTTGGGGTATTAGATACATAGGTTTTGCCTATTTTTACTTCTTCTAATTTTATTGCATTTTGAGGGCATACCAATGTGCAAGCTCCACAGCCTTCACATTTCATGGCTTTTATTTCAAACTCTTGGCTTATAGCATCAAACCTACATGTTTTTCTACATAAACCACACTTTATGCAAGCTAATGAATCAATTACAGCCTTTTTTGCACCAAAAAAGTCTCTTTTTTCTAAGATTTTACCTTCCAATAGAATATGCAAGTTTGGGGCTTCCACATCACAATCAGCAAGCATCTTATTTTGAACTAGTAAACTAAGTGACGATACTAGGGTGCTTTTTCCTGTTCCACCTTTTCCACTTATAAATACAATCTGCTTCACTTACAAGCACCTCTTTCAATTTTTTCATATAGCTCTTTAAATTTTTCTTTCCATGAATCATTAATTTCAACTGGGAGTATGCCCTTTGAATAGCTTTGAGCAATTTCCTCGGAAAAAGGAATTTCCATTAGTATATCAATAGCTTCACTTTGACAAAAATCATATATCGGCTTATTGTTGATGGATGCTTTATTTAATACAACACCAAAAGGTATTCCCATATTTCTTACAAGCTGTACCGCAATTTTAATATCATGGAGTCCAAAGGGTGTAGGCTCTGTTATCAATACGCAATAATCACAGCCTTCAATAGAATTTACCACTGCACATGATGCCCCAGGCGGACAATCCAGTATAACTAACATATCTTCCCTTATGCGCATTTTTAATTCACTTAAAATAGGTATACTTATAGGCTCACCTATATCAAGTTTTCCCTGGACAAATGTACCGTCAAAATTAGCTTCAACTTCACCAATAGTCCTTTCCACTTCTTTTAATGCATCTTTGGGGCAGGCTATTTTACATGCTCCACAATGATGACATATTTTAGGGAATAAAAGAACTTGGTCCTTCACTACAGCAATAGCATTAAATTGACATGTCTTGGCACAAATACCGCAAAAATCGCACTTGGTCATATCTATTTCCGGTACTAATACTTTTACCGGTGATTTTTCTTCGAGCTTGGGCTTTAAAAATATAGCTCCATTAGGTTCTTCCACATCGCAATCTATGTACTGGCATGACGGCACTGATATTGCCAAACTCGCGGAAATAGTTGTTTTGCCTGTACCTCCTTTTCCGCTTAAAATACCTATCTTCATCTTTTACCTCCTAAAAAGTTCATATTAAACTCATATATCAATAAATATTTATTTACTTATTATTTCGGCAAAAGCAGGTTCCATTTTTTCACCACCCTTTGCCTATGAAATTGTTAATAATAATTTAGCGGAAACAACATACCACCTGTCGGCATATCTTTCACCTCATTTCGAGGATTATTTAAATATTATTTAATACTTTTTGCCTATTTGTCATTATGGTCATTTGTTCATAACATCAATTTCATTATAATACTATTATGGACTTATGTCAATAATAACATTCTTGCATTTATCGACATAAGTCCATGATAGGTGTTATATTAAAGTTGCATTATATAAATCTATAAATGCCAGGTATTCTAGTATCATCAGGAAAGTGTTTACAAGACTAATGAACTTTCCAAGTAACCCTAACAATTAGCCAAAACAATAAAAAAATCCCAACCAATGCTATCGGTCAATTGGTTCGGATTTCATTTATAAGACATATTATGTCGATTTAATTTCTAATGGATAATGCTTTTCCCGGGAAATGTCATATTTCGCCTAAGTCTATAAATTTGACATCAATTGTATCTTCGTCAATTTTCATTAATGCTAGACTTACAGGATAATCAAATCTTCTTGGACCTGCACTGCCAGGATTCACATATAAGACATCATCCAAATATTCCTTTTTCATTTTATGAGAATGGCCATAAATAACCACATTGATTCCTGCAGCTTTCGGATCAATATCTAATGTGCTTATATCATGAATTACCCATATATTTACATTTTCTATCTGTACAACTTCTGTTAGGGGAAGTTCTTCCGCCCAAATTCCCCTATCCACATTTCCACGAACAGCTATAACAGGGGCGATAAGCTTAAGCTCGTCAATAACTTCAGGTCTCCCTACATCACCTGCATGGATGATCATTTCACATCCTTTTAAAGCCATTATTGCTTCTTTTCTCACAAGCCCGTGAGTATCAGAAATTATACCTATTTTTTTGCCCATGAATCTCCTACCAACTTTCTCTGTAAGGTTTTATACATAGGTTTACTCACCGAAATATTCTACATAATAGTATATTTTTCCTTCTATTAATCAAACTTATTTCATCAAAAATTTACTGATTAGGATAAAACAAAAGGGCTAAAGTATAATATCACAGTAAATCTCATAATATGTAAGAGATATGCTAATGTTATCAAAAATCTTGTCACATGCATATAATAGATGGAAAGTGTGATAATGTCATTCATGTAATTTTTACCATTTTGCTAATTTGCTCAATTGTTAGAAGGATTTTTATATCTTTTGAAGAATATATATCTACTACAATTAGCACAATCGATTAAGAGGAGGTGATTAAATTTTCTTAATTTCATATACTTGTCTTAATTATCGGTTTAATTTCGTCCAAAAATTAAGATAGGAGGGTTTTTATGACACTCGCTCACTGGGTATATGCGTTGGGAACCATCGTTGTTGTGGTGACTATGATTTTAAGGCGAAATGTACTCATTCCATGTATTGTTTCTACTCTTTTGATTGGCTTTCTTTATCACGGTTCTTTAGCCTCAGCAGCTCAGACACTTTTTAATGCATGTATGGCTGCATTAGGCGAAGTGGGAAGCGTTTTTGTAATTATCGGACTCATGTATGCAATGCTCCAATCCCTTAGAGTGACAGGAGCTGACGAGTTGCTAATTGTCCCTCTGAAAAAGTTCTTAGTCACGCCACTTATCAGTTATATTGTCATATCAGTCACCACATTTGTTGTATCCGTTTTCTTCTGGCCGACTCCGGCAGTTCCTTTAGTCGGTGCTTTGCTTGTTCCCGTAGCGGTAAAAGCAGGCTTGCCTCCCATGGCTGCTGCTGTTGCCATAGCTATAGCCGGTCAAGGTATGGCACTTTCATGTGATATTGTCATTCAAGGTGCTAATATGCTATCTGCAACGTCAGCGGGGATACCCGTACAATTACTGAATATTCGCGTACTTGTTCTCTCTCTAGTCACAGGGATACCAGCTCTAGCTATTGCATATTATATGATGAGAAAAGAAATAGGAATGTTTAAAGAAGTAGGGCTAAAGGAAATAGCCGCTTCCGACGATTCTAGCCCTACAACACAGCCTCAAGCTAGAGAATACCGGGGTCAAGCCTATGCACCATTCTTAACATGGTTTTTAATTATTTCTATGGTCCTTGTTGTTTTTGCAATGTTCCGTTTCAATATAACCGGCGGCGATGCCTCGGCTTTGCTGGGTGGAACTGCTATATTGATTATGACAGTTGCTACTCTTCTGACAGAAAAAGTTAACGCTCTTGATGTTATAGCAGACCATTTAACTGATGGATTAGTCTTTGCTTTTAAAGTTATGGGCCAAATTCTTCCTATAGCAGGATTTTTCCTGTTAGGCAATCCTGAAGCAGTGGCAGGAATTTTGGGCGAAGGAGCTCCTGGATACCTTTTCGATATGGGAGAAATGATTGCTCAAACTATTCCGCCAAAAGGTTTCCTTTCTGCCTTTGGAATGCTAATTCTTGGCACAATTACAGGCTTGGACGGCTCTGGATTTTCCGGTCTACCCATGACAGGTACTTTGTCCGGTGCCATGGCTAGTGGAAATCAAGCTGTAGCAGCAGGCCTTGCAGCTATCGGACAGATGGGTGCTATTTGGTCTGGTGGCGGTACCTTTGTAGCTTGGAGTTCTCTTGTGGCGGTGGCCGGTATTGTAGGTGTTCCGGTGCTCGATTTGGCAAGAAAAAACTTTATACCAGTCATTGTAGGTTTGATAATGTCAACTATTGTTGCTGTTATGTTTTTGATGTAAGAAAAGCGGGGATATCCCCGCTATTTTAGTATTCACAAGGGATTTACGTTCATATTTTTAAAAAACCATGTTTTTCCGGCATAGTTATGAACTATATTAGTCAAACTAAAAACTAAAGTATAAGAAAAAAGGAGGATTTTTCGTGGCAAAAATTCACTGCAGTGTTGCCAACTGTCATTATTGGAAAAATGGTAATATCTGTGATGCTTCGGAAATCATGGTCACATCCGACAGCCTTGGAAGCACAATGCCCGATAGTTTTGATGCACCTCAAGCTAGTATTGCCCAAGAAACACCGGTAAACTCTTGTATGCAAACCTGTTGTAAAACCTTTGTTGAAGCTAACTCACCTAACATAAGAGAAGATAGTATCTACAAAAAATAATTTTTGACGGCTCATCATCTAAAATGAGCCGTCTCAACTTTTTAAGCTTCTATCTTTTCCATACCCCTCATATAATCTCTTAAGACTTCTGGTATTATTACAGAACCATCAGCCTGCTGATAGTTTTCCAAAATGGCAGCTGTTGTTCTGCCTATGGCGAGTCCCGAACCGTTTAATGTGTGCACATACATGGGTTTTGCACCTTTTTCCGGTCGGTATTGTATTTTGGCTCGTCTTGCCTGATAGTCTTTAAAATTACTGCAAGAAGATATCTCTACATATCTATTATAACTTGGCATCCATACTTCTATATCATAAGTTTTTGCTGATGAAAATCCTAAATCTCCCGTACACAGATTTACTACACGATAGGGTAACTCCAATAGTTTAAGTACCTTTTCTGCATTTGCAGTAAGTTTTTCTAACTCTTCCATTGAAGATTCTACATCTGTAAATTTAACCAACTCTACTTTATTGAACTGATGCTGTCTTATAAGACCTCTTGTATCTCTACCTGCAGATCCAGCTTCAGCCCTAAAGCAACCGCTATAAGCTACATAACATATTGGAAGATCCTCTTTGGATAGTATTTCATCTCTGTGCAGATTTGTTACAGGCACTTCGGCAGTCGGTATTAGGAAATAATCATTGTTATTTGAAAGCTTAAAAGCGTCTTCTTCAAACTTTGGTAATTGTCCTGTGCCTGTCATGCTATCACGATTTACTATATATGGTGGTAATATTTCTTTATAACCATGTTTTTCTATATGCAAATCAAGCATAAAATTGATCAAAGCTCTTTCCAGCCGTGCCCCTGCTCCTTTGTAAACGGTAAACCTAGACCCTGTTATTTTACTAGCCCGTTCAAAGTCTAGTATATCTAAACTTTCACCTATATCCCAATGTGATTTTGGTTCAAAATCAAATTTAGTAGGTTCGCCCCATACGCGGACTTCTTCATTATCCTCATCGCTTTTCCCCACAGGAACAGAAGCATCTGGAATATTAGGTATTGTAAGTAGAATATTTTGGAGGCTCTCCTCTATAGCACTTACATCACCATCTAGCTCTTTGATTGTTTTTGATACTTCTTTCATGCGAATAATTTGTTCTTCCGCAGGCTCCCCTGCTTTCTTTTTTCGGGCGATTTCTTCCGACTCCTGATTACGGAGGTTTTTTAGTTTTTCTACCTCGAATAATAAGTTGCGGCGCTTCTCATCTAGTTCCAAAAATTCACTTAGGTCTACTGCGGTTCCTCTGTTTTCCAGTGCCTCTCTCACCATTTCGGGGTTTTGTCTTAGTAACTTCACATCAAGCATGTTTTTACCTCCTAAACTTCTTTATTATCATTAGCAAAAAAATATATAAAAATCCTCTCACCCCCAAGGGGCGAGAGGACTCGCGTTGCCACCCTTATATATACTTCATTGTTATAACGGAATTACATCCCGGCACTTCTAAGTGCTGCTTCGGAGCGGAATTCAACACAGTCTTATACCGACTCTCACCACCCGTCGGCTCTCTGAAAAAAAATCTGTGTTTACTTTTCCCCATCATTGCAGTGTTCTTTATAATTTGTTTTATATTATATCCAATCGCTTCTAAAAAATCAATAGCAGTCGATGAATACCATTTACCTGCTGGGCAATTTATTTTCTATAAAGTTTAAGTTTTTTGGCAAAGGTAATATTATTCTGGTATAATACCATTAGTTTTAAATATGCTATTATTTTTCCCGGAGGTTATAATTTTTATGGATGATAAAATAAAACAACTTGCTTCTATGGGACTTTTTGCCGCTTTATTAGTTATAGCAACAGTAATTCTTCGATTTCCGGTTCCCACTTTTAATTTGTACTTTAACTTAGGAGAAGCGGTAATTTATTTAATTGCTTTACTATACGGAGGTGTTCCCGGCGCATTAATAGGTGGGGTAGGTTCTGCTATTGCGGATATTATAGGTGGGTATCCTGTTTGGGCTCCAATAACATTTGTCATTAAGGGGCTTGAAGGGTATATAGTAGGAACTTTAGCCAACAGAAACAAATTCCTGGCAGTGGCTATAGGAGGTCTTGTTATGATGGCATGTTATGCCCTAGCCGCAGGAATACTTTACGGAATAGGGGCTGTCCCGGTAGAACTTACTGGTGATTTTATTCAGGTTTCTTCCGGCGCTGTTATAGCATTGTTTTTACATAGTAGGCTTAAAGATATATCATTTAACGATGAAGATAGATTTTGAGGTGATTAATGTTGAAAATAGGGAAAATACCGCCAGATATTTTAAAGTCTAGCGTATATCCGTATACAGGCAAGCTTAGAAAAGAAGTCCTAGTCCACTCCGGGCTAGGAGAAGACTGCAGCATCATTGATTTTGGCGATAAGGTGGCTGTTCTCTCTACCGACCCTATTACCGGTGCCGATAATAGTAGTAGTCATCTTTCAGTATATGTTTCTTGTAATGATATAGCAGCTTGTGGTGCAAAACCAATAGGTATTTTGGTTACATTATTGCTACCCGTAGGTTCAAATGAAAAAATCCTTAAGGACCTGATGAAAGGTATTCATGAGGCTGCCAATGACATAGGCATTGAGGTGTTGGGAGGTCATAGTGAAATTACTCCAGCAGTTACTAAACCCGTTATTTCCGCTACTGCTATTGGTGTGACTTCTAAAGATAAAATCGTTACTTCTTCAGGGGCAAAACCAGGAGATGATGTTATAGTAACAAAATCTTTAGGACTCGAGGGAACAGCAATATTAGCTTCAGATTATGAGGAATATCTTAAAGGTAAAGTTCCCCAAAGTGTTATTGATAAAGCCCAAAATCTTATAAAAAGTATAAGTGTTATTAATGAAGGAATCATTGCATCAGATATTGGTGTTTCCGCTATGCACGATATCACTGAAGGTGGTCTATTAAGTGCGTGTCATGAAGTAGCAGAGGCTTCTGGAGTTGGAATAAGAATTTTTAGAGATAGTCTGCCTATTTTACCTGAAACACTTGATATATGTAAAATTTTTGATATTAACCCTCTAGGTCTTATTTCCAGCGGTTCTATGCTTATATGTACACCAATAGGAGATAAGGTATTAGAAGCCTTAAAATCACAGAGCATATCTGCAACAAAAATTGGAAAAGTTATAGACAGTGGTAATTTCATCGTTTCCCAAGAAGAAGAAAGAGATATTATACCTTTAGAAAGGGACGAGCTTTTTAAAGCCATTGAGAAGGTACAAAATATCTAGTATTATATTGTATAATTTTTTTATTGTTGGATAGAATAATGATATAACCTTCTCAGGAGGGGAGCTTATGGGTGAAATTGATATATTTGCAGAACTCTCAGATATGAAAATAATAGATTATAAGAACACATTAGCAATAGTTAGCCTTATAGAAATTCTAACTGAAAAGGGCATTATCGATAGTAATGATGTGGCCATCAAAGCAAAAGCCTTAGATAATATTTGTGAAGAGCATATTAACTCAAGTACAGTGTAAAAAGCAGCCTAAGCTGCTTTTTACACTGTAATCTCATCTTTTTCCTTGTAGCGTAAATACCTTTTATAAGACATTCTTACAAGAGATTTGTCCTGACTATAAGTAATTTTTTCCAGAGCCTCTTCAATGGGAAAGAAGCCACCATCGGAAAAATTTAAACTCTTATTTGGGATGCAATTATCGCTTACGGCTTCCATTAGAAACCAGGTAATCTGATTACAAACCGGCCTTTGTCTGGTAACAGAATAAAACTCATAACAAGTTTCACCAACACAAGATACAATCTGGGCATTTACCCCTGCTTCGAGTTTAACCCTTTCTATTGCGATTTCTTGAGCAAGTTTTCCCGGTCTAATAACACCCTTTGGCAATACCCATTCTGACTTTTCATTCTTTAAAATCAGAATTTTGTCTTTGAAAAATACTGCACCGCCAGAACATATTCTTGTAAGCATATTTTTGCCTCCTTATTTTTATACCACATTTTTTCTATCCCTTATAAAATTTCGACATTCCTCGAAAAAACTCCTTCTGTTATTTTTTACAATTATATAACATAATTATTTCAATAATAGTCTTTATCTCTATTATAGCTTTTTAAAGGCATTTTCTTTCATCATTATTCAAGCTTTTCATGTTTTCCCCTAATAAATCTAAAAACTTCTTTCTGTATTTCCTTAAATCTCAGAACCTGATTTAGTAATATATACCATTACTTCCCGGCGGTCATCTTTAAAAGAAATCTCTCCACCAAATCTTTTTTTACTAAACAGTTAATCATCACCGTTAAGCTGCCATTGGAAGTATGTATTCCTTTTTATATTCTCTTATTATGTAAGAAGAAAAAAGCTTCCTTATTAATTTCATTTTAGTTATTTTTCTTTTTTTGTTTCTCTCTTTACTTTATTATACGCAATTAATTATATTATTTACTTTGATTTGCTTATTATTTTGTAATTAAAGTTTTGTACACAAAAATGGCTCCTCGAGTAGGATTCGAACCTACGACCCTTCGGTTAACAGCCGAATGCTCTACCGCTGAGCTATCGAGGAACACTTCTTATATATAATATATATAAATTCTCGGCAGCGACCTACTCTCCCAGGCTATACCTAGTACCATCGGCGCTGGAGGGCTTAACCTGTGTGTTCGGTATGGGAACCGGTGTTTCCCCTCCGCCATGACCACCGAGAATTTTTTGCTTTTTACACCTTCAAAATTACACAGTGAGGTTTTTAAGGTCAAGCCCTCGACCAATTAGTATCAATCGGCTCAAGGCTTTACAACCCTTACACCTTTGACCTATCTACCGGGTAGTCTTCCCGGAGTCTTACTCCTTTAAAAGGATGGGATACCTTATCTTAGGGTGGGCTTCGCACTTAGATGCTTTCAGCGCTTATCCCTGCCGGACTTGGCTACTCAGCTATGCCGTTGGCACGACAACTGATTCACCATCGGTCCGTCCACCCCGGTCCTCTCGTACTAGGGACAGATCCCTTCAAGTATCCTACGCCCACGACGGATAGGGACCGAACTGTCTCACGACGTTCTGAACCCAGCTCGCGTGCCGCTTTAATGGGCGAACAGCCCAACCCTTGGAACCTACTTCAGCTCCAGGATGCGACGAGCCGACATCGAGGTGCCAAACCTCCCCGTCGATGTGGACTCTTGGGGGAGATCAGCCTGTTATCCCCAGGGTAGCTTTTATCCGTTGAGCGATGGCCCTTCCATGCGGTGCCACCGGATCACTAAGCCCGTCTTTCGACTCTGCTCGACTTGTCGGTCTCGCAGTTAGGCTACCTTATGCCTTTGCACTCAATGCGCGATTCCCAACCGCGCTGAGGTAACCTTTGGGCGCCTCCGTTACTTTTTGGGAGGCGACCGCCCCAGTCAAACTGCCCACCAGACAATGTCCCCTAGCCGGCTTACGGCTTAGGGTTAGAACCTCAGCATCAAAAGAGTGGTATCCCAACGTTGGCTCCCCAGATCCTGACGAACCTGGTTCTCTGCCTCCCACCTATCCTGTACATTTGATACCGAAATCCAATATCAGGTTGCAGTAAAGCTCCATGGGGTCTTTCCGTCCTGTCGCGGGTAATGAGTATCTTCACTCATGTTACAATTTCGCCGGGTCTCTTGTTAAGACAGCGCCCAAGTCGTTACGCCATTCGTGCGGGTCGGAACTTACCCGACAAGGAATTTCGCTACCTTAGGACCGTTATAGTTACGGCCGCCGTTCACTGGGGCTTCGGTTCAAAGCTTCGCTTACGCTAACATTTCCCCTTAACCTTCCAGCACCGGGCAGGCGTCAGCCCCTATACGTCGGATTTCTCCTTAGCAGAGACCTGTGTTTTTGCTAAACAGTCGCTTGGGCCTATTCACTGCGACCCTTTCACCTTATGTTTACATAAAGTTACTTGGGTACCCCTTCTCCCAAAGTTACGGGGTTAGTTTGCCGAGTTCCTTAACAAGAGTTGCCCCGCTCGCCTTAGAATTCTCTTCCCACCTACCTGTGTCGGTTTGCGGTACGGGCACCCTCAGCCTTGCTAGAGGTTTTTCTTGGCAGTATGGGGTCAGCTGCTTCGCTACTTATTGTTTCGCTCCCTGTCACACTTCAGCCATGGCCTGACGGATTTGCCTATCAGGCTTGCCTTTGTGTTTAGACGCACTCTACCAACCGTGCGCTCAGCCTACCCTCCTGCGTCACCCCTTCACTCATAACGGCTTTAGGTGGCACTGGAATTTCCACCAGTTGTCCATCGCCTACGCATCTACTGCCTCGGCTTAGGCCCCGGCTTACCCTGAGCGGACGAGCCTTCCTCAGGAAACCTTAGGCTTTCGGCGGGCAGGATTCTCACCTGCCTCTCGCTACTCATACCGGCATTCTCACTTCCTACAAGTCCACAAAGCTTTACAGCTTTGCTTCTGCCCCGTAGGAACGCTCCCCTACCACGCAAGCTTCGCTTGCATCCGCAGCTTCGGTGTGAACCTTAAGCCCCGTTACATTTTCGGCGCAGTACCGCTTGACCAGTGAGCTATTACGCACTCTTTAAATGAATGGCTGCTTCTAAGCCAACATCCTGGTTGTCTTCGTAGTACAACATCCTTTCCCACTTAGGTTCACTTCGGGACCTTAGCTGACGGTCTGGGCTGTTTCCCTCTCGACTATGGAGCTTATCCCCCATAGTCTGACTCCTAACTACTTATACTTGGCATTCGGAGTTTGATAGGGTTCGGTAACCTTTTCGGCCCCTAGCCCATTCAGTGCTCTACCTCCAAGTACTTTACGTTAAGGCTAGCCCTAAAGCTATTTCGGGGAGAACCAGCTATTTCCGTGTTCGATTGGCATTTCACCGCTACCCACAGCTCATCCCATGACTTTTCAACGTCAACACGGTTCGGGCCTCCACGAGAGGTTAGTCTCGCTTCACCCTGGCCATGGGTAGGTCACACGGTTTCGGGTCTACTGCATCAAACTTATGCGCCGGTTAAGACTCGCTTTCGCTGCGGCTCCGGAGGTCTACTCCTTAACCTTGCTTAATACAGTAACTCGCCGGTCCGTTCTACAAAAAGTACGAGGTCGCTTTAGCTCCCTCCGCTTGTAGACACACGGTTTCAGGTTCTCTTTCACTCCCCTCCCGGGGTGCTTTTCACCTTTCCCTCACGGTACTAGTTCACTATCGGTCGTAAGGTGGTATTTAGCCTTGGGAGATGGTCCTCCCGACTTCCCACGGGGTTTCACGTGCCCCGCGGTACTCTGGATGTGTCTGCTAGGTTATCTGGTTTCGCATACAAGGCTGTCACTTCCTGTGGCCCTGCTTTCCAGCAGTGTTCTGCTACCTTTAACCTTCACATGCCTATCCGTTATTTGGCTCGACACTCCTTAACACCATATATGCAACGGTAACGGCCTTACACATATACGGTTTGGGCTCTTCCCTGTTCGCTCGCCGCTACTTGGGGAATCGATGGTTTTCTTTCTTTTCCTCGGGTTACTTAGATGTTTCAGTTCACCCGGTTGGCTTCTCATACCTATGGATTCAGTATGAGATACTTGAGGTTCGCCTCAAGTGGGTTCCCCCATTCGGATATCTCCGGATCGTAGCTTGCTTGCAGCTCCCCGGAGCGTTTCGCCGCTGGCTGCGTCCTTCGTCGCCCCCTTACGCCTAGGCATCCTCCGTGTGCCCTTATTCGCTTGACCTTGCGAAATTGTTTTTCTTATTGCCTCACTGTGTAGTTTTCAAGGTGCAAAATTTATCTATTGAAAGTTTATGCATCAGTTAACTGATGCATAATAAATTTATTAACTAAAATCAGTGTTATACCCGGGTCAATTACTCCTTAGAAAGGAGGTGATCCAGCCGCACCTTCCGATACGGCTACCTTGTTACGACTTCACCCCAATCGCTGACCCCACCTTCGACGGTTATTCCCGGCTTCGGGTGTTGCCAACTTTCGTGGTGTGACGGGCGGTGTGTACAAGGCCCGAGAACGTATTCACCGCGGCATGCTGATCCGCGATTACTAGCGATTCCTACTTCATGCAGGCGAGTTGCAGCCTGCAATCCGAACTGAGACCTGTTTTTAGGGGTTCGCTCAGGATCGCTCCCTTGCTGCCCGTTGTTCAGATCATTGTAGCACGTGTGTAGCCCAGACCATAAAGGGCATGATGATTTGACGTCGTCCCCACCTTCCTCCGTCTTGTCGACGGCAGTCTACTTAGAGTGCCCACCCTAAGTGCTGGCAACTAAGTATAGGGGTTGCGCTCGTTGCGGGACTTAACCCAACATCTCACGACACGAGCTGACGACAACCATGCACCACCTGTATAGGCTCCTTTAGTTTCCCAAAGGTCGATCACATTTCTGGTCACTACCACCTATATGTCAAGGCCTGGTAAGGTTCTTCGCGTTGCTTCGAATTAAACCACATGCTCCACCGCTTGTGCGGGCCCCCGTCAATTCCTTTGAGTTTCAACCTTGCGGCCGTACTCCCCAGGTGGGTTACTTATTGCGTTAGCTCCGGCACGGATGGCTTGACCACCACCCACACCTAGTAACCATCGTTTACGGCTAGGACTACCGGGGTATCTAATCCCGTTCGCTACCCTAGCTTTCGCGCCTCAGCGTCAGTAATAGGCCAGGAAGCCGCCTTCGCCACTGGTGTTCCTCCCGGTATCTACGCATTTCACCGCTACTCCGGGAATTCCACTTCCCTCTCCTATACTCAAGAGATACAGTTTTACCGGCAAGCCCGAGGTTGAGCCCCGGGTTTTAACCGATAACTTGCATCCCCGCCTACACGCCCTTTACACCCAGTAATTCCGGACAACGCTCGCCCCCTACGTATTACCGCGGCTGCTGGCACGTAGTTAGCCGGGGCTTCCTCTTTGGGTACTGTCATTATCATCCCCAATGACTGAGCTTTACGACCCGAAGGCCTTCATCGCTCACGCGGCGTCGCTGCGTCAGGCTTTCGCCCATTGCGCAAAATTCCCCACTGCTGCCTCCCGTAGGAGTCTGGACCGTGTCTAAGTTCCAGTGTGGCCGGTCACCCTCTCAGGTCGGCTACCCATCGTCGCCTTGGTGAGCTGTTATCTCACCAACTAGCTAATGGGACGCAGGCCCATCCATAACCGCTAAACACTTTCTTTACTTATCATGCAATTAGTAAAGGTATCGGGTATTACCTCCGGTTTCCCGAAGCTATCCCCGTGTTATGGGTAGGTTGCCTACGTGTTACTCACCCGTCCGCCGCTAAGTTTAATCGGTTTTGACCGAAGTCGCCACCTATTATCCTTCGCTCGACTTGCATGTGTTAGGCACGCCGCCAGCGTTCGTCCTGAGCCAGGATCAAACTCTCATGTTAATCCTTTATCTTAGCTCTTTCAAGCTTAGATTGCTTATCTGTTACTAAAAAGGCTTTCGCCTGTGGTTTACATAGCTTTTGCTCTCGCTTTAGCTACGTCTCAGGTATAACACTGATTTAGTTGTCTAGGTGCTGTGTCACAGTTACTAATTATAGCATCTTCGATTTTCTTTGTCAACACTTTTGTGCTGACCTGGTGTGATTTGTTTTGTGTTTTCCGTGACTGCTTGAGTATGATAACATGAAGATACTTGTCTAATCAAATCAGATTTGCTGCCTTTAAAAGATTTCTTATCGGTTTTTCTTATCTATTCACCAACATGCTCGTTTAAACTACTTAATTCATTTCGGTTTTAAATAAATTATCTAACCAACTTAAGCCCTTGGTCTCATTGTTGGAAACAGAATAACATCTCTGATCGAATAGGAGTCGGTTAATAACATGACCAGACGGTCAATACCTATTCCTAAACCGCCTGTAGGAGGCATGCCATATTCAAGTGCATTTATATAGTCATCATCGAAAACATGAGCTTCCTCATCTCCAGCTTCTCTTTCTTTAAGCTGCTGCAAGAAACGTTCTCTTTGATCTATAGGATCATTTAACTCTGAAAAGGCATTACCTATTTCTCTACCGATAATGAATGCCTCAAATCTGTATGTGAACTCTGGGTCATCTTCCTTTTTCTTAGCTAATGGAGAAATTTCAATAGGATAATCATATATAAAAGTAGGTTGAACCAGGTGTTCTTCTACTTTTTCTTCAAAAATAAGATTTAATACCTTCCCTTTTGTATAATCGCTCCCCACCTCTTCTATATGTAGGTCTTCGGCGATATCTCGTGCTTCTTGATCTGATTTAACTGTATCAAAATCTATGCCGGTAAACTTCTTAACAGCTTCAACCATGGTCATTCTATTCCAGGGAGGAGTCAAATCAATTTCTACACCTTGATATTTAATAAGGGTTGTGCCTAGAACTTCCTTTGCTATATGTGAAATCATGTTCTCTGTAAGTTCCATCATATCCTTGTAATCTGCGTAAGCCTGATAAAGCTCTATCATTGTAAATTCAGGGTTGTGTTTTATGGAAATACCCTCATTTCTAAAATCTTTACCTAACTCATATACCTTTTCAAAACCTCCCACTATTAGCCTTTTGAGATATAGTTCAGTGGCTATACGTAAATAAAGGTCCATATCTAAGGCATTGTGATGGGTAATAAAAGGTCTTGCAGCAGCACCACCCGCTATTGGTGAAAGCACAGGTGTTTCTACTTCTATAAAACCCTTTTCATCAAGATATTTTCTCATAGATGATATGATTTTACTTCTAATTAAAAATGTACGCTTAACCTCAGGATTTGCTATAAGGTCAAGGTATCTTTGTCTGTACCTTATATCGGTATCTTTTAGACCATGCCATTTTTCAGGCAAAGGTCTTAAGGATTTGGCTTGTAGTTTTAAAGCTTCAAGAGATATGGATATTTCACCTTTTTTTGATCTAAAAACCTTTCCTTCTAACCATACTATATCCCCAATATCCAACAATTTATACAGCTTAAATGTTTCTTCCGAAACATTATCTTTTTTAATATAAACTTGTATTGTGCCCGTGTCATCTTGAATATCAAAAAAAGCCGCTTTGCCATGACCTCTAATAGCCATAATCCTGCCAGCAACTTTCACCTTTTGATTTTCAAGTTCAGAAAACTTTTCTTTGATTTCTTGAGAGTAGTGAGAATAGGAGAGTTTTTCACCAAAAGGGTTAATACCAATATCTTTTAAGTCTCGAAGTTTCTGTAGCCGAACCTTCATTATTTCATTAACTTCATTAACTTCATTTACATGATCCATTAAATAAACCTCCAAATTTATTTCATAATATCTAAGATTTCAAACCGAATTGTTCCGGCTGGCACCGAGACTTCTACTACAGAACCTCTCTTCTTGCCAAGTAGAGCACTTCCTACCGGCGATTCATTTGAAATTTTAAAATCAATAGGGTTGGCTTCAGCCGAGCCTACTATCATATACTCTAATTCATCACCTGTATCAAGATCTTTTAGCTTTATCTTTGATCCAATACTCACTACATCTGTTGATATATCTACATCATCAATGAGTTTGACATTTCTTAGTTTTTCCTCAAGGAGGGCTATTCTACCTTCAATAAAGGCTTGTTCATTTTTGGCTTCATCATATTCCGAATTCTCGCTAATATCACCAAAAGCAATGGCTTGTTTGATTCGAGCGGCTATTTCTCTACGTTTTACTGACTTTAAATACCCAAGCTCTTCTTCCATTTTTCTAAGCCCTTCTTGAGTTAGTACAACTTCTTTTCTTGCCATTTAGACTTTCTCCCCTCTTATTTTTTGCCAAAATGTATGTCTCTAATATATGTCGCAGTTTAAGCTTTTATTCTGGAAAATAAAGCCCTTGAATAAGGACAAAAGGCTTCCATATTTAATTCAATTGGAGAGGCCTTTTTAACATAAAAATATTTAAATCCCAGACTTTCTAAAATATTATAATTCAGCAGTTAGCTTCTGTCAAGAATTTTCTTATTTTTGTTTGATATTTGTAGATTGCAAGTTTAATTGCCTCACATATTCTTACAGAACCCTGTTTTAAGCAGCCATTTCGTTTGCAGTTCTATAACCAAATATTCTTCTAGGGTAATTATTCATCCAATGCTCTATCCTTTGTATTTCTCTATGTGTAAGTTTACCTATGTCTGTGCCTTTGGGAATAAAGCGACGAATAAGCCTATTAGCGTTTTCATTTGAGCCACGTTCCCATGAACTATAAGGATGAGCATAATACAACCTAAATCTTTTGTTTTTAGGATCAAGGGCAGAAGATTCTAACTCTGCACTGTTTAAAAATTCAGGGCCATTATCTACTGTGATCGTTTTGAAACGCTTTGAAAAGTTCTTGCCATACTTGCGTTCTAGTTTATCTAGCTCTTTCTTTACTGAAGCCTGGGTCTTATCAGGCATTTTGCGAATTATTTCTTGCCTGGTACTTCGCTCTGTTAGTACCAACAAAGTCGCACCACTTTCGCCTCGTTTGCCTACAATACAATCCATTTCCCAGTGCCCGTATTCTTCTCGCTTTTCTATATGGGATGGTCGTTCTTCAATACTGGTTCCTCTTAGATTTTTCTTAGCTATTCGGACTTTTTGGTATTTCCTCTTTTTCTTATTACGCTTTATCGGTAAATCTTTGTTGCTTATACTAGCAAATACTCCTTTGTCAATGTAGTTGTATAACGTTTTGGTGCAAATTGTAGTTTCAAATTTTAATCCCTTTGCCCTTATTTCTCCTATTACAGCGTCTGGCGAATACTTATCCTCGATTATTCTTTTTTCTATGTAATTAGCTAATTTATGATCGTGCCCGATCTTTAGCCCTGCTCCCTTATTTGATGACGCCTGTTCATATTTTCGTTGCCCCACATCGGCACAATATGTTACGGAATAGGTTAGGTCGCTGTTCATCAATCTTATGGTTCCACGAACGATTTCCCGCTCAATGGTACGCCTATGCCTTCCCATTATTGAGGCTATCTCTTTTGGTTTCTTGCCATCCTTTATTAATATTTCAATTTGATAGCGTTCCCTCTCATTTAGGTGTTTAAAGTGCCTTTTCTTTGTGGTATTATTAAGTTGACTCATTTCGGTCCCTCCAATGTTTTTGGTTTGGTCACTTAAAACATTATCAGAGGTTCCGATGTGAGTCACTCTATTTTCTTATGTTTGGTCAATTAATTTTACAACTTACCTTTTTGTTTGATATTTGACATGATATGGGGATTTATAAGAAAAGAGGAAGCTTAGCTTCCCCTTTCATATATAATATTTCTTTGTCTAGCCCATGATAAGTGCAAGAACAGCTTTTTGAACATGTAGACGGTTTTCAGCTTCATCAAATACTACAGAATGTGGTCCTTCTATAACATCTTCGGTTATTTCCTCACCCCTGTGAGCTGGCAAACAGTGCATGATGATTACATTTTCATCAGCCGCAGAAACAACTTCCTGATTTATTTGATAACCGGAAAATATTTTTTTCCTATATTGTGTTTCTTCTTCCTGACCCATACTGGTCCATACATCAGTATATAGTATATCTGCATTTTCTGCTGCTTCAAAAACATCTTGTGTAAGTGTAATTGTTGATCCGTTTAATGCTGCATCAGCAGTCGCCTTTTTCACCACTTCTTTATCAGGCATAAACTCTTTTGGAGATGCTATAGCAATATCTATTCCTACTTTAGAGCAGCCGTAAATAAGCGAATTTGCCATATTATTTTGCCCATCTCCAATAAAAGCTAGTTTTAACCCTGCAAGTCTTTTTTTCTTTTCCTCAATAGTAAATAAATCCGCTAAAACCTGACAAGGATGTGTATAGTCGGTCAAACCATTGATTACAGGTATTTCCGCATATTTAGCGAGGTTTTCTACGTCTTTGTGGTTATAAGCTCTTATCATTATACCATCCAAATACCTGGATAGGACCCTAGCTGTATCAGGAATAGTTTCTCCCCTACCAATCTGAATATCATTTTTGCTAAGGAACAATGCATAACCACCTAACTGCCACATGGCTACTTCAAAGGAAACCCTAGTTCTGGTAGAGGATTTTTCAAATATCATTCCAAGGGTTTTACCTTTTAACGGCTTATAATCAGCCCCTAGCTTAGACGTGGTCTTAATTACTTCACTTTTTTTTAGAATTTCTTCTATTTGAAGTTTTGATAAATCATATAATGTCAAAAGATCTTTTCCTTTTAGCGAACTTTCCGTTTTTTGTTCCCAAGGCTTTATACTCATTGTGCACCGCCTTCTTATTGTTATGATTTATAATTATACAGCAAATTGTATTTTTATGCAATAGTTTTTTATGTGTTTTTTGATTTTTTGTGCTTAATATATTATTATCTATGTAAATAAATTAAGAAAGGTAGGTTGACAAATGATTTATGATGTGGTTGTTATTGGAGCCGGACCTGCTGGTCTTTCAGCTGGGCTTTATGCTTCCAGAGCAAAATTGTCAACTTTATTAATTGAAAAAATGTATCCAGGTGGCCAAGCAGCTAATACTTATATTATTGAAAACTATCCTGGTTTTGCTGAAGGTATTACCGGTTCAGAACTTGCTGACAGGTTAAAGGTTCAAGCTGAAAAATTTGGTGCTGAATTAATAAATGGGGATGTAAAAGAACTAAAAAAATTAGATGACAGGTTTTTAATAAATATGAAAAGGGATTCCCTAGAAGCAAGGTCCGTTATCCTTGCAATGGGAGCAGAACCAAGAAAATTAGGTGTAAAAGGTGAAAATGAATTTGTGGGCAGGGGCGTATCTTATTGTGCCACATGCGACGGCGCATTTTATATGAACAAGCCCATTATAATGGTAGGCGGAGGTGATACTGCCATTGAAGAAGCACTGTTTTTGACACGCTTTGCCAGCCAAATTACTGTTATACATAGAAGAAATGAATTGCGGGCAACAAAAATTCTTCAGGATCGGGCTTTTTCCAATGAAAAGATTAACTTTGTTTGGGATTCGGTGGTGGAAGAGATAAAAGGCAAAGACGCTTTGGAAGAAGTAGTAGTGAAAAATGTAAAAACGGGTGAGCTAAAGTCCGTTTATGGTGCCGGAATTTTTGTAGCTATTGGATATACACCTAATAATGATTTGGTAAAAGACTTAGTAGAGCTTGATGATAATGGATATGTAATAACAGATGATCGCATGAACACTAGTCTTCCGGGGGTTTTCGCTGCTGGTGACTTACGACAAAAAGCTCTTCGACAAGTTGTAACAGCAGTTTCC
>JBMNGG010000018.1:0-81823 GCA_050949705.1 Tepidanaerobacteraceae bacterium | reverse complement strand
TGTCTTTACTATTGGTCCATAATTTAACAATCACTAATAAGCTGAATCCTATACTATATAGAATCCCCAAGATATCAATGATAATGTCTCTGCCTCTACTACCATTTGGTCTCACCTCAGATTCTTTATCTTTAATTTTCAATATCCCACGTAATTGTGCTGCGACATCATATTTAAAGTTCCGGATTTTTTCTGATATCCTTTAATTCCTTTAATCTTTTGGCTAAAAATGCAAAGCAACTTAAAGTAAGTAATTTACACTCTTATGCTCCAGATTTCACGGCTATATATTTTTATATCTACCTTTAAATTTCTCAACGATAAAGTCTTTAAAAGCATTAAGATCATCCACATCTTTCTTCCTTACCAGTGATGCTTGGTTTGCTGTTAAATAAAAAATGAAGTAATCTTTGCTTTCCATTAAGGCAAAAAATTGATTATATTTAAGCTCACCCTTTGACTTAAGTTCCTCATTCTCCATAACAATTCTGTCTTCATAAAATTTTAAATTACTGATACTATCAAAGGTGCCTGTCTTATCTGTCTTTATTCGTTGTGCATTCTTCTTTTCAACTTTAAATATAACAGCAACAATTGCCAGTGCAAACAATAGAATCCAACTTATAATGAGTTTTATAGAATTAAAACCACCATTATCAAAAGTTATTACTATACTTCCAAGCAAAGAGATAAACCCCACTATAGGAATTACAAATTTATTTCTTTTAAATGTTGCAATGTATAAGAATTTCCTATAGTCTTCCTTTGACATAGTTGTATTTATAATAATTTTAGGTTGTTCCACATTATTCCCTCCTGCTTTGTCATGATAGTTTCTTGCATACTTTATAAAGAATGTAAACAAGATACTTCGCTTTGTTGAGGATTACAGGAAAGACTTACCCGCCTTTGCTATGGATAAAAAGATAGGGTTGCCTTGTTTTCTAAAGAATGGCAACTCTGTCATCGTTATAATAGCTCTGCTTTATCGTCATCCTGAAGGATCTTTGTTTTATACTCAAGATTCTTCGTTTCACTCGGAATGACAAACTTACTATATAGGATTACCATACTGATGCATACTTTGTAAATGATATGCCTTAAGACCTTTAGCTTTTCCCAGGATTACAAAAAAGATGTCATTATTCTTGTTTTGAGCGAAGCAAGTCTATGAGTGCTTTTAAAATTCTTCACCGAGATTAGAATGATATAGTTCAAAAGCAGCTGCTTGAATGATAAAGTCAAATGCACGTTCAAAAATAAAAACTTAAATGCGATGTCTAAATGGAAGCCTATAAATGGACATGTCGGAATCATAGAGCCCAAATTCATTGCAAATACGCAAAAGTCTAATGCGTGCTTAGAATCGCTGATTCAAAGCACACGAAATAATAACAATATATAAGTGCATGCATATGCTACAGTGACAGAATTCAAAAGCTTGCTATTAGAATGATTTGCCTCTATGCTTCTCTTTGCTATAAAGGCCCTGCTTAGTTGCTAGTTATCTCAGTATGGTAACAGGCGTAAATTCCGACTAAGGGAAAGTATCTTGTTTTGGCGTAAATCTGATTTCGTACATTATTTTGTTATGATTTTCTTTTTCACTTTTGTTTATAAAATTGGACATGTTTCACGTGAAACATTTTTATGTTTTTGTAAAACAATCTACTCTAAACTATTTGTCATTGTTAAGCTTGAAAAATAAGGTGGTTTTATTTTATTACTAGTTCGTTTTCTTGTAATAATAAGCCAAGCAAAGGGCTCACTTGATTCTTTGCTTGGCTTAATGCAATTGTCTTAAAATATGTAATCTGGAAAACTCTGATGAAATGCTTTCGTTTTTTATTGTTAGTCTTCTGCCAAAATTCTATGTTGTTTTTTATTCCATTATCGTCTCGAGTATTCTTTCCAGCTCATCACTCGAGTAGAATTCAATTTCTATCTTTCCACGCTTTTCATTTCCTTTAAGCTTTACTTTTGTTCCTAATGTTCTTTGTAGTTTTTCTGCTATATCCATAATAACAGGATTTATTTCCTTCAATTTTTTAATTTTCCACGGTCTTTATTCTTTAAGTTTTTCTTTACAATTTCTTCTGTTTGGCGGACTGAAAGGTTTTCATTGCTAATCCTATTTGCTAGGCTCAGTCTTTCTTTTTTGTTTTGAATAGATAAAAGCGCTCTTGCATGACCTGCTGTTAATTTATCTTCTGAGACCAGTTTTTGAATCTCTGCATCTAAATTTAGCAATCGAACTGTATTTGCAATTAGTGATCTGCTTTTCCCGAGTCTTTTGGATAGCTCTTCTTGGGTTAACCCGAAATCACTCATTAGGGTTTTATATGCTTCTGCCTCTTCAAGAGGATTTAAATCCTCTCTTTGCAGGTTCTCTATAAGGGCTATTTCCATCACGTCAGCATCAGAAAACTCTTTTACTACTGCCGGAATTTTTTCTAATCCGGCTTTTTTGGCTGCTCTCCATCTTCTTTCTCCTGCAACAATCTCGTAATTGCTGCCTTTTTTTCTTAGGATAATAGGTTGAAGCACACCATGTTGTTTCATTGACTCTGCTAACTCATCCAGTTTATTTTCATCAAAATCTCTTCTTGGCTGTTTTTTATTTGCTACAATCTGTTTTATATTTATCTCTGTAACATTCTCTTCACTGCTTTTTTCCATGGGGATTAATGCTTCAAGGCCTCTTCCTAAACCACGTTTACTCAATGTCAAGGACCTCCTTTGCTAAATCCATATAAACTTCCGAACCACGGGACTTTATGTCATATTTTATAATTGGCTTACCATGGCTTGGTGCTTCGCTAAGCCGCACATTTCTAGGTATTATTGTGCTATAAACTTTGTTCTTAAAAAACTTTTTAACCTCATCAACCACTTGTATGGAAAGATTCGTTCTGGCATCAAACATTGTAAGTAAGACACCTTCCACTTCCAGTTGTTTGTTCAGGTGTTTTTGTACAAGTGAAATTGTGTTCATAAGTTGTCCAAGACCTTCTAACGCGTAATACTCACATTGGATAGGTACCAGCACCGTATTAGCTGCTGTTAAAGCATTAAGTGTGAGTAGGCCCAGAGAAGGAGGGCAATCAATTATAATAAAATTGTATTCTTCTTGAATATCCTCCATTGCATTTTTTAATTTATACTCTCTTGATATAGCTGGAACTAATTCTATCTCTGCCCCTGCCAGCTGAATATTTGATGGGAGCAGATATAGGTTTTCAAATTCAGTTTTGACAGTGTTGTTTTGTATAGGTTCTTCATTTATCAAAACATTATATATTGTTTTATCATTGTTTTGCTTGTCAATGCCTGTTCCACTAGTGCTATTTCCCTGTGGGTCAATATCTACTAGCAAAACCTTTTGACCAAGTACTCCAAGACAAGCTGCAAGATTTACTGCTGTAGTGGTTTTACCCACTCCGCCTTTTTGATTTGCGATTGCTATTATCCTGGACATAAATTACGAAACATAAGCACTATTTATCCGGGTGCTTTTGTTTCTGTCCTCCTTTCAATGTTTGCCTATTTACCATAGTATAACTTTCGTTTTTTCTTGTGTTTTTCCTTCTTTTTGTTGAAGATAATCTTCTTTTATGATTAAAATATATAATATGATGTAGGTTTTCGGAGGAAATATATGAAAATATGCTTTTTTAAGATGGGTGTAATACCTAGTCACCTTTTAGATATAGCTGTAATTTGTACAATTTATGATAACAAATGGGTATTTGTAAAAAACAAAGGCCGAAATGGCTGGGAAATGCCTGCCGGACATAGGGAAGAAAATGAAGATATAAATGATGCTGCTTCTAGAGAACTATGTGAAGAAACAGGAGCTGTAAAATATTTTATTAAAGCATTATGTGATTACTCTGTGATTTCATCT
This sequence comes from Tepidanaerobacteraceae bacterium, assembly GCA_050949705.1. Taxonomy (GTDB): domain Bacteria; phylum Bacillota; class Thermosediminibacteria; order Thermosediminibacterales; family Tepidanaerobacteraceae; genus JBMNGG01. Next base: position 77,916 of record JBMNGG010000018.1, on the reverse strand, counting down.
GAAAAAACAAGCCATGGTCGTCTTTTCTATGGGGAAATATATGAAATGGGTGAATTAAACGATTCTGAAGTAGAAAAAATCTCATTTTTTATAGATAAGCCTTTAAACTTGGTTTTTCCTGAAATACAATCTGCTCTTTTTAAAAAGGCAACTTCCATGATATCTCCCTAAAGTGACAATTATCTACATTCTATAAAGAATGTAAACAAGATCCTTCCCTTTGTTCAGGATGGTAGGAAGGCTTATCCGCCTTGCTATGGATAAAAAGATAGGGTTATCCTTGTTGTCTAAAGAATAGCAACTCTGTCATCGTTATAATAGCTCTGCTTTATCGTCATCCTAAATGCTCTGCCTAAAAAATCTTTGCTTTAAACCCAAACTTCCTCGTTTCACTCGGAATGACAAACTTATAATGTGTAGGATAACCATACTGATGTGCACTTAATAAAGAATGTATTTTTTTATAGATACATATTTTTCTCAGACTCTTTAGTTCTTATTAAATTTTAGTGTGTATTCATTGTTATCCTTGTCGATTATTTTGATTCCCTGAAATAAGCACATGCCATCAATTTCCTCTTTACTTTTACCAGCGGTGTCGAATACAAATCTACCTGTGAGTTCTAAGTAAGGATTTTCTATGCCTTTTACCTGTGAGTTGTGAGGACCATTTTCTAACATCATGTCAATATATTGAGTATTAATTATCGGTTCTTGAGCATAAATACTATTGATATCTTCTTTGTCCCCACTAATTACAACCTCGTAAGTGATTTTAGTTTTATCCAAATTATCTTTATCCAATGCTCCAATCGCAACTGAAGCATTCATTGCAATTTTTTCGTTATCATTACTATTCTTTGAAACTATCGAACATCCAAATAAAGTGAAGGCAAAGATAATTGAGATACATAGCAAAGCAAACCTTTTCAAAAAATTACCTCCTCACATAAATAAACCTGAACACACTATTTTCTAATATTGTTCAATAAATCTAAATGCAATTATCTTTTTTTATTGCTCTTTTAATATTCTAATGCTAAATATCTTCACCAATGAACTTTGCTTAACCAAAATATAGACAGAAAAAAAGGTTCATTACCTTTTAGGTATTTGAACCATCACTTCCAGATATTCACCTTTGTCTACTTCCTTGTATTCGGCTTTTATCCCCGTTTCTTGAATACTTTTTACAAGTTTTCTCACTGAATTGACAAAAATCCTTACATCCTTTATCGCTATTTTATATGACTTTTTTTTCTTTTTCTTGTCTTCGTTAATATTTTCTATGATTTGCTCTATTAAATCTTCTGTTTGACGAACACTTAAACCTTTTTCAACCACTTGCTTTATGACTTGTCTTTGAAGGTTGTCATCCGGCAATCTCAAAAGAGATCGGGCATGACGTTCACTTAGTTTTTCCTGGGAAATAATGCTCAGAATTTCCGGGGAAAGCCTTAATATTCGCATTTTATTTGCTATAGTTGACTGGCTTTTCCCCAATTTCAAAGCTAACTGTTCTTGTGTCACACCACATTCTTGTATCAACTGACGAAAACCTTCAGCTTCTTCAATGAAATTTAGGTCTTCTCTTTGAATATTCTCAATAAGTGCAAGTATAGCCGTGTCTGAATCTCTCGCATCCTTTATTATTGCGGGAATTTCCTTCAGCCCTGCTCTTTTACATGCTCTCCATCGACGTTCCCCAGCGATTATCTCATATCCCGAACGGCCGCTTCGTCTAACTACAATAGGCTGTAATACTCCGTAACTTTTAATAGAATTTGTTAAATCGTCAAGGGTATTATCATTAAAATCTTTTCTAGGTTGGTAAATATTCGGCTGTATTTCATCAAGTGGAATGCTTACTATATTGAGGTTCGTCCTGGTTGCCCCCCACATTGGCGACCCCCCCTTTTTTGTTTTTCCCCAATCATTGATTTAGGTGTGAGAAGTGTCTGGTGATAAATGTACCATCATCTTCACTAGGAAAAATCCACACTAAAATCAACTTTTTATTTGTAAATCTGTTATTCTAGCCTTTTTTATGCGCTAACTCATACTAATATATTTCTATGTAATTACTTGAAATCCTTCTTCCCAACCTGCAAAACTACTTGTCATAAACCCCTTTTAAATGACATGGTTGTCGAACTTGCTGGAAATTATAAAGGGGTCTTTTCAGGAATTCCCGGTTTTCTGGGATATTTATTTGGACAGTTTCTTATCTTATCGATAATCACTAAAGTCCTCCTCATATCCCCATCTAAAACATACTCAGTATATGTCTTTAATTTCCCACCTAATATACCAAGAGCACGTTGGGAAGATCGTATCTCCTCATCTGGAGAAGGGCCCTTCATTGCTACAAATATTCCTCCGTGTCTTACAAATGGAAGACAAATCTCTGAGAGTGCATTTAGAGCAGAGACCGCTCTTGCAACAACAACATCATATTTCTCTCGATGCTCCTTATCATGGCCGACAATTTCTGCCCGATTATTTATTACTTTTACATCTTGTAGATTCATATTTTCTACAATCCAATTTAGAAAATTGGTTTTTTTACCCACAGACTCTAAGAGGGAAAGGCTCATATCTGGTCTATAAATCTTTATTATAAGGCCCGGAATTCCGGGGCCTGTCCCAACATCAATCAACTTTGCATCGGGCTTTATATTAAGATGTTTTAATAACATAAGTGAATCAATAACATGCTTTTTAGCGAAGTCGTAAGGTTCGACAATTCTTGTTAAATTCACCTTGCTATTCCAGTCAATTAAATTATCCCTAAACACATCGAACTGTTCTAATTGATCAGCAGAGATTACAATATTATTCTTTTTTGCTTCTTCTTTTAAAACCTCTTTAAAATTACTGTTCATTTGTCTTTTGCCTTCTTTTAGTTTCAAGATATATCATTAAAACTGTAATATCTGAAGGGTTAACTCCCGATATCCTTGATGCCTGACCGATTGAAATAGGCTTTACCTGTTTAAGCTTTTCACGAGCTTCAAACCCCAAATTATAAATCTCGTCATAATTAATATCTTCGGGAATTCTTTTATTTTCTAGCTTTTTAAACTGCTCAACCTGTCCAATTTGTCTTTTAATATATCCTTCGTATTTAACAGTTATCTCAACCTGTTCAATAGTATCTTCAGAAAGGTCAGGCCGATCTTCATCTAATACCTTTAGTCTCTCATAATTTAGTTCAGGCCGTTTCAAAAGTTCAGCTAAGCTAGGAGGGAGTATTTAGCACAGCAGTATTCATGTTTTCTAGGTTTTTGTTTACATGGACAGTTGGGTTAATTTTTGCGGATTCAAGGCGCTTTATTTCTTCTTCTATATTTTTTCTCTTTTTAAGAAATCCTTTATACCTTTCATCACTAATTAGTCCTACCTGATGTCCGATATCCATCAATCTTAGATCCGCATTATCCTGTCTTAGCAATAACCTGTATTCGGCCCTTGATGTGAGTATCCTGTATGGTTCCATAACGCCTTTTGTCACTAGGTCGTCAATAAGCACTCCTATATAAGCATCTGACCTTTTTAACACAACCGGTTCTTTTTCCTTAATTTTCAAAGCTGCATTAATACCTGCTATAAGGCCTTGGGCAGCGGCTTCTTCATATCCTGAGGTGCCATTGATTTGACCTGCCATATATAATCCACTAACAGATTTTGTTTCTAGTGTGGGTTTTAGCTGTGTAGGAATCACGAAATCATATTCGATAGCATAGCCAAACCTCATAATCTTGACATTTTCCATTCCTTTAACAGAACGAGCCATTTCTATCTGTACATCCATAGGTAAACTTGTCGAAAGTCCTTGAACATACATTTCATTTGTTCCGATTCCTTCTGGTTCTATAAATATTTGATGACTTGTTTTATCCTTAAAATTTACTATTTTCATCTCTACACTTGGACAGTACCTAGGACCTGCACCTTTTATATCACCGGTATAAAGGGGAGCTCTATGAAGATTTTGTTCTATTATTTCATGGGTTTTTTCATTTGTATAAGTTAGCCAGCATGGTACTTGCTCTCTTTCTATTTTCCCTGATGTATATGAAAAGGGTATTATTACATCATCACCGGGTTGAATAATCATTTTTGAATAATCTATTGAATCCTTGTGGACTCTCGGTGGAGTACCAGTCTTAAACCTTCCTAACTCAAATCCCATATCTTCCAAGGATTTGGACAACTCATTAGCAGGAAAAAGACCACTGGGGCCGCTGCTATAACTTAAATCACCGATAACTATTCTTCCCCGAAGGTAAACACCTGTTGTTATGATCACAGCTTTAGCTTCATATACGCCACCAGTTTTTGTAACAACACCCTTAACCTTGTTTCCTTGAAGCAATACTTTGACTACTTCTTCCTGGACTATATCAAGATTAGGCTGCTTTTCCAAAGTATACTTCATACCTGCAGAATAAGCTTTTTTATCCAACTGGGCTCTAAGTGCTCTTACTGCTGGACCTTTTTTAGTATTTAACATTCGAATCTGTATAAAGTGTTTATCCACATTTATACCCATTTGACCGCCAAGAGCATCTATTTCCCTTACCATATTGCCTTTACCCGGACCGCCTATAGAAGGATTACATGCCATCAAAGCAATACTATCCAGATTAATAGCAAAAGCTACCGTACTAAGACCCGTCCTCGCAGTAGCAAGGGCAGCCTCAGATCCTGCATGCCCAGCTCCTATTACGGCTACATCATATTTACCAACTTTATATTCCATACAGTCACCCTCATTTGCCTATACAAAAATTATGAAATATGGTTTTTATAATATCTTCTCTAACCGTATCACCGGTAATCTCACCAAGTTTTTCCCAACTATCCCTGATGTCAACTTCCACCATTTCGATAGGCATCCCTATCCTCATAGAATCAAGAGCTTTATCTAAAGAATCATAGGCTTCTTTTAATACAATCCTTTGCCTCTCACCTGCAGCCACCAAACCCTCATCCATAATACCAATTTTATCGCAGATTGTATCATAAATAGCTTCTTTTAATTCTTCTATTCCCTCTTCCTTTAGTGCGGATATTTTTATTATTTTCTCAGCTGAAAGTTCATGTTTAAGCTTTTCCTCATCAACACTTGTGGGTAAATCAGTTTTGTTTATAACTGTGATGGTAAGTTTTTCTCGAACGAGTTTAATAAGATTTATATCATCATCAGTCAGTTTCCTAGATGCATCAAACATTAACAGCACTAACTCCGCATCTTCAAGATATTTCATTGCTCTTTCTATTCCAATTTTTTCCACTTCATCTGATGTTTGTCTAATTCCTGCGGTATCAATTATTTTTATTGGTATACCTTTTATATCTATATATTCTTCGATGACATCCCGGGTTGTTCCGGGGATATCTGTCACAATAGCCCTTTCATCCTTAAGTAATGTATTTAATAAGGATGACTTTCCAACATTAGTATTCCCTAGAATTAGTGTGGAAAGACCCTCTCTTAGAATTCTACCGGCGCCGGCACTTTCAAGAAGATCTTTTACCATATTTCGACCTTTTATTATCTCATTAAGTATATATTCCGGCTCTGCTTCCGGGATATCTTCTTCCGGAAAGTCGATATTTGCTTCTATATGTGCTATAAGGTTTAGCAAATCTGAACGTATCTTTTTTATTTTGTTAGATAATCCGCCTGACAGCTGCTTATTTGCCATCAGTAATGCCCTATCGGTTTTAGCTCTTATTATGTCAATTACAGCCTCTGCTTGAGATAGGTCTATGCGACCGTTTAAAAAAGCTCTTTTAGTAAATTCCCCCGGTTCTGCTATTTTGGCTCCCTGATTAAGTACTACAGCCAAAATGCGCCTTTGAGCTACCAAACCTCCATGGCAGTTTATTTCAACCATGTCTTCACGAGTATATGTGTAGGGTCCCTTAAAAAATGAGACTAAGACCTCATCTATTATTTCGCCACTTTCGGGTTCTATAATATGACCCAAATATAGAGTCCTGTTTTTAAATTCTTCAAAACTCTTTTTCTTTTGAGGTTTAAATACCTTTTGTGCTATGCTAAAGGATTCCGGTCCGGAGAGCCTTACTATCCCAATGCCTCCTTCACCTAATGCAGTAGAAATAGCGGCAATAGTATCATTAGAGTATTTATTCATAACTTATCCTCACTTTTAAATAAGCCCCAAAGCTTTTTGCTCTGGAGCTTATGTCGTGATATTATTTTAATGAAATAACAACCTTTCTAAAAGGTTCTTCTCCTACACTTTTTGTCTTTACTTCAAGGTCATCTTGTAAAGTCGTGTGTATTATACGACGCTCATTAGGGTACATTGGCTCAAGGGTTACGCTTCTTCTAGTATCTTTAACTTTACTTGCCATTTTTAAAGCCAAACGCTCTAAAGTTTTTTCACGTTTTTCCCTATAATTTTCTGTATCAAGTAATACTCTTGTATAATCATCGCTGTCTTTGTTTGTAACAAGGGAAGTGAGATATTGCAGAGCATCTAGAGTACTGCCTCTTTTACCGATAAGAATTCCTACATTTCCCCCTTCCAACTCAACGTTTAAAACACCATCTTTAAAGGAACTATGTATCTTTACGTCTTTGTCAATAAAATTAAGCAGCCCTCTTAAAAATTCTGTCGCTATTTCATCTGGCTTAGGTTTTACAGTAACTTTTACCCTGGCCATCTTTGATAAAAATCCTAGTATGCCTTTATTTCCTTCTTCTAGGATTTCTACTTCAACATCATCACGACTTACCTTTAGTTCTTCTAATGCCAGATTTATGGCTTCATCCACTGTTTTACCTTGTTTCTCTAGGACTTTCATATCATTTTATATCCTCCTTAACTGGAGTTTGTGGAAGTGCAAACAATAATTGCTGTAAAATCTGCACGACATTACTTACAACCCAGTACAATGCAAGACCCGACGGAAATTGCAATGACATCCAACCGATTAATAATGGCATGACTACATTCATAGTAGCATTTGGGTTATTAGGACCTGAAGGTGTGGAAATCTTTGTTTGTAAATAGGTAGTTGCAGCAGCAAGAATTGGTAAGATAAAAGTTTTATCTGGTGCACTTAAGTTTGTGATCCACAAAAAACCAGCATCTCCAAAATTATATGACTGAAGAACTCTAAACAATGCAATTATGAAAGGAAACTGGATAAGTAGTGGAAGACATCCCCCCATTGGGTTTATTTTATTCTCTTCATAGAGCTTCATCATCTCAGTATTTAACTTTTCCTTATCATTCTTATACTTTTTTTGCAGTTTTTGCTGTAGTGGTGCTATTTCCTGCATTTTTTTCATAGAATTAATCTGCATAAAACTGAAAGGTAGAAGAACAATCTTAATTAAAACTGTAAGCAGTATAATTGCAATACCGTAACTATTAGTATAGCCGAATATTATGTCCATCAGCTGCTTTATTATTTCTCGCAGAAAGGTCATTTATTGCTCCCCCTCATATTCTTATTTTATATACTTGGGATTTATATAATATCTAAATAGGGTCGTATCCGCCAGGATGAAATGGGTGGCATTTTAAAATTCGCTTCACTGCCTTCCAACCACCTATTATCACCCCATATTTTTCAATTGCAGTAAGGGCATATTCCGAACAGGTAGGATAAAATCTACAAGACCTAGGTTTTAAGGGAGATATATATTTTTTATAAAATATTATTATTAAAATTATTAACCTTTTTACCACTGTATATGCGCCCTCTTTTAAATAGTGATTTTACTTCCCTATCGATTTCATAATAGTCTAAACTTATAGCAGCAGGTTTTACTGACAATACTATGTCCCAGCCTGTTTTTATGTTATCCAGGTTTAGTCTAAAGATTTCCTTAAGCCTTCTTTTAATCTTATTTCTAATTACGCTTTTACCAACTTTTTTAGAAACTGAAACTCCCAAACGAGAGTGATTTAGGTTATTTTTTTTTATGTACATAGTAAAAAAAGGGCTGGTCCAGCGCCTTCCCGCTTTATATACATTTTTAAATTCTAAATTTTTTGTTAATCTTAAGCATTTATTCAATAAACTATTTCCTCCGACTAAACCTAAAGAGATGCGCTTTAAGGCTCAAAACTAAATGTTAAGCCTAAGCGGCCGTTAAAAGGCCGCTATAAATCTCATAAAAGACTAGGCAGATAGTCTTTTCTTCTTCCTTTTAACCTTCTTCTCTTGATGATATTTCTTCCTGATTTCTTCAACATGCGCTTTCTAAAGCCGTGAACTCTCTTTCTACGTCTGCGTTTTGGTTGGTATGTCTGTTTCACGTTTACACCTCCGACCTACATAAATGATAAAATTTGTAAATTCTGCTTTTGACTATAACGATTATATCTTATAATATAATTGGCTGTCAAGAAAAGACTGATACTTAAGTAATATACATTTCTAAACGAAAATAAAGTAGCAGATTTTCTGTTTAACATTTTTCTCTTTTCCTAAAATAGTTTATTATTTTTCCTTTATTGAATATAAACGCTTATTCTGTTATTATTTAATTGGTTTTATAATATTTTCTTCGGGATTTACGGGGAGGTTTTTTTTATGTCTATTGACCCTTCTGATTTATGGAAACAGGTTCTAAAAATTCTTAGTAATGAACTAAATAATGACATGTCATTTAATACAGTTTTAAAACCTGCAAAACTTTCTTCTCTGGATAATGATATTGCCATTGTTGAAGTTCCGAATCAATTCATGAAATCAGTTATAGAAAAAAGGTATTTAAACCTTATCAAAGATATATTAAGTTCTGTTTTAAAACAAGATATAGAAGTTCTTTTAAATATTAACGAACAAGAGAGCGATTCACCAATTCTATGTGATGAAACCATTACAGAAGAAAATGACCTAGAATCAAAGAGTATAATACAAGAACAAACTCCTTCTCTTATTCAAAAGTATACCTTTGATACTTTTGTAGTAGGTAATAGTAATCGTTTTGCCCATGCCGCTTCACAGGCTGTTGCCCAGTCACCGGCTAAAGCCTATAATCCTTTTTTTATTTATGGTGGTGTAGGTTTAGGTAAAACACACTTAATGCATGCTATAGGTCATTACATACTTAATCAAGACCCTTCATGTAAAGTTCTTTATATTTCTTCAGAAAGATTTACAAACGAGCTTATTAATTCTATCCGAGATGACAAAAACGTACAGTTTCGAAACAAGTATAGGACTATCGATGTTCTTTTAATAGACGATATACAATTTATCGCAGGAAAAGAGCGGACACAGGAGGAGTTTTTCCATACATTTAACGCACTTCATGAAGCTAATAAACAATTGGTTATATCAAGTGACCGGCCACCAAAAGAAATACCTACCCTTGAAGAGCGCTTAAGATCTAGGTTTGAATGGGGACTTATTACTGATATTCAACCACCGGATTTTGAAACGAGGATTGCAATTTTGCAAAAAAAGGCATTGATGGAAAACCTGACTATACCCAATGACGTTATAAACTTCATTGCTACAAAGATACAAACAAATATCCGGGAGCTTGAAGGTGCCCTTATTCGTATAGTAGCATACTCTTCCCTCACTGGAAGCTCTATAGACGTAGCCCTTGCAGAACAAGTGTTAAAAGATATTCTACCTGATGACAGACCTAAAAATGTCACTCCTGTACAAATTTTGGAGGAAGTAGGAAATCATTTTTCAATTCGACCAGATGAATTTAAAACTAAAAAAAGGACTAAAGACCTGGCTTTTGCACGCCAAGTTGCTATGTACTTGTGTTGTGAATTAACGGATCTTTCATTACCTAAAATCGGCGGAGAATTTGGGGGCAGAGATCATACTACCGTTATGCACGCCCGAGATAAAATAACTCGGGAAATAGAAGAAAATCCCCAATTTTCTACAGTTATTGACAATTTAAGGAAAAAAATCCTCTACGGTTAATATCCTGTGGACATCCTTTGGACAAGTTGTTTATAAAAAGTGGACAATTTTCGACCAAAAATAGTTTTTGTTAGTAATGTGAATAAAGTTATACCCAATTTCCACAGGTTATCCACATCTAAAATGCAAATATTATACTTATTCACATGATTTATCCACATATCCACAGCACTTACTACTACTACTACTAATTTAATATATTATTCGTCTTAGTATTTTTTTATGACACATTTTAAAATTTTTTTGGAGGTATTTTTATGAAATTTATAATAGACTTAAATGAACTTATTTTGAGTATTTCTACTGTTGAAAAGTTTGTACCTTCAAAAAGTCCCATATCCATACTTTCAGGGATAAAGTTTTTTGCAAGTAACAACTGTATGTATATTAGTGCTACTGATTTTGATATGGGTATAGAATATAAAATCAAAGCAGATTCGGAAATACTCAAGATATCTGAAGATGGTGCCTTTGTATTAGGTGCAAAAATTCTTTCGGAAATAGTGAGAAAGATACCTAAAGGCATGGTGGAATTTACACGGCAAGACAATAAAGTTAATATTTCTTCCGGTGAGTTTAATATGGTATTACCTTGTTTTGATGCTGATGATTTTCCTGAAATTTCAAAAAAGGATTCATTTTATTCAATTAAGCTAGAGCAGCAGCTGTTTAAAGATATGATTAAAAAAACTATTTTTGCCAGATCTGATGATACTACATCAAGACCACAGTTAACAGGTCTGTTAATAGATATAAAGGATAATATTTTGAATATAGTTGCCCTTGATGGTTTCCGGATAGCCTGGAGGTATGAAGAACTAAAGGCTGCTGAAACAGATGAGTTAAAGGATATTAAAACCATAATTCCTGGTAATACACTAATGGAAATTACAAGAATTTTTTCAGATGAAGAAGATGAATACTTTGATTTTTACATAGGAAATAACAGAGTAGAATTTGCAACTGATAAAATTTTGATTTCCTCAAGGGTTTTAGATGGTAATTTTATTGATTACAAAAAGGCAATTGATGTAGAAACAAAAACTTCCGTGCAAATATCTACTGAAGCCCTACACTCAGCAGTCGACAGAGCAAATATTCTTGCACGTGAAGGAAATAGGAACAACTTAATAAAATTTAGAATAAGTGAAGATATTATACAAGTTGAAGCTCAGACAGAATTAGGTAGTATTTCTGATAAGGTTTCGTGCAAATTAGAAGGTGAAGACCTAGTTATTGCTTTTAATGCAAGATTTTTTATAGAAGCTTTAAGAACTATTTCCGCACCTTCGATAAAACTTGATTTTTCAGGAGATATGGGTCCTTGTATTATTAGGCCCAGTGAGATTGAAAATCACATAAACTTTATTTTGCCCGTAAAACTAAGAGGTGATGATTTTTGAAAAAAGTCTTTATAAATACTGATACAATCAATCTGGATAAGTTTTTAAAATGGTCAGGTTGTATACAAACGGGTGGGGAGGCAAAGATAGTCATCACCGAAGGTGCTGTAAAAGTAAATGGTGAAATAGAAACAAAAAGATCCCGCAAACTTAAAATATCAGATATAATTGAGTTTAATGGTGAAAGTATGATAGTATGCCGGAGGCAGGGAAATAATGGATCTTCAGAATCTGAGGCTTTATGACTTTCGAAATTTTTCAGAAACAGATGCAAACTTTGAAAAAGGTATAAATATCTTCTATGGAGATAATGCCCAAGGAAAGACCAATATTCTTGAAGCTATTTATTTTCTTACTGCCTTAAAACCCGTCAGAGCTTTTAGAGAACAGGAGTTAATAAAGCATGACAGATCTGTAGCTTTTTTACAAGGAATTTTTAATACTCGTGCCGGTCCTTTAAAACGGCAGGTTAAATTGTATAGTGATAGAAAAAAGGAAGTCCGGGAAGGTGAAATAGTAAAAACAAGGTTGTCAGAACTAGCTAAAGGTTTAGGTGTCGTATATTTTTCCCCAGACGACTTAGAAATAATAAAAGGCCAGCCTTCAGGTCGCAGAAAGTTTATAGATAATTTTATTTTTCAAATAAGACCGGGCTTTTACAAATATTTACAAGGGTATCAACGTGTCTTATCTCAAAGAAATTCCCTACTCAAGGCTTTGAAAAATAACAAAAAAATGATGCAAACTTTGGACTCATGGGATGAACAGCTTGCTGAATACGGATTCCAGCTTATTAATGAGAGGCTTAAGCTATTACAAAGTTTATCAAATTCAGCTATTAAATATTTTGAAAACTTTTCACATGAAGGAACTGTTTTAAAAATAAAATATGTAAGTTCTGTTAATTTTACTGATACTGGATCTATAAAAGGTGAATTAAGAAAAGCACTGACAGAGAGTAGAAATAAAGATATCCTCAGAAGTTATACATCAGTAGGTCCCCATAGGGATGATATTGAGTTTTTAATAAATGGGAAAAACGCAAGGTTATATGGATCTCAAGGCCAGCAAAGGACTGTAGTTCTTTGTTTGAAATTTTCACAGCGAGATATATTGTCCACAATAAAAGGTGAGAATCCAATTTTACTGTTAGATGACGTCATGTCCGAATTGGATATATATCGCAGAAGGTTAATTTTGGAGCGGGAAGATCATCAAGTTTTCATCACAACTACCGATTTAAATTTTATTCCTGATGAAATAATAAAAAAGAGTTCCTTATACTCGGTAAAAGCCGGTGTATTGAGGTGATATGTATTGGAAAAGATAGGAATAGTATTGTTAAACTCTATAAAGAATTCCCGTTTTAAGAAAAGACTTATGGAAGCAAAAGTATTTGTAGATTATGAGTCGATTGTGGGCAGGAAAATTTCCAATATTTCTAGGCCGACTTCTATAAAAAACGGCACACTTTTTATTGGTGTGGAAAATCATGTATGGATTCATCAACTTCATTTTTTAAAGCCTGATTTAATAGACAGGATTAATGCAAATTTCCCTGACCCTATAATCAAAGATATAAAATTTGTCTTATGTGATATTAGTAAAAATAATGAAATAGATGACGAAAAAAGTAATAAACAGAGTAAAACTAAACAAACAGTCGTTCCTGAAAAAACAATGAAAATAATATATAATGTAAGTCAGAAAATAGACGATAAGGAACTTAGGAATGTTTTTGAAAGGATTATGGTAAAAGATGCCCAATTTAAGATAAAGAGGGGGAAGAACATTGTTTATCCACATAGGCAATAATGAAGCGGTATTAACAAAAGATATTATTATGATTCTTGATAAGAGTGCACTTCTTGCAAAGGATACTTCAGACTTTTTACAAGTATCTCAAGAGGAAGGTTTTATAGATGATGATAACGAGCATTGGCAAAATATACTGAAAGAGAAAAAAACTGCAATAGTTTTGGATAAAAAAATCCTTTTTTCACCTATATCGTCTGTCACACTTTCTAAAAGATCAAATTTCTTAAAGACCCTTAAATAGTGGTGTTGGAGGTTGTTAGTTTGGAGAAAAAAAACATTTATGATGAAAATAAAATAGAAGTTTTAGAAGGTCTTGAACATGTAAGGCTCCGGCCCGGAATGTATATTGGTTCCACAGACAGCCGGGGTCTTCATCACTTAGTGTATGAAGTTGTAGATAACAGCATTGATGAAGCAATGGCTGGGTTTTGCAAAAATATTAAAGTAAGCATAAATAGTGATAATTCTGTCACTGTTATAGATGATGGTAGGGGTATTCCAGTAAAAATTCAACCTAAAGTGGGTAAATCCGCATTAGAAGTTGCCCTTACCATGTTACACGCAGGGGGAAAGTTTAACAGTGGAGGTTATAAGGTTTCAGGAGGCCTCCATGGAGTGGGAGTTTCTGTTGTTAATGCCCTGTCTAAGTGGATGGAAGTTGAAATCAAACGGGATGGTGGCATATTTTATCAAAAATACGAAAGAGGCAAACCAGTAACAGATGTATTGCGTAAGGGTGATGCAGAAGATAGCGGAACGAAAATCACCTTTTTGCCTGATGATACTATTTTTGAAGAAGTGGAGTTTTCAGCTGATATATTAACTCAAAGGCTTAGAGAACAAGCCTTTTTAAATAAAGGAATAAAGATAGAGCTTGTTGATAAGCGGTCTGACAAATCAAATACTTTTCACTATGATGGTGGTATTGTATCTTTTGTTAAGTATCTAAACAGAAAAAAAGATGTGTTACACGAGGAACCTATTTATATGACGGCTGCCCGTGATGATATGCAAGTAGAGGTTGCCATGCAATACAACGATTCATACCAAGAATCAGTTATGTCTTTTGCCAATAACATAAATACACATGAAGGAGGAACACACTTAAGTGGATTTCGCACTGCCCTTACTCGCACATTTAATGATTATGTAAGAAAGATGAATATTTTAAAAGAGCAGGAATCAAATCTTTCCGGTGAGGATGTAAGAGAAGGGCTCACGGCTGTGATAAGTGTGAAACTTACAAATCCTCAATTTGAAGGACAAACAAAGACAAAGCTTGGCAACAGTGAAATGCGGGGAATAGTGGATTCTACAGTAGGGGAAGGTATTTCTAGCTTTTTAGAGGAGAATCCCTCAATTGCCAAGGTAATAATGGAAAAGGCTATTGGTGCTGCCCGTGCACGGGAAGCTGCTCGAAAGGCTAGGGAACTTACTCGACGGAAAAGCGCTCTTGAACGCACTGCTTTGCCCGGTAAACTTGCAGATTGCCGTGAAAGGGATCCAAGACTTTGTGAATTGTATTTGGTGGAAGGTAATTCTGCCGGAGGCTCGGCAAAACTTGGTCGAGATCCTAATATTCAGGCAATCTTGCCACTTCGGGGCAAGATATTAAATGTAGAAAAAGCAAGGCTTGACAGAATATTAAACAGTGAGGAAATTCGTTCAATAATAACAGCTTTAGGTACAGGTATAGGAGAAGAATTTGACATTGAAAAGCTTAGATATCACAAAATAGTCATTATGGCTGATGCTGATGTGGACGGAGCTCATATACGTACTTTACTTTTAACCTTTTTCTATAGATATATGAAGCCACTAGTAGAAGAGGGTAAGGTGTACATAGCACAACCACCTCTTTATAGAGTGGTTTTAGGAAAGAAAAGTATATACGCTTTTGACGATAAAGAGCTGGAAAATGCATTGGAGAGTCTTGGAAACAAGAGAGAAAAGGCTGAAATAAAAAGATTTAAAGGTCTTGGAGAAATGGTAGCAGAACAGCTTTGGGAAACTACTATGAATCCCGAAAATCGTACGATTTTAAAAGTAAATATAGAAGATGCAGTAGAAGCTGATGAAATTTTCACAATACTCATGGGTGACAAGGTGCAGCCTAGAAGGAACTTCATTTTTGAACATGCTGCCGAAGTCCAGAATCTTGATATATAGGGGGGATAAATGATGGATGAACATAAAGGAAAAGTTGTTCCGGTTAAAATCGAAGAAGAAATGAAAAAATCTTATATTGACTATTCTATGAGTGTTATTGTAGGCCGTGCTCTTCCTGATGTGAGAGACGGGTTAAAGCCCATTCATAGAAGAATTCTTTATGCAATGAACGGGCTTGGCCTTACACCTGATAAGCCTCATAGAAAATCAGCTACTATTGTTGGAGAAGTTATGGGAAACTATCACCCCCATGGAGATGCGGCAATATATGATGCTATGGTCCGTTTAGCACAGGACTTTTCCATGAGGAACATGCTGGTAGATGGACACGGCAACTTTGGTTCAGTAGATGGAGACCCTCCGGCTGCTATGAGGTATACGGAAGCCCGAATGACTAGAATTGCTCTGGAAATGCTTTCTGACTTAAACAAAGATACGGTAGATTTTGTACCAAATTTTGATGAGTCTAAAAAAGAGCCCAATGTATTACCATCAAGGTTTCCAAATCTATTAGTAAACGGATCCTCGGGTATAGCTGTAGGAATGGCAACAAATATACCACCCCATAATCTTTCGGAAGTAATTGACGGTGTTGTAATGATGATTGACAACCCTGAGGTTACTCCGGATGATCTAATGGAGGTTATAAAAGGACCTGATTTTCCCACAGGCGCGATAATAAACGGTTTTGACGGTATCAAAGATATGTATAGAACCGGAAGGGGATCTATAGTAGTGCGGGCGAAGGCTACAATTGAGGCTATTGATTCGTCCCGACAGCGTATTGTAGTAACCGAAATACCTTATATGGTAAACAAGGCCCGTATGGTTGAAAAAATCGCTGAACTCGTTAGGGATAAAAGAATAGAAGGTATTTCAGACCTAAGGGATGAAAGTGACCGCAATGGAATTCGTGTTGTTATAGATTTAAAGAGAGATGCAAATGCACAAGTAATATTAAACCAATTATACAAACACACTCAACTGCAAAGCACATTTGGAGCAATCATGTTAGCACTTGTAGATAATAAGCCCAGGGTTTTAAATCTTAGGGATTTAATTTACTATTATCTTGAGCATCAGAAAGATGTAATTATTCGAAGAACTAAATACGATTTAGCTAGAGCTGAGGAAAGAGTTCACGTTTTAGAAGGACTCAAGATCGCTTTAGACCATATTGATGAAGTTATTGCTATTATAAGAGGGTCAAGAGATGATAACACTGCAAAGGAAAGGTTAATGCAAGCTTTCAACCTTTCCGAAAAGCAAGCCCAAGTTATTTTAGATATGAGGCTAAGACGCCTAACAGCTCTAGAACGTGATAAAATTGAAGAGGAATATAATGAACTTCTAAAAAAGATAGATTACTACAAAAAAGTGCTATCAGATGAAAAACTGGTTCTGGCAATTATCAGAGAAGAAATTATTAAAATTAAGGAGAAATACGGTGATGAGCGCCGCACACGTATAGTAAACGATACTGGTGATTTAGATATTGAAGATTTGATCGTTGAAGAAGATATAGTTATTACTCAAACTCATTTTGGGTATATAAAGAGGCTTCCTTTATCCACTTACCGCAGTCAGCGAAGAGGGGGCAGGGGAGTATTAGGTATAACCACCCGAGATGAAGACTTTGTAGAGCGTATCTTTATAGGAACTACACATCATGTAGTTATGTTTTTCACAGATAAAGGCAATGTTTATAGGCTAAAGGCTTACGAAATTCCGGAATCCGGACGTACAGCTCGAGGAACGGCTATTGTTAACTTATTGCCCTTAGAGCCTAGAGAATCAGTCAATGCTATGATTACCATTAAAGATTTTGATGAAGCTCGTTATTTATTATTTGCGACAAGAAATGGCACTGTGAAAAAGACATTGCTTTCAGAGTATAAAAGTCTCAGAAAAACCGGACTTATCGCTATAACCCTGAGAGATAATGATGAATTGGTAGGTGTCAGATTAGTTGATAGAGGAGATGAGCTCATACTAGGCACACATCAAGGTATGAGTATTAGATTCGGTGTAGATGACGTAAGCTCTGTGGGCCGCACAGCTATTGGTGTCAAAGGCATAGACCTTCGAAATGGTGACAGAGTAGTCTCCATGGATATTGTTCAGAAAGGCCAAGATGTCCTTGTTGTAACGGAAAAGGGTTTCGGTAAACGCACAGATGAAAAAGAATTTAGATCTCAGGGCAGAGGCGGAAAAGGTGTAATAATCCAGAAAGTTACAGAAAAAACTGGACCTGTAGCAGGTATTCGTGTAGTTGGAGAAAGCGATGAAGTGATGTTATCTACCGGTTCAGGTGTTATTATCCGTATGTTAGCATCTGAAATATCTAAGATGAGTCGGAATACCTTAGGTGTAACACTTATAAAACTTGATGAAAAAGATCTTTTAGTGTCATTGGCTGTTGTAATAGAAGATGATGATTAAACAGGTACTTGGTTTACTACCATTCGACTGTCATAACCGCAATCAGGACAGCTAAATAAATGAATACACTGATGGGGCGGTTCTCCCATACTAACAAGTTCTCTGTCTAGATATGGATTATAAGGGTCAAAGTAGTCTTCTACACGTCCCTTGTCTTCCATTGGTTTTTTGCATTTG
The DNA here is from genome assembly GCA_050949705.1 of Tepidanaerobacteraceae bacterium. Classification (GTDB taxonomy): domain Bacteria; phylum Bacillota; class Thermosediminibacteria; order Thermosediminibacterales; family Tepidanaerobacteraceae; genus JBMNGG01. The sequence goes on along the minus strand of JBMNGG010000018.1, from coordinate 59,959 downwards.
GGACAGTTTTCATTGACATCGATTAGAGCATTACAAAGGGGGCATTCAAAATCCATAATATCACCTCATGGGTAGGATGCCTCATTATTAAAATTTTTATGTCTAATCAGATGATATATTAAGTTATTTTTTCCTGTCAAAGAGAAGTGTCATTAGCAAGTTGTGGAAATTTGCTTAAGAATATACGGGGAGATATTAACTTGAATAAAAAGGCGGATAAAAAAGCACATATGCCTCTGGTTAATGCACTGAAAAAGTATGCTGATAAAAACTCTGTAAGGTTTCATATGCCTGGTCATAAGGCAAGAGAGGAGCAAGGCTTTTTTAAAATATTTAAGGAGAATCTTTATAAATGGGATGTTACAGAATTACCCGACCTTGATGATTTACATCAAGCAAAAGGTGTTATAAAAAAAGCCCAGCAAAAGCTTGCCAGCCTTTATGGAGCAGACCAGTCATATTTTTTAGTAAATGGGACTACATCTGGAGTCATTGCTATGATGGGAGCAGTCTTATATCCAGGTGATCAGGTTTTAGTGCCCCGATCTTGTCATAAAAGTATATTATCAGGTCTGATCTTGACAGGTGCTCGTCCGGTATATGTTATGCCTGAAATAGATGAGGAACTTGGGGTGTATACACAGGTAACACCTAAAATTATCGCAAGGCATATAGAGCAAAACCCAGGAATAAAAGCAGTGCTGATAACCAATCCTGTTTACCAGGGGTTTTGCCCTGATATAAAGGGAATTTCAAAAATAATTAAAGATAAAGACATAGTTTTATTAGTTGACGAAGCTCATGGAGCACATTTTCGGTTTAGCCCTCTTTTGCCAAAAGGGGCTGAAAAATATGCCGATGCCTGGGTTCAAAGTCCTCACAAAACCCTTTCATCATTTACTCAAAGTGCATGGCTTCATATAAAAGGGCCAAAAATTGACAGGAACCGATTGAAAGATTATATTTCACTTGTTACATCCAGCAGCCCATCATATATCTTGATGGCGTCACTAGATAAAGCCCGTGCTCAAGTGGAATTAAATGGTGAAAAATTAGTAAAAAGGGCATTGAAACTTGCTTGTACTGCTCGTAAATATATAAATAAGATAACAGCTTTTTATTGCGTAGGGTCTGAATTGTGTGGTCATAGAGGTATTTATGACGTAGATTTGACAAGACTAATGATTAATGTTTCCCGGGCAGGATATACGGGATATGAAGTGGAAAGAATCCTTAGATACAAGTTTAATATATATGCTGAATATGCAGATTTGTGCAATATATATTTCCTTATCTCTTTTCATAATACAAAAGAAGATATTAGCCGGCTTATAAAAGCATTATCAAATTTTAAGCAAAGGATTTCAATTCAAAAAAGCTGCTTATATTATGTATTAGATGAAATTCCCAAAAAGGCTTTAGATCCAAGGGAAGCATTTAATTCAAAAAAAGAAAAAGTTCCATTAAAAGCTTCTAAAGGAAGGATTTGCGGTGGAGCCATAGTACCATATCCACCTGGAATACCTCTCGTAATGCCTGGTGAAATCATCGAAAATGACCATATCCAAATACTTAAAGAGATCTTAAAAAATAAGGGCTACTGTCAGGGTATTACAGCAAGTGGGGAAATACAAGTTATAAAATGAGAATTGCTTTTAATGGAGATCTTATGTAAATAATAAAAAGAAGAGGAGATCCAATGAAAGGTAAGTTTATAACCTTCGAGGGGCCTGATGGGGCTGGAAAAACAACTCAGGTTAGGAAAATAAGTGATTACCTAAAAAAAAGTGGATTTAAAGTTTTAGTTACAAGGGAGCCTGGTGGCACAGAATTAGGAGAAAAGTTAAGGGAAGTTTTACTTTCTTCAAAAGGTGACAGTCCTGTCCCGGAAGCAGAGGCACTGATTTATGCCGCATCTCGTGCGCAGCTGGTGAAAAAAGTTATCGTCCCGGCTTTAGAAAAAGGTTGTATGGTATTATGTGACAGATTTGTAGATTCTAGCTTAGCATATCAAGGGTGGGCTCGTTGTCTTGGCATACAAGAGCTTACAGATATTAACGGATGGTTTCTAAAGGATTGTTGGCCTGACCTTACCATTGTCATGGATATAGACCCTGAACAATCTCTGAAACGCCTTCGAGGAAAAAAGGATAGATTGGAAAGGGAAGCACTTATTTTTCATAAAAGAGTCCGTGAAGGATTCTTAAAGGTTAAAAAACTATATCCAAATCGGATAAAGATAGTTGATGCATCTTACAGTCCAGAAAAGGTCTTTGAAAGAATATTGTTTGAGATTATGAAATCAGGTATAATAGACTTATAAGGATATATATGAATATTATGAATAGATAAATGGCACCCGATGAACTTTTTAGAGGAAGGGGCGTTTATTATGAAATTAGTAATAGCTGTAATCCAAGATAGTGATGCGGGACGCCTGATAGAGAACCTAACTGAAAAAAAATTCGGTGTAACCAAACTCGCAAGTACCGGAGGTTTCTTAAGAAATGGCAATACTACACTTATGATTGGTGTTGATGAAGAAAGAATCGATGAGCTTTTAACCGTAATTGAAAGGATTTGTCACCCCAGAAAGAAAATCGTAACACCATTACCTGCGGGACCTCATGATACCTATATGCCATATCCCGTTGAAGTTTCAATAGGTGGAGCGACGGTATTTGTCTTGAATATAGAGAGGGCTGTCAAATTATGAAAATAAACTCATTAACCGATTACGGATTGCCAAAGGATATTCTGCCAAAGGCGGAGCATGGTAACCGTGCTTTTTCTAAATATTATCAAACAGCATCGAAAAACCTTTTAAAACACCATGTGGATCAGGAAATGCAGGTAATAAGCGAAATCGGCAGAAGACTGTCAAAGAGAAAGAGCCTGGCTGATTTAAGAGAGTTTAAACAAAAGGTTGCAGAGTTCTTAAAAATGTGTATATCTGAAGGTCTTTCTTTTAAAGAAGAGCGCTTTCCTGCACACTATGGCCAAAGTAAGGTTTTGACAATTATCAAGAAAGTCAACGAAAAGCTTTTAGAACTGGCAGAAACAGTGATTTCAGAGAATAGCGATTCCCTGAAGATAGCAGCACTTGTAGATGAAATAAGAGGTCTTTTGCTGGATATTTATGTTTGAGGTGGTATATTGCAGACTACATCACATGCTTATATATTTCTAGGCAATGATAGTAAGACTACTCAAAATGCATTAGTCCTTGCACAGAGGGCAAACTGTGAAAATACGGATTTGGCACCATGTGAATTTTGCAAAACATGTAATAAAATACAAAACAAAACACATCCGGATGTTATAGAAATATATCCTGACGGTGCCTCTGTAAAGATAGAACAGATAAGGAATCTTATATTAAGCTTAGCGGAAAAACCTATAGAAGGAAAGAATAAGTTTTATATATTACATGAAGCTGATACAATGACCATAGAAGCACAGAATGCTTTTTTGAAGACTCTGGAGGAACCTATTGCTCAAAGCACTGTTATACTTCTTTCAGATAATCTCAAAAAATTAATCCCTACCGTATTATCACGTTGTCAGATTCAGGATTTTTCCGAAACTCAAGTAAAGCCAACACTTGACAAAGATATAAGACGCAAAATTGCTGATATATTGTTTCATACCACAAGTAAAGACGGTTTTTTGAGCTTTAGCGATTATGTTAAGAAACTTTCTGATATGGATGAAAAAGCGGATGAATTACTGGAATACATTTTTTCACTGTATAGAGATATCATGTTGGCAAAAACTAATAGTAAAGCAGAACTTATAAATAAAGATTTAAAGCCTATTATTGATAAATTTGTTCCATTGTTTAATGTGAGTACTATAGTCAGATTGATGGATATAGTTTATAAACAATTAAAAATTGCGAAATCCAGGGGCAACAAGAACTTGATTTGGTACAATTTGCTAATAGGCCTTGAGGAGGTATACAATTGGTCACAATAGTAGGAGTTAGGTTTAAAAAAGCCGGAAAGGTCTATTACTTCAATCCCGGAGGCCTCGAGCTTTCTGTAGGTGACAAGGTGATAGTTGAAACCAGTAGAGGAATAGAATACGGTGAAATTGTAATAGGTCCCAAGGATGTAAAAGAAGAAGATATTATTGCTCCACTTAAGGATGTAATGAGAGTAGCCACGCCAGAAGATGAAGAAACTGTCAAGGAAAACATCATAAAATCCTTGGAAGCTGAAAAAATAGCTATCGAAAAAATTGAAAAACACGGTCTTGAAATGAAATTAGTTGATGTGGAATATACCTTTGACAACAGCAAACTTGTTTTTTACTTTACTGCAGATGGTCGGGTGGATTTCCGCGAGTTAGTTAAAGATCTAGCAGCTATTTTTCGAACTCGAATAGAGTTGCGTCAAATTGGGGTGAGGGATGAAGCAAAAATGCTGGGTGGTGTAGGACCCTGTGGCCGCTGTATATGCTGTAACACTTTTTTAGGGGATTTTGATCCGGTATCCATAAAAATGGCAAAACAACAGAATTTGTCATTAAATCCCGTAAAAATATCAGGACTATGCGGCAGGCTAATGTGCTGTCTTAGATATGAAAGCGAATCATATGTAGATTGTTCGGTAAAGTATCCCAATGTAGGTGATAAAGTAATCACTCCTGCTGGTGGGGGGACTGTGATTGCCATATATAAACCAAAGGAGGTTGTTAGGGTTCAACTAGATGAAAATAACGATGTGCGGGAATTTCCTGTAGAGGAAATTGATACCAACGGTGTTGACTGAAAATTTTTTAACATATATTATATAAGTAAGTTAAGCCTTAGGGCATATCCTCATAAAGGAGGTGTTCCTTTTGTTTTTTTGGGACTCTACTATGATATTATTACTCCCAGCAATGATATTGGCATTTTATGCCCAAACTAAGGTTACGTCAACTTTTGAGAAGTATTTAAGAGTTCCTGCAAGAAGTCAAATGACAGGAGCGGATGTAGCTCGGGAGATATTGAGAAGAAGCGGTATTGATGATGTTTCTGTGCAAATTCAGGGAGGCAGGCTTTCCGATCACTATGATCCAAGACGCAAGGTGTTAAGACTGTCTAGTGATGTGTATAATGGAAGATCATTAGCAGCGATTGGAGTAGCTGCCCATGAGTGCGGTCATGCTATTCAGCATGATGTAGGCTATATTCCACTTGCTCTAAGAAATACCATAGTTCCTATAGCAGGTTTCGGATCACAAATGGCCTTTCCTCTGTTCTTCATAGGGCTATTGTTTAGTGCAGAAAGTCTTATGATGCTGGGAATACTATTGTTTTCAGCAGCGGTGTTATTTCAGGTTGTAACACTTCCTGTTGAGTATAATGCTAGTAACAGGGCGGTGGCTATATTAGAAGGCCATGGATTTATTGAAAAAAGTGAATTAGGTCCTGTTAAAGCTGTACTTGGAGCCGCAGCACTAACATATGTGGCTGCTACCATGATGGCTGTCATGCAGCTTTTGCGTTTGCTTGTATTAGCCGGAGGACGTAGTAATAGACGATGATATATAAATAGGCATAATTGCACAAAACCCTACGGTTTGTTTAAACTGTGGGGTTTTTTAGCTAAGAATGGAACATTTCTTGATAAAATATCGTCTTAAAATATTAAGAAGCAAGTTTATTTATTTTTATTTTTTTTTACGAGGAGGTATGACCGGATTTACATTCGGTTAAAAAGATTGAAGGAAAATTCTGCTGTATATAAGTTTTTTATTTTTAGTATTATCATAATTTTTATATTTTCAGCTTGTTCAAATACTAGTAAGCCTACAATAAATCCAACCCTTCCTGAACCAGAACCCGGATTTAATGATAGAAATGGTTACAATGATATTAAAGATACCCTACCAGATGATGAGGAAGAAAATGATAGTAAACAAGAGAAAGAAAATGATAAAGGTAATAAGGACACAGTGATTTCGGTAGGATTTAGTTTTGAAAATGTAATATCAGGCTTAAAAAATGATAGTCTGGGTTATCCTGTAGCTGCTGATCAAGATAAAGATGGTTACATATATATTTTAGATATTTACTCTACAAATGGGCTTGTGAAGATTTTTGACTACCAGGGCAGGTATATATCAAAGGGTGTTCCTTTACCTTCCCCGAAATCACAACCTGTTGATATGGTGGTTGATGATGATGGTTATGTTTATTTAGCAGATATGGGAGAAAAAGCTGTCTTAAAATATGATGGTAATGAGTTAGTAGAAAAAATACAGTTAGAAGAAAATTTCCATCCAAGAAGTCTGGCTTTTGATATACAAGGCAATTTACTTGTCCTAAGCTTTGACCGAGTTTATGTAATATCAACTGAAGGGAAATTTATATCAAGCTTTGGCCAGCAAGGTGAGGGTGATGGTGAATTAGGGGCTGTAGGTTCGGAGTTTTATATAGGTCCTAGTGGTATTGACGTAGACAGCAAAGGTCATATTTTTGTAGCTGATACCTTAAACTATCGTATTCAGCAATTTGATCCTAAAGGTGAGTTTATCAAAGCTTATACTTTTGGCCAGAAAGTTGCACCTCAAGATATAGCTGTAGACAGTAATGGATTTATAAGTGTTCTTACTACTTCCGGGGTTTTAATGTGGTTAGATTCTGATGGAACTTTGATAGACTCTTCTGATTTAAATGTTTCATTAGCTGATGGAGGCTATCTTAGTATTGCCCGAGGCACAGGGGATGTGTTATTTATTGTGGTGCCTGAAAAACACCAAGTAAGGGTGTTTTCACAGGGGACACATGTTTATTCAATACAGGGTGGCTCTGATGAAGGTTTTATCCATCCAAATAACCTGGAAATATTCGGCGACAGAATCCTTGTATTGGCAAGCGATCCTTTTTCCCCTAATGAATTAAACAACAGGGTAATTGTATATAACACAGATGGGCGCTTCCTTTGGGATATTGTGCCCGGTTATCGCAATTCATGGTTTTTAAGTCCGAAAGCTGCCGCTTTCCAAAATGACAGCTTATACTTGCTGGACTTGGATATGATTTCTGTATTTGATAGAAAAGGCAACTTTATTAACAGTTTTGGCGGTTCTGGCAGTGGGCCAGGAGATTTAGGGGTTTTTGACAATTATGGCTTAAAGCAGGGACCTTCATCAATTATTGCCTTTGTAGAAGATAGTCTTATTATTAGTGATACTTTTAATAATCGTATTCAAATAATATCGATAAATGGTAAATACCTACATGATTTCTCCGTAGATTTGCCAGGGGATATTGCTCTTGGAGAAAATGATAGTATCTATGTGGTTTTACCAAGACAGGGTCGGATAGAAAAGTATTCTCTTGAAGGCAATAAAGTCCTTGAATTTGGCAAACCAGGCTTAGGCGAAGGAGAGTTTTTAGTAAGTACTAGTGATGGATTATCTTACGGCCCAGAAGGAATTGCTGTAGATAGGGATAGAGGATTGGTATATGTGTCCGATACCGAAGCTCATCGAATACAAGTTTTTAATTATAAAGGAGAGTTTATCTGCTCTTTTGGCACTTTTGGAGTGGAACAGGGATTTTTCCATCCAAGCGGTTTATGTCTTGATGATGAAGGTTTTCTTTGGCTGGTAGATTCCAGCAATCACCGGGTAGTAAAATTAAGAGTGGATATCAAATATCAAACACCGTTATCATGAGACAACAACACTGTCATCCTGAGCGATATTCGAAGGATCTTATATTATCGCAGCTATAAGAATTCTTCATTCCACTTGGTTTTATTCAAAATTTCACGGCTCCGGGGCTTTTCAGAGCATTTCCAGACACCGTTAACTCATTAATTAAGACCGAGGTTAGTTTGCAATTTTCAACCTTAGTCTTTTATTTTTTATCTGCAAGAAGGAATTTACCTAGTTTTGTTGAATCTATATTGTTTAATAACTTTAAACAAGGCCGGAGGGATCGATAATGTCAGATTTATCCATAGGGATTATTGGGGGAGGAAAAGGCGGCACTACCTTAATAGAGACTTTAATCGATTATGACAATATCAAAATAGCGGGGATTTCTGATATTAATCCTTCAGCTCCGGGTTTAAAGCTAGCAACACAAAAGGGCATTAAATGCTTTAAAGATCCAGAAGATATGATAAAAGAGTGTGATCTTGATGTAGTGTTTGAAGTGACGGGAGATGAAGACCTTGTTAAAAAACTTAAGGCTAATATTCCACATTCTACTACATTGGTAGATGCCCGGGCTGTAAACGTGATGCTTACACTTATACGGGAGCGGGAAGAGCTTTTGATGATTAAAGAAGTAAAAGAACAGCTCTCAGTTATCCTAAACTCTGCTCAAGAAGGCATACAGCTGGCGGACAAAGATGGTATCATCAAATATGTCAATGAAGGATATACCCGTATTACCGGTATTCCTGCCAGTGATCGCATAGGTTGTAGTGTTTTCGATGTTTCTCCCGATGGTGCATTGGCAGAGGTTATAAAGACCGGTAAACCATGCCTTGGCAAACCAAATCGAGCAGTAGGCTCCAATGCGGAAGTCATCTCCAATGCAGCTCCTGTTATAGTAAATGGTGAAATGACAGGAGCAGTGGTAGTTTTTCAGGATATAACTGAAGTTATTCGATTGGCTAAAGAACTCAGACGGTCTTCTTCTGTAATCGATGGGTTAGAAGATGAGATTAAAAAATTGAATAAAAACAGAGCTAGCTTTAAAGACATTGTATCGAAAAGTGAAAAGATGAAAGCTATCATAAAAATAGCCAAAAAAGCCGCAAGGGAAGACACAACTATACTAATCACCGGTGAAAGCGGCACCGGCAAAGAAATATTCGCAAATGCAATACACGAAGAGAGTATGCGAAACAGCAAACCCTTGATTAAAGTTAATTGTGCTGCCATTCCGGAAAACCTATTAGAAAGCGAACTCTTTGGTTATGAAGCAGGTGCCTTTACCGGAGCCAGTAAAATGAAACTGGGAAAATTCGAATTAGCCAATGAAGGGACAATTTTCCTTGATGAAATTGGGGACATGAGCTCAGTACTTCAAGCTAAGCTCCTTCGTGTCATTCAAGAACAGGAAATTGAAAGAGTAGGGGGCACCCATCCAGTAAAAATCGATGTCCGAATAATTTCAGCTACTAATCAGAACCTTTTAGAATTGATTCATCAGGGACGCTTTAGAGAGGACTTATACTTTAGATTAAATGTAATAAATATCCATATACCTCCATTAAGGGAGCGAAAAGAAGATGTATTGGCCTTGGTCGATATATATATTCAAGAATTTAACCGAAAGTTTCATAAAAATGTAAAAGGTGTTACAAGCAAGGCAGAGGGGCTGTTACTATCTTATAATTGGCCTGGGAACGTAAGAGAGCTTAAAAACATCCTTGAAAGAACGATTCTCATGGCTGATGGTGGTTGGATAACAGAAGATCTCTTGTTGCCTTATTTTAACCAATTAAATAAAAAGACCAAAATAAAGGGAGGGATTATTTCACTTGACGAAATGGAACGCAGGTTAATAAAAAGAGCATTAGAGGAATATGGGACTAGTGTAAAAGGCAAGGAAAGGGCAGCAAAAGCACTTAATATATCTCTGGCTACACTTTACAATAAAATAAAAAAATATGATCTTAGATTATAAGATATAAAACTTAGAATAGATTTTCTAAAACTTAGAAGGGGCTATATCTAGTGTTTTCAAAATATTTTACCGTTACCGCTCCCCAGTGTTTATAAATATTAGAAAATTTTTTTACAAAAAATCCTTCTAAGCCTTGAAAAAAGGCTATTATTTTTTGGCACAAGTTTTGCTTATATATACTGGTAACTGTAAAAATGAAAGGGGTACTTGGATGCTGTCAACTGATGTAGTAGTTATCGGTGGAGGAGTTATTGGTTGTTCAATAGCATACCAGCTATCAAAAAAAGGCGTACAAGTTACACTTGTAGAGAAAAACGATATAGCTTCGGGAACCTCTGGTGCATGCGATAAAGCAGTGTTATTACAATCCAAAAACCCAGGTCTCCATTTAAAGATGGCTCTAGAGGGAGTAAAGTTATTTCCTGTTTTACAGAAAGAACTGGATATAGATATAGAGTATAAAAACGATGGTGGTATGATAGTAATATATACTGAAGAGCAGTGGAAGGTAATGGAGGAGTTTGTAAAAAGACAAAACAAGATAGGTCTAAAAGTCCACCTTTTAAACCGAGATGAAGCTAGACAGCGTCAACCTGCATTTGCTAAAGATATTGTTGGTTCAACATACAGTCCTATGGATGGTGAAGTAAACCCTCTACATCTTACAATAGGATTTTTCCAAGGAGCTAAAAAATACGGAGCAAAGGCTTTATTGGGTACTAGTGTAAAAGACATAAAACTTAAAAAAGGAAAAGTTCATTCGGTAATAACCGATGGCAAATCAATATTGACAAAGTATGTGGTAAATGCCTGTGGAGTTTATGCTCCATTTATAGGTTCCATGGTTGATCTGGATATCCCCATAATACCCCGCAGAGGTCAAATAATTGTAACTGAACCTGTAGCACCACTAATCCATGGCGATGTAAACTGTGCCAGATATATAACTGCAAAATTTAAGCCAGAACTTTTAGGAAATGATGAATATGCCCGGTTGGGTATAGGATTATCATTGGGTCAGACTGAAAACGGAAATCTACTAATAGGCGGCACCCGTGAATTTGTAGGATATAATAAGGAGACCACACATGTGGCCTTACGAGCTATATTAAAACATGCTTCTAGGCTGATTCCTTCCTTAAAAGGTATTAGTATTATTAGGAGCTTTAGTGGTCTTAGACCTTATACTCCGGATGGTTTGCCCATTATAGGAAAAGTTCCTCAAATAGAAGGATTTTATATGGCCGCCGGCCATGAAGGTGATGGGATAGCCCTTTCAGCAATTACCGGCAAGATAATTTGTGATTTAATAACACAAAACAATATTTCTACAGATATTGACATAAACAAACTATCATTAAAGCGATTTGAGGAGGAAGATATTAATGAATTTAGGAAAAGTCATAACTGCTATGGTTACGCCCTTTGATGAGGAATTAAATATAGATTATAAAGCATTGGAGAATTTGATAGAACATCTATTGAAAAATGGCACTGATACAGTGTTAGTGGCTGGTACTACAGGGGAATCTCCCACATTGTCTGATAAAGAAAAACTGCAATTATTTAAAACATGTAAAGACATTGTCGGATCAAGAGCAAGAATCATTGCAGGAACCGGCAGCAATTCAACCTCACATAGTATCGAACTATCAAAAGAAGCTGAAAAAATCGGTGTTGACAGTCTCCTCTTGGTATCACCATATTATAACAAGCCAACTCAAGAGGGGCTGTACCAACATTTCAAATCCATAGCTGAAGCTGTTGATATACCAGTAGTGCCTTATAATGTACCTGGACGCACTGCAGTAACTATTGAACCTGAAACTTTAGCCAGACTTTCACAAATAAAAAATATAGTTGCGGTGAAAGATGCTGGAGGCAATCTTGACAAGACCAGCAAGACAAGGGTATTAGCGCCAGACCTTGCAATCTACAGTGGTGATGACAGTCTAACACTACCTATGCTTGCTTTAGGGGCAAAAGGTGTTATCAGTGTAGCATCACATATAGTAGGCAGCGAAATACAAGAAATGATAACAAGCTTTGAAAGTGGTAATAGCAAAAAGGCAGAGGAGATTCATTTAAGACTTCATGATATATTTAATACCTTATTTGTAATTACAAATCCTATTCCAGTTAAAACTGCCCTAAACATGATAGGTGTAAAAGTTGGAGGGCTGCGACCGCCTCTAGGTTCTGCCGATGACAAGACTATAAAAGCATTGGAAAACTCTCTAAAAACCCTAGAATTAATCTAGGGTTTTTAGAGAAAGTAAGGGGGGGTAAATATAGTAATTTTTCAAGAAGAAAGGAGGGATAAAAAGATTCATAGATTTTAGTATATAAGCAATTTACTACAAAATTACAAAAGGAGGTAGATTCATGAGTCTTACAGCAATTGTTTGGATTATTACGATAGCCTTTTGTCTTATCTTTTTATGGATTTCCCTAAAGGTTAAAGATGAAGCGAGTCAAAGCTTCTCCCACTATGCAATAGCCGGAGGAACACTACCACTTTATCTCATACTTTTTACTGATATCGCTACTATCATGGGTGCTGGAAACTTCATAGGGCATGCGGCCCAAGGCTACAAAATAGGTATGTTGGATATTCCTTTCGTATTTGGTGAGCAGGGTTCAAAGATACTCTTTGCTATCGTTTTTGCTGGTATTGCAGGAAGATTTACTTACAATACTGTTTCTGAAATGATGGACGATTTAATGATTAGGGATAAGTTCACAAGAGCACTGATGGGGATTCTTACTGCCAGTATTATGATTGCTTGGGTAGGTGGTCAAGGTAAAGGATTAGGAGATATATTTGCTACTTTTACCGGAGCCAATCCCCTTCCAATAATTATGTTATTCAATGTAGTATTTATTGTTTATACCTTTTTGGGTGGAATATATTCAGTTGTATGGACTGATTTTCTACAAGGAATTATCGTAGTAGTATTTGCCTTTATATTTTATGGTTATGCTCTTGCACCGGTGAATTTCTCTATGACTGTCTTACAGCAAAGATTAGCTGAAGTAGGTGCTGCAGAACTTGGAACTATAAGCAATGTACCTTTTGGCACCATATTTAAGAATTTTATTACAGGCTGCTTCGGGGTCTTGGCAGCTCAAATATACTGGCAGAGATGTTTTGCAGCTAAAGATGCTACAACTGCCCGTCGGGGTATGTTTATAAGTGGTGTTGCAGCAGTGGTTTTCGTAAGTTTGACGGCAATGGTAGGTATTGTTACCAAGACATTGGAGCCAAATTTAGCTGATCCAAACCAGGCAATGCCATGGCTGATGATGAACTATACACCTACTTGGGTCCTTGCTGTAGTGTTTACATTGATTCTAGCTGCGGCAATGTCCAGTGCAGATTCAAACCTTAACTCAGCTGCAGTTATCTTAGTAAATGATTTGATAAAACCATTTGCTCCGGATAAAAGTGATAAAGAACTTGTAAAATATGCCCAATACTTGACTATAGTAGTTGGTATATTCGCCACACTTGCAGCTATTTACTCCAGCAGTATAATTGGCCTGTTCTCAAAAGCTTATACTATGGCTGGTGGAGGTATAGTGCCGGTGCTTCTGGTAGGCCTTCTCTGGAAAAAGACTAATGAACCCTTTGAAATGGGAACTAAGAACAGTAGGATTACCCCGTGGGGCGCACGTCTTGGTATAATATCCGGTTCGGTAATTTCTCTATCTCCATTGGGAATACTTTGGGGTGTCGTTGTATCAGCAGCAGTTACAATTATCGTATCACTATTAACCCCTGAGGTTTCAGAAAGTTCCCCACCGAATATAAAAGCGTAACAAAAGCCTTTCTTTCAGGATTTTGATATGCTCCCCTTTAGGTAGACACCTGAAATAACACAAATTCAGGACTACTTAAAGGGGAGTTTTTCTATGGGAAAGAAAGGCTTTTTTAATTCCTGCTTATAAACCCAAATCCATTGTTTAATAAATTTGCCTTTGATATAATGAAATCACTACCTCAGGCAAAGGTGGAGCAAAGTGGACAAGTTTTTGAAATCCCCCAGTGAGCATATTGATGATTTATTATGCCAGGGTTTAAAAATAATTCAAGATGATAATTCGTATCGATTTGCCATAGATTCGGTTTTGCTGGCTAATTTTGTTAAAGCTGGCAGAAGGGATAGGGTAATAGATCTTGGCACAGGAAGCGGTGTGATTGCGCTGCTGCTTTCAGTTAAGACGGACGCTCGAGAGATTGTGGGGCTAGAGATAGTAAGTGACGTTTTTCACCGTGCTGTTAGAAGTGTAGAAATGAATAAACTTCAAGACCAGGTAAAAATAATAAACGGAGATATTAAGAATGCTGTAAATATTTTTGGCCGGGAGAGTTTTTCCGTTGTTGTGACAAATCCACCATATATGACCCTTAAAGAAGGCAAAATAAGTTCTAATACAGACCTTGCTGTTGCCAGGCATGAGGTAGAAGCAACTTTACAAGATGTGGTTAAGGCCGCTTCTGGGCTGCTAACTTTTGGCGGTCGGTTTTATATGGTTTATCGAACTGTAAGGGTGGCTGATGCCCTATATGAGATGAAGTCTCAAGGCCTTGAACCTAAACTTATGCGATTTATACATCCTAGGGCTAAAGACAGTCCAAATTTATTTTTGGTGATGAGCCAAAAAGGCGGCGGTTTTGGCGTAAAAATGCTTCCACCATTAGTGGTTTACAAGGATGATGGGAGCTATACTGATGAGATAAATGAGATATATTTCGGCAAGCAAACCGGAGGTTTAACATGACCAATAAAGGTAAATTGTATCTGTGTCCTACTCCAATAGGAAATCTGGAAGATATCACATTAAGAGCACTTAAGGTACTTGAAAAAGTTGATTTAGTTGCTGCTGAAGATACCCGTGTAACTATAAAACTGTTAAACCATTTTGAAATAAAAACTCCTCTTATGAGTTACCACGAACATAATAAAAAAACTCAAGGAGCCAAGCTGGTAGAACTATTACTAGAAGGAAAAAATATCGCTTTAGTCAGCGATGCCGGAACACCCGGACTTTCTGATCCTGGTGAGGACTTGGTTAGAGAATCAGTTAAAGCAGGGATAAAAGTGGTACCTTTACCTGGAGCTGCGGCGGCTATATGTGCCTTGGTGTCTTCAGGACTTTCCACAAAGCGTTTTGTTTTTGAGGGATTTTTACCTCAAAAGGCACGAGACAGAAAGGAAAGGATTTCCGAGTTAGTTTTAGAATCGAGGACTGTCGTATTTTATGAAGCACCTCACAGGATCATGAAAACATTGAAGGATTTAAAAGAGGCACTGGGTAATAGACAGATTGTACTTGCTCGAGAAATGACGAAAATCCATGAGGAGTTTCTTCGAGGGTCTATCGAAGATATTATAAAGATATTTGAAAGTAAGCGTCCCCGGGGCGAGATGGTAATTGTCATGGAAGGTGCTCATAGCAAGGAAGAATCTCATGATAATAGCCCAGGTAAATCTCTTTCCCAAAAAGAATTGATAGATGAACTTCAAAAAAATTTACAGGAAAAACTTGATAAAGGCCTTTCTAAAAAACTAGCTCTTAGAGAGTCTGCCGAGGAGTTGGGAATATCAAGAAATGAGGCTTATAAATTGTTGATAAATGACACATTGTAATAGGAATAATATCATTATCTTGACTCTGATAAAATAGGTGATATAATTTAACTAATAAGATATTTGAGAAAAGCATTGATAGGGAAAAGTAAGAAGAAAGTTAGCGCTAAGAGAGAGAAATCCAGAGGCTGAAAGATTTCTTGCGCAAAGTCTTTTGAACCCACCCTGGAGCTTATGGTGATGAGCCAAAACGGGAATTCCCTACCGTTAACAATGGGAGGGTATAACCTTGAGTTATTCAAGGCGTACCTAAAAGTGGGTTTTCAACCAATTAAGGTGGTACCGCGGAGATATGACCTTTCGCCCTTTTAAGGCAAAGGTTTTTTATTTTATATAATAAAGCTTTTCAAACAAGATAAGAGGAGCGATAAAATGCGAAAGCAAAAGAGTATGGGAATTATCGGGACCGGATCAATTGCTGAAGCAATGTTGGAGGGAATAATAACTCAAGAACTTCTAAGAGCTGAAGATATTTATGTGATTAACAAAAAAAGTGATGATCGTTTAAAACTATTTAGAGAAAGATATAAGGTTTGCACTACTAGAGATTACAAGGAACTTGTTACAAATTGTAAATATATTATTATAGCCGTAAAGCCTGTAGATGTTAAGGAATTATTGATGGTCCTTAGAAAATATATTACTGTTGATAATGTTATTATCACTTTAGCAGCTGGAATTACTACAGATTTTGTGCAGCAAAACTTGGGTAAGAAAATACAGGTTTTAAGAGCTATGCCAAATACATCATGTAAAGTCAAAGAATCTGCTACTGCGATGGCATTTGGTCGCTATGCAGGAAAGGCGGCAAGAGATTTTGCAGAGGAAATCTTTTCTTCCATTGGAAAGGTTTCAATCGTGGATGAAGATATGTTGGATGCTGTGACCGGACTTTCAGGAAGTGGTCCTGCTTATGTATATTATTTTATGGAAGCTATGATTCAAGCCGGCATGAAAGCAGGTTTACCTTACGAACTTTCGGAGAATTTGACAATTCAGACTGTATTTGGAGCTGCTAAAATGGTGATAGAAACTAAAGGATCACCTAAGACCTTAAGGGAAAATGTTACAACTCCCGGTGGGACTACTATGGCAGCTATAAAAGTTTTAGAGCAGGCGGGTTTTACAGATGCT
The DNA here is from genome assembly GCA_050949705.1 of Tepidanaerobacteraceae bacterium. Classification (GTDB taxonomy): domain Bacteria; phylum Bacillota; class Thermosediminibacteria; order Thermosediminibacterales; family Tepidanaerobacteraceae; genus JBMNGG01. The sequence goes on along the minus strand of JBMNGG010000018.1, from coordinate 43,528 downwards.
ATTGTAGAAGCAGTTAAAAGTGCAACGAAACGCTCTCATGAAATGATGATGGAACATAGTGGTTTACAGGAATCAAGACATGTGCTATGATGTCATTAACAGGAAATAAAAAGAAGAGACATATTTATCTGAGTCTCTTCTTTTGGTTTAAAGATAATTTTGCAAGTCCTTTGTTAGCTGCCAACTGCGGATATTTCTTCTTTAGGGCTTTCTGTCGAAGCATCAATAATATCTTTTGCACAAGACTTGCATATACTTTTGCCTCTAAAATCAATAAGTCCCTCGGCATGACCGCAAAAGATGCAAGCCGGAAGGTACTTTTTCAAGACAATACGGTCTTGGTCCACATAAATTTCCAGAGGGTCTTTGACAGCTATACCCAATGTGCGTCGTAACTCTATTGGTATAACAACGCGACCCAATTCGTCAACTTTTCGCACTATTCCTGTTGATTTCATTTTTATTCGCCCCCATAATTCAAGATTCGACATTTACCCCAATTAAAATATACCAAATATACCAAAAATAGTCAATATAAATTTAAAATTATTTTACTCTTCTTTCAAAGGAGGGATATTGTGCAGGAGCTAAATAGAGACCTACAACAAAAATTTAAAAACACTGCAGAAGCAATGCGTGCACGGCTAGAGCAAAAACCCTCATCAACTGTTCTTAAAAAAATGATACAAGAAAAGGCCATAGGCAGCTTTAACAAGTGTCATAAACTTTCACCTCAAAACTTATCAGATATTGCTGAAAAAGGCGGTATAATTGGAGTGGACGGTTCTACAAACAGTGCCGGAGGCCCTTTTCCATATATGATTACATTACAACAGGCTATGGCTAAAGCTTGTGATAAATCTCAAAATGATATTATAATGACAGATGCACTTTCACCACTTATAATGGAAAATCCAGTTAGTGAAGAAGAATATAGAAAGCTAGTTAAGGGGAATTTGGCAGTTCTTGAAGTTGAGGTGGCTTTAGAAGCTCTTGAGCAATCAAGCCCTATGGTCATTCTCCTTGATGGTTCCCTTGTGAGATTTAAGATAGAAGCATCATCTTCTTGGGAAAAACTAAAAACCATGGCTTTAGACCAAAGTATAATATTAGCGGGTATTGTGGAAGGTATCTCCACTGGTATTATAAGTGATTGCTTAAAAAATCTATTACCAGAGAAATTTAGCCCTGCCTCTGATTGGGAAGTTTTGTTCGGGTTATTGGAGGTTGGCGAAATACTGGAAGTTGCCCCGGGCCTATTTAAAGAAGGTTTTCGCACATGCTTTATGCGTGCATCTGTTGATCCAAAGCCAATAGGTATAGATTTACTTGAGGAACAGCAAGGATATTTAAAGGAAGTAGTAGACCTTGTTTATACTTTGACACCTAGTGATGGAAGAGGAATACCGCTGTGGCTTGATATTATTGATGAGAATGTAAGAATAAGTGATGAAGTTATGAAAGGTCTTTTAAACAAATATTTAGGTGAAGAATATGTAGAATTTTTGATGCCTAAAAGAGAAAAAAGACAGATTTAGGAGGCATGTCCCATGCAAGTAGTTGGACTTACTACGCCCCAGGAAGTATTTGTTGTATCTAGAGAGAGAAAGTTTCGCATGAATGAACTTTTGGTATTACAAGATCCTTATCAGGGGGACTTAATAGGTGAAGTAGTAGAGAGCAATTCATACAACCGATTTATACCCCTTTCAGTTGGTGGGACAATCCATGATTCTAGTGTTTTAGAGTCATTGAAGCATCTGGGATATTCAATAAGTGATGATGAAATAAATCTTGCCAAAGTAAAGCTTTTAACTGAAGCCAATTTTCCCGTAATTACTGGATGTCAGGCAAGACTGCCACTGTTTGATGAGGTAAGGGGACATTTATTAAAAGGTTCCGGTGAAGATGGACTCTTGATTGGTGAAATAAAAAACACAGAAGAGACTGCCTCTACTATGGAAGATGACCTTAAAGGCCTTTGTGAGATGTATTCACGGGGTAAGGTTTACAAATCCAGAAATGTTCCCTTTTTCTTAGACCTTAGGTCGTTTCAGCAATATCCTCATATCGGGGTTTTTGGAGGTTCTGGTTCTGGAAAGTCCTTTGGTCTTAGGGTAATAATGGAAGAAGTGATGAAACATAATTTTCCGGCATTGATGCTTGATCCTCACTATGAGATGGAATTTTACGAAAGCCAAGAGATTACCTTGGAAAAGCGTGATTTTAGGGAGCATTTTAAAAAGTTTCAGATAGGGGAACATATTGGTGTTGAATTTTTAAATTTGTCCCGACGTGACCTTTTAGCGCTGCTGTCAGCAGTATCACCTCTTTCAGAAGCTATGTCAAGTGCTATTGAAGTTTTACACTTACGTGGTGATACATATCTTAGCTTTTCACATAGACTTGAGCTTTTAAGTGAAGCATTGGAAAAAGGAAGAGTAAGAATTGAACAGACTTTAAGACAGGATTTGGAGCCTATGGAAGAGGAAAAGTATAAGAAATTGCGTCAGCTTCTTGAAGAATATCAAAATATCCCACTTCCTTCAGTGCAGGGTATTGCCTGGCGGCTGCGTCGTCTTCACAATTCTGGACTTTTCAGCCGAGATATAAAACCTGTGAAAGAAGCCATGATGCAGGGAAAACTAGCAGTTATCCAAGGCCCTATTTGGCTATTACAGGTGTTTTCTACATATTTACTGTCAAATGTCTACAGACAGCGACGGGATTATAAAGATGGAGAGCTTAAAGGTGAAGCATCGGGAGATTACTTCCCGCCATTTATTATCGCTACCGACGAAGCCCATAACTTTGCACCAAAAGGGCGTGATGCCGCAACCAAGGGAATAGTTACAGAGATAGCCCAGGAAGGTCGAAAATATGGGGTTTTCTTGGTCTTGGCAACGCAAAGGCCCACCCTCCTTGATGAGACAGTAACTGCCCAACTTAACACTAAAGTGATATTTAGGACAGTAAGAGCATCAGACATTGGCACAATTAGTGAAGAGACTGATATTAAGGCTGAAGAAGCCCGGAGATTACCATACCTACCTTCAGGTGATGCTTTTGTGTCATCGCCCCTTTTTGGCAGGACCGTTGCTATAAGGGTAAGGTTTCCATATACCCGAAGCCCACATACTCAAAATCCCTTAGATGAAATAAAAAAACACAGGGAAAGTTCAGAAGAAAAGCTTTTAGAATCTATTAAACCTCATTTGCCTATATATACAGCAAATCTTGCCAGAGCAGTTGAAGATATAAATAAAGATATCGGTGGAAATTATGAGGTAAGAACATTAAAAGTTGCTTTAGATGATCTGGTAAAAAGAGGGAAAATAAAGAAACAATCCAGCCCATTAGGAGATATTTATATAGCTATAGATTAAATTGTGATAAGCCGCCTCACATATTAGTAGGCGGCTTTTGTTATACCTAAAAGTAATTACATATAGAAGGAATCGACACATAAATATAGAAACTAATACAAAGTTATGATTTCACTTATATTTACAAATAGTCACACATCGTGAAAACCTACAACAAATTCATTAAAACAATATCTAAGTAAAGAAGGACATTTGTCCTATTAATTGTTTAAAATATAATCTACTATTTGAGGTGAATCCTATGAATGTCCAAGACATAGTTAATGTTAATTACAAGATGTTCAAGGAATGCCCTTATGAGATATTAAATCAGTTTGAGTTAAAAGAATACCCTGAGGAACATATAATATGTCACCAAGGATATGAATATGATTACTTTTATGTAATAGCTGAAGGCCTAGTTAATATTTACAGAATATCCAGAGAAGGCAAAAAATACTCTCAAGCAATTTATAAAAAGGGCGAATATTTCGGCGAACTAGAAGTTTTTAGCAAAAAACCCTATGTCTGTTCAGTGGAAACTATAACAAAATCAAAAATTTGGAGAATATCCCGTCGGCATTTTATGCACTGGGTAGAACTGGATAAAAATTTCCTACTATATTTAATAAACACATTATGTGAGAGTTTTTACAGATTATCTAAAAAGGCAGGAGAAGATACACTGTATCCTTTGAAATACCGTATATGTAATTACCTTTTGCGAAATGTTGATGAGGATATAAAAAGTAATAGGCATGTGGAAGTCGCTTTTGATCGAGAACGCCTAAGTGAACAGTTTGTGGCTACAACAAGAAGCATCAACAGAGTTATAAAAGAGCTAAAAGAAAAAGAAATTATAGATATTAAAAACAAGTCTATTATTATAAAAAACCTAAAAGGCTTGAAAAAAGAGGAAGATATAATTTAGAGGCAATAAGGGTGTAAAAACCCATAAAAAAAGGGGGATAAGTATGAAAAACACCATATCTCTACTGCTTATCTTAATGCTCATTATGGGCATAGTGTTAGCAGGTTGTGGAGGCCAAAGCACAGCACCACCTGAAGAGCCCCAGGAAGAAGAGACACAGCAGGGAGAACAACAAGAAGAGCCTATGAATGTTGCTCTGGTCCTTTCAGGCGGGTTGGGTGACCGTTCTTTTTATGATTCTTCTCATGAAGGCTTTGAACGGGCAAAAAATGAGTTAGGTGTTCAAGGAAATGTCTTGGAATGCAAAAACGATCCGTCGCTTTTCCAGGACCAACTGGTTCAAGCTTCAGAACATGCCTCGGTTGTTGTAGTTGTGGGGTTTGAGTTTTATGATGTAATTCAGGAAGTTGCAAAAGAATATCCAGAAGTAGAATACATTTATTTGGATAATGTGATTGAAGGGATTGACAATATAACAAGTATAAGCTATTTAGAAAATGAAGGATCGTTCCTAGCTGGTGCACTGGCAGCCTTGTTTACACAAGAAACTTCAATAAAAGGAGTCAATGAAGAAAAGACCATCGGAATGGTAGGAGGTGTAGACATTCCTGTCATCAGGAATTTCCAAATCGGATATGAAGAAGGTGCAAAGTATGTAGATGAGGAAGTAAGAGTTGAGACCATATTTGCTGGTGATTTTGAAGATCCGGCAAAAGGCAAAGAGTGCGCTTTGGCACTTTATTCTAAAGGGGCAGATATAGTATTCCATGCTGCTGGAAAGACTGGGGAAGGAGTATTTGAAGCAGCACAAGAAGTACAGGCATATGCTATAGGTGTGGATACCGACCAAAGATATATAAATCCTGACGTGATTGTTGCCAGTATGATTAAAGGTGTAGGACTTTCAGTGTTCGACACAATTAAGAAGATACAAGATAACGCCTTTGAACCTGGTAAGGTCATTTATTATGGTATTAACCAGAATGGTGTAGATATAGGGTATGGAACACCAGATATGGTGCAAATTGTACCTGAGGACATTAAAAATCAAATCGATGAAATAAAGGCAAAAATAAAGAGTGGGGAAATTGAGGTACCTACATCAAAATAAGCAAAAGCCATTAAAAAGAAGGAGAAGTAAGCTTTTACTTCTCCTTCTTTTTAAAGAAAAGGTCAAGGCGGTGGCAAAATGCAAGAAAGCATAATTAAACTTGTAGGAATAACCAAGGTTTTTCCCGGAGTGGTGGCTAATGACAAGGTAAATTTGGAGATAAAAAAAGGCGAAATACACGCTATCGTAGGGGAAAACGGTGCAGGAAAATCTACTCTCATGAAAATCATTTACGGTTTGTATCAGCCCACATCAGGCAAGGTTGTTATTAATGGTCGTAATCTTACTGTCTCAAATCCCCAAATAGCAATAAAAAATGGCATAGGTATGGTACATCAGCATTTTATGCTTGTGCCTTCCTTTACTGTGGCAGAAAATGTCGTGCTCGGTAGTGAACCCAGAAAAAACGGTGTTATTATGGATTTTGATAAAGCTGTAGAAATTACCAAGCAGTTATCAAAAAAATATGGGCTTTATGTTGATCCTCACCAAAAGGTTGAGGATATTTCAGTAGGTATCCAGCAGCGTGTTGAAATTTTAAAGATTCTCTATAAAGGTGCCGATATATTGATTTTGGATGAACCTACGGCAGTCCTAACTCCCCAAGAAACCCAAGAGCTTTTTACCATTATGCGACGGCTTGTAGATGATTTAGGTAAGACGATCATAATAATTACTCATAAACTCCAAGAAGTATTAGAAGTATCACATAGGGTAAGTGTAATGCGTCGTGGTAAATTAGTCGGAACTCTTAATACAAAAGACGCTACAGAACAGATGTTGGCAGAAATGATGGTAGGCAAGGAAGTTATTTTTAAACAATTTCACAAAAATCAGCACATAGGAAAAACCGTAATGGAAGTAAAAGATTTGGTTGTGAGGGATAATCGCGGTTTTGTAGCCGTTGATGGCATTAAATTTGCTATACATGCAGGCGAGATTTTAGGAGTTGCCGGTGTAGAGGGAAACGGTCAGACGGAATTGGTAGAAGCGCTGACAGGTCTGAGAAATGTTGAACATGGAAGTATATATGTAAAAGGTGTTGATATAGCAAATAACTCGCCTTCTAGTATACGTAATATGGGAATTTCTCATATTCCAGAAGACCGACTAAAAACTGGTTTAGCTCCGGAATCTTCAGTCTATGATAACCTTATGATGGGAAAACAGCATAAAAAACCTTATGAAACATTTGGCAAAATGTTAAACTACACAGCAATAATTGATAAAATGGATAAGCTCATTAACGAGTTTGATATAAGAACACCTTCAGGACAAACAAAGGTAAAAAGCCTTTCAGGTGGAAATATGCAAAAGCTTGTTGTAGCAAGGGAATTCTCCTTTGATTCTGAAATTCTCGTGATATCACAGCCTACTCGCGGGCTTGATGTAGGAGCAATTGAATTCATTCATCGTCAGATAATAGGTATGAGAGATGTGGGAAAGGCTATTTTACTGGTTTCAGCGGATTTAGATGAGATTTTCCGGTTATCTGACAGAATTATCACCATATTTGAAGGAAAGCTTACGGGTGAATTTTCATCGGAAATTATAACGAAACAGGAGATTGGACTATATATGACAGGCAAAAATTTGTCCACTGCGGGGTGATTATGTGAAAAAAATAAAACTAATACAAGATACGGAATTTATTATTTCACTTGCAATGTCCATTATACTAGCCTTTATTATAGGTGCTATCATAATTCTTGCCAATGGGAAAAGCCCTATTGAAGCGTATGCTTCACTTATTAATGGTTCTTTGGGAAGCCCCTATAAGATAGCAAATACTTTTGCAAAAACAGTGCCTTTAGTAATTACCGGTTTGGCAACAGCAGTGGCATTTCGCAGCGGGATTTATAATATCGGTGGCGAGGGGCAGTTATATCTGGGAGCTTTCGCTACTGCTTATGTAGGTTTTACATTTACAAACCTTCCAGCTGTTATAGGCATTCCGGTTGCACTTGTTTTTGCGGCTTTAGCAGGAGCACTTTACGCATTAGTGCCCGCGCTCTTAAAAGTAAAATACAGCATTGACGAAGTTATAACGACCATTATGTTTAACAGTATTGCAGTATTATTTACAGGCTATTTGGCAAATTACCCTTTTTCTTCTTCTGTTGGCAAGATGGGAGCTACAGAAATGATAGCGCCTGCCTATAAGCTTGCAAGACTGGTATCTCGCTCCGGGCTACATACCGGTATATTTTTTACTATGGGGATTGCTCTTGTAATATATTATATGATGGATAAAACCTCAGTAGGGTATGACTTTAAGATGATAGGTTCTAACTTGAATTTTGCTAAATATGGAGGTATAAATGCAGAAAAGAATATGGTAATTGCAATGCTTATTTCCGGAGGCTTATGCGGCATTGCCGGGGCTTTTGAAGTATTAGGAAATCATTACAGATTTCTGCAAAGCATTTCTCCCGGATATGCCTTTGATGGAATGTTAGTATCATTAATCGTAAAAAACAATGTTGTTGGAGTTATTCTTATGTCTATATTTTTTGGGATGTTAAAGACTGGGTCAATTGCTATGGAGTATGAGACATCAATACCGTCAGAACTAGTGTTGGTTATACAGTCTATAATCATTTTGTTTATTGCAGGAGAAAAAGGTTTTGCGCGAATATGGAAGGCAATTTCTAAAAGGGAGGGGGCAAAGCATAATGTATAGGGAAATTTTTAATATAACCTTGATACAAAATACCATAAGAACAGCTACCCCTCTCATACTGGCGGCTTTAGGCGGGCTTTTGACATCACATACCGGTATACTGAACATTGGTATGGAAGGTATGATTCTGATTGGTGCCTTCTTCGGTGTTGCAGGTAGTTACTTTTTTGAAAGCTACCTCATGGGTATTTTGTTTGCTGTATTATCGGGAATTATTATTGGGATTATATTTGGAGTTTTTGTTATAAGACTAAAATCGGATGAGTTCATTGTAGGAATTGCCATAAACATGTTTGCCGGGGGACTAACTATGTTTTTGCTAAGAAGTATATTCGGAGTGAAAGGGGCTTTTTCATCTCCTCAAATCCAGCCTCTCCCGGACATATCCATACCATTTATCCACAAGATCCCGATTTTAAATATCCTCTTGAACAATCACTCTCTTTTTGTATATATAAGCTGGATAATGGTTGTTCTTATCTATGTGTTTCTTTATAAAAGCCCTTATGGTCGGTGGTTCAGAGCAGCGGGGGAGTTTCCCGAAGCCCTTGACACAGTAGGAATAAGCTCCAAAAAAATACAATTTATAAGCAGCATTCTTTGTGGTATTCTCTGTGGTTTTGCGGGTGTGCACCTTTCACTTGGCTATCTTACACTTTTTACGGAAAATATGAGTGCTAATAGGGGTTTTATCGCTCTAGCCGCGATAATATTTGGTGCTGCAAACCCGTTAAGGACATATGTGGCAGCACTTATATTCGGTTTCTTTGATGCTTTAGGAATAAGACTACAAGGTGTAGGAATACCGTCCCAATTTACTCAGATGTTTCCATATATTGTAACGGTTTTAGTGCTTGTTGTCGTAGTAAAAAGAGAATTAGCTAAGAAGAAAATTCGACATGAAAAATCTGAGCCAGATCTAAAGAAGGGCAGCTATAAATCAGATACCTTAGCAAAGTGAAGGGGGTCATTAGATGAAGGATGTATTGGTGTTAGGCAGTGGGCCCGCCGGTTACTATGCGTCGATTTTATGTGCCACAAACGGTCTTGATGTAGTTTTGGTTGAAAAAGAGAAGCTTGGGGGAACAGGTTTCGCTAATGGAGCCCTTCCAATTAAAATATTACTTGATGGTATTAAGCAAAATCCTCATATAACTTATGAACATTTACGCAAAGAATACACACGGAAGATGACATATTGTCAAGAAAAAATAATGTCTGATCTTAAGCAAGCGAAAGTCAATCTCGTAATTGGTGAAACGGGTTTTAAAGATAAGAATACTATCAGTGTTAACGGTAAAGATATCTCGGCTAAAAATATTATTATAGCAACAGGTAGTAGACCTTCAGATGGGTTCGGAGTTGTTTATGGTAAAAATGTCATGACACATCGTGAGGCACTTTCGCTTAAAAATCTGCCTAAAGATATAATCATAATTGGGGCCAATGTAGAAGGTATTGAGTTTGCAACATTGTTTTCAAAGTATGGTATAAAAGTAACTGCAGTTGAAATGATGCAAGATATATTATCAGGAAACGACGATGATTTAAAAAAACCTGTTATTGACGGTTTGAAAAAACTAGACGTTAATTTTATTACAGGTGAAGAGATCGTAAAACTTGAGGAAAATAATGATAAAGTGGTTGTCACACTAAGAAGCGGGAAAACTGCAACTGCAGAAAAATGCCTTATTTGTACTTCAAGAGTACCTAATATACCTAAAGGAGCATCAGATATAGGTATAGAATATGAGTCTTTGGGTATCAAAACCGATGATTGTTTTATTACATGTGTACCCAACATTTATGCAGTTGGAGATGTTAACGGCAAGTGTCTTATGGCAAATGCTGCTATAAATCAAGGTATTGTAGCAGCTTTGAAAATTTTAAACAAAAAGGTACAAACACGAAAAAATAATTATGAAGGTATTCCACGTGCTATTTTTACTATTCAGGAAATTGCAGGGGTAGGTCTTCAGGAGTGGGAGCTGAGAGAAAAAGGTATAAAATATAAAATTGCCAAACAACAGCTAGTAAGCACATGGAGAGGTATTTCTAAAGGATATACAGACGGTTTTATAAAAGTGTTGGTTGATAATGAAGATAGATTGCAAGGGGTATGGATGGTAGGAAGGGATGCGTCAGAATTGGTGGGAAATCTTGATATTTTGTTAAATCAAAAAGTCAGTGCAGGACTAATTAAAAACAGCCTTTTTGTTCATCCCAGTTTATCCGAAGCATTGCTTGATGCCCTTATAAAACTTACCTAAAGAACAATGAAAGGAGCATAAAAATGAAACAGCCTCATATATTCTGCAAAAAAGGCGATATAGCAGAAAGAGTTATTTTACCGGGAGACCCTCAGCGGGTGGTAAGAGCAGCTAAATATCTAGACAAAGCAAATGAGATTGCTTTTAATCGGGAATACAGAACGATTACTGGAATGTATAAAGATATGCCTATTACCATAACCTCCACAGGAATAGGAGGAGTATCTTGTGGAATTGCTGTGGAAGAATTGTTAGCATGTGGTGGAAAGTATTTTATGAGAATAGGTAGCGCCGGTGCCCTTATAGCGGAATTAGATATTGGAAATCTGGTAATACCCATTGCTGCTGTGAGAGAAGATGGTGTATCTAGGTCTTATGTATACGAAAACTATCCAGCCGTTTCGGATTTTGAATTAACCGGTTTTATTCTTGATACTGCCAAAAAATTAAAATATCCCTATGTATCAGGGATTGTGAGAAGCCATGATACTTTTTACAGTGATTCACAGGAAGATATATTAAAATACTGGAGTAATAAAGGAGTTTTAGCATCAGATATGGAAACTGCAACACTTTATACGCTTGCCAGGTTAAGAGGAGCTTATGCCTCAAGCATTCTTAATATAGTGGTTTCAAAAGATGGAAGCATAAAAAACGGCATCTCTGAGTACCAGTCCTTTAGGAGTAATACATCAGAAGAAGGCGAAAAGCGGGAAATAATACTAGCCCTAGAATCTTTTTATAGACAATATAAAGCAAAATCATATTTGGATTAAGCTTAAAACGTCAGGATAAGCACTATCGGCATAATACACATATACGAAATAGCCACTATACAATAAGCAAATTTGTTGGTGATGTATTTTGACTAATATATACAAAAGGTTGCAATTATCTGACACAAAGTCTCTAGCAACAGTGGCAGAAAAAGCTTTATTTGTGTATACTATAATTAGTTATGTTTTATTAAAATACTCTAATTATTTGCAAAAGGTAAAAAATCTATAGTTTGTTAAGCATTAAGGTTTGAAAATCAAAACAATAATGTCTTAATCGGTATTCAAATATTGTTTTTGCAATTAAAGAATTATATTGGTTAGGCGTTTTGAGATTGGTCCCTGCGTAAATAATATATAGACATGCCTATGTCTTTATGTAAGTAGGAGTAATTATGAAAAAAACATCAGAAAAAATCAACTCATTTAAACAAGAGGTTGTTTTAAAAAGAACGGTATTATGTGTAATAGGAACGATTCTTATTGGACTTGGTGTAACAATATTTTTGAAAAGCCAGCTAGGTTCAGACCCCACATCTATTTGGGTAGATGGATTACATGCATTTTTCAGTATTTCCTATGGAAATGCTTCCCTGGTTAATAATATTATTACTCTTGGAATTGCATTAATAGTAGCTCGTAAATACATTTATGTGGGAACTGTTATCGGGGCATTGTTGACAGGACCGGTAATGAATTTTTTTGATCCATATATTGATATGGTTTTCTCTACAAATCCCTCTTTTATTATTAGGTTGTTTATGATTGTTTTAGGCCACATTATAGTCTGTAATGGAATAGCCTTTAACCTAGCTGCAAAGTTCGGATTTAGTCCGCCTGACTGCATTATTACCGCTATTTGCGATAAGACTGGTTGGCAGTATAGGTATTTAAAAATAGCATTTGATGCCACCTTTGCAATAATTGGAGTTATACTAGGAGGAATAGTCGGCATTGGAACAGTGCTAAGTGTCTTAACAGGGGGCCCCTTAATATCAGAAACAAAAAAACTCCTTGACAAATCCCTATTAACTCGGATGGGTCTAAGCGATGACAGTAGAGAAATGGCAAGAGTTTCAGGCTAAATTGCAAGTTTTATTATTAATCTTCAATATTAAGCCGCCCAGATTTAAAGGGCGGCTTTAGCATATACTATTATTCTTTATTTGTTTTACTCTAGGCGGTTGTTTTACTTATTCTCCTATAATTTTTACAAGAACCCGTTTTCTTCTTTTTCCATCAAACTCACCGTAAAATATTTGCTCCCAAGGGCCAAAATCAAGTTTACCGTTAGTTACGGCAACAACTACTTCTCGCCCCATGATTGTTCGTTTCAAATGTGCATCTGCATTATCCTCATAACCATTATGCCTATACTGACTATAAGGTTTTTCTGGGGCTAATTTTTCTAAAAATACTTCAAAATCATGATGCAGACCGCTCTCATCATCATTGATAAATACACTTGCAGTAATATGCATTGCATTACATAAAAGCAAACCTTCTTTTATACCGCTTTCAGCTAGGCACTCATTTATTTGAGGAGTAATATTAATAAACTCCCTCCGGCTATTAGTTTGGAACCATAATTCCTTTCGATAACTCTTCATTAAACACAACCTCCAGAGCTTTTTTACTAAATTATAGCATAATGTGGTTTTAAGATAGAGTAAATTCAAACTATCAAATAGTATCCCTTTTTCTTGACTTTATGCTGTTAATATGATATAAATTTTAATAATTCTAAAATAAAAAGACTATGATGGGAAGAGTAAGCAAAAGGGATAGGTTTATAGAGAGCCGGGTTAGGTGAAAGCCGGTACTGAAGACTTTGCTGAAGATGGCCCCTGAGTCTGGCTGTCGATAAGTAGGCAGTTACGGGAAAGGTCCGTTAAAAACCTTCGGGTATCGGAAGACTTACTCAAGAGTATTTTTTTTGAGGAGTTTTTCCCGCACCTGGCTGAGGCCTTCTTAGGCGAATTTGGGTGGTACCGCGAGAATCCCTCGCCCCTTATCTTGGGGCGGGGGTTTTTTGATTTGAGGAATTTTAAAGGAGGTAAAGAATTTGAGCAAAAAAACCTTTTATGTTACAACTCCAATTTATTATGTCAACGCAGAACCACATATTGGCCATGCCTATACTACAATCATAGCCGACTTTCTTAACAGATGGCATCGTCTTGCAGGATATGACTCATATTTTCTGACAGGAACCGATGAACATGGAGAGAAAATCTCTCAAGCTGCAGAAAAAGCAGGACAAAAGCCACAGGAATTTGTAGATCGGGTAAGCATGAGATTTAAGGAAGCCTGGCAAAAACTATGTATCGAATATGATGATTTTATCCGCACAACCGAACCTAGGCACAAAGAAGTAGTGCAGAGTATACTTCAAAAGGTATATGATTCAGGAGACATTTATTATGGAGAATACGAAGGCCATTATTGTGTTGGTTGTGAGCGTTTTCTTACTGACAGAGAATTAGTGGACGGGCGCTGTCCTGATCATGGGATGGCTCCTGAAAAACGGCTAGAAGGCAATTACTTTTTCCGTATGGAAAAATACAGAGAATGGTTAAGAGATTATATCAAGGAACACCCCCATTTTATACGACCTGAAGGTTATCGGAACGAGGTTCTTTCAATATTGTCAGAGCCAATTGGTGATCTTTCAATCTCAAGGCCTCGTAAGCGGGTGTCTTGGGGCATTCCTTTACCCTGGGATGAAGAGCATGTTACTTATGTATGGTTTGATGCACTGATTAATTATGTTTCTGCCTTGCAATATCCGGAAGGTGAAAAATATAAGCGTTTCTGGGAACATGCCTGGCACCTTATTGGTAAGGATATTATTAAACCACATGCTATATTTTGGCCCACTATGCTTAAGGCAGCCAATATTCCCATTTATCCACATCTTAATGTGGGCGGTTTTCTCATGGGCCATGATGGCAGAAAAATGTCGAAAACTCTAGGAAATGTAGTGGATCCTTTTCACCTTTCCGAAAAATACGGTCCTGATGCAGTTCGTTATTATCTCCTTAAGGATATACCATATGGGCAGGATGCATCAGTAGGTGAAAAAACCTTATAGGTTGTTACAATACTGATCTTGCAAATGATTTGGGCAATCTGCTGTCTAGAACGGTAACAATGATTGAAAAATATTGTGATGGAAACATACCGGAACCGGGAACTTCTGAAGGCCCTGACGCAGAACTAATTGAGATGGCCGGTAAATTACCTGAAAAACTTGAAACACTTATAAACAATATGGAGATTAATGGGGCAATTAAAGAAATATGGAAATTTATCAGCAGAGCCAACAAATACATTGACGAAACAGGCCCTTGGATTTTAGCAAAAGATCCTGATAAAAAAGGCCGTCTTTCTACCGTCCTTTATAATTTAGCAGAGGCATTACGCGTGATTTCGGTACACATTTGGCCTATTATGCCTAATATTCCCGCAAAGATTCACCAGCAATTAGGTTTAACAGATGACAGCCTTTATACTTGGGAAAGTATCAAAGAGTGGGGAAAACTTCCGGCAGGATGTAAGGTTTGCCGCAAGGAAATAATATTCCCCAGAATAGATGAGGCTAAAAAAGATCTTGCGGATAAGCAGCAAAGCAAGCAGGTCCAGGTGAAAAAGGAAGAGCAAGTCAAAAATAAAGATGAAGAAAATCTCATTTCAATAGAGGACTTTGCTAAAATACAGTTTCGCATTGCAGAGGTTTTGGAGGCTGAAAAAGTCAAAGGAGCCGATAAGCTGTTAAAATTACAGATAAAAATCGGTGATGAAAGGCGGCAAATAGTGGCAGGTATAGCAAAACACTATACACCTGAGCAACTAGTAGGCAAAAAAATAGTAGTGGTAGCAAACTTAAAGCCCGCAAAGCTTAGAGGGATTGAATCTCAAGGTATGCTCCTTGCAGCTTCTGAAGGACAAAACCTGACACTAATTACAGTAGATCAAGACATTGAATCAGGAGCAAAAGTAAAGTAGCACAGATTTATCCACATTTATTGGGGATAAGTTGTGAATATGTGGATAATATGTGGAAAAGGTTGTTGATAAATCTAATTCTCAGGATGGTGAAAGGGATTCAAGCTTAGTGTAAAAAATGATTATCTTACTTTCATAAAATACGGCAAAACAAAAACATAAGGTAATCGGATAAGCAGGGTATGTAGTCGCCTCTTGGCAACGGCACTTTTGTGATTCCGATTACCTTTTAAACATATTGCAAACAAAACCGGCAAAGAGAGAGCAGAGTAAGCCGGTTTTGTTTATAGACAAGTTTCTAAAGGAAGATACTTTAGTGCAAAAGACAAGAAGTTTCTACAGAATTTAGAAAGACAGCTATTACCATTTATATCAATCTCTGTTTTAATAAAACTTTGATAAAGAGTCTTATTTACGATATAATTTAATAAGTTTAAGTTGATACAAACACTTAAGTGTATATTATAAAATAAAATCTACTTTTGGTTACAGGGGAGGAGAACAATTGAAGAAGATTATGACAGGCAATGAGGCCATTGCCAGAGGAGCTTATGAAGCAGGATGCACTGTAGCTGCAGCATATCCGGGTACTCCAAGCACCGAAGTTTTAGAAAATATTGCCAATTATAAAGAGATATATTCTCAATGGTCACCAAATGAAAAAGTTGCTTTGGAAATGGCAGGTGGGGCATCTATCGCCGGGGCCAGAGCATTAGCTGCTATGAAACATGTGGGACTTAATGTAGCTGCTGACCCTTTGTTTACATTAGCCTATACAGGAGTTAACGGCGGTTTGGTGATAGTTTCTGCTGATGACCCAGGCCTTCACAGTTCTCAAAATGAACAGGACAACCGTTATTATGCTCAACATGCTAAAGTGGCTATGTTAGAACCATCAGATAGCCAAGAATGTCTCGATTATGTAAAATTAGCCTTTGAAATAAGTGAAACCTTTGACATACCGGTTCTTTTCAGGGTAACAACTAGGGTTTGCCACAGCAAATCTCTAGTGACTTTAGGTGAGCGGCAAGATGTAGGTATTAAGGAATACAAAAGAAATGTAAAAAAATACTGCATGATTCCGGCTTTTGGCAGGGAAAGGCATTGTATAGTGGAAGAAAAACTAATAAGTCTTCGTGAGTATTCCGATAAAACTCCCTTAAACAGAATCGAATGGGGAGATCGTAAAATAGGGATTATTACAAGTGGTATTTCATACCAGCATGCCCGGGAAGTCATGGGAGATAAGGCGTCCTATCTAAAAATAGGCTTAAGCTTCCCACTTCCGGAAAAACTCATCCGAGAATTCGCAGCCGGTGTGGAAAAACTTTATGTAATAGAAGAAAATGAGCCATATATAGAAACATATGTCAAATCCTTGGGTTTTGACTGTATAGGTAAAGATGCATTTCCCATATGTGGGGAACTAAACCCCGAAATCATAGAAGAGGTATTTTATCCGGAAAGACAAAGAGAAAACTATACTATGGATGTTAGAGTACCATCTAGACCGCCTGTATTATGTGCGGGATGTCCCCACAGGGGGCTGTTTTATGCCTTAGGCAAGTACAAAGACATAGTAGTAACAGGTGATATAGGGTGTTACAGCTTAACAGTAATGCCACCACTTGATGTTACTGATACAATAATATGCATGGGTGCTGGAATATCTGCTGGTAATGGATTTGAAAAGGCTTTTAGTCAGGCTGGCAAAAACAAAAAAGTTTTTGGGTGTATGGGGGATTCCACATTTTTCCACTCAGGAATCACAGCCCTTATAGATGCTGTATACAATAAGAGCAAGTTAGCTGTTGTTATTTTAGACAACCGTATTACTGCTATGACAGGTCATCAAGAAAACCCCGGAACAGGTAAAACTTTAAGTGGTGATATATCACCTATTATAGATATAGAAAAGATTGTAAAAGCTGTAGGAGTTAAGGATGAAAATGTTAGGATAGTAGATCCTTACGACCTTTCAAAAACCCGAGAGGCAGTAAAGATGGCCTATGAAGCTACAGAACCTTTTGTCATAATCACAAAAAGACCCTGTGCATTAATAAAAGAAGTCCAAAAAGCAAGGGCAGGTCTTAGATGCAGGATTGACCAAGACAAATGCACAAAATGCAAGATGTGCCTTTCCATAGGTTGCCCTGCAATTGCCTTTAAAGATGGTGTGATGGTTATAGATGAAGTATCTTGTAATGGATGCACTCTTTGTAAACAGGTGTGTAGATTTAATGCTATCGAAAGGGTAGGTGAGTGATGATGACAAAAAGCCTTTTATTAGCAGGTGTAGGCGGTCAAGGAACTATCCTTACTTCAAAAATATTAGCAGATGGGTTAATTCGACTTGGATATGATGTTAAAATGTCAGAAATCCATGGAATGGCCCAACGAGGCGGCAGTGTAAATACCCAAATAAGGTTCGGTGAAAGAGTTTATTCTCCAATAATAACATCAGGCGAAGCAGATGTTTTGGTGGCTTTTGAAAAAGTTGAGGCAATAAGATATTTACACTACTTAAAACCCGGGTCGACACTTATAGTAAATGACTATGAAATATATTCATTACCGGTTTTAACAGGAAAAGAGAACTATCCAGAAAAAGTCATAGGAAAACTAAAACAATCGGTCAAAAACACAGTGATTGTAAAAGCCGCCGACATAGCACAAAAGCTTGGGAATATAAAAGCTCAGAACATGGTTCTCTTAGGAGCTACGGTAAAAAGTTTGGAGCTTTTTGATCTGGATTGGGGAAATGTGATAAAGAATTACCTTCCTGAGAGATTTCATAATCTAAATATAAATGCCTTTAATGAAGGAGTTAAAATGATATGATTTTTTCCCGCTGTTTGGGAGGTGATTAAATGTTAGCAGATGTTCATGCACATTTAGACGATAAGGCCTTTGACGATGACAGACAAGAGGTGCTAAAAAATATTAAAGAAGCAGGTATTACAGTAATAAATGCCGGTTCAGATATAAAATCAAGCGAGTTTTCCTTAAGACTTGCCCAAGAGAATGACTTTATATATGCTTGTGTTGGTGTGCATCCCCATGAAGCCCAAAAAGTGAAGAAAGATTATATAAATCAGCTAGAAAAACTTGCAAATAACCCGAAGGTCTTAGGCATAGGTGAAATAGGCCTTGACTATTATTATGACTTTTCTGATAGGAAGATACAGAAAAGAGTATTTTCAGAGCAAATAGATCTTGCAAAAAGTCTGGATCTTCCTGTTGTAATACATGACAGAGATGCACATAAAGATACACTTGACATATTAAAAGACCTCCGTCCTTTAAAAGGATTAATGCATTGCTATTCAGGCAGCTTTGAAATGGCCCAGGAACTAATTAAACTTGGATTTTATTTTTCATTTGGTGGGGTAATAACATTTAAAAATGCAAAAAAGCCCAAGGAAGTTGTTTCAAAACTTCCTTTAGATAGGATTTTACTAGAAACTGATTGTCCATATCTTTCTCCTGAGCCTTTTAGAGGTAAAAGAAATGATCCTACTCGGATACCGGTTATTGCTAAAGCCTTGGCAGGGCTTAAAGAGCTTTCTCTTGATAAAGTAGTGGAGACTACTAATGAAAATCTTAGCAAACTCTTTAGATTGTAAAAGCTTTCATGTATTTATTATTTGATGAAAATCCGTAAAATTGAGCTTACAAAAGGCCGTATCCCTTGTAGTTGGCATATTTTTGTTGTCATATAATGGTGATTGTGATAGAATAGTTATGTTACGTTAAATCTTTTAATCTTATTGGATGGTGCAAAAAAATGATAGTGTATACTTTAGGGGAATCGTTATATTTAAACATCACAAACCGATGCACAAATAAATGCGGTTTTTGTATAAGGCAGTATGAGCCTGGAGTTGGCGGATATGACTTATGGCTGGAGAAGGAGCCAACTACCAAAGAAATAATTGAAGCTATAGGAGACCCTTCTGAATATAAAGAAGTGGTATTTTGCGGTTATGGTGAACCTCTTATGCGGCTACAGGTGGTAATTGATGTGGCAAAACATCTTAAAAAAACCTATCCAAATGTGCCCATAAGGGTAAATACCAACGGCCAAGCCAATATTATTTATGGTGAGGATATCACACCTCAATTGGAAGGTATCATAGATACTATTTCAATCAGTTTAAATGCCGAAAATGCCGAAAAATATAATGACATATGTCAATCGGAGTATGGAGAAGAGGCCTTTTATTCAATACTAGAATTTGCACGAAAGGCGAAAACTCATATTCCTCGTGTTGTGATATCAGTAGTAGATGTACCTGATATAGACATAGAAAAATGCAGCAAACTGGCAGATGAACTTAAAGCAGAATTTAGAGTGCGAAGTATGGACAAAGAACAAGGTTAAATTATGTTTTATTTTGGGAGAGGCAGCTTAATGCTGCCTTTTTGCTATAAAATTTTTTAGGAGGAATAGACAATAGACACAAGGAGTTTAATGAGAAAGTATGGTATAAAGGCAGATAAAAGTTTGGGTCAACATTTCCTGATAGACGAAAAGCCCCTTTTGTCCATGATACAGGCAGCTGAACTTACACCCGAAGATGAGGTACTGGAGATAGGCCCGGGATTGGGAGTTCTAACTTTACAGCTTTGCAAAAGGGTAAAAAAAGTGGTGGCAGTAGAAAAAGACAGACAATTAATTCCGGCATTGCACAAATTAACCAGAGATTTCAAAAATATTTGTGTATTCCAAGAAGATGTGCTAAAATTAAATATGAAAAGCTTAAGGGAAAGCCTCTTTGAGGGCAAGTTCAAAGTGGTGGCGAATCTTCCTTATTACATCACCAGCCCCATTATCATGAAAATAATCGAAGACCGCTACTGGATATCCATGGCGGTTCTTATGGTTCAAAGGGAAGTTGCTCAAAGGCTTGTAGCAAGCCCAGGGGGAAAGGATTATGGCATTCTTTCCATTGCAGTGCAAATGTATGCAGATGTGGAATTGGTATGCACTATAGGCAAGGATTCTTTTTTGCCGCCGCCTAAAGTAGAGTCGGCAGTAGTTAAAATAATACCAAAGGAAAAACCGCGAGTTCAAATAGATGATGAATCATTATTTTTTAAAGTGGTAGAATCAGCTTTTGGGGAAAGGCGAAAGACATTAAGAAATTCCTTAAAGAGACGACTGGCCTTTCCGGGAATAACAGCAGATATCATTAATAAAGTTTTAGAAGAGGTCGGCATAGATCCTATGAGGAGAGGTGAAACCCTTTCGATTGAAGAATTTGCTAAGCTAACTCAAGAGCTTAAAAGATACATGATCCATAAAGTTTAAATTTTATCAGCAGATAGATAAGCATATTCCAATTTATGAATGGGATGATATTATGAATTTTACTAGCCCCACTAAAGGCAGGATGTCTGTTAAAGATATCGTAAAAGATATTGCGTGTTTTATGGAAGAGGAACCTACCGGCTCTTATAAGCTTATTATAGGCACAGACTCCCAATCTAGACAAAACACATGTTTTGTTACTGCTGTCATAGTTCATCGAGTGGGGAAAGGTGCTCGATACTACTATCGACGAAAATACATGTCAAATGTCAGAAATCTTCGCCATAAGATCTTTACGGAGACTTCCTTGTCCCTTGATGCTGTAACTCGTGTAAAAGATGAACTTGCCAAGACTCGTTATAAAGATATGGATGTAGAAGTTCACGTGGATATAGGTGAAAATGGCGACACTAAGGAACTTATTCGGGAAGTTGTAGGTTGGGTAATGGGAAGCGGATTTAAGGTTAAAATAAAACCAAATGCTTGTGGGGCAACGAAAGTTGCTGATAAATATACCAAGTAGCAGAAATAGCGGCATTGTCTTACCTTATAAAGTAACAATGCCGCTTTGTGTTTATTCATTCTTTAGAAACATTTCCAATATATCGAAACGCCTAAAAGGATTGTATCCCAGGTAGTTTTTTTGAAGGAAACAACGGGTTCGGGGTCTATCGCTAAAGTAATTTATAGCTTCTAATGTATCACCGATAATGGTATCGGCAATTTTTTTTGCATGAAAATAGTTACGTATCGTGGACCCCAGTTGATTTTGAGGTAGTCTTGTTGCCACATCAATTGAAAGACCGTAGCGAACTGCAAAAGCTAAAATAACAGGTGGAACAGCAAAATCACGAAAATCTGCCAATTCCATGAGCCTGCGCGAAACAGCATGAGGACCGTGTGAAGGGGTAGCAAAGCCTATTTTTTTATACACTCCTAATTTGAGATTTAGAAGGCTTCTAAAAATCAGTATTTGTTCCGCTAAATCACTGCGATAGAATAAATCGGGATAACAGTCCGTCATAGCCAGGTCTATCTCTTTATAAATTACTGCCTGTAAAAGGTCATTTATTTGTACCTGAATGTTTCCAATCAGATCGCCGTCCACAAATATTACTGCATTTGCACCACTTTTATATGCGTGATATGCCCCAATAGCCCTTGGCACATCAATGCCCAACTCTTGTTTAAAGTAAAGGATTTCAACATTTTTTAATTTCAATGATTTTATTTCTTTCATTGTATTGTCACTTGGAGCCGTTTACTACAGCAATTATATTATCAACCTGGGTGCTTTTTAGCATAGTAAGCACCTTTTTGATTCTTCCTTGTTCGTTTTTCGCAGGAACTACGGCAATATTCATTTTTCCACCTCATTATATTTTTGCTCACATCCCCCCTGTCACCATCATATTATGTAATAAGCCGATCAAAGGTGAAATATAATGAATGGGAGGGAAAAAAGTGTGCCAAAAGTTAATATAGGGGACGTGGTTGCCCGGGCTTCCTATAATAAAGATGTATTTTTCAAAGTTATCGATATTATGGAAGATCAGGGTTATTGCACCCTAAAAGGCCTAAACATCAGAGTTCTTGCCGATGCTCCCATAGATGATCTAATTAAACCTACATCCACTGAAGTTAGAGAGTACAAAAAGGACTACATTCGAAAAAGCAATGAATCAATGGAACGAATCTTTTACCGCAGAGAACTAGAAAGACAACGGTGCTTTTCCCGGGGTGAGCCAGAGGGGAGTAACGGTTTTTTTGATGTCCCAGGGGTGGTTCTGCATATTGACGGTGATGAGGAATACTTAAATCTATGTCTTACTACTTATAAGCAGCTAGACATTGAAGCATATGGTGAAAGTATACCTGAAAAAGAACAGCCCAAGAAAGTCAATAGTTTATTATTAAAATACAATCCCGATATTTTGGTTATTACTGGCCATGACGGTTTACTAAAGGACAAAAGGGATTTTAACAGGATAGATAGTTATAGAAACTCCAGGTTTTTTATAGATTCAGTAAAAAACGCGAGGCGATTTGAGCCATCCCTGGATGATTTGGTTATATTTGCAGGAGCGTGTCAGTCCCATTATGAAGGTATTCTCCGAGCGGGGGCAAATTTCGCTAGCTCCCCCCATCGGGTGTTCATACATGCTTTAGATCCTGTTTTTATCATAGAAAAAGTGGCATTTACATCAATTAACAAAATCATTTCTGTAAAAGATGTAATAGATGCCACGATTACCGGTATCAAGGGGATTGGGGGTGTTGAGACTCGAGGAAAGTTCAGAGAAGGGCTTCCACGATCACCCTACGAGTAATATCTATCGGGTGGTGATGATGCATGACTTTTGACGCAGAAGAACTTACTGTTAAAGTATTTGTGACTGAGAAGCAGGAGGCAAGAATTATCGATCTAGATGAATATGTTATTGGCGCAGTTGCATCTAGTATCCCTCCGGAATTTCCCCAGGAAGCCCTTAAAGCTCAAGCAATATGTTGCAGGACCCTGGCAGTTAAACGTATGGGGATCTTTGGAGGCACCGGGTGCAAAAGACAGCCGGGTTTTGACATTTGCACCGACCCAGTTCACTGTCAGGGCTTCATGGATATAGAAGATAGACAAAAGGCATGGGCTAATCGTTATGAAGAGTTTACAAACAAAATTCGGGCAGCAGTAAAAGAAACTTCAGAAATAGTTATGGTGTATAATAACAATCCAATAGAAGCAGTATATCACGAGGCATGTGGAGGGTGCACCGAAGATTCGGAAAATGTTTGGGGCAACAAAGTAAGTTATTTAAGACGGGTAGAGTGTATATATTGTAAGGATTCCCCTTATTGGAATACAACAAAAAACCTGCCTATTAGAGAACTTAAAAGGCGATTAGCAATAAATTTTGATGACAACAGGACAGATATAAAGGAAATACCCGGACTGATAAGTGGAGTTAATTCTACTGCTTCAGGCAGAATAAAAAAAATACAAATTGGCGACATGGTATTTAATGGTGAAGATGTAAGAAGTTTGTTGGGTTTTTCTTCAACTCGATTCACCTGGAGGGTGTCCGGGGTTTCTTTTCAAATCATGGGTCTTGGCAATGGCTTGGGTCTTTGTCAATACGGGGCAAGAGGTATGGCCTTATTGGGCTTTCCAGTAGATGAAATTTTAAAATTTTATTTTACGGGTGTGGAACTTAAGCAATTAGAAAAACCTACTTACCTAAAACCTCTTATAGGTAAGACGATAGTCCTTGACCCTGGTCATGGTGGTGATAGTGGTGGCTCAGGGCCTATGGGATTATCAGAAGGCTATGTAAACCTTGAGATCGCGAGAGCTTTAGCTGCTTTAATAATTAAAGATGGAGGCAATGTGGTTTTAACTAGGGATAAAAATGAGTACGTAAGCCTTTCCGAAAGAGTTCGAATCTCAAATGAAAATAAGCCAGACATAACAATAAGCATACAGCAAAATATTTTTCCAGATGACCAGGTGGGTGGAACAGAAAGTTTCTACTATCCTGGTGACATTGAAGGGAAAAAGATATCTGAGTATATTCACCGGGAATTAGTCACAGCTTTGCCCCTTTCTGACCTAGAAGTGAAGCAGGCGGATTTGTTTATACTTAGAGAAACCAACAATCCATCGGTTATGGTAAAGGTAGCTTGCTTAAGTAATCCACAAGAAGAAAGGTTACTTTCGGAGCCAGAATTTCGGCAAAAAGTGGCAAAGTCTATAATAAGTGGAATTGAAGCATATTACCATGATTAAATCAGGATAAAATGGCCTTACATCAAAAAGGCCATTTTTTCGCATATTTTTGGGCATTGACAAAAGCCATGGATACTGATAAAATATTAAAATTTGACATTTTACCAGCCAGGTGTTATAATATAACTTGTATTTTGTATTTTTTGTGAGGTGAGGTTATGGCTTCGGCAGATGCACTTAAGAAGATTCGTAGGGATGTTGAACTTAATGTTGGTAAAATGGTGAAACTCAAGGCTAACCGTGGCCGTAAAAAGACCTTCGAAAAAGAAGGTGTTTTGGAACAAGTATATCCAAATATCTTTGTAGTTAAGGTTGTAGAGTCGGCTGACTTTGTAAGAAGGATTTCTTACAGTTACTCTGATATTCTTACCGATACGGTAGAACTTACAGTCTTACAAAATGAAGAATCAGAAGCAAATTATAGCTCAATGTAATCCCGATTTATTCGGGATTGTTTTTTTTATTTAATATATATACACAATTACCCCTTCTTATAAATATATATATATAAATATATGTTTTCGAAAGAAGGGGTTGTATGCAGCGGATTCGTCGCATTTTAAGAGAACATGAAAAGAAAATTTTAGGCCTGGAAAATGTAGTAGGTCTAGGGTTTGGATACAAAATAATCAAAGGTAGAACTACAAATAAACCTGCGGTAATTGTTCTTGTTAAAGAAAAGCTACCTGAAGAAAAAATCTTGAGTCGCGAGCTTGTGCCTAAGACTTTAAGCGATATCCCCACTGATGTAATAGAAGTAGGTGAAGTTAGACTTTTAGCTGCTCGAACCGAAAGAGCCAGACCTGCCAAACCTGGTATGAGTATAGGACATCATAAAGTAACTGCTGGGACCTTTGGCGCACTGGTAAAAGACGAAAGAACTGGGGAACCTCTTATTTTATCAAATAACCATGTACTGGCAAATGCTACTGATGGAACTGACGGCAAATCTCAGCTAGGAGATCCCATATTACAGCCTGGAGTCCATGATGGAGGGACTTCTCAAGATGTCATAGCACATCTCGAAAGGTTTATACCAATTTCAAAAAATGTTGTATCCAGTAATTGCACTATCGCCAATAAGCTTGAAAGAGGAATAAATAAAATTCTTGATATCATTAAACCTAATTATCAGGTTAGTTTTGTAAAAAGAACGAATGCAAAAAACATGATTGACGCAGCAGTAGCCAAACCCGTAAAAGCCGAGTATGTAGCATCAGATATTGTTGGTCTTGGGGAAATAACGGGGATTGATGAGCCCAAGATTGATATGACACTGCAAAAAAGCGGCCGCACCACCGGTATTACTTCAAGTAGAATAAATGCATTAGATGTTACGATAAAAGTCATGCTTGGACCTGATGAAGAAGCCACCTTTTATGATCAGATTCTCACAGCCCCTATGGCACAACCTGGTGACAGCGGTTCCATAGTAGTAAGTAATGAGATGAAAGCAGTGGGGCTTTTGTTTGCCGGTTCAGACCGTGCTACTATAATCAACCCCATAAAAAACGTGTTAAAACTGTTGAAAATAACTCTATAAGGAAATTAGAACTAATCCCGGACGGCCAATGGTCGTCCGTTATTTGTATGAATTTCAAAGAATTATCAAGGAATAATTAATAAATCGTTAAAATATTACAGAAAAGTGGACAAATTAACCATAGTGACCTTTTTTTGAGGATTTTTAATAAATGGTGTATAAAATACCAATTGTTTAATTAGGAAGTTTTGTGGACCAAGATATGAAGGTTTTTGCAATTTGTCCAATTATATCAATGAATTATATAATATAGTTACCGTAGACAATTGACTTCCTCAGTCCAAACTTTAAAACTGCGGTAATTTCCCGAAGGAGGCAAAAAATGAAACACATTAACAAAAAACTAATAGCTGTATTGTTACTTGTATTCATGTTTGTGCTGCCGAGTATTGCCAGTGCATCTGTAATGTACTACAATGTAAAACTTACCGTTAATGGAAAGGAACAAAGCTTTAAAGTACCTATTGATTTAAGTAAACTCAGTTTAAATACTACAAATACATTTAAATTCGTTTATACATACAAAGACGGAAAATGGGTTTTAACATCCCAGGGACAACCCATAACTGAGACCAAACCGGAAAAACCGGCACCATCTAAGCCACCGGTGGACAAGACTCCTAATGAGCCACCGAAAACCGAACCTAATACTCCTCAAGTCAAAGGCCTTTCTGCTGATGAAAGCAAAATGCTTGAGTTGTTAAATGCTGAAAGGAAAAAAGCCGGTCTTAAGCCCCTGGAAAATGATATGAGGCTTGTGGATATTTCTAGAAAAAAGAGTAAGGACATGATAGACAAAAACTATTTTGGGCATACTTCTCCAACATATGGTTCACCCTTTGATGCTTTAAAAAACAATGGAGTTTCCTATAGATATGCCGGTGAGAACTTGGCAGGAGCCCCGACAGTTGAAAGGGCTCATAGTGGGCTTATGAACAGTCCTGGGCATCGTGCTAACATTTTAAATCCTAACTTTACTCATGTAGGTATTGGTATTGTTGACGGAGGTCCCTATGGTAAGATGTATACACAGATCTTTATAGGTATAAAGTAAAAATTATATAAAAACATCGGGTTTTAGGCGGTGTCTTAGAAAAGATGTCATGAAGTGAAGGATCTTAAGAAGATTCTTCACTTCTTTTATTATGGCAAGTTCCACTTTCTTATGGACACTTCCTTTACCCGATGTTTTTATATGCCCCTATAATTTATTCACATATATTGTGGATTTTATGTGGATAACCTGTTGATAATGTGGATAAACCAAGATACTTCTTTGTTTTGAGCAGATTAGAAATAATATTTTCTATTTTTGCTCACCTTTTTTAATACCAAGCATATAATATTATAAGCAATTCACTGTAATAATTTCACTAATTAAAAAAGTAGTCCTTTTTGCTGTATTAAGGGAGGATAGCAAATGACATTATTGGCAGTTATTATCGTTGGAGTCGCCTTGGTGGTGATTTATTTATTTTTAAGAAAGTTTTTTAGTGCTCGTTCTTGTGAGTCTCTGGATCGACCTAATGAAACAGTATATGAGAAAAAAACACCAGATGAACTTGATGACAGTGACCTACAAGAAACAATAAACCAACCTAGTGAAGAAATTATGGAAAGACAAGAACAGCAAGAAGAAATTGAACCAGAAAATGAAGCAGCTACTCCTGATAAATGAATGAAAAACCGATTATAAAAAGGAAAAGCATAGCATTTATTTGATGTAACATATTTGTCAAGCTTCACATATATTATAGGAGTAGGATGCGCATTTTTAGGGAAAGGAGGATTTAAATGGGTGTAGTATTGTCAAAAGAACTGGTCAGAGTTGATCAAGTAATAGGAGAAGATAAGACCCAGGCAGTTGTAGAAGGAACCATAACATTACCAGATGGAAAGCCCGATATAGAAAGGGTAATATCGGTAGATGCCACTTTAGATACAGAAAGTATAGAAACCGATATCCTTGACTCCAGAATAGGTAAGGTAATAGTAGAAGGAAATATTGATGTAAATGCCATATATGTAGGAGTGGTACCTGAAGGGCGGCCCCAGCAACCCGTTCATTTTGTAGAAGGAAATATAGACTTTAGCTTTTTTGTCAAGATTCCCGGAGTCAAAAAGGATATGGATGTTAGGGTAAGAGCGAAAATTGAGCACATACACCACAGCTTTGACCCCAATAGGCCTAGAGAAATTAAGGTAAGACTTATTGTAATGTTCTTTGTAAAGGTAACCCGTAGAGTAAAAATCGAAATTGTCATTGATGCAATGGGTCCCAAAGATTTACAGGTGTTAAAGAAGACTTTACGCTTGGAAGATGTCATAGGGGAAGCGCGAGCCCAGACCATAGTAAAGGACGATGCAGGTGTACCTGATGGAAAACCGGATATTGAACAGATACTTAAAGTTAAGGCTGATGCTAGAATAACTGATAGTAAAATCATAAAAAACAAGATTATTATTGAGGGCATATTGGAAGTCGGCATACTTTATGTAGCTATTGCGCCCGAAGGGCAGCCTTTACAACCGGTTCACTTTATGGAGGTCGAGTTACCATTTACTCAATTTGCGGAAATCCCCGGTGCAGAAGAAGGTATGGCAAAATTTGTCCGGGTAGAAGTTGAACATATCAAAGGCCGCCGGAAAGATGCAAGAACCGTAACCATAGAGGCCATATTGAAGATTAAAGCCAAGGTTTTCGAGACAAAAATTATCCAGGTTGTTATCGATGTCTTCAGTCCTTCTGTAGATTTGGATGTAGAAAAAGTCAGTATAAAACTGGATCAAGTTATCGGGGAAGATGAAAATGAAATTGTAATAAAAGATGTGCTAACGGTCCCCGACGAAAAACCTAATATAGAGCAGATATACAAAACTAACTGTAGAGCAAGAGTTACAGAAGCACGGATTATCGATGGCAAGGTTATTGTAGAAGGAGTACTTACACTAGAAACCCTTTATGTTGCTGACGTAACCGAAGAATCCCCACAACAACCGCTGCACTTTATGGAACATGAAGTAGATTTCACTACTTTTGTGGAAATTCCTGGTGCTGAAGATGATATGATGCTAGATTTCGATGTAGTGGTAGAGCATTGCTCATCATCAATGGTTCCAAATGATCCCAGAAGATTTGAAGTCAGGGCAATATTAGGGCTCTTTGCTAAAGTAACTCAGATGATTGAAATTGATATAGTGGTAGATGTTAGAAAAGAAGATAAAGAGGAAGAAGAGGAAGAAGAGAAAAAGGAGAAAAAAGAGGAAAAGAAAGATCATGATCATAAGCCTTCTATGACCATATATATCGTTCAAAGAGGCGATACATTATGGTTAATAGCAAAACGGTATAATGTAACAATTGAATCAATAGTGTCTGCCAACAATATCGCAAACCCAGATGCTATCATGCCCGGACAACAATTGATTATTCCACGGTAGAAAAAGTTCTTAAATCCCGCAGTCGCGGGATTTTTGTTTTTCATAAATAATGGGAATAATAACTTAATGAGGTGGTTGTTATGGGTGAAAAATCCAAAGGTTATCTAATCTTAATCGGCGGAGCTGAGGATAAAAGCGAGGAATGTGATATTTTAAAAAGATTAGTTGAACTTTGTGGAATGAGGGAAGCTTGTTTAACTGTAATTACAGCAGCCACAGAAAAACCAGCACAAGTTGGAAAGGATTATGTTAGAATATTTTCTCGTTTGGGTGTCAAAGATGTAGAAGCAATAGACATCAAAACCCGAAAAGAAGCTCAAGAAGAATATATAGTAAATCGAATTGAAAAATCAACGGGTATCTTTTTCACGGGTGGGGATCAGCTTAGAATTACCAGTCTTCTTGGAGGAAGCCGGGTATATCGGGCGCTTAATGATGCTTATAAAAAAGGGGTTGTTTTATGTGGAACAAGTGCCGGAGCTTCGGTCATGAGTGATACTATGATAGTAGAGGGTCAAGGAAATGAACCCCCTAGTGGCAGTGGTATGAATATGGCTCCGGGTATGGGATTATTAAAAGAGGTGGTAATAGACCAACATTTTGCCCAAAGAGGACGCATCGGCCGTTTGCTCACAGCTATAGCCTATAATCCATATATTTTAGGAGTTGGAATTGATGAAGATACAGCAATACTGATAAACCCTGAAGCGGTCTTTACTGTAGAAGGCTCAGGAACGGTAACAGTTATTGATGGAAGTGACATAGATTATACGAATGTATCGGAACTTGCTCCCGGTGAGCCCTTAGCATTATTTAACGCAAGAGTTCACGTCCTTTCACCAGGGACAAGCTTCGACCTTTACTCTAGGCTGCCGGGAAAGCTTTAAAAATTTATGTTCATGTTAAGTATGAAAAGGTTATTTTATTACTGTAAAGGTCCCACTTAGTTGACAGGAGATACTTTATTACCATAGTGTAGGTAACGGGTGGAAATTCTGAACCTAGCGAAGAATTTTAAAAAGTAAATCTAATATCCTTGGCTTTCCTTAGGATGACAAAACTGGTTAGCTTAATGAAAATCAATTGTCAAAGCAAATTTGTGAAAACTTTCCACTTTGTTTGTGGATTATTTGAATAGAGCTTTAAGAAATGGAAAATATATTGAACAAAGCTAGTATATATTTCAATAAATGGAATAATATCTGGATGTTATTTACTTTGAGGGAGGATGAATATGGAAATTGTAGAGATGCGGGCTATAGAAGGTCCCAACATCTACAGCTCAAAACCCGTAATAAAAGTCCTTGTAGATGTTAAAGACTTAGATAATATAGCTACAAGGGATATTCCCGGATTTAACCAAACACTGTTGTCATATCTTCCGGGTTTATCTAAGCATCATTGCAGCTTCGATGAGCCTGGGGGCTTTTTGACTCGTCTTAAGGAAGGGACCTACTTTCCCCATGTTTTAGAACATATATCTATAGAATTATTAAATATGTCAGGCCAGGATGTAGCTTTTGGCAAAGCACGTCGCCTCCAAGGAAGCCTTTACACCATTATTTTTGGATATAAAGAAAAGACCTCGGCATTAAGGGCTGGTCGGATGGCCGTAAAGCTGGTCAAGGCTATACTTAAGGGTCAACCGGTTAACATGGGGCAATGGATATCAGAACTTAAAGATATGTTAATAAAGGGCATGCTGGGTCCAAGCACTCAAGCAATATACAGTGAAGTCTTAAAAATGGGTATTCCTGTGACAAGAGTGGGAGAAGGTAGTTTTTTGATTTTCGGTTATGGTAAGTATCAAAAACGTATCCAGGCTACCATAAGCCAGAACACCAGCTGTCTGGGTGTTGATATAGCTTGTGATAAGGAGCTTACAAAAGAATTGCTGTCAATTTACAAAATCCCGGTGCCTTACGGTAAAATAGTTGATAAAGAACAAGATGCGATTCTTGCTGCTAAAGATATCGGATATCCAGTTGTTATAAAACCAAAAAACGGTAATCAAGGCAAAGGTGTCAGCCTAAATCTTAAAAATAGTGGGGAAGTATTAGATGCTTACAAATTGGCAAAGGCTTATGGACAGGAAATTATCGTTGAAAAACACATACCAGGAAGACATTATCGTATTCTAGTGGTAAATGGGCGATTTTGTTGTGCATCAGAGCGAAAACCTGCCCATGTGGTAGGTGATGGTGTTTCAACTATTGCTCATCTAATAGATAAAACTAATAAAGATCCTCTTAGAGGCGAATACCACGAAAAACCATTAACTAAGATAAAAGTTGATCCCATTACCTTAAAAGTCCTTGACCGTTACGGATATAACCTTGAAACGGTGCCGAATCATGGAGAAATTGTGTATTTAAGAGAAAATGGCAATCTTAGCACTGGAGGGACTGCCATGGATGTTACCCAAAAAGTATGTCCTGAAAACAGGGAGTTATCAGAACGTGTTGCATCGATTATAGGCCTTGACATAGTAGGTATTGATATAACAACAAAGCACATAAGCATCCCTGTTGAAAAAAGCCATGGAGCTATTATAGAAGTAAATGCAGCTCCTGGGATAAGAATGCATCTGCATCCATCCAAAGGAAAATCACAGCCTGCAGCGAAGGCAATAGCCGACATGTTATTTCCAAAAGGCGCACCTGTATTTCCCCTAGCAGCTGTTACCGGCACCAACGGGAAAACTACCACAGTAAGAATGCTAAGTCATATCTTAAAAACTAATGGCTTAAAAGTGGGAATGACTACTACTGATGGTACATATATAGATAGCCGCCTCATTATTAAAGGTGACTGCAGTGGCCCAGAAAGTGCCCGGGCAGTACTTCTCGATCCTGGGGTAGAAGCTGCAGTCTTAGAAGTCGCACGGGGAGGGCTTATAAGGGCTGGTCTTGCTTATCAACATGCCGATGTGGGGATTATTACAAATATCACAGAAGATCATTTAGGGCAAGATGGGATAAATACTATTGAAGACATGGTTTTTGTAAAATCTTTGGTGGCAGAACAGGTAAAAACCAGTGGATATGCCGTGTTAAATGCAGATGACCCTATGATGGTGGAAGTTATAAAGAGGATAAAAGGTTCCATAATACTATTTAGTGACCAAGAGGATAACATTATACTTAGAAAACATCTGGCTCAAGGCGGGAAAGGTGTTTATGTAAAAAACGGCACTATTTATCTAGAACAAGAAGGGATATACCAAAGTATTGGGAGAGTAAAAGACATGCCTTCTACACTAAAAGGCAGAGCACGTCACAATATACAAAATGCTTTAGCCGCCACTGCCGGAGCTTGGGGCCTTAATATCCCGCCTAGAATAATATCAAGGGCTTTAAAGAATTTTCGCTGTGATGAAAAACATAATCCCGGCCGTATGAATATAATTACCATAGACAATATCAAAATTATGCTTGATTATGCCCATAATGTAAAAAGCATGGAAGCTATAATAAATACTTGCAGGCTTTTAAGGCCTTCAAGAATAGTTGGAGTTATAGCAAGTCCCGGTAACCGCCGCGATCAAGATATAATAAATTTGGGCTATACGGCAGGCAAGGGTTTTCATCGTCTTATCATAAAAGAAGACATTAGCCTTCGTGGTCGCAAGCCTGGGCAAGTAGCATCTCTTTTGGAAAGGGGTGCCCTTGATGCGGGATTAAAGCAAGATAAAATAAATGTCGTATTAAATGAAATGGATGCTATAGCTGAAAGTATAGCAGGTGCTCGGGAAGGTGATTTGATAGTTATCTTTTATGAAAAATATGACGAGTCAATAAAAGCTATAAAAGAGTCTATTACTCAAATAAACAGGGTCAAAGTCCTGCCGGTTTGACATGATTTTTTAAAACTGGCAGGACTTTAGGATTTTTTGTGAAATATAATAATATACTAATGCTTAAATTGGGAAGGGGAACATATTTGTTAAAAACAGATATAAAAGCACATGGTAAAATTAATCTAACCCTCGATGTCTTATATAAAAGAAGTGATGGATATCATGAAGTGGAAATGATAATGCAGCCTATTGCTTTAAGTGATATAATTACATTACAACTTATACCAAAACCTAAAATTCAGATTAAAACTGATTGCCCAGAACTTTGCTGCGGCAAAAGCAATTTGGTTTATAAGGCTGCTGAGCTTATGCTAAATGAATATAAACTTGATGCGGGAATAGAGATTACTCTTAAAAAAAATATTCCTCTAGCTGCAGGATTAGCAGGAGGTAGTGCCGATGCTGCGGCGGTTATTACAGGAATAAATGAAATCTTTGATGTAAAAAAGCCTCAAGAAGAACTAATGAGATTAGGTAAAAGAATAGGTGCAGATGTTCCTTTTTGTATATATGGCAAAACTGCACTTGCAAAGGGTATAGGAGAGCGTATTACACCGTTAAATAATTTGTCAGGGTTTGGCATACTTTTGATAAAACCTCCTTTTGATGTGTCAACAAAACAAGTATACAGTAGACTGGATATAAAAGACATAAAACATAAACCAAATACAAATGCCATGATAAACCATATCACTCGCAAAGATATTAAGAGTATAGCATCTGAGCTGTGCAATGTATTGGAGGAAGTAACATTTAAGCTCCATCCCCAGCTAAGCATGATAAAAAGTGATTTAGTAAAAAAAGGAGCTTTAGGAAGCCTAATGGCAGGTAGTGGACCCACAATATTTGGTGTTTTTGAAAGCACATTAGACGCCAGAAAAGCCGCTGACTCTTTACCAAGCAATTACAATCAGATATTCATTACCGAAATGAAATAGGGAGGGATGCTTTGTGAGAAATATATTTTCTACTATAAAGCTTGATAATTACAAACCACTTAGGGAACTTGTTTTTGCTGCAATGAGAGAGGCTATTGTAAAGGGTGAACTAAAACCAGGGGAAAGACTCATGGAAGTCCAATTGGCTGAAGAGATGGGAGTTTCAAGAACACCCGTGCGGGAAGCTATACGAAAACTAGAACTAGAAGGCCTTGTAGTTATGGTACCGCGAAAAGGTGCATATGTAGCAGGTTTAACCTTGAAAGACGCAGCTAATGTCTTTGAAATACGAGGGAGTTTAGAAGGCTTAGCGGCTGCTTTGGCGGCAGAACGCATTACGGAAGAAGAGATTAATGATTTGGACAGAGTTTTGGAAGATATCGCTAAGGCTGGGGAAAAAGGAGATGTAGATACCATAATTAAAAAAGATATGGAGTTTCATCAAAAGCTATTCAGCGCTACCCGAAACGAACGATTGGCTCAAATTATTAGCAATTTGAAAGAACAAATAGACAGGTTCAGAATCAAATCTTTTACAAACCCTAAAAGACTTAAAAGTGTTATCTTGGAACACAAAAAAATCCTAGATGCTATAAAAAACGGCGATGCGGAAAATGCCGAAAAACTTGCCAGAGATCATATCTATGAGTCAGAATATAATGTAATGAATGTGCTAAGAAAGCAAATGGACTTTGAGGAGGAACCATTATGAAGGCCTTAATCTTGGCGGGTTCCCAAGAGGACTGCCCTTTAAAGGGTGAACACTCAAATAAAGCCCTTATAAAGATACACGATAAGGAAATGATATTATACATAATAGATGCTCTTAGAAAGCTTGAGTTCATAGATACTATAGCAGTGGTGGGCTCAAAACAAGAACTTTCCCCTATAAAAGACCAGGTAGATATTATAATAGAGGGCGGGGCTACATTAACCGATAATATTCAAAAGGGATCTGAAGTATTTCCTGATGAGGAAATGATTTTAATACTAACTTCAGATATTCCCATGATAACACCTGAGGCAATAGAGGATTTTGTGGGAAAATCACTTAAATTAAATGCGGATTTTTGCTATCCTATTGTTCCAAAATCAGAAAATGAAAAGAGATTTCCAGGAGTAAAGCGAACATATGTAAAAATAAAAGACGGAGTTTTTACAGGCGGGAATATTATACTTGTGAAATCCGGAAAAGTTAAGTTATGTATAAATCAAGCCAGGGCCTTTATGGAATTTCGGAAAAAACCCTGGAAATTAGCCAATATACTCGGTATTGGTTTTCTCTTTAAGCTTTTACTTGGTACACTTACAATTAGGGAATTAGAAAAACGGGTTTCAGATTTGTTTGATATTAAAGCTCGAGCGGTAATAAGTCTATATCCAGAGATAGGTACTGATGTAGATAAAGACAGTGATCTTGAGCTTGCCGTAAGAGCCTTACGTTAGGGGGATATGAATGAGGCGTAGTGATAGAATTGCCTTTATTTCAAAAAAGCTGTCAGAACACCCAAATAAAGTTGTTTCACTTAATTACTTCAGTGAAAGGTTGGAGGCAGCTAAGTCTTCCATTAGTGAAGATCTGGACATAATTAAAAAAGCCTTTCTTAATTTGAAGGAAGGGGAAATTTCCACAATTCCCGGAGCAGCTGGGGGAGTACGCTACAGAGCAAAAAGGTCTAAAAGGGATATAAAAGAGTTCTTAGAAAGTTTAAGTGAAATTCTGCGGGATGGGAAGCGTATAATTCC
The DNA here is from genome assembly GCA_050949705.1 of Tepidanaerobacteraceae bacterium. Lineage (GTDB taxonomy): Bacteria > Bacillota > Thermosediminibacteria > Thermosediminibacterales > Tepidanaerobacteraceae > JBMNGG01. The sequence goes on along the minus strand of JBMNGG010000018.1, from coordinate 7,762 downwards.
CGGAGGCTATCTATACATGACTGATGTAGTTTTTTCCCCTGAATATTCACGGATTATAGGAGAAATATTTTCACAACTGTTCATAGATCGTGAGCCAACTTGTGTATTAACTGTTGAGACTAAAGGTATCCCGATTGCTCTTATGACAGCACGGGCATTAAATGTTCCAATGGTTGCTGCTAGACGAGACAGCCGGGTTACAGAAGGTCCTTCAGTTAGTATAAGCTATGTATCTGGTACAGGTCAGAAAATACATAATATGTCCCTTGCAAAACGCACCCTTCCTGAAAATTCCAGAGTTTTAGTTGTGGATGATTTTATGAAAGGCGGGGGATCGGCTCGAGGTATGAAGGAATTAGTAGCTGAATTCAAAGGCGAAGTCGTGGGAACAGCGATGTTGATGGCAACAGCAACACCAAAAGAAAAATTAGTAAAAGATTTTACATCTCTTTTGATTTTAGAAGGGATAGATACACATAAAAATGATGTAAATATCAGCATTAATCAAAGTCTATTGTAGGGAGTTTAAATGGAAAACACCTATTTTCAAAAAGCAACTTATTTTATTTAAAATCTTTCAAGTAAATTGAAGGATTTTCAGCTTTTGTATAGAAATCTAAACACTAACAGATTTATATGGGAGACAGCTAGATCTTAATCTCTTAGATTATTGGAATATTAACAACTGATTCAATTTTTACCCGGGAGGGACATCTATGAACATTACTGATATCCGGATTCGTAAAGTTATCAATGAGGGGAAAATGAAAGCTATAGTATCAGTAACTTTTGATGACGAGTTTGTAGTACATGACATTAGAATCATCGAAGGGCAGAATGGGTTATTCGTAGCCATGCCCAGTCGTAGAACCCCCGACGGCAAGTTCAAGGACATTGCACATCCTATCAGCTCTGAATCAAGAGCAAAAATACAAGAGGCTATTTTAGATTTTTACAATCAAGAAATAGCTTAAAAATTCAAGGGCATCCTGAGATGTCCTATATTTTTTGCTAAAAAACAATAGATCTCTTCATATTTTAATAATACGAGACTTTAACCTTGGAAATAATTGATTTAAGGAGTAAAATATATAGTGAAGGAAATATGAAGATAAGTGTCGAATTTATAATAGGGGATTTACATAACTTAGGGAGGGTTATTATGAAGCATTTCACAGCTGTTATACTCGCCGCAGGTGAGGGAACGCGAATGAAGTCCTATACCCCAAAAGTGTTGCATAAAATATGCGGGCTTTCTATGCTTGGCCATGTAATAAAGGCTACCCGGACAGCTGGTGCGGAAAAAATCGTTGTGGTTGTGGGCAAAAATGCTGAAAAGATAAAAGAAGCATTTAAAGATGACGATATTGAATTTGTGATGCAGTATGAACAAAAAGGGACCGGTCATGCTGTAAAACAAGCTGAAAAAGCTGTAAAAGGCAGCTCGCAATTTGTTCTTTTATATGGTGACATGCCAATGATAACAGCAGGAAGCATTAAAGAAATGGTTAGATATCATAATGAACAAAGAGCAGCTACCACTGTGATGACAGCAGATGTTAGTGATCCTACCGGATATGGCAGGATAATTAGAGAAGGGGAGCAGGTTATCGCCATAAGAGAGCATAAAGATGCTACACCTGAAGAAAAAAAGGTTAATGAAATCAATGCAGGTTTTTACTGTTTTGATACATCTTTAGTGTTTTCGGCACTGGAAAAAGTAGAAAACAAAAATCAACAAGGGGAATACTATCTTACTGATGTAGTAGAAATATTAAATGGGCAAAATAAAAAAGTGGTTGCTTATAAGATAAAAGACGAAGATGAACTCCACGGCGTAAATGACCGCCGCCAGTTGGCCCATGCTCAAAGGCTTATGCAAAAAAGAATTATAGAACACTGGATGGAAGAAGGTGTCACTTTTATCAATCCTGATACCTGTATGGTAGATTGTACTGTTACAATAGGAAGAGACACTGTTATTTACCCGGGAGTTATGTTGGAGGGCACGACCCAAATAGGAGAAAATTGCACTATTATAGGCCAAAGCCGTATAAGAAACAGTAAAATAGGAAACAATTGTGAAATAATCATGAGTCAAATAGATCAATGTATTTTACATGATAAAGTAAAAATTGGGCCTTATTCCAACTTAAGGCCTGGATGCGAGCTATCGACAAATGTCAAGGTTGGGGATTTTGTAGAGATTAAGAATACTAAAGTCGGTGAAGGCACTAAAATACCTCATCTTTCATATCTAGGAGATGGAGTTTTGGGCAGTCATATCAATATCGGTGCAGGAGTTATTTTTGTCAATTATGATGGATACAAAAAACACCAAACAATAGTGGAAGACAATGCATTTATAGGTTGCAACTCTAATTTAATTGCACCTGTTACAATAAAATCCGGTTCTTTTGTCGCAGCTGGATCTACTATTACCAAAGAAGTGCCGGAGGATGCTCTGGCAGTAGCCCGTTGCAAGCAGGAAAACAAATTAGGATGGGTTTCAAAAAGAAGAAACATGAGAGAAGGAGGAACAAAGACAGATGAAAAGTAGGTTGGAGGTATTTTGCGGGAATGCCAATCCGAATCTAGCTAGAGAAATCGTAAAACATTTAGGTATACCTTTGGGTGATTCATGGGTGGGCACATTTAGTGATGGGGAAATACAGGTGAGGATAAAAGAAACAGTGCGGGGAGCCGATGTATTTGTGGTTCAACCCTTATCCTATCCTGTCAATGATAGTATTATGGAGTTATTGATAATGATTGATGCTCTTGCCAGAGCATCTGCTGGTCGTATAACTGCAGTTATACCATATTACGGTTATGCCAGGCAGGACCGTAAAGCTCGCTCTCGAGACCCTATTACTGCTAAATTGATGGCAGATTTACTCGCTGCTGCTGGGGCAAATCGAGTACTAACCATGGATTTACATGCTGACCAAATCCAAGGATTCTTTAATTTTCCTGTAGATCATCTTAAAGCTATGCCTATTTTAGCAGATTATTTTAAGAATAAAGATCTAGATGATATAGTTGTTGTATCACCTGATGTAGGAGGCGTAACTCGTGCTCGGGGATTGGCAGACCGGTTAGTGGCTCCCCTTGCTATAATCGACAAGCGCAGACCTGAACCAAATGTAGCCGAAGTTATGAATATAGTAGGTAAAGTTAAAGATAAAACGGTAATTATAGTAGATGATATGGTAGATACTGCAGGATCACTTACCATGGGTGTCCAGGCTCTTATGGAAAGAGGTGCTAAAGCCGTCTATACCTGCTGCACCCATGCGGTATTGTCAGGACCGGCCATTGAAAGGCTAAAAGCTGCTCCTATTGAAGAAGTTGTAGTTACAAATACAATACCTTTACGGGATGGCCAAAAATTGGACAAAATAAAGGTCCTTTCAGTAGCACCTATGTTTGCTGAAGCAATTTTGAGAATTCATGAAAACAAATCTGTTAGCACACTATTTGACAACTGAAACCCAAAACAGCTCTTAAAATGGGCATAAAGATCCAAAAAGCTTGCCTTAAGAATAAATGGATAGTATAATATAAAGGATTAATTTAAAAAAGATGACCATGCCGTGATATTTCCATATAGATGGAGATGTATATGGACGAAATAAGGAGGAGTATGAACATGGAAAATCCGGTTCTTAAAGCCGAAGTTCGTCAAACCACCGGCAAAAGCGAGAATAAAAGACTCCGCAGAGAAAACAGAGTACCTGCTGTAATTTACGGCAAGGGATTTGATACTACAAGTGTTACTGTCGATGAGAAAGAAGTATCAAAAGTATTTAAGACGAGAGGCACAAATATACTAATTAACATTGAAGTTGACAACGATTCATTTCCCGTATTAACAAAAGAGATTCAGTGGAATACTATGAAAAATTCCATTGACCATGTTGACTTTTTCAAAGTATCAATGGATGAAGAAATAGAATACAATGTATCTATTATCTTAACAGGTGATGCAGAAGGTGTTAAAGCAGGTGGGACACTGCAGCATCAGCTAAGAGAACTAACTGTTAAAGCATTACCGGCAAATATGCTTGATAATATAGAAGTAGATATATCTTCTATGGCTATCGGTGATACAATAACAGTGGCTGATTTGAAAGTTGATGAAACAAATACCGTCTTAAATGATCCCGATGAAGTAATAGTGACATTATTAGCACCGAGAGTTGAAGAAGAAGGGGAAGAAGTCGAAGCACCTGCAGAAGGTGAAGAACCAGAACTTGTTGAAAACGATGAAGCTCAAGAGTAGAATTAGAAGTTTTCACAACTAAAATTTTAAGACATATTAGGCCGACTGGGGATTTTCTTATTCTTATAATATCCAGTTGGCCTTTGGTTTAATATATTTTTAATCACCAGGTTTTGCCGATGGGCATTCCTGGCATTTGCGGGGGGAACAGTTTTGTATTTGATTGTAGGTCTGGGCAATCCAGGAAAAGAATACCAAGCTACTCGTCATAATGTAGGTTTTATGACACTGGACTTAATAGCACAAAGGTTAAATACACAAATTAATAAAGTTAAATTTAAGGGACTGTTTGGTGAAGCTTTTTATGATGGTGAAAAAATACTGCTTTTAAAGCCCCATACTTTTATGAATCTATCTGGGCAAAGTGTAGTAGATGCCTTGAATTTTTTCAAAATACCCTTTGAGCATCTCATTGTAGTTTATGACGATATGGATTTACCTGTAGGCAGGCTTCGAATCAGATCAGAAGGGAGCTCTGGGGGTCATAGAGGGATGGATTCAATAGTATACCAGCTTTCATCAGACAAATTTCCCCGTATAAGAATAGGAATAGGCAGACCGGAAGGCCAGAGGGATGCGGCAGATCACGTTTTGGGCAAAATTAACGGCGAAGAAGCTGAAAAGATTAAGGCTGTAATAGAAACTGCAGCAAAAGCAGTCCTTTGCACTATATCTGAAGGTGCGGATATGGCTATGAATAGATATAATGGATTTGAAGCATAATACTTTTATCACAGGAGTGTAAAACTCCTATTTTTTTTTACAAAAGATGAAAGCCTGTTGTTTATATACATAAAAGATACAAAACAGAGGAAAATATAAATGGACAATAAATTTTACATTTCTAGCTGCAATAAGATTTATCAGGAGTGATGAAAATGAATGGATTTAGCATTACAGGTAATAAACAACAAGGTGGAGGGATGATGATGTCCATGCTAAGACGATTATTTTGGGGCTTAAGTGCTGCAGTGTTGACATATGTAGTAGTACCTAAAATGCGGCATATGGCAAGACCTGTGGTGGATAAAGGAGTAGGGGAAGTTAAGAATCTTGCCCAGCGAGGAAAAATGACTATAGAAGAATACAAAGCTCGACAAAATAAACAAACTAACATAGCTCAGGATACCTCTTTAGAACAAGTGCAAGTAGCAAGTGATGTTTTATCAAGTAAAATAAATGCACTTCAAGAAATGGTAGACAAGATCCAAAATGAAATAAATCTTCTAAGGGAAAAAAGGTAATATAAGGAGCGGTCCCGCCCCATATGGGGCGGTTTTTTATGCTGATTAGATTGCAGCACTTATACCCGCCACATAGCCTGAAGACCAGGCCCATTGAAGGTTGAAGCCTCCGCAGGCTCCGTCAATATCCAAGATTTCGCCGGAAAAATACAAGCCTTTCACTAAGGCAGATTCCATCGTAAATGGGTCTACCTGGTCAGTGCCCACTCCCCCAGCTGTAACCTGGGCACTTGGCCAGGACTTAGTTCCGGTGATTTTAAACCTCCAATCGGTCAATATCTTTGAAATTCTATGTCTTTCATCCTCTGTAAGCTCACTGACAGGTTTTTTTGAGTCTTTCATACCTGCTTGCTTTAGTAAAACCCTTATAAGCCTCTTGTTAACAAATCCCACTAAACTAAAATCCAGACTTTTTTCCGGCATATTCTTAAAACGTTTTTCTAAAAAACCATTGAGTTCCTTTTGTGTCATATTATCTATAATAGATATTTTTAATATGGCCTCTTTATTGCTTTTAATTAACTCCTGGGCCTTTCGGCTGATCTGAAGTATAGGTGGTCCGGACACGCCGTAATTCGCAAAAAGGATATCTCCCCGATCTTTGATAAGGGGATTATTTCTAGACAAGACTTCTGCAGTCCCTACAATTTTAACACCTTCAATCTGTTTAAAGAAATCCCCCTCTAAGTTTAAGCTGGACCAAAGCCGGAAAAATATCCACTATTTCATGGCCTAATTTTTTCGCCAATTCATATCCATTCCCATCAGAACCCGAAGACGGCATGGCTTTACCGCCACAGGCAAGAATTACCCTATCACCCTCGAAAATTCTACCATCTTCAACTTCCAACCTAAATCCCTTTTTTGATCTTTCTTAGCTCTTTTACATAAGCATCACAGACGATATTGACACCTATTTTATTCAACTCATATAAAAGAACATCCAAGACACTGGAAGCCTGATTGGACATTGGGAAAACCTTGCCCCCCTCTTCGACCCTGGGGGCTATTCCCAATTTCTCAAAAAATCCCATAGTTTTTGAAACATCAAATACCGACATAGCACCATAAATAAAATCGGGATTTTTGCCGTTGTAGTGCTCCACATTTGCATTTACATTAGTATAGTTGCACCGGCCGTTGCCTGTTGCAAGAATCTTTTTCCCTACTCTGGGGTTACGCTCTAAGATAGTTACATCTGCACCATTATACCTTGCCGTAAGGGCAGCCATCATACCCGAGGCTCCTCCGCCTACTACTATAACCTTTGGCACATTATTTTTAGACATGGCGAATTATCTCCTATAAATAATCGTTAGAATTTCTGCCTTTTTCTACAGTCTGATAAAGGAACAGCTCTTTTATCGTATCATACCAAAAAACCCATCTAATGTATACTCGTCCTAGTGTTTATCCATTAAAAATCAATAATATTTAATGTCCACTGATAATATATTTTAATCAACCGTCAAATTATTAAGCAGTTTTTGATATGTTCATAGACTTGACATTTATTATGGAGGGGTGACTATGGGTAATCAAGGGAAAACACAGTTCACGTTACTTAGCCATTTCAAAACTATATAATACAAGGATAAACCTTGTCGGTGTCAACGAAAATCGCCAATGGATAAGGCCAATGCCCGTCTACCAATCAGATCTTTTCTCACAAGGGAAGAAGGTTTTTGAAGTTTTTTCAGTGACAGAAATGGTTTTGAACGATTGGTGGGGTGCGGCTCCTAGGGCGGAAGACCGATTCTTTGTCAGGAATCCACAGATTTCGCCGCAAAAGATAAAAACCTTAAATGATGATGAAAAAGCAAAGTTGTTAAGAAGTATAGTAGACAATTCTGTCGATGCAATTTTTAGTCAGAGGCAGGACGTTAGGGCATCATAAAGGCATCAGTCAAAGATGTAAACTTTCAGGCGCAATCTATACAATCCGATCGGAATATGAAGCCCGCTTGGTTTTCGAGGACCCCACGGGTGCCATGACATACAACTGGATGGTGACAGATCTTATGTGGCATAAGAAATTTGAGAATTTCATTCGTGAAAATCCAGGCCTTCTCTCATCGAAATTAAAAGAAACTCAGGGAGATGCTAAATGAAAGAGAGTGCTTTTTTGTCATAGGACTTACCAGAGTATTTCTCGAATATCCCGGGCCTTATGGTGGGTGTTGGCCTCAGGTGTTAGGTATAATAGTATTGTAAAATTATGCTCGCTCCATAG
>JBMNGG010000017.1:0-84833 GCA_050949705.1 Tepidanaerobacteraceae bacterium | reverse complement strand
AACGGCCTTTCCGATGTGCATATTTCTTGCCAGCCCATGTTTTTAGCTTACCTATGAGGAATTGAAACTTTCCACTCCTTCCAGCACAAACAACCTTTCATTTCGTTTTTAGCTTACCTATGAGGAATTGAAACTACAAATATACAAGCAAATGATGTGAATATGATTTGTTTTTAGCTTACCTATGAGGAATTGAAACGGGAAAGATACCACGCCATACATGTGCCCCGAAGTAAGTTTTTAGCTTACCTATGAGGAATTGAAACATTCAAGAACAAATTGCACTTGAAAATCTTAGATCGGAAAGGGTTTTTAGCTTACCTATGAGGAATTGAAACTTCAGAAAATAAAATTGCTTAAGTCGTCCGCGTAAATAGTTTTTAGCTTACCTATGAGGAATTGAAACTTTTAAACCCTCCATTATTTTATTACCCTTTCAGGTTGGTTTTTAGCTTACCTATGAGAATTGAAACCAATGTGTCTTTGTGATATGATACAACGTATGTGTTTTCGTTTTTAGCTTACCTATGAGGAATTGAAACTAGGGAGGTAATAAAAAATGAAAAAATCAATCTACGTTTTTAGCTTACCTATGAGGAATTGAAACATCTACACATTAAAAATGTATGATTACAGCAACAAAGGTTTTTAGCTTACCTATGAGGAATTGAAACTGGGAGGAATAAAAATGAAGGAAAAGGCAATTCAAGTTTTTAGCTTACCTATGAGGAATTGAAACAACTTCTTTCCAACTGTAAGCAATAATTGCCACTACGCGTTTTTAGCTTACCTATGAGGAATTGAAACAGTTCGCGCAAAACTGTTGCAGCCTATATATAGTTTGTCGAGGTTTTTAGCTTACCTATGAGGAATTGAAACTTGACATACTAAATCTGACATTTTTAGTCAGCTCTACACATTAGGTTTTTAGCTTACCTATGAGGAATTGAAACCTGGTATGAATACGTTCTGATTTTGTAATATCAACATACGTCTGGTTTTTAGCTTACCTATGAGGAATTGAAACGAACTCTGTGCTATCATGGCACAGCACCGCCAGAGTCAATGGTTTTTAGCTTACCTATGAGGAATTGAAACCAATCGTGTCGTTTCTAGCGCCACCATGTCGGAGAACGATTTTTCCTGTTTTTAGCTTACCTATGAGGAATTGAAACTCACCACTTGTGTCAATGCGGCCGACTTCGGGGGTTATAGCGTTTTTAGCTTACCTATGAGGAATTGAAACCGTCGTCGGGAACGGATACCATATCGCCGGAGCTGGCCGCGTTTTTAGCTTACCTATGAGGAATTGAAACCTGTCGTGTAAAATGTGAGGTCGATTGTATCACAGTTTGTATGGTTTTTAGCTTACCTATGAGGAATTGAAACCAAGCTATATAATAGGCAATGATATAATGCGGCGTATCGATTCTAGTTTTTTAGCTTACCTATGAGGAATTGAAACTATACATATCCATGACGCAGAGGTTGTTAAGTTTTGTGGGTTTTTAGCTTACCTATGAGGAATTGAAACCTGATTCCTTCTGCACTCCGGCCGCTTCTAGCAGCTTTCCATGTTTTTAGCTTACCTATGAGGAATTGAAACGGTATCAGGCAAGAGATGCGATGCAACATACCAGATGGTTTTTAGCTTACCTATGAGGAATTGAAACTTACTTGAATGAATAAATATGTCATTTTTGCTTCATTGTTTTTAGCTTACCTATGAGGAATTGAAACTATGTAAATAATCTATGTAATGTGCATTAAAACCTACTAGCGTTTTTAGCTTACCTATGAGGAATTGAAACTCATCAACGGCACATCTAGCGGAGATAGGTGAAGTAGTTTTTAGCTTACCTATGAGGAATTGAAACACCTTCAATAACATGCATAAATATGTGTTCAAAGGGTTTTTAGCTTACCTATGAGGAATTGAAACCTGTTACCGGATGATTTACTGCGATATAATTAATAGTTTTTAGCTTACCTATGAGGAATTGAAACATTTCTGGTAGCGTTGTAAGCGCAGGTTCTGCAATGGTTTTTAGCTTACCTATGAGGAATTGAAACTAGTGAAGTTGCAGGGTGCATATACAGCATGCCCCGGGGTTTTTAGCTTACCTATGAGGAATTGAAACCTTGACAGTAGTTGGGGTCTGCTCCGACCGGTATGGTTTTTAGCTTACCTATGAGGAATTGAAACGTATTTGTGTAACCTCCCCCGCACTACCCAAAGTGCGTTTTTAGCTTACCTATGAGGAATTAGGTTATTAAATGTTTTTAGATTACCCTAGAGGAATTCATTAAAAAATCAAAATAAAGAAACATATATTAGAAAAATTCTTATAAAAAGACCTAAAAGCCATGGAATTCCTTTGCGGATGTGATGGCGCAGTTCATACGATGAAAGCAATATATGAGGAACTGGTCAATATGCTACAATCGCTCATTACAATAAATTTAGAAACATTGCTGAAAAGCAATGGAGTTGACGGGATGAGTATAGAGGAGGGTTTTAATGGCTAATTTGGTGAAGGATTGAAGGAACAGGAGAAGTGAAATTAAAATGTGAAGGATTTTCCATATGATATATAGAACCATAAACAACTGGCAGCAGCAATTAATCATTACATTTATCAAAACCTATAATGGATTTAAATCCCCGAGAAGCAACGTCTTCTTTTATTCTGGACAATTTTTAGTCTACCTATAAGGGAATGTAGCTCTAAAAAAGATAGTTTTGTATGAACATGTAGTTCACTTTTATTTTACCTATGAGGGATATATTTAATAAGTAAGAGCGGTGAAGTGCGGATTTACTGCTCTTTTTAATTAAGTGAATTATCAAAAGGATTTTTAGCGGAAAATGTTGAATATATCCATTAAACCATCGCAATTTTATACAAATTATTCCTACTTTACTTTCACAAGCAGGAGGCTATAGTGTGCGAATAAAATTTAGATTTTCAAGTGTCGAGCCCATAGTTATTCCCGTCCAATACAATCATGCCATTCAAAGCATGATATATAATAATATCTCTCCTGAGTTGGCAGATTTTTTACACGACCAGGGTTTTTTATTAAATGGCCGGAGTTTTAAACTCTTTACTTTTTCCCGATTGAGAGGCCCTTTTAAAATGAGAAGTGATGGGAAGATAGAATTTACATCTTCAGTTGAGCTGACGGTGGCATCCCCTATTGAAAGATTCCTGCGGGAACTGTCAGAAGGCATGCTGAGAAAAGCTGACTTTGTGCTCCTTAGACAAAAGGTTTTTTTAGAGAATGCAAGTGTCTATCCTCCTGTTGATTTTGAAAAGGTGACAGATGATGTAAAAATCAAGATGCTCTCACCTGTTGTTGCATACAGGTCTGACAAAGAAAGAGGGAAAACCAAATACTACTCGCCCTGGGATGACACCTTTACCGAACTTATCAAGAAAAATGCAGAGAAAAAGCACTTTTTGCTAACTGGGCAAAGACTTGAAAATAGTCAGTTTAAAATTATTCCAATGAAAAATTTAGATAAGCGATATTGCAAGATTCTCAACTACAAGGGAACAGTCATCAAGGGCTGGCTTGGAATTTACAAACTGCGAGGGAATAAAAGGCTCATAGAAACTGCCTATGATGCAGGCCTTGGCTCTAAAAACCCACAGGGCTTTGGGTGTTTTGAAATAATTTAATGAAGGGAGGAGAGGGCTTGCTTAAGGAAACTGTATATATAGCCGCTTTACTTCACGATATAGGAAAATTTATTGAACTAAGCAAAGGCTATGCTGTCGATAAAAAGTTCAAGGATATCAAAGTAGGCCATCCAAAATACTCGGCACAGTTTTTAGAAACACTTAGCAAAGAAAATTCTTTTTTCAAAAACTGCGGCCAAGAATTAACAGAACTTCTATTGCACCATTATGAACCCAGAAATGATCTTGAAAGGATAATCCAACTAGCCGATTGGTTATCATCCTCAGAGAGAGAAAAAGGAGAAACAAAAGAGAAATATTTTACTATTCCGCTGGCTCCAATCTTTTCAAGGCTCTTTGATGGCCAAGATAAGAAATACGGATATGCACTTGCACCTCTTTCCATATCAGAAGGATTTCCCAAAGAAGACATCTCTCTAACTACAGCCCAATACAAAAACCAGGTAGATTCTTTTTTAAAGGAGCTTTCTGCCATAAAAAATACCACTCAGCTCTATTATTTGCTGGAGAAATACCTCTGGTGTGTCCCGGCTCAAACCACTAATTATATTTCAGATGTATCCCTATTTGACCATGCCAAAAATACGGCAGCTATTGCCCTTTGTCTATATGATGAGTATTCTGCCGGCAGCCTCACATCAGAAGATTTAAATAAGATGACAGACAATGCCGATAATCACTTTATGCTGATTAAGGGAGATGTTTCAGGTATCCAGGATTTTATTTTCCACATACCAAGCAAAGGGGCAGCTAAGTCATTAAAAGGCCACTCAGTATATATTGCACTGCTTTCTGATGGGATAACCAGGTACATGGTAAGAGAAATGGGCCTGGAAGAAGCAAATATCCTGTACAATGGTGGAGGCAATTTCTATATTTTGGCACCCACGACTTGTAAAGCAAAGTTTAAGGAGCTAAAAAAGAGAGTCTCCCAATTACTGCTAAAGATCCATGGTGGTTCCATATATGTGGCCTTAGACTACATATCCCTTTCACCAAAGGACATGACAAGCTTTAACACTCATTGGAACAAGATCACACAAAAGGTTGATGTATTAAAGAGAAGAAAGTGGCGAGAGGTCGATTTACAAGAAAATTATGATTTAATTTTTGGCCCATTAGGAGTAGGTTCAAAGGAAGGCACCTATTGCCAGCTTTGTGGTGTGGAAAGTTCAGAGAGGAAAATAATAATCAATCCTGAAAATGAAAAGAGCTATTGCACTTTTTGCGCCAGTTTTATTGAATTAACAAATGATTTAAAAGATGCCGACTGTCTGGTAATAAAAGAAATGGATGCAGAGGATAAAGCCGAAATAAAAGATTATCAGGACATGTTTAAACTGCTTGGATTTGAATATTATTTTACAAAAAAAGAGCATATAAAAGATGAGGACAAAGCTCATACATTTTTGATAAATGACACAGATTTTTTGGGAAAAGGTTTCAAAGGCTATGTGTTGGGCTCTTATCAGCTTCCTTACGAGGTTGAAAAAAATCAACAGCTAAGCTTTGATGAGATCGCAGAAAAAAGCATAGGGGATAAGAAACTTGCCTTGCTAAAGCTTGATGTGGACAATCTGGGGAACATATTTTCCAAAGGATTAGGGGAAAGTTCAACAGTTTCTAGAGTTACATCTCTTAGCCGCATGTTAGCTTTGTTTTTTGAAGGCTATATAAATCACATTATCCATGAAAAGCAATGGCAGGACTCTTTGTATGTAGTCTTTTCCGGCGGTGATGATACATTTGTAGTCGGTGCTTGGGATAAGGTGTTGGATTTTGCCAAGGATTTTTACGATAAATTTAGGGAATTTACCTGTTATCACCCTAAGGTGACCTTTTCAGCAGGTATTTGTATATTTAGGGAGGATTTTCCTATCATCATGTCGTCACGCATAACGGAAGAAGCCCTGGATGAGGCAAAAAATTATTTAGAAAAAGACCAGGGAGTTCCACAAAAAAATAAGATATCCTTGTTCGGAGAAGTATTTAACTGGGCAGAATTTGATGCCGTCAAGAACTTAAAAGGTCTCTTGCTGGATATTATTGCCAAAAATGCACAGAGGAAAAACGTGGAATCCTTTGGCAGAGCTTTCTTGTATAAGATATGGAAGTCCACCTTAGGCTTTAGAAGGATTCTTGAGGACTCCCTGCGAGGCCGGGTAGACAACCTTCGCTTTTGGCGTCTTGCTTACTACCTGAGGGAAGTGTCCAGTGAGGATGCTGAAAAGCTAATTGGGGAATACAGGAGAATAGTTATAAACAATCTTTTAGGAAAATCATCTGATGACAAGATAAGAAATATCATGATAGTTCCGGCAGCTGTCAAATGGGCCCAGATGGAGACAAGAAAAGTCAAGGGGGAATTTTAAATGAAAGGAAAAGTTAAGACAATTCGCGACAATTTTGGATTTATTACAGGTGAAGACGGAAAGGATTATTACTTTAATGAAAAATCCCTGGCAGCAGGATTGACAATGGAGGACTTATCAGTAAATACCCAACTAAGCTTTGATATGCAAAAACAGTCTGATAACAGAATGAGAGCTGTAAATTGCAAAATCGTAAAAAATGAGGATATAGAGTTTTTTCAAAAGCATGCATTAGATTTGAGCAGCAAAAAAGAATACTATGATGTCTTCTGCGATCATGCCAAGAGCTATGCCGAAAGGCTAAAGTACGGGAAAGTTACCACATCAATGATTAGGAAAATTTACGCCAGAATCCTCAATGCCCGGAAGGTATCTGATGTAAAATTCTTGCGGCCACATTTTGCATACACTTCAGGTCGAAATGAAAAAAACCCTATTTTGAGAGAGTTTATGGATTTATTAGATGTCCTTGTTAAGTCCATGGAGATTGACAATGAAGAGCATTTAAACAATTTTAAGCAGTTTATGGAAGCTATTGTAGCTTATAGAAAATATGTTGGCGATGATAAGTAAAGGGGGAACAGATAATGAGGTTAATGGGAAAGCTTTTTATAAATGGGAAGATAAGAGCACTTACCGGACTTTCCATCGGAGGTTCAAAAACTGACGTTGCCATTGGCGATATAGATAATTGCGTAATAAAAACTAGTGAAGGGGTTCCTTACATACCGGGCTCCTCTTTAAAAGGTAAGATACGAAGCCTCTTAGAAAAGAGCGATATGGAAAATATTATGGCTAAAAATAAAAAATCCGATACTGGCCTTTGCAACTGTGGTAAAGAGGACTGCAAAATCTGCGTCGTTTTCGGCAATTCAGCTGATAAGAGGTCAAGTAAAGCCGGTTCTACCCGTCTTGTAGTAAGAGATTGTCACCTTACACAGGAAACCAGGAGTCTAATGGAAGAAAAAGAGGGAGAATTTAGAGAACTGGAGCTTATTTATACTGAAAGCAAATGGGAAAACGTAATAAACAGACTCACATCACGGGCGGAACATCCCAGACAGACGGAAAGAGTCCCACAAGGAGCAGAATTTGACTTTGAGATGGTCTTTGATTTTTTGGAAAAAGAAGATGTAGACAGATTTTATTTCTTGATTTCAGGTCTAAATCTCTTGGAAGATGATTATCTGGGGGGAAGTGGTTCTAGGGGCTATGGGCGAATTGAATTTAGAGATGTGGAAATTTCCTTAAAGACGCTGGAAGATTACCAAGAGACAAATCAGCGGCAGGTCCTTTATTCCGGCATCTTGGAAGATTTTCCAAAACAAAAGGATGATTTTGAAAGAAAACTTTTAATAAAGCTGGGAGCTGAATAGCCCATGAAGGTTTTCAAATTTTATCCAAAGAACCGATCAAAGTTTCATTTTGGAAGCAGTCACGGTAAACTGGAAGGAACTTTTTCATCAGACAAGCTTTTTTCTGCCCTGTATAATTGTGTCCTTTTACTTTATGGCTTAGACGAAGTAGAAAATGAGTTATTGGGTTCTCTACAAAATTGCTGCATTTCTTCCCTTTACCCAGGTATACAAGCTTTCAACTTGGAAAAAGAAAAAGTAGCAGAACTGTTTTTTCTCCCTCGTCCTATGCTGCCCCAAGAATTTGTAGAAGATAAGGATTTACAAACCCATAAAAAAGAAAAAAAAATCAAGTATATTTCCATCGGTGCCTTTAAACACCTAAACAAGTCTTGGCAGGACAGGGGCAAATGCGAATTTAATATATCAGATTTAAAAGCTTTAGGCGAAGTATTTGCATGTACCGCTGATGAGATTCAGTCTCTAGGCCTCGATGAGGATTTTGAAAACATAAAATTAATGAAATTTGATGCAAAGCCCAGGACAGTTATTTCCCGCTTTGATGGGCACTCTGAAAACTTTTTTCATCAGGAAGAAGGGGAGGTAACCTACTATCAGAAAGATGATATACTGCTGAAGCCCTTTATGTATTTTTGCATAGATGGCGAAATAGACAACTCTTTGATTGCAGTGATAAGGCTTATGGCAGATGAAGGCCTTGGGGGAAAGCGTAGCCAGGGCATGGGATATTTTGAAGAGGTCTTGGAAGACGAACTGCCTGATGAACTATTTCTGGGCAAGGGCCAATATTACATGAACCTTTCTACAGTCTATCCCGGCTCTGATGAGCTGGATGATTTAGAGTATTATGAACTGGTGGACAGAAGCGGCTATATTTATTCGAAGTTCGGAAGGCCTTTTAGGAAAAAGCGGGTCAGATTGCTTAAAGAAGGAAGTATTTTTTCTCAAAAAATAAAGGGCAAGATTATCGATATTCGCCCAGAAGCTTTTAAAGAACATAGTGTGTTTTTAAACGGAAAAGCCTTTCTCATACCTTTGGGGAGGTGCAATAATGAATCTTAAAGTAAAACTTACAACTCTTACACCTGTCAATATAGGAAGCGGTGAGACTTTATCACAGTTTTGTGATTATGTATATGACAATGGCTTTATCTACTATTTAGACTATGATTTAATCGCACAAAAGCTTTCAAAAAAGCCCGATGGTGAAAAATTAATTGATGAGTTTGTGGCGATTGTTCGGGCTCAAGCCGGTGGCAATGTACAAAATAGACTTAGAATTAAAGGGTTCCTAGAAAATACAGGCTTAGATTTTAAAAACTTTGCATCAAAGAAGATAGCTGTAGATGATGAAATTAAGGAACAAATCCAGCTCCATGTCAAAACCGGAAGCAGGCCCTATGTTCCGGGCAGCAGCTTAAAGGGAGCCATTCGCACTGCCATTATAAGCTATTTCTTTACAGAAGATCTAGAGAAGAACATAAGAGATACCAGGGGTTATATAGGTCAGGACATATTCGGGAAAATCAATGATGATGTATTAAAGTTCTTGCAAGTATCTGACACAATGCCTTTAGGGAAAGAGGATCTGGGGATTGTAAAATTTTTCAGGTTTAATTTAAAAACCGACAGCTTGGATATTCCCATTATAAAGGAAGTAATTCCCAGCGGTAAAGATAGCACATTTAGAATCGACTTTAAGGCAAAGAAAGGTCAAGTAGACAGTAAATTTGAGTTTTTCGAAGAGGGAAAAGGGGACTTGTTATTTGAAATTATAAATAAATATTCGCTAAAAAATGTGAAAAACGAGCTTGCATACCTGAAAAGGAGCAATAACATCGAGTTAAAAGATGTGAAAGAATTTTACTCAAGTCTTCTAGATGCAGTAAGCACTGCTGACAATACCAAAGAAGCTTATCTTAGAATCGGCTCTGGTAAAACCTTTTATGACAATACTATTGCCCATGACCTGTCACAAGCCTTCTTGAAGAAGATAATAAGCAAGAACTTCAAGAAAATTGATCCGAACTTTTTCCCCAAAACAAGGACTTTAGTACTTTATAGGGGTCAAAAACAGGTCCCCGGTTGGGTGAAGCTAGAAAAAATGTAATGGAGGAATTTTAAAAATGGCTAAAATCTTAATTTCCTCTTTAGGCACAGGGTCATTGAAAAAAGACAATATGTCCGCAAGGGAATACAGAGAAGCAGTTTACAAATTCCAGGATAGTGGCAAAACTTTTGAAACGTCCTTTATAGCAGCAGCCTTAAGCGAATATCTGCAGGTAGATAAAGTGTATCTTATAGGCACCTCGAAGTCCATGTGGGAAGAGGTTTACAGGTATTTTTCCACTGCCAGTCAGCAGACCAGTGATGATGACTATTGGGTTCAATTAGGTGAAAAAGTGAGTAGTTTTAAACGGGGAGATAAAAAGTTAAGGGACGAGGATTTATCCAAAGTTAACGATACCATCGATAAATATTTAAAACACATCAAGGCAGATGCGGCAGGAGGTTCCCACTGTTTCATAATTGATTATGGATTAGATGAAAGGGAGATTTGGAACAACTTTGACGTGATGATGCAAATTGGTGAGACTTTGTCTGAAGATGATGAGATTTACTTGGACATAACCCACGCCTTTCGCTCAATTCCACTGTTTCTCTACATAATGCTAGACTTAATTAGAATAATGAAGCTGAAAAATGACTTTAAACTGGGTGGTTTGTATTACGGCATGTTGGATGTAATTGGAGAATTGGGATATGCTCCAGTAGTAGATTTGAGCCCCCTTTATAACCTGACCTTGTGGGCTAGAGGAGCCTATAATTTTTTAAACTTCGGAAATGGCTATCTCCTGGCAGATTTAATAAAGAGTGAAGATTTATCAGATAGAATCAGGAATATTTCGGATATAGTTAACATTAATTTCATAGACGAATTTAAAAGAGAGATGGACCGCCTATCTGGCTTATTAATTGATACAAATTCAGCAGAGCCTTTAATTAAATATATGGAACCATATTTGATGACCTTTGTGGACCAATTTAAAGGGATTAATTCCAGTTCACAGCTTCAATTTGCTCTAGCAAGATGGTATTTTAAGCATAAGAGATTTGCCCAGTGTTATATCTGCCTGGCAGAGGCTATTGTGTCAAGAATATTGGAAGAATATCGGGCAAGGGATTCCGGAATCAAGTGGAATAACCCTAATAGAAAGAAAATAAAGTATTTGATACACAGGACCAATTTTGATACTATGTATGAATTCAAAGACTTATGTGATGTATATAGAGAAGTCAACGATACCAGAAACCTCATCGCCCATGCAGGCTTTGCAGATGAAGAAGAGGCTTATAAAGAGGCAATAGAAAAAATCAATACCCGCATACGCAACACAGAAAAATATGTGTTTAACAATAAGCATTTAAAAGAGATACCTGACTTATTCCCCTTTAATAGATTATATAGTAACTAACTGAATCTATTTTTCTCACAAGTTCACCCCCACCCATGGTAATTGACTGAAAATATGCAAAGGCAAATATTATGGAGGCTGAAACTTAATGAGACAAGTGTTTTTGCTTTTTTCTCACAAACTTACCACTTTGCAAATGAATGAACTCAAAAATAAATATAAAGTGGATAAAATGGTCTATCTTCCGACAGAGCTACAGGATATCTGGTCAAACGTACCACCGGAACTTTCTTCAATAAAAAACCACCTTCAAGACATACTTATCTGGTTAAAAGAAAACTCAAATCCAGAGGACTTAGTATTGGTCCAAGGAGAATTTGGAGCAGTTTTTATTCTAGTCAATTTTTGCAAAAAAGAAGGCCTTATCCCCATATATTCCACCACAAAAAGACAGGTTTCTGAAGAAATTTTAGATGATGAAACTATCCATGTAAGCAGAAAGTTTACCCATGTGAGATTTAGAGAATTTGAAATATGTAACTAAAATTAAATAAAATTGTCATTAAAAAAGTCGTCGACCGGGAGTAATGCAAAAACCCCTGGAGGTCGACGACTTTTTTTATGTTAGCAAAAACAGTTTCAAAAGCTTGTATATCAATGGACATATGATATAATTAAAATAGTATGATTTTATAGAACAGAAGGACCTAGCAAAACAGGATCCTTTATTTAGTAGCCATTCAATGGGTTTTTAGCTTACCTATAAGGAATTGAAATTGCAGGCTAGGGGAGTGCGGCTACCTAAAGTTTTTCGCTTCCCGATAAGGCTTGAAATATTGAATTGTCAGGCCCTCCAAAATGTGTTTTTAGCTTACCTATAAGGAATTGAAATCTTCAAATCCACCCTCGCATAAAAAGTCATGTCCTACTAGTTTTTAGCTTACCTATAAGGAATTGAAATATCGTAAAAGGGATACTTGAATATTTGAATAGTTTGCGTTTTTAGCTTACCTATAAGGAATTGAAATCCTGGGCGGATAATGAATAATGCATGATGCTTATTAGGTTTTTAGCTTACCTATAAGGAATTGAAATCAATGCACAAGGGGCAAAGGGTGCAGGCGTGAATACGTTTTTAGCTTACCTATAAGGAATTGAAATCTTGTGGCTTGTGCAAGCCACATAGCAATAATTTTCTGTTTTTAGCTTACCTATAAGGAATTGAAATGTCTTTATCGTTCGTGTAAATCCAACAGTTTTTAGGTGTTTTTAGCTTACCTATAAGGAATTGAAATCGTTTTATATTTGCAGGTGGATTTAGTTTAGGCACGGTTTTTAGCTTACCTATAAGGAATTGAAATTTTGTTGGTGTATTACAAGATGTATATGACATACAGTTTTTAGCTTACCTATAAGGAATTGAAATTCTGGTAACTCTTGTATAATCTTATTACCAAATTCAAGTTTTTAGCTTACCTATAAGGAATTGAAATTTCGTAGAGAATTCCCATACCAGCTATCCGTCCACTGTGTTTTTAGCTTACCTATAAGGAATTGAAATTACGGAAAGGATGAAGAATCCGGCTTGCCACATCTCTGGTTTTTAGCTTACCTATAAGGAATTGAAATTCTGCTTATGGCGAAGAAGTAAAATCAATTAATGATGGTTTTTAGCTTACCTATAAGGAATTGAAATCTAAATAATTGCCGTTTTGGAAGGCTTGGAGGCCTTCTTCGTTTTTAGCTTACCTATAAGGAATTGAAATTTTCAAAGATGGGAAGATGAGATTGATCGCTTAGAAGTTTTTAGCTTACCTATAAGGAATTGAAATTCAGGATAAATATTAATTCATGGGGAGGAATAAAAAGTTTTTAGCTTACCTATAAGGAATTGAAATTGGGAAAGCGGAGGAGGATTCAGCAACACAGGAAAGTTTTTAGCTTACCTATAAGGAATTGAAATATAAAAAAAGGGACATACCAAAAAAGTGGTATGTCCGTTTTTAGCTTACCTATAAGGAATTGAAATTTTTATTTGGGGGAAGAAAAGTTTGGATTCTAATAAAAGTTTTTAGCTTACCTATAAGGAATTGAAATTAGATAAACTAGAAGAAAAAAATGCAAAACTTAAAGAAGGTTTTTAGCTTACCTATAAGGAATTGAAATAAATAAGCTCTTGCTCAGGCAAGAGTGTATGGTTTTCATGTTTTTAGCTTACCTATAAGGAATTGAAATTTTTGATGCCCTGCAAAAATAAAGGGGATGATAAAAGTTTTTAGCTTACCTATAAGGAATTGAAATTTTTTTCAACCTCCAAAATATTTTTATATTTGCCGGTTTTTAGCTTACCTATAAGGAATTGAAATTTTCGATTCGATGATTGGCTGAATTTGAAGGTTATAGTTTTTAGCTTACCTATAAGGAATTGAAATATACGATCTTCTATGGCAGACTTCATAGTAACTTCTAGTTTTTAGCTTACCTATAAGGAATTGAAATTAAAAAGCGTGATGAGTATTTAAAAGTTCTTGTAACCGGTTTTTAGCTTACCTATAAGGAATTGAAATTTGAAATAGAATGGATAATTTTAAACGTCTCTTCTCGTTTTTAGCTTACCTATAAGGAATTGAAATCGTTAAATAACATACTATTCGCCTCCTAATTGTTTTAGGTTTTTAGCTTACCTATAAGGAATTGAAATTAAAATATATATAATAGTAGTAATGGAATATGCATAAAGTTTTTAGCTTACCTATAAGGAATTGAAATATTTCTGGTAGCGTTGTAAGCGAAAGTTCAGCCAATGCGTTTTTAGCTTACCTATAAGGAATTGAAATATACAAAGCCAGTTAAATTTGTAACTGAGGGAGATGTTTTTAGCTTACCTATAAGGAATTGAAATAGTTTAACGATTTTTTAGAGGAATTCGAAAGGTACGTTTTTAGCTTACCTATAAGGAATTGAAATTTGGATATGGCGTTCAGAAATTAATAGAATATATTGCGTTTTTAGCTTACCTATAAGGAATTGAAATGTTGCTCCTTCTGATGTAGAAGATAAAGGAAATTCAAGTTTTTAGCTTACTATAAGGAATTGAAATATGCGATTGACCGAACTTTTAAACTAAAACAATTAGGAGTTTTTAGCTTACCTATAAGGAATTGAAATATCCTTGCTGCAACAGTTCTTTGTATTTATTCACTTCGTTTTTAGCTTACCTATAAGGAATTGAAATTATACGTTTGTCGTCTCATTTTTTCACCTCCTTTATTTTGTTTTTAGCTTACCTATAAGGAATTGAAATACAATACTTAAAAAATATTTTTTCCGCTCTTTTTTATCCGTTTTTAGCTTACCTATAAGGAATTGAAATAGAGAATTCAAGGCTCAAAAAGATAAAGAAGAATTTGAAGTTTTTAGCTTACCTATAAGGAATTGAAATATACGGTTTTGTTCAGATGTGGTTAATTCAGCATAAGAGTTTTTAGCTTACCTATAAGGAATTGAAATCATTAACGGTGAAGGTGTTATTATAGGAATTGAAAACGTTTTTAGCTTACCTATAAGGAATTGAAATTTCTTTATGCATCGATGCTAATATAGCATCGTATGGTTTTTAGCTTACCTATAAGGAATTGAAATCAAGGCTAGCAGAATATTTTAAAGATAGTAACAATCCGTTTTTAGCTTACCTATAAGGAATTGAAATACTTGAATTCGACGCCGTTCACGATAAGTGAGTGATATGTTTTTAGCTTACCTATAAGGAATTGAAATATTGCTTCTTGTTTCCATATTTCAACTCTTTTTTAAAGTTTTTAGCTTACCTATAAGGAATTGAAATGAGGAAGCTCTAGGTTCGATCCAATTATTTTTATACGTTTTTAGCTTACCTATAAGGAATTGAAATATTTCTGGTAGCGTTGTAAGCGAAAGTTCAGCCAATGTTTTTAGCTTACCTATAAGGAATTGAAATTACTCCATCCATGCTTCGCTTAAATAACCATCCCAAGTTTTTAGCTTACCTATAAGGAATTGAAATACTTTGAAGTTGATCAAGACGGGCTGTATTCGGGAAGTTTTTAGCTTACCTATAAGGAATTGAAATTGAATTCTTCGGTTTTTTTCTTTGCTTCTTCTTTCTCTGTTTTTAGCTTACCTATAAGGAATTGAAATGCAGCGTGACGGGGTGAATAGATACGTGTACTTCTCAAGTGTTTTTAGCTTACCTATAAGGAATTGAAATTAGTAAATTTATAGTTTATAATTTATAGCTTATAGTTGTTTTTAGCTTACCTATAAGGAATTGAAATTAATGATCCTCCTAAATTTGTTTTACCCTGGTTGGCAGTTTTTAGCTTACCTATAAGGAATTGAAATCCGGGACATACTACTTTTTTAGTATGTCCCTTTTTGTTTTTAGCTTACCTATAAGGAATTGAAATAAATAAGGCAATGGGGGCGGGGGAAGGAGATTGAATAGTTTTTAGCTTACCTATAAGGAATTGAAATCCGGGATTTTCCGCTTCCGGCAGGCGGTATTCTAGGCGTTTTTAGCTTACCTATAAGGAATTGAAATTCTTGCTCGTAGACTAAAATCTTGTCCATTTGATAAGTTTTTAGCTTACCTATAAGGAATTGAAATTCAAATTTACCTAACCATATCCAATGTTCATTACAAGTTTTTAGCTTACCTATAAGGAATTGAAATTGGGAACATTTCTTCGTTCATGTTACTAGGGCAGGGTTTTTAGCTTACCTATAAGGAATTGAAACTCGAGCCAAAGAAGCACTAAAAGAATATGATGTATTGGTTTTTAGCTTACCTATAAGGAATTGAAACCTTACTTACTGCGTTTCGATGGAAACCTTGATAGTGCGTTTTTAGCTTACCTATAAGGAATTGAAACTATTTAATTCATCTATATTTTTTAATGTTTAGGATGTTTTTAGCTTACCTATAAGGAATTGAAACTGCCATTGTTAAAACCTCCATGAATTTAATTTTTTTGTTTTTAGCTTACCTATAAGGAATTGAAACTTTTTTTCTCACTCTCCTTTCTTGTATCTGGATATATATGTTTTTAGCTTACCTATAAGGAATTGAAACATCTAAATTACAATTATTTTGGATTAATGCAATTGGTTTTTAGCTTACCTATAAGGAATTGAAACCATTCCCGAACCGCCGCCCGAAGTTCGGAAATGGGCGTTTTTAGCTTACCTATAAGGAATTGAAACCTTTGTAGGAAAAACAAGGAGGTAATAAAAAATGAAAGTTTTTAGCTTACCTATAAGGAATTGAAACCACGGATTATGTTGACAGCCCCAAATTTGCAGAATATGTTTTTAGCTTACCTATAAGGAATTGAAACTACCCTCGGCGGGTGATGTCACACTGAGCTCAGGTGGCGTTTTTAGCTTACCTATAAGGAATTGAAACTCCTGCTCCTGCCATTCCAAATATTTTTCAGGTGTGTTTTTAGCTTACCTAAAAGAGAGTGCAAGGAGAATTCATCACATAACTTAGGAAATTTTAAACATGTAACTAAATAGCTTTAACACTAAAAAAGTCGTCTACCCTGGGTAGTAAAAACCCCTGAAGGTCGACGACTTTTTTGTTTAGAGATAGAAAGCTTGTAAACGTGAAAAGATCATTGATGTCTACGTGGGAAAGTGACATTCGTATTTGACTGATACTGTGATTTGAATAAATTATGCATTAAAAAGAAAGCAATTTCATTGTTCATTTAACCAAAAACAAAATACAGGCATATTTATGTCATTCTTGGGGCAAATTGGTATTATGCATATACCTTGGAGTGCTTAATCAAAAGACTTTGGTTATTTCTGCTTTAGTATGTCTCGAATTTCAGTAAGGAGTATCTCTTCTTTAGATGGAGCAGGCTTTGCAGGTGCCTCTTCCTCCTTCTTTTTCATCCTGTTGATGGAACGAACTAATAAAAAGATAGAAAAGGCTATAATTAGAAAATCCACTACACTTTGAATAAAAGCGCCATATTTGACAACAGCTGTTCCCACTTGAAATTCCAGGCCTGTAAAGTCTATACCTCCAAGTATAAGTCCTATAATGGGCATTATTAAGTCATTTACTAAAGATGTGACTATCTTTCCGAATGCTCCGCCTATGATGACACCTATCGCTAAATCAACCACATTTCCCTTGATGGCAAATTGCTTAAACTCTTTCCACATAGCGTTTCTCCTTTTTTTTATTTAATTTTACCACATTTAAGTGAACTCAGAAAGTCATTTACTATTTTACAGAACTTCTTAGTTAGCTACTGGAGTTCTCAAAGACTTGTATATGAAAGGCAAAATGGTATAATAAAATAAGGTCCTAAATATGACGCCATTTGAGTTGTGCTTTATACTGCCTATGAGGGATTGAAACGGAATATAATCTATTGGTCCTGGTCTGTATAATGATGTTTTTTAGTTTACCTACAAGGGATTAAAATGAGTTAATGAAATTTGTAAAGTAAGGAATTCCGTATTGTTTTTAGTCTACCTACCAGGGATTGAAACGTCAAATGGATCGCGTCGTAATCACGACTGATTTTTTAGCTTACCTACCAGGGATTGAAACACTTTTTGTAGCTTGTATATGGAAAGTCTCCTATTAAGCATTTAGCCTACCTATAAGGGATTGAAGCATCATGGTCTCCATTAGCTGGAGGCCATGATGTTTTTATTTAGAGTTCTCCTCCACCTGCTGTATATAAAACCATTTTTATGAACAAACTTAGTATTAGTATAAAAATTGGTTCTTCGGGCATGAAGGAGGTTAAGTTAGTGACAGTAAAAGTTCTGGAAAAATCCGAAGGCCGTGTAAGCTATCATGATTCGGTGGAGGAAATGTTAAAGCGGATTCGAGAAGACGGCCTTACGAACGTCTTTGATCGTTGGGCACAGCAGGAAAAGGCCAGGTGTAAGTTCTGTCTTCAGGGATTGAGCTGCCAACTTTGCTCCCATGGGCCCTGCCGCATTAATGAAAAAACAGAAATGCTCCGCGGTGTCTGTGGCATTGATGCTGATGCTATGGCTATAAGGAAGTTCCTACTTCAAAATGCTATGGGAGCCGCCACATATGCCCATCATGCTTATCAGGCTTTCAAGACTCTTAAAGCAACGGGAGAAGGCAAGACTCCTTTTACTATCAGTGATGTGAATAAGTTAAAATGGATGTGTGAAAACTTAGGTATTGAAACAAATCAGGATATCAATAAAATGGCTATTTCCCTGGCTGATTTTTTGCTGGCAGAAATGGACAGAGATGATGAAAATCCTAGTGTAATGATAGAGGCTTTTGCCCCCAAAAAGAGGAAGGAAGTATGGAGAAAGATAGCCATTTATCCGACGGGGGTAAACAACGAGATTAGGGATGCTGTTGCCAGCTGTCTTACCAACGTAGACGGCGATTATGTGTCTCTTTCTAAAAAGGCTATGAGGCTGGGACTTTCCACTATCTATACTGCTCAAATCGGTCTTGAAATGGCCCAGGACATTTTGTATAAAACGCCTAAACCCCACGAAGTCGAAGTTGATTTAGGGATAATGAATCCTGATTATGTAAATATTGTTTTCAATGGCCACCAGCCTTGGGTGGGTATAGCCACTCTCATGAAGTCTAAAACTTGCCAAGTCCAAGAAAAGGCCAAAGCAGCTGGAGCTAAGGGCTTAAAGGTAGTTGGAAATATAGAGACCGGTCAGGAGATGATTCAAAGATATCCCTCTGATGAGGTCTTTGCAGGCCTTGTAGGCAACTGGCTTGCTATAGAACCACTCCTTGCAACTGGCACTGTTGATGTAATAGCTATGGAAGAAAACTGCTCACCTCCGGCACTTAGACCCTATGCAGACAAATATCAGGTGACCCTTGCTAGTATCAATGATGTAGTGAGATTGCCAGACCTGGATGTTACTCTTGATTACAAACCGCCGGAAGCTGATTACATTGCAGAAAAGCTGATAGACTTGGCTATAGAAAACTTTAAAAAGAGAAAGGAAAGGGTAACTCCCCATGTCCCACCACATAAGAAAAAGGCCATAGCGGGTTTTTCCACTGAAGCCGTTTTAGAGGTATTAGGAAACAAATTGGAACAACTAGTAGATACTATTGCCAGTGGAAAGATAAAAGGCGTTGTAGCCCTTGTCAGCTGCTCCACCTTACGGAATGGTCCACAGGACTGGATGACAGTTAATCTGGCAAAAGAACTCATAAGTAGGGATATACTTATTGTCAGCGGAGGATGTGGAAACCATGCTCTTGAAGTGGCGGGGCTTTGTAGTATGGAAGCTCTGGATATAGCCGGTGAAGGATTGAGAGAGATTTGCAAAGCGCTCAATATTCCTCCGGTTCTGAGTTTTGGAACCTGCACTGACACAGGAAGGATTTCCATGCTGGTAACAGCTCTGGCAGACCACCTGGATCTAGACATTCCAGACCTTCCTATTGCTATTACCGCCCCCGAGTGGATGGAGCAAAAAGCTACCGTAGATGGAGTTTTTGCTCTGGCTTATGGCACATTAACTCACCTTTCACCCACTCCCTTTATATCTGGAGCAGGGAGACTTGTAAAATTGCTGACTGAAGATCTGGAGCAAATCACAGGCGGAAAAGTCTTGCTGGGAGATGAACCTAAGGAAGTGGCTGATAAAATAGAAGGTCATATACTAGATAAAAGGAGAGCTCTTGGAATGTAATGATTACTTAAAGCAGGAAATAACCCTTTTAATGTCGAAAAGCTTAGGAGAGTTCATTATGCCAAGGGGAATTAAGTCAGTATGTTTATTATCCTTGTATATGATGTGGGAGAAAAACGTGTGGCGAAAGTCCTAAAGATTTGTAGGAAGTATTTAAATTGGGTTCAAAATTCCGTTCTTGAAGGTGAAATTTCTGCTGCAAATCTTAAAAAGTTAAAACTTGAGTTAAAGCGGGCCATCAATGAGGACGAGGATTCTGTAATATTTTACACATTAAGAACAACCAGGTATTCAGAAAGGCAGACGATGGGGATAAAAAAGGGTGGAGATGAACTGATTATTTAAAGCCCTAATGATTAGAGGTTTATAATACTTGTTTAGCAAGTAAAGAGTTTTGATGGCATATAGGTATTTTGTAAGGAGCAGTCTAAGGCTGCTTTTTTGTATTTTTATGCAAGAAAAGTCGTATGTAGGGAATTGTTGAAGAAACTATAACTTGACACACCATTTATAAGCATTATAAAATAATGTAATATATGATATTTTGTATAATTATTTAAATAATCGAATTTATTCAGAGGGCTTTTGTACATGAAGGAGAGTCTATTAATATGCTTATTCTAACCCGGGAAGATTTAAAAAAGGCGATAACTATGGAGGATGCAATCGACGCTATAGAGATAGCGTTAAAGTATTTTTCTACAGGTAAAACTAAGACCCCTCTTAGGACCGTTATTAATATTAATGAGGCAAAGAATGAGGATATTATGTCTATGCCCGGCTATATAGAGGATATGGGGGCGGCAGTAAAACTTCTTTCTGTTTTCCCTGGCAATTACGAATTAGGAAAAGCTACTATCAGCTCTATAGTTGCTTTTTTCGATGATAAGACTGGGGAGCCGCTGGCTTTAATGGATGGAGGGTATCTTACCGCTATGCGGACAGGTGCTATTTCCGGTGTTGCGACTAAGTATCTTGCTCGAAAGGATTCCAGCATTGTTGCAGTGATCGGAGCAGGGATTCAAGCAAGAACTCAGTTATGGGCAGTTTGCTGTGTGAGAGATATAAAACAGGTGAAGGTATTTGATGTAAGTGGCGAGAGAGTCGATGGTTTTATTAAGGATATGAAAGACAAATTTACAGATATAGACTTTATAAAAGCGGAAAGTTCCGATGAAGCTGTAAAAGATTCTGATATTGTCTTAACTGCTACTACTTCTACCACACCGGTATTTAACGTAGAAAGTCTTAAAAAAGGCGTTCATATAAATGCTATAGGTTCATATACACCAAAGATGCAAGAGCTGCCGGAAGGAGTTTTTAAAATTGCCGGCAAGGTACTGGTAGAGTCTGTAGATGCCGTTGTTTCCGAAGCGGGAGACTTTATAATTCCAATGGAAAAGGGTATTTTTTCTAAAGATAATATACATGGGGAATTGGGAGACTTGGTATTAGGAAGAATCACAGGCAGGGAAAATACCGATGAAATAACTTTATTTAAAACTGTTGGTATTGCTGTTCAAGATGTAGCTTGTGCAGCCAAAATATATGATAATGCAAGGAAAATGAATTTAGGACAAGAAATACGCCTTGATGCTTAAATCAAGTGTTTTTAAAAAACCAGGGGGTTAAATATAATGACTTCTTTTATATCAAAACGAATATTACTGGGGATAGCGGTCTTATTTGGTGTCATAATCATTACCTTTACAATAACTCGGGTAATTCCTTCAAATCCCGCCGCTCAATGGGCAGGACCCAGGGCTACGCCTGAACAGATTAGGGCTGCCACTGTTGAACTAGGCTTGGACAAGCCCCTTCATATCCAGTTTGTAAAGTACTTTCAGGATCTCTTAAAAGGAAATTTGGGCTATTCACTAAAAACCCACCAGCCAGTAAGTGAAGAATTAAAGGCCTATGTTCCTGCTACTTTGGAACTTGTGGTAATATCTACTTTAGGTGCTGTACTTATCGGCCTGCCCCTGGGAGTCATGTCAGCCCAGAGAAAAGACCAATGGGTAGATCATTTCTGTAGGTTTTTTTCTGTAGGAGCTGTTTCTCTCCCTACTTTTTGGGTTGGCTTGTTCCTTCAACTGATATTTTACAGGGTGTTGGACATTCTCCCTATGGGAGATCAGTTAAGTACTAATATTAAACTCATGTATGAAATTCCTAAAATCACTGGATTTTTGACGGTAGACAGCCTGATTACAGGCAATTTTGTAGTTTTTAAGGATGCCTTAAGACACCTTATATTACCTGGCATCACTATTGCCATGTATCCTATCGGGTTAGTTGCTCGAATGACCCGGTCTGCATTACTTGAAATTCTAAATGAAGATTATATACGGGCAGCAAGATCCTATGGCTTATCAGAACGCCTGGTCTTGTGGTCCTACGCCCTTAAAAATTCTCTCGGGCCAACAGTGACTGTTGTAACCTTATCTATAGGTTACACTCTTGTAAACACCTTTTTAGTTGAATCTATTTTCAGCTGGCCGGGTATAGGTAATTATGTGGCAACCGCCGTAGTTAGCCTAGACTACCCCGCCATAATGGGTGTTACTATATTTTCCGCTTGTGCTTATGTGATATTAAACCTTATAGCGGATATCATTATTGCACTGGATCCCCGAATAAGGGTATATTAGGGGGGATTATAAATGATAAATAAGATAATTTCTTTAAATACTTTAAAACCTAAGATAAGGGAAATGAAACTTTCCCTATTTTTGCTAAATAAGAATAAGCTGACCCGTTTATCCCTTATAATTGTGCTGCTTCTTATTATCATAGCTCTTGTTGCACCATATATAGTTCCTTATCCTACTCATGTGACAACTGATGTAAATCCAAAGGATAAACTTCTGCCTCCATCGGGCAAATACTTTTTCGGCACAGATGAACTGGGTAGAGATATATTTAGCCGGGTCATCTATGGGACAAGGATCTCATTACAAACAGCATTGTTTGCAGTAGGATTGGCACTATTGATAGGGATACCCCTTGGAGCTATTGCCGGCTCTACAGGTGGTTTCGTAGATGAGATTATTATGAGGATTACCGATATATTTCTAAGCTTTCCGCCACTGCTTTTAGCTATTGCAATTGCAGCATTTTTAGGTCCTAACCTTACAAATGCTATGATAGCCATAGCAGCTTCTTGGTGGCCTTGGTACAGCCGACTTATTCGCGGTCAGGCAGTATCCATAAAGGAGAGGCAGTTTGTAAAAGCAGCTAAGGCCATAGGCACTCCACCACTTAAGATCATATTCATGCATATTGTTCCAAACTGTATCGCGCCTGTTATAGTTCAAGCATCTATGGATCTTGGCGGAGTAATCTTGACAGCAGCCTCCCTTAGTTTTCTTGGCTTGGGTGCTCAACCCCCTACACCCGAATGGGGTTTGATGGTAAGTACCAGTAGGAACTACTTTTTAAATGCCTGGTGGTACAGTATTTTCCCGGGTCTCGCTATTTTCATAACGGTTTTAGCCTTCAATCTACTTGGTGACGGACTAAGGGAAATATTAGATCCCAAGACAAGAAAGTATTGAGAAAGGGGGTTTTGTTATGTCTAAGAAGTATCTAGAAATAAGGGACCTGAAAGTCAGCTTTAACACATTTGAGGGTGTCAAAAACATATTAGACCTTGAGCACTTAGAAATAGATAAAGGTCAAACTCTAGGCCTAGTTGGTGAAAGCGGTTCCGGAAAAAGTGTTTTGGCCCTTGCCTTGTTAAAACTGCTGCCCATGCCCCCGGCTATTATCGAATCCGGTCAGATTTTTTTTAAGGGTAAAGACCTTCTTTTAGCAAGTGAAAAGGAAATGAGACAAATCCGGGGCAAAGATATCTCAATGATATTTCAGGATCCCATGTCTACCCTAAACCCAGTTTTCACTGTGGGTGAGCAAATAATAAGGGTTATAAGAAACAACCGGAAATTAAATAGAAAAGATGCGGAAAAGAAAGCCGTTGAAATGATAGAGCTTGTAAAACTCCCAGATGCTAAAAATGCCATGAAAAAATATCCCCACGAGCTTAGCGGTGGTCAAAGACAGAGGATAATCATAGCAATCGCCCTGTCCTGTGGTGCGGAATTTATCATAGCAGATGAACCTACCCGAAACCTTGATGTGACAATTCAGGCAGGGATATTGAAACTCTTGGCAGAACTTAAAAGGGAGCTTAATATTACGATTCTCTTTATAGCCAATAACTTAGGTCTTGTCAGTGCCATATGTGACAATGTAGGGATACTCCACGAGGGGAAACTGGTAGAACTCGGGAGTGTGGAAGAAATAATACAAAATCCCTGCCATCCTTATACTATGACACTGCTTAAAGCTATACCTAAAACGAAAGAAGAAAAGATAGATTTAGAAAAGCTATTTATCAAGAGCGATATTCAGGCAGAAAACTGCTGTAAATATCTGAACCGCTGCAGTGAGAGAATGCCTTTGTGCAGCAATCAGATACCCGCTCTTAAGTTAATAGAAGGCACTCACTATGTATCATGTTTTTTAGACGAGAGGAATGGGAAAAATGAGTCAACCACTCTTAAAAGTTAGTAAACTGAAAAAGTATTTTCCCATAAGAGCCGGTTTTTTTTCAAAACCAGTTGCCTGGGTAAAAGCCGTTGACGGAGTGGACTTTAACATCAATCCAGGAGAAGTCCTGGGTATAGTAGGTGAGTCCGGGTGTGGGAAAACTACCCTGGTAAATGTTATTTTAAAGCTGGAAGAACCTACCGCCGGTGAGGTTATTTTTGAAGGCAAGAATATTTTCAGCTTGAATCAAAAGGAACTTAGGGATACTAGAAAACACGTCCAAATAGTGTTTCAAGACCCTTTCTGGTCATTAAATCCAAGGCTCCTTATAAGAGATATAATAGGTGAACCTATAAATGTACACCAAAAACCCAGTGCAGATGAACTTGTGAAGAAAGTAGAAGATTTACTGGAACTTGTAGGTTTACCCAGAGAAGGGGTATATAAATATCCTCACGAGTTTAGCGGAGGCCAGCGTCAAAGGATTGCTATCGCTCGGGCTCTGGCGGTAAGGCCTAAGCTTGTTGTCTTAGATGAACCTACATCTTCTATAGATATACTTTCCCAAGCCCAACTGCTGGTCCTTCTTAAGGAACTGAAGGAAAAGTTGGGGCTGACATATATACTTATCTCCCACGATTTAAGTGTCGTAAATTATATGTCAGATAAAATTATTGTCATGTATTTGGGCAAAATAGTAGAACAGGGCCCAGCGGAAAATGTGTTTAATAATCCGGCACATCCTTATACCAAGGCCTTGTTTATGGCAATTCCCGACATAAATACCCGGGGGATAGACTCCCTGGCAACATTGGAAGGAAATGTTCCCAGTGCTATTAATCCTCCTTCGGGCTGCCGTTTCCATACCAGGTGTCCTAAGGCCATGGATATATGCAGAGAAAAAGAGCCACCATCTATAAAGCTAGGTGATGGACATGAGGCCTCTTGCTTTTTGCTGGATAAGTGAGGTGACAGGGCACAGTTATCCTGACAGCTTAGTTTAAACATATAATGATGTTATTTGTGATTGCTAACGGCACATAAGCTGTGCCGTTGCATTTCTTGCTTTATACATAGCAAAGGGGGTTTATAATATATGTCCTATATGTATGAATATGAACTAGGCAAAGCTGCAGACATGTTAGTTAGGGATTCCTTTAAATTAAAAGAAGGGGAAATTTTCGTCATTACCGCGGATACGAAGAGCGATCGTCGGGTAGTTGATGCTACAGCCCGAGCTGCTTTTTCCGTTGGAGCAAAACCTATGGTTATTTTGACCAGCACTCCTTTAGGGACAGCTAGAATGACTGACTCCTGGCTGCCATCGGCATCTATAAGAGGAGCCCTAAAAGAAGCAGATGCTTGGGTAGAGTTTAACACTATGTATCTTTTATACTCGGAAACTCACGGCATAGTTATGAAGGAAAACCCCAAACTAAGGTACTTATGTTTGCCTGATATGCATACAGACGTATTCGTAAGACTTTTTGCAAGGACAGATAATAGGCTGCTTGCAGAATTTCTCAACAAAGTTGCAGAAATGACAAAAAAGGCTAAAAAGGTAAGATTTACAACACCTGCAGGGGAAGATGTAGAATTTGAAAATAATCCTGATTGGCCGGTGGATGCAGATGCGGGTTATGCGGACACGCCGGGGACACATATGCTGGCAGGTCAAATAGGTTGGGCACCGATTATGAAATCTGTTAATGGAGTTATAGTTTTTGATGGCTCTTTGGTACCTCAAATAGGTATTGTAAGTCAGCCAGTCAAGGTTTATGTGGAAGAGGGAGAGATTAAAAAAGTAGAAGGAGGCCGAGAGGCTACACAGTGGGAAGCTTGGCTAAGGAGTTTTAATCATCCCCAGATGCTTAGGGTTGCCCATGTCTGTTATGGCTTTCATCCCTGGGCAAAGCTGACAGGACAGCTGGGTGAGGATGAGCGTATATGGGGCTGCACTCAGTGGGGATTTGGTTCTGCTGATAGCCACAGTGTTCCTCCAGATGGAATTCCTGCTCCTTCACACACCGACGGGGTATCCTTAAATACCTCAGTATGGCTTGACGGTAAGCAAATAATGGACTGTGGGAAGGTTATAGAGCCTTCACTAGTGCCTTTGGCAGAAAAACTATTAAAGATTTAAAAAGGATTAAAAGGAGGTAAATAATTTGAAGAAAATTGTAAGTTTTAAAAAGTTATCAGTATTCCTAGCCCTGATAATTTTTCTATCCAGTGTACTGGCGGGATGTGGAGGGCAAAATGCTGGAGAAAAAAATGCTCCCATGAAAGTAGCAGTATATGCCCAGATGCATATACCTATTACAGACTGGGATCCAAGTGTAGAAATGTCTAATGGTGTAATTGTGTTATGTAATATTTATGAGACTCTATTAAAATACGATCCTCTTAATAAGGAATTCATCCCTGTGCTGGCAACAGACTACAGGAAAAGTGATGATGGTCTTGTCTGGGAATTTGATATAAGGGAAAATGTTAAATTCCACGACGGGACAGAACTAAATGCAGAAGCCGTTAAGTTTTCTATTGAAAGAACTATGGAACTTGGAAAAGGCCCGGCCTTTATCTGGGATCCTGTAGATGAAATCAATGTAAAAGATGACTATACTGTTGAATTCAAACTCAAATATCCCGCAGCATTAGATCTAATTGTTGCATCATCCAGCGGTGCTTTTATTATGTCGCCTACTGCAGTCAAATCAAATCCTGACGATTGGTTGTCAAAAGGAAATGAAGCAGGGACAGGCCCTTATATGCTGGAAAGCCATCAAATGGGACAAGAAGTGGTTTTTACAAAGTTTGAAGATTATTGGCAAGGCTGGAAGGATAATCAGATCGATAAAGCTATAATCAAGAAGATTCCTGAGACTGCCACTCGTCGCCAGCTTATAGAAAAGGGTGAAGTTAGCGTAACAAGAGAACTGCCTTATGAAGATGTTGATTCACTAAAGGACAATCCCAATGTTATTGTAGAGGAAGGCCCATCTTTCGAGAACTTGTTCTTACTCTTTAATACCGAAAAGGAACCCTTTAGTAACAAAAAAGTCAGACAGGCATTATCCTATGCATTCCCCTATGATGATGTAGTGGAATACGCTATGGGTGGATATGCACTACAGTCAAAGGGTGCTATACCTTTCGGTCTTTGGGGTCATGGCAAGGATCTTTTCCAATATGAATATAATCTGGACAAAGCAAAAGAATTACTGGCAGAGGCTGGATACCCAAATGGAGGTTTTAATCTCCTCTTGACATATGCAGCTGGTGACGAAGCTCAGAAGAAAACTGCCGAATTATACAAATCCGAACTGGCTAAGTTAAATATCGACCTTGAAATTAGGGGTATGCCTTGGGAATCCCAATGGGATATGGGTATGGATCCTGATCCCAATAAACGGCAGGATATTTATGTGATGTATTGGTGGCCGGATTTGGCAAGCCCATACTCCTACTTATATAATATTTTCCATAGCCAGGATGAAATACTATTTGATCTTGCTTACTGGAAAAATCCCGAATTTGACAATTTAATTGATGAAGCCAATATTCAAAGCGGTATTGATATAGAAAAATCCGAGGAAATGTTCGTCAAAGCCCAAGAGATTATGGTTGAAGAAGCACCGGCTATCTTCGCCTATGACAAGCAATATATTAAGATTTATAACAAGGACATCAAAGGTTACGTGGATAACCCCGCTTTTCCTAATGTTGTATTTTTCTACGAGTTGTATCAAGAATAAGGAGGTAAACTTTCGTGAAATTTTATGAGATGGAATTAGCTAAGGCCGCAAGGGTATTAGTTGAAGACTTATTAGGTGTTAAAGAAAACGAAACTGTAGTTTTTACAGCAGACACTGAAAGCGATGAGAGGGTTGTAAAGGCAGCTGCTTCAGCTGCTTTTGCAGCCGGGGCAAAGCCAATGGTTATTTGGACCGCCTCTCCCCTTGGAGTTGGGAAGGCTGCAGATCCCATGCTCCCCATTGATGCACTGTCAGAAGCCCTAAAAAAAGCCGATGTTTGGGTTGAATTCAATAACAAATGGCTTCTTTACTCAACACCTTTTGAAAGAGCCGTTTTTGGCAATGACAAGATTAGGTATATGAACTTAGTAGGCATGAATGTAGACATGATAGTTAGGGTAATTGGCAGGGTAGATACAGATCTTTTGGCCACTTTTATGACAAAGATTACTGATATGACTAAGAAAGCCAAAAAGATGAAAATAACCACCCCCGCCGGAACAGACTTAGAATTTGAAAACAATCCCACACATCCCATGAGCTGTGATGTCGGTAAAGCAAATGTTCCCGGAATTCACTACCTATCAGGTCAAATTGGCTGGACTCCACAGCTGGAGACAATAAACGGAACATTGGTCTTTGACGGAACTTTAGAACCCCCCTGTGGCTTACTTTCAGAGCCGGTTGTATTGACTGTTGAGAAGGGCCGGGTTGTGAAGATAGAAGGCGGCAAACAGGCTGCCCAGTTTAAGAGCTGGCTTGAAAGCTTTAACGATCCCCATATGTTCCGTTTGGCCCATGTGTGCTACGGCTTCAATCCCGGTGCTAAACTGACCGGTGATATCCTGGAAGATGAAAGAATTTGGGGTGCCACCGAGTGGGGTCTGGGCTATCAGAGTGCTGAAGATTGTCCCCCAGATGGAATTCCGGCGGTGTCTCACTGTGACGGCATATGCCTGAATTCTT
This sequence comes from Tepidanaerobacteraceae bacterium, assembly GCA_050949705.1. GTDB lineage: Bacteria > Bacillota > Thermosediminibacteria > Thermosediminibacterales > Tepidanaerobacteraceae > JBMNGG01. Next base: position 55,960 of record JBMNGG010000017.1, on the reverse strand, counting down.
CTGTATGGTTAGACGGCAAACAAGTTTTAGATGAGGGTAAAGTTGTAGATCCAGAATTGAAAGTTTTGGCAGATAAGCTGCTTTCACCATAAGCTTATATGAACGTAGAGGGAATTTAGATGAAAAAGGCTAGCAGAATCTTGTATATAGATCCAGTAGGAAAAGAATATTATACACCGGAGATTAAGGATTTTATCAGAGAAATAAAAGCTGATGGTTCAGATGTAGATATGGTGTGCCTTGAGAGAGGCCCAGGGAATCTGGAATATATGTATTATGAGACCCTGGTTATGCTGGATATCATCCATTTGGTAAAGAAGGCTGAAAAAGAGGGCTATGATGGGGCCGTAATCGGGTGTTTCTATGATCCCGGCTTGTTTCAGGCTCGTGAAATCACTAATATTGTGGTTACGGGACCCGGAGAGGCTTCTATGAGTCTTGCTTCCACTTTGGGTTATAAGTTTTCCATACTTGCTGGAAGGCAAAAATGGGTGCCTATAATAATGGAAAATGTGCAAAAATATGGGTACAAGGATAAGGTTGCCTCAGTTAAGACTTTGGAGTTGGGCGTGGAAGACTTTTATAAGGATTTGAGCCACACAAAAGATATGATTAAGCAAATGGGAAAAGAAGCTATTGATAATGATGGAGCAGAAGTTGTAATATTAGGCTGCACCATGCAGTTTGGCCTTTATAGAGAACTTCAGGAATATCTGGATGTTCCCGTTATTGATCCTATTGCAGCAGCTCTGAAACAATGCGAGTTTTTAATCGACATGAAGAACTCTTTCGGTTGGGGGCATAGCAAAAAGTGCCTATACCAGTCACCGCCTATTTGCCAGATAAAAAAATATGATATCCAAGAACAGTATAATACCGATAATCTATGGTAAAATATGAAGACAAAATATCCTCCTTGAATCTTCAAGGAGGATATTTTTTTCCATACTCTAAGCCTCTTGTAGGAAAGCTTTATATGCTTTTTTGGCTTCAAACAAATCTGCTTTACTGGAAATTTCCCAGGGGGCGTGCATATTGTGTAAAGCTATACCTGCATCAATTACTTCCATGCCGTAGCTTGCCAGAATATAAGCAATGGTTCCGCCGCCACCTTGGTCCACCTTTCCTAATTCGGCAGTCTGCCAGCTAACATTATGCTTATCCATGATTTTTCTAAGCTCTGCCATAAATTCGGGATTGGCATCATTACTGCCGCTTTTGCCTCTAGATCCGGTATATTTATTAAATACAATACCTTTCCCGAAACTTGCGCTATTTTTCTTTTCCATTACATCAGGATAATTAGGGTCAAAGGCCGCACTTACATCTGCAGATAACATTTTAGAATTAGCCAAAGCACGGCGTAACTTTAGTTCACTATAGTCACCTAATAAGTTAAGTATCTCTGCTAAAGTGTTTTCAAAGAACTTAGAGGTCATACCAGTAGCACCAACACTGCCAATTTCCTCTTTGTCTACTAACAAGGTTACACATGTTTTTTCAGGATTTTCTATTTCCAACATAGCTTCAAAGGAAGTATAGGCACATACCCTGTCATCCTGACCGTATGCCATAATCATGCTTTTATCCAATCCGTAATGTCTTGCTTTTCCGGCAGGGACAACTTCAAGTTCAGCGGAAACGAAATCTTCTTCTACTATATCGTATTTTTCATTTAGTAATTTCAATATATTATGTTTGACCCGGTCTTTTGTCTCATCATTGGCTTTCATAGGTATACTGCCAACGAGGATGTTGAGTTTTTCGCCTTCAACACCTTCTGCCATGGTTTTCTTCATTTGGTCTTTTGCCAGGTGAATAAGTAAGTCTGAAACACCTAGCACAGGGTCATCCTCATCTTCCCCGATAACGATATTTACTAGTGTTCCATCTTTTTTCACGACTACTCCATGTATGGCAAGGGGAAGTGTGACCCATTGATATTTTTTGATGCCACCATAATAATGTGTTTCAAAAAGTGCCAGGTCTGCATCTTCATATAATGGGTTTTGTTTTAGGTCAAGCCTTGGAGAATCAACATGTGCTCCAAGTATTCTCAGTCCATCCTCTAAAGGCTTTTTACCAATAACAAAAAAAGCGATAGTTTTCCCCATTATTTCCGCATATACTTTGTCACCGGGTTTTAGTGTCATATTTTGTTTTATTAGGTCTTGTAGATTCTTGTAGCCTAGTTTTTCAGCTCGGCTGGTAAACTCTTGGACACATTCTCTTTCAGTTTTACACCGAGACATAAAATCAATAAATCGTTTAGATAAATCAAATACCCTCTTTAGCTCTTCTTCCGAATATTTATCCCAAGCAATCTCGTATTCTTTTTCGAAAGGAGACTTTTTGTTCTCTTTCAATGATTTTTCCCCCCAAAAATAAGATAAGTCTTATTAAAGTAAATATATTTTACCAAAAAAATGAAAATTAACCAATAAAAAAACTATTATTTAAAACTGAAAAGCAACCTAAATATTATTATCACCAATAATTAGTATTGTATTTATTAAAGTGTAAAGCGGGCTTTATAGCTTGTGAATGGGTTCTCCTAACAAGTCAAAAGCAGCTTCCATCATTGTTTCAGAAAGGGTGGGATGGGCATGTATAGTATTTACCAATTCTTCGGCAGTGCATTCGAGTTTCATTGCCAGTGCAGCTTCTGCAATGAGCTCAGTAGCATGGGAACCCAAGATATGAACACCTAGAATTTCGTTATATTTTGGGTCACATATGATTTTTACGAAACCTTTTCTTTGACCCATGGTCATTGCTTTGCCACTTGCAGCATATGGGAATTTCCCTATCTTTATATCTTTGCATATTTTTCTGGCTTCACTTTCGCTAAGCCCTACTGAGGCTGCTTCAGGATTTGTATAAATACAAGAAGGCACAACCTTATAATCCATTTTGATATTTTCACCCATTATATTTTTGACGGCGGTTATTCCTTGGTGTGAAGCTACGTGGGCAAGCATGGTTTTACCAGTAACATCCCCTATAGCATATATATTGCTAATGTTGGTTCTTAGGTAATCATCTACAACTATTCCGGTTTTTTCTATGTTAAGACCTAAATCTTTAAATGAGTCTAGAGAGGGTCTCCTGCCTGTTGCCATTAAGACTTTTTCCGAATGTGCAGTTTTTATGCCTTCCCTTGTTTCAAAGGATGTTGCTAAAAGGCTGCCTTCCTGTTTTATTTCCATAACTCTTGCATCAGTAAAAAATTTGATACCTTGTTTTTCAAGGTTTTTCTTAAGTTCCGAAGCTACTTCTTCATCCTGAAGTGGGAGGATTTTAGGCAGCATTTCAACTATAGTTACATCAACACCAAATGTATTGTAAATGTACCCGATTTCAACACCAATGACACCTCCGCCGATTATCAATAAAGATGCAGGAAGCTTATCCAGGAAAAGAGCTTCATCACTAGTTATAACATTGTCTAGGTCATGGCCTGGGACCGGAATAATAGTAGGAGTTGAGCCTGTGGCTATGATAATATTTTCTGCAGTGATAGTTTTTTCTTCAGTTTCATTTGAAATATTTATGGTGTTTTTATCAGAAAGCTTTGCAAAACCGTTAAATACAGTAACACCATTTGCCTTTAAAAGGCTTTGCACACCAGAAGTAAGTCCTTTTACTGTTCTTTTAGTATTGTTTTGAATAGCCTTCCAATCGAAAGTCACATTGTCTGCGGATATACCGAATTTTTTGGTGCCTTTCAGTTCTTCTAAAAGCCCTGCACTGTGGATTAATGCTTTAGTGGGAATGCAGCCCCGATTTAGGCATGTTCCTCCAAGAGCATCCTTTTCTATAAGAGCTACTTTAGCTTTCTTCTTGGCTGCATATATAGCAGAAACATAACCTCCAGGTCCTGCACCGATTATCGCTATGTCATAATGCATGTTGACCACTCCTTAAAAAATGTTTTGGTAGAAATATTCAACTAAAATATATATTATTTTAATTTAAACATCAAGGTAATATAAGAATAATCTTGACACATAATAAATGCAGTGCTAGAATCCCATCTTTGACACTTACAGAAGACAAAAAGCCTGAAACCCATTGAAAATAATGGGATTCGGGCTTTTTTGTTTTTAAAAATAATGCGGAATGTTTACCTAGTTTTTGTTTCTTTTAAAATTTTTTTCAGTCGTTTTAAGGTTACAATTTCATAATCAGTCCGAAAGCCAAATGCTTCATGTAAAGCATCAGTAAAATCATTCCTTGTGTAAGTCGGTATGTAGCCCCTACCTTTTAACTCCTGAAAGTTCATATTGCGTAAATTTCGAATAATGGTGTCACATGTAAATTCCCCTTGTAATCTCTTTTCCAACAATCTATACATTAAAAGCGCAATAAAACAAGTGGTAAAATGAGCAGTAATTCTATCATTTCTTTGAAGGTATACGGGTCTTGCCTTAAATTCATGTTTTAAAATCTTAAAACACTCTTCGATTTGCCAGCGCCATCTATTGATTCTTGCAATTTCTACGGCATCTTCGTCAAGATTTGTACAAACTGCATAAAAACCATCATATGCTGATTCATCATCAATAAGTTCATAATACAGACTATATACTTCTTGTTTTGCAACTTCACCTTCTAATGTACAGCTTGTCTTTTTGATAAAGCGCTTGTAATCATTCTGACGGGGTTTTTTTATCTTGGAGGGATTTGTATCAAGCAGCTTAAGAGCTCTTTGAATTTGCAAGTTGCGGATTTTTCTGTGATAGTCCCTGTACTTAATGGAATATGTGACAATTAGTTTCTGCTCTAGCCCGTCTTCCTTTATCCAACGCTCTTTGTAAAATACTTTATCTTTGTATTTTTCTTCATCAAGTTCTCGTATATCATACGTTTTAGTATCTTTATCCAGATGCCAGCCTGTAGGGTCTAAACACCACTTTTTTAGGTGCCCCTTGAGTTTTTTAATGGATTGAGTGGTGATAAAGGCCCTGTCTTTTTTATCATTGAATTTTCGATTGCAATTTGAGGCAAGCCCAGCATCTGTGCAAACAATGAACTTTGATAGCTTAAAGTCAGATAAAATCTTTTTTTCTAAAGGCTTAAGTGTCAGTTGTTCATTTTTATTGCCTTCTGTAATACTAAAAGCAAGAGGAATGCCATCTCCGTCCATAAAAAGACCCATTTGAACTATAGGATTTGGTTTGTGATCCTTAGAAAAGCCATATTGCTTTAACCCATCTTCCTGTTCAATTTCAAAAAAATAATTGGTGCAGTCATAGTATAAAATACCGGTATTTCGCTTCGAAACTGAGAGGCTATTTTGATAAAGAGATGCTTGAATAAAATCTGTCTCCTTTGCTATGACTTCTAAAGCTCTGTAAACATGATGCAGCTTAAAATCAGGTGGTTCAATTAATTTCCAAGAGAGCTCATAAGTAGAAAGCTTTGAAGAAGGGAATAGTATTCTACCGTAAAGTAATCTTGAAAAAATAGAATCCAAATTGTATTCAAATCTATATTTGTTTGTGATTTTGCTGCAGATTTTATCAAGTTCCAGTTCATGATAGATTTTTTGTAAAAACAAATATCCTCCATTAAAAAATGAATAAACTGGATATAATCTTCAGGGCAGGGTGAAATTCCCGACCGGCGGTAGTGCGGATAAATTCCGTTAGCCCGCGAGCGTAAGCTGACTCGGTTAGATTCCGAGGCCGACAGTAAAGTCTGGATGGGAGAAGATTAAGGATTAATTGATTTGGATGCTTTCCCTGAGATTATATCTCAGGGAATTTTTGATTTTATGGAGGTTGTAAGATATGAAAAACGATGTAAACAGAATTGTAAGAATTACTATGCTTTCAGCTTTATCAGTTCTATTAATGCTAATGATTAGGTTTCCCTTAATTCCAGCAGCACCTTTCATGGAGTATGAGCCAGGAGATGTACCTGCGCTAATTGGAGCTTTTCTATACGGGCCTCTAGCTGGGTTTATGATTACTTTAGTAGTGTCGTTAATACAAGCTACCACAGTAAGTGCAGGCAGTGGATGGATTGGAGCCATAATGCACTTAATAGCAACCGGAACTATGGTAATTGTAGCAGGTCTTATTTACAAAAAGATCCATAACTTTAAAGGTGCAATTTTAGCACTGATTGTAAGCTCGATAGCTATGACTCTAATAATGATTCCACTTAACTTGATTTTCACTACTAAATTTATGAATGTCCCGATGGAAACGGTTAAATCAATGATTGTCCCTGTAATAATACCCTTTAATTTGCTTAAGGCTTCATTAAATTCAGTTTTAACTGTCTTTGTATATAAGCCGGTATCAAAATTCTTAAGAGAAAAGACTGGAACTGCCAAAGAAACCATTTAATTAAAATTTTTTCATAAATCACCTGTTGCACTTTTTCAATTACTGTGATACTATATTATAAATTAATTTGTAAATTCGGTGAAAGGGAAGAGTAACCTCGACGGAAGGTCAAAGAGAGCCACTGGTGGTGAGAGTGTGGCACTGAAAGTTGTGGTGAATGGGCCCTGGAGAAGGTATGGCAAAATTTAAGTAGCTATACACGGTACGTCTCCCGTTAACGAAAGACAGGATATCGCGAATATACGTCTTGTTCGCCGTATCTGACAAAGCGAGTTTTATATTGAGGTGGCAAAGCATTTCGTCCTGAAGATGAAATGCTTTTTTTATACACAATATGAGACTAATTTGGGTGGCACCGCGGAAGTATCCGTCCCTTGATAGGGACGGATTTTTTGTTTGTGGGGTGATATATATGACATGAAAGGATGAAAATTTTATATATACTATAGAATTGTCAGAGAACAGTCTCCCTGACAGCTGATAAGGGATTTAACAATTCATTCAAGAGGAGATGATAAGAATGAAGGAAACCAAGATACTGCTAAATGAAAAAGAGATTCCAAGATATTGGTATAATATACAGGCCGATATGCCTAATCCTTTAAAACCTCCACTAAGTCCTACAACAGGAAATCCTGCTACCCCAGATGAACTGGGAGCTATTTTCCCAGATGAAGTTACTAAACAAGAAGTGAGTGTTGAGAGATATATTGAGATACCGGAAGAAGTTAGGGAAATATATAAGTTGTGGAGGCCTTCACCTGTATTTAGGGCACATCGCCTGGAAAAAGCTTTAGATACACCGGCAAAGATTTATTTTAAATATGAAGGAGTCAGCCCTGCTGGAAGTCATAAATTAAATACCGCTATACCCCAGGCGTACTACAATAAGCAGCAGGGGATAAAGCGGCTGTCTACCGAAACCGGGGCAGGTCAGTGGGGAACGGCTTTGGCCATGGCTTGTAGCTTTTTCGGTATGGAGTGCACTGTCTATATGGTAAATGTAAGTTACAATCAAAAGCCCTATCGTCGCTCGATGATGCAGCTTTTCGGTGCTCAGGTTTTTGCCAGCCCCAGCGATAAAACCGAAGCGGGTAGAGCAGTAATGAAAGATGACCCGGACTCTAATGGAAGTCTAGGAATCGCCATAAGTGAAGCTGTAGAAGATGCCGTCAAGAATTCCGATACAAACTATGCTTTAGGCAGTGTGCTAAATCACGTAGTTTTACATCAGACGGTTATAGGTCTTGAAGCTAAGAAGCAGATGGAAAAGGCAGGATACTATCCGGATGTAGTTATAGCATGTTCTGGTGGTGGGAGTAATTTTGGAGGGCTTGCCATGCCTTTTGTCCAAGACAAAATAAAGGAAGGCAAAAAGACGCGTATAGTTGCAGCTGAGCCTGCCGCTTGTCCCAGCTTAACTAAAGGTAAGTTCACCTACGACTATGGCGATGTAGCTCATCTGACCCCTAAGATGATGATGTATACTTTGGGAAGTGACTTTATGCCCCCTGGCATTCATGCGGGAGGTCTTAGATACCACGGTTCTTCCCCTATACAAAGTCAGCTATTACACGATGGCCTAATTGAAGCTGTAGCTTTTGAACAGCAGGACATCTTCGAGGCCGCCATGCTTTTTAGCCAAAATGAAGGCATTATTCCGGCACCTGAGTCTTCCCATGCTATAAAAGCAGCTATAGATGAGGCCATTAAGGCAAAGGAATCCGGCGAGTATAAGACAATACTTTTTGTCTTAAGTGGTCATGGATACTTCGATATGGCTTCATATGACAGCTATCTATCGGGGAAACTACAAAATTCCGCTTTGCCGGAAGGCGTTTTAGAGAAAACCTTAAGTAAACTGGTTTAAGATATAAGGAAAAATTGAGGAGGTAAATAAAATGAAATTAAAAGATATGATATTGACATCACTTCTGATAGCTATAGGTTTGGTGCTCCACTATATAGTTCCACCAATTGTCGGTGGCATGAAGCCCGATTTTTTACTGGCAATGCTTTTTGTAGCCCTTTATATAGACAATAGCCCTAAAAATGCTTTAGTTGCAGGTTTATTGGCTGGGATATTTTCCGCACTTACAACAGGATTTCCTGGCGGTCAGATTGCAAACATGGTAGATAAATTTGTCACAGCCTTTGTGGTCATGGCTATGATAAAGGCGTTTTCCAACTTTAATTCAAATCTGACCGTGCTTTTTACGGCATTTGTAGGCACTGTATTAAGTGGTGTTATATTTTTGCAAACAGCACTGTTGGTGGTAGGAAGTTTGCCAATGGCCTTTCCGGTTCTTTTTACCAGCATAGTCATTCCAGCAGCACTGATAAACACAGTTGGCACATTCATATGCTATAAATTAGTGTTTTCTGCTAAAAATATTATTACACATAAAGCATGAAACTTTTAGCGGGTTTCGCGAGACTATTTTCTAAGTAGTTTTGCGGAACCCCTTTTTTTATAATGTACAAGGCTGGACAATTTATGTTATAATAAAGTTCAGAAATGTTTTGTCATGTAAAATTATATGTGAAGCTAAAGAATTCTGGAAACGGTTAAATATTTTAGAGATAAAAATAAATCCCATTTCATAATAGTATAACTTAAATAATATTGAGGGGGATTAATATGGATCGGGAAACATCGGTTAAAGAACTGCTGCATAAACTTTCCCGACAGTTTTTACAAGAACATGGCCTGTCGGAGATGATTGGTGTTAAAGCAGAGGATATTTCTCAACACCTTGGCATACACCGCAGCAATGCTTCACATTATTTAAATCGTCTGGTTAAAAAGGGTCAAGCTATAAAGATTAACGGACGTCCCGTAAATTTTCTTGATAGAGGAGAAGTGGAGAAAGAATTACGTAGAAAGTTAAGTATAAAAGAGTTGATCATAAATGATGTAAGAGAATTAACTGTTTCTGCGCAGATTCAAGAAAAAAGAAAGACGGTTAATTGTAATGAATATCCTTTTGAAAATCTTATTGGCTATAACAATAGCTTGTCAAAACAAATAGAACAGGCCAAGGCAGCTGTAATGTATCCCCCAAATGGTCTTCATACTCTGATAGTTGGTCCTACAGGGGCCGGGAAAAGTTTATTTGCACATAAGATGTATGAGTTTGCCAAGCAAATGGGAGTAATAGAAGGTGGTTCTGATTTTATTACATTTAATTGCGCAGATTACAGCAACAATCCCCAGCTTCTGTTCTCGCAATTGTTTGGATACACGAAAGGTGCTTTCAGCGGTGCTGATTGCGATAAACCGGGTCTTGTGGAAATGGCAGACGGCAGTATGCTCTTTTTAGATGAGATACATCGATTATCACCGGAAGGACAAGAAACTCTATTTAATCTAATGGACTATGGAACTTTTCGACGCCTTGGTGAAACGAAAAAAACCCGTGAAGCACAAGTGCGAATTGTGGGCGCAACTACCATTAGCCCCGACTCAGTATTGCTCCAAACTTTTCTTAGACGTATCCCCCTTGTTTTACACATTCCGGGTTTGGATGAAAGGCCTTTAGTTGAGCGTATGGCATTTATAGCCAAATTCTTTTCTCAGGAATCAGAAAAAATCGGTGTTCCAATTAATGTTGACAGTGATATAGTTAGGGCTTTGCTTTTATATGAATGTCCCGGAAATATAGGTCAATTAAAAAGTGATATTCAACTTATGTGTGCATTGGCATTTGTAGAGTTTTCAGCTTCTGGAACCAAAGAAATCATGATTAATCGCAATCATATTAAAGAACAGTTAAGAAAATATACAAAAGAGGCTTTTGAATATAACGACTTACTGGAACAGTTTACCGGCAAACAGAATAAATGGTGTAGATTCAGCTCAGATAATATAAGTCTCCATTCAAATGATAATGAATACATATACTCAGATATCACCGATTGGGTAGCCGAATTTATGAATTCGGATGTGCCTGAAAAGAGAGTTAGTAGCATTATGAAAGAAGAAGTTAAAAGTTATTGTGATTTTTTGCAGAGTGTAGGTGAAGATGAGCAAGGGATAGAAAAAGTTTTCGGGAAAATTGTGAGTACCCGCATAATGAAAATTACCCATGAGGTTCTAAGTAAAGTCAATTTTCCCAAAGGCGTTCGCATAAGCAGACGACTACTTTTCTTTCTTTTGTCCATTCATTTAAATTCTGCTATAAAGCGGATAGAGTCGGGAGTGCTACTTGATAATTCAGATTTAGAAGATATAGAGAAAAAATCTCAATATTATTTTATTGCTCAACAGATAGCAAAAGCCGTATCTGTGTTAATAAACAAGGATATACCTGAAAGCGAAATAGATTATATTGCTCTGATCGTCAATAAAGTTCAAACATTAAAAAAGGAAGAGTCACCGAGAGTTTCAGTGGTGGTAGCCAGTAAAGGTGAAAAAGCCGAGCAAATGGTAAAGGTGGCCCAGAATCTTTTAGGAACGGACCACGGGACAAGCCTCATACTTAATTCCCAATGGAAACCGACCCAGTACCAGGCAGCTATTAGTCAGACCATCCAGTCAGTCGATGAAGGTAAAGGTATAATTTTTTTGTGTAACCATTCTTCAGTTAAAGATTATGTAAGGGAGATAAGCATAAAAACCGGAATAAAAGTTGAAATAATAAGCAGGGTTTCTACGGAAATTGTAGTTGAGGCCATACGATTGGCACTTGAACCCGATCTTACTTTAAATGATGTGGTAAATAATCTGATGAAAATGACACCACAAGGGAGCAGCTTAGATTTTAATACATCTAAAGATATTGATGTGGTTGTTTTTGCTACTTTGGGGTCTAAAAGAATCTCAAGGGATTTACGGCGGAAACTGCTAAATAAAATTAATGCACAGCGTCTAAGAGCAGTCAATGTTTTTGGTAAAGACGAAAATGAGTTAAAGCAAAATATTTATAATTTACCTGATTTCAATAATATTATTGCAATTATTAGTTCTGTTGATCCTAAAGTTGGTAAACCCTTTATTTCTCTCGAATCTTTATCTGGAGACGAAGAGCTTGAAAAAGTATATTCTCTATTAAAACAGAGCAAACTTGCAAGCGATGATACAAATAATGTCAGTGAAAAGGGCCTGCTTAAAACCATTAAATTTAATTTAGATCGGTTGGACTCCTTTTGGTCTGTTAAATAGTGAATAATTTTTTAAGTGAAGTGTTTAAAATCTGTTTAAACAGAAGTCGTTATTTGGACTTCTGTTTATTTTTTCTCATTTAAATATAATGTCAAAGGCATGATTAGATTTACAGCTTTAACCTTTTAAACACAAATTGGCATAAAACCTGCAAGTATTACTATAGCAGATTTATTAAAGGTTTTGCAAGGAGAAAAAAAATTTCTATTATTTTTATTAGGGGGTGATGATTTCAGTTAAAATAGTTACAAATTTTTTATAGGTAAAAGGGAGTGATGGAATGGTAGGCATAGTCATTGCAGCCCATGGAGAATTGGGTACATGTATTAGAAAGACAATAAACCTATTTTTAAAAGATGCAAAAAGTATCACATCAGTAGATTTAACAGAAAGTTCGGGACCTGATAAGTTTGTCAGGGACTTGGAGAAAGCCGTACACGAAGTAGACAGTGGTAAAGGTGTCTTAATTATGGCGGACCTGTTCGGTGGGACCCCTGCCAACAGTGCATGGAAAATTATTTCTTCAACTCCAAACTGTCAGTGTATCACAGGTGTTAACCTAGCTATGGTTTTAGAGGTTTTATTTCAAAGAGATGAAACGAAAACCCTGTCTGAATTGGTATATGTGGCTAAAGAAGCCGGCGTGAACGGTGTAAGGCTTTTAGAACCGATTTAATGACAGATTGATCTAATTATTCTTGGGACGGTGAAAAAATGGGTAATGTTAATTACAGAATTGACGATAGGTTAATCCATGGGCAAGTAATAACAGCATGGACAAGGTATTATAAGTTGGAAAAAATAATTATTGTGGATGATCGGGTAGCTGTTGATCCCATACAGCGTCAGATCATAAAGGCGGTTGCTCCACCAAATATAGTTGTAGATGTTTTATCTGTTAAAGATGGTTATTCAGAAATTGTAAATGCAGTTAAAGCTCAAACTAGCACACTTGTACTAGTAAAAGGTCCAGAGGCTTTAGCGTCTTTAATTGAAATGGGAATTGACATAAAGGAAGTAATTATTGGCGGCATGCAATTTAAAAGCGGACGTAAACAAGTTACAAGAACAGTTTCTGTCACCCCCGAGGAAGCTGAGGAGTTTTGGAAATTGCATGAAAGAGGTGTTGAGCTTACCATTCAGCTTGTGCCCACGGAGCGCCGCAGCCAGTTAATAACCACTTTAAACAAAACATTTCCGAGAGGAGGACAATAGTTGAATATTCTTCAAATGATATTGGTTTCTGCTTGGGCAGGGATATCCGGTAATTATTTTATGGATTATTTAGGTTTTGCTAGACCGGTGGTTTCCGGGTTGGTTGTAGGACTGATTCTAGGTGATGTGCAGACCGGTGTTATCTTAGGTGCCACTATAGAAGCCATGTTTTTGGGTATTTTTACTGTTGGAGCGGCTTTAGCCCCTGATTACAACTTAGCAGGTGTTGTGGGAGTAGCCTTAGGTATAGCATCGGGTTACGGTGTTGAGGCTGCAGTGGCTTTGGCTTTACCGGTAGCATTGTTCGGTCAGTTTTTGATGATGAGTATAGTTTATCAGGGCAATTTAGTATTTCTACATTTAGCTGATCGCTATGCTGAAGAAGGGAAAATCAACAAGATTGAAACTGCATATCTAGGCGGCGGTGCACTGCTATGGTTTATCAAAGGATTTATCCCGACCTTTTTAGCCTTGTATTTTGGAGCATCCGCAGTGGAAGGATTGTTTAATGCTCTTCCCGTATGGTTGGTAGATGGATTTTCCATCGTTGGCGGTATACTGCCGGCTGTTGGATTCGCCATGCTCCTTAATGTTATAGGTGCTTCCGGCGAAATTTGGGCATTGTTTGCCGCAGGTTTTGTTTTGGTGAGCTATTTGCATCTTGACATACTTGCCCTTGCGGTTTTAGCATTGGTTATTGCTTACTTGTATGTATCCCTAGAACCTACCAAGGAGGTCAGATAAATGGCTGAAAATCAAGATAGAAAAAAGATTAGTGAGAAGGCTTTAACCAAAACTGCCTGGAGAGTGCTGTTATTTGAGAACGCAGTAAACTTTGAACGTATGCAGTCATTTTCTTTTGCTTACGCAATGATCCCCATTTTAAAAGATTTGTATAAGAACACAGAAGACATAATACAAGGTCTTAAGCGACACCTGCAGTTTTTTAACAGTAATGTGCTGTCTGCATCATTTATAGTAGGTGCTGCTGCTTCCATGGAAGAACAAAAAGCCAACGGAGAGCCTATAAGTGACGAAGCAATAAACAGCGTTAAAGCAGGTCTTATGGGACCGGGAGCAGGCATCGGTGATGCATTGTTTTGGGGGACATTTGTTCCACTGGTAGGAGGCCTTGCCGCTGCTATGGCTTCAAAAGGATATGCTTTTGCGCCTATTTTGCATCAAATTATTCGCGTGGGTGTATGGATTGCCGTTATTCACTTTGGTGTGAAGTTTGGATATAAAGAAGGATTGGCGGTGCTGGAAAGAGCAGGGCAGGTGGGCATACAAAAGATAACTCGAGGAGCTACAATATTAGCGGCAACAGTCATCGGAGGTTTGGTAGCAACCTTGGTTAATGCAAGAACAGAGCTTGTTATAACTTCCGGTGAAGTGGGAATAAATCTGCAAAGTGATGTTTTAGACCCCATAGCACCCAATCTGATTCCTCTCATGCTGTTTATCTTGATATATTATTTGGTGAGTAAGCGCAAATGGTCACCCATAGCAGTAATAGGCTTTGTGTTTATTCTTGGAATCGGTGCTTCATTCTTAAATTTTTTAGCTGTTCCGTAAATCAAAGGAGGTAATTATTGATGCGTGCTGCAGTATTTTTCGAGCCAGGGAAAGTTGAGCTTGATGAATTTCGAGAACCTATTTTAGAAGACGGAGATATTAAGATAAAGGTGGAATTGTGCGGGGTCTGTGGTTCTGACATAAAAACCTATGTGAGAGGTACTCCTTACACAATTCCCCCTGCAGTACTTGGTCATGAAGTGGTGGGAACGGTAGTTGAAACCCGTTCCCCCAAATGGCAGGAAGGTGACAGGGTGGCAGTAGCCCATTATATTCCTTGTGGTGTTTGTCCCCTCTGCCTTGATGGAAAAGGAACCTTGTGTCCAGAGCTTTTTGATCGGCGTATAGATCCCGGAGGATTTGCCGAAAGGATGCGAATCCCCAGAGATTTGGCAGAACGTGCCACCTTTAAAATCCGCGATGATGTAAGCTTTAAACAAGCGGTTCTGGCTGAACCTCTAGCCTGTTGTATACATGCTGTAAGACAGCTTTCTATATCACCGAAAAGCAGTGTGCTTATAATAGGTGACGGTCCCATGGGCCTGCTGCATACCCAAGCAGCAAAAGCTTACGGTGCTGGGAAGGTAATATTATCGGGGATGACTCCACATAGGCTTCAAAGGGCTAAACAGCTTGCAGATCATGTGATAGATGCAAATACCTGTGATGTGGTTTCAAAGGTAAAAGAGATTACCGGTGACGGGCCTAATCACATTATCGTGGCAGTGCCGTCAATAGAGGCAGCCAAGCAGGCCCTTGATATGGTTTGCCTGGGTGGTGAGGTCCTGCTCTTCGGAGGTTTTCCCAAAAATCAAAGCCTGTCATTGGATCCCAATAGGATTCACTATGATGAGGTAAAACTCCTGGGTACTGTTGGGTCCTTGCCTGAAGAATTTCACATGGCATTGACACTCCTGGAATCAGGTAAAGTAGATGCGGACCTTTTTGTAACTCACAGGTACAGCCTAGATAAAGTTGCCTATGCACTAGAGCAGGGTACAAAACAGGTAGGAATAAAAGCTATAGTAGATTTATCGGCTCCGGAAGGCACCGCAGAAGAATTATAGGGGGCATGACAAATGTTACAACCAATGACGGAAATGCTCAAGAAAGCTCGTATAGGTAAATATGCTGTTCCACAACCGGATTTCGTAAATATTGAAATGGCTGCCATGTATCTGGAAGCAGCCAGCCAATCCGGTTCACCCCTTATTCTCGGATATGGGGAGGAGTATCTAAATACTTCAGAGGGTGTGGATTTACGACATCTGGTGAGACTCATAGAAGTTTTAGCAAAGGAATATCCAATTCCGGTAGCCCTACACCTTGACCACGGCAGCTCTTTTGAAGCATGTGCAGAAGCTATTGCCGCTGGGTTTACTTCGGTTATGTTTGACGGATCATCATTACCCTTTGAACAAAATGTTGCCATTACCAGAAAAGTTGTGGAAATGGCCCATCCAGCCGGGGTGAGTGTAGAAGCAGAACTGGGATATGTAGGTACCGCAAAGGATACTGATGATGATTCCCGTCTAACTGATCCTGAAAAGGCACGTATCTTTGTAAAAGAGACAGGGGTGGATGCACTGGCAGTTTCAATCGGGACAGTTCACGGTGAATACAAGGGGAAGCCCAACATCCGTCTGGATTTATTATCTGAAATAAGTGCAAAGGTGGATGTTCCTTTAGTGCTTCACGGAGCTTCAGGTACCGGCCATGATACTCTTCGTGAATGTGTCAGTCGCGGTATTTGCAAAGTAAATATATATACCGACCTAGTAAAGGTAATGATCGGTTCACTAAAAAAAGACATACAGCAACAAAAGCCCAACATAGTTTCAGTTATTGATAACATGCATAACGCAGTAGTGCAAGAATTAAAAGATTATATAAAAACTTTAGGAGCGGACAAACAGGCATAACCGGTACAGTTAACAGTCACAACTAAACAATCAATAAAACCACGAACCGATTTAATATAGATGCGGGTCTTGGAATTTATCCCAAGACCCGCATCTTTTATATGACTAAAACTTCAATGAACAAAAGACTTTAATAAAAAACTGATCAGCCCCAGCTTAAACTTATAGCCGCTCTGGTTTTGAAGCGGTTATTATATAAAATATTTAAAATAAGTTAACATGTTTCTAAGGGAAGCTAAAAGTCTACAGAATATCAACTAGAAAAGTTAGGTCATTAGTGATTGTACTCAAAGAAGACTTGACATTAAAAATGTTTTCCAATCTACTCTTTAAATAAGGAATAAGGCTACCACTAAAGCAATTCAAGTGGGAGCCTTTTTAATAACTTATTAAAACTAATTTTATTCTTCAAAAAGTATTCTTGCTATATGGAAACCTTCATGAATAGCATCATAGAATTTCCTTGGTTTTACACAATCTCCAATAGCTCTATACTCTAAACCTTTAAGCTCTAATTGTTCAATTATTTCATTGTTTGAAGAGTATCCACATGCTAGTACAACTGTATCACATGCTATTTTTTCTTCTTTATCATCTACCATATACTTTACATAATCGTCTCCAATCTCAGTTACTTGTACACCACATATTGTTTGAAGTTTTGAATCTGAAATCATTTGCCTTAACTTCATGGCGTTGTTTAAGAAGACATCACCAATAGATTGTATGATTGATAAAATTAAGAATACCCCAAACAGTAAAATATACATTCACCCTACATTGGAGAACTTGAAACAGTATGATGTCAAACACAATACCGATTATGTAACTACCTTAAGGGAATATATCTTGTCATTTAAAGATTTATCGCTTACAGCAGATAAGCTTAACATTCATAGAAATTCATTAAAGTACCGTTTGCAAAAAATAACAGACATATCTAATATTAATTTTTCAGACCAATTATTGTGCGCACAATTATTATGTAATTTTTATATGATTGATGAAGATACAAGGCCTGATAAAATCCTTATGTAGAGGAAAAAAGAAGTTTCGGAGTAGATATCACCCGGAAATAAGGCTTACCTGCAGTTGTCGGAGTGGGAAATGCCATATTTCACTTTATTTTTCTATTAGCGGATAAAGCTCCTTCTCTTCTCTTTCAATCCGATTTTTTAGCATGGTAGCTATATCATCTAAGTCTTGCTTGAATTTTTCAGGATTTGACTTTACGCTTTTTGGCTGCATGTATTTTGACTTAAAAATCGCAAACTTTCCCCCTAAATCTCCCATTTCCTTTGTGAAGGCAGAAGCTGTACTTCGAATATGGCTGCTTTCATCTTTCATTAAATTAGGATATAAAAATTTATCTTCAGATTGTAAATGAAATGTAAGCACACCTGCTAGCTGCCCTATTTTAAGTGAAATATCAAATGCTTTTTCCTCAATACTTTCTTTAGGAATACTTATAAGTTCCTGTGTGATTTCATTAATCTGTACATGTTGTTTTTGAAGTAAATAGATGCTCATTTAAACCCCACCTTTTCCCATTTTTCTCTATATTATCAAATAATTTTATATGTTAGTATGATACATGTCGCACTTATTAAGAAGTAAAACAAATGTTGCATAAATTAATAGTCTCCCCTTCTAAAAGAGGAGACTATGTTTATACTCCTTTCATTGTAAGACTTATTCTATTTCTTTCGGCATCCACTGAAAGCACCTTTACTTTTACGGTGTCACCTACGCTTACCACATCAAAAGGTGAACGCACAAAGCTCTCAGAAAGCTCCGAAATGTGACAAAGACCGTCCTGGTGGACTCCTATGTCGATAAATGCACCAAAGTCGGTTAAATTGCGGACTGTACCCATTAAAACCATGCCCGGTTTTAAATCGGAAATTTCCAGCACATCAGTGCGGAAAATAGGTGCCGGCAGCTCTTCTCTGGGGTCGCGCCCCGGTTTTTTAAGTTCTGTCAAAATGTCCTTTAAGGTGGGGATGCCTATGTCTAAAGATGAGGCCATTTCTTTGATTTCATTTTCACTGAAGCTTTTGGTTTTAAGCTCGTCTAAAGTATGAAGTTTCATTACCTCCTTGGCTATATTATAGCTTTCCGGGTGAACTGCTGTGTTGTCAAGGATATTATCACTTTCCGGAACCCGGAGAAACCCCGCACATTGTTCAAAGGTCTTAGGACCTAACTTGGGAACCTTTAAGAATTCTTCTCTTGATTTAAACTGACCGTTCTCCTGGCGGTATTTTACGATGTTGTTAGCTACAGAGCTGCTGATGCCGCTGACATAACTGAGAAGGGAAGGTGAGGCGGTATTTACATCTACACCAACACTGTTGACACAGTCTTCAACCACTCCTGTAAGTTTTTCTGAAAGCTTCTTTTGATTTACATCATGCTGATACTGTCCTACACCTAATGCTTTCGGGTCTATCTTCACCAGCTCAGCCAAGGGGTCCTCAAGACGCCGGGCAATAGAAACGGCACCTCGAAAGGATACGTCAAGGTCAGGAAATTCTTGAGTGCCAAGTTTAGATGCTGAGTATACCGAAGCTCCTGCTTCACTCACCACTACATATGATACTGGCCTTTCAATGTCTTTTAGGATTTCTGCTAGGAATTTTTCACTTTCTCGGGATGCTGTGCCGTTGCCCAGTGATATCACATCCACATTATACTTTTCTATAAGTGACAGGATAATCTTTTTAGATTCTTCAAAGTTATTCTGGGGCGGTGTGGGATAACAGACAATATAGTCTAGCAGCTTGCCTGAACTGTCTATAACCGCCACCTTGCAGCCGGTACGATAAGCCGGATCAAAGCCCATGATCACCTTATCTTTCACCGGAGCCTGCAAGAGCAGGTGCTTCAGATTTTTTGAAAATGTAAAAAGGGCTTGCTCCTCAGCCTCCTCAGTTAATATATTTCGGATTTCCCTTTCGATGGATGGCCAAATAAGGCGTTTATAGGCATCATCCACTGCCTTTTCCATCAATTCGGTGTTGGGGGACAAATCTTTTATGTACTTGTCTTTAATAACATCTAAAATATCTTCCACAGGGACTTCGATTTTCACCTGCAAATATTTTTCCCGCTCACCTCGATTTATGGCAAGAATCCGATGCGAGACAATCTTTACTACCGGCTCTTTAAAATCATAGTACATAGAGTAAGTTGATGTTTCTTCGGTAAGACCGGTACTTTGAATAACGCCTCTCTTATAAGCCATATCCCGGATGACCTTTCGTATTTCAGCATCATCAGATATAATCTCGGCAATGATGTCAAGGGCACCCGCTAAAGCATCATCAGTTGTTTCAACACCTCTTTCCGGGTTTACGAATACTGCTGCATCTTCATCACCTATAGAACCATCTTGTGCCAAGATTTTTTCAGCCAAGGGTTCAAGTCCCTTTTCCTTTGCTACAGTAGCTCTAGTCCTACGCTTTGGCCTAAAAGGCCTGTAAATATCTTCAACTTCTTGAAGGGTTATCGCTTTATCCAAGCTTTGTCTAATCTCCGGTGTGAGCTTCTCCATTTCTTCCAGGAGTTTTATCACTTCTGCCTTTCTGTCCTCTAGATTTCTAAGATAGGTCAACCTTTCGGAAAGAGCACGGAGCTGTTCATCTGAAAGCCCACCGGTTACTTCTTTCCGATAACGGGCTATGAAGGGGACAGTATTTCCTTGGTCAAGTAAAGCTATGGTTGCGGCTACCTGTTTTTCACCGATATTTAATTCGAGAGCCAATTTTCTTATGATTTTCTCCATATTATCCTCCTGAATAATCTTTTCAACATTATATTTAACATTTTAACAATATTTTATATTCGGGGCTAATTTTCCTGCTAAAAACTATATTTAATTTAAAATATTTAAGTTGCAAGCAGTTTGAAAAGTTTTAGGTTTTTTAAAGGAAAATGCAATAATTTAAATTTTTATATGTTTACGGGGTGTTTATTTGTTTTTTATGGGTCTGAATATATGACATTGAAAAGGGAAGTCAGCCGTGATATTATTCAGGCATGAATATATTAGAGCGGATAGTATAAAATGGGGGGATCAGGGTGATTACAGTGTTTAGGAAAAACTGGTGTAAATGGTCTATCATAGCGGCTGTTATAGTATTAGCTGTGGTTGTAGGGCTTAATCAGACCATATTTAGGCCACAAGTCGGAAAAGATGAAGTTGGCAATAGGTCACATCAAACAAGGGGCAGAACAGACATTACAAAGATTGAGATAATCCTTGATGAAAATAGTCCTTACTGGAATGAGCTAAAACCCATATCTATTACAGACAATAAAATGATAGATGATATCATGACCATGGTTGAGGAAAGTAAACCATTAACAGATGAATCCAAAATGGGCAAGATGAGTGGAATGGCCCGCAAAAAACAATAAATTAGTCGTCAGTGGAACAGATGGGAGCAAAAAGGAGATTACTTTTGCATATGATACCCTTTATGAGATAGGGTACATAGATGAAGCTGGGAGGAAGCTTGAGCCTGATTACAGTTTCTTTAGATACATTGTAGATTTAAATGAGTACGCAAATCCTGACACGAATATTGAATATCAGGTAATGGAGCTATTTGACAAGCATAACTGGACTGTGACTATAAAATAAACTCTTTAAACGAAAAATTGCCTGACAATCTTAAACACAAGGCAGGAGAATATCCAGTTAAGATATATTGGGCTTATAATAATGAACTATCAAAGGAAATAGGGCTTGATTTTACGAATTATCTGGGAAAGGATGTTGTAGTAGAGATTTACAGGCTGCGGGAACCCCTTCCTGAATTTTTGGAACCAAGAAGAGGACGCAAGAGGTATTGTTCTAAAATATAATGATGAAATTGTTGGGGCATATATAGATGCAGGCAGACATGATTCCTTTGCATGTTCTCTTGATAGAAAAAACTTAAAGGAGATTACCGGTAAAGAATGGGATGAGTGGATTGCAGATTATATCGATTACCAGGATGAATTGGAAATCAAATTATCCAAAATGGGGCCAGAGGATATTATTAGAGAGTATTTCAGGGCCCTAGACAAACATGATATAAAAATGGTATGGGCTTGTATGACAAGGAAAAATCTATCCCAGGAGCTATCAATTAATATGAATAACAACTACCTTTTCAATAAGAACTCGGATAAAATTGACTACAACATAAAAAGTGCAAAGTTGCTAGAGATAAAAGAGTTAAAAGTGTTTAGCGATGAGCCAGGTATGTTAGAGTATCAGGTTGAAGTTAAATTTGATTTTAAAAAACCTATAACCTCAGAGGATGGAGTCTGGCCAAGATTTGTCATATTAAAGAAAGAAACTGAAAAAAGCGGCTGGAGAATCGATAGCATCGGAACAGGCCCATAGTGAATATTTGTGGCCAGTTCCGAGTCTTGCAAAGAAAGACACTTCACCCTTTCACCTTGAGGGTATAAATACAAAATGTCATGATTGTAAAGCGTTTACCTTACCATAATGTTGATTCACATTGAGCATTATACGAAATAAAGATTAGTTATATTTTGGGGAGAGAATTATATCATGTTCTCAGATGTAGAAATAAAATATAAAAAACGAAATAAAATGTTGTTTTCCCGCGACAGTCAATGCTTACAAGAGTTAATAGAATTAATTCAAGTACAAAATCATCGAACCCTTGTAATGTGGGCATTGGATTGTGCAAGACAGCCTTTGGAGCAATTTGAAATAAAATATCATGATGAACGTAGACCTAGAATCTGCCTGGAATTATGTGAATCTTGGGCGAGGGGGAAAATCAAAATGCCTATAGCAAAACGAGCAATTTTAGATTCACATGCTGTGGCGAAAGAAATTGATGACAATGAATATGGTGCTTTATGCCATGCAATCGGTCATGCTGGTGCCACCGTACATGTAGAAACACATGGTTTAGGGTTACCCATCTATGAATTGACAGCACTAGTCTTGAAATATGGAATAGACAACTTTCAAAAACCGGTTAGCGAAAAGATAAGCTATTATAATGATCGTCTATTGTATTGGCAGGAAAATACAGATAAACTTAGACTTGATTGGGCTGACTTCTTATTAGATGACACAAGACCTAACAAGGAAAGATTACTGAACGAAAAAAGAAAGTTAAAAAACAAAGATTATAAGTTTGATATTTATTAGCATAATGTATATAATTCGATACATTACAAGTTTGTCATTCCGAGTGAAACGGGGAATCTTAGGTCTAAAACAAAGATACCTCAGACAGAGCCTTCAGGATAACGATGAAGCGGAGCTATTGTAACGATAACCAAGGTTGCCATCTTCAGAAAACAAAGATACCCCACCTTTCCATCCATAACGAGGACGGACAAGCCCTTCCTGTCATCCTGAGGGAAGCGAAGGATCTTGTTATACATCTTTTATAGAATAATTGAACAAGTTTTTAAGGGGCTGATATTTGCGACAGCACTTTAGCCCCTTTATATTATTAATGACACTATTGAGAACCTATTTTTTTGTCACTTCCTAAGATGTGTTGACTTATCCAATCAACAATAAAGTCCAAAATTTCTAATATATATTGATCCTGATTTTCATCTATTGCATTTAGATCAAAAGAATTAACTTTTTCTATAAAGTTATCATGTGCAACTTTTTGAGAGAAATAGCCTTTATCTTTTATACTTAGCATATAATCCTCTTCAAAGGAAAAGTGGAACTTAGCATAATCTTTGAGTTCTTCCAATACTTCGATGATTCTATCATACTTGTCAATACAGAACTCATTTTTCAACAGCTCATATGCTTCATTGGCTATTTTAAATAATTTTTTGTGCTGTTGATCAATTTCATCTACGCCTATTTTATATTCGTCTTTCCACTTGATCAAAAAAACACCTCCAAAACTTTTTTCTTATATTACCATACTCTGGTAATGGTGTCATCAATAGGAATATGTATTCCCTGGTGAACAAAATTAAATATCATAAATATTGTTTAAAATATATTTTGCCAGCTCTTTTCCCAATATGGTGTGGCTTTCTGGATCTAAATGCATACCGTCTACTTCACTTGTCTTAATATATTTTGATGAATCTATTAGATAGCATTGGCCATTTAATACACTTGTGAAAGCTTCGGTAAATTGTTTGCTTTTCTCTACTGCTTTTTCATATTCTGGTATCAGGTAATCCATATGCTTTACTTCATCGGGAATTAGTATTGGTGGGGGAATTATTACAAGTATTTCCGGTGAAGTCATATTAGGTCCAGTTTCGCTTTTTTTAATAATATTTACTAGCATTTCTACACTCTGTGCAATTTCGATGGAGCTTACATTAAACCGGGGTTTTAAGTCATTGCTACCTAGGAATAATATTACTAAATCAATGGGCTTATGAGTATGTAGACAGGGCAATAAATATTTTTTTCCGTTTCTATACTCACCTCTGACCGGGTCGTCCCAAACAGTGGTCCTGCCATTTAGGCCTTCGGAAATAACTATCAAAACTTTCGCCTAGCTCCTGTTGCAGTACACCGGTCCAGCGTATGTGTTTCGGGTATCGCCCTGAACCATCGGGATTATAGCCCCAAGTGTTAGAATCGCCGTAGCAAAGTATTGTCTTCATTTTGAGCACCTCACTTGTTAATCTTTTTGTGATATTATTAAATTAAAAAGAGGATGTAGGCTATGATTATAAAAAATTAAGAAAATCAGAGCTGTATTTGTTGTCGCTGCTATAATTGCAGCTATAGCATTTTTTTGTATATGGCAGAATAATGCTATAACTACAACACATATCCATTATAGCAATGCTAAAATACCTAAAGAGTTTAACGGATATAGGATTGTCCATATTTCCGATTTGCATAATAAACAATTTGGCAAAAATCAGGAGCCTTTATTAAAGAAAATTTATGCAGTTTCACCTGACATAATTGTCGTTACAGGAGATTTGATTGACAGAAGAAAATATGATTTAGAAACTGCCACGGTATTTATAAGTGGTGCCATGAAAATCGCTCCTGTTTACTATGTCTCCGGAAATCACGAAGCCTGGTCCGGCGATTATAAAAATATCAGCCAAAAGCTGCGAAGTTTAGATGTACATATACTTGATGATACTAAGGCAACATTATTTAAAGGCAAAGGAAAAATAGAAATACTAGGTTTATCGGATCCGGATTTTTTAACATCTAGTTATATAGAAGGAACAAATTCGTCAAAATTAAAAGAACATCTTGAAGTTTTTTCAGATGATTCTGTTTTTCAAATTCTCCTTTGCCATAGGCCGGAGCTTTTTGATATATATGTAAATGAGAACATAGACCTGATTTTCTCCGGTCATGCCCATGGGGGACAGTTTAGAATACCTTTTGTAGGAGCACTTGTGGCTCCAGATCAAGGCTTGTTTCCAAAGTATACAAGTGGTGCCTACACACAAAATCAATCAACGATGATTGTCAGCAGAGGCCTGGGTAACAGCATAATACCCATTAGAATATTTAACAGGCCGGAAATTGTTGTGGTAACTTTGCAAAGTGAATAATTAGGAACCGTCCCCAAATATTCAAATCATTCACGGTTCTATAAGCTTTACTGCGGGGTTTAATTCATATATCAAGTCTTTTCTTTCTACGATTATGGTTGTTTTTTCGTAAAGCTTCTCCTCCTGTTTTATAGCCATTAAAAGCTTCTTGATGGGATTTATGGCCACAGGGTTCCCCACTATTTTTAACATGGAAAGATCCCCGGTTGTATCCCCGTAGGAATAACTTGTGTCTAAATCCACATTGTATCGATTTACCAACTGGTTTACAGCTTTTTGTTTGTTTTCCGAAGCCCACATACTGACGACTTCTCCAGTAAAGTTATTATTGTCATCGACAATGTACCGGGTAGCCTTATATGCTGTAACTTGGTATTTATCAGCCATCTTTTCTACTAGAAAGTCGGGAGCGCCTGATATAAAAAATATCATATGATCTTGCTCTTTATGCCACTTGATTCTGGCTCTGGTATATCTGTAAACCTTATCCCAATTTATATTTATTACTTGACTCGCTATAAACTCAATGTAAGACTTATTTATCCCTTCAAGCTCTTCAACATAGATTTGCACCAATTCATCCATATAATCATTAAAATCTCCATATCGCTTTTCCCATTCAGAATAGGAATCTTTAAGACGACCGTACCACAGTGCGGGGTCTATTACTTCATATCTTATCATCTTTTTAAAATGTTCAATCATAAGGGAATTTCTAAAGAGGGTGCCATCAATATCGAAAAAAGCGGCAATGTTCCCCATAGCTTTCACCTCCAACGATTCACAAAGAATTCATTTTTCTTTATTATATCATTTCACTACAAAAATATATCAGCAAAAATCACATAAAAAAGCAAAGTATCAAGGCATTTGGATGAATAAAAGGGTGAATATTTTGTACCCGTCCCTTTTTATTTATATATATTGAAAAACGATAAAATTCATATGAATTTTAATAAAAATATATTGCAATTCAGCTAATAAGCATTATAATATTACCTAAGGAGATGATGAAATGGAACGAAAGGAATTAACAAAATGGCTTAATATCGTTATTTCTTTTGCTGCTTTAACAGGTGTGTTCTTATGCTTTATTGTTGCCCCGTTTTTAGGCCTCGAGATGAAGTTTATGTATCCGGAATTTGGTTATATGTTTTGGCCTTGTTTGATTTTTGTTTGGGTTACTGCGATTCCCTTTTACATTGGCCTTTACAAAGGTTGGCTCATATGCGGAGAATTTGCAAAAGACAATTCATTTTGTAAAGAAAATGTACAGAGACTAAAAGACATAAGCAAATTAGCCTTGCTTGAGTGTATACTCTATTTAGTAGCAATGATAATTCTCCTTGTTTTAAATTTACTGCATCCCAGCGTATTGCTTATGACATTGTTTATAATTTTCGTTGGAATCTCAGTTGCTGTTGTTGCTGCTACGCTTTCGCATCTTGTTGAAAAAGCAAGGGAATTAAAAGAAGAAAATGATTTGACAATATGAGGGTGGTTAAATGCCTATAATAGTAAATTTAGATGTTATGTTAGCCAAGCGGAAAATGAGCGTAACAGAGCTGTCTGAGAGGGTGGGAATCACAATGTCAAATATTTCTATACTGAAAAATGGGAAAGCAAAGGCCATTCGATTTTCTACATTAGAAAAAATATGTGAGGCATTGGACTGCCAGCCTGGCGATATTCTGGAATACACAAAAGAGGAAAAATAAAATTTGACGCATCTCAGGCTGAAGAAATTTCAAGGCAAATAGTAAGTCTTGAAAGTTGGCAAAAGCTGCCCCTGAGCGAAAATGTTCATCTTATCATATATGGTGGAGAAAAGGACAATGTGGAGTATGCATATAATTTTGCAAAGAAATTTGGAATTCCTCATGTTAAAAACGGTTATTGGTTTTTTAGTGACCGACATAACAAGAGCACTTCTCCTGAAAAGGATGTGGATTTATTTGAGCGAAGGTCCTTTAACTTTACCCTTGCCATATACGATATTGATACAAATACCTTATATTATTTTGAGCTTGATACATAATTGTTTGTGAATCATTGGGGACGGGTACAAAAAATTCACAACTTGTGTCTTGGGCAATAGCTCATGGAGATATCTGTATTCTAATGAGTATTTGAGCGTAGAAATGAGAAATAATGAATAAGAAGGGAGCATTGCAATTGCTTAAAACTAGCTTTGTATTGATCCCTTTTTTAGTTAGAACAGAATTAGCTTTGTTGAAACTATGCGGACTTAAGAATCTATTCCGGGTATTTTTACAAATACTAAAAATTACATGTAACGTTTTAGCTTTCAATATCGTTTATGTATATGAATACAGACAACCGGCCGGAAAGAAGGTGTAAAACTTGTGATAACTTGTGATGATTATAAAAAGGCTGTAGATGGTGACCTAAAAGCAATAGAAAAGATATGCTTTGCTACTTGGGAGCCTCTTTATCGTTTTATCTACTATAAAGTGCAAAACCGAGAGGAAGCAGAGGATATCACTCAGGAGACATATGTCAAAACCTTAAATCACCTCAAAAAAAATAAACTTCCCCAGGAAAACTTTCTGGGTTTTATGAAGACAGTATCTCTAAATATTATACGGGACAGGTGGCGCAAAAAGAAACGTCGAGGGGTATTAGTTAATTTCCAAGAAATAAATCCAGAAGAAACGGCATGTAGCGCCAAGGAAAATGATATCGCACAGCGCTTGCTGTTGGAAAGTGCCTTAGCGAAGTTAAGCCAGGAACAGCAAACCATTCTTGATTTACGAATTATTAAAGGCTATTCGGTGGCTGAAACTGCAAAACTGCTAGGGAAAACAGAGGGTGCGGTCCGAACAGCCCAGTATCGGGCTTTGCAAGCCCTAGCTAAAATTATGGATGAAACAGATCAAAGAGACTCGACTAAAAGGAGGGAAAAAGTTGAGTAAATACAGTAATGAAGAAAAACTATCTAATTATATAGATGCATTAAATAATGAGCAGGAACCGGAGGTAGCAGCAAATGATAATGACCAGGAATTTGAAAAGTTGATGGAAACAGTTCAGTTAGTCCGGACTCTAAGAGAGCCTACCCTACCTGATGAGGGTTACCCCAAGAGATTGGCTCAAAATGTTGCCGGTAAAATCGCAAAAGAAAAACCAGCTAGCTTTAGGAAATCCGCTAAATCTATTAAAGGGATTCCACTGGCTATGACAGCATTAGCAGCAGGTTTATTAATGTTTGTATTAGTAAACTGGTTGGGCTTTTTCAACCAGGATGTGGTTTATGCTATGGAGAAGGCGGTTGCCCAATTGAACAACTATCATGGTGTCCTGGAAATGCGCACAAGGAATGCAGCAGGTGAGGAATGGCTGGTGCGCCGAGTAGAACTTTGGTCCGAAGCTGATAAATATGCTATCAAGCAAGATGATGGCACCCTGACTGTTAATAATGGCCAGCAAAAGTGGCAGATTAATCACGAAGACAAGAAAGTAATCTTGTTGCCGCTGCTGCCAGATACAACTGGGAGTAATTTTGATTTGCGGGATGAGGCTAAAAGGGCAAAGCAATATCCTCACACTGTTGTGGGCACAGAGCAAATTGCCGGTCGTGAAGCAATAAAACTCGCCATTTCTCCACCGGGAGGAGAAGAATATTACTTATGGGTGGATACAGAAACTAATTTGCCCATTCAACTGGAAACGGCTATGCAAAAAGCACTGCAAACCACATATACTTTTGTAAGTTTTGAGCCAAATATCAAGGTTTCTCCCCAATTATTTACTTACCAGGTGCCTGAAGGATATACGGTAGTAGAAAAGGACCCGGGCCAACTAGTTGCTACTATTGAAGAAGCGGCAGCCATCAGCGGATTTATGCCTTTACTTCCAGAGCGAGCACCAGTTCGCATCTTCGCATTTAAAGATAGAATTGTCTTAGATTACGGTGAGACCACTATTATGGAAAGCATCCCTAAGGGAGAGTTTGAGCTTAAACCAAATGCCTCTCTCGGCAGCACTGCAGGTGGCCCTCTTGAGATATGGCAGGGGAGACTGAGGTGGAGACAAAATGGTATTGAGATTCAGGTTGAAGGTGTTCAAAGGGTAGAACTAGCCAATCAGATTGCGAAAGACCTTACCATTCCCGATGCAAATCAAGAACTGGTAAGTAGGGCTAAAGTTAAGGTGCCGGTAGATATGGCCATTGAGCAAGCCAATCAGAAACAGGTAGACAGCGGAAGCAGTCCCTGGCAGCTTGACCCTTTGCAGGTATCTCTCACTTTCGTCAATTTAAAAGTAACACCGGAAGGAATTCAAGGTGAGCCCAAAATACCTATGCCTTCTTTTATACTGGCGACAAACAACTCTGTTGAAGCAGTTGTAGAGGTAGACGAAGGTCCCATTGAGCGAGTTTATTTAAAAAGACTTGTTCGGCAGGATGAAACAGGTATTTGGACTGTTGTGGGATACGATCCTCGTTAAAAAATGTACATTAATTTCCAAAGAACAGAAAAAAAGGTATAATAGTGACAAGACAATAATTCTCAAGCTAGGGGGTGAAATGTTAAATGACTTTTAAGGTTTCAAGTGATAACTATATGTTTAGCTTTTCAAAAGATATTAAACCCATTCTTCATGTTGAACCAGGGGATGAAGTAGAAATCGAAACCATGGACTGCTTCGCAAACCAAATCATGACAAATGAAGACAAAATGGAATCTCTCGACTGGAACAGGATAAACCCCGCAACAGGTCCAATTTACGTAGAAGGTGCTCAAGCTGGAGATGCTCTGAAAGTAACCATTGAGAAAATACAAATAGGCGATAAGGGTGTTGTGGCAACGGGAAAAGACTTAGGAGTGTTGGGGCATTTAATGGAAAGCCTTTACTCCAGAGTCCTTGATATTAAAGATGGACAAGTTATTTTTAATGAACATATCTCCTTCCCCATCAACACAATGATTGGCGTAATAGGAGTTGCGCCTAAAGAAGGCAGCATAAACTGCGGAACACCTGGATCCCATGGAGGAAACATGGACACAAAACTAATCAAAGAAGGCTCGGTGCTATACCTGCCTGTATTTGTGGACGGGGCACTGTTTGGATTAGGTGATTTACATGCCGCCATGGGGGATGGGGAAATCGGCGTATCAGGAGTGGAAGTGTGCGGCTCGGTAACTGTTAAATTGGAACTAGTAAAAAATATGGACATTACAAATCCCATTGTAAAAACCAATGATGTAACAGCGACTATAGCATCGGCTATAAGCCTAGACAAAGCTGCAACTATTGCTACTGAAGATATGGCAAATTTATTGAAACAACATACCTCCATGACCATAGAAGAGATAGCCACTTTAATGAGTGCAGTAGGAAATTTAGAAATTTCTCAGGTAGTAGATCCTGAGAAAACCGCTCGTTTTGCCATGCCAAATAAAATCCTAGAAAGTTATAACATATTATAGACATATTTGCTAAAGCCTTTCTTTGGGAAAGGCTTTTTTCTATTTATAGCTTTATTACTTCATTTTTAAAGACTTGAATAAATCCTGCCAGAGTGGAGGAAATTAATCTTGAGGTGAATAGTAAATGAAAAAATATTGGGTTATAGGTTTAGCGGTAATTGGACTATTTATTGCTTTTACCACATTCAGGGGCGGTATTTCTAAAAAGCCTTTTAATGTTCCTTTTCTAGGAGCTATGCCTGATGAAATGGATCTTGCAGGAGGTCCTGAAAGGAAAACTAGAGGTTTTCCAAAAAGAGAAATAGTAGATTTGATTTCTATGTATCCCGACATTTTTGTAGCTAGTGGAGCAAGTGACGAAAAAAAGGTTGCATTGACTTTTGATGATGGACCTGATGACGTTTTTACACCTCAATTTCTCGATGTATTAAAAGACAAAAAAGTGAAAGCCACCTTTTTTATCATCGGTAAAAGAGCGGAAGGCTATCCTAAAGTAATGAAAAGAATTGTTGATGAATCTCATCTCGTAGGAAATCATACTTGGAGCCATCCGGATATAATGAAACTTTCTTTGGAAAAGGTAAAAGAGGAAGTACTCAAAACTGAGGAGTTGTTAGATTCATATTGTAAGGATCGTAAGGACCGAATAAAGTTGTTTAGGTCCCCATATGGTTCTATGGATCCTGAAAGAGTGGAATTCATAGCAGATATGGGTTACAAGATAATTTCCTGGAATGTGGATTCTCTTGATTGGAAAGGTCTCTCTGCGGAAGAGGTAAAAACTAATATTCTTGAAAATGTGATTAATGGCTCCATTATACTTCAGCACTCGGCGGGGGGTGAAGGTGAGGATTTGAGCGGTTCAGTGGAAGCTTTGCCCGAAATAATAGATGTTTTACAAAAGGAAGGATTTGAATTTGTCACTATTGACAAGATACTAGAAGATAAAGAAAAGGAAGCAGAATTAAAAGAAGCATTAAGTCAGTATTAAGCTATTTAAACTAAACTACCTTCTGAAATAACTTTTATAAGTTTTAAAAAACTTCTTGACAAATAATATTTTACATGTATAATTGTATACAATTATACGAAAGTGCAAGAGGAGGTAGTCTTATGACGATAAATAACAAAAAAGTATATTTAGTTGATACTACTTTGAGAGATGGAGAACAAACCGCTGGAGTGGTTTTTGCAAATCGAGAAAAAATACAGATAGCAAGGATGTTAGATGAAATTGGTGTAGACGAGATCGAAGCAGGAATACCTGTTATGGGTGGAGACGAAAAAGAGACTATCTCTATAATAGCTAAGATGGGTTTAAAAGCCCGTATCATGGCATGGAACAGGGCAGTTATAAAAGATATAGAGGAGTCCCTGCGCTGTGGAGTTGGTGCGGTAGCAATCTCCATAGCAACTTCAGACATGCATATTAAAGACAAACTAAATTCCACAAGGGAAGAAGTATTAGAGAGAATAGTAAAAGCAGTGGAATTTGCCAAAAAAGAAGGTGTATATGTTTCAGCCAACGCTGAAGATGCCAGCCGTAGTGATGAGGAGTTTTTAATGCAGTTTATCAAAGAAGCTAAGAATGCCGGAGCAGACCGGATAAGATATTGTGACACAGTAGGAATAATGACTCCAATGGAAATTCATAAAAGAATTAGTAAAATAAGAGAATCAGTAGATATTGATATAGAAATGCACACACATAACGACTTTGGTATGGCTACTGCTAATGCAATTGCAGGTGTAAATGCAGGGGCTACTCATGTAGGTGTGACTGTAAATGGTTTAGGTGAGAGGGCAGGAAATGCAGCCTTAGAGGAAGTAGTGATGTCTCTAAAATACCTGCTGAATTGTGATATGGACCAACAAACAAAGAAACTCAGGGAACTTTGTGAGTATGTATCTAATGCTTCAAATAGAAAATTGCCATCATGGAAAGCTATCGTAGGTACAGCAGTGTTTACCCACGAATCTGGAATCCACGCAGATGGTACCCTGAAAAATCCAAGGACATATGAGGTTTTTGATCCTGAAGATGTAGGTTTGTCCAGACATTTTGTAATAGGTAAACACTCCGGAACTGCCGGCATTAAAAAGAAACTAGCAGAGTACAATATAAATGTTGATGATGATATAGTAAAAGAAATATTAGCAGATGTAAGAAAGACTTCAATAGAATTGAAGCGGCCATTGAAAGATCTTGAACTTTTAAACCTTTACTATGAACTTGTTAATAAAGATATAAAGCATGCTATATAAATAGGGGGCACTTCCATTGGGATTAAATTTAACACAAAAAATTATAAAAGATCATCTTGTGTCAGGCTTGATGCAAAGTGGAAACCAGATTGAACTAACGATAGATTCTACCCTGACACAAGATTCCACTGGAACTATGGTTTATCTCCAGTTGGAGGCTATGGATGTTGATAAGATAAAAACGAAGCTTTCTGTAGCGTATGTTGACCACAATATGCTGCAAACAGGCTTTGAAAATGCTGATGACCATCTTTATATAAAAACTGTAGCAGGTAAATACGGGATACATTTTTCAAGACCAGGTAATGGTATATGCCATCAAGTGCAGTTGGAGCGTTTTGCAAAACCGGGTTGGACTCTTGTGGGTTCTGACAGTCATACACCAACTGCAGGTGGCATAGGAAGCCTTGCCATAGGTGCCGGTGGTCTTGATGTAGCAGTTGCAATGGCTAGTGGTAAATATTCCATGACTATGCCAAAAATATGTAATATAGTTTTGAAAGGAAAGCTTAATCCTCCTGCAACGGCAAAAGATGTGATATTGCATATCCTAGGAAAGCTAACTGTAAAAGGCGGTGTAGGCAAAATCTTCGAGTATTCCGGGGAAGGGGTTAAACACCTTTCAGTTCCGGAGAGAGCTACTATAACAAATATGGGTGCGGAATTGGGAGCTACTACTTCTATCTTCCCTTCCGATGAGAAAACCCGTGAGTTTTTAACTCTTCAAGGGCGAGAAGAAGATTATGTAGAGCTAAAAGCTGATGAAGATGCAGTATATGATGAGACAATTATTATCGATTTATCAGAAGTGGTTCCTATGGCGGCATGTCCTCACAGCCCTGATAATGTAAAGCCTGTAAAAGAATTAGAAGGTCAAGAGATTACTCAGGTAGCTATAGGTAGCTGTACAAATTCTTCTTATAAAGATTTAGTAATGGCTGCTAGGATATTAAAAGGAAAAAAGGTTCATCCAAATGTAAGCCTGGTTGTCTCGCCTGGTTCCAAACAGGTGTTAACTAAATTATCCATGACCGGAGCTTTAAAGGATTTGATTGACTGTGGTGCCAGGATTTTAGAGTGTGGCTGTGGACCTTGCATAGGTATGGGTCAGGCACCAGAGACTGACGGCATATCTCTTCGCACATTCAATCGAAATTTTGAAGGGCGAAGTGGAACTAAGTCAGCTATGGTCTACCTGGTGAGCCCTGAAACTGCTGCTTTGTCAGCGATATATGGCAAGATAACGGATCCTGGGATGTTAGACTTAGATATTTTTAAACCCGTTGAGGAAATTCCTTATATTAATGACAATATGATATTAAAACCTGAAGACAATAAAGTTAAAGAAGTGGTTAAAGGTCCTAATATAAAACCATTCCCATTAAACAACCCACCGGAGGGTACTATTGCCAAAAAGGTAATATTAAAAGTGGGAGATAATATTACCACTGATCATATTATGCCTTCAGGTGCCAAACTGCTTCCTTTTAGGTCTAACATACCATATCTTTCTGATTATTGTTTTTCCGGAGTTGATCCGAGTTTTGCAGAAAATTGCCGAAAAAACAAGGGCGGTTTTATTGTAGCTGGAGAAAATTACGGCCAGGGCTCCAGTCGGGAACATGCGGCTTTAGCACCGTTATATCTAGGGATAAAAGCAGTTTTAGCAAAATCTTTTGCTCGGATACATAAGGCAAATCTTATAAATAGCGGGATTATTCCCTTGGTTTTTGTAGATAGTGAAGATTATACAGAAATTGATCCTTTTGATGAAATTGTTATAAGTGATATAGTAAGCCAAATAAAGAGTAATAGCATTATAAATGCAGTAAATAAGAATTCAAATAAAACAATTAAACTGCGTTTAGATATAACAGACCGTGAACAAAAAATACTGCTCTGTGGCGGATATATAAATTATATAAAAAGCGGGAGGGGTTGAAGCTATGTATAATATAACTTTAATTCCCGGAGATGGAATAGGCCCCGAAATAACTGATGCAGTAAAATCTGTTATAGATGCGGCAGGAGTAGCGGTTAAGTGGGATGAGCATCAAGTTGGAAACACTGCTCTTGAAAAATATGGAGAACCTCTACCAGAGCATGTTGTTGATAGTATAAAGACTAATGGAATTGCCTTGAAAGGACCTGTAACGACACAAATTGGTAAAGGTTTTAAAAGTATCAATGTTACTCTTCGGCAGACTCTTGATTTGTATGCAAATATAAGACCTATAAAAACCTTACCTGGCGTAAAAACACTTTTTGAAGATATAGATATGGTGATATTCAGGGAGAACACGGAAGATCTTTATGCAGGGATAGAAAATGTAATAAATGAAGACAGAGTGGAAGCAATAAAAGTAATAACCCGGTCTGCCAGTCGTAGAATTGCAGAAAAAGCCTTTGAATATGCAAAAAACAACGATCGGAAAAAAGTTACTGCTATCCACAAAGCAAATATAATGAAAAAATCTGATGGCTTGTTTTTGCAGGAAGTTCGTGAAGTAGCCGGCAAATATAGTGATATAAAATATGAGGAATTGATAGTAGACAATGCTTGTATGAAACTTGTACAACAGCCGTCAAAATTCGATGTTATTGTTACTGAAAATTTGTATGGTGATATTATTTCAGATTTATGTGCAGGTCTTGTAGGGGGTCTTGGTGTTATACCTGGCATGAATGTGGGAAAAGATTGCATAATTTTTGAGGCAGTTCATGGGAGTGCTCCTGATATTGCAGGCAAAAATATAGCTAATCCCTTGGCGTTAATTCTTTCCGCAACTGAAATGCTAAAGCATTTGGGTGAAAATGAAGCCTCAGACTCAATCAAGAAAGCGGTTTTTGATCTATTAAAAGAAGGTAAAAATCTTACACCTGACTTAGGTGGTAATGCCACTACTTATGAAATGACTCAAGAGCTGTGTCATCGTATAAATAATTAAAATATGTTTTTTAGAGCCCGACTTTAGAGTTGGGCTCTTGCATTTTATTCCTTTTAGGGCATTGAAAAAATAGAATAGTTAGTATATAATCGAAAAGAGACATACTTCAAAATAGTTAGATAATTAAATTATATATTCACTAGCATTTATGTAGGGACAAGAAAAGCGGCATAAATCTTGCTGTATTATTAATATAATGATACAAGCAAGTAAAATAATAAGAAGGAGTGATACATAAATGAGTAAACCCAGAGTTGCTATCGCAAAATGTGCCGTTCCCGAAGGAAATGCAGAATTTATAGCAGGTAAATTTGTACGAAAAGATGGAGATATTACCAAAATTAAAGAAGCCGTTGGTAAAGCTGTTGAACTAGCTATTGGTTCTTTAGATGCTATAATTAAGCCTGGCCAAAAAGTTCTAATCAAACCCAACCTAGCTTTCCAAGCACCACCTGAAAGTTTCGCCGTGGTGGATCCCAGGGTGGTGGAAGCCGTTGTTGCATATGTCAAAGAAAACTCAAGTGCCGGAGAAGTATGGGTTGGAGACAATCCATCACTAGGAATGCATGTAGGACGTGCTAAACCAGCATTTAAGGAATCGGGTATGGAGGAAGCTGCAATTCGGGGCGGTGCCGACAAGGTTATTTACTTTGATGAAACTGAAGTTGTAGAAGTAGAAATTCCTGAAGCTAAAGTATTCAAGAAAGCTGCAATATTCAAACCGGTATTAGATGCAGATGTAATAATCAATCTACCTAAGATGAAGGTCCATTTAGCGGGAACCGTAACACTTAGCTTAAAGAATTGGAATGGTCTAATTCCAAATGTTCATCCAAGTGCACAACAACAAGGTGCCCATAGAATTGATTTAGGGCAAAAATTTGCTGATTTGTACAGAGCCGTTAAAGCAGATTTAACTATTGTCGACGCTATTATCGGTATGGAAGGACAAGGACCCCATGCTGGAACACCTATCGAAATGAACTTGATAATTGCGGGGAACGATATGGTAGCGACTGATGCTGTATCAGCTTATATAATGGGATTTGAGCCGATGGAAATACCTGCAATACGTTGTGCAGGAACTGAAGGCCTTGGTGAAATCGATCTTAACAATATAGAAATAGTAGGTGAATCAGCTGACTCAGTACGTAAATTTTTCAAACGCCCCAATGACAACCCCTTAGGCATGTATAAAGGTTTTACCGTTTACGCACAGCAAACATGTCCTGGCTGTTATGCTAATGTGAGAGGTGCATTAGATTCATTTGCCAACAGCGGAATAAGCATGGCTGAATTCATAAAGGAAAAGGGTGAAGTGGTTGTTGTAGCAGGAGGTTTACCGGATTTTGATGCGGAGTTTGCAAGAGATAAAAATCTTTTTGTCTGTGGAGACTGCTGGGAGTATTTCCCCACTGCTGACAACATCCGCCAAGCCATACAACTGGCAAAAACAGTAACTTATTATCCAGGATGTGCACCAGTGTATATCTTCTCACAATTAAACACTGACTTGCAAGAGATGGCAAAAAAATAAAGGGTTTATATTTGACCTTAAAGAGTCGTTGATTCGGATAGCAATATCCCATCACCGACTCTTTTTTACTGGTCTCGGGTTTCTGCATTTTGAATGGGAATCCTAAAAACAGTGTTTACAAAAAAGATACTTGGCTATCGCTCAGTATAACGGGTATGCTTCCTTCAAGATGATGGTTTTAGCATGTGGGGGCAAAAGAAGTAGAATAAGGTCACATATATTGAGTTTTCTAGGAATCTTTAGTGCATATTTCTACTCAAGTGTTTTATTCAATGGAATGATATGATATCATAACTTTAGAAGATTTTTTTGGTGGTGAAATGATTGGACAACACAAATGAGAAACATGTCGAATCTCGAATAAGGGATATATTCATGATAGCTAAAAAAAATGGGGAAAAGAGAGCTTCGAATTTTTTAGACCCTCGTGAACAACAAATAGCTGAGGAGGTAGCCGGGACCTTTCCTGGAATGGGCTTTTATTTTGATGGTGGTCACGATGAAGCAGAACGAAAAATAATAGTTGCTTTTCCTGAGGCCAATCAAGGTTTTGAGCCTTATAAACAATTCCTTGGTGCTATGAGGATTACTTCAAGAGACCCCAATGAATATCCGGGCCATCGCGACTATCTGGGTTCTATTTTAGGTTTAGGCATAAATCGGGATAAGCTGGGAGATATATTAGTCAGGAAATCAAGTGCCGATATAATAGTTAAACCTGAAATCATGGAATACATTGGGCTTAATCTTATAAAGGTAGGAAATACTACTGTTGATGTTGAGGAGATTTCTTTAAAAGAGCTGCTGCAGCCTGAAAGACCGTATAAAGAAATGAAAAGCACCGTAGCATCCCTTAGGCTTGATGCGGTTGCTGGTATTGCCTTTGGTCTTTCCCGCTCAAAAATGGCTCCCTTTATCAAGGGTGAAAACATCAGACTTAATTTTAAAGTTGTAAAAGACCCATCTACAACTGTAAAAGAGGGTGATGTAATATCTGCAAACCGTTTGGGGCGTGCAAAGATAATAGAAGTAGGTGGCAAAAGTAAAAAAGGCCGGACATATGTAAAGGTGCATAGATATATATCCAGGTAATTTGAGCTGACGAAATGTAACTTTTTACATGAAACTATTATTGTTTTTTTCCGTCTATATAATTAGGAGGTGAATACAAAATGAAGAATAAATCTTTAATTATTATTTCCATTGTATTGATAGCCATGCTGGTGGTAGGTTATGGATGGTTTAATCAGAAAAACAAGAATGAGGCCAGCGAAACTGCAGGTCAAAGCCTGGAAAATCGGTCTGACGAGAATACCTCCAATGAAAATAATGATTCAAATAATAATGATCAGTCTTCTGATGATCCTGACACACCCGTATCTTCAGATATTGACATTATAGTAGAAACACCTACCGAAAACCAATTAGTAAGTTCCGGTCAAGACCTTGTTATAAAGGGCCAAACTAAGCTGCAAAAATTTATAATTGGAATTGAAGATGGTCACAACATCTTGGGTGAGACAGTTGTAGAATTAAAAGAAAATCCTGAAGGATTGACGGAATTTGAGACTGTTATCGAACTTGACGAACATACCAGCCCTTTTGGGATGATTATTTTTTTCTCCACTGATGAAGATGGTAATAGACATGAAGAATTGTTAATACCGATAAAATTTGAATAAGACTAGTAACAAGCAAGGGCTGTCCGGATTTTGGATAGCCCTTTATTTTAAGACCAACATAGGTTAAGGTACAGATGAGTTACTATTATTACAAAGGGATGAAAAGATGTATCAAAATTTTCAAGTAATAGAAAGGGCGTATACAGAAAACGGGGAAATACAATTACAAAAAAGGGGTTATGACTTTGAGATAATTTTTAATGGCACCTTTCTTATGGCTACTTATAATGGGGAATCAGAGAAGCTTTTAGTCAGATGGGCTATTAAAGAGGCATATTCACCTAAGAGAGTATTGATAGGTGGCCTGGGAGTGGGTTTCTCCCTAGCAGAGGCACTTAATCACAAAACCATTGAAAAAATT
This sequence comes from Tepidanaerobacteraceae bacterium, assembly GCA_050949705.1. Classification (GTDB taxonomy): domain Bacteria; phylum Bacillota; class Thermosediminibacteria; order Thermosediminibacterales; family Tepidanaerobacteraceae; genus JBMNGG01. The sequence continues at coordinate 16,917 of JBMNGG010000017.1, read as the reverse complement.
ACAGTAGTTGAAATTGAAAGTAAAATTATAGAGTGGAATAGCTTGTATTTTTCTACATATTCTAATTATGCCTTAAATGATCCAAGAGTAGATGTGATAAATGCGGATTTTGTGGATTGGATACTAAATTCTAAAGAGAAATATGATGTTATATGTCTAGATATTGATAATGGTCCCGATTGGGTTGTAATGGATAAAAATAATACGCTTTACAGCCACACGGGCCTTTTTAATTTGGTAAAGCATATAAACAAATCAGGTGTTATTTCCTTTTGGAGTGCGTCGAAATCAGATAATTTCGAGAGAATCTTGAAAAAGCATTTTAACAGCATTATTGTTGAAGAAGTGAGCCTCAAACGGGGATATCCGGATTATGTGTATATAGCTAAAAATCCTAAAGATTTTATAAAAGTGTAAAAGTTGCTACAAGGACTTTATAGCCTTATAGCAACTTTTACACTTTTATAACGAATTAATTGCTAAAATAAGTTTTGGGATAACCTGTTTTTTTCGTGAAACCACATAGGGCAGATAAAAACTTTTCCCCGTAATCTCCATATCAAAAGCACGTGCAAGGAGTTCTTGGTGGTCTCCTACATAGAGAAATTCTGAACCCTCGTTGATTATATCGGTTAACATTAGAAGAAGTACGTCATAGCCACCTTTTACCCTTAAGTTTTCCATGAAGTCTAACAGACCGCTTTTAAGTGATGTCAGATCAGTGTTATAAATATTAACCTGGCTTACACCAATATTATATCCTCCTATGCTAAACTCTTTAAAATCCATATAAAAAATATCTTCCTCAGTTTTATCCTTTAAAGATGTCCCTGCTTCAAACATGGCCTTGGCGAATTCATCTATATCTATTTCTGCAATTACGGAAAGCTCTTTGGCGGCATCTATATCTTTAGCAGTACATGTGGGAGATTTGAAAATAAGAGTATCAGATAATATTGAAGCACACATTATTCCCGCAATAGATTTTGAAGGTTTGATTTTGTGTTCTTTATATAAATTGTAAATAATGGTTGCTGTGCAACCCACTGGATTATTTATAAATGTTATAGGTAGTGATGTTTCGATATTTCCTATTCTATGGTGGTCTATAATTTCCAATATTTGTGCTTGTTCCAAACCTTCAACAGACTGGGTCTTTTCATTATGGTCTACTAAAATCACCTTTTTACCAGCATAATCCAACATATGCCGCCTAGTGAGCAAGCCAACAGGTTTTTTGTTTTCAATAACTGGGAAGTATCTGTATTTATACTTAAGCATAACTTCTTTTACATCTTCAATCAGTTCCTTCTCACTAAAGGTTATTAAACCACTGCTTTTCATTACATAATGTATGGGTATGCTCTGGTTGATAAGTCTTACTGCATCAATTGTGTCATGTGGAACTTTTATTATATTAACTCTATTTCTTTTGGCTAGATCTAAAATACTGTCCTTTACTTGGAAGTTACCGGTTGTAATAAGAGTGTTAATCTTACGCTTGATAGCTGCAATTTGAACATCTTCGCGATTTCCCACAATCAAAAGAGTATTTTTTGAAAGACGCTTTTCTACATCCTCAACATTCATTGCTGCAACAGCTAAATTACCGCTAAAGTAACTGTCAGATATATGTATGGCTATTCCGTTTAAAGTTGTTATTATATTTTCAATAGGAACTATATAATTACTAAAGTTATCTCGAATTTCAAGAGTAGCCTTAGCTATATCTCCAAGGGATACTATGCCTACAAAGTTACCGTTATCGTCTACTACATTAACTGTTTTTATGTTATGTTTCATCATAGTTTCCCATACTTTAGAAATGGGAGCGTATTTTTCAATATTAACGGGCTTGTCATAAGATATATCCGCTAACTGTGTATATACATTCTCTATAAGGCGTGGCACTGGAATTTTAAAGTAATCCAACACGAACTTGGTTTCATTGTTAGGGTCCCCAAGCCTTGTGGGAATATATTTTCCTTTATAAACCCTTTTTTTAAAATCTGCATAAGCTATGGCTGAACAAATGGAATCAGTATCAGGGTTTTTATGACCGATAATATAGACATTATCCATAAAATTTTCACTGCCTTTTTAAAAACTTATATTTAGAGATTCTACTCCTTTAAAGTAAACATTTTAAGGTTATTTATATAATAACATTAGGCATATGAAAAGTCTATTTAGCTAAAAGGGACGATTGAAGGAAAAAACTATTAAAAAGATAGAATATTTTGTTATAATATTTTTGTGAGATTGTTTATTCTTAGAATAACTGTTAATCAAAAGACAAAATATAAGTAGGGAAGAAGGTGAGATTAGTGGATATAGTATTAAAGGATATCCAGGAGGCTGCTCATTGTTTAAAAGATGTTGCATATAAGACTGGTTTAGTTCATAATACAACTTTTAGTGAAATGACAGGTAATACAGTTTATCTAAAAACGGAGAATCTCCAAAAAACGGGATCTTTTAAAGTGAGAGGTGCATTTAATAAAATTGCCCATTTATCCGAAAAGGATAAACAAAGTGGGGTTATAGCATCGTCAGCGGGAAACCATGCACAAGGTGTAGCCATGGCTGCTACTGCTTATGGTATCAAGTCTACCATAGTTATGCCAAAACATGCTCCCTTATCCAAAATCGCAGCAACTAGAAATTACGGTGCAGATGTAGTGCTTTATGGTGACGCATATGATGAGGCATATGAGAAGGCAAGGGATATTCAACGCCAAACAGGAGCGTTTTTTGTTCATCCTTTTAATGATCCGGAAGTAATTGCTGGACAAGGTACAATTGGATTAGAAATTTTTGAAGATTTACCAGATGTTGATATAATCGTTGCACCTATAGGTGGAGGTGGCTTAATTTCGGGTATAGCTATAGCTGCAAAGACCATAAAACCTGAAATAAAGCTAATAGGTGTACAAACTAAAAACGTGCCTTCAATGGCAAAGTCCCTCTCTCAAAATCACATAACCACTGTAGATGGTATGCCGACTATTGCAGATGGGATTGCTGTTAAAACCCCTGGTGAAATCACTTTTAAGATAATACAACATTACCTTGACGACATTTTTACAGTTGATGAGGATGAAATAGCTAATGCCATATTATTACTACTGGAAAGGGCTAAAGTTATTTCTGAAGGAGCTGGAGCAGCACCACTGGCTGCAATTTTAAATAGGATGAATAATATTAGGAATAAAAAAATAGTAGCGTTGGTAAGTGGGGGTAATATCGATGTTAATATGTTGTCAAGAATCATCGATAAAGGTCTTGTAAAAAGTGGAAGGAAAATATTCATCGATACTCTTATTCCAGATAGACCTGGGACCCTTGGCGCTTTGCTTAAGCTTATGGCCAAAACTGGTGCCAATGTGCTGTCCATTATCCACAACCGTTCAACCAAAGATATTCCTATTGGATATGCTAAAGTTGAACTAGAGCTGGAAACAGCTGACGAAGAGCATGTAGAGAACATAAAGGAGATCTTAAATTTGAATGATTACAGTTTTAACCTTTTATAAAGGATTTATTATTATGAGAATAGTGCTTCATTTTTTCAATGAATAGGAGTATAATGAAATAAGATTAGAGAAAAATTGTACAAACAGTTAGCCGAAAATTCCAATATTAAAAAGTTTTGGGAGGCAAATATGGATAAGGAACAATTAAAACAACGTATTTCGGAATCTATTGATAAAAATCGAGATCAGATTATAGAAATAGGTGAACAGATTTTTAATAATCCTGAACTAGGTTATAAAGAGGTCAAGACTTCAGCCCTGGTAAAAGATGTTTTTAAAAATATCAGCCTGCCTTATGAAGAAAACCTTGGAATTACTGGAGTAAAGGCAATTGGTCGTGGAAAAAGCCACGATATAAAAGTTGCTATTATGGGGGAATTAGATGCGGTTGTAAGTCCCCAGCATCCTAATGCGGATCCTGTCACAAGTGCAGCTCATGCTTGTGGTCACAACACTCAAATCGCAACAATGTTAGGGGCCGCTATGGGATTAACTTATAGTAATGTATTGCAGGAATTAGATGGCGATGTGGCATTTATGGCAGTTCCGGCAGAAGAATTCGTTGAATTAGAGTATCGTGAAAGGCTTAAAGAAGAAGGTAAAATACAATTTTTTGGCGGGAAGCAAGAGCTTATAAGTATAGGGGCATTTGATGATATTGACATGGCTATGATGGTTCACTCCCATGCAGGAGAAGAGGCAAGAAAGGCATTTATTTCATGTGCCAGTACAGGTTTTATTGGTAAAACTGTAAGATATAAAGGCAAAGAGGCACATTCGGGGGCAGCACCACATGAAGGAATAAATGCATTAAACGCTGCTATGCTCGGTCTTATGGCAATACATGTTCAAAGAGAAACTTTTAGAGATGAAGACCAAGTAAAGGTACATCCCATAATAACAAAGGGTGGAGACTTGGTAAATATAGTTCCTGCTGATGTGAGAGTAGAGACATATGTTCGTGGTAAAACTATAGATGCTGTAGTAAATGCAAATGAAAAGGTTAACAGGGCTTTGAAAGCCGGAGCTTATGCAGTTGGAGCAGAAGTGGAAATAAATGAGATACCGGGTTATCTGCCCTTAAATCAAAATCGAGCAATGAATAAATACTTTGCTGATAATATAGGAAAGTTTATAGATATAGAAAATGTAATAGAAGGAGTTGATTTGACTGGCTCCACTGATGCAGGAGACCTTAGCGCAATTATGCCTGTATTACATCCTACAACAGGGGGATTTTCAGGAAATGCACACAGCAAAGATTTTAAAGTTGTAGACCCTGAATTTGTCTATATAATCCCTGCTAAGGTTATGGCAATGACGGTTGTAGATTTGCTTTTTGATGGTGCAAAAGCTGCCAAAGAAATTAAAGCAAATTTCAAACCTGATTTTACTAAAGACAGCTATCTCAAATTTTGGGATGAGCTAATAAAAAAATAAAAAAGGAGGATAAAAAATGTCGGAGGGAAAGCGATACTTAAAGCTACACCTTATAGTTCTAGTACTTGTGGTGATAGCGGAACTTATCGGAACCAAAAGTTATAAGTTGGGCCCTGGAACCATTGTACTACTTCCCATGCTATTTGCACTTTTGCTTGGGCTTTTGACAGGACCAAAGTTTCTTAAAATTGTAGACATGGAAGATATGAAGGCTGCAGAGAATTTAATTACTGTTTCAGTTCTGCTATTGATGGCTAAATATGGGACAAACATTGGGCCCACCTTGCCTCTTATTATAAAATCAGGGGCTGCACTCATATTACAGGAATTTGGTAATCTGGGAACAATACTTCTTGGTATGCCTTTTGCTCTATTACTTGGTTTAAGGCGTGAATCCATTGGTGCAACCTTTTCCATTGCACGAGAGCCCAATATTGCTATTATTTCGGATATGTATGGTCTTGATACTCCTGAAGGAAGAGGTGTTATGGGAGTATATGTTGCCGGTACAGTTTTTGGTTCCATTTTCTTCGGTTTATTTGCAGGATTTGCGGCTACGGTTCTACCTTTTCATCCCTATGCCTTGGCTATGGCAAGTGGTGTGGGTAGTGCAAGTATGATGAGTGCTGCAGTTGGAGCTTTAGTGGAGATATTCCCAAATATGGCTGAAGAAATCACAGCACTTGGTGCTGCAAGTAACTTGGCCTCTGGTGCTGATGGTGTTTACATGTCAATTTTTATGGCTCTACCTATGTGTGAATGGATATATAGGAAGATAATAGGAGACCGTGCTGAGGAGGTTACGAAGGGATGAAACTGTCATATAAAGACCCTGTTGTTATAACAGTTATAGTCGCCTTATTGACTCTGGTGGGTAATTTCGTTGGTTACAAAATCGATCCCATTACTGCCTTTCCAGGAATGTTTATTCTCTTTTTGATAGTAATAGTGGGTCTATGGATAACCAAAATAATGCCGGGAAACTTGCCTGCTGTAGTATATGTTTCACTACTAGGTATTATTCTAACAATGCCCTGGTTTCCTTTAGGTGAAAAAGTAGCGGAGTTGACATCACAGGTTAATTTCTTAGCCCTCACTACACCCATATTGGGCTATGCCGGTCTTTCCATGGGTAAAGACTTGGATTCTTTTAAGAAACACGGTCTAAAGATAGTTATAGTAGCTATTTTTGTTTTTATCGGGACTTATATAGGTTCTGCAATAATCGCCCAAGTAGTATTAAAACTAACGGGCCAGATTTAATTTTGTAGACAAAAAGAGTTTGAATAAATCCCTCTGTTCTGATAACATCAAAACAGAGGGATTTATATTTACAGAGGTGATATATAGATGGCAATAAAATTAATCGCACTTGATATTGATGGCACTATAGTAGATAGTGATAACAATATATCTACTGCCAATGAGAAAGCGATAAAAAAGATAATATCCAAAGGTATACTAGTTGCACTAGTAACCGGAAGGCATCGAGGGGGCACAAAAAAAGTCATGGACACTGTTGGCCTTGATATGAAGAAAACCCCGTTAGTTATAAGCAATGGTGCTTTAGTATATCTGGGAGGGGACATAGTATGGAAGGATTTTTTAACTGCAGATGAGGCTGATAAGGTTATAAAGTTTACTACAAAAATACCCGGTGTTGTTACAACAATTTATCAACCCAATCACGTACATCTTCACTGTAATTCACCATTTGACAGGGATTGGCTGGAAGATAGACTTAAAGCTTTTGAAATAGACCGTTTTAGTGTTGCTGATACTCCTGATGACCTTGCTCGAGAAGATGTTACAAAAATAATGTTAATTACGGAAGACAGCGAGACAGCCCCTCAAGTTTTTGAGATGTGGCCGGAAGAACTTTCAAATTTAAAGTGCACTCATTCATATCCCTATCTTTGTGAGATAAATAGCAGTACTTGTGATAAAGGCCTTGGTCTTAAAATATTATGCGAAAAGCTTGGTATTTTGCCTGAAGAGGTTCTAGCAGTGGGTGACGGCGAAAATGATATATCAATGCTGACCCTTGCCGGGAATGCTGTATTTGTTAGACACTATGACTATATACCCAAATTGCCACCTCATGTACAAGTTACCCCGAAAGGATTTGAGAAGGAAGCTACCGCATGGGTATTAGAAAAATATATGGGGATATGATGATACAAGATAATAAAGTAATGCAAGTTGTAACGCCAAGATGGCAGGTACTCCCAATGTGAAACTTGTATGCTTGGTTTTATGCCTAAAACAATACATACCTGTCAGCACCCCGATAGAACAGCCAAGTGCAGCAATTAAAAAGAAGGTCTTTTCCCTTATTCTTTTATAATTTTTCTTTGATTTGTATTTATCCAAGCCTATCAATATAAATGCGAGTATATTTAAGAAAATGACTATAAAGAAAATTAGCCTGACGAAACCCATTCTATCACACACCTAGTTTAATATTCCATAATCAACCCGCCCTTTTGGGGCGTTTTTAATGAGCAAATTTTTCTTTCTAAGTAATATTCTACAGGAATAATTATACAGTATTTAACTATTCTATTCTACTGGATCTTTACAGATGTAGGCTTAAGAAGGATATTTGCCTATATTTGTCGAAATTACCTTATTCGATGCGATTTTTATATTTATCAACTTTTCTCATGGTAGATAGAGCAGCACACAAGATCTGTTACCTTTAACCTGGTTGATTGCGCAGGGGTTAAAGGGTAAGTGCAACTCTTTACTGAAATCAATGTTAGGTTTGTAATTCTGGAGGTATAATCATGCCAACAAGTAATTCTAATAATATACATAAATATCTGGAAAACTTCTGTTTACACCCATGTGATAAAACAGAAGCAAAAACTCAAATACAAGATGTAGATATTAAAGGGATAAAGGTAAGAAAATACATAAATGAATTTTGGACTTCAAAACAGCGACAGGCTTCATCTATTCATGAAGTTTCCTATAGAGCATGTTTTAAGCCACAATTGCCGCGTTTTTTCATAGAGTTTTTGACACATAAAGATGATATCATATACGACCCCTTTAGTGGTCGAGGCACTACTGTTATCGAAGCTGGTCTTTTAGGACGTAGAGTGATCGCAAATGACATAAATCCTTTAAGTGAGATTTTGTGTTATCCTAGGTTTTTCGTGCCAAAATTAAGTGAAGTTGATGAGAGACTAAAGGAAATCCCAATAGATAAAAATGCCAAAGCTGATATAGACCTCTCCATGTTTTATCATCATGAAACCGAGGGAGAAATCGTTTCCTTGAAAAATTACTTATTAGAGAGGAAACAATCGGGAAAAGAAGATGTTCTTGATAAGTGGATAAGAATGGTAGCTACCAATAGACTTACAGGACATTCAAAAGGATTCTTCTCTGTATATACTCTGCCGCCCAATCAGGCTACAAGTCCCGAGAGACAAATAAAGATAAATAAAAGACGTGGTCAAAAGCCTGAGTATAGAAATACCCGGAAGCTCATTCTTAAAAAAACTAAAAGTCTCATAAAGAATGTTACTGAAAGCCAGAAAGAAAATCTATTTAATGCTGGGAAAACTGCCATATTTTTGACGCAAGATTCCGGGAGAACTGAGCAAATACCATCAGACTGTGTAAAATTAACCGTTACATCACCACCATTTTTAGATATAGTACAATATTCTCAAGATAACTGGCTTCGGTGCTGGTTTAATTCCATTGATGTAGAAAGTGTGTCAGAAAGAATAACAATAACAAGCAGTGTGGAAAAATGGTCTACGGTAATGCAAGAAGTTTTCAACGAGCTTTTTAGAATTACGAAAAAAGGTGGATGGGTAGCCTTTGAAGTAGGAGAAGTGAGGGGAGGTTCTATCAAACTTGATGAATATGTAGTTCCCCTCGGATTAAAATCGGGTTTTTCTTGTGAAGGAATTTTAATCAATTTGCAGGAGTTTACAAAGACCTCTAACATATGGGGGATTGATAATAATGTGTCCGGTACAAATACAAATCGTATAGTCATATTTAAAAAAGAATAATTTTATCAATGATAGAAAAATAGTCCGATACATTTAGGACCAGTATGAGTCCCTATTGTGGCTGATAGTTCTCCGATTATAATGTCTTTACAATCGAATCTGGATTTTATTTCATTAGCGAGCTTCTGTGCTTCTTGTAGAGCACGAGAGTGAACTATGCCTACAGTTTGTTGAGAGAGATTTTTCCCTTTTTCATCCATAATATCAAGTAGTCTTGAATATGCCCTTTTTCTACCTCGGACCTTTTCAAGTATTACCAATTTTCCATTGGAATCTATGAATAAAATTGGTTTTATATCAAGCATGGTGCCTAAAGTTGCTTTAAATTTTGATATACGGCCGCCTTTTAAAAGATACTCTAATGTATCTACTGTAAAGATTGATTCTAGCTTTTGTCTTAAAGCAGTGATTTTTTCACATATTTCTATAGCTGACATACCCTGTTCGGCCATTTTTGCAGCTTCATATACTAGTAAACCTTGACCAATGGATGCAGCCAGTGTATCTACAATATGGACCTTCTCTTGTTCCTCAGCGTTTAGCTGTTTTTTTGCTATACAAGCACTTTCATAAGTTCCGCTAAGGGCAGAAGATAGTGTTATTACTAGCACCTCATAACCTTTATCCAAGGCGTCTTTTATAAGATCATAAAAGGCCTGGGGTGAAGGCTGACTGGTTTTTGGATACTGCTTAGCTTCAATTAGCCGAAAGTAAAATTCATCCCGACTTAAGTTTTTGCCGTCATGAAATGCTTCATCATCAAATGCGATAGTTAAAGAGGCAAAATCTATTTCATATCGGTCTAATATTTCTTGAGGAAGGTCATTTGATGAATCTGTAATTATTTTAATTTTCATTGTTCATCTCCTTTTTTATAAATATTACCATATTTCTATTAAAGTATAAAGCTTATGTAGTAAAAAACAAATGGAGGTTTAATCCATGGAAAAATCTACATTAGATAAATGTCCTTCTACGTATTTTAATAATTCAAATGTACTATATAATCTCATATTTCCCCTATGGGTTTTTCCTTTTATACCTAGGCGTGTTCCTTTGGCTTTTGCTGTTTATTTTGTCATTTATACTATACTTGTCTGGCTATATCTAAAAAGGCATAAAAAGTTTAACAGGTTAAAAATCTATTGTTTTAGAGCTCCTGGCAGTGAAAAAACCACCTTGCCTGAGATTAACAGCAAAGTGGTCGTCAGGTATGCTTTTAAGGCAGCGGTCTTTGGATACTTTGCGGATTTTCTAGGTGGAATGGTTATGTTAGGAATCCTTGAAACCGAAGCTTTAGGTAAATACATAAATACAGATTTTCTTTGGTCTAATTATATTAGCGGTTTACTTCATATATTTGTCGTTTTCTTAGTAGGTTTTCTAATATACCTGTATCACAGACGACTGGGTAGGAGCCTTAATCTTAACTCTGCTGAGGCTAACAGTTTTGGGCTTATTATGGGGATTCTCACAGCTCCTTGGTTCTATCTCATCCCCACTGTTTGGCTTTATTAAAGGCATGGCCTTTTCAAGGATTAGGGTGCGCTGACCGTCATCGGAAAAATCTACCCATCCTTCTACTAGTATAGGATTAGTGGAGGATAGGTAAGGACCGTACCGTCGAAGCTGCCGGGGAAATACTACCAGCTCTACACTGCCGGTTAAGTCTTCCAGTAAAATAAACATCATGCGGTTGCCACTTCGGGTCCGCCCAAAGCGTGTATCTAACATAATACCTACAAGGCGCACTTTTTTCTTGTGATTAATTCCTAGGACTTTAGCTATAGTATGTGTGCGAAAATTACGAGCGGTTTCTTCCCAAAATTCCATAGGATGCCTAGTTATAAAGTGACCGAGGTACTCAAATTCATGATGTATTTTTTGTTCTCGAGAAAAATCCTTGAGCACTACATCTTCAGCTAAGGTTTGGATGGGTGATTCTTCGGGAAAAAGGCTTATCTGTCCCTGATGTTTTTGTTTTTCCATAAGAGCAGGTTTGGCTGAAAGCAGTAAAGCCGGTCGAGGTATGTTGAAGCTGTCGAAGGCCCCGGCTAAAATCAGGGACTCTAAAGCTCGGATGTTAATAGCACGATTATCTATACGGCGACAAAAATTAAAAAATCCGGTAAAAGGTTTTTCCTCTCGAACTTTTAGAATTTCGGTTATGCCTTTCGGCCCTAAGTTTTTAATCATAGCAAATCCAGTCCTAATGGCACCTAAAAGCTCATCACGGTTATCAGTATAAAATCTGCTATTATTATAAAATTTATCTGGTTCTGTAGGCGCATTTTCAGGCGAAAATCCGATACTGCTTTTATTTATGTCAGGTCTCAGCAATGATATTCCTTTCCGTCGAGTTTCAGACAAATATAACTGTAAGCGAGATGGTGTATCCATATATAGAGAAAGTAGAGCCGAAAAATATTCTAAAGGGAAGTGTTCTTTCAAAAATACGGTTCTGTAAGCCATTACAGCATAACATATGCTGTGGGCCTTGTTAAAACCATAATCTCCGAAAGCTTCAAGCACCGAGAAAATATGTTGGGAAGTTTTATGGTCAATTCCACGCATACGGGCTCTTTGAATGAATTCCGGACGCTGTTTTTCCAAATCTTTTTTATTCTTTTTGGCAATTGCCCTACGTAAAAGGTCCGCCTCACCTAAGGTATAGCCTGCAACCGCATGGGCGGCTTGCATCAATTGTTCCTGATATACGAAAACCCCATAGGTACTTGAGAGCACAGGTTTTAGACAGGGGTGGGGGTAAGATACATCTTTTTTGCCCTGCCTTCTAGCTATGAACTCTTCGGTCATACCACTTTGGAGAGGGCCTGGACGGTATAGAGCCAGCACTGCCGACAGGTCTTCAATATTTTTAGGGCGAATTTTCTTTAGCAGATTTCTCATGCCACTGCTCTCCAATTGAAAAGTAGAGGTAGTGTCGCCTTGCGCTAGAGCATTATATGTTTTTAGGTCATCTGGGGGGATATCGCAAGCAGAAAGCTTAATATTATGCCTTTGGTGAACTAGCTTTAAAGTATCTCCTATAACAGTTAGGAATCTAAGGCCCAAAAGATCAATTTTAACGAGCCCTAAATCCTCTAACATATCCATATCAGCCTGGGTTATAATTTCATCCCCTGATGCCCGCTGTAGTGGCACGTATTCGGTTAAAGGCTTTTTGGCTATAACTACTCCTGCCGAGTGTTGAGTCATATGCCGGGGGAGGCCTTGTAGACACCTGGCAGCTTCAAAGGCCCGTCTAGCATCAACTTCCTGGCGAATCATGGCTGAAAGATATGGGCTTTTGGATTCTGCTTGTTCCAAGCTCATACGGGAATAGGGAATAAAAGAGCACATCCGGTCTATTTTTTTGTAATCAAGGTCCAGAGCCCTGCCGGTATCCCGAAGTACTGCCCGGGCTTGAAGGGTGGAAAAGGCACCCACATGGGCGATATGTTCCCGGCCGAAACGCTCCCGAATATACTCCAGCACTTCCCGGCGTCCTCGATGACATAAATCTACATCAATATCTGGAGGACTAATGCGCTGAGGATTTAAAAAACGCTCAAATATAAGGCCATATTTGAGTGGGTCTATATCGGTAATACCTAGACAAAAGGCTACTAAACTTCCGGCAGCCGATCCTCGCCCTACACCTACTGGTATTTGGTTATTCAAAGCAAAATCCACTATATCTTTAACTATAAGAAAATAGCCGGAATAACCTGTTTTCTTTATCACCGATAATTCGTAGGATAGCCTTTCTGAAACTTCCAAGGGAAGTGGGTTTTTGTAGTGTTTTTTAGCACCTTCTAAACAAAGCTTTTCAAGGTATTTTTGGGTGTCATAACCAGGGGGCACATGTATTTCCGGTAGATTCAAACTACCAAGGTCAAGTTTTACATTACATCTAGATGCGATAAGGGCTGTGTTTTCCAAGGCATCTGGTGTATCATAAAACAGTTTATACATCTCCTCTTCCCTTTTAAAATAATGCTCCCTGCTTGGCAGGGAAAGAGCTTTCCCCATCACCGACAGGGTCTGTACAGATAGTAGGATGTCATGAATCCTGGCATCTTCAGGTTTTAGGTAGTGTACATCATTAGTAGCAACAAGTGGAATGGAAAGCTTTTTGGATAGATTTTTAAGCCAAAAGTTTATCTTTTTTTGCTCAGCTAGGCTGTGATCCTGAAGTTCCAGATAAAAATTATCTTTACCAAAGATTGCAGCATATTCTAAGGCCGTTTTCTGGGCCTGTGTTAAATTGTCCTCAAGTATCCTGCAGGCAACCTCTCCTTTTAAACACCCGGAAAGAGCTATTAACCCTTCGCTGTATGTAGAAAGCAGCTTCTTGTCTAATCTTGGTCGATAGTAAAACCCTTCAAGATGGGAAATAGTTACCAGTTTTAAAAGATTCTTATAACCTTCTTGGTTTTCAGCAAGAAGCACCAGATGATTAGGGTTTTCTTTACCTTCTTTTTTCTGGTGGTTTTCTACCACATATACTTCACAACCGATAATGGGTTTTATTCCTGCATTAAGGCAAAGCTTATAAAAAGGAACAACCCCTGAAAGACTACCATGATCGGTTATAGCCAATGCAGGCATATTAAGCTCTGCTCCTCGGTTTATCAGTTGAGGTAAACGGCATAAACCATCTAACAGACTATACTCTGAATGAACATGCAGATGGCAAAAAGACATGATATCACCTCTTTATTATAAACAGAACATATGTTCTGTTTATAATATATACTAAAATAGATAATTTTAAAAGAGGCAAAACATGCTAAAGTGTTTTTATTTTTTAGTGAACCTTTTACAAAAATAGCTCAAAATGTATAATATAGGTATTACTACAAAACTAATTTTTTATTTATGTATTTGTGGAGGTGGAACTGTGAGTGTTGATACACCCATAGATTACGCAGTTCCTTCCGAAAAGGACTGTGCCAGATATAAGATGCACAAATATTGGGCTGCTAAGCCCTGGTATGTAGTATCAGAATATATAAGACATTTTTCCAAAGAAGGGGAAATTGTCTTGGATCCATTTTGCGGTAGTGGCGTGGTAGGTTGTGAAGCATTAATCAATCGAAGGAAGGTAGTGCTAAATGACCTAAATCCAATGGCTACTTTTATTGCCAAAAACATATGCCGCTCACCTATAAATTTGGAAAAATTCGATGAAGAGTTTTCGAAAATTAGGGCAAACTTAAAAAAAGAGATTATGGATATGTACGTATTACTGGAACCTTGCCTTTCTTGTGGGGCTAAGGTTTATACAAAGCATCTTGTACGAGGGCCGTCTTTAAAAGATAATTGGATAGTTGAAGGTCGATGCAGCAGGAAACATGGATTAAGTGGACACATAAGAAGGACTTTGACTTTTAAAGAAAGGCAGTTCTTAGATACATTAGAGGACAATGAAATACCTTTTTGGTTTCCAAAAGACCAATTTCCCGATGGGCGGGAAACAATGAGGTTGAAAAATGCAGGGATGGATAGTGTAGATAAGCTTTTTACCCGTCGAAATTTAACTGCACTTTCATTGCTTTACAATGAAATACAGAAAATCAGCGACCTAGATATTAAGGAATTGATGCTTCTTGCATTTTCAAATACCCTGCTTCATGTCAGCAAACTCAAAAGTGAACAATTAAGGCCTATGTCGGCTAATTCCTATTATTGCATGGGGGATTGGATCGAGGAAAATGTCTGGGAAAGATTTGAGAACCGAGTGAAATGGCGTTGGGGTATATATAAAGGCAAGGAAGAAACTAACAAGCTCATCGGTAATTATTACAAATTAGCAGCAGATTTTGACAGTCTTTTATCTGATGGAACTCTTATGATATTTAACAGACCTGCCCAAGACCTTTCAAACATCCCAGATGAAAGTATAGATTATTGCTTTACTGATCCTCCCTATGGTGGGAGTATACAGTATTATGAGCTCACATATTTGTGGAGGTCATGGCTCAAAATGAGTCATGAGTTTATAGATAATGAGATTACGGTAAATGATTTTCAGGGGAAAAAGGATAACAGCTTTGAAGAAATGTTAACTGAGGCATTTAGTGAAGTTTACCGGGTGATGAAACCAGGTCGATGGCTTTCTGTAACCTTTAATAATAAAGATAGCAAAATCTGGCTTGCCCTTTTGAAAGCATGTCAAGCGGCTGGTTTTAAAAAAGAAAATATCGTACCTCAAAAACCTATAAGCCATTCTTTTGTCCAGTCTTGGTCTGGTAAAGCATTAAAGCACGATCTTATTTTAAACTTTCGAAAACCTACCATAAAACATTATGTTGTCAAAAAAAACGAAGAAAGAGAAAAGCTTCTCGACATAAGGGAAATAATTATTACTAGCACTGAAGAATGTTTGTTTAAAAACCAGCAAGCACAACTTTCGGAAATTTATGAAACTGCAGTAATTCGCTGGATTAATACAATTTACGGTGGTTTAGTAAGTAGTGATTCGAAGGAAATGCAATTTGATAAGGAAGCCTTTGATATAGAAACTGTTGATTGTATCTTAAAACTAGAATCTGATTATTTAAGATTTGAGAAGGGTAACGAGATATTTTATAAAAAAACCTTTTTTAATAAAGGAGATGATATTAATACCTGATCTTTCTATTGACAGGATTATCTTTTCTATGGTTCCAGGATTGGCTGCTGCTATCTTTGCTTACTTTATCAACAGTAAATCACTTAAGTACCTAGGTCAAGGAGTAGTAACTTATTGGGCTCCAGTGTTTGAGGAAAGTTTAAAAACTGGTTTTGCTTTTATACTTAGAGCTAATATAATTATATCTCATGGAAGCTTTGGAGCAGTGGAAGCGCTTTATGATATTTATAAAAGCCGTGGTAACATAGCTTACTTAGCTGGCTTTACCGGATTTGTAAGCCATCTTTTTTTTGGAGTGTTAACACAGTATATGATAGAATACTTTGATAGTTACTTTTTTGCTGTACTGATAGTTATAGGTATTCATATTTTTTGGAATACTATTGTAATATATATTAGTAAAGGCGTATAAAGACCTTTTAAGCTTTTGTTGATATAGTTTATCAGTTGGGGTATAATAACTATTATTAGCCCTTGACAAAAAGGGCTTTTTGGTATTTATCTGAAAATTATCATTATTATTTAAAACAGGAGTTTGTAATGGGTCAACTTATTAAAGCTACAGAAGAAATATTGGAGTTTCAAAAACTGTTAAAGGACTTGCAAAATGGCAAGTCAAATCTATTTGCCTATGGAATCTCAGATTCACAACGGGCGTACTTAGCTGCAGCATTAAAAAAGCGGGCAGGTTCACAGGTTTTAGTCGTAACTGCAGATTCTTTAGAAGCAAAAAAAATTATGGAAGATATATCATTCTTTTTGGGAGCTGAAAGTGTAGCTATCTTTCCTGCCAGTTCTGTATTACCTTACGAAACTGCTGCCCGTAGCTTGGAGCATACAGCTCAAAGACTAAAGGTAATAGAAAGCTTACTTTTAAGGAAACCAATGGTGGTGGTAGCTCCAATTCAGGCATTATTATCTAAGATGATTCCACCGGAAGTAGTGAAGAAATTCACAATTAGATTTAGAGTCGGAGAGACAATTCCAATGGCTGAAACTATATCAAAGCTCTCTGCTATGGGTTACGAAAGGGTTGATATGATTGAAGGCCGGGGACAGTTTGCTGTCCGTGGGGCAATTCTTGATATATATCCACTAACACGCGAATATCCATATCGTTTGGAGTTTTTTGATGATGAAGTTGATTCCATTCGTGAGTTTGACCCGGAAGACCAACGTTCTATAAATAAGTTAGTTGATACATACATTGGTCCTGCCCGGGAAGTTATCTATGATGAGGATACCGCAAAAGCTGCATCCATTG
>JBMNGG010000016.1:67500-173762 GCA_050949705.1 Tepidanaerobacteraceae bacterium | reverse complement strand
CTCCACCACCAATCACTAAAACTTTTGATGGGTTTTCATGAGTGAGTAAGGGAACATGTGAGATCATTTCATGATAGAAAAACTCGTCTTTAGTAGTAAGCATGACTAAATCGTCTAATGCTAATAGTCTACCGTAATCTTCTGTTTCAAGTACAGTTATTTTTTGATACTTACTTTTACTTGAATGAAGTACGTTATTTATTTTGAAAGATATTTTAACATTTTTTGTTTGAAATTCTGAAAACCATAGCTCCAAAAATACTTCACCTCTTATTTTGTTATATTTCGGAAAAATTATATCAGATATAGATTTAATATTCAATTGGTGTTTTTTATCTAAGACATTGTTTAACTATCATTTGAATTATTACTATTTGTTTTACAATTGCAGTGATGATTATTAAAAAATTGATCAACATCTAATTCCATAAAATATTCAAGACTATTTGATTTTATGTCAGAACCATTCTGGCTACTCTTTTGATTAATTTCTTTAAAACCGAATCTTTTAAAATAATCTAATGGTTTGTCATCAGCTATATATATTTTCTTAATATTTCTCCGGTCTGCATAGTTAACTAAAGCTCTTACCAAGCCATCCCCTAATCTTTGATTCTGATATTCAGGAAGAATAGCTACAAATTTTATATGAGCTAAATCGCCATGTATATCTAGACCTCCACAGCCGACAATCCTATCGTCAAAGTCTACCACCATAGTATTTTGCATATAATCACTTTGTATCTTCTTATCTAAGTTGACCTTTTCTAGTATTAGTTCAATGTTACTCTTTTCATCTAAAACTGCTTTCCTTATTAATATCAATTAGTAACAACTCCTTATTTTATAGTTTTCTAATATAATCTATTTCTTTCTTATTCAAAAACCTCCATTCACCTGGTTTCAATCTATTTAATGTTAGTAATCCTATCTTTGTTCTTTTTAAATTAATTATCGGATGACCAACAGCACTACACATCCTTCTAATTTGTCGCTTTCTACCTTCACGAATTTTAATTTCCAATACTGTTGATTCTTTTAGCATTTTAATTATTCTAACACTAGCTGGAGCTGTAACACCATCTTCTAGAATAATACCCCTTTCTAATGCCTTTATGCTTTCTTCTTTGAAAAGACCTTTAACATGAGCAATATAAGTTTTTTCAATTCCATATTTGGGATGAGTAAGCTTATTTGTAACAACACCATCATTTGTTAACAATAAAAGCCCTTCTGTTTCTTTATCTAATCTACCTACGGGAAAAACTCTTTCATTAACAGTTGTTAATAAATCTATAACATTAGGCCTGCCAAATGGGTCTTTTACAGTAGTAAGTACCCCTTTAGGTTTATTCATTATTATATATATTGAACTATGCTTAATATTACACTTCTTCCCATTTACCTCTATTATATCTGTTTTTGGATTTACTTTGGTACCTAAAGTATTAATGATTTTCCCATTAACTTTTACCAATCCCTGTAATATAAGATATTCACTAGCTCTGCGCGAAGCTATTCCAGCTTGTGATAAATATTTTTGTAATCTGATTTGCAACAATAACTCCCCTTTTACTTTCTTATATTATACAAATTAGTGTTTTTTCCTGCTTATTATATTTGTAAAAAAAACTGATTCTTTTAGGAATCAGTTTTTGCCCTGTTCTTTCTTTAATTTATCTATTATTTTTTGAGCAAAGTGACCTGCATCACCTAAGACATAGGCATTCATTGTGCCACACGCAACATTTCTAATTGCAAAGCTATAATATTCCGACGGTATTCCTTTTTCTTCGAGCTTCTTTTCAATATTGAAAGCAGCTTTAATACCTTCCTCACTGGCAATACTGTTTATTATTTGAACCATTTTTTCTGCACCAAAACAAACAGCGCCAAGTTTTCCGAATATATCCGCAGTTTCTAAACAATCATCATGATTTTCTCCGTCAATTACAATAAGAGGCAATTCTCCAGAACTTATTTGCCTCGCGTGACCAATTATTTTGGCACTAGCAAATCTGCATAATCCTTTTAAGGAGTTAAATGTGGTCTTATCCGTATTGGTCGAAATATTTACTAGCAATTGATTAGGGTTTAAAAAAGGTTTAATTTCTTTCATAACATTATGTATTATATTAGCAGGTAAAGCAATGATTATGTAATCACTTACTGATATCATAGAATAATCTGAAGTTGATATGGCATTTAATTCTTTCGCTAATAATCCACATAGTCTCAAATTTTTATCTACTAAAACCAGTTTATAATAAGAGTGTAGTTTTTTTGCTAAAAGACTGCCCATTCGACCAGTACCTATGATAGCAATGGTTTTCATATAATATACACCATCCAGGTTCTTACTAAAGTAATAAACGCTTAAGAATAGTTTCTGTTATTTTTAGTGAGCCTTCATGTTTTATATCAATAACTGGAATATCCACAATATGTTTAATTGTGTTTACTAGTGTTTCTCTTTCGATAAAACCAGGCTCATAATTACCTTTGTCAAAACGATATTTGGGGTAAAATGGATTTACAGTAATCGCTAACAAAGGAACACTTCTCAGTGTTTTAACAATTCCTTTATTTAATCTTATTCTTTCTATTTCATTTAAAACTATTTCAGGACTACCCCCGGCAATTAATCTTAACGAGTCTTGAATAATTAAAGTTTTACCTTCCCACATCTTACATATTAACTCATTAAGTTTTTTAAGCTTAGATAAAGATATCAGGGCAGGAATGAATATAATTTTAATGTCATTGATTTTTTCCAAAATATCTCTAATCGTAAAATCATCAATAAGTGAACTATATTTGAGAGAAATTTTATTTCCGGAATTTAGAACTAGTGTTATTTTGTTGATACCAGAAAAGTATTCTTGTTGTTTTTCAGAAACCACAGGTAAATTAAGTAGTTTATATAAAGCCATAGTTTCATGAGCCAGATTATTAATATTAGTATTACGAGATGCTCCTGTAGCCAGAATAATACCATCTGTCTCTACCATTGGCACTATTCTATTTAGAGCACCATCAACTAAAATAATATCACACTTTAAGTCATTTATCATTCTGTTTTGTATATATCTTAAATGACTACTTTTATTTGGACCTGCTATTACTGCTAATCCTTCTTTTGTAACTTTAACTATACATATTTTCCCTAATGGTGTTATTATATCAGTAGTTTCTAAAATATCAAATGATGCACTTCCGACTTTAAGACATTTTTGTGCTGTAGCTAAAATAGTCTTCTTCTTTATAAACAAACGGGGTTTTGGTAATCCAGTGATATTATCAATTTCTTCTCCATCATAACCTATTCCAGTTAAAGCAATAGATAATTTCCTTTTATATAAATCACTGAGAATAGCCGAAGTAGTGGTTGTTTTTCCTGTGTTTTTTGCAGTTCCGGCTATTCCAATTTTTAGACTCATAATCTACCCCCTACAATAAGTCTATCGGATCCTAAAAAAGATTTTCTAAAGTTGCTATTTTGAATTAGTAATTACCGTACCTCTTCCAAATCTTCCAGGATATGCGCCATCTTCCCTACTGCCCAATAGACCTTGATATAATGCATCAATAAAACAGCCATTTTTTGATACTTTCTCTAAGACGTTTTCTATTCCTTCTTCAATTTCTTCTGCCCACTTCTTCGCATTATTAGTGGGTACTATATTGGAATGACCAAAAAATCTAAAAGTTGCTTGGGTTGCCTTTAGTGTATCAATTCTTGCTGGAACCGTTATAGGTCCACCAGAAAACGCTTCATCTGACGAAGCTATAGAAATTCCATCAACACCTAATGAAGATGCCAGTGAAGCATGAAGAGCTGTCATTATAGAAGATTGAACCCTATCTTCAGTTTGTGTTAAAAATCCGATAGGTGCTCCACACCAAATAGGGGCATTAATTATATTTCTAAGACTATATATCTTTGCCGCATTAAAATCTACATAGTTATCCTGCATCTGACCACTAACCATGACTTCTGGAGAATAACAAAATAGAGGTTGAAGAATGGGTTTTCCTCCGAGTCTCAAACCAAGTTTTGATACAATTAACATACCAGCAAAAGCTTTATAGGCTGGAACTCCACAAAGCTCTTCATTTGTTACAACATCAAAAGGCATATTATATTCAGCTGCATATTTTATGGCAGCAACTGCATCTACTGTAAGTCGTTCGGGGTCCGTACCTCCACCTAAAGACCCATAGGCAATATTTATTTTTGTTAAATCTGCTCCAATTTTTCCAGCAATTAAAACGGTTTCTGGTGTGTTAAGACCACGATGGGCTCTTACCTGCCATAAAGTATTTGGACTTAAAGATTCCTTAATACTTTTAAGATTTTCGTAGGTTATTACTGAACCATCTTCCTCGTGAGTAATATATCCTTCTAAAAAGCCTTCAGTCCTTGCTCCCCAAGATGGATCAAAATGAACTGCACCATCTACACCCCAAGCTTCGCAAGATTTTATATGAGCAATATCCATAAATGGGCATCCTGTTCCATATTGGAAAAAAACAATAGGATTTTTAGTAGTATATTGTAATTGTAAGGGGTTCATTCTAGAATTTGTTTCGTCTACATATTGTTTTAGTGCTTTTACCTCATCATCAGTTAATGGACGGGTTTTTTCACGATATTTGCCTGAATTATAAAAAGCTTGTATCGTATCATCACATAGTTTTGAATACTCTTTTCTTAAACGTTCTCTTTCCGATTCATTATTACTATCTATTATTTGTCTTCTTATTTCAGCTCTTTGTATTGCAGTAGTTGTTTTATCTTTTGCATACTCTAAAATACCGTCAACAATAGAATCTAGTAGCTTTTCAATCTTTTTATTATAAAAAGTATAATCATATTCTTTAATAAGGTCTTTTTTAATTTTTTTGCCTTTAGATTCATCAGGTATATATTCTCTATCCTCAACAAAAGCTACAGCTTCCTCGACTGTAGTTCCTGGCCCAAATCCTGCGTCAAAACCTAACTCTGCCGCTAATTCAGGTCGGATAGCCATTCCACCAATTCCAATTTTGACAGTATCTCTAATATTAGCAGCCTCTGCCAAGTCTACAAACTTCCCAAGTATTTCCGCTACACCATACCCAAGTGTTCTACTGACTAGAACAACATCGACATTATTATCAACAATGGATTTAATTATTTCCTCCTGAGAATAATCTGGTGGCATAAGTAAGGTAGTATGACCGGCTTGCTCTAAACCACGTTTTATTATTTTTAACCCAATGTCATGGACAGGATCTAGGGGTGCTAGCAACACTTTCTTTTTTTGCATTATAAATCGGACCTCCTAGTTACTTTTATTAAATAGCCAACTATAACGGTCTCCTGGCTTATAAACATAACCTCTTATGCGAACTCTCGCCCCGGGACCTTGATGTTGTATAAATACTATGGAAATATCATGAAACCCAAACTTCTCCATTAATTCTATTGAAAGTTTCTCTGCTTCTTCTTCATTCTTGCAAACAAAAAAAGTTTCTAAATCAACAGCGTCCATAACTTTTTCTAAGACATTAGACAAAAAAATCGCCTCCTCTACAATCTAAGATGACTTCTTGCAGATATAAAAGAAAATGTAATACTTAATAAATCACAAATCAATACTATTGTCTTTTTCATATACAATCTCCCAATATCTCTTAACATCTCTTTCCAGATTATCAATGTGGTGTACCATAGCTTTTTCAGCAAGATCTGGTTTTCGTGCAGCTATTGCTTGATAAATGTTCTTATGATCTAAAAGCACTGTACTCTTTACTTCTTTTCTAATATATTCAAGCATAGGTGATATTTGACCGTGCTGCCTTATTAAATCCATGGCAGCATCTAAAACCCTGTTTCTTGCTGCTTTAGCTATTAATTTATGAAATTTAACGTCATCATCAGCGATAGAAGTTCCTTTATCTACATGTAATTGTTGGCTTTTCAGAACAAGATTCAACTGGTGAAGCTCATCATCTGTTATGTAATTTGCTGCGAGTTTTGCCAGCTGACCTTCTATAGCTTTTCTTGCTATCAATAGATCAAGTAGTCCTTGTTTTCCAGTGACTCTAATAACACTTAATAATTCGTTACCATAATGATTTATTGTTTTTTCATGCTCAAGCTCATCTAGTTTTTTCTTTCCTATGGGAGTTAACTTTCTACCTTTAAATCCTACTTTTTCAGTATAATTCTCAATATCCAGTTGTCTTAACATTCTACCTACAGTAGCTTCACTTATATCAAATCCCTGAACTTGTAAACTGTGACGAATGTAACCAGAGCCAACTGGTATATGTGAATCATCAATAGTTTTCAACATAGAAAATAATAGTCTTCGCTTTTCATTTGGCATTTCGTACCTCCAAATAAAAATAGAATTTTAAAATATTATAATAGGAAAATAGCTACTATTGTAGTTGCAATAAGACCTGTAACCACTGGGAGAAAATTTTTCCGCGCTAAATCATTGGGGTCAACACCAGCAATCGCTGCTACTGGTATTATTCCCCATGGTATTATTGTACCACCACCAACCCAAACGGCTGAAATTTGGCCAAGGGCACCCAATGTTGCTTTGTCTACTTTTATTGCAGTGCTGAAAGTTTCCGCTAGTGATCCAACTAAAGGTAATCCGGAAAATCCAGAGCCGTCTAATCCTGTTATTGCACCAATAATCAATTGTATAAAAGCTATTGGCACCTTGCTTAGTGGAACAGATTGAGATAAAGCTATTCCCATATCTGAAAGCAAGCCTGTAGCTTGTGGCCCCAGGATGGTTTTTGCAGTGTCTTCCGATCCTAAAAAGAAAAAACCTCCTATAATGATAACTGGTGCAAAGACTTTTATACCGAATAAAAAACCTTCTCTTATATAGTCCGTTATTTTTTCCAAGGAGTCAACACCAAATCCCATTATCGATATTATAGTTGTTATAACAAGTGCCGTTCCCCCAATCAATGCAGTCGCTTCTCCCCCTCGTAATTTAAATCTTAATAGTAAAATAATATCTATCAAAAAAAGAATAACAAACAATGCTGCACCAACATAAGCAGTGATAGTAAATTTTTTGTTTTTTGCCTCATTATTTTCTTTTTCATAAGATTGATTCTCTTTTTTGACATTATTTTTTGAAAGATCTTTTTTCACAAAATAATAGGATAAAGTAGTAGTAACTACAGCCATTGTAAGCCACAAAGGCAAACTAGCACTTATGACAGGAGCTGCATTGTCAAAGCCTGCAGCTTTAGCCGTAATAGCTGGTGCACCTTGAATTACATAATCACCGGAAAGACCAATTCCATGACCAAAAATATTCATTGCTATCCCAGCTCCCATTACTGAAAGACCCGCTCTTACTGCAATAGGTAACATAATTGCCCCTATTAAAGCTACAGCAGGAGACGGCCAAACAAATAATGTAACAATCAGCATAACAATACCTAGTGTCCAAAAAGCGATATCAGAATTAACCATTATCCTAGCAGCAGGCTTCATTATTATATAATCACTACCTACATCGCCCATAGCTTTAGACATGGCTACTACTAATCCGATAACGGTGATAAGACCTAAAAACTCTGTTCCTGCGGCAATTAGTGCATTAAACAGAACTTGAATTGATTGCCATATGCTACCTGTTGAAGCTAGTCCAACCAAATATATTCCAATTATACAGGGCAATACGGTATCTCTTCGCAAAGCCATTGTGATGATAATAAGTATAACCATAGAGAAATATATCCAATGTACATTTGTTAGTTGAATCATTAGTTTACCTCCGTATGTTTGAATATAAAAGGGGTCATTAAATGACCCCTTTTATATATTGTTCCCTGCATACGGATTTTATACTACTTTTTGATTGAAAAGGTTTGTCATTCCTGCCTTTTCTACATTATCTTTTATTTTATTTATATCTGTGGTATATAGACCAAGTTTTTTCATTCTCTCAAAATAAACCGATCCTGAAAAGGTATATTTTTTCGATATTCCTTCTTCCGTTTTCATTTGTTCTTTTACATAGGCAATAGCATCTCCAATGGCTAATTCAACAGGGATTTGTACTAGTTCCTTATTCATTGCCCATCTTACAGCATTAGCACCAGCTAAAGTTCCAGTACAAATTGCCTCAGTATGCCCAACCAATGGTCCCGCCTTTTCTCCTGCGCAAAATAGATTCTCTAATCCTTCTGTTTTTAGATAATTATCTCTAGGCGATAAAGCCATATATCGTATTGAATTCCCTTTGCCGCCTGAATATGGATCTTCATAGCGAGCGTTCTCAAATCCAGGTATTCGTCTTAATTGTTCTAATGGGAAAAAAGGCGACATTAATTTTGCGTGTCCAGTATCCAACAGTATAACATTATCTACATATTCTTTTAAAGCATATTGTTGGCAGGCTTTCTTAGTAAGGATTTCTTCATCTTCTTTTGCATCTTTTGGAACAGGAATTACAGCAACACCTGTGGAATTTAAAAGATCAATGATCTCCGTGGAAAGAGATTCTTTGAAGAGTTTACACGAACCGCTCATAGCACCGTAAGTCCCATCAGCTTTTTTAGCCATCGCTTCTTTAACACCCATTTTCCCAGCAATACTTATTCGAGGGCCATAACTTGGACACCTATATACGCACATTGCACAACCGTTGCCATACTTTGTACAATTACCTTGAGGTCCTGCAGTTCCCGTACATTCTACGAAAACATCACCTTCATACTTATTACCATCATCAGTAACCACTGCCAAGACCTTTTTTCCTTCAGATACCACATCTTTTACTCTGCTTTGGGTATATATTTCAATGCCTGCATCCATTAGAACTTTTTTTACTGCTGGCTCTACTAATGCTATATCATATAAAGTAGCATGTTTATGACCGGGAAAATCTATATTGCTATGTCTTGCAACACTGTCTGTAACCTGAAAGAGTTCGCCCCCGCCCATTGCAATCATTTCTTCCGTGGCAGTAAACCTTCCATTATTTCTCATGATACCGCCAACTAGACCTGTGCCCAATAACATATCTGTTCTTTCTAATAGAACCACTTCGGCTCCGGCTTTTTTTGCAGACAATGCCGCACCGCAACCAGCCCATCCACCGCCAATAACTACTACTTTCGGCATTCTCAAAATCCCTCCTTTTTGGTTTATTTCTACAGATGCCAAGAGATATCTCTTGGCATCTGTAATGCTTAATAATTAATCAATATAACCACTGTATTTACCGATTATCTCCATCAGTTTAACAAGAGCCTTAACTGCATATCTAAATTTGCTGTCAATTATTTGACCATTGTCATCAGTTGTTCCAAGACCTGGGGAAATTAGAATATTTCCATCATACGCTACTGTTGGGATAACACCCATCTGAGAAAGCCCTGTTTGCATCAACTGAGTTCCGCTATACATATCTTCAATAGAAAAGATTGGTAAACCTAGTTCGTTACCACTCCAGGTATTTTCATAGTTTACTTCAACAGCTCTGGAGTTATAAGACTTAGAAATGATTAAGCCTTTCTTTATCTTGGGATTGATTTGTTCGAATTCTTCTTTAACGATAGTATACATATCATCTACGGGTTTTTTAAGGTCTTCTGGGTTGTCCTTAAGTGCTTTTAAGGCAGCTATCATACCTAGCATTGATTCTTTACCTGGATCGAATCCGACATAAACAGCTTTACCGTAAGATGAAGTGGTTCCATATCTATCTCCATGCATTCCCATAGCTCGGCGGATTGGCACCATGTATTCCTCTTTACCAATTATCAACCCTGATGTGGGCGATCCACTTGCTTTATCCATACTGTATATTATTACATCAGCACCACTCTTGGAGATATCATGACCAATAAAGGGAACACCCCATGCATTATCCATAATATATGGAATATCGAAGTCATGTGCTATTTCCGCTAAGCGTTTCTGTAATACAGGTACGCCGTCGTTATCTTTTACACCATATCCATAACCCGGAGTGTCATAAGCTAGGGAAGTAATACCTGTAAGCATCGTAGCATGTCTTTCTGCAATCTTCTTGATTTTTTCTGCTGAAGCTTCAGGATCTACTTTTGTTAATAGAAAAGTTGGATGATATTTGATTCCATGAACAGAATAATCTGCACCAACTAGAGGGGCAATATAATTGCTCAAGTTGTTTTGCCGTTTGCCATAAAAACCTAATTCTCCTGCAGAAGAACCTCTATCTGCTAAGATATCTTTAAATCTTCCAGGAAATGGTCTTCCATAACCTCCATGATGATGCAAATGTTTTTCATATGGGATAATATAGCGAGCTTGGTAGCAGTCGCCACGACCTTGCATAGGAGGTGAGAATAACACATCAAAAGCAACCCATATGCCAGCTTCACATGTGCTAACAGGAGCCGCATCATAATCATCACCATATACGTCTTTTACTAAACTGCGGATTTCATCAACTAGCTTAGTTAATGGAATAACTTCTCTTTCTCCTTTTTCCATAGCATCCCTTATATTTTTGCTTAAAGGCCCCGGGCATCCTGATATGGCCCCTGTAAGACCAAATTTGCCTCGTAATTCCATCGGAATGCCTATTTCATCAGCGGCTTTCCTTGCATCAGCATAAATGTTTTGGATATTAGCTTGAAGAGAACTATACATCTGAAATTTCTTATTAAATTTCGCCATTTATATTCCTCCTTGTTTATTTATTTTAATTTTACTATCATTTCCACTTCACAAGTGGCATCCATTGGAAGTTCACTTACACCAACAGCTGAGCGTGCATGAGCTCCTGCTTTACCAAAAATTTCACCAAGAATTTCTGAAGCTCCGTTTATAACCTTCGGTTGTTGGTTAAAACCATCTGCACTATTTACAAAACCAACAACTTTTACGACTTTTTCTATATTATCAATGCTTCCAGCTAACGATTTAACGATGCTCAAGCAGTTTAAGACACACAATTTAGCTGCTTCATACGCATCTTCTACAGAAACATCTTTTCCTACCTTGCCTTTATATTTTAATTCTCCATTTACAAAGGGTATTTGCCCAGCTGTATATATATATTTTTCGACTTTAACTCCAGGAACATACGCCGCAACAGGTTTGGGTGTCTCGGGTAAAGTAATGCCCAGCTGTTCCATTTTTCGCTCAAAAGACACTTTAAACACCTCCTTTCATTCAAAAAAATGTTTTTTTTTATCCAATGATAACCTCATCACCTAGGTCAAGATTTCTTTCATTTCCTGAAGAACGTTCATCGCCATGAATCACAATATTATAATGATTCGGCATGTGTGTTTCGTCAAAACCAGCTATATTACCTATAACCTGTCCATTTATTCTGACTTCATCACCAACAGTTATTACTGTGCTTTCGTTTACAACAAAAAATCCTATATAGGCAATTTTATCCACTATATCTCCTGGTTTACTATTTTCATCTGTAAGTATTATTTCATGAACTTCATTAGCAACAAGACATCGTGAAGGTTGTGGTATCAATTGCAAACCACGTTTTTCAAACTTTCCATCCAAAACAACTACTAAATTACCTTTTAAAGGTATTTTTTTGGCATAAGGGTTAGATTTAAACATCCCTCTTTTATATGGATCTGTCATCCGGCTTACCTCCTCATCAATGATGAGCTATAATAATATATTACTTCTACATAAATATAAAAAATCCTTCTAAAAAATTGACTTTATTGTAAAAATTTTTATTTGTTATTTCAGATCCAACCAAGATTTAAGAATTTCATACAAAATTTTATTATATGTTTTTAACGGAACATCGCTTGATGCAATAAGGGCCTTTGAATAGACATTTTTGTTATTAATAATTATCTCTATTTGCCCTATTTGCTCACCTTTAAAAACTGGAGCTTTTACTTCTTTTGGAACTACAGGAGTTAACAAAAATGATTCATTATCTTTAAAAGGAAGCTTGACACTTTCTTCAACTATTAAGCAAATTTCATCACAAAATCCATTTCTGACTTTAATAGGAAATTTATAGTTATCTTTATCTATTACAGTTCTTAGTTTATAATTATCAAAACCATAATCCAATATGGTACGAGAGTCATTAAAATGATTATTTGAACCTAATACTACTGAAATTAACTGAAAATTATTGTTTACGGCAGAAGCTACTAGACATCTACCTGCTTGTCCGGTATAACCGGTTTTAACACCATTACAGCCTTTATATTCCCATAACAGCCGATTAGTGCTATATATGTGTCTAGGAAGTTTGCCGTCGTTTATTTGGATATTTTTAGTTTGTACTATTTCACGAAATTTTGAACACCCTAATGCATATCTGGTGATTAAAGCAAGATCTTTGGCTGTGGTATAATGGTCGGGATCATCAAGCCCATGGGGGTTATTAAAATGAGTATCTAATGCTCCTAATTCCACTGCTTTTTTATTCATAATTTGTACAAAATCATTTTCTGTACCTGCGATATGTTCAGCAATTGCTATAGCTGCATCATTGCCTGAGGGAAGCAGAAGACCGTATAGTAAACTATTCAACTGTAAATACTCTTTAGCTTGAAGATTAAAAGATGAGCCACCTACAGATGAAGCTTTAGAGCTTATTTCTACTATTGAAGATAAGTCCCCTTTTTCCAAAGCTAGAATAGCAGTCATTATTTTTGTAGTGCTAGCCATAGCCCTTTTTTCTTCAGAGTTTTTTTCCAGCAAAATCCTTCCACTTATTGGATCAATTAAAACATATGCTTTCGCGTTAACAGGTAGGTCATTTACTTCCGCTTTTATCTCAACATTCCATAATGTAAAACACAATAAAAGTGACAAAATAAATACAGCGATTCTTTTATACATATAAAACCCTCCGACTATTAGTTTTTATCAAATTAGCTTTTTGATTCTTGCAATAGTTGGTGGGTTTTACAATAAATGTTAATTGTTTAAATCTATGAAGTTTTAACAGTATATTGACTGTTGTTATTTTGTAATATTTTACTTATTTGATCGATTACTTGAGGAGCCAAATCGATTACTCTTTCAAGAGTTGTATTCTGATTAATTGATAAAAGCCTTATTTGGCCTTGACCGACAACCATAAAAGCTACAGGTTGAACTGAAACTCCAGCACCGCTACCACCGCCAAAAGGAAGTTTTTGATTATCACTCTCCTTAGAATTCTTTATATCGAACTCTCCTCCTCCAGCTGCAAAACCGAAACTAACTCGAGAAACCGGAATAATCACACTACCGTCAGCCGTTTCTACGGCATCCCCTACTATTGTGTTAACATCAACCATTTCCTTGATGCTTTCCATTGAAGTTTTTATCAAGCTCTGGATCGGATGTTCATCCATCTATTTTGTCGCTCCCTTTTCAAGATATTTGCTATAGAAAAAAGGTATATAAATCCTTTTTGAGGTTAACTGATACCAGATAATCATAAAACTTGCAATAATAATATGACCAACTCTCAAGTGAAATATACCCTTTAAATCTATATGTATAGGTTCTAATTTGTTAAAAACAGGAGTTACTTTTATATCTAAAGTAGTTTTACTTAAATTGAAATAGTACGATAATATATACATAACAAAGTACGCAAAAGCCCATGTTTGACCTGCAAAAAAACCAGTAACAGCAGGATTTTCGCTGCTAATTGTTATATATAATTTTATGTAAGAAATTTTAATACTTTTATTGAGTATTTGATTTATTTTTTTATAGCGCTTAAATATATAAGCTAAACTTTTTATTGTATTTAAATCTTCAGCAATTTTTTCTAAAAAGTTAGTCTTTTGTTTGTTGGTTCGTTGGATAGAATATTTATGACTAAGTATTGGAATAAAAATATTAATTTTAATTATCCAGTCTGGAATTTCTAAAAGCAATTTTATTAATCCAAAAAAATTGATATAAATGTTTAAATACTCTTTAGATTTCATTTTCTGAAAAATTACCTCAAATTTTACAGGTAAAATAATAAAAAGAGAAAAAGCAAGAAAAAAATATAAATACTTCACATTGAGCTCCTTTGCCTTTTCTCTTAGTTTGTTATAAAAAATGTAATATAATTCATTTTTTGTAACAACAGGAAATATATTTATTTTTTTACATTAAAAGATA
Organism: Tepidanaerobacteraceae bacterium; assembly: GCA_050949705.1. Lineage (GTDB taxonomy): Bacteria > Bacillota > Thermosediminibacteria > Thermosediminibacterales > Tepidanaerobacteraceae > JBMNGG01. Next base: position 159,628 of record JBMNGG010000016.1, on the reverse strand, counting down.
AACATTTAGGTCAAAAATTGAATCTTTTAATATAATCAAAATTACTATTTTTGCTTCACGAATGTTCTAATGAAATATCATCTATACTTTTTAGCCCAAAATAATCCATACATTCTTCAGTTGTTCCATAAAGAATTGGTCGTCCCGGTATATTTAATCGTCCTATTTCGCAAATAAGATTTCTGTCTTGAAGTGTATTCAGTGCCCTTTCTACGTTAACACCTCTTATAGCTTCGATTTCTGATCTTGTTATTGGCTGTTTAAACATTATGATTGCCATTGTTTCTAAAGCTGCTTTTGAAAGCTGTGTCTTTACCTTAGGTTTAAACATGGTTTCTATATATGGAAAAATTTCAGCTTTTGTTGTAAGTTTTATTCTGTTACCTACTATAGAAATCGTTAAGCCATGTAAAGATTTATCATAATCATCATTTAAAATATTTATGCTCTGTAAAACCTGTTCTTTGGAAATATTCAATGTACTTGATATTTCATCAATACTGATAGGATCACCGGAAACAAATAAAATTCCCTCTATAATAGGTATAGCTTTATTAAGATCCATATAAAACCTTAAACCTCCCTAAAGGTTAAAACTATTTCTCCAAATTGTTTTTCTTGTGTAGCTAAAATACGATTCATTTTAATTAATTCTAATACAGCTAAGAAAGTAACTATGATATCTTCTTTCTTTTTCTTATGTTCAAATAGTTTACTAAAAAGAACATTAGACTTTAATTTTTTTAAAGTTCGATATACCTCTCTGATTTTAACTGATAAGGGTATCGGATCTTTAGCAATTTCAGGTATCTCAATTGTTTTTTTTATTTTATTCATAACAGATATAAACGAAGCTTTTATTTCTTTCAAGGTTATATTTGAAATACAAAAATCATTTGACCAAAGATCAGAAAGATCTTCGGGAGCTTTTTTTATAAGACATAATTGTTCTTTTTCTTTTCTCTTTAATATGTGTGAAACTTCTTTAAATCTTTTATACTCAAGCAATTTTTCTACTAATATACCTCTAGGATCAATTTCCTCATCAGCTGCCGCTAGTTCCAACTGTACCTCTTCATTTTGTGTTGAGGGCAACAACATCCTAGATTTTATACTAAGTAGTGTAGCAGCCATAACAATAAATTCGCTAGCTGTATCTAATTGACTTTCATCTATATCCTCTAAATATACTAGATATTGATCAGTCAGTTCCGCAATAGGTATATCATATATATCAATCTGATTTTTTTCTATCAGGTGAAATAAAAGTTCAAAAGGCCCTTCAAAGGCCTCAATCTTAACGTTTAAAGCCATTGTTTCTTCACCTTTATTATCTTCTATATTTTCATTGCTTCCCTAACTTCTTCAAGCGTATTTTCGGCTACTAACCGTGCATTCCGTGCACCTTTATCTAAAATATCGTCAATTATTGTGGGTTGTTTTTCTAAATCATTTCTTTTTTGATGTATAGGTTCCATTTTATTGATAATTAAATTAGCTAGCCTTTTTTTGCATTCTACACACCCTATTTGACCCTTTTTGCAAACTGTTTCTAGTTCATTAATGTTATCTTTTTCATCAAAAACTTTGTAATAATCAAAAACACTGCAAACGTCTGGATGACCAGGGTCATTTTTTCTGATTCTTTGGGGATCAGTAATCATCATTCGAACTTTTTCTTTTATATCTTTAGGACTTGCAGATATTTCAATGTAATTTTCGTAGCTTTTACTCATCTTTCGCCCATCTATTCCTGGTAGCACCATAAATTCAGTATAAAGAGCTTGAGGTTCGGGAAATACAGGTTTATAAAGATAGTTAAATCTTCGTGCAATTTCCCGCGACAATTCAATATGTGCCTCTTGGTCTTTTCCCACAGGTACTTTATCAGCTTTATATATTAAGATATCAGTGGCCATAAGAACTGGATATCCTAAAAAGCCATAGGTGTTTATCTCTCGAGATTCTAATTGTCTTAACTGCTCTTTATACGTAGGACATCTTTCAAGCCAAGATAATGGAGTTATCATAGATAATAGAAGGTGCAGTTCAGCATGTTGTTTTACATGTGATTGTACAAAAATATTGCATTTTTCCGGGTTAAGTCCAACACTTATCCAGTCAATAACCATTTGCCTGATGTCTTCTTTAATGTTTTGCGTATTTTCATATCCAGTTGTAAGTGCATGCCAGTCAACCACAACAAAATAACAATCATAGTCATTTTGCAGTTTTACCCAGTTTGTTAATGCACCCATCATATTACCTAAATGGAGCCGGCCCGTTGGCCTCATACCACTCATAACTACATGTTTTTTCACAAAAAATTCCTCCTATAAATGTTAAAATCTTATTAGAATTAAATTGGATAGAATATCCAGACCCTTGTGTAAAAATAGCATTAAAGGATTTAATAATATCCTTAACAAGCCCAAGTAAACCATTATTATTAGTATCAATGGCCCATATGCTTCATATCGTGAAAACTCATATGCCATTCGTCGCGGCAATAATCCCATTAGTATTTTTGAACCATCAAGTGGAGGTATCGGTATCAAATTAAAAACAGCTAAAGTTAAATTGTAAAGAAATAAAATATATACAAAGCTTTCTATAATACTATTATTAAAGATACCTAATTTTAATATAATCATCGATATAAAGGCTAGAACTATGTTGGATAAAGGCCCTGCCAAAGAAACAAGTATAACACCTTTTTTTGGTTCATCATAATAGTTAGGATTTATTTCAACGGGTTTTGCCCATCCGAATCTAAAAAGCCATAACATTAAGAGACCAACAGGGTCTAAATGATCTAAAGGATTTAGCGATAGTCTTCCCCTCCATTTAGGTGTTGGATCACCTAATGCATAAGATGCTCTCGCATGAGCATATTCGTGGAAGGTTATTGCTATTAGTAAGGCTGGTATTCTTAGTAGCATTTCAGAACCTAAAAAATGTCCCATATTAGCTGCCTTCCTTTCTGTAGTTTTTTCTTCTTACAATATTATACCATTTATATGAAAATGAAAAAAGTGTGCTTAGTGCACACTTTTAAAAGTTTGCCAGAGAAATAGATTTTGTTTGAGGCCTAAAAACTTCATTGCTTAATAAATCTTCATATGTTTGTCGACGAACAACCAATCTGGCAGCCTTATCTTTAACGAAAACAACCGCTGGCTTTGGCAGCATATTATAATTACTAGCCATAGAGTAGTGATAGGCACCAGTACTAAATACTGCAAGTATATCACCTGGTACAATTTTGGGCAAATCAATATCCCAAATTAACATATCACCGGATTCACAACATTTTCCCGCAATAGAAACACGTTCTTCTAACGGATTATTTACTTTATTGGCAACGACCGCAGAATATTTTGCCCCATATAATGCAGGTCTAATATTGTCACTCATTCCACCATCAACACTGACATATTTTCTTATTCCAGGAATATCTTTGATCGCACCTACTGTATATAAAGTAGTCCCTGCTTCACCGATAATCGCTCTACCTGGCTCTATTAGTATTCTAGGAATCGGTAACTCATATTGCTTACAAGATTCTTTGACCGATTCATATAAAATTGAAATATAATCTTCGACAGCTAAGGGCTTATCATTATCAATATATTTGATGCCAAAACCACCACCAAAGTCTATTTCTTTTGTTTCAAATCCATATTGTTCTTTCGCAGTTTTGGCAAATTTAATCATTATTTTTGCTGTGTCTTTAAAAGGATCTTTTTCAAATATTTGAGAACCAATATGACAATGAAACCCGGTAAGCTTTAACCCTCTTATACTTAATGCACTTTCTACAGCCATAAGAGCATGCCCATTTCCCAAACCAAAACCAAATTTAGAATCAAGCTGACCTGTTTTTATATATTCATGAGTGTGGGCTTCAATACCAGGGGTTAGACGTAACATTACTTTTATTTTTTTGTTTTGTTGGTTTTTGGCAAGATCTTTTAATAATTCGAGTTCGTAAAAATTATCAACAATTATACGACCTACGCCATATTTTACCGCCATCTCTAATTCACTATAAGATTTATTATTTCCATGAAAATATATTCTATTTGCAGGAAAACCAGATTTAATAGCAGTATATAATTCTCCTCCTGAAACTACATCTAATCCAAGATCTTCCTCTTGAATTAATCTGCACATTTCCATAGTTAAAAAGGCTTTTCCTGCATAAATTACTTCACTATCTTTTTGTAGATTCATCAGACTATTTTTATAAGAACGGCAATTTTCGCGAACATAATCTTCATCTATTACATATAAAGGGCTGCCATATTTTTTTACGAGTTCAACTGTGTCACACCCACCTATTTCTAAATGGTTAAGCTCGTTAGATCTGCCAGTACCGTAAAACATAAATTTTCTCCTTTCTGCTTATATAAAACAAAAAAACAACCGGGATATTTGCCGGTTGTTAAGCTCTCTAAGACAAATACCTCTCTCTATGAAGTAGCACTCCACCGTAATATCCGGTGACAGTCTTATATCTATTAGATATAAGCCCAGCACAGTTTTCTAGGAAAAACTGCACTTCGGCGATGATCCCTTTCAATTTGCTTAATAGGTTTCCTGACCTCCACAAATTTACTATTGATTCACCGCACCTCTACCCCAACTCTTTTTGAGATGAGGTAATATATATTTAATTAAAATTACTTTAACATACCAATCTGGTGTTGTCAAGTAGTTTGATTTCATATTTCATAAACTGTTAGAAATCACATGCTGTTTCTGTTCTTTATATGACTTTAAAAGATATCAAACAGCTACCACTGAAGACCACTTTCCGCATCTATCCCCCCAACGTGCAACTAATCGACTATCGGCAAAAAGTTGTATCACTTCACACATGTTTGGACATTCCTGGCATTCAAAACTTTTGACATTATGATTTTGTATAGTAATATTTTTCATTCCGACAAAATTCGTTGTGATTTTACGATTAACAATATAATTAGAAGCCAATATTGCGGCACCTATTGCACCCATAACATCATAATTTTCCGGTACTGTAACATTGTAGCAGAGTTGTTCTTCAAAAGCCTGTTTCATACCTGCATTTGCTGCAACGCCCCCTTGAAATAGTATTGATGGTTTTATCACTTTGCCTTTTGCTACATTTGAAAGAAAATTTCTAACTAGTGCTTCACAAAGCCCTTTTAATATATCTTCAATTGAATGTCCCATCTGTTGTTTATGTATCATATCCGATTCGGCAAAAACAGCACATCTGCCAGCAATTCTTGTTGACTTTTTCGATCTAAGAGCAATTCTACCAAAGCTATCAATAGGTATAGCTAATCTTTGGGCTTGTCTATCCAAAAAAGAACCAGTTCCAGCTGCGCAAACAGTGTTCATTGCAAAATCAACAACAGTTTGATTTCTTAGAATTATTATTTTGGAGTCTTGACCTCCTATTTCAATAACCGTTTGTGTATCGGGGTAATAAGCTAGACAAGCGGTAGCGTGAGCTGTAATTTCATTTTTAACAATATCAGCTCCTACTAAGATTGATGCCAGCTGTCTACCGCTCCCTGTTGTACCCACAGCGTAAATATCTATATTATCTAATTGTTTTTGTAATAACGTAAACCCTTTTTTTATTGCATTTATAGGATTACCTTGAGTGTTTAGGTATAACTTTTTTATAAGATGTTTATTTTCATCAAGCAAAACTAAATTAGTACTGACAGAACCAACATCAATGCCCAACGAACACCTTTGCAAAACCTTCATCCTCCTTCTTATAATGTATCATGTCTATAAAAGCTTCTAATCGCGTTCTAAAACCAGTTTCTCCAGAATGCTCATCCAACACTACAGTCATTACTGGGATATAATTATTTCTATTTACCTGAGGTATGGCACTTTTTGCTACAATCTCGGGCATACATGTAAAAGGCAATAAGTGAATAACACCGTCAAAGCTGTTGTTGCAAAAATTTACTATTTGAGCAACGGATTCCTGGCCATGACCTCCTATAAAACAGTTAATATAAGGCCGAGCTAATTCCAGCATTTCTTTGTGACTTTTGTTTTTAAGAAACGAAGGTAGAAGATTCTCCTGAATCCAATCAGTAATATATATATTTCTTGAAGCCTCTACTCCAAGGTCACCCAACTGTTTTTCTATGTTTAAATTAGCAAAGGGTTCTAATACTGTATATATTTCTCCAACTATACCGATTTTAATAGGTTTTTTATTTTTTACAGGTAAATGATTTAGAGAATCTAAAAAATGGTTTTTTATATCTTCCAATTCTTTTTCGTTTTTAGCATTATTAATTTGTTCCAATGTTTTATTATAAATTTTATCAGTTTCTCCTTTTATTTTCTCAATAGGTCGAAGTTTACTTATTTCAACATCTAATTTATCAAGAAGAAGTGCTTTTTCCCAAGCTATTTTAGCTGCTTTTACCACATTTTTAAATGAGTTTCTTTTTTTACTTGTTATCATTTTTATTTTTGAAAGCAATTCCATTAAATGACCTCGAGGGGGTTCCAGTATAATCATATTGAAACTATAACCTAAATCTTTCAATATTTCTTTTTGCACTTCTCCGTAATATCCAAACCTACATGGTCCTACACCACCTGCCATTATTATTGTATCTGCTCCCTTTTCTAGAGCTTCAATAAAATTGCCAATATTTATTTTCAATGGCAGACACGCAAATTCCGGTGAATATTTTACTCCTAATTCTAAAGTTTTTTTAGTATTAAATGGTGGAATAATTACTTCCAAACCCAAGTTTTCAAATAATGCTTTCAAAGGGATGTATAAATTACCCATATGAGGGAATGTCATCTTCATCTTGTTTCCTTCCTTCCAAAACATCTAAAAATGCTTCTAATCTTGTATTAAAACCAGCCTCTCCAGAATGTTCATCTAAATTTATTAACAAAAAAGGAATCTCAAAGTCACGTTTTGTCCGTTTTTCTACGAGTTCTCCAACTAATGAATCTGGGCCACATCCAAATGATGCAAGATATATTATGCCATCTATTTTATTGTTTTCAAGATAATAATAAGCTGTACCTAAAGTCTTTTTCCCTAAAGTCCAAAACATATTCTTAGACAACTTTCTATTACCAATTGAAATTATTTTATCGGGAACCATTTCAGGAGTAATAAAAGTAATGTTTTGTTTTCTCAATTTAGCCGTTACATTCATGCTAATATAATCATCGTATATGTTATAATAGTGTCCTAATAAGAGTACAGTTAATCGATTATTTTTTTTATTTTCCTCTCTTTCTTTATTTTGTAGGCATTCAGGTATTGTCGATAATAAATCCCCGGGGGTGATTTTGTTTTTAATAATTTTCTGTTCAAATCGTTTTTGAACTTTTGAAGCTCTTCTATAAGCTCTTAATATATCTAGGTTATTTTTTTTAAGTAAATGACCTAATTCTAAAAGCTGACCAAACAAAAATCTTTTTCCTCTATATAGATCTATGTCGATATCTAAAACAGGCGGCAACTCTTGAATACTATTTTTTATCATATCTGGTAAGCCTAAAAACTTCGGACAAATGTATTCTTTTGGTTCTACACTTATAATTCTAGGTATATATATAATATCTACTTTGTCAGCAAGATAAGCAACATGACCATGAAAGACTTTAACAGGTAAACATGCATCATCAACACATAAATCAATACCTTTTTTAAGAATATTGCGATTTGTGGGCGGAGAACATACAATTCTGTTTCCTAGACACTCAAAAAATGTTTTAAAGAAAGGGAAATACTGATAATAATACAATCCTCTAGGTATACCGATATTCATATATAATCGAACTCCCATAGAATTTTTTCATTTTATCATTTGAGTCAATGTAAGAGTAATTATTCTAAATATAGATGTTTTTATTATTAAAATTGACAAGGGACTACTAAGATTGGCAAAGGGATTAATTAAATTACTCCATTTTACATTTTTATTAGTATGGATGGCAAATCCTAATACAAGAAAAAAAAGAGGACTTATCATTTGAAAAAAATATTTGCTATTTGACTGATTAATTGATGTAAAAATTCCTCCTGCTATTACTTTAGAAATACTTAACTCAAGTGCCATTGAAATTAAAATAGTAAAAATTAATTCAAAAAGACATATAGATAATACAAAAAACCAATATCTTGGACTAATAATAATTATAGTCAGCAATATACCCACTATATCCACAAACATTGCTCTCTCCCTATGCACCTTGATCTATATAAAAACGAGCACACTTTTGTGCCCGTTTCAGCTTTCCATACTTCCGTCCACTTTAAAAGCTACTTGAACATTTGCTTTGTATTCTACTATTTCCCCCTCAACAACATTTGCCGTATTATTCAAGACTTCTACTCCTGTAATATTTCGTATAGTTTTATGGGCATCTTTTACTGCATTTCGAACAGCTTCATCCCAACTGTTCTTCGATTCGCCTACCAATTCTACAACTTTAACCGTCATATACTTCCTCCTCTGTTTTAATTGCATTTATATTTGCCTAATATTTATATAATTTTTCTTCCAATAAAAAAACAAGCTTAGCACTCTTTGGAATACGATTATCATATATACTTCTATATGCAAATAAGCCTAAAGTTAGAAAAAATAATATAATAAGTGCTGTTATTATTCTTTTATCAATAAAAACCATAAAAAATCCTCCCTTAAGCTTATTATGTGTTATTCTTTAATTTTTATACACAAATAAAAAAAAGCCCAAACTATAGGCTTAAGATAGTAAACTCTTAACTTTTTTTAGTAGTTTTCTTTCTAAACGCGATACTTGGACTTGAGTCATATTAAGCATCTTTGCAACATCCACCTGAGTCATATCCTTAAAATACCTTAAAATAATTATTTGACGCTCGTTTTTATCCAATTTTGATAGTGCTTCTTTTAATGCTATTCGATCGAATATTAAGTTTTGTCTATTTTCATCCTCATTAATTTGATCAATTAAATAAATAGGAGAGCCATCATCTTGATAAGTAACATCATTTAATGACGCTAATGGTTGGGAAGCCTCCATAGCCATCACTAGTTCTTCAACCGGAACTGACATTTCTTTTGAAAGCTCCTTTATTGTAGGTTGTCTATTTAAACGATTGTTTAACAATTCCTGGGTCTTTTGTATTTTAAAAGCTAAGTCTTTTAAAGAACGTGAAACTTTTAATGGTTTATCATCACGTATATGTCTTCTTATTTCACCCATTATCATAGGGACAGCATAAGTAGAAAACTTCACATCATATGAAAAATCAAACTTCTCAATTGCTTTTAATAAACCAATGCTGCCAATTTGAAACAGGTCTTCCAACTCATAACCTCTATTGTTGAATCTTTTAACTATACTCCAAACTAAACCAAGATTAAGGGAAACCAATTCATCTTTTGCTTCCTTGTCACCTCTTTTCGCTTTTTTTATTAGTTCATTCATAGCTCCGGAATTCATTTATCCTGCCTCGCTGCAATATTCTTCTTCAGATTTTTAGACATGATAATAATGGTTCCCTCACCCGGAGTAGATTCAACTATGAGATCATCCATAAAATTTTCCATTATAGTAAAACCCATTCCGGACCTTTCTAATTCAGGTTTTGAAGTCCATAAAGGTTGTTTAGCTTGTTCAATATTTTCAATGCCGATTCCCCAATCTTTTACAGAAACAACTATTTTATCATTGTAAAGTTTTGCCGTAATTCTTATTGTTCCATTTGAACTTTCATAGCCATGAATAATACTATTTGTCACAGCTTCTGATACTGCTGTTTTAATATCAGCTATTTCTTCTAATGTAAGATCCAATTGTGATGCAAAAGCAGCTACCACTACTCTTGCAAAAGCTTCATTTTGAGATTTGCTTACAAAATCCAATTGCATTTCATTAATTAATGTCACACATAATCACCCCTTATAATTTTTCCAAAGCCTCTCTTACGTCATTGAAAGAGCTTACAATATTAAAAAGACCGGACATTTCAAAGATCTTGTTAATCTTTTCAGTAAGATGAACTACACCTATTCTACCTTCCAATTTGCGCAGTAATTTATATCGTCCTATAATCATACCAACTCCAGAGCTATCCATAAATGAGACATCTTTAAAATTAAACAATACTTTCTTAATTTTGTATCTTTTAATATAGTAATCTACCTGATCTCTAATTGTGAGCGACCTGTGATGATCTATTTCACCTTGTAAATTAATTAGTAAAATATCATCTTTTATTTTTATTATCTCATCCATTAAGCTCCCCTCCCTTTCGTCTTATATTATTTCGATAAATAACAGGATTTTCCTTCTGTAATGTTCAAATAATATAGACTTTAAATAAAATTAAGGCTTTCTTAGCAATATATAGAAAGCCTTAGAAAGCCTAAGTTTTATCATAGATTTAATGATATTATAACTTGAACCATTTGATAAAGACTTTTTTAAACATCTCAAACAGACTAGCTTTTAATATGTCCTCGGATACTACTATATCAACTTTTTTGACGATTTCACCGTTCTGTTTAACTATAAGATTACCAACCGTATCATCTTTTTTTAAAGGTGCAAATAATATATCAGGTACTTCCAATTCAGTGCTGATGTTATTTTCTTTACCCTTTTCAACCAGGAGATTTACATCTTCGGGAACGATTAAATTTACTTCATTTATATGCCCTTTTTCTACTGCAACTGTTTTTTGCACCATTCCTTTTTGTGCCACTTGAACTGAACTATAATGTCCAAAACCATAATTAAGCAATTCCACTGTTTCCTTAAATCTTTGATCGCTATTTTCCGAATTTAAAATTACAGAAATTAATCGAAAATTCCCTTGTTTTGCAGTCCCAGCAAAGCAATGACCAGCTTTACTATGAAAACCGGTTTTTAATCCATCTAGACCTTCATATTTTCCAAGAAGCTTATTGGTATTTGCAAGCATTGTGGCATCACGTTGTTTATCTGTATGTTCTAGATAATCCATCCATATGGTAGACCATTTAAAAAAAGCCGGATATTTTACCAATTCTCTTGACATTAAGCCAATATCATAAGCAGTTGTATAATGATTTGGTGAAGACAGTCCATGAGGATTAGTAAAATTAGTGTTTTTCATACCTAATTCTTTTGCTTTTTCATTCATAAGTTTGACAAATCCCTCAACGCTGCCACCGATATGTTCGGCTACCGCCATTGAAGCATCATTAGCTGATGCAATTATTATGCATTTTAAAAGAGTTTCAAGAGTTTGCTCTTCTCCTAAACCAAGAAATGCCTGGCTACCTCCGGTTTGTGAAGCCCTTTCACTAACACGAATAACATCTGTTAATTCCACTTTGCCTGAGTTAATAGCTTCAAAAGCCAAAATTAGTGTCATTATTTTTGTTATACTAGCAGGTTCTAATTTTTCATGGGGATTTTTTTCATACAAAATTGCACCAGTACCCGCATCAATTAATAATGCTGAAGGGGATTTAATGTCTGGTTGAGTTTGGGCAATAATCGTTTTGTAATTACAGCTTAAAAATAAAATTGTTACTATAATAATACATAGAATTTTATTTCTTCGATAGTGCATTTATAATCGGTCCTCCCTTCTAAAAATAGTTTTCCATATGGAAGAAATGTTATTCACTTTCATGCTCTTGGATGAGTTTTATCATATACTTCTTTTATTTTATTACGCGTTATATGTGTATATATCTGTGTAGTTGAAATATCGGCATGCCCTAACATTTCTTGAACAGCTCTCAAATCAGCCCCATTTTCAAGAAGATGTGTAGCAAAAGAGTGCCTAAGTGTATGTGGTGTTATTGTTTTATCTATTCCAGCCCTCTTTGAATATTTTTTTATTATTTTCCAAAACCCTTGTCGAGTCAGACTTTTGCCTTGACTGTTAAGAAAAAGTATACTTAGCTCTTTACCATTAAGTATTTCTTTTCTTGATTTTTCTATGTAATTTTTTAAATAATGAATAGCCACAGAACCTATTGGAACAATCCTTTCTTTTGACCCCTTGCCAATACAACGCAAATATCCCATTTCTAAATTAACATCTTCTATTGATATTGAAATAAGCTCAGACACTCTCATGCCAGTAGCATATAATAATTCTAACATAGTCCGATCTCTGACACCTAGAGGATTTGACGTGTCTGGCTGACGTAATAACAGCTCAACTTCTTCTATGCTCAACACTTTAGGCAATCTATGTTCCATTTTTGGAGCGTCTATATACTCGGTAGGATCTTCCTCAATTATCCTTTCTCTAAAAAGATAATGATAAAATGATTTTATTGCAGCACAAGCTCTTGAAATACTACTACTTGCTTTTCCCTTTTTTTGCATTAAAAGTAAATAAGAAAATATTGTTGTTCTATTAGTCATATTTATGTCAAGAATGTTCTTATTTCTTAAATATGAAATATAACTTTTTAAATCTCTCCTATATGAGTCTATAGTATTTTTTGCAAGTCCTCTTTCAAAAAATAAATATTCAAGAAAGTTATTTAGAAGATCATTCATTTTGTTCATCATTATCCACCTCTAATTGTATATTCAAGAAAACATCTATTTTTCCTTCCAAAACAAAAAAACAAAGGTTTTATTAATAAAACCTTTGTTTCTTCTATAATGAAATTATAAACTTATATAATTAGTATAGACTTTAATAAAAACTGGTGATATATATCCCTCAATTAATCCAGCCATAACTAGTATAATGCTAAAAAAAAGATTTAATAACAAGTATCCCGTAACAAGCTGTAAATAGTTCTCTTGATAGTTTTTCATCTTACTTTTAATTATTGTCAAAGCAAAGGTTAGGCTAGCAACTCCGATAGAAATGATACATGGTAATATAATAAGATTTTGTGGCAGAATAGACAAAACCGATAATATTATACCTTTTGTTCCCATTTGTTTTATTAGAAAACCAACGGTAAACCCTAACACAAAACCACGAAAAGATATTAAAGCAAGTATAAAAGGGAAACCAATAATAGAAAAGCCCAACAAAATTAAAATTAATGCAGTTTTTAAATTATTGGACAGTGATACATAAAAAACAAAATGTCGATCTACTGATAAATTGTTAATATTAGCAAGAAAACCATTTATAAAACTTAAAATATTTTCCACTTGAATTTGTGATATCATATTAACAGTAATGCTTCCAATAATTATGCCTATAATCAATATAATTGTTAAAAAAACATATTTACCCATGTTTTCCTTGAAATAATCAATAAACATTTTGGGGAAAAAATACATCAACCAATCCCCTCCCGTACAATCTCATAAGAGATATTATGCTTAAAGGGATTGGATTATTCATTAATTAATAAGCCTTCCCGTAAAAACCTCCACCTCCCGCTTTTAAAGTAAGTTTTCCTTCTCTAGCTGATATTATTTTCTCAGCTTTTTGCTCTCCTACGATTCTAGTTAATTGCATAAAATCGGCTTTATGAATAACATTCATTTCATTTCCGAAGCTTTGAACGAGCATATCAATTGTCTTTCTCCCAATTGTAGGAATGAATTCTAAAGGTATCTGATAATTGTATATAGGTCTATGCTTAGGATGGATAGGCTTTTCATAATCTGCTATAAGTGTTATCCTATCAAGAACTCCAAGAATTACAGAATGGTTGTTGCAAAGTGGACATGTTAATATAGGTGGTCGCTCTTTAGCTATATAACCACATTTTGAACAAAAGGTTCTATGATACTTGCCAAGCTCTGGTTTTAACCCATAATTAGCAATAATAAAATTATTATCGTTTCCTCTTCGCAATGCTGAAAAAATGTTTTCATAGTCAGGAAATTGCAACTCTATTTTATTATATTCCCTTGCAATTTTTTCTAAAGAATGAGCATCTGAACTACTTAAGAATGAAATTCCTGATAGTTCATTTATAGTATCTGCAAAGTTTGTATCAGCACTTAAGCCTAGTTCTACTGCTGCAATATCCTTTAGATTGTCTTTAAAAGCCTCGGTAAGTCTATCATAACAACTGCCATAAAAGCTCTTAAAAGGTGTAAATACATGAGCAGGAACTAATTCACCGTTTAGACTTCGCACTAACTGTAATAGGTCTTTGGCAGCTAAACGAGCCTTTTGCGAACTTAGAGTGATATTCGTTATATACTTTGAAATTATCTTGGAAAACTCCTCAATTTGCTCATAACGAGGGAAAAAAGCTAGATTATGTGCAGCTCCTTTCTTTTCAGTTGTTTCTATCTCCGCCCCAAGTAAAATAGTTAGTTGGTTGTTAAAGCTTAATCCTCCACCAGGTAGTGGGTTTATTAATCCATCCTCCATATACCCTGACAATTCTTCAAGAACATATGGTGAAGCACAGTCTACTATGCCAATAATGTTAATACCTTTTCTATTTATACAATAATCAAATATGTTACTTAAGGTCAAATTACGAGAAGCAGTAATTTTTATTGGTCGACCTTTAGCCTCTCCTATATGAACGTGTAAATCTGCAAAGTATTCCATTAAAATCCACCTTGTATTATTGGTAAAGTTAAAAGCAATCCGACAATAGTTTTTCCATCCATTATTTCACCATCATGAATTTTTCTAATTGCTTCACGAATCGGTACCTTTTCTAACTGTAGAAATTCATCAAAATCCCCTTCTTTTGATTTTTTTATCAGTTTTTTTGCTAAAAACAAATGAATTATTTCGTTAGAAAATCCTGGAGAAGTGAAAAAACTGCTTATATGTTTTAATTCTCCGGGGTAATAACCAATTTCCTCCATTAATTCCCTCTCCGCACATAATACTTTAGATTCACCCCTTTCTAATTTGCCTGCAGGTATTTCTAAAAGTTCTTTTTCTATAGCCTTTCTATATTGTCTAACCATCATTACCTCATTCTTATCATTTATTGGAACCACGGCAATCGCCCCCGGATGCTCAACAATTTCCCTTGTAGACTTGGTTCCATTAGGAAGAGCTAACTTCATCTAAACGTAGGTTTATTATCCGACCGGAAAATATGTTTCTGCTATTTAAGGTAGTCTCATAAAAATCCATTTTCTCATCTCCTTGTTAGCATATTTATTATATTAATACATATAATATTTTAAGACAAGTTCGAGGAGTGGTAAAGTGGAATGCATCGTATTTAACAAAAGTGTGTTTCTGATTGGCAAAACTAAAGAAATAACTGTATTTTTGAATAATAAATCAAAAACATGCAAAACTATAAAAGATCTCATAATTTCGGAATCTTGCTATAATCAGAAAAAATAAACACCTCTGATCCTAAGGTGTTTATTTTTAAAATATTTAGACGTGTTTAACAAGCCTTATCCAACTTTTAATTCCATTCTCAATTTGTCTGAGATCATCGCAATAAATTCAGAATTTGTAGGTTTTCCACGATCATTCGTTGTGGTATATCCAAAAAGACTATTAAGTGTCTCTACGCATCCTCTACTCCAAGCTACTTCAATGGCGTGTCTTATGGCTCGTTCAACTCGACTTGGAGTAGTATTATATTTGTCTGCAATGATTGGATACAGCTCTTTTGTCACAGCAGAAAGTAGCTCCATATTATTGATAACCATAGAAATGGCTTCGCGAATATAAAAATATCCTTTAATGTGTGCAGGTATTCCTATCTCATGAATAATATTTGTAATTTGCACCTCTAAACTATTGTTCTTATCATAAGATGTTGGACTAACAGTTTTTTTCTGAATATGACGTTGAAAAGGCATATTGATGTCCACCATTTGTTTTATACGATCAACAAGTATGTTTAAGTCGAAAGGTTTTACAATATAATAATCTGCACCAAAATTGATTGCCTTTTGGGTAATTTTGTCTTGACCGACAGCAGAGAGAACAACGATTTTTGGCCTTTTGGGATTACTTGATAACCTCTCAATAACCCCTAAACCGTCGAGATTGGGCATAATTAAATCTAATATCAAAACTTCAGGATTCAGTTCTTCTACCTTTTCTAGTACTTCTACTCCGTCATGAGCAACACCCATTATCTCAATATCTTCTTCATTTTCTAGAAACTCTACTATCAAGTCACAAAATTCCTTGTTATCGTCAGCAATTAACAATTTTATTTTTTTGTTTTCTAACACATATACCCCCCCCAGAAATATTGTTTACTGATTTATTCGACAAACTATGGAATATTCCTCCTTTTGTTCCATAAAATGTTTTTTTTCAAACTTCTTCGTTAGAACTTATTTTATTTATTTCTTGTAACATCCATTCTAAAAAAATGCCATAGCCTTTGGTAGGATCATTTACAAAAACATGTGTTACAGCTCCTACAATATATCCATTTTGAATTATAGGGCTACCGCTCATTCCTTGAACAATTCCACCAGTCCTTTTAATCAGTTCTTGATCTACAATTTTGATTATCATTCCTTTTCCGTTAGGGTATGATTGTTGTGTAATCTTTTGTATCTCGATATCATATTCTTCTATCTTCTCACCTTCTACTACAGTGAGAATTGTTGCTTTACCTTCTTGAACTTGATTTATCGTTGCTACGGGAAGAGTAGAATAAAGCGGATTTTCAAATGGATAATACGATTTTCCAAAAATACCGTAAGGTGTATTTGAAATGATATTTCCTATTATTTGCTCTTCATTAATAAAGACCCCTCTTTTTTCACCAGGTTGATTCCTTCTCCCTGGTGATATAGATGCTACACGCGCTCTGATTATTTCTCCATTACCTACTTCTATTATTTTGCCTGTATCGGCATCTGATATGATATGTCCTAATGCACCATATAAACCAGTATTTGGATCATAAAAAGTAAGAGTGCCTACTCCCGCCGCGATATCTCTAACCCATAATCCAATTTGGTAGATGCCCGTACTACTCTTGACAGGGTTTATCTCTATAGTCAAGAAGTATTATCTTTTCTTTTTACTAGTAAGTGCTATGCTGATCTTTTCATTATTTACGACGTCTGACAGCTGCTCTGCTTGGAAGATTTTTTTATCGTTCTACCTTACAGAATTGTATCTCCAACCTGTATGCCTGCTTCTTGAGCCGGTTGATGTCTTATCGCCTTTATCGTCAGTTATCGATGCAAATCCAACAACAATAACGCCGTCAGGTCGAAGCTTGACACCTAAAGAATGGCCGCCTGGCACTGAGACGAGTTTCAGGCAATACTTGAACCTTCATTTTCTTTACTGGAATTAATCCCATCAATCTAAACTCAAGATCGTAGGTCCCCATATTAAAAGATTTCAAAACTAATGGCTCTTTCAGATTTATTTTTAAATGCTGATTTACACTATTTCCATTAACATACAGTGGTCCTTCAGAAAACAACTGAAGTGTCATTGGGACCTTTTATTTCTAATTTCTGTTCTTTCCCTTCAATCATTTTTATCTCTGTGGGCAGTTTATCAAGTGATACATTCAGAGCGGATATAGCCACAACTGCAACTCAAAACAAGAGCATTGAAAATTTGCTTCGTCTGGTTTTTTGCAAACCTTTCACTCCCTACAGAAATTGGTATACAAATAACAAAGGCTTCTGTTGAAGCGAATACTTGGAAGCCTTGATGAAGAAATCTTTGCCTATGGGTTATAAGATAACCTTAAAAAATTTCTTTTATACAGTACTGTAGGGAGTTATTTTTTTGTAAAAAAAAAGCCCTATGTCATTTTTAATAAGGCTTTACTATCTGTTGAAACTAAGATATTTACAATTCAATTAATATTTGACACTACCTAACCTTTATTTGCCATCCTCAACATTTCTTTCGCATGGACCATACGTATTTTTTGTTATTTCAGCTCCCCCTAACATCCTCGCAAGTTCACTTACCCTGTCTTCGCCATCAATGTTGATAAACTCTCGTAAAAGTCTGCCCCTGTCTGAGTGTGCTTAGTTATCAAAAAATGAGTGTCTCCAAGACTTGCAATTTGTGGAGAATGAGTTACACATAGAACCTGATGTTTACTGACTGATATTAGAAAGCTTTTGTCCCCTACGACTTGGGCAGTTCTCCCACCTATACCTGCGTCTATTTCATCGAATATCAGGCATGAGATGTTATCCAGTCTAGCTATTATACTCTTTAATGCGAGCATTATGCGAGAAGATTCTCCACCGGAAATAATTTTCGTAAGGGGTTTTAAGGGTTCACCGGGATTGGTAGATATTAAAAACTCTATTTTGTCTATGCCCTCTTCCGTTATTTTTGTTTTTTTGTTGCGTCCAATTTCAACGCCAGAATCGTCATATCTCTGCTGGTTATGTCAGCCTTAAATTGTCACATTTTTCATATTTAAGTCTTTTAATTCCTTCGATATGCTTTCTTCTAAATCAGCGAGCAACTTTCTTTTCTCTTGTCGCTTAATTCAACAGCGTTTTTTATCAGTTCTGTTTTTACCTTTGCCAACTGAGAATTGAGGTCTTTTATTTTTTCGTCTATGTCTAGTGCTTTGTCCAATTCGTGCAGCAGCTTCCTTCTTTATAAGTTCAATAGTTCTGGTATACTTTTATTGTATTTTGATTTTAATCCTATTAATCATTTCCAACCTGGAATTTATTACATCGAGCTTTGCTGGATCGAAATCCATTGAATCCTTTAGTCCTCTTACTGTTGTAGATATATCTTCCAGCTCATATAACATATTTGTTAAAGAATGTCCAAAGGACCACTGTGATGGATTTGCTAGTAATCTTTTATATCCTCAAACGCAATCTACTGTTTTGTTTAGATTATCAATAATTGAAGGGGTTTGATACCCCTCGTATAACAGATTATATGCTTCCTCTAACGCATTTGAAATTTTTTCGGCATTTTCCAATATTGTCTTTTCCTCTTCTAACTGCGTTTCCTCGTCTGGTTTCAGCTGGGCTTGTTCTATTTCATTTACTTCGTATCTCAATCTATCTTGTTGGTTTTCAAAATCTTTATGTTCTGTTCTTAGACTTCTCTAATTCCTTACAAAGGTTGCGGTACTTTATTATAAAGGGAACTAACGATTCTTCTTTGATTCACTGATATTTCATCATATCCATATATATCCAGCAAACGAATATGATTTTTAGTGTCAAGAAGCGACTGGTGCTGATGTTGGCCATGTATGTCTATCAAAAGACTTTCCTATTCTTTTTAAGAGCTGAAGCAGGTACCATCTTACCGTTTGCCCGGCAAATACTACGTCCTTGTAAACTTAATTCCCTGCTGATTATCAGCGTTTGATTATCTTCTGGCTCTACTCCGTATTCGCTCAATATACCGTCAACTAGTACATTATCGTAACTAAATAGTGCTTCAACACTTGCATTTTGCTTTCCGGTGCGAATAAAGTCAGTAGAAGCCCTTTCGCCAATAATTAGATTAATCGCATCTATTATGATCGACTTTCCTGCCCCAGTTTCACCAGTTAGAACATTAAGGCCTGATGTAAAATCAATAGAAAGTTCATCAATCAAAGCATAATTTCTAATACAGAGGTTAAGGAGCATAAAAGCTGCCTCCCTATCTCATAATATCATTAAATCTATCAATAACATCGGAAACATTTTTCTTAGATTTGACTATAATTAAAATCGTGTTATCACCTGCTATAGTACCTAAAATATCATTCCAATTAAGACTATCAATAGCTTCTGCTACTGCTGGAGCTGTCCCAGACAATGTCTTTATTACAATAAGGTTTTCAGATGAAGCAAAACTAGTTATAGATTCTTTAAACATTTTTAGTAATCTATCTGAAGAAAATGTAGCTCTTTCAGGCTCTGCATAACAATATTGTTGGTTGTCTCGTAGTACTTTTATTAGCCGAAGTTCTTTAATATCTCTGGAAACTGTAGCTTGAGTAACATTGAATCCTTCTTTTCTTAATTCCTTTGCCAGTTCTTCTTGTGTTTCTATAGCTTTCTCCTTTATTATCTCTAAAATCTTGAAGTGCCTCTTTTGTTTCAAGAACACACCTCCCTTTCCTAACTACTTTTCTCTTAACTTTTTCCTTAGTACATCATAAAAACTTCTTTTCTTAAGTCGGATCAATCGAGTAGAGAGATTAGATTTTTTTACTATAACCTGATCACCTGGTTGAAGCTTGTACCCTTGCTGGCCATCAACTGTTAACAATACTTCTGGGTGTTCAGCCAGAAATTCTACCCTTATAATATCATCTTCTGATAGTATGATTGAACGGCTTTGTAATGTATGGGGGCATATGGGAGTTAACAACAATAGACTCATGTCAGGATTAATAATAGGCCCACCTGCCGATAAAGAATAAGCAGTTGAACCTGTGGGAGTTGAAATGATAATACCATCAGCAGGATATGTATCTATATAAGAATCACTTGCATAAGTTTTAAGTCTTATTAATCGAGCAAAAGGTCCTTTAGTTACAACAACATCATTTAGCGCTAAAAACCTTTTTAACACCTTAGACCCACGGTATACATGTGCGTCTAACATCATTCGTATATCAATATTATAATTCTGTGTTTTTAAATATGCTAAATCCGTATATAAATCCGAAAGCTCTATTTCTGTTAAAAATCCTAAATTGCCCATATTAATTCCAAGTATAGGTATTTTATAAAATGCCACTTGTTTAGCTACGTTTAATAAGGTGCCATCACCGCCTAAGGTAACAGCAATATCAATTGTTTTTACAATATCCTTTAAATCAGCGGCAAGATGCGGCATTGATAAGGAATCTGCAACATCTGATGGTAGTAAGACTGAAAAGTTCTGTTCCTCAAACCATTTGATCAAATCTTTTGCGACTTTTGCTAGGTTCTTTTTATATAAATTTGTATAGATGCCTACAGTAAGCATATTATCCTCCTCTAGTTAAAAAACCAATAATAAAACCAATAACTATTAAACTCAGTGAAAAGACCAAGCGTTTTATATAAGCAGTTTTGTCACATTTTAAAAAAGAGTAAACAACAGTCTTTATCTTCCGTTTTTCCATATCAATTAAGAGCAATCCATTAGGTTGATATACAAAAAAATATTCCAGTAACTGGCGCCGTGTCTCTCTATATTTCGGCGAGGTTACTTTTTCACCTGTTTTTACTTCTGCAACATATATTTTATTACCTTTTCGAACTATCATATCAGCTCTAACAGTGACATCATTTGGTTTATCATCAATAAAAAGGGTATAAGTTCTGTCTTTTTGAATATCTAAAACTTCAAATCCCTGACTTTCTATAAACTGTATGGCTTTGTATTCACTTTTTTTTGCTTTCTGTATTCTTCTTGTCAAGGTTCTATGTCTAAACAGTTTTAATATATATATCGTAATTAATATGCCTATAATAACTCCAAAAACAATGTAAGATATTATATCCATCTTAAACCTTTCCTAAATATATATAATATTTCTTAAAATAATGATTAAGTCTATATAATTGTGTAAAAAGGAATTGAGCCACAAACTCATTCCCCTCGGTTATAATATAAGTGTGAGCAAATATCAAACCGAGGAGGAAGAATCCATGGCTCAGTTTAATATTACCCTAACCGAAGAAGAATTGCACGACTTTTTTTAAGCAACAGTCGAGATAAAGCCGTTGCAAAACTATTAGAAAAGATCTTTAACCAAGTCCTGATATGTCAGTCTACCGAGCAACTTGGTGCTAAACCTTACGAGCGAACTGATAAACGTAAGGCTCATCGTAACGGCTATTACGATCGAGAACTAATCACCCGAATGGGAGCGCTAAATCTAAGTATTCCCCGCCATCGTAATGGTGAAGAATTCAACACAAAATTATTTGAGCGCTACCAACGTAGTGAACAGGCATTGCTACTAGCCATGATGGAAATGGTGGTAAATGGTGTTTCAACTCGGAAAGTAGAAAACATCACGGAAGAACTTTGTGGCAAGAAGTTCTCTAAATCCACCGTTTCAGCACTTTGTAAGAAACTAGACCCCATAGTCCATGCTTTCAGGACAAGGCCACTTAAGAGCCATTATCCCTTTTTAATTGTGGATGCCCTCTATATTAAGGTGCGAGAGGATCATAGAGTCCAGTCTAGGGGGTTGCTCATTGCCATTGGGGTCAATGAAGAAGGTTATCGAGAAATTATCGGCTTTCAGGTGTCAAACACGGAGAGTGAAAGCAGTTGGGGAGAACTCTTTTCTTCCCTTAAAGAAAGGGGATTAAAAGACGTTCACCTGATTATTTCTGACAACCATAAGGGTCTTGTCAAAGCGGCCAGGAGACATTTCCAAGGTGCTACCTGGCAGCGGTGTCAAACACATTTTTCAAGAAATATGTTAGATCATACCCCCAAAGCATTGCAGCCCGAAATCAAAGAAGACCTTCGTCAGTTGTATGAAGCTATTGACATAGATAGCGCCCGTAAAGTGAGAGACGAAATCATGGATAAATATGAAACAAAAGCTCCAAAAGCCGCTAGCCTTCTAGACGAGGCCTTTGATGATATTACAGCAGTTCTGGCAGTTCCCCTAAAATATCGGAAACGATTACGCACCACCAATGGTGTAGAACGGCTAAATCAGGAAATTAGGCGTAGGGAGCGAGTAATACGCATATTTCCCAATGAAGCATCAGTAATCCGCTTAATGGGTGCCTTGCTTATGGAGCAAGACGAGAAGTGGCAAGCAGGTCGTAAATACTTTGATATGGACCTATACTACCAAACTGCCAATAACAAGGCTTCAAGGGGTGATACAGCAGCGTAAATTGCTTTTCAAGGTTGTAACCGTCGCATTTATTCCACGGTGTTGTTTACAGCGAGCCTCTGCCCGGCATGGGTTAGAGCATCAACGGCATCACCCTTTAAAAAAAGTATGATGCATGGCACATTAGCCTACCATGCCGGGCCACTCACTGTAAACAACCTTTCGCGGCATAAACGCTTACAGATGACTTTAGCATCTGCTTCTTTTGTGACCCTAAAAACTGCTCTAGACGTTTGGAATCTTAACCGTAATTGTAACTCTAATATTTACATGGGGGTGAGTTAAGGGGTTAACCGACGACCGAGGAAAATTACACACTAATTTGGACTTGACTAAAATAATAAATTCACTAATACAATTTAGTTCTACAAAAATATACGGATTCCTTTATAATAATTCTAAATGTGATTGTTCTACTACATATTCCACATTAATGACATAATCATTAAGTAATGAGTTTTTGAAATGAGCTAGATATTCTATGTTGCCTTTTGGACCTTTTATTGGAGAATGAGTTAGGTTATTTAAAAACAAGTTGCATTCTTTAGCACTAACAATAGTATCACTTATAGCTTTAACATGAAGCTTTTTTTCTCGAACTACTCCTTTTTTGCCAACCTCTTTTCTCCCTACTTCAAATTGTGGTTTAATAAGTGTTATTAGGTCACCATGTTTTTTTAGTAATTGTGAAAAAGTATAAAAAACCTTAGACAATGATATAAAAGAAAGATCTGCTGTAATAATGTCCATTTCTTCACCAATATCTTCAAGCTTTAGATACCTTACATTAGTTCTTTCTAAAACTATTACACGCTTATCCTGCCTAAGACGATAATCTAGTTGCCCATATCCTACATCAACTGCATAGACTTTTTTTACACCATTTTGTAATAGACAGTCGGTAAAACCACCGGTAGAGGCACCCGCATCCAAGGCAATTCTATCTTTAAGTGGTATATCAAATACTTCTAAAGCTCTCTCCAGCTTGAGGCCCCCTCTGCTAACATAGGAAAGCGTTTTTTTCTTAATTAAAATATTGCTATCTATTTCTATCTGCGTTCCTGGTTTATCAACTAATTGATTATTTACAAAAACATTTCCACACATAATTTCCGCTTTTGCTTTTTCCCTACTAGAAAACAAGCCTTTTTCTACCAATAAAGTATCAAGCCTTATTTTCTTCTTATTCATTAGCGTTCTCTCCTGTTTGTAAGCTTGTTTCCATTCTTACCTCGCAAAACATCTATATTAAAATGACTTTTTATTTTATTTAGCAATAATGCTACAATAAAAACAACATTTTTTGATTTATTTATAGCCATACTTTTACCAATTGCTTTACCACCTATTGTTAGTGTGGAAATAAGGCCAGTTAATAATATGCTAAATAGCATTTCATTTTCACCATTTGTATATGTCATAATCTTTATTATTATAGTCGCACCAGCAGCACCACTAATTATTCCACTAATATCACCTACAACATCATTACAAAAATTTGATACTATATCAGCATTGCGTATAAGTCTTACTGCCTCTTTTCCACCTGTAACCTTATCTGCTGCCATAGCGTGAAAAGGTGCTTCATTTGCTGAAGTAACAGCTATTCCAATTATATCAAAAATGACTCCTATAGCAATTATAATAAATAAAATAAGTAGAGATAAAAGGATATTTACTTTTTTTATTACTACTTCTGAAATTAAACTAAAAAAAACGGAAAGACCAAAAGCCAATACTATAACCCTATACACCCATTTTGCTTTTTGGTTTCCGTTATTGTTTTTCCTTTTATACTTCTTTTTTCGTAAAGCAGAGTTCAATAAACACCCTCCGTATATCAATCGAAACAGGTGGTTATGGATAGGGTAAATTTTGTGGCTTAGGTCTAGCAGGATTTCCCCAGCAGACATCTATTCGTTGCCAAATAGACGGTTCCCCTTTAAGCCCGCTACTGTAGTGTCGCCATATACAGGGCTAGATTACCACTTAGTCCACACTGTAATCCCCAGTCCATTCCAAGTCTAGGAGTTTTCCTCACCAAAACCTTTCTCTCCCTAGCCTCTTTTGCAAAATGGCTTTCAAAGGCAAAAGTTGATTTATAATTTGGCCTAATTATAAATCAACCAAAGAACCTTTTTCCGACCATTTCACTTCAAGGCAGGCTACACTGCACCCAACGGTTTATCGAATGCAGGTTCACACCCCAAGCCATAGCTATCAAGGATTCTCTCAAACCACGAACTTAGGTCTCCGCGGAAGTAGGGTCAACGCCTACATGCCTTTGTAGATCGCCCCATCCTCCTTACTCCCAGCACCAGCCCCCAACTGGGCGTCAGCAGCCAGCACCAGGAACTTCATCGATATGCCATTGACGGATTTTTAGCCCCGCCTTCAGAAGAGTGGTTTTGACTAGAATACTGTACCACCTGTTTACACTATTTGAAAAATATTATAACACAAAAATCCATAGTGTTCAATTGACAGATGATAAAAGTTATTATTATGGGCATCTCTTAGTAATCCCTTTTAGAAATAAAATCAGTCAATTGGATAAAAAAGTCATTATTCTTATACTTTGATACAAGATTTTTAGCTTCAATGGATAATTCTTTAACTAATTTTATTGAATTATCATAACCGAGTAAATACGGAAAAGTATTCTTTTTGTTTTTCAAGTCACTTCCTTTGTTTTTACCTAAAATATTTTCATCGCATTTTATGTCTAATATGTCATCTACTATTTGAAAAATCAATCCTATTTTTTGCCCAAAAGATTTAATTGTTTCCAAATCTTCTTTTGATGCACCCGCCTAATCTCGCACCTGACCACAAAGACACACTAATTAAACATCCAGTTTTATGGGGAGCTTATATATAAAAGTGTATTTTTATCAGATTTGATTTCCAGCTGAAATCATATCGATTGTTTGTCCGCCAATCATACCTTCATTTCCCGCTGCTAGAGATACTTCTTCTATTACATCCAATACTGTTTCTTTAGATATACCTTCAATCTTGCTGTTTTTTCGCTATTGTTGCAAAAGCATGTGTCAGCAGAGCATCTCCAGCAAGTAAAGCTATTGCATCACCAAATACTTTATGACATGTTGGTTTTCCTCTTCTTAAATCGTCATTGTCCATAACCGGAAGGTCATCATGTATAAGAGAATATGTATGAATCATTTCAATACCACAAGCAGTAGGCATAACTTTTTTAAAAGACAATCCAAAAAGCTCAGCACTTTCCATAACCATGATAGGTCTAAGTCTCTT
The DNA here is from genome assembly GCA_050949705.1 of Tepidanaerobacteraceae bacterium. Taxonomy (GTDB): domain Bacteria; phylum Bacillota; class Thermosediminibacteria; order Thermosediminibacterales; family Tepidanaerobacteraceae; genus JBMNGG01. Next base: position 133,607 of record JBMNGG010000016.1, on the reverse strand, counting down.
TCCGCCGCTAAGGGCACTATAATTCATTGCTTGATTAAGTATTTCAGGATATTTATCTTTTTGGGGTAAGTAATGCTTAAATGATTGTTCGAATATTAATGCCTTAGATTTAATTAATCTTTTTTTTTTTTTTTTTATATAAGTTGTTTCAATTAAATCTGAACCCCCATTGAAATCTTTAATTACTAAATCATTGTCCAAACCCTTCATTAATACCTGAATTTTTACCTTCAGCTTGATCTAACATTTTCGAACACATCTTAACTAAATTAATTCCTTCTTCAAAAAGAGTAAGTGCTTCTTCTAAAGACAAATCGCCCTTCTCCAATTCTTCTGCAATATACTCCAACCGTTCTAGTGCTTCTTCATATTTACATGGATCACTCAATACTATCACTCTTTTCCTTTAGATCTTGTACTTTGCACAAAAGATTTCCGTCGGACAGAACTACTAAAACTGAATCACCTTTTTTAACATCATTCAGCTGTTTAAATTAAATTATTAGTTCTTGTATTAATACATATATTATACCACTCTTTTGAGTATAGAAAGTGGGCTTAAGGTGTCAATTTTACCAGCAGTGTTATTAAGATGGGATTTTTTATGTGAGACGTATTGTTCTATACTTTTATGTAGTTTTCTTAATAGATCATCGATTGTTAATCCACGATTAATTATGTGTATTTCTGGTCTTTTAAAAACCGATGATCTTTTTAGATATTCAAGTTTTTGTCTTCGCTCCTGTATGTTTTTTAACATTCCATTGATTAATCTCAAACTAATAAGACGGAGCTCATTTTTTAAAATGATTTTTTCGGGCACGACTAATTCGCCACCGGCTGAAGGAGTCGCTGCTCTTTTATCTGCAACAAAATCAGCAATAGTATAATCCGTTTCGTGCCCAACTGCTGATATAACTGGAATTTTCGAATCAGCAATAGCTCTTGCAACTTTTTCTTCATTAAAAGTCCATAATTCCTCGATAGAACCCCCACCTCGACCAACGATTATTACATCAACATTTCCTAAATTATTTAAATTACATATAGCAGAGCATATTTCATCAGCGGCACCTTTACCTTGGACTGATACTGGTGCAATAATAATGTCAACATTATAAAAACGTCTTTTTATTACAGTTAAAAAATCTTTTATGGCTGCACCACTAAGGGATGTTATCAAGCCAATTTTTTTAGGTAAAAATGGTATTGGTTGTTTTCTGCTTTGTTCAAAAAGGCCTTCCCTTTCCAAACGTTCTTTTAAATTTTCAAAGGCAACATGTAAAGCCCCTATACCATCTGGTTCTATATCTTCTACATATAATTGGTATTGACCATTATTGGCATATATACTTATAAAACCAAATGCTATTATTTTCATGCCATTTTCTGGCATGAACGGAAGCAACATATTGTTTTTTCTAAACATTACACATCTTATCTGAGTGCTTTCATCTTTCAAAGTGAAGTACATGTGACCAGAAAAATGATGTTTAAAATTTGATACTTCCCCTCTAATATACACATTTCTTAAAAGTTCGCTAGAATCAAAAATATTTTTGATGATATTTGTGATTTCTGTAACTGTTAGAATAGGTTTCAAATCAAATCTCCCCAAGAATATTTAACTAAATATTAAAACTTAAACTTACAAATCAGGGGTTTTTACTTGATAAAGAATAGTCCTTGGCAATAGAGCCGAGTAAACCATTTATGAATTTATAGGACATTTCTTCACAATACTTTTTTGAAATTTCAACTGCCTCATTTATAGAAACGCTAACGGGTATTTCTTTACAGAATATCATTTCGTATACAGAAATTCGTAAAATATTCCTGTCGGTTGCAGCCATGCGTTCTATACTCCATTCGTTCGAATACTTCTCTATAAGTTTATCGATTTGAGATAAATTTTCAATAACTCCATATACTTCTTTTAAAATAAACGATTTCTGGTTTTCATCTTTTAAAAAAGGTATTACAATGTCTGCTGCTTCTTCTACTGAATTATCTCCAACATCTATGGCAAAAAGTATTTTAAAAGCTTGCTCTCTAGCAATTTTTCTACTCAAAAAAGGCACTCCTCATCTATTACCCGGAGGTAAGATTTTATCCAACAAATCTCTTAAACCATTTTTACTATCTGTGGATTTACCTATATAGTATCCTATTATAGCACATAAAATGACAAATAGGGTTTTGAAGAATCCGAATAAGATTATAATAATGCCAATAAATAATCCCAAGATACCCCCAATTATTTTCCCTCTGTGTTCTCTAAATAACTCCCAAAAGGAATCCACTTTTTTCACCCCTTATTTTATGGCTTTCTGCTTAGTCTGGTTTGATACATTGTCTATAGTAATTTGAACATCTTTAACTATTATACCTGCTGTTTTATTTATATAATCTTTCAATGTATTTTGTAGATTTAAAGATATATTGGGAATATCAACATCGAAATCAATTGTTAGCTTAAGTATAACAGATACACTTTCATCATATTTTTTAATTCTAATCTTTGCGTCCTTTATATTTTCTGTGTCTCGAATAACTTTAAAAACAAGATTTTCTATGGCATTCAAAGTAATGCTAACTTTTCCTAATTCACCATTTGTAATTATTGCTTCCGGCCTTTTTCGTGGTTTGATACCTGAAAATAGTAATTTTAAACTAATTAACAGCAACACTACTCCAACAGCACCGGTTTCCCATCGACCATAAATTGTTAAGATGCTTGTACTAAAATACGGTAAACTAACAACACGTATAGCTAATAATATAGCAATTATAGAAACTATTGTTGAGAAAAGTGTAAAAATCGTAAGTAATATGCGATCAACAAAATTCATTCTAAAACTCCTTTCAAAGGAAATTAACCCCCTGAAAGAGTCAGGGGGTATTTATTTTATTTGCTATTTTCATCTTTTGAAACAGGGTCAAAACTAACTCCTTGGATATGTATATTTACTTCAACAACATTTAAACCCGTCATATTCTCGATAGCTTTTTTTACATTTTCTTGTACATTCCATGCCACTTCTGGTATCCGGACACCGTAGTTGACAATCATATATAAATCTACAACCGCTTCTTTTTCTCCTACCTCAACTTTAACTCCTTTAGAGAGATTTTTTCGCCCTAGCATTTCAGCTATTCCACCAACGATGCCTCCACTCATTCCAGCTACTCCTTCTACTTCAATAGCAGCAAGTCCTGCTATAATCCCAACTACATCGTCAGCTATCTTTATAGAACCCTTATCGAGATTGTCATATTCCATATTATTACTCATAATATACCTCCTTACGAGAATTATCGAACCCCTTGATATTATATCAATATAATGGAAATATTACAATGAATGTTCGCTACTTTCTTTCGATAATAGTAATTTTATCCGCAGTAACTCCAGCGTTTTTTGTTACAATATCTGTAATCTGTGCAATATCTTTTGGTTGAAGACCATTAGTTTTTACAACCACATTGATAAAATCATCTGAAAAGAAAATTATTGCATCTTCAAAACCTTTTGCTTTGATCAAATTCTCAACAATCATTTCCTTCTCAACTCGCTGAGACAAATTAATCAAATTCTGTTGAGCTTTTTCTTTAGATTGTTCTCCAGCATTCGGGTTATTAATAAGTTCTCTTAGATAATCTGCTTCTTGACTCCTTAGTCTATCTCTTTCGAGTTTATATTCAATAAAAAAATCACTCTCCAGACTTGTATTAATCTGCTCTGTTTGACCTTTGTCTATCGAAGATGTTGATACCTGTTCTAAATCGATAGAATCTAGCTGTTTTTCATGTACTACTTTTGGAAAGTTTCCCAAAAACATTAAATATACGGATAATAATAGTACAACAGCAAAAATAATAATCAAAAGCGTTCTTTTTCTTATCATAAATGACACTCCTCTCCCCTCCTGTACCTTTTAGTTTGCTTTATTGATAGTTTCTTTTATTTTTCTAAAACGCTAATTTTATGAATTGGGATATCTAACAATGTTGCCGTTGATTTTATTATTTGTTCTTTTATTTTTGAAGAAAAAGCTCCTTCAGCAACAATGAGAATTCCCTTTATCTTAGGTGACCCTCTGCTTAAAATAAAAGGTTCTTCTTCACCACCTTTTTTTATAAGCACAACTTGGTTATTAGTTTGTTTTTCTATTACCGTTCTAACCCCTCCTTCGTTATCCTTTTCTTCTGAGGTTTTTTCCGTATCAATGGTATTGAAGGCAGGCTCAATAAGAGTTTCATCTTCTAATGTAATCATTACACTTACATTTCCAACTCCTTTTACCTGGCTTAAAAGTTCTGATAACTGTACTTCCAGCTTGGATTCATAAGAAGTTCCATCGAAAATAATCTCTGGTTTTACAAAATCCTTCGATTGTTCAGGCAAAGTACCATTTTGAGTAATCGTACTTGTGGCAGTGAGCTTGCCTAATGATAACATTAACAAACCTAAAAGAAAGACAAATACAAATCTCGATATCATTTTATTCTTCGGATTCTTAATCCATTCTAGAAAAGATGTAAAACTCAGATTTTCTTTCATAATTAGGCCTCCAAGTCAATAAATATATTTTCTTCGGGAATATCATATTTGGTATTTAATAGTTGTCTTATTTTTTTGTATTCGTATTCCCGGTGAAACTCTTTTCCTTCTAATTTGTTGTCAATTTGGCTACCTCTTATCTTTATAGCTTCAATAGTTATTCTATCTTTACTTAAGATTTGTTCATCAGATTGCACTTCCCGTAGTATTATGACAACAGCCATAATTCTACCAAAGTCATCACTAGAAATATCTTCATTAATACTAGGAGTAACCTTTATTACTTCAAATAAACTAATTCTATTTATATCACTTACAATGTATTGTTTTAACTGATTTAGATATTCTTGTATTGTTAACTCATAATTTTTCTTTCTAAGGTTTTCTGATTTATTTACTATGCTCATCTGAACACTATGATCAATGTCAGCATTAAGCATATCCAATGAGATTTGATCAAATTTCAAGTCTCGTTGAAATAGTGGTATTAACGGATTAATAATTGCCATCATTACTATAAGGCCTAAGAATACCTTAATATATTTAAAAAATTTGCTATCAGATAATAAGAAATCTAGAAAGGCTGCAAAAATCACAACCATTACTATTTGCTTAACCCAAATGCTTATTGCGCTAAGCATGAATTCACCTCATCATAACTGTAATATTACCCGATGCAATTATCACAGTAATACCTATAAAGAACATTAATGCGACAGAGCTCACTGTAATAACAATAAAAACTAAATGATTAGCCATATCATTAAGACATTTAACCACTGACTCTTCTCCTAAAGGTTGAATAACCGCACCTGCGAATTTATAAACAAAAACCATTGCTAATATTTTAATTATGGGAAATAATGTTGTTAAAAATACTATTAATAATCCTGCAAGCCCAATAGCGTTTTTTAAAATTAAAGAGCACCCTACAATAGTATCAACTGTATCTGAAAATATTCCTCCCACAATAGGTATAAAATTTTTGGAAGCGAACTTTGCAGTCCTCACTGATATCCCATCTACTGTGGATGTAGCAGCTCCCTGAACTACAAGTAACCCCAAAAATACGCTGAGAAATAGACCCAATAAAAAAATGCAAACCTGTTTGATAAAAGAAGACAAAGCAGAAACATGGAAACGATCAGATATATTACTTATAAGACCCAAAACAGCTGCAAAAAAAAATAATTGGAAGTAGTATATTTCTAATCCAGGTACTTGCAACAGAAACACCCATAAATATTATAGGATTAAATACTGCTGCAGAAGTTATTCCACCAATTGAAGCCAATAGTGCAATAACAACCGGCATTAAAGCCTGAATAAAACTTACCATATTATCAATAGCTTCTCTGCCCACGGACAATGCTATTTCAAAACTTTGAATTGCTATTATTATTAAGACCAAATATGTGACACTGTAAGTTATTTTTCCTATATTGTTATTTTCAAAGGCACCTTGAACATTTTTCAAAACAGCACAAATGATAGATAGTATAATAAGTTGACCTAATAAATGATAGTTAGTTGATATTTCACGAAAAAAAATATGTAATAATGCCTCTACTCAAACTTCTTAAATCATAGTGTTCTTCCCCTCTTAATGTATTTATTAAGTCACGAAAGCTATATTGAGGTATATAATCTTTGTAGTTGGAATTAAGCTCTTGAATAAATGAATCAAATTCATAGTTTTCTATAATTTCATATTGCGTTTCTATAATGTCTTCATTTGCCTTAACACTATTTATTGGTAAAAATAGCATTATCGATAAAAGCAAAATTACAAAAATATTTTTCAATTAATAATAAACCTCCAATCAGGGAAGTATTCTAATAATTATATCCATAACAGCCATTAGAATGGGAAAGGCTAAAACCAAAATAATTATTTTAGCTGCGAACTCTATCTTCATAGCTATGGAAGAAGAGCCGGCGTCTTTACAAATTTGTGAACCAAATTCTGCAATATACGCTATACCTACGATTCTAAAAATAGTTGAAATATATAGCTTATTAATGTTGGCTCTTTGGGATAAATCTTTCAACAAATTTAGTATTAGAACTATTTGATCAATCATTCGCAGAAATATAATAACTCCCAGAACTATGCTCAATTGGAGTGCTATTTCTGGCCTATCCTCTCGTAACATAACTACAAATAGAGTGGTTACAAGACACAATCCAACGATTTGAACTATTTCCATTTAATAGCCTCCTAATAAAGTTGGAACATAGTTTTTACATTGGCAAAAAGCTCACTTACAAGCTCAATGACCATCATCAAGACAATAACGACTCCAACGAGAGTAGTCATTTGAGCTTGTTCTTTCCTTCCTGCTTCATCCAACACTTTGCTCAATATGGAAATAACTATTCCAATGGCAGCGATTTTGAAAATAATATCTACATCCATGTTTACACCCCTCTAGTTAAAATAGCAGTAAAAATATCATTAAGCCTGATAGTATACCAAGATATTTCCATAACTTTTCATTTTTTTGTTTTTCATCAATAGACGCAGTTTCTTGCTGTCGCAATAAATTTTGAGCTAATCTTAAATTTCTTATTTGATCTTCCTTATCAGTAGAACCTAAATATTTCCCAAAAGCCATTAGTATTTCATAATCATTGTTCGTTATATATGAGTTATTGTAAAAGTCTTTTAAAGACCTTTCCCAAGCTTCACTTGCTGTCAGACCTTCACGAGATGATATATTCTTAGCAGCTTTAATAAATAGTTCAGCAACTCCTTTTTCACATTTTCTACCTATTCTTTTAAGTGCATCAGGCAGCGGGGAATATCCATAGCTTATTTCAGCTTCCAGCATGGACATTGCAACTTGTAAATTCCTTAATATTTTGGGTCGATATCTAAACGTATTTGCAATTAGGAATCCTATCATACTGCATGAAACGACTACCATGATTCCACCTACCATTTTCATCCACATATTATTTTCTTCCTCTCTTCTGTATGTATATATAGATTCTTATTAGTTTTGTTATCAATTATAGCTTCTATGCTTCCTACTCCTGAGCTAAATCCAATTACTATATATCTATGAAAAAATCCTCGATTAATCAATTTCCTTATTGTAGGCCTTTTTTTCACATCTTCTACATCTAAACCATGAACGGTGGCAATAACAGCCACACCAGCATTTATAGCCTCTTCAATAGCAATAGCATCTTCATTTCTACCTATTTCATCAGTTGCAATAATATCTGGAGACATAGACCTAAGAAGTAGCATCATTCCTTGTGCTTTAGGACATCTATCCAGAACGTCTGTTCTGATGCCAACATCATTCTGTGGAATTCCCTCATAACAGCACGCTATCTCAGACCGTTCATCAACAAGGCCGATATTATAGCCATTTATTCCCAACCTATCTACTCCTGAGCTTAATTGTCTAATCATGTCTCGCAATAGTGTCGTTTTGCCAGCTTTTGGAGGTGATATAATTAAAACATTTAAAATTAGTCCATTTTTATCAGTTATATAGGGTAATACTTTATCAGCAGCTCCCAATACTTCCCTTGCAACTCTTATATTAAAGCTTGAGATATTTTTAATGGTTTTTATATTATCTTTTTCCAATACAACCTGACCTGAAAACCCTACTCTATGACCCCCAGGAATAGTTATATATCCATTCTTCATTTCGCTCTCGATAGAATAAACAGAACATTGACTAATAAATTGGAATGTCTTAAAAATATCCTCTTTTGTTACAAAAAAAGCTTTTTCATATTCCTTAGTAAAATTTCCATCAGGGGTAATCATATAGTCTTTGTTTTTAATCACAAGCATCAAAGGTTTAGCTGATCTTAATCTTATTTCTTCTAAGAAACATAGGTAATTCATAGAAACTTTTTTTAATATCTCTACTATTTTTATAGGCATTAGAGGAAAGATTTCGGAGTATAAAATGTTTTTCATTGTCTTGTCCTCCTTTTTATAGATTTATATTTGTTCTCTATGCTTATTATGACAAGTACAAAAAAAAAAGAGGGAAATCCCTCTTTTTCTGTTATCCTTTAATCTTCGTTCATTTGGGTTTGGTCTAATTCAATAGTAGCTTTACAGTTAGGGCACTCAGTTTTGCCTTTATCATCTACAAAATCTTCATCAATATAAACTGTTTCATGGCAGTTCGGGCAATCAACTTCTATAAAATCCTCATCATTAAAATCAAACTCATCGTCATCATACTCATAATCGTACTCATCATCAAAATCGTAATCGTCATCATCAATATCGTCATACTCACAATTGTCATCATAAAAGTCTTCTTCTAATTCTCCCAAATCCTCATCGATACTCTCTACATATTCTTGAGTATCCTCCATAGCTGTTTCTAAATCACTAATTGATTGTGCCATTTCCTCCAAGACATTTATTATCTCAGAAATTACTTTTTTTACTTTACTATCTCCAATTTCCAGACCTTCTGTAAGACCTTTGACATAAGACACTTTTAACCTGATATCATTCATTTGTAATACCTCCTTGTAATGTTATACTCGACTTAGATATTCTCCTGTTCGGGTATCTACCCTCAATATATCTCCAGTATTAATAAATAAAGGAACTTGAACTACTACACCTGTTTCCAAGGTAGCTGGTTTGGATCCACCAGTGGCTGTATCGCCTTTAAAACCAGGTTCAGTTTGAGTTACTTCAAGTTCTACGAAAGTCGGTAGTTCTATTCCAATAGATATACCTTCATAGAACATAACCATAACTTCCATGTTTTCTTTTAAATATTTTATTGATTCTTCGATTAGGTTTTTATTTATTGGAATTTGTTCATAGGTTTGTGTATCCATAAAGTAAAAAATTTCACCATCTGAATATAAGTATTGCATAGTTTTTCTATCTATTATTGCTCTGTTGAGCTTCTCTCCAGCTCTAAATGTCTTGTCCAATACTTGACCTGTCTTTATATTTTTAATTTTTGTCCTAACAAAAGCAGCACCTTTTCCGGGTTTTACGTGTTGAAAATCTACTACAGTATAAACCTCCCCATCTATTTCAACAGTTACACCTGTTTTTAAATCATTTGTTGATATCATAAAAACACCTCCGAAAATTACAATTAACTAACTATAGACAAATTAATTGTTTCTCACTCTTTGTTAAATTATCAATTCCACTTTCCGTTATAACCACCATATCTTCGATTCTTACGCCACCGAAGTCTTTTATATAAATTCCCGGTTCTACTGTTACTACCATTCCAGGTAGTAGTTGGTTTTTGCTTTTCGGTGATAATCTTGGTTCCTCATGTATATGTAAACCAACACCATGCCCGAGACCATGGCCAAAATAATCGCCAAAACCATGTTTATTAATGAAATTACGGGCTACTTCATCTACCTCTTTACCAATTGAATATGGTTTTAAATAGTTTAATGCATTAATTTGAGCTTGTAAAACCGTATTATAAACCAATACCTGTTTTTCTGAAGGTTTACCGATAATAACAGTTCTTGTCATGTCAGAACAATATAATGAAAATCGAGCTCCAAAATCTATTGTTACAAAATCACCCACCTGTAATTTACGACTTGACGGAATCCCATGAGGTAAAGAAGTTCTGGGACCCGAAACAACAATAGTATCAAATGATGTTTTGATAGAACCATTCTTTTTCATAAAATACTCTAATTCTGCTGTAAGTTCAAGTTCATTTGTACCCGGTTTTATAAATTGTAAAATATGCTGAAAAGCCTTATCTGTTATTTGTTGAGCTGATTTGATTAAGCTTATTTCCTGTGAATCTTTTATAACTCGAAGCTCTTCAATTAAACCATCTGTACTTATAAGGTTTACCTGTTTAAAAGTCTTTTTAAGTTCATAATATGTTTTGACAGTTATTGATTGGCTTTCATAACCAATATTATCCAATTTGTATTCATTAACGATTTCAAATAATGTTGAGAAAGGGGACATGCCACTTTGTATCTCAACTATTTCAAAATCATTTGTTTCATTATTAGCTTGTTCCGTATATCTGGAATCAGTAATAATAAAACTTTTATTACTAGTTATTATTGTTAAACCTTCACCAGTGAAACCGCTAATATAATACTGATTTTCGGGTCTTGTAATGATAAAACTATTAATATCTATTTTTTCTAATAGCCCCATCAACTTTAATATACGAGATTTATACAACTATTCCCCCCCCTCTTTATGAAAACATATAGTTAACATACGATCATAAAATACCGTTAAACATAACTACTGTGAGTATTTCCTCTAATGTTTATAATTATTCTATTAATCCGTTGCAATACCCCAGCTCAATATAATATTATCATATTTCCTTTTTTTTGAATAGACTTTTATATCTTTAAACAACAAAGCGTGATATTATGCAAGTTTTCTTATATTAAAAAATAAAGCTTAACATTAACTTTAAGTTCCCAAACAGAATCGTAACTATTTGTAACACCTGAGATTGTGTTAAGTTTAACTTCATATATTTCTATAATTCTTGTATGATTCTCCAAAGTATCAATAAAGTTTACAATTGACGTGAAGCTGCCATTTAATGTTATCTCGAAAATGATAAATCCTGCAGTATTATCCATTTGCTGAGGATAAATAGAAATAATATTTAAATCACTTTCGGTTGCCCATTTTTCGATATCTATTAGAAACTCTGACAGACCAATGTTTTTTTGGTATTTTTTTTATAAGCTCATCGTATCGGTTTAGTATATTCGTATAGTCTTTAGGATTGTTATAAAGCTGTTTATACTCCAACCTTTCTCTTTTAATAGTATTTAATTTATACTTTAAATCATTAACTTCATTTGTTTTAGGAATAACTATAAAAAATATTCCCCATAAAATTATACAAAAAATCAATAAGTAAAAAAGTGTTTTTTCTCTTTTAGATAGAGGTCTTTTTATCATTAACAAGAGCAATCTCATTTTTTTCAATCCTTTTTTATGTCTGCCAATATTTCAAAATGATAAATTGGAATCATTTCATCATTTGTATCTAAATAACGAATAAAGCCTAATGACACATCAGTAAGGTTATTTAATTTTTTCACGCTTTCGATGATGCAGGCAATTGATTTATTACTAGGGGCATAACCTTCTATAGCTAGCTTTTTGGATTCATCTATTTTTAAAGTAACCAATGATATTTCCTCAGGTATAAATGTTATTACTTCTTGTATTATTCGTGAATAACATATTGTATTCTCCATGATTTCTTCAAGGATTTTGTTCCTCTTTTCAAAATCCTGCAAAATCATTTCGGAACGACTTCTTGTTTTAATAACTTTCTTTAATTCCATAATTTCTTTATTAACAGTATTAATTTCATTAATAAGTGCTATTTTGGTGTTGTTAGCAAATACAATTAAATATATAAATAATAAAATTGTTGTAGAGATAATCAATGCATAATATAAGTAGCGTTTCTTTTTTGCTTTGTATTTCAATACCTCATCGGGAATAAGGTTTAGCTTATGCATATTACCCCCCCGCCCCTTAATGCAAAACCAATCGCACTAAAAAATTCCATTGGATTATGATTTACATTAATACTGTTATTTGATAAATCATGTTTAAGTTTGCTTTCAATATGCACACCTACATCTAGAAATTTGCTAAGGATAGCTTTTAAAAACTGCAATTTGCGACCTTCACCTGTTATTATTATTTCATCTATACCACTGCCGTTGCTATGTAAAGAATAAAATTTTATACATCTTGATAATTCGATTAAAAGGTTTTGAAACTCTGGAGGAATGACTTTAGGATCATATTTGAATGATTCAATTTTATTTTGAATTGTCTTTGTATAACAAAAATCAAGACTTCTAATAAAAATAATATTGCCATTGTCAACCAAAGTTATTTCACTATGACAAGGTTCTAAATCTAAAATTGCTATTACATTAGATATTTTTTGAAGTTTTAATACTCGTGCATGAGCTAAGGGGTATATATCTAAAGCGCTCAAAGAAATACCTGACTCATAAGCAATTTTGATATAATCCTGAATTAACTGATTTGACGCTCCTACTAGTAATATCCTAAAATTCTCTTTTTGCCTTTCTAATATTTCATAATCGCTTACAAAATTATTATTAAAAACAGACGAAAATTCTTGTGTTTCCCAAAAAATAGCTTCTTTTAATTCTTTTTTGCTTAATATAGGCAACTGAACATGTCTAAGAATAATATTATTGCTGGAAACACCAATGACTACATTTTTAGATGGAAAACGTTCGCTTATTTTTTTAAAGCATTCTTTAATGATTGATTGCTCTTTCGATCCATTAATAACAGTTTTCCCTAATGGATTTTCCATCTGATAAAGATCTTTTATTCTGATCCTATTGCCCCTTCTAATCAAGTAAGCAGCTTTAATTGTATCCATTCTCAAATCAATACCAACACATGATGAACCAAATAGCATTTTATAACCCTTTATTAGAATTGTGATGTGGATTATTGGAAACTATTTCGATAGCGTGGAGTAACTGTATTATAACGTCTGTTCTGAATTGTCTACTCAATAGATCGGTTTTAGCATATACTTCACCTTTTCTAGTTACTATATACTTTGGAGGCAGTTTGTTTAATGCAATAGCTGAAATGTCTAAGAGACATTGTTCGCATTTGCAGATGTCTTTTTTTTGTATAACCTCTTCCGCTAACAAAGTTACTATATCTTCCATGCAATTTTTTAATTGTAATTGTTTTTTTTTCCATTTTTAATATCTCCTTTGGAAATATTTATATTTACCATTTGTTAATAAATCCAGGCTCCAAGAGGCGTTGCTTTTGTTCGAATTTCCATATCCTTCGCGTTTGAATTAGATGAAAAAACTATCTCGATAAAGGATTTCCCTTCAGGTTGATAAAATCTCAAATCGCTTAATTCGGCTATTGGATTAGTACCTGCATTTTTTCTCCTATAAAGTATCCCATTTTCAAAATAATAGGTTATTATCTCTCCTCTACTGGTAGTTGTTTCTATTTTTCTACTAGAGATTACATGTACATTTTTTGCTTGTTTGATAGATGTAGATAGCCATAAAACTGCCTGTCTTGTATTTTGTAGTAACAATAATCTATTATCCTCGTGTTCTAAAGTTTTCATCCCAATACCATATAGGGTAAAAGTTGTTGTAATAATCAAACCCAATAGACCTAAAGAAAGAACCAGTTCTATCAGGGTAAATCCAATTTTCTGCTTAGTAATATCCACGATATGTAACAATGTTAATCACTCCATCACTACCATGTACACTAACAGTTATTTTTAGTAGGGTTGTATCTTCTATGTCTATCTTTAATTTTCGCAAAAACACGAACTCATTTGACCTAATTGTTTTAATTTCCTTACCAGCTTTATTCAAAAGATCAGTAAATGAAAGGGTCTTTAATTGTTCAATCTCTTCTTGAGCTAAGGCTATAGCAGCAATCATTTCCTCACTTTCTTTATTAGAAGATATGCTCTGCAATAAAAGAGAACCTATGGGGACAAAAATTAATGCCAATATAGAAACTGATACTATGATTTCAATTAATGTAAAACCTTTATTACTCAAAAAATCTCTCCTTTATGGAGGAGTGTCTCCTATTCTAATCCTTCCAGTTGCTATTGACACAATTACATAAAGCCTATTGTCATTACCTGCTAAGCAAATGGTTCCACCACGATTCGGGGCTCCAGATGGATGAAAAACAATGGTACGGTCAAGATCGTAATAAGTTGTCCATTCAATAGAAACTCCTAAAGGCAATTCAAACAAATTGCCCTTTACACCACTTAAGAGTTGATAATTGTTTTTTCCCAGTAATATCTTATATGAAGTATCTTCAGTTATAGATTTTTGTTGAGCCAATCGTATGTTTTGAGCAAGTTCTTGTGCAGCAACTTCTAATTTATATTTATCTAGTGTCCCTTTAAAATTAGGAAATATCAAAGTAGATAATAAACCCAATAATGCAATAACTAATATTACTTCAATTAAAGAAAAGCCTTTATGTGTAAAAACTTTAACTCTAGACATAATTTTCTATAGTGGTTCGAAAACTCCTACCAGTAATAAAAATAGCATTATTCGGTTTACAGTCCATGTTATTAACACATTTTTTCTCCTTTTAATAGAAGTTATATATTTCAAACAAAGGCATCATTATAGAAATAATGATAAAAGCAATTATAAGTGTTAAAAATATTATAATTGTTGGTTCAATAAAGGAATTTAATCTTTCTTGAAGTATATCTACCTCATTTTCATAAAAATATGCTGCTTTTTTCAGCATTTCCTCCAAGTTACCTGATTCTTCACCTGTTGTTATTATCTTAATCAAAATAGGCGGAAAAACTTTTTTACTCATTATTTCAGATAGATTTTTACCCTTTTCCAATCCTAATTGAATTTTTGTTAATTCTGTTTTTATCAATGCGTTATTTATTGTGCCACCAGCTATTTTCAAAGCTTTTAATAATGGTATGCCGCTAGATATAAGTACAAATAGTATTCTTGCTATCTTTGCCGAATATCCTTTTTGTATTATTCTACCTATAAATG
This sequence comes from Tepidanaerobacteraceae bacterium, assembly GCA_050949705.1. Classification (GTDB taxonomy): domain Bacteria; phylum Bacillota; class Thermosediminibacteria; order Thermosediminibacterales; family Tepidanaerobacteraceae; genus JBMNGG01. Next base: position 118,456 of record JBMNGG010000016.1, on the reverse strand, counting down.
GCATATCCAATTTAACTGCATCTATTGTTAAAATTGCCTTATTTGACTCAAATATTTTTGGAATTAGAGTTATTAAGATTATCAGTAGAACAAAGCCCGCTGCAAGTATTTTAAAAAAGTGTGAACTTATTGTTAAGAGTATTTTTGTGGAAGTTGGTAATTCGGTTCCTGCTATAGAAAACAAATTTACATAAACGGGCAAAACATTTGTTATCAAAAAAAAGACTACAAAAAAGGAGGCCACTCCTAATATGCAAGGATATACCAGTGTATTTTTTATCTTTTCTTGTTGTTTTGCCATATCCTGATAATAAGTCGATAATATTTTTAAAACATCACTTAGCCTATCTGAAATTTCTCCGGCTTCGATCATATTAACTAAAACTTCCGTAAACAAAAAAGGAATATTATTACAAGCTTCAGTTAGCGTATAGCCATGCTTAATATCTTTGATCATGCTAACTATAGCATCGCGCAATCTTCCATTTTCGGTTTGCTCTTTGATAACATTAAGACACTCAATAGTATCAATACCTGCATCAAGCATAACCGATAACTGCTCACAAAAAATTGCTATGTCAATTGGATTAACCCTGTATAAATGAGCTTTAAACATATATGAAAAGCTATTTATGTTTATTTTTTCTATCTTAACAGGTATATACCCTTGATCCTTTATCTTTTTGGCAACATATCCTTTGTCCTTGGCTTTAAAAGTTCCGTTGATTTTTTCACCTGATAGGTTTTTACCTACATAATAAAAAAGTTCCATATTTTCAGTCCTTAGTCCGGATGTTGGAAAAATATTTGAGTAATCTCTTCTAGTGTGGTTATTCCTTCTTCAACTAGCTTAATCCCACTTTCTTTTAAACTTAGATATCCAAGGTTGCGAAAAGCTTTTTCAATTTTATGTGAGGTAATTCTTCTCGATATAAAATTCCTATGTATAGGGTGAATATTAACCACTTCCCCTATTACTTGACGTCCTTTATATCCTGTATTGTTACATAAACTGCAACCCTTTCCTCTATAGAGGAATACTTCTTCATTTTCTAAATCCATATAATTTCTTTCTGTCTCTAATACTTTATATTTTTCTTTACAATTCGGGCAGATTCTACGCACTAGCCTTTGGGAAATAATTCCCGCCAAACACGAGGCTAAAAGGTATGACTCAATTCCCATATCAAGCAACCGACCAATTGTTCCTGATGCGTTACTTGTATGCAGAGTAGAAAGAACAAGATGACCGGTAAGTGCTGCTCTTATAGCAATATCAGCAGTTTCACGATCCCTAATTTCACCTACCATAATAATATTGGGATCTTGTCTTAAAATAGCACGTAGACCATTAGCAAAGGTAATCCCACTTTTAGGGTTTATTTGTACTTGATTTATTCCTGGAAGAGCATACTCTATTGGATCCTCTAGAGTTACAATGTTTTTATTTGGTTGGTTAAGAAAACTCAACATTGAATATAATGTAGTTGTTTTCCCCACTTCCGGTTGGGCCAACAACCAGTATCATGCCGTGAGGAAGACGTAACATATTGTATATATCTTCTTTTTGTTTTTCGTTAAATCCTAATTGGTCTATATTAATTAAAAATTTATCTCGATTTAAAACACGTAAAACAATTTTCTCACCGTTAATTGTAGGTATTATTGATAATCTTATATCGATAACATGATCTTCTATTGTTAGTTTAAAACTCCCATCCTGTGGTGTTCTCTTTTTTGCTATATCCAAACCAGCCATAATTTTTATTCTAGTAACAACCGGTTGATGAGTAGCTTTTGAAAAAACCATTATTTGCGATAGTTGGCCGTCTAGCCTATAACGAACACGAACATTATGTTCTTGAGGTTCTATATGAATGTCACTGGCATTATTCTTAACTGCTTGATGAATTAAAGTATTGACAAGTCTTATAATAGGAGCTTTTTCAGATTCTTCTAACTCGTAATATGTAAAGTCAGTCTCCCCAACCGCTATATCATTATCCTGATTGTAATAGATTTCTATAGCTCTTTGTATTTCTTTTTTTGTAGCAACAACAACTTGTATATCATGACCTGTTACTATTTTTAAATCATCAACTGCAAAAATGTTTAGAGGATCACTCATAGCTACTACTAACGAGTTCCCATCTTTTTTTATAGGAAAAGCTATATACTTTCTCGCTAAGTATTCCGGCACTAGTTTAACTACTTCGATGTTTATATAAAGCTTACTTAAACTAACACTAGGTAAGTCTAAATTAAGCGCTAAAATTTCGATCATCTCGGTATCTGTAAAAAAACCTTCTTTTATAAGGACCTCATCTAATCTCATACCTGTTTTAATTTGTTCTTCTTTAATTCGTCTTAGTTTGCCTTCCGTTAAAAACTTTCCCTCTAATAGGAAGTCTTCAAGGTTCTTTAACGATTGCCAATACAGGTACACTCCTTGCGATTTCGGTTGTATTTTTATAATTCCACAATAAGCAAGAAATTCCTTCCTATATTGACATTTTATTAAAAAAAGAGGCCTTAGCCTCTTTTTTTAATAAAATATAATCTCATTTGTGAATAACTTTTGTTATGATTTGAAGGAAAACCAACATCCATCAATCGATAATTTCGCAAGATAGGGTTTTTCTGCTTTAATTCTTTAACAATGCTCTTTAACTCATACATAAAAATATAGGGATCATTTATATATTCAAAAAGTTGGGGCATTACCTTATTGATTGTTAACAGTTCCATCGGTCATTCCCCCAATTGTCATTACCGGTTTATTGATATTAGTCTATTCCGTTCCATCCTCGTTAATGCTATTCTTTCAAGTTTTCGCATAACTCTCGTCCAGTATAGCTCTTGCTTGCTAATAGGTTTAACTAAAATGGCGAATAATCCCATCCTTTTAGCGCCAAATATATCTGTAAATAATTGATCACCGATTACAGCAGTTTGCTCAGGCTTAGAACCAAGTATTTCAATGCCTTTTTTAAACGGTTGCTTAAATGGTTTAATAAATCCGTTAACAGAAGGGATTTCTAAACGTTTGGCACATTTCCTTATTCGATGGTACTTATTATTGGAAATAATACAAAGTGAAATTCCTTGCTTTTTACAATTGTCCACCCAATTTAGCAAATCATCATCAACAGAATCAGAATTCCAAGGCAACAATGTATTATCAAGATCAACTAACATAGCATTGATGTTTTTTTCTTTAATATATTTTAGATCCAAGCTGTAAATGTTTTCTATGTATATGTCCGGACACAAAAGTTTCAACATAATTCTCCTCAAATACTTGTTTTAAATATATATTATATAAATAACAACTCATTTGCAACTATCAGGGTATAGTTCCTTAGAAAGTTTTTTTATAGCTCTTTTTTCTATTCTAGATACATAAGACCTGGAAATTCCCAGTAATTTTGCTATTTCTCTTTGGGTCTTAGCAGTACCATTAACTAATCCATATCTCAGCATTATAACTTTACGTTCTCGAGACTTTAAAGAAGAATATATTTTCTCGTAAAGCTTTTCCTGTTGGAACTTTTGAGTTATTTCTTCTGTAATAGCATCATTATCTGTTCCTAATACATCTATTAGTGATATTTCATTGCCTTCTTTATCTACACCAATTGGTTCTTGCAAAGAAACCTCTGATTTTATTTTTTTTGTAGATCTTAGATTCATAAGTATTTCATTTTCAATGCATCTAGCGGCATAAGTTGCGAGGCGGCTTCCTTTGCTTTGATTGAAAGTTGAAATCGCCTTGATTAATCCAATTGTGCCTATTGAAATCAAATCATCCAAATTTTCTCCTGTACTAGTAAACTTTTTTACTATATGAGCCACCAATCTTAAATTATGTTCAATAAGTATATTTCTAGCTTCTTCACTTCCATCTTTATATAAAACAAGATATTTTTCTTCTTCTTCCGAAGTAAGAGGAAGCGGGAATGTTGTACTGCCAGTAATAAAAGCTAGCCAAGTCAAAATATCCTTAAAAAATAAAATACCCAAAGTCAATAATACTGACAGGGCATTACCCATCCATGCAACACCTCCCTGTGCGGTACCTATAATATATGACTTTGAGTCTAAAAAAGTGCATGTTCTTTTCAATTATTCTCTAGTTCAATTAATTCGTCAATTATTTCTTTAAAAACTGGAGCAGCAACCACAGAACCCGAACCACCTTTTTCTACTAGAACAGATATAACTAACTTTGGATTGTTTGCAGGAAAATATCCAACAAACCATGCATGGGAGTTATTATCTGCGGTTTCAGCAGTACCAGTTTTTCCTCCAATCTGTTGCTGATTTTGAGGATTAGCATTTCTGCCGGTTCCATAAACCGTTGCAGCCTCTAGGCTTTCTCTAACCTCACTACACGTTTCCCTAGATAAGATTTTTTTCAAGCTTTTTTCTTCAAGACCTGAATAAAGGTTATTACCATGTTGATCAATAATTTCTTTAACTAAAATCGGTTTTTTTAATACTCCATCATTTATTACTGTTAACATAATTTGTGCACTTTGAATCGGAGTAATGCCAATAGCTCCTTGGCCTATTGAAATATTACCTAAGTCTTGATAAAACACCTCATTATTTTCAGGGATGTTCCCTTCCTTTTCTTCTGGTAAGTCAGCGAGAGTTTTTTCGCCCAAACCAAATAGCCTTGCATATTTAAGAATATTTTGTTCTCCTAACCTTAAACCTAATTGAATAAAAACGGAGTTGCATGAAAAGGCCATGGCATCTTTCAAGGTGATTTCCCCATGGCCCCCTTTGTCAAAGCTAGAACACTTGAAAGTATTCCCCCCTACTTTTTCAAATCCAGAGCAATAGAACACCTCATTTAGTTCTGCTAGGTTCTCTTCCAGTGCGGCAGATAGAACCACTATTTTAAAGATAGAGCCAGGTGTATAACTTTCAACTGCTCTATTAATTAACGGTGCATTTTTCTGATACAAATAATCCTTTAATTCAAACTGCTTATAGTTAGGTCTACTGGCCATACCTAAAACCTCGCCAGAATTTGCATCTATAACTACCACTGCTCCTGATTTTATCTTTTTGTCCATTATTTCTTCAACAATAGCTTGAATTCTTTTGTCAATTGTTAATTTAATACCCCACTGTTGAGTTTTTGTTTGATTAACAGCTAAACCTGCAATAGGATGACCCAAACCATCATTAATGATGTAAGGTTCTTTCATATCACTTTCAAGGAAGCCATCAAAAGCTTTTTCAATACCAGTTTCACTCTGAAAACCTACAATATGAGTAGCCAGCGCCTTAGGACCGTATCTATATTTCTTGTTATATATGAAAACACCTGGAGTTCTTCCATTTAGCTGATACAATAAATCTAAATTATGTGGAGTTATTTTTACAGTCGTTATATTTTTATCATCAATAGATCCTATTATGTTATTATCCATAAGTAATTTTTTTTCTGATACTGACAGCCAATCCCATGAAATGATTGCATAATCAACAGTATAAGAACCTGTTAAAGACTCGCCGTTTCTATCTAAAATATCTCCCCTTACTTTTTCTGTAACTGTACCTGTTTTTTGAAAAAAAGCTCCTTGCTTGTAAAAATCTCCTTTTAAAATTTGAATGTAATATAATCTAAGAATAAGAAAAAAAACTAATGTAGTAAAGAATAAAAACATAAAACAAATACGTTTATTCCTTCTCATTTAACAATCACCCAAGAATATAGTCCCCTTTTAATGGATTCTTATTCCAGTATTAATCATATTTATTTTTTCATTTTTTGTATTTCATTTTGGGCTTTTATATGTTCTGAAAAGGTTTTACTGAAAATATGCGATCCATCTCCTTTTGCAACAAAATATAGATATTCTACATCAGCTGGATTAACTGCTGCCATTAGGGATGAAAGTCCAGGTGCTCCTATAGGTCCGGGAGGGAGTCCAACATTTTTATAAGTATTATAAGGTGATTCCACTTCTAAATCGTCAAAAGTCAACACTTCTTTATGTTCATCTAAAACATATGCTACTGTAGCACATAATTCCAATGGTTTTCCTATGCGCAACCGGTTATAAATCACTCCTGCAATAATAGGTCTTTCACTATCCAATTGCGCCTCTGCTTCGATAATAGAAGCAATGGTTACAATTTGGAATGGAGTATATTCTATATTATTTTTTAATTGGACTTCTTGCACTTTATTAAAATAAGTTTCCTCAAACTTTTCTAATAAAATATCTATGTAAAACTCCGGATTTTTGTCTGTAGGTAAGAAATATGTATCGGGAAATAAAAATCCCTCTAAGGTGGCATCAGTAGGAAAATCTTCCAAGAAAGGGTATTTATGTTTAAAATTATTAACATTAGCCGTTTTGAGAAAATCGCTCTTAGAAACTAAACCTTTCTCCTCGAAAATTGAAGCTATTTTTTCTAACGTAGTACCTTCTGGAATCGTTATTCTTGTATCATCATTTAGAGTATCCCCAAGTACTAGTTTTTCAAGAATCTGTTCTACTGTCATCGAAGGGCTTAGGAGATAGTTCCCAGATTTAATTTTGATATCTAAACCTTTTAGTTTTGCATATAGACTAAAAACAAAGGGGTTTTTTATAAGATTTTTTGTACTCATTTGTAACGCTAACTGATTCGCAGAAATTCCTCTGTCAACTTGAAACTCGATGTAAGATGAATCTGCAATATCTTTAGGGTTTAACATAGCATAAAACCAAATGATCGTGGAAATTACCATTAAGAAGCCAAAAATAATAAAAAAAATTTTGCTTCTAGTTTTTTTAATCAATTGAAATAGGCGACCTTCATTAATACGATGATAGAGGTGTTTCATGTTTTAATATAACCCCCTTCTGTTTAAAACTTTTTAAAAAAATCAATTAGACTTGTCCTTTTTAACAGCAAAAACAATGGAACTCCAAAACCTAACACTGCAATGAACTGACCTAATCCAATAGATATAACCATAGGCCAATATGGCAGCCCTTGAATTTTTGATAAATAGATAGGAACTCCAAAAGCATTTAAAATAATCGGTGGTAAGGAACCAAATATAGGGTTTGATGTTTTACTAGTTAAATAAGCAGCAACAAGGGTTATTAAGCTACCTAAACAAATGTCCCATAAGCCGAATCCACCTAAAATATTTGCTAGTAAGCAGCCAATAAACAAACCGGGTATGGCAGATGATTCAAGTATTGGTAGCAGGGTTAAAGCCTCAGATACTCTAACTTGTGATGGTCCATATCCAAAAGGTTTAAAGATATAAGTAACCAAAACATATATTGCAGCAATAACAGCAGCTCTTGCTATATAATTTGCTCGATTCATTTTATTCTCCTTTCAAAAGTTCAAGGTCAGCCTTTCTTTATATGTTTAAGTTTAACTTTACTCTCAAATCTAGTCAAGGTAATTAAATTTGTATTGACAGATTAATCTTTGTATATTATATTTAGTTCAAACACGAGTTTTTTCTGTTAAAGGGGAGTAGTTTATTGATAAAGTCACCAACACGGCTTTTAGCCTGGCTTTATCATCCAATTACTTTTGGAGAACGAGACCTTTAACATAATCTTCTAATTGGATTATGTTAAAGGTCTATTATATTTCTAACTCATAAATATATAAATAAAAAGGCGGTGATTATTAATTATTATCCTTTATTCTTCATATACTAATGATACCAAATAAAAGGGAGGTTACTAATTGGAAAGAATTAATTGGTATACTTTAGAGAAAGTAGACATCTCGGAAAAGATAAAAACCGATATAGAAAAGGGTCTTTCATCCGAATTAGCCAATGAAAGGTTAAGTACTTAATGGGTATAATGAATTTGCAGAAAAAAAAGGTATTACTATATGGCAAATGCTATTAGAGCAATTTAAGGATTTTCTTGTTCTTATTTTAATTGGTGCTAGCTTAGTTTCTGCTGTCATTGGCGAAGTTACCGATGCCGTAGTTATAATACTAATTGTTGTTTTAAATGCTGTACTAGGAATAATCCAAGAATCTAAAGCAAACAAAGCTTTAGAAGCTCTCAAGAAAATGGCAGCTCCCGAAGCCAAAGTTATTAGAGATGGTGTAATAAAAGAAATTCCTGCTCGAGAACTTGTTCCAGGTGATCTGGTTCTCCTTGAAGCAGGAAACTATGTTCCTGCAGATCTTAGGTTAATAGAAAGTGTAAATCTAAAAATAGAGGAAGCATCTCTAACTGGAGAATCTGTACCGGCAGAAAAAAATGCTGAAATTGTTTTTAACAAAGAAGTCCCTTTAGGAGATAGAAGCAATTCTGCTTTTATGAGCACAGTAGTAACATACGGCAGGGGTAAAGGTGTCGTAGTCGGTACCGGCATGAACACCGAAATCGGATTAATCGCTGAAATGCTTGAGACTTATGATGAAGAAAGTACGCCTCTCCAAAAAAAGCTAAGCGAATTAGGTAAAATCTTAGGAATTGCAAGTTTAGCAATATGTGGTGTTGTTTTTTTATTAGGTGTTATCCGTGGAGTGCCTTTATTAGAGATGTTCATGACTGCTGTTAGTTTAGCAGTTGCCGCTATACCAGAAGGTTTACCAGCTATAGTAACAATTGTACTAGCCCTAGGAATGCAACGAATGGTAAAAAGACATTCTATAATTAAAAAATTACACGCAGTAGAAACCTTGGGAAGCACTACCGTTATTTGTTCAGATAAAACGGGAACACTTACCCAAAATCAAATGACTGCAACAAAGATTTTCGTTAATGATAAGATATATTCTGTGACTGGTGAAGGATATAAACCTGAAGGTATATTCGAGATTGATGATTTACAAATACAACCTTGTGAAAATCCGGATCTTAGACTATTACTAACGATAGGAACACTTTGTAATGATGCAAGACTAGAAGAAAGTGGAGCTGATAAAGACAAAACATGGCGCATAATAGGGGATCCTACAGAAGGAGCCTTAGTAGTAGTGGCTGAGAAAGCTGGTATATCTTCTAAAGAACTTTCTGACAAAAAGCCTAGAGTTCAAGAAATACCCTTTGATTCTGAACGAAAGCGCATGACAACATTTCATCCAGAAGATAATAGTTATGTTGCATATATAAAAGGTGCACCAGATGTAATGTTAAATTTATCAGACAAGATAATAAAAGATGGCAAAATTTTAGACTTGACGGAGGAAGACCGAAAAAATATCTTAGAAGCAAACCATAACATGGCTTCACAAGCCCTTAGAGTTTTAGCTTTTGCGTGTAAAAAGATTAACACCATTCCAAAAGAGCCCAAGCCTGAAGACATTGAAAAAAACATGACTTTTGTAGGTCTTGTGGGAATGATTGATCCCGCTAGGCCGGAAGCTAAAGAAGCAATTAGCATTTGTAAAAAAGCCGGTATACGTCCTGTTATGATAACTGGTGATTATAAGGACACTGCTGAAGCAATTGCCCGTGAGCTTGGTATGATCGATGAAAATTCTAAAGCCCTCACTGGCACAGACCTTGATTCGATGGATGATGAACAATTAGCTTCTATTGCTAATGAAGTATCAGTTTATGCTAGGGTTTCCCCGATCCATAAGCTCAGAATTGTAGATGCTATTAAACGAAATGGTCACATAGCTGCTATGACTGGTGATGGTGTAAATGATGCTCCAGCACTTAAAAAAGCTGATATCGGTATAGCTATGGGTATTACAGGCACCGATGTGGCCAAAGAAACAGCCGAAATGATTCTTACTGATGATAATTTTGCAAGTATTGTTGCTGCTGTAGAAGAAGGAAGGGTCATATATTCAAACATCCGCAAATTTATATTTTTCCTTTTATCATGCAATATTGCCGAAATACTAATTATCTTTGCAGCAATGTTAATAGGATTGCCAATTCCACTTAAGCCAATTCAGCTCTTATGGCTAAATTTACTGACAGATGCTTTCCCTGCTTTGGCTTTAGGAATGGAAGAAAAAGAACCGGATATAATGGAAAAATCACCTCGAAATCCCAATGAGCCAATTATGGACAGTAGAATGAAATGGCAGATAGCAATACAAAGCTTCTTTATGACTGTAGCGGTGCTTGGTGTTTTCGTATTTGCATTAAATAATACTCCTGACTTGGAAACTGCTCGTACCTATGCTTTCGCTACTTTAATTTTCAGCGAACTTTTTCGAGCTTATACATCCCGTTCAGAAACATACTCTGTGTTTAAGATAGGATTTTTTAAGAATAAGTATATGGTTGGCGGGACATTAGTTTCTTTCCTGTTACTCTTGTTAGTTATATATGTTCCTGCTTTAAGGGAAATCTTTGATACAGTAAAGCTTTCTTTTTACGATTGGGATATAATTGTACTTTTCGGATTAATTCCCTTTGTAGCAGCAGAAATAAGTAAAATATTTCTTAAGGATAAAGATTAAAAAGGAGCTTTTGGCTCCTTTTTAATCTTTATCCTTATCCTTACATAACCTACAATATCCAAATAGCTTAACCATATGATCTGTAACAGTAAAGTTTTTGTTAATACTTATTTTATGCTCAAGATCTTCTAATAAATCATCATCAAACTCATAAACTGTACCGCATTGTATACAAATCAAATGGTGGTGTTGATGTCGTTGATTTTCACTAAGTTCATATCTGTAACATCCATCATTAAAGTTAAGCTTTTTAATTATATTTAAGTCGTCGAACAATTGAAGCGTTCTATATATAGTAGCAAGACCTATATCAGGATATTTCTCCTTGACTAGATCATATATATCTTCTGTACTTAAGTGTTTTGATGGATTCTCCATAAGTACATCAAAAGTTGCTTTTCTCTGAGGAGTAAACTTACATTCCCTTTCCTTTAACTTTTCTTTTACAAAGTTTAATTTGTGCTTTCTTTCCTCTTCAGATATCACAAAATATCACTCCTGACTCAAATCTCCTTTTAAGTATATTGTAAGTGATATTTTGTGTCAATATCAAAACTTTATAAAAACTGTATCTGAAATGTGTTTTATCTTCTTAATCTTTGCTAGTACGTCTTCAGATATCTCTTCATCAACACCTAAAACCATTAAAGCCTCTCCTCTATAAGATTTACGTCCTAATTGCATATAAGCAATATTTATATCATTTATACCTAGTAAGGTTCCAACTTCTCCCACAATACCCGGTCTATCGAAATGAAATGACATTAATGCAAATCCTTCTGGAATCAAATCTATTTTATACTCGTCAATAGCGGTTATTCTCTGATCATTTTTTCCTATGACTGTTCCTGAAATACTTCCAGTCCCTTTATCAGATGTAATTTTCATGGTAACATTCCCTGGTGCATCCTGCTCTTTACTTACTTTCTTTTCTATAATTTTAATACCTCTTTCTTTTGCTAAAAAGTAAGCGTTAACCGAGTTAGCAGGAAACTGTAGTACATTTGTCAAAATACCTTTTATGGCTGAAGTAGTAATAGGTTTTATGTCAAATCTTCCAACTTTACCTGTATATGTTATTTCTACCTCACTTATCCTACCATTTTTCAATTGAGTATATAATGACCCCATTTTTTCTGCTAATTCAATGTAAGGTTTAATAATATTATATTCTTCAGGTCGTACAGTAATCATATTTACAGCATTTTGTACCATTTCTCCATTTAAAGCTCTTATTACATCATGTGCAATATCGACAGCTACATTCACCTGAGCTTCCACAGTAGAAGCCCCTAAATGAGGTGTTGCTATTACATTTGGTAACCCTATTAGTGGGCTCTCAAGAGGTGGTTCATGTTCAAATACATCTAGAGCGCAAGCGCCTACTTTACCTGATTGTAAAGCTTCGAAAAGTGCCATTTCATCAATTATACCACCACGGGCACAATTGATTATGATTACTCCATCTTTCATCATTGAGATTGTCTCTTTATTTATCATGTGATAAGTAGCTTTTGTCATTGGAACATGAAATGTTATAAAGTCAGCTTCTTTTAGAACTGTTTCAAATTCAGTAATTCTAATATGATTATTTTCTACGTGGTCCTTAATTATAAAGGGATCGTATGCAATAATATTCATTCCTAAACCTATAGCTTTAACTGCCACATCTTTTCCAATACGACCCAATCCTATTACACCAAGAGTCTTACCTCTAAGTTCTATGCCTAAGAATTTTTTTCTATCCCACTGTTTGTTTTTAAGGCTCATAACAGCAGCAGGTATATTTCTAGCTACTGCTGTAATCAATGCGATTGTATGTTCACTAGCTGCTATGGTATTACCTTCAGGAGCATTAACTACTAAAATGCCTTTTCTTGTAGCTGCGTTTACATCGATATTATCAACACCAACTCCAGCTCTGCCAATAACTTTTAAATTGCTTTTTTCTATTACATCCTTTGTAACCTTTGTCGCACTACGCACCACTAAGGCATCATATTCTGATATTATATCTTCTAACTCCTTTTGTGATAGGTTTGTCTTCACATCTACATCAAAATGTTCTTTTAAAATATCAACACCTTCATGTGCAAGATTATCACTGATTAAAACCCGCATTTTTATCCTCTCCTTTACTAAATTCTTTTCTGCGGCTAAGACACCTACTTGATAAAAGAATCATTTTCTTCAGTTTTCGCGCTACTAATTTCACCCTCCTATATTCTGATAATTATTCTGATAATAAAAAAACCGCCCTATACAAGGGGCGGATATTACCGCGTTGCCACCCTATTTCAGTTTCCTAAAATATGCAACCCTCTAAAAACTATAACGGGTAAACCGTTTGGCTCATCACCAACGACTCCAAGGCGGAAATAAAGACTATCTACTGGTTTACACCAAACACCAGCTCTCTTTAAGATAAATTCTTTAATTTTCCTTTTCATAGTCTTTAACAATAAATTATTTTATATTATAAAACATGGTTTAATACCTGTCAAGGTTTATTCATCACGTTATTCAAAATCTTCCTCATCATCGGTATCAGCATCATAGTCAATATCGTCCTCATATAAAGCTTCCCATGCCTCTTTTACAATATTGAACTCTTCATCATCTTCAACCTCTGATAGAACTTCCTCACCATTTTCGTCAGTGTCAATGCGGAAAATATAAGCTTGATCATCATCTAATGGAATTAAAACTGCATAATCTATATCTTCCACAGTTACTATTCCCAACACCTCAAATTCAGTTTCAATACCGTTTTCGTCCAACAGTGTTATTGTTTCCATTTCTTCCATTATGTTCAACTCCAATTCAGTTAAATTAAAAACATTTTATAGCAATTATTGCCTTGTGTCAACTATTGAGTGATTTATACTCCAAGTAGCTTTGAAGTATTAACACAGCTGCAAGTTTATCGATTATTCCCTTTCTTTTTTTTCTAGACATATCAGCTTCTATTAAGGCTTTTTCAGCAGCAACAGTAGTCAATCTCTCATCCCAAAATACCACTTCCACATCAGTACTCTTTTGTAACCTCTTAACAAAATCTTTTACTGCTTCACTGCTTGGCCCTAATGTCCCATTCATATTTTTAGGCAGTCCTACTACTATTTTATCTACCTTGAAGTCTGAAATATGCTGACATATCCTATCTATATCTTTACCATGATTTTTACATTCTATTACTTCTATTCCTTGAGCTGTTATACCTAACTCATCCGAAATAGCAACACCAATTTTTTTTTCTCCAACATCTAAGCCTAAAATACGCATTAAATGTTACCCCTTTTATATGATTTTTATACAAAATTCCGGACAATAACCTGCACAATACCCACATAATATACATAAATTAGCATCTACTACAGAACGACCATCTATTAAACGTAATGCATTGTAGTTGCAATGTTTTACACATTCTCCACACCCTTCACACCAGTCTTCTACTAATAGTTTCCTCTTTTATTTATTATTCTATCCTCAATATCTTTATCCACTGGTCGTCCTTCAAAAATGCTTACATTTGCTAAAACTTCATCAACAGATTTCATTCCTACAGCTACCGAATGTATAAACGGAAAAGAAAGAATATAAGAAAATGCTTTTTCTTTATTATTTATCAGATTTCCTCCACCTAAACACTTCATAGCATATATCCCTTTGCCTTTTTTATACGCTTTCTTTATTGCTTCTTCCATTTCATGTAAATTGCCATCCTTGATACCTATTCCTTTAAAATTAATTAAAGGATGTATGACTTGTATCTCATCCATATCAGCTGCAGCTTCTACAACCTCTATTGTATGTGTTGAAACACCAATTGCCTTAATCAATCCTTTGGCCTTAGCATCAATCAAATATTCCAATGCATCTCTGTGACCTCTTAATGTCATTTTCGTTTCTTGTTCATGAAGCATAAATATATCTATTTGATCTTTGCCAATTTCCCTCCGAGCTCTTTCAACACTTTTTTTCATCCCTTCATATGAATATTCATATGACTTAGTCGCAATTATTAGCTCTTTATTGCATCTTTTCAATGCCCTGTGTATATACTCGTAATTTTGATAAAACTCGGCTGTATCGATAAAATTAACACCTTTATACATTGCTGAAAGTATTATATCTGCCCCTTCATCTAGACTTAAATTGGTTTGAAGTGGACTTATTGCTAAACTACCAAAGCACAAAATGGATACTTTTAAGTTTGTATTTCCTAGATTATTATAAATCATATTTGTTACCTCTATAAATAAGTGTTTTAATTACAGGAAATCAATAACAGGTCATTATAGATATGTATAATTTTTTTAATATCCTTTTGAATTTTTTATGTAAAGAAAAAAGTGCCGGGATACTAATAAAAGACATCACGACACCTATTTTTTAACATCGACAAATTTCTGCCTTTAATTTATATAAAACTACTTAATATAGTACTTTAAAAGTTCTTCAAGGAGTTCATCTCGTTCTAGTTTTCTAATAAGGTTTCTAGCATTGTTATGACTAGTAATATATGCAGGATCGCCGGATAAAAGGTAACCTACTATTTGATTTATGGGGTTATATCCTTTTTCCTCCAAAGCACTGGAAACTCTTCTAAGAATACTGCGGGCGTCAATGTCATTGTCCTTTTCAACTTTAAATTTAACTGTTTCACCCATATTGTGCCCCATTTATCTCCCTCCATTTAAAGAATTTACTTTCAGTTGTTTTTTATTAACTGAAATACAGAGTTTAAGGCTTCGTTCAACTTAGCAAGATCTTTACCGCCTGCTTGTGCAAAGTCCGGTCTCCCGCCACCACCGCCACCTGTAACCTGGGCAATGCTTTTTACTATCTTTCCAGCATGGTACCCCTGCTTTATCAAATCATTTGTCACTGTTGCAATAAAAAGTATCTTGTTTTGATATATGCTTCCTATAACAACAATTCCTGACTTAACTTTTTGCCTTATTACATCACTCATTTTACGAAGGTCGTCAATATCTTTATTTTCTGTTTTAACGGATAATATATTGATGCCATTAATGCATCGCATCTTATCTAACATTTTCGATATCTCATAATTTATTGCATGTTGTTTTAATGAATCTATTTCTCTTTCTTGTTCTCTAATCTTATCTAATAACTCATTTACTTTAACAGAAAGCTTATGCGGACCAATTTTTAATAATTTGGCTGTTTCACTTGAATATTTTAAGGTATCATTTAAATAATCCAACAAATTTTGCCCGGTAACTGCTTCAATTCTTCTAAGACCAGCTCCAATACTGGATTCGGAAACTATTTTAAATAGACCTATTTCTGAAGTTGATTGTACATGAGTTCCACCACAGAGTTCTTTACTGTAATCACCAAACTCCACAACACGTACATTTTCTCCATATTTTTCCCCAAAAAGTGCTAATATGCCTTTATCTTGAGCTTCTTGTAGCGTTGTCCAATAGATAGAAGCATGTAGGTTTTTTAATATAGCCTTATTTACTTTATTTTCTACTTCCTGGATATCCTCAGGTGTTAGAGCTGTAAAATGGGTAAAATCAAATCTTAATCTATCACCATCAACCAATGATCCTGCTTGATTGATATGTTCTCCTAATACCTCTTTCAAAGCCTTATGTAAAAGATGAGTAGCACTATGATTTCTGGCAATGCTTAACCTTTTCTCTTCATCAACTTTTGCTATGACATTATCATGCAATTTAGCTGTACCCTGTGTTATATTACCGATGTGATAATATTTTTCATCAGGAGTTTTATGAGTTTCAGATACCTTAAAAACAAAATTATTGCCTTTTATAATACCTGTATCACCTATTTGCCCACCTGACTCAGCATAAAAGGGAGTTTTGTCCAGTACTAATATGACATTTTCAAATGAATTATTGCAGCTTTCCACCGGTTGATTACCTGATAAAATGTACTGTATTTTGGTATCTGTTTCAAGAGTATCATATCCAACGAAAACTGTAGTAGGAAGACTGCTTAAAACGTCAAAGAGTTCATCCACTTGATATGATTCTTTTCGGGCAGCCTTAGCTTTTTCTCTCTGCTGGTTCATTAGCAAATTAAAGTTTTGTGTATCTACTACCATTCCTTCTTCTTCGGCAATATCACAAGTTAAATCTATAGGAAAGCCGTAAGTATCATAGAGTAAAAAAGCCAAGTCACCAGGTATTTCTTGCATGTTTTTAGCTTTTAGTTTTTTTATCTCATTAGATAATATCCTTAAACCATCATTTAAAGTTTCAAGAAATCTATCTTCCTCTGACTTAACAACTCTTTGTATATAATCAATATTTTTTTCAAGTTCTGGATAAACATCTCTCATTAATGAAACGACCTGTGGAACAACTTTGTATAAAAAAGGTTCGTTTAGGTCTAACTTTTTACCATAACGTGCCGCTCTTCTTAGAATACGTCTTAATACATAATTTCTTCCCTCATTACCTGGAATAACACCATCAGAAATCAGAAATGTAATAGCTCTTGAATGATCGGCAATAACTCTAAAAGGAAGACCTTCATTATTATCTTTATACTCTTTACCCGTAATCTTTTCAACATATGAAATTAACGGTCTTAATAAATCGGTATCATAATTACTATATACGTTTTGTAATATAGTTGCAATACGTTCAAGACCCATGCCAGTATCAATGCTAGGTTTTGGTAGAGGGGTTAATACACCCTTTTCATCTCTGTTATATTGCATAAATACAAGATTCCATAATTCACGCCATCGGTCACAATCACACTTACCCAAAGCGCATTCTTCGGCATCACAACTATGTTCTTCGCCACGATCAATATATATTTCACTACAAGGTCCACAAGGACCCGTATCGCCCATACTCCAAAAATTATCTTTTTCACCCAAACGTATTATTCTTTCAGAAGGAATTTTTGCAACTTGCTTCCATAATTCGAAAGCTTCGTCATCTTCTTCATAAATACTTACCCATAGCTTTTCTTTAGGTAATCCTAATATATAAGTTAAAAATTCCCATGCGTATTCAATAGCCTCTTTTTTAAAATAATCACCAAAAGAAAAGTTACCCAACATTTCAAAAAAAGTATGGTGTCGAGCTGTTTTGCCTACACTTTCTAGATCGTTATGTTTGCCTCCAGCCCGGACACATTTTTGAGAAGTAACTGCTCTGGAATAAGGCAAACTTTTTAATCCCAAGAAAACATCCTTAAATTGATTCATTCCTGCATTAGTAAAAAGAAGTGTGGGATCATTATTGGGAACAAGGGAAGAGCTATCTACCCTTTTATGACCTTTACTTTCAAAATAACTTAAGAATTTTTCTCTAATTTCATGGCTGCTCATCATTTATAAAGAACCTCCAAAATCACGTAAAATAATGGCTTTTTCCTTATCACTGAAGAAATTATATAGAAGAGAATAATGATTGTCAACATTTTGTATTATAGTTTATTATCAAATTAAAATATATCAACTATTCGAGAACTATATTTATTTATAGTATCATCTTTATTATTATAAAAGTGTATAGCTAAGAAACTTAAAAGCATAAATCCAAACCCTATAATTAAAGCAAAAGGCTCTACAGCAGTTATGTTAAAAAACTCAGAAACTTTATATGCTAATGCTAAACCTATTAAAAACGCTAAAAGAGGAATTCCATAGGCTATAAAAGTTGCTGAAAGGAGTTTCGATGCTTCTAGTTCCACTGCTACCGACTGCCCTACCTTTGCATTAATGGGATTCTTAACCCATACTCTAAGAGGTTTTCCGCTAGTACCTACAGAACATCCTTTACATCCATCACAAGCAGAAGTCCTTACTATCTCTACTTGTGCTCTATCTCTCTTTTTAGATATTACAATAGCCTTTTCCCTCATATTGGTTTCCTCCAATGAAGAATATATAATGTTAAGTGGAGCTTATTTTATAAATTTACCTATCACGTCTATTAGTTCATTTATTTTTTCTTTGTTACAATCAGAACGGACAGCCTCTACAACACATCCTCTTGTATGATCTTCTAAAACAATCAAACCCACCTTATTTAAAGCAGCTCTAACAGCTGCTATTTGCACTAAAACATCTACACAATATTTTTCATCTTCGATCATACGTTGTATACCTTTAATTTGGCCTTCTATTCTTTTTAAGCGTCGTAGTAAATTTGCTTTGTTATCATAATAGGAGCAGCTATGGCCATTTTCCATCACCATTCGCCTCCAATACCATCCCAGGGTATATTCATTATATAATATTGTTATATACCGGTCAAATATTTATCAAATCACGGACAACCTCACTCGCGATTGTCAAACCCATAGCAGATGGCACAAATGAAATACTTCCTACAACATTATTTAGAGTGTTGCTACAACCGTTGATGTTTTTATGACTTTGTTTTTTTAATGGTATTTCTTTTGAATATACGACTTTTACTCCTTCTTCTATTCCCTTTTTTCTTAGTTCTTTTCTAACTCTTTTGGCCAGTGGGCATATTGAAGTAAGAGATATATCACTTATTTCAAGTTTATTTGGATTTAACTTATTACCTGCTCCCATAGCTGATATAATTGGAATATTCCTTTTCTTACATTCTACGATTAAATCAATTTTAGAACCTAAGCTGTCTATCGCATCTATTAAATAGTCAAAATGGCCACTTAATATTCTTGTAGAATTTTCATGTGAATAAAACTCACGAATACAAATCACATTTGCATTAGGATTAATATCAAGAATGCGTTCCTTCATTACATCAACTTTAGGTAAACCAACAGTAGAATGAGTAGCATGAATCTGGCGGTTAATATTTGAATAGCATATAACATCAAAATCAACAAGTATTAATGTGCCTACCCCTACTCTTGCCAAAGCCTCAACTGCGAAAGATCCAACACCGCCTATTCCAATAATGGCTATTTGTGATTTTTTAAGCTTTTCCAGCGATTCTTTACCAATTAACAATTCAGTTCTGGCAAACATGTCTTCCATTGGTATCACTCCAATAAACAAAAAAGCCCCCACCATGCCGTACTCACTGATTGGTAAATAGAGACCCGGCTCACCAGGTGGGTGTCCTCCTGGGTGCCTTATATGTTTCCCTATGGAGGGCCTACATGCAGCACCCAGAGACCGAACTCCCTATTTCAGAGTGTTGGCTCTTTACTATATCAGTTCACACGCACACAGTAGGGTGTTTTTCTATTTCTGGTATTATAATATCACAAAATTGGCTATATATCAAGGTTTCGCATCAATATAGCCCTGCCAAATTGTGCTTTTATGTTAAATATTTACCTTGATGTAAAGATCTTTCAATTGCTTGGAATCAACACTACTCGGAGCTTCTGTCATAAGGCATGAAGCATTTTGAGTTTTAGGAAATGCAATACAATCTCTTATACTTTCAAGACCTAATAGAAGCATCATCATACGGTCTAAACCATATGCTATACCTCCATGTGGCGGTGTTCCATATTCAAAAGCTCTAAGAAGAAAGCCAAAATTACTCCTCGCCCTTTCTTCAGAGAATCCAAGAGTCTTAAACATTTTTTCTTGGAGTGAAGCATCATGTATTCTTATACTTCCCCCTCCTAACTCAGTGCCATTAAGAACAATATCATAAGCTTTTGCTCTAACTTTTAAAGGTTCTTTATCAAGTAATTCAATATCTTCTTCCATTGGAGAAGTAAATGGATGATGGATAGCAACATATCTATTTTCATCTTCATCATATTCTAATAATGGAAACTCTGTTATCCACAAAAAATTCAGCTTTTCTTTATCAATTAAACCAAGAGTTTTGGCTAAAAATATTCTCATTTGACCCAGTACCGATATAACAAGTTCTATATTGCTATCAGCAACAAATAGAAGCAAATCTCCAGGTTCACCTTTAAGTTCATCAACAATATCCTTTAACATTTCTTCGCTAAAAAACTTAGTAATAGGAGATTTTATTTCACTTTGTGTAATGTTTAGCCAAGCCATTCCTTTAGCCCCAAATTCCTTTGACTTCTCCACTAAATCATCTATTTGTCTGCGGCTAAATATTTCTCCACCTTTTTTTACGTTTATACCTTTAACCCTGCCACCAGTTTTTACAGCACCGCTAAATACTTTAAAATCACAATCATTGACTATATCCGATATATCAATCATTTCCATTCCGAATCTGGTATCTGGCTTATCGGTTCCGTATTTGTTCATAGCTTCTTTGTAAGTAATTCGGGGAAAAGGCGTTTCGACTTTTTTCCCAGTGACCTGTTCAACAACATATTGTATTAGCTTTTCATTTATTGAAATAACATCTTCAACATCAACAAAGGACATTTCTATATCGAGTTGTGTAAACTCCGGTTGTCTGTCAGCTCGCAAATCTTCATCCCTGAAGCATCTGGCTATTTGATAATATCGTTCCATTCCTGCTACCATAAGAATTTGCTTGAAAAGTTGAGGTGATTGTGGTAATGCATAAAATTCGCCGGGATTTAGCCGACTGGGAACAAGATAATCCCTAGCACCTTCCGGAGTGCTTTTTGTAAGAATAGGAGTTTCAATTTCATAAAACCCATTTTTATCTAAAAAATCCCTGATTGACTTATTCATTTTACTTCTAAACATCAAATTATGCTGCATTCTTGGCCTTCTTAGGTCTAAGTATCTGTACTTTAACCTTAAACTTTCATCAACTTTTATATTATCCTCTATTGGAAAAGGTGGTGTTTTGGATTTGCTTAAAATATTCAGTTCCTCACCGATTACCTCGATAAATCCTGTTGGAACTTTTGGGTTAATATTTTCTTCAGGACGCTTATAGACCTTTCCCTTTACTGCTATTACGTATTCACTTCGAATTTCATCAGCATTTTTAAAAGCCTCTTTATGCTCGGGATTAAAGACAACTTGTACAATGCCGCTGCGATCTCTTAAATCAATAAAAATAAGACCACCTAAATCCCTTCTAGTTTGAACCCAACCTGAAAGACAAACATCCTTGCCCTCATGATTTTCTCTCAATTCACCACAGTAAAAATTTCTTTTTATCATAAAAACAACCCCTTATTTTATTTTAAAATAATAAAAAACCCCCATCGCTGATAATAAATCAGGGACGAGAGTCTTCCCGCGGTGCCACCCTGTTTGGAAAATCCCACTTATTTTTTAACGCATAAACGTAAATCCCTACTATAATTTCGGAATTTCAGCTCCGGGGTGTTAAATCAAACCAACATACTTTTCCCAAAAAGAGCTCTCAATCTCGACTCTTTCTCCCTGTTGAGATATTATGTCTAAAGCCCCATCACAGCTTTTAACGGTATGATTCTTTTTAAACATTATAGAATAACTCGCTGCACTATGTCAATATTATTATAGACTAGAATTCACAAATTCATAACAATTTTCACATAGACTCAATAAAATATAAGGTTATAATATAATTAAAAGAGGAATTGAAATGGAGGTTTTGTAATGTCTTTATTTTATAAAAGGAAGTATATAATTGCCGTATTGATAGGTCTTGCCATGGGAGCAGCTTTAGTTGCTGGAGGTATTTTAGCCTATAATTCTGTATATCCGCAAAATACCGCACATGCCGATACACAAATCGCTACACATACAAATCAATCTTTATCCCCTTTACCTACAAGTATCCCGGAAATAGTTGAGCAATATAGTGATGCAGTAGTATATATAGAAACAGTCGTAGAAAATAATGCTTCATCAAACCATTTTTTTAATGATCCATTTTTTAGATACTTTTTCGGAGATAGTTTTCAAAGCCCACGTGCACCAAAAACTACTAGTGGCATAGGTTCAGGTTTTATTATCAATCCAGAAGGATACATTCTCACAAACGAACATGTTATCAGTGGAGCAACAGAAGTAAATGTAACAGTTACAGGATTTGAAGAACCATTTAAAGCCACCGTTGTAGGAAAAGACTTTAATCTGGATTTGGCTGTATTAAAAATCAATTCATCGAAAAAATTACCATATATAACGCTTGGAAATTCAGATAATATGCGTGTTGGTGAATGGGTAATTGCTATCGGTAATCCTTATAGGTTAGATCATACTGTAACTGTTGGGGTAATAAGCGCCAAAGGTAGACCAGTAACAATTCCGGATCAGTCTACAGGCAAGGAAAGAGTTTATAAAAACTTAATACAAACAGATACTGCTATTAATCCCGGTAACAGTGGCGGCCCTCTTATGTCATTAAATGGTGAAGTAATTGGAATAAATACAGCAATTAATGCGCAAGCCCAAGGTATCGGATTTGCCATACCTATAAATACTGTTAAAGAAGTCCTGGACGAACTTATAGAAAGTGGATCAGTTACTCGCCCCTATATAGGTGTAATCCTCCAAGATTTAACCAAGGATCTTGCAGAATATTTCAATCTAGAGGATCAAAACGGGGCTCTAATTGCCGATGTTGTTCCTAATAGCCCTGCAGCTAAAGCCGGCTTAACACGAGGTGATGTTATTCTGAAAATAGATGATAAGATTATAAAAAATTCTAATGATGTAGTTGAAATAGTTAGCAAAGCTAAGATAAATGATAACTTGATAATGCTTGTTTTACGAAATGGTCAATCCCAATTTGTTTCAGTTAAAGTTGAAAAACAACCTAATTAGATATTAAAAATCCCGTGCAAACTAATGCCGGGATTTTTTTAATGGCCTTTTATTTATGGAAAAAATTGATTGTAAATAACTTGAATCTTTATCAATCCATGATTTTTTTATGCTTTTAACAGTATCAATACCTATTTTCGCATCTCTCGCTATATCTTCATCAAACATATTTTCTTCATCAAACATGTCAAGGATATCAGCGTAATCGTCATTGGAATTGAATAACTCTTTAATACTTTTGACTCTTTCTGCCATACAATCCCTCCCATAACGTTATCCTTAGTTTTCCCATGGTAAAAAAAAATATGTTTTTAATGCATTTATATTAAATCATAAATTAATCATGTTATTTTAAAAACGGGTTCATTTTCCTTTCATTACCAATCGTAGATTGTTCTCCATGTCCCGGTAAAATTGTGACATCATCACCTAAAGGTAATAGCTTTTCCTTTATTGATTCGATAAGTTCATTATATGAACCTCCTGGAAAATCCGTTCTTCCAATAGAACCCGCAAACAGTGCATCACCAGTAAAAACAATATCATTAACTTTTATTGATATACCACCGGGAGTATGCCCAGGGGTATGAATTATCTCTAAAGTGATGTTATTTAGTTGAAACGTCTCGTTACCCTTAAGCAAGATATCAGCTGAGGGTTGTCTGATGCTTTGTCCGAAAAAAATAGAAAGATTATCTTCTGAAGAAACGAGCATCCGAGCATCCTTCTCATGAATCGCAATTTTAGCATTAGTAGCAAACTTTACTTCTTTTAATGCTCCAATATGATCAGCATGCCCATGTGTCAGAAAGATGTATTCTACATTAAGTTTTTCGCTTTCTATAACTTTTAGTATTGAATCACTATCCCAACCAGGATCTATAATTATTGCTTTATTACCATCTGCAAGAATATAACAATTAGTTTCGATTGGGCCTACCTGTAAACATTTCAGAAACATATTGTGCCTCCTTAAAAAAGTTTATCACTATCAAGTAAAACTGTGACAGGACCATCATTTAAGACGTTAATTATCATATGAGCTTGGAATTGACCTTTTTCAACTGTCTTTACCTTTTTTTTGCAAGAATCTACTAAAGCTTCGTAAAGTTTTTGTGCCTTTTCAGGAGGAGCTGCTTTTATAAAGCTAGGTCTACGTCCTTTTCTAACGTCTCCTAACAATGTAAATTGAGATATTATTAAAAGTGATGCATCTATATCCTGAATTGATCTGTTCATTTTACCGTTTTCATCCTCAAAGATTCTAAGGTTAACAATTTTATCGGCAATATAATCAACATCTTCTATTTTATCATCAACAGATACACCTATAAAGGCAACAAGACCCTTATCTATTTTTGAAATGTATTCACCATCAACAGAAACAGATGCACAGCTTACCCTTTGTACTACAGCTCTCATAAAATCCCCCTTTTAGACTCATGTTCGTCTTACATTATATACCGCATTTACTCTTTTTATTTTTTGTATCACATTTTCTAAATGCTGTTTATTATTTATTTCTAAAACTAGATAAACTGTTGCCATTCCATTATTACTCGCACGTGCATTGACTGCATCAATAGTTGTTTCCATTTCTCCAATTACATTTATTATATCTGAAAGCAACCCTACTCTATCGTAAGCTGCCACTTCAATTTCTACCGGATATGAAGAATCATTAAATTTTTCCCATTCAACTTCCAAAAGTCGGTCTTTATCATTGAGATATTCACTAACATTTTTGCAGTCTTGACGATGAATCGATACTCCGCGACCCCTTGTAATATATCCAATAATTTTATCTCCCGGTACGGGATTACAGCATCTAGAGAATTTTACTAATATATTGTCTATACCATTAATTTTGATACCTCGATCTATTTTTTTCTTCGGTTTAGCCTTCGTTTTAACTTTATCGATAACTAAATCTACTTTATCTGGTTTTACAGTTTTTTTGTATTCATCAATTATTCTTTGCAACGCTTGCTTTGTAGTAATAGCTCCATAACCAATAGCAGCATACATATCATCAATATTTGAAAAACTCATTCGTTTAAAAAAGCTATTCATTGCCTCATTTTTTATGAGTTTATATATATCATACCCTTGCCGGCGAGCCTCTTTTTCAATCATTTCCTTGCCTCTGGCAATATTTTCTTCTCGCCGTTCTCTTTTAAACCATTGCCGTATTTTGTTTTTTGCTTGAGGAGACTTTACAATATTCAACCAGTCTCGACTAGGACCGTTACTATTACTTGAAGTAATAATTTCAATTATATCTCCATTAGCTAATTTATAGTCTAAAGTAACCATTTTCCCATTAATTTTTGCACCAACACATTTATTACCAATATCTGTATGAATCCTATAAGCAAAGTCTATAGGACATGACCCCATAGGTAGATCAATAACATCTCCTTTGGGAGTAAAAACATAAACTTCATCAGTAAAAAGGTCAATCTTCAGAGTCTCCATAAAAGCCTTTGCATCTTTAAGCTCCCTTTGCCAGTCAAGAATCTCTCTTAACCAAGAAAGTTTTTTCTCAAAATCACTATTGTTTTTATCGCCTTCTTTGTATCTCCAATGAGCAGCGATACCGTATTCAGCAGTTTTATGCATCTCATATGTTCTTATTTGTATTTCCAGTGGGTCACCTGATGAATCAATGACTGTAGTATGAAGAGATTGATACATGTTTGGCTTTGGCATTGCTATATAGTCCTTAAATCTACCTGGTATTGGCTTCCATAAAGTATGGATAACTCCCAAGGCCCCATAACAGTCCTTTACATTACCCACAATTACTCGCACTGCAGTTAAATCATAAATTTGATCGAAAGTTTTATTTTGTTCATTCATCTTTTTATAAATGCTATAAAAATGCTTAGGTCGCCCTTGAATCTCAGCATTAATACCAGATGATCTAAGATGTCGTTTTAACACATCAATCATATTATTAATGTGTTCTTCTCGCTCTTGTCTTTTTTTAGCAACCTTATCTACAAGCTGATAATACTGGTCTGACTCCAAAAATCTAAAAGCTAAATCTTCAAGTTCCCATTTAACTTTAGATATTCCAAGTCGGTGAGCTAGAGGGGCAAAAATTTCAATAGTTTCCAAAGCTTTTTCCCTCTGCTTTTCTTTAGATAAGTATTTGAGTGTTCTCATATTATGTAACCTGTCTGCAAGCTTTATTAGAATTATCCTAATATCTTTGGCCATTGCCAAAAACATTTTTCTAAAATTTTCAGCTTGTTGCTCTTCTTTGGTCTTAAACTCAAGTTTACCTAATTTTGTTACTCCGTCAACTAAAAGCGCAATTTCAGAACCAAATTCTTTTTCTATGTCTGAAATAGTATAATCTGTATCCTCTACAACGTCATGTAATAATCCTGCAGCAATAGTGGTAAAATCAAGTTCCAAATCCGCTAAAATTATAGCAACACCTAAGGGGTGGAATATAAAAAGTTCACCTGACACCCTATGTTGACCACTGTGGGCTTTATTTGCAAAGTCATAAGCCTTTTGTATAAGATTAAGGTCACCAGAAGGGTTGTAAGATAAAATTTGCTTTTTCAATGATGCAAAATTCAAATCTTCCACCCCTGTCCTTTTTAATATTTAATAAGAGAATAAACATCATAATTTGATAAATTCTGTCTTCCATTTAACTCTGTAAGCTCTATTAGAAAAATAATTCCTGAAACAATTCCACCAAGCTTTTCTACTAATTCTACTGTAGAAAGAATCGTGCCACCTGTAGCCAATAAATCATCAACTACAACAACTTTTTGACCTGGTTTTATTGCATCTTTGTGCATTTCTATAATGTCTGTACCATATTCCAAATCATACTCAGCTTTAATAACTTCCCCAGGTAATTTACCTTTTTTTCTGGCTGGTACAAAACCAACACCCAACTCATAAGCAAGAGGTGTACCCACTATAAATCCCCGGGCTTCAGGTCCAGCAACCAAATCAACATCTTTATTACGTATAAGTTCTGCCATAGATTTAATTGCATGTCTAAAAGCTTCCCCATCTTTTAGTAAGGTTGTAATGTCTTTAAAGCTGATGCCTTCTTGCGGAAAATCCTCGATCACTCTAACTTTTTGTTTTAAGTCCATTTAGTTTTCCTCCTAGTAATAATTGTACGTTAAAAAACTGATTATATAATTCTACTACTTTTCTCTTAAAATTGAAAAGCTTCATATATGTATATGAGTTTTCAAGTTTAAACATATTATCATGATTTTTACATATTGATACTTCCAATAATTCTTCTTTGATTTTATATTCGATGATATCCATTTCTTGAAAAATATCAAAAACATATAGTAATGCGCTATAATTAAGGTCCACACCAAAATGTTCATATAACAGCCTTTGTATATCCTTTATATTAAAGTTTGGAAAAGAACCGTTTGATACGAGTTTTTTTAGAATGTTAAAAGCTGCTTTTAAATCCTTTATGCTTGGTAATATCTGTTCACATACCATGTAATTATAATACAAATCTTCTTTTTCAAATAATACATAAGCTCTTGACCGGGATGAAATATCTCTAAATTGCTTTTTCAAAATATCTATACTAAATGGAGTATCGTAAAAAACGATATCATCAAAGTTTACATGTTTAATTACTGTTTTAGGATTTATAATAATAACATTTTTATAGCAACCGCAATCGTCCAAACTATTATCATATAGTATTTGCAAATTGCTATCTAAATCATTGTCATTTTTTAAAAAAGTTAATAACTGCCAAGCTCTATATGGAGTATTAATTACCACAATTACACTTCGATCATTCTTAAGAAGAGATCCTACATACTCTGTTCTTCTAATGCTTTTATCGTTAATAATAATCACATTATCATTATTTATTATATCAGCATCTTTTGACAGTATTTTATTGTTGCTAATTTTAATACTAGAATAAAACTTGCAATAATAATCTTGCTCTATACTGTTTAATAATTTGTCTTGCAAAAAAGGAACTTTTATATCTTTGATGTTTAATTGTGGGCCAACAAAGTCCCTCCATCGATTAACTTCTAGATGAAAGGCTATATCCATAATTAAAGCCATATCTAAATCTTCTTTGTATAAGCCAAAATTAAATCCAATCGCATCTACGTTATTTTTACTACTCTTTAGACTTAATTTTAAATGTTTATCTCCATTTCCTACCGTTCTAACATTTTTAATGTGCATATTTTTACACATGAAAATTGGTTTTTTGTTCCCAAAACCAAAAGGTTCCATTAATTCTAACTGTTTAGCAAGGTCTAAATTGATATCTTGTTGGTTTAACTCTAAGTCAATATTCAGTTTAGGACTCCAATCTATTTTATCAGCTCTGTCATTTACAAGTTGATTTATTTCTCTTTTAAAAACATTGATATTATCAACCTTTATTCCAAGACCTATAGCCTGTTCATGACCCCCAAATCTTAAAAGTCTTTTTGATACTTTGCTAACGGCATCAAAAAGATTAAAACCTGGCACACTTCTACCAGAGCCGCGGCCTTCATCTCCTTCTTCGGCAATTAATATAGATGGTCTACCATAACTCTCTGTTAGTTTTGATGATACGGTACCAATTACGCCTGGATGCCAATTTGGATGTGAAATAACTATTATGTTATCTGTATCTAGATTTACCTGTTGTTCTACTACAGATTTAGCTTCATCTAATGTCTTTGCCTCCAAAGCTTGCCTTTCTTGATTAGTCTTTTCAAGGTCTTGGGCAAGATTTAAAGCTTGTGTGTCATCATTACACAATAAAAGCTCAACTGCTATGCGAGGATTGGCTATTCTTCCAGCTGCGTTCAATCTTGGCGCTAACATATAGCTTATTTTTCTCGTATCCATGGTACTACTATCTAGGTTTAATAGTCCTATCAAAGCTAAAAGGCCTTTATTGCTAGTATTTCTTAAAAGTTCTATACCGTTTTTAACTATAATACGATTTTCATCTAATAATGGTACTATATCAGCTACAGTACCTAAGGCTGCAAGTTCTAAAAACTCATTTAGAAGCTTTGAGTCATCTGTCAAGGCTTGAGCTAATTTCAGTGCTACGCCTACGCCTGCTAATTCTTTAAAAGGATAGTCACATTCATTTTGCTTTGGGTTTACTATAGCGATAGCTCGTGGGATCTTTTCCTGAGGTTCATGATGATCAGTGATCACTACATCTATACCTAATTCTGATGCATAATCCACCTCTTCATAAGAACCCATTCCATTATCGACAGTAATTATTAAGCTTGTACCCTGTTCATGTAGTTTTTCTATTGCTTCTTTGCTAAGGCCATAGCCCTCGTGGAGCCTAGAAGGAATGTAAAAATCAACATGACCTCCCAATTTTTTCAATAATTTTATTATAACACAGCAGCTTGTTATGCCATCAACATCGTAATCACCATATACCGTTATTAGCTCTCTTTTCGCCAAGGCTTCTCTAATTCGAACTACTGCCTTATCCATATCTTTTAATAACATTGGATTATACATAAAATTCAAATCGGGATGAATATACCGATGTATTTGTCCAGGAGTAACAATACCCCTTTTTCTAAGTAGTTGGAGAATTACATGATGAAGTTCCCCGTAATTACAATTTACTTGTTCACCTGAAGATATTTGCCATATATAATTGCTGTTGATCATTTATTTCCCCCGTTTTTGGCCATTACATTTAATAAAACTTCTTAAGCTGTAAACACATATAATTATAAACTAATCCTGTATTTATATCAATAAAAAGCCAAATCCGAGCCTATAGCTCGGATCTTAAAAGAATTGACTGTCTTTATTCACTATTTCAACTAACGCTTCACGGCTAAGCTCATCTAATATAAACAACTTGCCTTTTGCCGCTTCTGATATCTTTACCAAACAGTCTTTATTCGGTTGAAGACCGATACAGCAAAAATTGATTTTATTTTTAGCAATCTTTTCAGCCGCATTTATGGCATCTTTGATTGGATCTGCACTCCACAATGAAACTGTTGGTATACCATCAGTTATAAGCATGATTAGAGGATTTTTTAAATACTTTGTTTTCATATACAAGAGCCCTTTGTCAAGTGCTAATGCTAATGGTGTAAGTCCAGTTGATGTAATACTATTTATACCTTCTTCAAATAAGTCGTAGTTTCTAGTAAAAGGTACATTTAGACTAACTTTTCTTTCTTGAAAGGCAAGTACACTTATCCTTGTGTAAGGTTTTAATATAAGATGTTTAGCCAGATATTTTGCATTTCTTAGTCTAGAACCTGCCATACTAGCACTAGCATCTATTATTAGACAAATGTCTTGTTGAGGCTTAGGAATGCGTTTGATAGCAATTATATCTTGTTCTTCAACCTGTAATTCTTTTTTTTGAAAGCAACTTCTAACTACAGCATTCTTTACTGTTTCTATTACATCAAGTTCTTGAGCCAATTCTTTATTATCAAAGGGAACAGAAATCCCAGGTCCTTTTTGACATTTAAGCGCTGTTCTATAATTATGGACGATTTCTAAACTATTATAATTACTTATTTTAGAGTACTTTTTTATATTTTGTTTAAGGATGGACTCAAGTTCCTTACGGTTTATTTTGATAAATTCCCTGAAGCTTTCCCCATCCTTTGTCAATAGATGTATGCCGTAAGATTTTCTTAGCAGTTTTCTTTTTTCACAATAGCTTAACATATCTTCATAATTACTGCTCTTTTTCTTTAAATCCTTTGCACTTTGCGGGTCTTTCTGAACGCGCCTTATATCATCAAAAAGTTCCTCTATTTCCTTTATGCTCCCAAAATGTTCTATGATTTCAATGGCATTCCTAAAATTGGATTGTGATTGTGTTCTTTGATCTTGTTTCAAATTAGAATCAGAGTCAGTAGTATAAGGTGACATATCGATGTTTTTATTTCCTATTTCATGTTTGATATACTCCACTTTTCGAAGTTCAACATTTTGATTATTTAAAGCTTCTTCAATAGAGGAAATTAATATAAGTAAACTACTAAGCTCGTCATCTGAAATCAGAGCTGCTAAATGAACATGGTTGAGATGGTTGTTTATTAGACTTTCTGTTTTCCCATAACTTAAATTTCCTGTAAGTTTCCCTCCACCCGAACCTGTCTGAATATCGATAAAATCAATAAGATGTCCTAAAGAATTATTTATCAAAGACTCCTTTACATAATCAGCCATATGCTTTAAATCAAAGGTCTTTATTTCATGAAACAGGTCGATATGGATAATTTCATTTCTGGTTAATCTATTATAAAAAACTTCGCCAGCATCTGAATTCATCATTATGCTCACTTTTTCAGGACAATCAGGATTTATTGTATGGACTTTTCTGCTAACAACAGCTGTATGACCAATTCTCACACCTTTATTCTTTTTAAATTCATTTTTTATCTTATCAACAAAACTCATCTTAATAGTTCCGCTTCGGTTTTTACATGTTCTTCTGCATCAAGTTCTTTTATAGGTAAAGCTTTTTCGGGTGGTGCTTTCAGTTGTGTAGTTTGGTGATAAGAATTGGAAGTGCTGTTATTATTTTTATTACTCTGTAAACACATCAGATTGTTCGTCAATCTTTTTATAAGATTTTTTAATGAAGTAAAAGGCTGCTCCTTTGGATTTTCCTTTAACTCCTTTTTCATACCTTTAACACTAGATAATTTGGATTTGTTGTCTTTAGTTTTAGTATTTATATTAGAAATCATTGGCTTTTGCAATGTGTTTTTTCTTTGCTCCAAATTATTCATTATACTATCAATATCCTTAGTCGCCATCCTATGTCTTAAAGCATATTTAGTTATAAAGATAACATCATCGATATTAGGGCATCTCTTTAACAGAGCACCTCTAATTCTTGTGCCAAGTAGAGCTGCCTCAACACTTCTAAGACTTTCTATGCAGTGATCTACATATAAGGATGAGAGAAGTTGTTTTACTTCTTTAGAAGGCTCATATTTTCCTATTGTCCTTAAATTTTCTTCAGCCCTAATGAATTTCCCTTTCGTTTCCTCAGTAATATTATTGTCACTATTTAATGTGCTGCCATCCAGTATTTTATAAATCACCCAAATATCTTTAGGTCTTTCAACATTAACAGAAAAGTCAAACCGGTCTGATAGTTGACGCCGAATCTCACCTAAGGGGCCGGGATCCTCATCTGGATTTGAGGCTGCCCATACAGTAACCTGAACTGGTATCTCGGTTACAGGTAGACCCGCTTCTTCAATTTGTATTCTCCCAGGTTTTGTTCCCATTACGTCAAGCAATAAATCTACAATTTCAGGAGAAGTATCAGCAATACGATTGATTTCATCAATAAAAACAATTCCACGATGAGCTTTAGGAATAGTCCCTAGCAAGAGGGCGGCTTCAGGGCGTTCTTTCGATGTCAGCTTTTTTAAATCTATACTTCCAACGACAGTACCTTTTTTAGCAGATGGCGATATTTCCAAAAAGGGCATTTTTATTCTTTCAATACCGATACTATTTATTTCCTCTCTACTTAGATTACAATGTTCTGGACAATGAGGTTCTGATGGATGACAATTAAATAAGCAACCCTTTATTCTATCAATCATGGGTAGAACTTCCTTATAAGCCCTTATGATTGTCGTCTTACCTGTGCCTCTTAATCCTTCAGCATGTACATGTATTGGCATTCCTGAAAGAGATCCTGCCACTGATACATCTAAAATATCAAAAAGCGAACTATTGCCTTTATGTCTAATAATCTGCGAATAATTTTTCATTCAAATCCCTCACAACTATTTCATTTACTTATACTAGTATTTTACTAAAAGGTTCTTTTTATATAAAAAAAAGAGGGTTAAACCTCTTTTTTGTCGATAATTTGCGTTATTTTATTTTCCAATTCTTCCAGCTTTTGTACTAGCTTATCAAATTCTGATTTTCTAACAAGATTCATTGAAGATATAACTTTTTCTACCTGTTTGTCGATTATAAGCTTTAATTTATCGCTTTCTTCCTGCATTCTATTCATTAAAGTGCTTAATAAATCTTTACCTTCTTCCGTAGAAATTTCACCTTTTTTGATAAGGTCTGTAATTACTTCTTCTGCCTTTTCTTTCGTTACTGTAGCAAGGCCAATTCCAGCATAAAGCATTTGTTTAAACATCTCTTCACCTCGTTTACGCTTTTGCCGTTTTAGCTTTCCCCCTAAGCATTGACCATAAAGAACTCGCTAAAAAAATTGAAGAATATGTTCCGGCAATGATGCCAATAATTAAAGCTAAAGTAAAGCTTTTAATAGTTTCACCACCAAATAAAAACATAGCACCAATCGTTAGAAGGGTTGTTAATGATGTATTAATAGTTCTTGATAAGGACTGTGTAATACTCAAATTTGCTATATCATCAAAGGAAGTTTTGCTCATAATTTTCAAGTTTTCTCTAATCCTATCAAAAAAAACAATTGTGTTATTTATTGAATATCCTACAATCGTAAGTACTACTGCGATGAAGGTACTGTCTATGGGCACATTAGTAATAGCATAAAAACTTAAAACGATTAATACATCGTGCACTAGTGCTAAAATAGCAGCTACTGCTGATTTGAATTCAAATCTAAATGTAATATATATAAGCATTCCAATATTTGCTATTATTAATGCAACTATTGCCTGTTTTTGAAGCTCTTTACCAATTAAAGCATCTATAGACTCAGAACGAACAAGTTCTGTCTGTGGCCAGTCTTGCTTTAAATTATCTAAAATTTCAACTTCTTTTTCTTTTGGTAAATTAACCGTTCTTAGAATTAACTCTTGCTGCTTGTCACCGGCTTTTCTAGCTTCAAATTCTTTTATATCAAGATTTTCAAGTTTACTTCTTACTAAACTAAGTTCATATTGTTGATGTAAATTAAT
The DNA here is from genome assembly GCA_050949705.1 of Tepidanaerobacteraceae bacterium. Taxonomy (GTDB): domain Bacteria; phylum Bacillota; class Thermosediminibacteria; order Thermosediminibacterales; family Tepidanaerobacteraceae; genus JBMNGG01. The sequence goes on along the minus strand of JBMNGG010000016.1, from coordinate 84,456 downwards.
ATGCAGCATATTTCCACCAGTAAAGTCAATACCCCAGTTAAACCCCCGAGTAATCACAAAGAATACACCTAAAGCAATTATTATAAATGAAATACTAAGCCATACCAGTTTTTTTTCTATTATCTTATATTTTCTCAACCTTTTCACCTCTTATGCACCGTATAATTTTTTGTTTGTAAATACTCTTGTATTAATCAGGTTGACTAGTATCACTCGGGTCACTGTTATTGCTGTAAACATACTTGTTACAATACCTATTATTAAAGTCACTGCAAAACCCTTTATGGGACCGGTTCCAAAGTATAAAAGAACTATAGCTGCTATTATTGTAGTAATATTAGAATCTAAAATCGTAGTTAGAGCTCTATGAAAGCCCGAATCGGCAGCAGCCCTTAATGATTTGCCCATTCTTAATTCTTCCTTAAATCTTTCAAAGATCAAAACATTAGCATCTACAGCCATACCTATTGATAAAATAAATCCAGCTATTCCAGGTAAAGTCAAAGTTGCTCCTATAGAAGCAAAAATTAATAATACAAGCATTATATAAATAATCAAAGCAATATCTGCCACTAGTCCTGGCAATCTATAATATAACAGCATAAAAACCAAAACTGCTGCTATACCAATAACACCTGCATTTAAACTTTTACTTAAAGAATCAGCACCTAAAGTTGGACCAATAGTCATGATTTGACGTTGTTCAAGATCCACAGGTAATGCGCCAGCTCTTATCAGACCAGCTAATTCAGCAGCTTGCTCGATGCTATACATATTAGTAATAACTGCCTCTCCACCGGTAATAACATTTTGTACTTGAGGGGCAGAAATCACCTGTTCGTCTAGCATTATTATTATTGGTTGTTCTAGATACTTTCGGGTAGCCTCTTCGAACTTCTTTGAACCGCTGGAATCTAGTTTAAGACTTACCATAGGTTCATTCTGTTCACCATAAACTGCTTTTGCATCGATTACATTTTCACCGGTTAGAATAACTTCATTATCGGGGCTAATAAACTGAAGTGATGCTGTCTTTCCAATTACCTCTAAAGCCCTATGAGAATCTTGTATTCCCGGAAGTTCAACAAGTATTCTAGAATCTCCTTGTCTTGCTATAATTAGTTCTGTAACACCCAGTTGATCCACTCTTCCTCTAATAACACTCTCAGCACCATTCATTTTCTCATCAGTAATTTGTTCGCCCGCCTTTGGCTTAGCCTCTAATAATACTGAAACTCCTCCTTGTAAATCAAGGCCTAAGTTTATTGCCTTTTTTATAGGGATAACCTTATATCCTGCTATTTGGAAACCATATAATGTCGTATATGCTAATGCTATTGCAATTATAATTATAGCTGCAATTTTAATGAGACTTTTTGTTCTTAAATCCATTTAAGTCCCCTTCCTCCATTCTCTGCATTGATATATTTAAATTATATCCTTCTAATTATTTCCTTGTCAACAAATATGCCCTAAACACTTAAAAAAAGGCCTGCTGAAGGCCTTTATTTTTGTGTGCAAACTTGATTTGCTACCGTACACGAAGTTTTACATGCTGATTGGCATGAAGACTGACATTCGCCGCAACCTTTTTGAATTATTTTATCTTCTTTGTTCAAATTACCTCTATGTAATGGTTTTATATGTTTCATTGATTATTCCTCCTAGTACAATTGTTTTATAAAAAAATTATAGCATAAAACTGTATTTTTGAAAAGAAAATACTAGAACTCTATTTTTAAAGGTTAACTCCTAGTATTCCAGCCAACATGCCTACCAAAAATCCTAGAAAAAGATCTACAGCAATATTCCAACTGAATGTAACAGATGGTCCAATAAAAAAACTAATGATCATTAGAATACCCATGTACAAAAAGCCGATCAATCCTCCATGGAGCCAGCCCATATTCTCTATATCTTTCGTTATTCTTACCCCTCCTAGCAAAATGCTAACTGCACTGATTGCTACCACAGCAATAGGTATAATTTTTTCTGAAATACTCGTAAAATATAAAAACATAGCAAGAATTAAGAAAAGCAATATCGTAAAAAAGTACGCATTGATAACCCCTTTAAGTATTTTCCTAAACTCTATAATTTTTCTATCATCTGATGTTTTTTTCATATTAAATCATCCCCTTTCTAAATATACTTTATTTATTAGAGGTGATATAATATGACAAAAAGCAGGAGATTTTCTCCTGCTTCTTATTCACTTTATGTTTGTTAATCATCTTTTTCTTCTGCCTTCTTTGATACATTGCCAATGGCAGAACGTGTTACTTTTATTTTAATTTTGTCGCCAACATCCAGAGTTATTACATCTTCCTTAATATTTAGTATTCTACCATATATACCGCCTATTGTTACAACATCGTCACCTTCGCTTAAATTTGAAAGCATATTCCTACGATCTTTATCCCTTTTTTGTTGTGGACGTATGATTAAAAAATAAAAAATCGCAAAAATAAATATAATAGGCCCAAACTGATTCAAAAATAATGCTGTATCCAATAATCCCACCCTTTCAAGTAAATTAATATAAGTATTTATTTCTATATTAAACCAAAAAAACCTTTTTTGTAAAACATTTTTATTTACTATCTACAGTTAGTTCCTAAAACTTGCATAAAACTCTTCTCTTAGCTCTAATAAACAATCTTTTTCAATAGCTTCTCTAATATCTTTCATGAGATTATGGAGAAAATGTATATTATGGATTGTTGTTAATCTTATACCCAAAATTTCATTAGTATTAATTAGATGTCGTATATATGCTCTAGTAAAGTTTTTACAAGCATAACAATCACAACCTGGATCCAAAGGAGCAAAGTCTTTTACGTAAGCGGCATTTCGAACAACTAGTTTACCGTTTCTAGTAAAAACGGTGCCATTTCGAGCAATTCGAGTGGGTAACACACAATCGAACATATCAACTCCTCTGATAACCCCTTCGATTAGATCCTCAGGAGCACCTACACCCATCAAATAACGTGGTTTTTCATCTGGTAATATAGGAACAGTAAAATCAAGAATATCATACATTAAGTCTTTTGGTTCGCCAACACTTAATCCTCCTATAGCATATCCTTCGAAATCTAAAGATATCAAATCTCTAGCACTTTTCTCCCTTAAATCTTTATACATTCCCCCTTGAACTATACCAAAAAGTGTTTGAGTATCATCGTTCCTATTAGCTTTTTGACATCTTTCAGCCCATCTTGTTGTTCGTTTAACAGATTCCAAAACATAATCATATGTTGATGGATAAGGAATACACTCATCGAAAGCCATTATTATATCTGCCCCTAAGGCATTTTGTATTTCTATTGATGTTTCTGGACCGATGAAGTGACTAGAACCGTCTAAATGAGATTTAAAGGTAACACCATCTTCCTTAATTTCTCTCAAATTACCCAAACTAAACACTTGAAAACCGCCACTGTCAGTCAAGATAGAGCGGTTCCAATTCATAAATTTGTGCAAACCACCTGCTGCCTTTACTAATTCATGACCTGGCCTTAAATACAAATGATAGGTGTTGCTTAAAATAATTTTTACACCAATTTCCTTGAGCTCATCAGGTGTCATTGTTTTTACCGTAGCTTGAGTTCCAACAGGCATAAATACAGGTGTCTCAAAGGTACCATGCGTTGTTTTCAGAATGCCTAGCCTCGCCAATGTGTTAGCCGATTTTTTTAGTATATCAAATTTCATGGTGTAGGTCATCCTTCTCTTCAATTTTTATTACCTTTAATCCTTTAATAGTGCCATTTTCTAATGCTAGAATTGTAACTTCAGCATCAGCAATCTTGAAAACTTTGCCTTCTTTCAAAGTTTCACCGCATTCTTTACATAGATTAAAGATAACACCTCCTATAGTATTACCCATATCCTCTGGAATACTAATATCCAAACTTTTATTTACATCTCTAACAAGAGTAGTCGGATTTACGAAATTAATATCACTAACAAAATTCCTACCAGGGTCAAATACCTTGTTAATAAAAAACAAAATACCGATAGCAATTATGCCCAATAAAAAATCTTGCATGCCTTTGGCCTCAATTACCATTTTACGTGCAATGGCAAAAAGCAATACTTCAATAACACTCGTAGCAGTATGTTTGACTAGCATAATAATTAGCTCTAAGCCTATAACCAAAGTCAGTATATGCCCTAAAAAAGCCTGAACAACCGGAGTAGTGTTAGTAGGAGCTGTTGTTATTATTATTTTATAATATTGTATAATATCGAAAGCGCTAACAATAATACCAAATGCAATAAGCACGGCCAGCACAACTTCTATAATGTAAACCACTTTTTCAATTTTAGAATGTAATTTCATTTTCTACATTACCCACCTTACATAATCAGCATTGCATCACCAAAACTAAAAAACCTATATTTTTTATCTATCGCTTCCTTATATGCTTTTAGCACAATGTCTCTAGTGGAAAAAGCACACACCAACATTAAAAGAGTTGATTTAGGGAGATGGAAATTTGTTATTAATCCATCGATAATCTTAAAATTGTAACCTGGATAAATGAATATATCTGACCACCCGTTACAAGGGACTATTTTGCCTTTTTCCTTAGCAACAGTTTCCAGTGTCCTAGTAGATGTAGTTCCAACTGCAACTATTTTGCCCCCACCTTCAATTGTGTCATTTATAGTATCAGAAGCTTCCTTAGTTATTTCATAATACTCAGAATGCATTTGGTGATTTTCAATATTTGACACTGTTACAGGTTTAAAGGTTCCCAGGCCAACATGAAGTGTTATGAAAGCTGTAGAAATGCCCTTATCTCTTATTTTATCTAAAAATTTATCAGTAAAATGAAGTCCTGCTGTTGGTGCAGCAGCCGAACCAGGTGTTAGTGCATATACTGTTTGGTAACGGCTTTTATCTTCAAGTTTCTTTTTTATATATGGAGGTGTAGGCATTTCTCCTAATTCATTAAGAGCTTTTTCAAATGAACCTTCATAACTGAAATGAACAATCCTTCCACCAAAATCTGTATAATCTAGCACTTTGGCTTCCAATTGATCATTGCCAAAAGTGATTGTATCATGTTTTCTAACTTTTCTCCCAGGTTTAACTAAAACTTCCCATACATCTTCATCAATAGATTTTAAAAGTACCATCTCTATTTTTCCTAGAGTTTTTTTCCGTTTACCGATTAGTCTAGCTGGTATTACTTTAGTATTATTTAAGACTAGACAATCACCTGGACTTAAATAATCTATTACATCCTCAAATTTCTTATGTTCAATAATACCACTACTTTTATTTAAAACCATAAGCCTAGATTCCGAGCGATTTTTAATAGGCTCTTGGGCTATTAATTCTTCTGGCAAATAAAAGTCAAAGTCTCCAAGTTTCATTTTATGTTACACTTCTTCCTATAAATTGCTTTGTAGTATTTCCACATTTTTATAGTAGTGTAGCAATATCTGTTTATAATTATACCCATTTTCAGCCATGGCCTTAGCACCCCATTGACTCATCCCAACGCCGTGTCCATAACCACGACCTCTAAAAATATACATATTGTCTGATATATTACTAACACTTTCTATTATTGTAGAATTTTCAGCACCTAGGATTGAAATATGCTTATTCCAAAGGTTCGTCAAGCCTTCTTGCGTAATCACATATTTATTATTAAAATCAACCAAAGTAATACTTCCCTCTGACGAAACAGCATGGGCAGTATTGGTATAATTGTTCGAAGCTCCTAGAACGTCGAAAAAGGTACTTTTTAAACCAAATACATTTCTAATCTGGTTTTTTTCAAGTATTATTTCTCCTTCACTGCCTTTTACGATAAGTTTCTTTACTCTTCCTGTGGGTGTTCTTTCAAAAATAGATATATCACAAACTTTACCCACATTTGCCACTGATTTTACTCTATTACTGATTTCATCTATTGATAATGATACTTCCCATGTTGAGTTAGGGGAATTCGAGTAAAAAATATCTTCTACCGATTTTAAATAAGGCAAGTCTGAAACAAAAACATCTTTACACTCTTCGGTTAGGCCACCACTATCAGAATGATAAAAGGCTTCGATTGGTTTGCCCTCAAAACAAATAATTTCACCTCTGGTTTCATCTACTGCTATATTAGTATTAGGATTTTCTGCATCAAAACCATAATAAACTTGATCACTTGTATTTGAATCAATATCAAAGCCCTGTTTTCGCCATTTTGATAAATTTGCAAGAGTATACGTCCTCGCCGTAACAGCCTGAGCCTTTAATGCTTGCACATGCCAGTTCGGAGGCATTTCTTTTGGTATAACACCATATAAGTATTCCTCCAATCCAAGTTCATTAATTACCTGGATACACCCCTCAGGAGTTAGCATCATCTCTAATGCTCCCCTATATCTCCTGTCTTCAATAGCGATTACCCCTTCTGGTTGAATATTTTGTAATACTATAGGCTTGTCCGTTGTGGAAGGAAGGAGAATTCCCTTTGAACCACCTTTAACAAGTATTAAATTAGAACTGGAAAGCTTACTTTCACCTAAGCCTCGTGTCCAAACTGACCAGCTTCCATCAAAGAATAGATAGTTTTCCGTTCCGTGTTTTGATAGCTGGATTGCATAATCCAAAGCATCATTTTTGTTCATATTGTTTTTAATTGATACAAAATCCTTTGCATCTACGGTACAAACTTCTAGCATCTTATCAGAAAAATCTATTGTTTCAACGATGTTATTATCTATTTTACATCCTAATTTAAATCCTGTGTCTGAATAAAATCGGTATGTACTACGTGCCAAACTACCATGAAAAAGCCCAACCCTTACTTTATCAGAAATAGGTTCCATTGAATTACCTTTAATAGGTACTAAAACAGCTATCATAAATATTACAAAAAATATTAGATAACTCCTTTTCATATTTTGAAAGACCTCCCCGAAACAATATCACTACTTGTCATGATTCTTTTTTAAATTGAAGTATTCATAAGCCTTATCTGATACTACTCTGCCTCTTGCTGTCCTAAAAATATATCCTTCTTTAATAAGATAAGGTTCGTAAATATCTTCAATAGTTGCAACATCTTCATTAAGAGCTGCTGATACAGACTCTATACCTACGGGGCCACCTTTAAAACTGTTAATTATAGTTAGAAGTAGTTTTCTATCATTTTGATCAAGACCATTTGAATCGATTTCTAGAAGTCTTAATCCTTCCTCTGCTATTGCCTTTGTAATTATTCCATCGCCTCGGACCTGTGCAAAATCCCTAATACGTCTTAGCAGCCTGTTAGCAATTCTCGGAGTCCCTCTGGAACATTGAGCTATTCTTTCTGCTGCCTCATGTTCTATTTCAACTTTTAACAGCTTTGCCGCTCTTTTTAAGATAGTGATTAAATCTCGTATTTTATAAAAATCTAAATGTAAGCTCACACCAAAACGATCTCTTAAGGGTGATGTTAATTGACCAGCTTTTGTTGTTGCTCCCACCAAGGTAAAAGGGCTTAAGTTTAACCTCATTGATCTAGCGCTAGGTCCTTTACCTACAATTATGTCCAAAGCAAATTCTTCCATTGCAGGATAAAGTATCTCCTCTACACTTGGGTGAAGCCTATGTATTTCATCGATAAAAAGCAAATCTTTATTTCCAAGATTTGTCAAAAGTGCTGCTAAATCCCCAGCACGCTCAATAGCAGGTCCAGATGTTATTCTTATATTAACTCCCAATTCCCTGGCAATAATATACGCTAATGTTGTTTTACCCAAACCAGGAGGTCCAAATAAAAGAACGTGATCCAAAGCCTCACGTCTCATTAAAGCTGCTTTAATAAATACTTCTAGGTTTTCCTTAACACGGTCTTGGCCTATATACTCAGAAAAAGTTAAAGGCCTGATGCTTTTTTCGTATTCAAACTCATCATTCTTTAAAGCCGGAGTGACAATTCGCTCATCCAATTCTCTCATCCTTTACTTAGACAGTTTTTTTAGAGCAATCTTTACTATATCTTCAACAGTATCATTTTCACCAATAAAATCATCCTTTAAGACTAGCTGAATTTCCCCTGGCTTGAAACCTAAAGAAACAAGAACTTCTCTAGCTTCAAGGACAGCAGAACCAATGACTTTATCTTCTACGGGTAATTCTTTAATACGATCCTTTAGTTCAATAATCATTTTTTGAGCTGTTTTCTTACCGATACCTGGTATTGTAACTAAAGTTTTAACATCTTCACATAATATACTTGCTTTCAATTGAGATACATTCATCAAGGAAAGAATGGATATAGCTACCTTTGAGCCAATTCCTGAAACTCTGTTAAGCAACACATATGCTTGTCTTTCCACAGTATCATGAAAACCGATTAATTCCGCAGCATCGTCCTTTAATACCATATGTATATAAAGTTTTGTTTTCTTCCCTAGTTCTGACTTTATTTTGTTATAAGTAAACATAGAAATCACACATTTGATGCCCCAGCCACCTGTGTCTAAAACTGCATAGTTTGGTTCTATGTTAATCAGTTTTCCTTCTATATAATCAAACATTACTCTAAAAACCTCTTTTGTTTATAAAGTTTTCAAGTTTATAAGAACTCATATGACATAAAGCTACAGCCAAAGCATCAGCCGCATCATCTGGTTTAGGTAATTTATCTAAATTAAAAATAATTTTAATCATTTGCTGAATTTGAAGCTTATCTGCACGTCCGTAACCAACAACTGATTGTTTTACTTGTAGTGGAGTATATTCAAAAACCTCAATATTTGACAAAGCTGCTGCTAAAATAGCAGCACCCCTAGCCTGGCCAACAGAGATTATGGTTTTAGCATTTTTATTAAAAAACAACTCTTCAATTGCCACAACATCCGGTTTATACTCTTTTATCAGTTCAACATAGCTTTGATGTATTATTTTTAACCTTCGCGGCATTTCAAGCTCTGATGCTGTTCTTATAACACCATAATCAATAACACTACAATCATTAGCTTTTCCGGCAATAACTCCATAACCACTTATTGCTATACCTGGATCAATACCCATAATTAACATAAAATCACCTTTAAATGTATTCTACACTTAAAGGTGATTTTCCTTTTTTCATACAATTGCTAAATTAAGAATACTAATTTGTCAAACCTTCACGGATTTTTAGAAATTCTTGCTTATCGTTTAGGATCAGACCCTTCTCCAAAATTTGTCTATCATCTTCCCTTAAGATATCAGCTAAAATATCCGTTTGTTCCATAAGACTAGATTGCATGCCTGGTATCCCTTGAAAAAGAGCTACATATCCATTATTAATTCCGATATAGTAATGGTTACTACAAATACCATTAATCTCTCTTCTTAATACAGCTTCCTCAGAAGTAAAGCTTTCAATAATCCAATCACTCTCTACTTTTTGAAAATCACTTTTGGTAATCCCGACATATTTTTCATCGATGTTTTTCTCTTCGATTATTTCATCACCACATCCCATATAAAAAGTAATGTACTTCAATTTAGCCTTTGAATTAAGCTTTATTTGCGGTGTTTGAATAACATTTTGTTCTAAGTAATCACTATTTTCATTTCCATTAGTGTTATTCAAAGATAATAGAGTTTTTAGATAACCATAACCAAAACTAATAATAATTATACACAAACCAATGATTAAATATCTGTAGAAAAAACGAGGCATACATATTCCTCCTTAACCTATTCGGATGAATAGTATACCCAATTAATATAAACTTATACATTTATTGTTATAATAATTCTTTACTCATCGGAACTTGAAGGTTCATAATTTGAATAAACATTTTGGACATCATCATGTTCTTCTAAGGCTTCTAATAATCCTTCAACTTTGTCACACTCAGATTCCGAGACTTTAACAGTAGTGTTTGGAATATAGGATATCTCTGCCGAAAAAATATCTATATTATTTTCCTTTAAACTGTTTTTTACAGTATCAAATTCTTCAACACCAGTAATAATTTCTATGGAATCATCCTGTTCTTCAACATCTTGAGCGCCAGAATCAATAGCTATCATCATCACAGTATCTATATCTAGACTATCGCTTTTCTCAACAATTATTAGCCCTTTTTTTTCAAACATCCATGCTACACAACCTGTTTCACCTAAATTTCCTCCATTTTTATCAAATAAATGTCTCATCTCTCCAGCAGTGCGATTACGATTATCTGTAGTTGCGTCTATTAAAATCGCAACACCACCTGGGCCATATCCCTCATACATTATTTCCTCATAATCGACAGCGCCTAATTCACCACTTCCCCTTTTTATAGCTCTCGTTATATTATCATTAGGCATGTTAGCTTGTTTTGCTTTCTCAATAATATCCTTGAGTCTTGAATTTGTATTAGGATCTGGACCACCCTCACGAACTGCAACGATTATTAATTTGCTAAATCTTGTATATATCTTACCCTTTTGAGCATCCATTTTTGCTTTTTTATTCTTTATGTTTGACCATTTTGAGTGTCCTGCCATAATATATCTCCCCCTTTACTTATTTTAATATTAATAATAGGATACATATTAAAATTAAAAAACCTTTTAGGTATTAAAACCGAGGTATCAATGGTAAACGTCGCTTATGTTCACTTCTTTTATTTAGTTTTTCGATTCTATCTTTTATCAATTTATTTGAGGTTTCACCATTTAAAATATAAGTATCTAACTCATCATAAGTTATGCCCATTTCCTGCTCGTCAGTTTGTCCACTCCAAAGTCCTGCAGCAGGTTCCTTATCTATTATCCTTTGTGGAATGCCAAGATATGATGCTAATTCCCTAACTTGTCTCTTTACAAGATCACCTATAGGCCACAAATCGGCACCACCGTCTCCGTATTTTGTAAAATAACCCACGGTCAGCTCACTTTTGTTCTCAGCTCCTACAACTAGGAAATTATATAATCCAGCATAATAATACAATGTGGTCATCCTGAGTCGAGGTTTAATATTAGCTTTAGCCATTCTATTACTACTAGTATCGGTTACTTTTAAAAACTCATCAAATACACTATCCAAAATAATTGTTTTATATCTTATATCAAATTTTTCAGCTACCAGTTTTGCATCTAACTCATCAGTAACTTCACTGTAACAAGGCATAATAAGGCCTAATGCATTATCACCATAAGCCTTTTTACATAAGACACTCACGACAGCCGAATCTAGCCCACCGCTCATGCCAAAGACTGCTCCTTTAACGTTTGCTTTTTTCGCATATTCCTTTAACCATGCTACGAGCTTAATATATAATTCTTCCATAAACGAGCACTCCTAAGAAAGTATATTTATTTTAATTACTATAATCAACATAACAATTTTCAATCCATCTAACTTTAGCATTACCCGACGTAATATTTAAGATAAATTCTTCGAAATTCATATTGTAGAATTTAGGAACATATGCTTTCAATATTACATTTTCTGTATAGTTTATATCTCCAATAATTAAATCTTTTTCATTGAGCTCCCATTGAACTTTTCCAAAAAGATTATAATCAGTGATAACCTCAAAAACGTCACATTTAACTTTTTTTATAATAATCGAATTCTCAATTCCAATTGAAGCACTTTCACTATAAGCCCTTATGAGACCACTGGCACCTAATTGAATCCCACCAAAATATCGTGTCACTACTACTAATATATTCTTTATATCCTTTGATTTTATTACCTCTAGAACAGGTTTCCCCGCGGTTCCTGCAGGTTCTCCATCATCACTAAATTTTTGTATTTTATCGTCCATCCCTAAACTATAAGCATAAACATTATGAGTTGCATCCCAGTATTTTTTACGAAAATTTAAAATATGTTCATTGGCTTCTTCGCTATCCTTGATAGGAATAACATTAGATATAAATTTTGATTTCTTAACTATATAGAGACTTTCTGAAGGCTTCTTTACGGTTAAGAACATATTATTGTACACTTGCAGAACCTCTTTCCACAGCAATAAAACGTTAATTTAAAAGAAACAAATCACATGCTATTTTATTATAGCATAAAAACTACCACTGGACTACTTAACTAGAAAATGTATTTGTTAATTGTTAAAGCAAAGGATATTGATAGCTTTAGCTTAGATATACCAACTCAAGATGAGTGACTGGCAGCTAGATGAGAGAACATGGCTCTTTTTCTCTATATTGCAGCATATAATGTCGGTATGTTATTTATGTTTATCCTGGTAGGGTTTTAGTATAGTTTTGCTGACAATGCTAAGAATCAGGCATATTTCTTTCTTTAAGGGAGACAATACATTTACATAGCAATAAACTTTGATTGTTATTCGGCATCTTAGTATTTAGCATTTAATATTGATATTAAGAAAGGACCTCGAATTGAAGTCCTTTCTCAGTTCTATTTTATTTTGCAAAAACATGGCTTCCTATTGTAGTTATATATTGTCTGGATCTAACCCACTGATCATTTGTTTTGCTAGGATTAAAGAAGGTTGTCGCTCCCCCCGAAGGGTCATATCCGTTAATAGCATCCATAACAGCCTTTCTTGCAGTTTCATCAGGTGTTAGGTTTATTTGGCCGTCTAGCACCGGGCTAAATTGATAATATCCATCAACAATTTGATATATTATCCCATGTATGCTGTTAGGGTAATTAGGATCTTTTAACCTGTTTAAAACAGTTGCCGCCACAGCTACCTGACCTGTATAAGATTCACCTCGTGCTTCTGCATAAACTAATTTTGCTATAAGCTCTATATCACGTGAAGAAAATCTACCAACACCCCCACGCGACGGTTGATTTACATTTAATGCACGAAAGGTCTCGGGACCAGCAATACCATCCACAGTAATCCTTTTTTCTTTTTGAAATCTTATTAGAGCATCTCTCGTCATATATCCAAATATTCCATCCTCGTAACCCAACAGAAAACCATTAGAATTTAATAGATATTGAAGTTGAGCTACATCATTTCCTGTGTCACCTTCCATTAAAATTCTGTCACCAATCTGAGCAGCCATGGCAACTGGGGTTATAACTAAAAACACTGTTAATACTAGTAAAACTTTCGCCATAACCTTTCTCATCTCAATTCCTCCTTTGTTTTCGCTAAACCTACAGTTTTGGTATAATAATTTGATGTAGATTTAGTTTTAAACTGTATGCGGCCTCAGGTTGATCTAGTCACTTTGTCTACACCAAAAATGAGCTGCAAGAATTATAGCATCAAATCAAAGCTTTGACAAAATCTATATAACGGGAAATACACGAATTCCTTGTTGTCAATAATTTTGTTATGTTAACATCCCTGTATATAGTTGTATTCCTAATAATCGCTTAAAATACTTTTATAATAGCTTATAATGTAACCAAAACAATAAATAGTTATTTTAGTCATAATATAGAAGTTTGAATTATATTCAATTAGACTTATTACCCCTTGAAAATTATAAAAATGTTTCCTTGAACTAACAGATATTTCACTGCTTGATTCATGGAAACATTTTTTTATAAAATTAATATAAGTGGATTCATGTTTTAAGTAATTTCATATCGCTTTTTCTATGGACTTTAATTTTTCATACAACTCATTTAACTCTTGACGTTCTAAATTCACTCTATAAAGTTCACTTAGCTTATTTATTATTCTAGCATATACCAAAGCTGCATCCTTTTCCGAAGGTCTTTCTACACCATGCATTTTTACTTTTCCATGAGTTATATCAAATTCTTGGTTAAATTCTGGTATGTTTATTTTAATGTCAAATTTTTCTTTTAATTTATTTTTAAATACTTCCATTCCTTCTTGTTCGCCATGTACTAAAAATATTTCTTTAGGCAGCCTTTTAAAAGATTCTACCCATTTCAATAATGCATTTTGATCAGCATGTGCGGAAAATCCATCTAAATTGTGTATTTGAGCATTTACTGCTATTTGTTCACCGTGTATTCTTACTCTCTTATGACCATCGATAATAAGTCTTCCTAAAGTTCCTTGAGCTTGAAATCCTACAAATACAATTGATGATTCTTCTCTCCATAAATTGTGTTTTAAATGGTGTTTTATTCTACCTGCATCACACATACCGCTAGCTGATATAATAATTGCTCCTGATTGTATTTCATTTAATTTTTTAGATTCCTCTGCTGAACGTGTCATAACAAATCGATTTAAAACATCAGGTGATTGCCATATTTCATCTATCGCACTTTTTGTTTGGTCATCAAAATATTTTACACTTGTTTTAAAAATTGCACTAGCTGATATTGCTAATGGGCTGTCAACATAGATTTTGCACTCAGGTAAACGACCATCCAAATCCAGTCTTCCCAAATAATACAATAAGTCCTGTGTTCTTTCTACAGCAAAAGCGGGGATAATTACATTTCCACCCCTTTGAAATGTATCTTCTATTATTTCTAGAAGTAATTCTTTCTTGTCGCCTATATTCTTATGAAATCTATTTCCATAAGTAGTTTCCATAATTAAATAGTCCGCTTCATCAATGATTGTTGGATTCTTAACAATAGGTTGATTCAAATTTCCAATATCTCCAGAAAAAACTAACTTAGTTTCTTTTGAATTATCTTTTACCCAAAGTTCAACAATCGAAGATCCTAGAATATGTCCTGCATCTCTAAATCTTGCAGAAATCGTTGGTGTCAAATCAACTTTCATGTCATAATCTAATGTTGAAAACTTTAAAAGCGCTCTTTTTGCATCTAAACTAGTATATATAGGTTCTAACAATGGTTTTCCTGCTCTTGATAGTTTTCTGTTCTTCCTTTCAACTTCTAACTCTTGTATATAACCACTATCAGGTAACATTATTGAACATAGATCTGTAGTAGGCTTAGTTGATATTATGGAACCTTTAAATCCTTTTTTAATAAGCTTAGGTATTAACCCACTATGGTCTATATGTGCATGAGTCAAAATAACGTAATTTATTTCACTAGGCTCAAAATCAAACTCTCCGTAATTTTTTTCTTTTAGGTCTTTAGAGCCCTGAAACATCCCACAATCAATTAACAGTTTTGTATCACTTGTCTCTATCTTGAAGCATGAACCGGTAACAGTTTTACATGCTCCATGAAATGTAAGTTTCAATATGACCCCCACCTTTTATAAAATAAAAAACTTCTATAAAGAAGTATTGCAATTATTTTGACTTTATGAAACATAAAAGTACATATTTGATTTTGAATATACAAAAATGGCTCCTCGAGTAGGATTCGAACCTACGACCCTTCGGTTAACAGCCGAATGCTCTACCGCTGAGCTATCGAGGAACACTTCTTATATATAAATATATATAAATTCTCGGCAGCGACCTACTCTCCCAGGCTATACCTAGTACCATCGGCGCTGGAGGGCTTAACCTGTGTGTTCGGTATGGGAACCGGTGTTTCCCCTCCGCCATGACCACCGAGAATTTTTTGCTTTTTACACCTTCAAAATTACACAGTGAGGTTTTTAAGGTCAAGCCCTCGACCAATTAGTATCAATCGGCTCAAGGCTTTACAACCCTTACACCTTTGACCTATCTACCGGGTAGTCTTCCCGGAGTCTTACTCCTTTAAAAGGATGGGATACCTTATCTTAGGGTGGGCTTCGCACTTAGATGCTTTCAGCGCTTATCCCTGCCGGACTTGGCTACTCAGCTATGCCGTTGGCACGACAACTGATTCACCATCGGTCCGTCCAACCCGGTCCTCTCGTACTAGGGACAGATCCCTTCAAGTATCCTACGCCCACGACGGATAGGGACCGAACTGTCTCACGACGTTCTGAACCCAGCTCGCGTGCCGCTTTAATGGGCGAACAGCCCAACCCTTGGAACCTACTTCAGCTCCAGGATGCGACGAGCCGACATCGAGGTGCCAAACCTCCCCGTCGATGTGGACTCTTGGGGGAGATCAGCCTGTTATCCCCAGGGTAGCTTTTATCCGTTGAGCGATGGCCCTTCCATGCGGTGCCACCGGATCACTAAGCCCGTCTTTCGACTCTGCTCGACTTGTCGGTCTCGCAGTTAGGCTACCTTATGCCTTTGCACTCAATGCGCGATTCCCAACCGCGCTGAGGTAACCTTTGGGCGCCTCCGTTACTTTTTGGGAGGCGACCGCCCCAGTCAAACTGCCCACCAGACAATGTCCCCTAGCCGGCTTACGGCTTAGGGTTAGAACCTCAGCATCAAAAGAGTGGTATCCCAACGTTGGCTCCCCAGATCCTGACGAACCTGGTTCTCTGCCTCCCACCTATCCTGTACATTTGATACCGAAATCCAATATCAGGTTGCAGTAAAGCTCCATGGGGTCTTTCCGTCCTGTCGCGGGTAATGAGTATCTTCACTCATGTTACAATTTCGCCGGGTCTCTTGTTAAGACAGCGCCCAAGTCGTTACGCCATTCGTGCGGGTCGGAACTTACCCGACAAGGAATTTCGCTACCTTAGGACCGTTATAGTTACGGCCGCCGTTCACTGGGGCTTCGGTTCAAAGCTTCGCTTACGCTAACATTTCCCCTTAACCTTCCAGCACCGGGCAGGCGTCAGCCCCTATACGTCGGATTTCTCCTTAGCAGAGACCTGTGTTTTTGCTAAACAGTCGCTTGGGCCTATTCACTGCGACCCTTTCACCTTATGTTTACATAAAGTTACTTGGGTACCCCTTCTCCCAAAGTTACGGGGTTAGTTTGCCGAGTTCCTTAACAAGAGTTGCCCCGCTCGCCTTAGAATTCTCTTCCCACCTACCTGTGTCGGTTTGCGGTACGGGCACCCTCAGCCTTGCTAGAGGTTTTTCTTGGCAGTATGGGGTCAGCTGCTTCGCTACTTATTGTTTCGCTCCCTGTCACACTTCAGCCATGGCCTGACGGATTTGCCTATCAGGCTTGCCTTTGTGTTTAGACGCACTCTACCAACCGTGCGCTCAGCCTACCCTCCTGCGTCACCCCTTCACTCATAACGGCTTTAGGT
>JBMNGG010000016.1:0-62500 GCA_050949705.1 Tepidanaerobacteraceae bacterium | reverse complement strand
TCAAACAAGCCTCATAACCCATATTAAAATCAGGTCTTCTTTTAAAATCACCTACATTCAAATCAAAAATCACAGCAGCCGGAACTATAGGCACCTTGGTTAGACCTACATCAAACCCAATTCCTTGACTCTCTAAATAATGCATAACTCCTGAGGCACCATCAAGCCCAAAAGCACTACCACCACTTAAATATATAGCATTTACTTCTTGTATCAAATTTTCCGGGGCTAATAAATCAGTTTCTCTGGTACCCGGAGCACCTCCACGAACATCCACACCTGCGACAGCACCATTCTTACATAAAATAACCGTACAACCTGTGCCTCCCTCATAATCCTGGGCATGCCCCACTTCTATCCCTTTTACATCAGTTAAACAATCTAACATCTTCTTTCCCTTCTCTGACATATATGATTTATTATTTAGTATTAATTGATTTAGTTTGTTGTACTGTGGGTAAATACGTTAAATACGTAAAACTTCAGCTTGAAACACCTAAAGATTTCTCTTTGAGTTAATTTTGCTTTGGATTCTTCTTATGTGTTCTTTTATTTCTTTAAATTTCTGTTCTTCCCCTACTCCTGTAGGATTATAGTATTCTTTATCAGCTAAATTGTCCGGAAGACATTTCATATTCGTTACTTTTTCTTTGTAATCATGGGCATATTTATATCCCTTACCATAGCCTAGCTCTTTTAAAAGCCCTGTAGGAGCATTACGTAAGTGCAATGGAACAGGATGTGCAATAGTATTCTTTGCATCTTCTCTTGCCATATTATAACCCACATATACAGCATTTGATTTTGGAGCTAATGCAAGGTAAATAGCTGCTTGAGCTAAACTTGTACTACATTCAGGCATTCCTATAAAATGTGCTGCCTGAAAGGCTGCTACTGTTTGTTCAATTGCATTTGGATCTGCAAGACCTATATCCTCAGATGCTATCCTTATCATTCTTCGTGCTATATAAAGAGGATCTTCACCAGCTTCAAGCATTCTGGCAAGCCAATATATGGTTGCATCGCCATCACTATTTCTTATAGATTTATGAAAAGCAGAAATCAAATTGTAATGTTGTTCACCTTTTTTGTCATACAGTGATGTCTTTTTTTGAAATGCCTCCTTAAGAACTTCATCATCAATGTATATTATTCCGTCTTTTTCAGGAATGCAACTAAGCACTGCCAATTCAAGCGTATTTAAAGCTATTCTTGCATCACCATTCGCATAAGCAGCAAGTTTTTCAATAATATCGTCTTGGATATTTATATTAATCTTACCCAAGCCTCGTTCTTTATCTTTAATGGCTCTTTTTAATAATGTAACTACATTTTCGGGTTTTAAAGGGTTAAGAACGAATACTTTTGATCGGGAAAGTAGGGCAGAATTAAGCTCGAAAGACGGGTTCTCAGTGGTTGCACCGATTAGTATTATATGTCCTTTTTCTACAAAAGGAAGAAATGCATCCTGTTGTGATTTATTAAATCGGTGTATTTCATCAATAAAAAGTAAAGTACGATACCCATACAAACGCCTCTCCTCGGCTTGTTTCATAACTTCTCTTATTTCTTTTATTCCTGATAGAACAGCACTAAAATTCTCAAACTTTGCATGGGTTCTTTCTGCAATAATCTTTGCAAGGGTTGTTTTACCAACTCCAGGTGGCCCCCATAAAATCATTGAAGTAATGTTGTCATTTTCAATAAGTTTTCTTAATATCTTGCCTTTACCTAATATGTGTTCCTGCCCGACAAATTCATCAAGATTTCTCGGTCTCATTCTATCAGCCAAAGGACCTGGACTTTTATTCTCTTTATCAAAAATTGATGCTTGGTTTTCCATTATTATCACCCATCAATTCTAAACCGATTAAAATTACCTTTATAATCTTCCCATTCTATTTGGATTTCTTCCACTTGGGCCCAACTAACATCATTCTTTATATAATGAAGAAGAGATGATATTAAAGCCTCTTCTCCTTCAACCTCTACTTTAACGCTTCCATCTGACATATTCTTTACATATCCGAATAGACCAAGTTTACTGGCCTTTCTATATACCGAATACCTCATACCTACACCTTGAACTATACCATAAAGGTATATGCAAGCAGATTTTTTCATTAAAAACCTCCCTACATTTTTTATATGTTTGCTAAGTATCACCAAAAAAAATCCTGCTTTTAAAATTATGTTCTATATTTATAAACGAAAATCCTTCTAATGAAAATTATACCATACAAAACAAAAAGTTAAGTTAATTGTGCCTTGAAAGCCTCTGAAAATAAAAATATTATAGCAACTATATAAAAAATAATGACACATACTTAGAGCTTTCAGAGCTTTACCTGGCACTTTAACTTAACTTATTTTAGTAAAGATTATTTTTATAAAATTATGCAAATCAAGCCCCCACTACCTTCATTTACTATTCTCTGAAGTGTTTCTTGAATCTTTGCCTGGGCAGATTCCGGCATGTTGAACAACTTGTTTTGTATCCTTTCTCTCACTAAATCATTTAACGATTTTCCGAATAGGTTTGTCTCCCAGAGCTTTGAAGGATCACTTTCAAATTCATTCATAATATAGCTAATCAATTCTTCACTTTGTTTTTCCGTACCAATTATTGGCGAAACTTCTGCATTGATATCTGTTCGTATCATGTGAATAGATGGTGCTACTGCCTTTAATTTTATACCAAACTTTGCTCCCTGTCTAACTATCTTTGGCTCTTCCATTGTCATCTCATCAAGTTGTGGTGGTACTATACCATAGCCCACTTTTTGAACATCATCTAAAGCCTTGGCAACTTTGTCATAAGCTTTTTTAGCCATAGTTAGTTCTCTCATAAGCTGTATCAATTCATGTTCACCAGTTATGTTTATATCAGATAACTCACTTAATACTTTAAAGAATAAATCTTTTTTAACCCCCATATTAACTTCTGCAGTACCCAAACCTAAATTCATTTCTTTGAGTTGAACAACATCTATAAAATCATAAGTATGGAAAGCCTCCATCGTTTTTTCCATATCCCTTAAGCGTTTTATATCTTTTACAGTATCTTTAACCGCTTCTTCGAACTGCTTACGAAGCCAATGTTCTTTTTCTAATGCCTGAATCCATTTAGGCATTTGTATATTTATTTCCATTATTGGGAACTCGTAAAGTACTTCTTCTAATATATTGTATATGTCTTCGGTCTGTATTTCTTGACAATTAAGAGGTAATACTGGCACATCATACTTCGATTCCAATATTTCTTTTAAATCTAAAGCCCGATCATCGTGTGGCCGAGTAGTATTCATAATCATAACAAATGGTTTGCCTATAGCTTTTAGTTCTTCTACAATACGCTCTTCAGCCTCAATATAATTTTCCCTGGGTATTTCGGTTATTGAACCGTCTGTAGTAATTACTAGGCCAATAGTTGAATGTTCTTCTATTACTTTTCTTGTGCCTATTTCAGCAGCCTGCTGAAATGGTATTTCTTCTTCAAACCACGGTGTTGCCACCATTCTGGGACCACTTTCATCTTCATACCCCAAAGCACCTCTCACAGTATAGCCAACATTATCTACAATCCTGACTCTAAATTTAATATTGTCTTTAAATGTGATTTCTACTGCCTCACTTGGTATAAATTTTGGTTCTGCAGTTGTTATTGTTCTTCCTGTACCGCTTTGCGGGAGTTCATCCTTGGCTCTTAAGCGGTCATTTGAATCAGATATGTTAGGTATTACCATTAGTTCCATAAATTTTTTAACAAATGTAGACTTGCCCACTCTGACTGGACCAACTACACCAATATAAATATCCCCTCCAGTCCTTTCAACTATATCCTTGAATAAGTCGAACTTTTCCATCCGTTTCCCTCCCTTATTTTCTGCCCCCCCTTTCACAAAAAATCATATTTGCATTTTCCCTATGGCTGCCCTGTTGTCAGAGGAGGGGTGTTTTAGCTTAACAATATACAGTATATATATATGACAAGGTATTTTGTTTATTACTTAAAATAAAACAAAAAAACGTGGAAATCCACGTTCTTCAACATCTAAAAAATTTTTGTGAAATTGTATCTTCATGCTCGTGTTTACCTTGTCTATTCATTAGGGTGCTAACGGCTTCTGCCGGGCTTTTGCCTTCGAAAAGCACTAAATAGGCTTGTTCGGTAATTGGCATCTCAGTATTCAAGCTTTTTGATAGCAAAAAGGCTGCTTTAGTTGTATTAATGCCTTCGATAACCATTTTAGTAGATTTCACTACTTCCTTTACAGTCTTACCTTTACCGATTTCTATACCTGCTTTTCGATTTCTACTATACATACTACTACACGTGACAATAAGGTCACCTATCCCCGAAAGCCCGGAAAAAGTCGTCGCAATACCCCCAAGTTTTATTCCAAGCCTGGTAATTTCGACTATTCCACGAGTCATCAAAGCAGCTCGGGTATTATCCCCAAATCCTAAACCATCAGATATCCCGGAACATATTGCTATAACATTTTTCAAGGCTCCCCCAAGTTCTACACCGATAATATCAGAATTAGTATATACTCTAAAGCTATTGTTCATTAAAATATCTTGGACCGTTTCTGCTGCCACTCTATTAGAAGATGCAGCTACTATTGTTGTAGGAAGATTTCTTATTACTTCTTCAGCGTGGCTTGGTCCTGAAAGTGCAACAATTCTTTGTTTTTGACCTTTAAATAATTCTTCCGATAAAACCTGTGACATACGCTTAAAACTATCAAGCTCTATGCCTTTTGACGAACTTGTTATTATTGCATCATCTTTTATATATACTCGAATTTTTTTTGCTATTTCTCGAACACCATGAGAAGGGACGGCTATTATGACAATATCAGCACCAGAAACAACTTTTTCAAGGTCTGTAGATACTTTTATTTTTTCTGAAATCTTTTCTCCAGGTAGATATGACTCATTCTTTCGCGTTTCCTTGATTTCATATACTAACTCCTGGCGCCTTGCCCATAAACACGTGTTTACATTGTTTTCTGCTGACACATGAGCCAAAGCAGTTCCCCAGCTTCCTGCTCCAATCACTGCCACTTTATTCACGTTCATTGGCTGCTCCCCTTCCTTTCACGAGATTTAATTATTATAGGTGTTCCTTCAAAATCAAAAGTTTGGCGAATAACATTTTCTAAATATCTGACGTATGAGAAATGGAAAAGTTTATTATCATTAACAAAGAAAATAAAGGTTGGTGGTTTTATACCTGCCTGCACAGCGTAAAATATCTTCAGTTTCCTGCCTTTAATTGAAGGTGGTTCAGCAATAGCAGTAGCTTCCTCAACTAAGTCATTTAGCATACTTGTTTTTACCCTTAAAGTATAATTTTTCATAACAGTATTTATAAGCTCAAATATACGCTTTACCCTTTGTCCACTTTTTGCAGAAACGTAAATAATCGGTGCATACTGCATAAAAGCAAAGGCTTTTTTTATGTTTTCATCAAAATAGTTAACTGTATTTGAGTCTTTTTCTACAAGATCCCACTTGTTAACAATTATGATTATAGCCTTTCCCCTGTCATGAGCTAATCCTGCTATCCGTTTGTCTTGTTCTGATATAGTTTCAGTAGCATCTAAAACAAATAATATGACATCAGCTCTATCTATAGCTCCTAAAGCGCGGACACTACTATAAAACTCCACATCTTCGCTGATCCTACTCTTTTTCCGAAGTCCTGCAGTATCTATAAATACCATTTTTCTGC
The DNA here is from genome assembly GCA_050949705.1 of Tepidanaerobacteraceae bacterium. Classification (GTDB taxonomy): domain Bacteria; phylum Bacillota; class Thermosediminibacteria; order Thermosediminibacterales; family Tepidanaerobacteraceae; genus JBMNGG01. Next base: position 56,757 of record JBMNGG010000016.1, on the reverse strand, counting down.
CTTCAACTTCGAAATATGTATCTATAGCATCTCTAGTTGTTCCCGGAATATCGCTAACAATAACCCTTTCTTCACCTAAAATGGCATTTAATAATGACGACTTTCCAACATTAGGTTTACCTATTATGGCTACTTTTGTAATATCATCATTTTCTGATTCAGCAGGAGGTGTTTCTATAAAATCTGTTACTCTATCCAATAAGTCCCCTATCGCTAATCCATGAACAGCAGAAATAAATATCGGATCCCCAAAACCTAATTTATAAAACTCATAATCATGATATGCTTTATCATAGTTGTCAACTTTGTTTACAACTAGTATCACGGGTTTGCCGCTTTTCCTTAAAACTTGCGCAACATCGAAATCAGCTGAGGTCAAACCATCTTTAAAATCTACCATGAATAACATTAGATCAGCAGTATCAATGGCAAAATCTGCTTGACGTTTCATCTGGCTAAGGATAATATCCTTGGAAGATGGTTCTATACCTCCCGTATCAACAATAGTAAACTTCTTGCCGTTCCAATCTGCTTCACCGTATATCCTATCACGAGTAACACCAGGTGTATCATCAACAATAGAAATCCTTCTTCCGATAATTCTGTTAAAAAGTGTTGACTTTCCAACATTGGGTCTGCCTATGATGGCAACAACAAAACTCATACTTAGCCCTCCATTTATCTACAAAAACCTGAAAATCAATTGAAATCATTTATATTATCTGATACCTATCTATTATTGTCAAAATCGCTTTTAAAGTCAAGTTGATCTATAATCTTCGCTTCCTTTCTCTTAACATTATTGACCAAATTTACAAAATCAAAATATTTTTGCTGTATTCCAAATATAGTGAGTGGTCTGCCAATACTAACTATCCCGAGTCGTCTTGAAGCAAACCCACCAATTCGTGTAATCCATGTGACATTAGGCAATGTATCAATCATCAACAAATCAATTGTATTAAAACCTGTTTGTTTTAAAAAACTTATTATAGCTTTTTTTATCAATTTTCTTTCACTAGCCATTCCTAAAATAAATACATCTGAGTTTAATTCATCTTTTCCCATAAAAAAAGGTGTTCCTATTTCAAATGAGCGTGTTTCATCATAATGAGGCAGATATTTGAATTCATTTATACCAGGTATTCTATCAGTAGGCAATAACCCTAAATGAATTGAAGCAGCAACAACTGAAGAATGTGCACTACCATAACAACAATAAAATATCCTCATTTAGCCACCCCGGGTTTTGCGACTTCATATATCGGCTGGCTTTTCACATATTGTACGATCCTTTTTAGCACATCATATTTCCATTCAACACCTTTTAGTATTATTGTAGTACCGGTTTTACTTAAACCTAATCTTTTAGTTAAAAAAATACCAATACATAAAAAAATATTCATATGACTATTAAGATCAATAAAAAGAACCAAGTCTTTTCGATAACCATATATATCTGCTATACCTTTTATTGCTTTTTCTAGTATATTTCCGGTTTTTTTTGACCCTATCACATATACATCTCTCTTTTTTTCATCTGTTCCAATAAAGAGCATTTCTCCTAAATCTTCATTTTTAATTTTATTAAACAAGGGTAATGCTGAAATACTTTCTGCATTATACTCATTAAAATCGATATAACCAAGATGTAATGAAGCAGCTACCACAGCAAGGTAGCTGCCCCAATAACTTGAATATATAACTTTCAATACATTTCCTCCATCAATGTTTTACAATTATCAACGAACCGTTTTCAAGATCATGTGCACCAGCTGCAAGAATTCTTGAAAGATATGATGCTGTTTTATTTCTTTCTTCTTCATTTTTAGCATAAAATACTGGTACTCCTGAAGCTGGTTGTTCCTTATTTGTAGTAACGACAGCGAGAATAGTGTTTTTTATTTCTATATCATCCATAGTTTTTTTAATCAGCCGCCTTTCTACCGGCTAAAGATTGAAGGGGTTTCTTTTGAGAGCTTTCAATTACAGGCACTCTTTCTATTGCTTGGATAAGACTATCCATATCCTTTTCCATAGGAACGATTATAAGACCAACCTTTCCTGTATTCAAATCTATTCTAGCAAGGGGCATGAATTCTATATCATCTAAATCTCGTCTAATTCCTAAAAGAGAAGCGGCGTCATGGACCATTGCCTGACGCTGACCACCATTGGAAAGTGTTGCCCGACCATTATCATTTTTAGGATGAATAATTACGGCTATACCTTTTTGCATAAATATCTCTCTGGTTTCTGGAAGGCCAACATTTAAGAATTTTATTTCGTCCACACATAGCAAAGAATTTTCAAAGTGTATTTTTGCTGGTTTAACCTCTGCAATATCTTTTATTCGCTTTCTTCGTGTAAAATAACTTAAAAGAAAAACCACAGCTATAGCCGACAAAACCGAATATCTTAAATCGCCTGTTATCTGACTGATTAAACTACTTATTAAAGCAGTCAACATAGCAAGGTAATTTCTAGATTCAAAAGCCTTTGCTATATCTTCTATATAAGCTGATCCTCGAGGAACTAGTTCTGTATCTTCAATATTTCTAAGGCTTTCGCGCTCCATCTGACGTATTTCTCTAAACTGTTGTGTAGCTAAAGCTAAAAATGTAACTGCTGTATATTCTTTTTCTACTAATGCCGGTATCGCTACGGCTCCTAAGAGAGATGCTACCAAGCCTAATGATACGTGAACTAAATATCCCTGTGGATAACTCGGATATTGTCTGTAATCAATTCGCAACATGTAAATTCTCGCCAAAGTACCAAGAGCAACACTAGTTGAAATTGTTAATAGTGTTTGGTCATCCAATCCAATCATTTTTCATCATTTTCTCCACTATCCTCTTTGTTACTATCTGTTTTATTATCTTTATTTTTATTCTCTCTTATTGACCTAATGTTTCCAAGAAAATTGGCAAACTCTTTACCTGTGAAACGTTTTACTTTTGATGATAATTCTTTTACGCCCCCGGTACTGATAAGCATATATGCACCAAAACCTACCACTATAAGCCCAAGAATCCACAATAACGCCTTAGAAGAACTACCACCTTCGCCGGGAATGTTTGTAGTTGCACCTCCACCGGGTCCGATTTCTTTTTCATAATCAGCCCCGTAAACTGTTGTAGCAATAACATCAGCTAATATACTAACACCATCATGTGCTTTATATCTGGAATTCGTATAAGTTCCTGCTTCAATTAAAACACTTCGTGGATATATATCTTGATTATATCCACCCTTGCCGTAAAAAATCCCTTTTATAAGACCTGGATATTTCTTGTCGGCCGTAGCCTTTAGTTGTTTAGCAAAATTATTAATCGTTTCCATTTGTGGATTTTGTCGACCCACGACTAACTGAATTTTTGCCAATGTCTTTCCATTTACGTTTCCCTGGTATTCTTCAGCTGGTACTGCATCTCGATGTATATCGATAATAGCATCAGGTGAACTTTTCAAGAGTTCTGCAGCAGTGCGTCTTGACCTTTGATAAGCCATAGAGTCATGTGGATGATGAGATTGATCAGATTGAATAGTCTTTATGCCTTTTTCTTCTAAAGCGGCTTTTAACGCTTCTCCTACCTTATAAATCCCTCCTTTATGAGGAATGCTTGCCTTACCATCAGTAGGAATATAAGACTCATCACTATGTGTATGATAAATCGCAATTACTTTTTCTTTTTTATCTACATTAGTTTTTAAAGTATTATAATCTTCTCTTAATCCATCAGCCATTGCTTGAGCTTCAGGCAAATCTAATGCTTTCTGTATATCTACTCTTTCTTTAAATTTTGCATAAGCTTTGTCCCCGGATATTCTTATAATTTCATATAATATATTCTGTTCGTTTAAGTATTGATCGCCTATGTTGAGAACCCTTGCTGTAGAAAATATTTTTTTATTCGTTCCTTCTTCATATACTATATAATAACCCGACTCTCTTTCCTCTTCAGCCAAAGCTATAGTAAAAACATTTGACAATAAAAAAACTAAAAATAATAAGCTAAATATCTTTTTTATTTTAACCCTCTTCATTGCCTTCACCTTCTTCCTGGGGTTTTTCATCTTTAACTAACATACTGGTTAATGGTGCTTTTTCTTTTGTTCTGTCCTTGGCCCAGCTTCCTCCTTCTAATTTCTCTCCTATCTCACCTATAATTTCACATAGACCTACTGCAATCGTTCCCGAAATAACAACAGCATCAAAAATTCCTGCTCCTCCTATGGCTGTTCCTGTAGGACTTGCTACAATACCTAAAGCGGAAATTATATCACTTATTATAATACCTAGAATTCCTGCAATGAATGCCCCTCTTCTTGACCGACCAAAAAAATATGCTAAAATACCCGCTAATAGAGAAAAAGCTATAATAGGATCAATTATCATGGTCTCCGGCTCTGCCGGTAATAATCGTCCTGCAGTATATATGGCAACTCCAATTATTATTGATGCAATAATTGACCTTACTTTTTCAGTATTGCTATCAGCGGTCAGAATAAGATAACCCGCTATAAGTATTGGTATTATACCTCCTCCTATATTTACAGACAATCGCTCTCCAAGGGGAATATTAGGCAAAAAACTTCCAATAATCATTGCACCGATAAAAATAATCGCCATGTTATCAGTCATATGCATCCTATCCAAAACCCTTTGCAATAAACCAAAATATGCAAGAATGGCGATCAAAAGTAACAGAATAACTCCAACTGGCATTATATACCTCTCCTTTTTAATACAAGAAATCCTGTAATTATCTTACCCGTGCTATTTTGAAATTATACTCCAGCCGTGCACCGGTTCATGTCGAAAGCTTAACAAAAAAATGCCACTTTTCAGTGGCGACAAAATCGTGTTTTATTGGAATATTATAGAATTATTTTAATTGAATTACAGCTGCTAAACTGCCAGTTTTTCCCTTATCTGCCCTAAAAGAAAAAAATAAATCATTATTACAGGATGTACAAAAATCACTTACCGATATTTGAGAAGTTTTTACCCCAATATCTTCTAGTTGTCTTTTATTTGCCATTACAAGATCTAACATCCATTTCCCATTTCCCTTAGATGTAACTAAATCCTCCCAGTAATCATATTTCTCTTTAAGAGCATTAATTACCGGTGTATCTACTTCATAACAACAATTCTTAATACAAGGTCCAATACCGATTAATATATCTTTCGGTGAAGAACCGAACTCTTCCATCATTTTATAAAGAGTTTTTTGCCCGATTTTTTGAACAGTACCTCTCCATCCTGCATGAACTAAACCTACTGCCGGTGTTTTTGTATCTAGTATTAATACAGGAACACAATCAGCATAAAATGTAACTAAAGCTACATTTCTTTCTCTGGTAATAATTGCATCTTTGCCTTCTATGTCTGACTTATTTAAAATCCCTTTCCCTCGATCTTTAACCGTTGCTATATAAATGTCGCTGCCATGAATCTGATCTGAAGCTACAAGATCATTGATATTGATAGTAAGAGCTTCACAGAAAATCCTATAGTTTTCAAGGACATTATTTCTGTCATCCTCTTTTTTAAAACCAAGATTTAGAGTGTCATATGGAGCTTTGCTTATCCCGCCTAATCGAGTGGAAAAACCATGCTTTACAAGCCCCGTTCTTTCGAAAGCCGGTATTGTTAGATATGCAAGTTTATCTCTATTTTTTATTTCGAAAGTCACATAAAGACCTCCATTCATATTCACTTATGTTGACATATTTTGCATACTCTACACTTTTCATTAGTACATCTTGTAGTATGCTCACCTTTTAACGCTCGATTAAACTCAGAAATAAAATACTCTTTTTTCAGCCCCAGATTGAGAAGATTCCAAGGTAAAAACTCATCAAAACTAAAACTTCTATGTGCATAAAACTGTATATCTTTACCGTCAATTTCAGCTTTTCTTAAAGCTGCAGTAGTAGAACCCTTTTTATAAGCACTATAAAGCAATAAACCTGTTCTTCTATCACCCCGTGAAAGTGCTGCTTGTATTTGGGAAATCCGTGGACTTTCATATATTACCTTGATACCTTTAGGCCTTAAATTGTTTTGAAGCAGTTTAATCTTTTTGTTTAGTATTTTTACAGATTCCATACCCAACCATTGGAATGGTGTAAATGGTTTTGGAATAAAAGGATTAACACTTATAGTTAAAATTCCTAATTTATTTCCTAAACCCTTCATATATTCCTTTAAACCCATTAAGAAATCTATCATTTCATTAATGTCACTATCGGTCTCCTCAGGTAACCCAATAATATAATATAACTTTACATTATCAATGCCATATTTGTGTGCTAATTTTACTGAATTTATTATGTGTTCTTCAGTAATGCCTTTATTTATTATATTTCTAAGCCTCTGTGAACCAGCCTCCGGTGCCACAGTCAAAGTCTTATGACCACTATATGCTAAACCTTGCATTAATGGTTCCCTTAATGTATCTGCCCTTAGTGAAGATACCGAAAATTTTATGCCTTTTTCTACAAACTTCTCAGCAAGTTCATCAATATAAGGATAATCGGAAATTGCAGCTCCAACTAATCCAACTTTTCTTTTATATTGTACTCCAATCTCTGCCCTATCTAATACTTTGTCCAATAATTTGTATCGCGGAATACGATAACAATATCCAGCCATACAAAATCTGCAATTTCTCCCACACCCTCGTGATATTTCTATTAAAAACATATCCTTAAATTCTGTATAAGGTGTTAAAACCACTGTCTCAATATTATATTTGTTTAAATCTTGCACCCAACGCTTTTTTATTATATTTGGTGCATTACTCGCGGCTTTGATTTCTAGTATATTACCCTTTTTATCATAAGAAACCTGATAAAGTGATGGAACATATACTCCCTGTATTTGTGAGAGTGCTTCAAGAATTTCTTTTTTTGGCTTCTTTTGGTATTCTTTATATACCGTCATAATTTCATGTATTACTTCTTCACCCTCACCAACAACAAAAATATCAGCAAACAAAGCCAGCGGTTCAGGATTAAAAGTAGCTATGGGACCGCCAATCATTACAAGGGTTGTTTGCCGATCTTTTGCAAATACAGGTATATTCGCCGACTCGAGAATTTTGATTATGTTTATATAGTCCATCTCAAAGGATACTGAAAAACCTATTATATCATACTCACTAATAGATTTATCAGCTTCAACTGTATTTATATTACAAGTATTATCATTTTGCAATGAAAGAAAAGCTCTATGGCATAGGGCATCATCTCTTGAATTTATTTGATAATAAATAGATTGAAACCCCAAATTTGACATCCCTAAACTATATGTATTGGGATAAACTAGTGAAACATTAATTGGTACGGATCTTATCGTTTTTACAGATGAAAAAATCTTCTCTTTTTCAGCAAGTTCTCTTACACTGCACTTACTATTTTCAGACATTAATTTCCTCCGGTAAAATCTCACTTTTTCTTCTTCAACCTTTTTATTTCTTCAATATAAGAATCGATGTCTTTAAATTGACGATAAACTGACGCAAAGCGAACATAAGCTACCTCATCTAACTCCTTTAACTTATTCATAACCATTTCTCCAATTCGTTGGCTTTCAACTTCTTGATCCATACTATTTTTTAATTCTTTTTCAATATCATAAGTTATCTTTTGGAGAGTATCGATAGAAATAGACCTTTTCTCGCAAGCTTTAATAAGACCGTTTATTATTTTATGAGGATCGAAAACTTCTCTTATTCCATTTTTTTTAATTACTGTAATTGGTAGCTCATCTACCCTCTCATATGTCGTAAATCTTTTTTTACATGATGGACACTCCCTACGCCGTCTAATAATTGTTCCTTCTTCTGTAGGTCTTGTATCCACAACTTTACTGTCTAAATAGCCACAAAAGGGACATTTCAATGTAGACACCCCCTTATGCTGCTATTATAATGCTTTTTAACGGAAATTTAAAGGGTTATCAGGGCTTTACTTAGTCGGTTGTACATAGTTTGATAATTCCACAAGGATAACATCAGAACCGATTCTCTTTATTTGGTTCCATGGAATAATATAATCTCCTCCTCTTGAAAACAAGCCAAATACTTTACTCTGCCCTGGAATTATTAAAGAAGTTATTACACCTTTTTCCAAGTCAATATCTAAATCTGTTACAAAACCTAGCCTTTTACCATCGGTTATATTTATTACTTCACGCTGTCTTAAATCAGATGTTTTCATCATTTCCCCCACCCCCTGTACTTGCATTATTATATTATATTCATTAATAAGAATAAATGTGAAAAAAACTAAGACCTTTTTTAAAGGCCTTAGTTTTTATTAGTTTTATCGACCATATTATTTTTAGCGATAATACTCGTGCTTGACAAATTTTCCGTATTATACGCAACGATGCTCTTTGCTGGTAGATAGAAGTTTAGCATAATTAGTAGAAAAACAACGAATAAAACACATTTTTTTAACCAAATCCTCATTTGTCTTTCAGCTCCATTAGATGTATTTTCGCATATGTTTTAGTGCAGCTTTTTCCAATCTTGAAACCTGTGCTTGAGATATTCCAATTTCTTGAGCTACTTCCATCTGAGTTTTCCCTTGAAAAAACCTCAGATTTAAAATATTCTTTTCTCTTTCACCTAATCTTTGCATAGCTTCCCTAATGGATATTCCCCGAAGCCATTGTTCGTCTTGGTTTTTTTCATCACTTATTTGGTCCATTACAAATATGGGGTCACCACCGTCATGATAAATAGGTTCAAAAAGAGAAATCGGTTCTTGAATAGCATCTAGTGCAAATACAACCTCTTCACTTGGTAAATTCATTTCTTTAGCCACTTCAGTTATAGACGGCTCTCTTGAATTTTTCGTTATTAAACTATCTCTAACTTGGAGAGCTTTATAAGCTATGTCCCTTAAAGAACGACTTACTCTTATCTGATTATTATCCCTTAAATATCTTCTTATTTCACCAATAATCATTGGAACCGCATAAGTTGAGAATTTTACATTTTGCCCTAAATCGAAATTATCTATTGCTTTCATGAGCCCGATACATCCAACTTGAAACAAATCATCAACATATTCTCCACGATTATTAAATCTTTGTATTACACTTAGTACAAGCCTCAAATTTCCGTTGATAAGTTTTTCCCGGGCGCTTTTATCACCTTTTTGGATTGCTAAAAAAAGTTCTTTCATTTTTTTGTTGGAAAGCACCGGGAGTTTTGAAGTATTAACTCCACATATTTCAACTTTGTTTACAATCATAAAAAAACCTCCCCCTGTCTTTCCAATATTTCATTATAAGTTTGACCATTGAGGGAGATTTTTATACATTATTTCAATGAAATTACATCATACGAACCATTTCTTTTTTAAGTCTTTTAATAATCTTTTTTTCTAGTCTTGATATGTAAGATTGAGAAATACCCAAAAGATCGGCTACTTCTTTTTGTGTCTTTTCCACACCTCCGTTTAATCCGAAACGAAGTTTAATAATACATTGTTCTCTTTGTGATAATCTTTTCATAGCAGTATCCAGCAATTCTCTATCTACTTCATCTTCTATATATTTATATATCATGTCATTGTCTGTTCCTAAAATATCTGATAACAGCAGCTCGTTACCATCCCAGTCGATATTAAGGGGCTCATCAAAAGATACTTCTACCCTTGTTTTGTTATTTCGTCTTAAATACATTAAAATTTCATTTTCAATACACTTTGAAGCATATGTAGCCAATTTAATTTTTTTATTAGGATCAAATGTATTGATAGCTTTGATAAGGCCAATCGTGCCTATTGAAACCAAATCTTCAATCCCAATTCCCGTATTCTCAAACTTCCTGGCAATATATACTACAAGCCGAAGATTGCGCTCAATTAATACTGTTTTAACCCCGGAATCACCCATTTCAAGTTTACTTAAATAGAAAACTTCTTCTTCAACAGAAAGTGGTGGAGGTAATGCTTCGCTACCCCCTATATAATAAATAACACTTTTCTTAAGTATTTTCAGTCGCTTAAGCAGCCTGATTATTACTAATTTCATTTTTATTTTATCAATCATAAACTTTCCCTCCTTAAATTATCTCATGCATTTAAAAGGACGGGATTCAAGAGTGCATTGTATGTTCTTTCAGGTGAAAGAACTTTTTGGTAAATGCCGATTATCGCATTTTTTGTTTTTATTATTCTATTGTCATATATTATTTTCACTAAATCGGGTTTAAATCCAACCATTAAACCTTTGCTTTTACCAATGCTTTCAAAGGGTATAACTCTAAACCTACTAGCCCACTGAGAATTGGAAATCATATTTCCTAATGCTGTCAAGTCATCTTCAGTCCCTCTATGTAGAAGAAATTCCAAGTCTTCATTAAAAATATTTTTTATGGCTTCTAGCTCAACAATAATAACTGGGTAATTTGATATTGGGTCAAAAAGGTCATTCCCAGTATCAATCAAGGCTGTTATCTCCAAAGGTTTTTCATCTAAAACAATGGTAATAGGAACCAACAAAGTGTCTTTCGTCAATATTTTATATATCAAAGGCCAAATAATTTTAAAAAATATATACAGGATTAAAGTGGAAATAAGTAATATCCACCACGGTACTGAAATACTATTTATTACAAGGCTGTTTGCTAAAGAGTATTTATTAATATTTAACAAATAAAAAAACGCCAGAACACCTCCACCCATCATAAAGGATATAAGATAAAAAAAACCAATAGTCTTAAAAAAATCCCTAAGGTTAAAAGGCCAGAAACTTACACTAATCATTATCACTGATATTACTACCTTGATCGGAAATTCCTGTAATATCATATATTTTTCAGATAGCATTCCAAGTAAAAATAGGCATCCTATAATGGCGCCAGATAACAATCTCCAAAACACCCTTTTCAAGTTAAGCATAAGCGCAACAAAATACAGTATCGCTAAATTCATTAGAAGATTAATTAAAAATACTATGTCAAAATAAACAGCCATATACCCTCCTTAAATAAACTAGTCTATTAAAAATCTATATTCTTTGTTCTTGTCCTTTATGAATATAATAACATCCAAACCATTAAAAAATTGTCAGTTTCTGCCCTGGTTATAAAAAAAAATAAGAGCGCATTTTGCGCTCTTATTTTTTTCTATTTCTCCTTAAAAATGCTGGAATATCAAGGTCTTCATCCATAAAATGTCCCACTTCAAAATCTTCTATTTCCAGAGATTTTCCTTTTACATTTTCAAAACCTGTCGCAATTACCGTTATTCTTAGTTCATCTTGTAGATTCTCATCGATAACTGCACCGAAAATAATATTAGCTTCAGGATCAGCTGCAGAAGATATTAGCTCAGCAGCCTCATTCACTTCAAGCAGACCAAGATTTGCTCCACCTGTAATATTTAGTAGTACACCTTTTGCCCCATCTATAGAAGTTTCTAATAGAGGACTTGATATTGCTTGTTTTGCTGCTTCCACAGCGCGATTTTCACCTGAACCTTTGCCGATACCCATATGAGCTAGGCCTGTACTTAGCATTATGGTCCTAACATCAGCAAAATCAAGGTTTATTAAACCTGGCACTGCGATCAAATCAGAAATACCTTGTACGCCTTGTCTAAGCACATCATCTGCCATTTTAAAGGCTTCAATCATAGATGTTTTCTTTTCCGCTATGGACAATAGTCTGTCATTAGGAATAGTAATTAAAGTGTCTACATTTGTCTTTACATTAGCTATGCCCATTTCAGCATTACTTTGCCTCTTCTTGCCTTCAAAAGCAAAAGGTTTTGTAACAACACCAACTGTCAATATCCCTAGACTCTTAGATACCTCGGCAATTATAGGCGCTGCACCGGTTCCAGTTCCTCCACCCATTCCTGCTGTAATAAAAATCATATCGGCACCTTTTATGGCTTCTTCAACCTCATCCTTACTCTCCTCTGCCGCTTTTTTCCCGATATCTGGATTAGCACCGGCTCCAAGGCCCTTGGTGAGCTTCTCCCCAATCTGAATTTTTTTATCGGCTTTGGATAAATAAAGAGCCTGGGCATCAGTATTAACTGAAATGAACTCAACCCCTTTTAGGCCTGCATCTATCATTCTATTAATTGCGTTATTGCCACCTCCGCCGATTCCTATGACCTTAATATTTGCGAATTGTTCCAATTCCACATCAAAATCTAGCACGTTAATACCTCCCAAAACTTTAAAAATACTCTCTAAATATTCTTTTTGCTCTTTCTAAAAATCCGTAAGCCGACCTTTCTTTCGCAACTGAAATATTTGTAAAATCCCTATGTTTAATAATATAATTTAAAAGACCTAGAGCAACAGTGAAAGTTTGTTCTTTATCAAATGAATCTGATGTACCTAGTCTTACAGGCTGATTTAATAAGTGTTGAGCCATCTCTAAAAATCCTTTAATATGTATAAGACCGCCACCGGTAAAAACAATTCCAGCTGGTAGAACGGTCTTTAAATTAAAGCCCCTTATACAATTTACAATATATGACAAAATCTCTTGAACACGTGGTTCTATTATATTAGTCAAGTCTTTTTGAGAAATCTTTCTGGTAGAAGTATCGCCAATGCTTTGTATTTCTATATCCGGCGTGTCAGAACTTATATGTGATAATGCACATGCATATTTACACTTTAGTTCCTCGGCACTGGAATATGGTAAACGCAAACCTATAGCAATATCATTAGATATAAGATCTCCACCCATTGGAATCATATCATAAGCTGTAATGCATCCGTCTTGAAATACTGAGATTTCTGTAGTACCGGCTCCTACATCTATTAATGCCACTCCCATTTCCATTTCATCTTCAGTAAGTAGCATTTCAGCCGCGGCTAAAGGTTTTAATACCATTGATTCCACAGATAAACCTGCCTTTTGAACACATCTAGCAATGTTTTGCATAGCTGTTAATAGTCCGACAACTATACATGCCGACACTTCTAGTCTTGTTCCTACCATGCCTACAGGATCTTTTATACCGTCACATCCATCAACTATAAATTCTCGCGGTATAACATCGATAATTTCACGTTCATAAGGTATTGCCATTATTTTGGCAGCTTGCAACACTCTTTCCACATCTTGAGGTGTTATTTCCCTTTCATTTCTGGGAATAGCAACAACCCCTCTATTTGATAATAATGATATATTGCCTCCTGATAATCCAACCGCCACATGGTCTATCTTGTAATTAGACATTTGTTCTGCTAATTCAACAGCTTTTAATATGCTTTGTACTACTAAGTCAACATTAATAACGCCGCCTTTTTTTATACCACTTGCCGCTGAAATACCATATCCTAATACGTCAATATCTCCAGAACGCGTTATCTTACCGACCATGCAGCATGTTTTAGATGTTCCTAGGTCTAAACTAGCGATGATGTTGCTTTTTCCCAAACCTTCACCTCCCCTTCCCTCTCATGGGCAGGTTGTTCAATAATTAAAGTTCAACATTCGGATAAGTTTTTCCTTTTTATTTTTTATCATTTTTAAAAAAATATCTATCGACTAAAATACGACGGATAATAGCGAGGTTTTGAAATATCCTCACACCAAAAGCAAATATTGCAGCAAGGTAAAGCTGCATGCCAAGTCTGTCTCCAAAATAAGCAAGGAATCCAGCCATAACAGCATTACAAAAAAAACCAGTAATAAATATATTAATATTAAAACAACCTTCTTCTAAAGCCCTTATGCCTCCAAAAATCGAGTCTAAAGCCGCTAATATTGAAATAGAAACATAAGGTGCATATACTACAGGTACTGTTATAGGTGAATAAAAACCAATTAACAAACCGAACATTAGACCAATCAATGAATAAATCATTGTTTAATTATCACCTGCCTTAACAGGTTGGAAGTATTTGAACTGAATAGGCCCAGTATATGCAGGGACTTCTACTTTATCTTGTTTTTTTATATTTACTTGTATCCCGAATACCTGTAATGATTCAATAACTCCACCACGCATTTTTAAAGAAGTTTCCAAAGTATCTGGATCACCAATAGCCTGTATAATGAAAGGTGGAGCAAGTTTTACGGAATTAATAATAATCGTCGGCCCAACACATCTAATTTCACTGTTTGCGATTATTCGTTGGCCATTTACAGATACAGCTTCAGCACCTGCAGCATATAATTCATTGATAACCTTGAGAAGGTCTTCATCGTGTATTAAAAATAAGTTAGGATCTTCACCAGGTTGTCTAGGCAAATTGCTGTCATCAAGAGTAATAATAACTCCTTTTCCACTTCCAGCTACCAATCCTGCACTCATCCGTGTTTTCTCCAATTCCTTCTGCATAGCATCGGCAATTCCACTAATTTTAGATGCTGAGCTTTCATATTCATTTATTCTAGCCCTAAGTTCTTGTACTTCTTTTTTGTACATATCTCGTTCATCAGAAACAGTTTTCAATTCTGAAGATAATTCCTGTGCTCTTTGGAGGGCAGTTGCTGCTCCGCCGCTTGTCTGCTGTACGCTTCTAAACTGAGCAACCAACAGCATACCTAAAATAAAACAAATTGCTGCTATCATAAGATGGGCTCTAGTATTATCTTTCATTCTTTGTCACTCCCCTCCCCTAGTTTTGAATCAAAAGGTTTATATATAGGTTCTTTATGTCTAATATCCAATAAACCCTTGCCTAAACCTTTTCCTCTTAAATCATCTAGTAAATCTTTCAGTCTATTAACCTTATCTTCATCCATGTCATCTAATAATACTTGAAATCCGTCTAAGGTATATAAATAAAAATCAGCATCATCGCTCTTATTAACTGTAATATTAATTTCAGAGAGTTCATCCATTATTGGTTCTAAGATATTAATAAGACCAAGCAAATCATCAAAATACCTAACATTTTCTTCAAATATTGGTCTTCCTGCAACTTTCGCACTAACTATATTTAAACCGGTAACTACTGGAATCGAATAAGTTTCCAGCTTTGATTCCATTTTTACAACAATACCCTCTGAATCTATTAACACAAAACCGTTTAAATAGTTCAAAGCCACCGCCATATCTCTTTCCTTAACTTCAACGATAAGGGTGTGAGGAAGCTTATAACTTACATTGACATCTTCCACAGGAATCGTTGCCTGAATTGCTTGCTTAACCTCAACGGGTTTTACAGCAAGTAGATTCTTATTATAATAAGAATCTATTGTAGCTATTATTTCTTTTGTGGATATATTCCTATTTCCCCTTACAATAATATTGTTGATAGTAAAAAAAGAGCTATAAGCCAATGGCATCAATGTTATTATACATAAAAAAGTAAGTGACAACAATAGTCTTTTATAGTTAAACTTCCTTTTTCTTCTATTTCCATACTTTTGATGATAGACTCGATACTTCTCATGCATATCAACCACTTGTCCCTTTTTTTAAAAAAAATAATATTTACTGCAATATATATCTCTCTTTTGCAGTAAATTCTATTATTTTTCAAATATTAAATAAATAGCTAATCTCTTTTAACAATATTAGCTCCTAATGCAACTAAATTGTTTTCTATATTTTCATATCCCCGTTCTACGTGGCATGCACCTTCCACATGAGTTTCTCCTTCGGCAGCAAGTGCTGCCAGAATTAGTGCTGCCCCTGCTCTAAGATCTTTAGCTTCCACTATTGCACCAGTAAGTTTTTTTACACCTTTGATAATAGCAGTATTTCCATTAATAGAAATATCTGCACCCATCCTTCTCAATTCTTGAGCATGTTTAAACCGGTTTTCAAAAATTGTTTCAGTAAGAATTGAGGTGCCTTCCACTGTAGATAAAAGGGCCATCATTGGAGCCTGCATATCAGTAGGAAATCCAGGATACGGTAAAGTTCTCAAGCTATCCAAGGATTTTAAGGGTTTATCTGCTAATAATTCGATTTTGCCATTTTTAATATTGAGAACACATCCCATTTCCCTTAGCTTTGCCAATATTGGCTCTAAATGCTCTGTTATTACATTTGTTAATACAACACGGCCTTTTGTAATTGCTGCCGCAACAAGATAGGTACCTGCCACAATTCTGTCAGGAATTATAGTATAATCACTTACAGGTTTTAAATCATGGATTTTACATCCTTCAATTTTAATTGTGTCTGTACCTGCTCCTTTTATGTTAACACCCATACGGTTTAAAAAGTTCTGTAAATCAACTATTTCAGGTTCCTTTGCCACATTGCGTATAATCGTAGTACCTTTTGCCAAAACTCCTGCTAACATAAGATTTTCTGTGGCACCAACACTTGGAAAATCTAAGTGTATGTCTGCTCCCCTAAGTTCGTTTGTGTTGGCATAAATGAAGCCGTGTCTTTCGGTTAGGCTTACACCCATCGCTTTAAATCCTTTTAAATGTAAATCTATGGGTCTAGGACCAATTTCACAACCTCCCGGATATGATACCTTTACGTTTCCAAACCTACCCAATAAGGCTCCCATTATTATTATAGAAGAACGCATCTCTCTCATTAATTGTTCAGGAACTTTAGTGTAACAAACATTCTTTGTATCAATTTCAATGGTATTACCCTGTTTTTTTATAATGGCACCAAGATGTGATAAGATTTGGGTCATAACTTCCATGTCTTTTATTTTGGGTATATCGTGTATAGTATTTTTTTTGCCATTAAGTATAGTAGCTGCTAAAATAGGTAGACTGGAGTTTTTTGATCCCTGAACCCTGACTTCTCCAGAAAGCTTTTTACCGCCTCTTATAATATACATCCCCAGTTAATTCACCTCCGGAATATGACCGATTACCTCCTCTTTAAAAGTATCTTTTAATTTTTGGACAATACTATAGGATGTACTACTGATATCCCCTGCCCCTATAGTTAAAACATAATCTCCCGGCTTAACCTTATCAGCTATATACTCAGGAATATCTTCTTTATCTTTTATGAATATGAAATCTTTACCGTTATTTTTTGCTTTATCAATTATAAGTTTTGATGAAACACCTTCTATAGGTCTCTCTCCAGCACTATAGATGTCTGTTATTATAATTTCATCTGCATCATTAAAAGCCTTACCAAATTCATCCGCCAAATGCTGAGTTCTTGTATATCTATGTGGTTGAAAAATTGCATAGACTTTTCTAGGGTCACAACTTCTAGCGGCTTTTAAGGTAGCCGTAATCTCCGTAGGATGATGTGCATAATCATCTATTATTGTTACTTCGTTTACTACATCTACAATTTGAAATCTCCGTTGAACACCTTGAAAAGTCCTTAAAGCCTCAATCATACACTCAGTATTGGCACCTATACGATTACCTACTGCTATGGCGGCAGCTGCATTTAGGACATTATGAATCCCGGGAACATGAAGTTGAACTTCTCCTAATAATTTTTCTCTGAAATATATTTCAAAGACTGTGTCAAGTCCTTTCATTCTTATGTTTTTCGGCATAAAGTCCGAGGGATAATTAATTCCGAAGGTGTAATACTTTTTATCAGTTTCCTTTATTATCTCACGAACATATTTGTTATCATTGCCGAAAATTATAAATCCATTTTCATCAACATTATTGACGAATTTTTTAAAGGCGTTTTTCATATTATTCATATTTTTGTAATAATCCATATGGTCATTTTCTATATTTGTTATAACCGCAACATAAGGATGAAGTTTCATGAAAGAACCGTCACTTTCATCTGCTTCAGCTACAAGGAAATCTCCGCTTCCCAGTGTAGCATTACCTCCTATATCGTTTAGTTCCCCACCAATTACAACAGTAGGGTCGAATCCATTTTTTTCCATAATAGAAGAAATCATCGATGTAGTAGTAGTTTTACCATGAGCTCCAGTAACAGCAATGCCTTTTTTTGGAGACATCAACAAACTTAGCATATCAGCACGATGAACTAGTGGAATATTAGATTCAATAGCTTTCATATACTCTGGATTGGATTGGGGAATGGCAGATGAAACTACAACTGTATCTGCTCCTTCAACATTTGAAGCATCATGACCTATAAAAACTCGAGCCCCTTCATCTTTAAGTCGAATCAATGCCTCAGAAACTTTTAAGTCAGAACCGGAAACAGTGTAGCCCATATTCATAAGAATCTTTGCTATACCACTCATACCCGTTCCGCCAATTCCAATAAAATGAATTCGGTTATTATGCCCTGTCAAATTATTCGCTCCTTCCATGAGACCAACCAAATGTCATATAAAAATCACATATAATATATTATGCAAGAAAATCATATGTGTTACTTTATCGCTTGTACAAATCCATCTTAACATACCGAATGGCTTAAGTAAATATTCACTACTCTATCATTTTTTTTATTTCATCTACTATCTTTTCAACAGCATCAGTCACTGCTAAGCTTTTACTAGCTTTCCCCATCTCATATAAACGTTCTTTGTCAAAAATTATCTCTTCAATTTTTCTCAGTAGATATTCTCCTGATAGGTCTTTTTCAAAAATGACAACACCAGCACCGTTATTTTCCATGAATTTTGCGTTATAGTCTTGATGTTGGTTAGCTGCAGTAGGTAAGGGTATCAATATTGCTGGTTTACCACAAATGTTAAGCTCAGATACACTAAGAGCTCCGGCTCTAGAAATAACAAGGTCCGCAGCTGCATAAACGTCTTGCATGTCATATATATAAGGCCTTACAATAATATGTCCTGACCTGTCTGGATCTATTCCTTTATTTGACATAATGTTTTTTGTTTTCTCATAATGGTTTTTCCCAGTAATATGTATTACCTGAAATTTTTTTTTGTCTTTAACAGCCTCTATAACATGTAAAAAAGCCTCATTTATACGTTTTGCCCCTTGACTTCCTCCAAAGCATAAAACTACTGGTAAGTCTGACGATAAACCATACTTTTTTAATGCCTGTTCCCTTATACCACTTGCTATTTCCTTCCTTACCGGGTTTCCAGTAAGGATTGTTTTATTTTTTGGAAAGTGTTTCATTGAATCAGGAAAACTTATAGCTATTTTGTCAACAAAACGAGATAGGATTCTGTTTGTAACACCAGGACTTACATTTTGTTCATGTATTATTGAAGGTATTCCCATTAAAGCAGAAAAAAATATAATGGGGCCGGCAACATAACCTCCAGTCCCGATTACAATATCAGGTTTCTCTTTTCTTATAAGTTTTATCGAGTCCCAAGCACCAGCAGCTAATTCTTTTAATGAAATAAAAGTGTCAATTGATAACTTTCTTTGAAAACCTTTAACTCTGATAGTTTTTAAAGGGTATCCGGCTTTTGTTACCAAATCTTTTTCAAGACCGCGATTCGTCCCAATAAAAAGAATATCTGAGTTAGGAAACTCCTGCTTTAATCCATTAGCAATAGCTATGGCAGGGTAAATGTGCCCACCGGTACCTCCACCTGCCAATATTATTTTTCTTGTGGGCATAATCATTTTACCTCCGCATATCTTGAAATATTTAACAAAATACCAACCTGTGACATGGTAATTGTCAGTGATGAACCTCCGTAACTAATAAATGGTAATGGCATCCCGGTTACAGGCACAGAAGCAGTTACTACTGCAATATTTATTAAAAACTGCAAGGATATGAGAGTAGTAATACCAGTAGCCATTAGTTTTCCGAAAATATCTTGTGATGCAACAGCAGTCCTATAACCCCTTAAAATAAAAAACATAAAAAGGATGATTACAAAAGCTGCACCTAAAAATCCAAGCTCTTCTCCTATAACTGAAAAAATAAAATCAGTTTGGGGTTCAGGCAGATAAAAAAACTTCTGTCTACTCTGGCCTAATCCTACACCAATAAGCCCTCCAGAACCCAATGCATACAATGATTGAATAATATGATACCCCTCTTCACTAGGATTCTCCCAAGGATTTAAAAATGAAAGAAGCCTTCTGAGTCTATATGGTTTATTAATTGTAAGCATCAAAGCACTTAAAAAACCCGCTATCCCTAAGCCTGTCATATGTATCATATGAGCTCCACCGACAAAAAGCATTATAAGGGTAGTCATACCTATAAGAACTGTAGCACTTAAATGTGGCTCTTTAAGTATTAATGCACATACCGCACCTATAACCAATAAAAATGGCAAAATCCCTTTAAAAAATGATCTTATCTTATCCCCTTTCCTCTCTAAACCGCAGGAAAGATATATTATCATACCTAGTTTGGCAATTTCCGAGGGCTGAACAGTAAATCCCCCTACGCCTATCCAGCGGCGTGCATCATTTACTTTTTTCCCAATACCCGGAATTAGCACCAGTATCAATAGTAAAAACATAACAGCTATAATTGGCTTTTCATATTTCTTTATTTTCCAATAGTCATAGTTCATAAAAAACACCATTGATATGAATCCTAGAACAGACCAAATAACCTGACGCTTTAAGAAATAGAAACTATCATTATAATTATAATATGCTCTAACACTACTAGAGCTAAATACCATTATCATTCCAAAACATATCAAAATTAAAACTGTAAATAGTATGGCAAAATCCGGGGGTCTACGAGACACTTCATCACTTCCTTCTAACCTCTTAAAAAATGCACTGCTTCCTTAAAAACCCTTCCCCTTTCTTCATAACTTTCAAACATATCCCAGCTTGCACATGCAGGTGAAAGTAGAACGACATCACCGGGGATTGCAGCTTTTGAAGCCAGTATTACTGCTTCCTCCAAGGAACTTGCCTTTTGTATGTCAGAAAATCCATGATTAAGTGCTGTTGCCTTTATAGCGTCTGCAGTATCGCCAATCAAAATGAGTTTCTTAACTCTGTCTGAAAATGATTTTATAAAATCATCATAGTTACTCTTTTTATCATAACCACCGGCAATAAGTACAATTGGCTCTTCCAATGCTTCAATAGCCTTTTGTGCCGCATCTGGGTTTGTAGCTTTAGAATCATTTATATACTTAATTCCCCCTATATTTGCAACAAATTCTAGACGATGTTCTACTCCACGGAATTCTTTCAAAGTTTCTGCCAAATTATTCAAGTTAGTTCGTAATATCCAGGCAACACAAGCAGCCGCTAAAGAGTTTTCTAGATTATGGCTACCCTTTATACCTAGTTCCTCAGCTTTCAGTACAGGATATATTTTTCCGTTTTCTCTTATTACTATAACACCATTTTTTACGTATGCACCTCGAATTTCCTCTTTGCGACTGAATAAATAGGTCTTACACTTTATTCTTTTGATAAGAGATCTTACGATAGGGTCATCATAATTTAGTATGGCATAATCTTCTTCTGTTTGGTTTTCAAATATTTTAGCTTTTGTTTCAATATAATTTTCAAATGTTTTGTGGCGATTTAAGTGATCTTCACTTATGTTTAATATTACGCTAATTTTTGGTTTAAAATGCATGATATTTTCTAATTGAAAACTACTAACTTCTACTACTAAAAAATCTTTATTCTCGGCTTTTTCAACTTCTCTTACTAATGGTATTCCTATATTCCCAGCCAAGGTGATGTTCTTTCCATCATTTTTCAAAATTTCACCAATTAATGTAGTCGTTGTTGTTTTTCCATTGGTCCCTGTAACTGCAATAATTGGAGCTTTACAATACCAATACCCTAATTCCAGTTCACTAATAATAGGTATATCCCTTTTTCTAGCTTCATCTAAAATTTTGATATCACTTGGAACTCCCGGACTTAAAACAATAAGATCACAGTTGTTTAAAAGTGTCAGAGGATGACCTCCACAAGCTATATTTACACCGTGACTTTTCAATAAATCAGCATCTTTTATTTCTTTCTCAGGCTTCATATCACTTGCAGTAACCTTTGCCCCTAAACCGATAAGCTCAATGGCTGCAGCAATACCACTTCGCGCAAGCCCTAATATCAGCACATTCTTTCCCTTAATTTCCACAGCCGATTTCCCCTTTCTTATTTATATTAAATGGATAAATAGGCTTAAAACACCCATTAGAAAGGTGAATAGCCAAAAACTATACACTACTTTCCGTTCACTCCATCCTGACAATTCGAAATGATGATGGATAGGACTCATTTTAAATATTCTCTTTCCGGTCAGTCTAAAATAAATAACCTGTATTACTACGGAAATCGTTTCTATTATAAAAATCATTCCAAGTATAATAAGATAAAAATGACTCCGGGAAAATACTGCTATTGCAGCTAAGGCACCCCCTAAGCCAAAAGCCCCGGTGTCTCCCATAAAAACCCTAGCAGGATAGCGATTAAATAACAAGAATCCCAAACAAGCTCCGGTAATAGCAGAACTAAAAACCGCAAGTTCCCCATAATTGTTTATTATTAATAAAACTGTATAAAAAAAGCTAATGATGGCGACAACTCCTGAAACCAAACCATCTAAACCATCTGCTAAATTTACACTATTTACGGTCCCCATACACACAAATATCATAGTAATAGGAATATATAAAATGCCAATATCTAAATAACCAAAATTAAAAGGAATTAGGATTTCAGTAGGCCTTGGGTATCTAGCGAAAATATATATAATAAGACCAAGTGACAATATAAGCTGAAATACAAGTTTTTGATTTGCTCTAAGACCCAAAGACCTCTTTTTTATTATTTTTATAAAATCATCAGCAAATCCAATTAGACCAAATCCCACCATAGAAGCAATTCCTAAATATACTTCCCAAGAATTGTGGGAAAATAGTAAAGCTGCTAGAGCAATAGCTGGAATAAAAATGATTCCTCCCATAGTAGGAGTACCAGATTTTTTTAAGTGTCGCTTTGGGCCATCGATTCTTATCGTCTGACCAAATTTGAGTTTGTCCAATATGGGTATTAAAAAAATACCTAAAACTGCAGTAATCGCAAATGACGCAAGGGCTGTATAAAACTCGGTATGCAATTTACGACCTCCCGACCAGTATTCTAGTAATTTGTTCCATCTTCATACCCCGTGAGGCTTTAATCAAAATCACATCACAATCTTTTACAATACCTTCTATTTCCTTTATAGCTTCCGAAACTGTAGCAAAAGTATAAATACATTTTTTATCTAAAGACCCTTGCAGTGCACCCTCTTTAAAACTATCTGCAAAACTACCCACCCCAATAAAAATATCGGTTCTCTTTGCAGCATATTCTCCTATTTCACGGTGCGCCCTTTCCGATATATCACCTAATTCCAGCATGTCTCCAAGTATTACTGCCCGTCTCTTGCCATGACCACTTTGCTCCAAAAGATCAAGAGCAGCTTTCATTGAATCAGGGCTGGCATTATATGCATCATCAATGATATCAGACCCAAAATAAGCCTTTTTAAACTGAAGTCTCATTTCAGGTGGTGTAACATCTAATAAGCCTTTCTGGATGTGCTCTTTTGAAAGACCCATTTCAAATCCTACAGCTATAGCAGCCAAGGCATTGTTTACATTATGAATTCCGGGCAAAGATAGCTGAAAGGTTATTTCGCCATAACGCCCATATATATCAAATTCTAAGCCTCTTGTACCTAAAGTCTTTATATTTCTAGCTTTTAAATCTCCACGCTTTTGTCCGAAAAAAATTCTTTTCGGGATAATTGTATCCCTAATATCCCATAATTCTGGACTGTCAGCATTTAAAATAGCAAGGTCATCTTTATCTAATGGCTCAAGTATTTCCATTTTTGCACGTGCAATATTTCTTTTGCTCCCCAGTTTTTCTATATGTGTAACACCTACATTTGAAATGACTGCAATCTTCGGTTTTACGACATTTACGAGCTGGCGTATTTCACCTAGGCCGCTCATTCCGAGTTCCACAACACCTATTTCGTAAGATTCATCAAGACCAAAAATGGTCAATGGCAGACCTATTTGATTATTAAAATTACCCTGTGTTTTAAGCACTTTAAAACGGGTTTTTAATATGGATGATATCATTTCTTTAGTTGTAGTTTTTCCAACACTACCTGTAACCGCAACAAATGGTATATTAAAAAGTTTACGATAATACGCGGAAAGCTCAAGTAATGCCAATTGTGTATCATTTACAAAAACTATGTTTTTGTCTTCCAAATCCTTAACCTTAAATTCCTTTTCCCTTTCACAAAAGCTAGCAGCTGCACCTTTTTCAAATGCTTCCCTTATATAATTATGCCCATCAAAATTAGGACCTTTTAAAGGTACAAAAAGATTACCTTTACATATTGTCCTAGAATCAGTAGAAATGCCGGTTATCAGAGCTTCAGATTGTTTATTAGAATATCCTCCGGTGGATTTTATGATTTCATTAATTGTAAGTTTCCTCATTCAAAGGTCCTCCACTATTTTTCTTAAATACTCCTTAGCTATCTCCTTATCATCAAAATGAATAGTCCTATCCCTAAGTACTTGGCAGTCTTCATGGCCCTTACCTGCTATTAATACAACATCCCCCTTATTTGCCATGGAAATAGCTCGCTTTATCGCTTTACGACGATCACTGATTTTTTCATAATCATTCCCAATAATCCCTTTTTCTATCTCCTTTATAATGACTTCGGGGTCTTCGCTTCTAGGGTTATCAGATGTTATTATAGTATAATCTGAAAGCTGGGAAGAAATTTGCCCCATTATAGGTCTTTTATCCCGATCCCGGTCACCACCACATCCAAAAACAGTAATGATTTTTCCACTACAAAACTCCTTGATAGTTAGTAAAACATTTTTTAATCCATCAGGCTTATGAGCATAATCTATAATAACATATATATCTTGATTATTTTTTATAAGCTCAAATCTACCCGGTATACCCTTAACATTACCAACAGCTCTTATTAAACTGTTTAAAGGAAAACCCATGGCTATACCAGTAGTAATTGCTGCAAGGGAGTTGTAGACACTAAACAATCCGGGAGTGCCAAAATATACAGGATACGTTCCCCCATTAAAAACAAGTTCGTAAAAAGCTCCTTCAGCTGTAATTTCTATATTTTTAGCTTTAACGTCAGCATCTCCTTTAACCCCATAGGTCAATACTGGAATATCGATCATACCCAGTAACTTCGCACCGCTTTTGTCATCAATATTTATAACAGCTTTTTCAGATTGCTGGAAAAGCTTCTTCTTTGACAAAAAATAATCATCAAAGTCTTTATGAAAATCTAAATGATCCTGAGTTAAATTAGTGAAAATTCCTACCTTAAAACTTAAATCTGTTACTCTGTTTAATTTTAATGAATGTGAAGACACTTCCATTACTGCATATTCTGTATTGTGTTCTAACATTTCAGCAAAAAGCCGGTTTAACTCCAAAGATTCCGGCGTAGTAAGAGATGCTGGCAGCTTCCTGCCATTTATTACATTCCCTATCGTGCCAATCACACCGAAACGGCAACCGACTTCTTTTAACATTTCACTTATCAGGTAAGTAATAGTAGTTTTTCCGCTGGTACCTGTTACACCAATTATTTTCAACTTGTCACCGGGATATCCATAAAACCAGGCAGAAGTTCTGGCTAAAGCTTTTCGAGCATCTTTCACCCTAATATATAGTATATTTCCGATATCCATTTCTTTTTCCCCTATTATTACTTTAGCTCCGCCTTTGATAGCTTCAGGTATAAAATCATGTCCGTCAAAATTTGTGCCTGAAATTGCAACAAAAATCCCGTTATCTTTAACTTTCCTTGAATCATAAGCAACTGAATTTATTTCAACATCAGTGTCTCCAGATATAGATAAAACATCTGGCAGTACTTTTGCTAGTTCTTTTACATTCATAAATATCCCTCTTTTGACTTATTTACATCATGGATTTTGGGAAAACTCCACTATTACTGTTGTACCTAGAGCTGCTTCTACATCAGGTGGAGGATTTTGCTTTACGGCATAACCGCTACCCACTATTTTAATATTTAAACCAATAGCATTGATTATATCTGTAGTTTCTTTAATTGTCCTGCCATGTAAATCCGGAATTGTAACTGGATCTTTATTAGTACGGGAATCTGCAACTTTAAGGATCACTGTTGAATTCTTTTTAACCTCTGTGCCCGGTAACGGAACCTGTTCCATTACCACATAGCCCTCACCTTCAACTCGTGTTAGTAAACCGTTTTGAGATGATATTTTTTTTGCATCTTCTATATAGAGATTACGTAAATCCGGCACCCTAACTATATCGCTATCTTCAACTATTGGTATTTTGGGTTGTATGCCTAAATGGTTAAGGGAATCAGCCATTATTTTTTGAAAAACCGGTCCTGCAATAGTTCCACCATAAATAAGACCGCCACTTGGTTCATCTATAATAACTAATACGGCAAGCTTTGGATCATCTACTGGTGCAAATCCTAAATAAGAGACAACATACTTACCTGGAACGTATTTTTCAGCTGTTCCTGTTTTCCCTGCCACTCTATACCCTTCTATTTGGCCTCTGCCCCCTGTGCCATTAGTTACAACACTTTCCAAGATTTTCTGCATTTCTTGTGCAGTTTCAATAGATATAACTTGACGTAAAGGCCCTGGTGAAAACTCATGAATTATTTCACCATCTTTATTAATAATAGCCTTTCCCACATGTGGTTCAACCAGCTTACCATCATTTGCTATAGTTGAAAGTGCTGTAATAAGCTGTATGGGGGTAACTGAAATCCCCTGCCCAAAAGATATAGTAGCTAATTCTACAGGACCGATAATTGATGGATCGAGTATACCCTTTGCCTCCCCTGGCAAATCTATCCCCGTAGTCTCACCAAATCCGAAACCCTTTATGTATTTTAAGAAATTTTCTTTCCCCAGTTTCATTCCTACATCAACAAAACCAGGGTTGCATGAATTTTCCATTATTTGAATAAATGTTTGGCTGCCATGACCACCATGATACCAACAACCTATTCTCACTCCCGAAACAATAACATACCCCGGGTCAAAATATGTATCCTCTGGATAAGTAACCCCTTCCTCTAATGCAGCTGAAGCGGTAACAACTTTAAAAGTGGAACCGGGCTCATAAACATCGGAAACAGCTACATTTCGCCAGAGCTGTTGAGGAAAATCCGCATAGTTGTTTGGATCATAGTCGGGTTTATTTGCTAATGCTAAAATCTCCCCTGTTTTTGTATCCATAACTATAACAGTGCCTCTTTTAGCATTATGTTCTATTAAGGCTTTTTCTAATTCCCGCTCAGCAATATATTGTATAATTTTATCAATAGTAAGGACTAAATTCAAACCATCTTCCGGCGGTATATATTTATCAACACCATAGGGCAGCCTCCTGCTCAATGCATCTGTTTCAGATACAATCCGACCAGGGGTGCCTTTAAGATATTTTTCATAAATTAATTCTACCCCATCAAGACCCTGACTGTCTATTCCAGTAAAACCCAGTACATGTGAGCAAAGGTTTCTTTCAGGATAAAATCTTTTATTTTCCTTTGTGAAGTATATACCGTTTAAATCAAGATTACGAACCGCTTCCGATTCTTCTTCTGTAATTTTGCGCTTTATGTATATAGCAGCTTTATTTTTGGCTTTAGCGTCCTCTAAAGTCTCTACTATTTCTTCTTTTTTTATATCTAAAGCAGTTGCCAGCAAAGTCGCTGTTGTTTCTATATCCTTAATATCTGGAATACTCGCAACTACAGTATCTACAGTTGCACTAATAGAAAGAGGGTTAAGATTTCTATCATAGATTGTGCCCCTTTTGGGTTCAATCGGTATATCACTTGTCCATTGAGACAAAGCTCGTTGTTTAAGTTCTTCACCTCGAACAAACTGAATCCAGAAAACACGCCCTAGCAGCACAAAGCTTAAAACTAATGAAAATAAAAGGAGTAAAGCCAATCTCCTTTTAATCACAGTTTGAGGAACCGTCATTTTTATCTCCCACCATCTAATCCGTATTGTAAAAAATGATTTGTTGATTTCCCGGTTCTTTCATATTTAATTTATTTTTAGCTATGTCTTCAATTCGAGCTACAGATTTTAATTTGGCTATTTCTACTCTGAGGCGCTCATTTTGAAACTCTATATTTTGAATTTCAGATTGTAAGTTGTTAAGCCTATACTGACTTTCACTTAAAAAAGCATATCTGGATAATAGCAGAAAAGCCAAAAGGGCAATTATTACAAGTCTCACTATGTTTACGATTTTATAGGTAGATCGTTGTTTTGGCTTGGTTTGTTGTTTTGTTTTACTGCGGCGATATATTTCTTGTTGTTCTCTATAATAGTATTGTCTTTGTAAATCTTTTTCAGCTACTACCACTTTATTCACCCCTTGTCGATTTTAGAACTGGAAGTCTTTGTGCAACCCTTAGTTTTGCACTACGAGAACGGGGATTGTTCTTTATCTCTTCTTTTGTAGGATATATGGGCTTAGAAGTTAATATTTTGATAACTTTTTCATGCTCGCACACACAGATAATAGACTCTTTTGGACATATACAGTCTGTAGCTAGAAGTTTAAAAACACCTTTTATTATTCTATCTTCTAATGAATGAAAAGTTAAAACACAGATTCTCCCTCCAGGGTTAAGCAGCTCTACAGCGTCATTAATGGTAGAAGATAAAATGTTAAGCTCATCATTTACAAAAATTCGTAGTGCCTGAAAGGTTTTTCGCGCTGGATGCCCGCCGCTTCGCCTTGCTCTGGCCGGAATTGCATTTTTTATAATCTGAACCAAATCACCGGTTGTTTTAATCTCTTGCCTCTGGCGAGCTTCACATATAAACTCAGCAATACGACCTGCCCAAGATTCCTCTCCATATTCCCGAATAATTTTCTTTAATTCCTCTTTAGAAAAATAATTAACCACATCTTTTGCATTTAAAGCCTTTCTTTGATCCATTCTCATATCTAGAGGTGCATCTTGCATATACGAAAAGCCTCTTGAACCATGATCTAATTGATGAGAAGACACACCAAGGTCGAATAATATTCCATCTATACTATCTAAGTTATTTTCTTTCATAATCTGTTTTAAATTCTTAAAACTGTCATGGACAAAACGTATGTCACCCGGATATTCGGCAAAATTTTTCTTAGCATTTAAAATTGCAGTTTTATCTTGATCTATTCCAATGAAAGTTCCTTTATACTCAGACTTTTTTAATAGCTCCCGGAAATGTCCTCCTCCTCCAAGTGTTGCATCAACATAAACTCCTCCGGGTTTCGGGTCTAACATTTCAATTACTTTGGATAAAAGTATCGGTTCATGATGGTAATCCATTGGTTCAACTCCTAAGTGTCATCCTATATGCCTAAATCCAATTTTTCCGCTATATCCTCATAAGAAACTGCAGCATCATTACTATAAGATTCCCATTGCTCCTGACTCCAGATTTCTACTCTATTTGAAACTCCGATTACTACAACATCTTTGTCAATATGAGCGTGTTCTCTTAGTTGTGGTGGAATTAGTATTCTTCCCTGTTTGTCCATTTCTACTTCAACAGCGCCAGCAAAAAAGAATCTTATAAATGCCCGAGCGTCTTTTTGGGTAAAAGGAAGTGCTTTTAACTTTTGTTCCAACACTGCCCACTCTTCTTTAGGATACACAAATAAACACCCATCTAAACCCTTGGTTAAAACAAAACTTCCACCAAGTATTTCACGAAATTTAGATGGTATAATCATTCTTCCCTTTTTATCAAGGGAATGTTGGAACTGTCCCATAAACATATCATTCACTCCACTTGGGATAAATATATCACCACTTCACTCCACTTTCCCCCACTTTATCTATTCTATGAATGTTTATAAATTCCTTCTTTTAAGTTAAAAAAAAGTAAAAAAAAAGATGGAATAAATTCCATCTCAATAAATATTTTGCTATTTTGGCATTACTATAGAAGTAGCATGCTTTGAAAAATCAAAAATGCTATTTAAACGTTTAATAGTATCTTCTAAAGTTGTTTCTCTTAATACATCTAGATAATCAAAAATATTGATATTTTTATGATGGTAGGAGACAAATGTAGTTGCAATAAACTCAAGGGAATTAAATCCTCTGATAAATTCACCTATATATTTTTTCTTTACTCTTTCAAAATCTTTTATGTCTATTCCCTTTTTCACACTTTCAGAAATACTCTTCTTAAGCTCTTCATAGAGTTTTTCCGGGTCTTTGGTTTCACTACCTATAGCACAAAAACCATAGTCTTTTTGGCCTTCATAGCTAAAACTAAACCTTTCGTCTATCAAGCCTTCTTCATATAATCTCTCATAAAGTTTTGAACTTGTTCCCAAAATAATTTCTAACAAAATACCTGTAGTTATTTCTTTCTTCAAAAGCTCTTTCCCATCATATCCTACATCTGTATCTTTAAAACCTAGTAAAAACATTGGCTCAACAACATCAAGATGTGCTGTATGAGTTGATTTATTGATAGTAACAGGTTCTTCCGGATAAATCCTTTTTATTGCCTCCTGTGACTTTATATTCTTTTTGCTCTGGTTTTTTTCTACCAGTTCAAAGACATCATCAGGTTCAACACAACCAATCACAAAAAAAATCATGTTGCTGGGATGGTAAAAAGTATTGTAGCATTTATGAAGTATATCTATATTTATTTCTTGGATTGACTCCACTGTTCCACCTATGTCTATACGTACAGGGTGTTTGTGATAAAGACATTTTAATAGGTTTAACAAAACCTGCCATTGGGGCTCATCTTCATACATTCTAAGCTCTTGAGCAATAATGCCCTTTTCTTTTTCAACACTAGGTTCTGTAAAATATGGAGTTTCAACGTATTCCAATAGTAACTCAAGGTTTTCCTTAAAATTCGAAGTAGCGGAAAACAAATATGTCGTATTTGTATAATTTGTAAAGGCATTTGAAGATGCTCCCAGTTCAGCAAACTTATCAAAGACATTTCCATACTCCATCTCAAACATTTTATGTTCTAAGAAATGAGCTATTCCTTCAGGGACTTTTAGTCGCTCTCCTGAATCAGGCACAATAAAATCACTGTCTATTGATCCATATTTAGTGGAATACATGGCAAATATCTTATTATAATCCTTTTTAGGGATGACATATACTTTTAAGCCGCTTTGTAAGCTCCTGCTAAAAATTCCTTCTCCTAGAAAACTATCCATATTAACCACCTTTCAGCCTACTTTTTATTTAAAAAGAATATGGTATCTAAACTCACTTTTTGAGCTATCTCCCTTACATCATCCTTTGTGACCTCATGTAGCTTATCAATAATTTCTTCAGCTGACCTTTGAACACCATTGATAATACCATCAAGGTACAGGCTGATAATCATGGATGGATTATCAGCAGCTTCTTTGTAGCTGTTTGTTAGACTCTTAATAGTACTGTCAAATTCATAATCGGATATCTTCCCATTTTTTAATTCTTCCAGCTGCTGTTTTATAATATCAATAGCCTTATTTTTATCATCAAAGTCGATTCCTGAGCTTATCAACATTAAACCTTTGGTTTTTTCAATTCTTGAAAATGCATAATAAGCTAGACTAGCTTTTTCCCTAACATTTTGGAAAAGCTTTGAATGAGTACCTCCTCCCAGAATTCCGTTATAGACCATAAGAGCATAATAATCTTCATCACTATATCTGGTATTTGTTCTAAAACCCATAGCTAGTTTCCCTTGATTAATGTTTTGTTTTTCTTCTACATAATTTGGTTTTTCGATAGTTTTTGATACAAAGTCTGTTTCTACTTTATTAATATCTTTTCTTTCAAATGAAAACATTTCTTCAGTTAACTGCTGTATTTCTTCTTCATCAACATCTCCCAATACAAACAAATCTATGGGGCAATGGGCAAGACAATCTAGGTAATAATCATATAAGCTTTTATTATCTATAATATCCAAGTCTTCAACATTGCCATATCTATATATGCTAAATGCTTCGTCTTTACACATTTCCTGAAAACATCGTTCAACAACATAATTGAATTTGTCATTATATAATGATTCTATATTTCTCTTTAAATTATCTTTCTCTTGTCTTACATAATCCTGTTTAAAACCTTCATTTTCAACTAAAGGATTCACAACCATATCTCTAAATACCTTGAAGCCTTTTTTTAGAACGTTTTCTCCGTTTATATACTTATGATTAATTGTTTCCATAAAAAACTGAAGTATATGTGTTTCTCCACGTTTAAGAATATCTGCTCCCATGTCGGTACCGTAGAGGTCCTCAAGAAACAAACTTAGTTTTCTCGAAGTTGGAAAACTTTTATTACCACGCTTTAAGACAAATGGAAGAAGTGCTGTTTTTGTGGCTATATGCCTGTTAAGATTTTGGTGGAAGAATAGACAAAATGTTGTTGTTTTGAATTTTGGAGTAGAATATACATATAGATTAACTCCGTTTTTTAAGTTTTTTTGTTTAAATCCCCTTTCCAAAACTTCAACCTCCTCGTTTTTATATACCATGGTAATCTTCTCCTTTTTCGATTTTATTCCTGCTTTTTCTACATATAATTTATATTGTCCCATATAATGGCATGTATACAGAAAAGCAAAATAGGGTTTGAAATAAATAACTTTTTATAGTATAATAGGTCCGTCGGGGCGTAGCGCAGTTTGGTAGCGCGTTCGGTTCGGGTCCGAAAGGCCGTGGGTTCAAATCCCGCCGCCCCGACCATTTATATGTTTTTATATATACAATTAGATATTAATCGTTATACCCACTTTATGATAAAACAAAAGTGGTTTTTTTATTTCTAAATATGCCATACTAGCCACTAGGAGTTGATTTAATGATACAAATCGATGATGCCGGAAGCGGAAGCCTAGTAGGCGGTACATGTATAGGTCTTTATTGGACTAAATATAAAAAGTATAAATATGATTTTATTCCTTTGGATTGTTATACACCAGAAAACTTTAAAGAGAAAAAATACCAAACACATGTTGTTAAAATAGTATCCCGTTTTTTTGATGAGCTCTCTATACCAAAGAATGAACCCATAGAGCTTTGCCAGGGGTATATCTTTGATGTACTCCGTGAATACCTTACAACTAATAATTTCAATTGGAAAAGCACTAAGATAGAAGGTATATTACAAGAAAAAGTCGAAAAATCTTTTGCTGACTACTCTGTATCGCTAGGATTGCCCCAAAGCTATATATCATATACTAGATATCCCTTTCATTTTCATAAGCTGCTTAAATGGGTATATGCAGATTATGACCAAAGAAAAAAACTATGCAAAACAGGATGGAAAAGCTGGGAAAAATATGGCAACCTTCCTATGCAAATAGACTATGGAACAATGGTATTTAAAGGATATTTTTGTCTAAAATGTGGCAAAAAAATAAAGGCACGAAGCCCCATAAAAACTATTAAATTTGTTAGCAATAAAGAGAATATATTATTCATTCATAAAAACTGCTAAAAACTGGTTTTTTCTATTATTCCTCTGGTGATATTGCAGACGTTGGACAAACATCTGCACAAGCCCCGCATTCTATACACTTTTCCGGATCAATTTCATATATTTCCCCTTCGCTAATTGCATCAGTAGGACATTCCGGTTCACAGGAACCACATGCTATACATTCTTTATTTATTACATAAGCCATTTTACAACCTCCAATTAAGACTATTATTATTTAGTTTATCAAAAGCTTGCACATTAAATTCATCTTAAAAAAAATAAGCCGCTTTTAACGGCAATAAATAATCCTTATATTCGACGATTCATAACTTTTAGCTCATACTCAAAGATAAGTTTATCAAGTTGTGAACTAAGTGCATATACTTCTTTGTGACCCAAGGTTTTATATGCGTCTAAAGCCATGTATAAATCATTTTTTGTTTTTTCAATTTCCCGGGCTAGTGTTACCATTTCATTACCTCTTTTAATATGTTTTATCCTTACACTTTAAATATAATATAGCATTATTACATTATTTTCAAACAAAAAATGCCTTTAAAAATAGCATTTTTTGTTAAAATCTTGGAATATCTGTTTATTCTTACGGATTATTACCATTTTCTACAATTTATGTCTAAATTATCCTAAAATTACTTATTTGATTTACATAATATATTTACGGTTTACTCTTTATTGTTTAGATTAAGGTAAATGGCGTATTCTATTCTCTTTTTTTGTAGTTCACAGGTGATATTATAGGGCCTTTTCATGTCACCATTTATTAAATAATTATTAGCATTACACCCACCACTGCAAAAATATCTTGCCCAGCATATAGAGCATTCATTCTTTGCAAAAACATGTGTATCCCTCAGTTCCTTAATAATATTTTCGTCTAGTTTCCCATCAAAAACATTCCCCATCAAAAATCCATCTTGCCCTATAAACTGGTGACATGGATATATTTCACCCAAAGGTGTAATCGCTAAATAATCCCGACCTGCTCCACAAGCCCAAAGTCTTTTATATACGCATGGACCGTTATATATATTCACATTAAAATGATAGAATGTAAAAGTGTCACTTTTTGACTGTTGGCGTTTTAAGTATTCTTTTGCAATTTGTTCATATTGGGCAAACAGCCTTTCTAAATCACATTCTTCCAACCAGCAGATATCCTCCTTCCCGACAACCGGTTCAATGGATATTTCCTTAAAACCTAAATCAGCAATGTGGAAGACATCCTTGGCAAAATCTAAGTTATGTTTCGTAAACGTGCCTCTCACATAATATTCCTTCTTGTCTTCTTCTCGCAGTGCTACTAATTTCTTGATATTTGGAACAATTTGATCATAACTGCCACTACCATCAGCCCTAACCCTGATAAAATCATTTACTTCCTTTCTTCCGTCAAGACTTAAAACTATATTATCCATTTCTTCGTGCAAATACTTAATAATTTCGTCATTAAGCAAAAGTGCATTTGTAGTGATAGTAAAGTGAAACTTCTTACCGCATTTTTCTTCGATAGTTCTTGCATAATTTATTACCATTTTTACTGTTTCCATGGCCATCAGCGGTTCTCCACCAAAAAAATCAATCTCCAGGTTTTTCATATTCCCTGACTTTTCAACAAGAAAATCTACAGCCTTCTTCCCAACCTCTACACTCATAAGTTCACGCTTACCGTGATAGTCACCTTTTGCAGCAAAGCAGTATTTACACCGCAAATTACAATCATGAGCTACATTAAGACAAAGGGCCTTGACATAATGCCTGTTGTTTAATTTATCAAGAATCGGATTAATATTTGATTCAGTAAATAAGTATCCTTGCTCTTTTAATGTGTTTATCTCATCTAAAACTTCCATAATTTTCGTTTTTGAGTATTTTGCACCCAAATCATCAATAATGCTCTCAACTGAAGATTTATCATATATATTCAATATCTCATATGCTAAATCATCAACTTGTAGAACAGATCCGCTGTTTACATCAAGAACTAAGTTTTTGTCAAATACGTTAAACGTATGTATCTGAGCCGTCAAAAATATCCTCTCCCATTATAAAAAAACTAGCTTTATAAAGTCGTTTCCATTTTACCATAAAAGTATTACATCTTAAAGTAAGAACGGGCGACCTTTGGTCGCCCCACATCATTAAACATGCTAATTTGCTATACTTAAACATATTAAATAATTTAATACACTGCCTTTAGTTTACATAAATTATGTTTTCAATTGTTGGAGTGGGAATATTTAGTGCTTTTAGAGTATTTTCGTTTATGAACATATCTGTTTCGTCTGAAGTTTTTATAGGCATTTCAGATATATCTGCACCTTTAAGCACATCAACAGCCATGAGACCGGTGTCATAGCCAAGCTTATAATAGTTAATTCCTGCTGTTGCCAAAGCACCCGATTCTACTGACCCTTGATCAGATGCGATTATAGGGATTTTGGCTTCTAAGGTATTTTTTACTATAATAGGCATGGAAGAGACAACCAGGTTATCTGTCGGAACATAAAGCACATCGATTTTCTTTACAAGACTGTTAATGGCATTGTTAACCTCATTTGTACTTGTTACTCCTAGAGATACAACCTCATATCCTTCTGCTACTTTCTTAAGCTCCTCAATTTGCACTTCCGAATTTACCTCACTTGTATTATACAAAACACCTATTGTCTTTGCATTTGGAGCTAATTCTTTTATTAAATTCAACTGCTTTTCTACAGGTAAGTAATCAGAAGTCCCGGAAACATTGGTTTCTGGTTTGTCTAATGATTTCACTATACCTGCTGCTACAGGATCAGTCACCGCAGATATTATAATAGGTATCTCTTTTGTAGCATTATATGATGCTTGAGCTGAAGGTGTTGCAATGGCAAAAATCAAATCTTTCTTATCTGAGACAAATTTTTTGCTGATAGTTTGAGTAACATTCATATCACCCTGGCCATTTTGATAATCAATGTTAATATTTTCTCCATCAATATACCCATTATCTTCTAAGGCCTGAATAAATCCCTCTCTGCATTGGTCTAGCGCAGCAAATTCTACAAATTGATTTATACCTATACTCTTTACTTCCTGTCCAGGATGTTTTCCACATCCTGTCATTATAACAATCATCATTAATAAACAAATAACTATTTTTTTCATATCTCTCACACTCCTAAAATATTTTTTTAAACAGCATAATCATACTTAACCAATATGTCCTCAGTTCTTAACTTCTTCTTTGAAGGGTAATCCAAGTCTAAAGTTATCTCACCTCCATGGAGCATTATCAGCCGATTCCCATACATAACTGCATCTTTTAGATTATGAGTGACCATCAATGTAGTTATCTTTTTCTCCTTTACTATTTTTTGAGTCAATTCCATTATTTCTCTTGATGTTTTAGGATCAAGGGAAGCAGTATGCTCATCTAATAGCAATAATTTTGGGTTTGTAATGCTAGCCATTACCAAGGATAAAGCTTGCTTTTGCCCTCCAGATAGAAACCTTACCTCCACATCCAGTAATTTTTTAAGGTCCAAAAGAAATATCTTTCAACACATAAATGAAGTTCCTCTGTTGTGTATCGGAGACAGTGCTTAATGTTGCTTAAATCTCCCTTGTTTAGAGCCATAGACAGATTTTCCCTGACTGTTAGAGTTTGACATGTCCCTAGCGCCGGATTCTGGAAAACCCTGCTAATTACTTTTGCTCTAATGTGTTCAGGCATCTCCGTAATGTCTTTTTCTTCAAGGAAAAGACTACCTGTAGTTTCTTTAATAACACCTGAAATGATATTTAAAAGTGTAGATTTTCCTGATCCATTGCTGCCGATAATGCTTATAAAATCACCTTTCTCTATGTCCATATTAATGTTTTTCAGCACTGTGTTTTCGCCCGCATAAGTGTTATAAAAGCTTTTGGACAGGTTTCGTATTTTTAACATTTTTAATCCTCCCACCATTTTTTATTTCACCTTTTTTCATATTGCTTACTGCCATAAAAATAATTATGACAACAGATGTGATCATTTTTAAATCAATAGCCATAAGTCCAGTGTTCATAGCAAAATAGATCGTTATTTGATAAATAATCGTTCCTACAATTACCATTGTTGTTTCTTTAAAATATTTCCCCTTTTTGATAACAGAAGTGCCAATTATTATCGAAGCAATCCCTAGTATCAAGGTCCCTATCCCCATAGAAATATCGGTAAAACCCTGAAACTGAGCCATTACACTTCCCGAAAAGGCTACCAGTCCATTTGACAACATAAGACCAAATATTTTTATTTTTCCTATGTCTATGCCCAGGGATTTTATCATCTGGGGATTATCACCAACGCCTTTAAGAGAATATCCCAAGCCGGTCTTTAGAAAAAGGTCCATAAGTATTTTGAAAATAGCTACTATCACAAAGACAACCATTAACGGATTATAATTTGAGAAGATGCTTGCTTCAGTAAAAAGAGGAATATTCGCCCTTCCCATAATCCTTAAATTTATAGAATATAAAATCCCCATAACTAAAATCCCTGACAGCAAATTAGATATCTTAACTTTTACATGCAATATACCTGTTATAAGGCCTGCTAAGAGGCCCGCTATTAGTGCTGCCATAGTTCCAACAGCAGGTGATATTCCATTTGTCAGAGCAACTGCTGTAATAGCAGCTCCCAAAGTAAAACTTCCATCTGCAGATAAATCTGGAAAGTCCAAGATTTTGTAACTTATATAAACCCCCAAAACCATAATCGACAATATTAAACTCTGTGTTAAAACTTCTATAATTGCTCCCATAATGATTCCCCTTTCGATCAGATCAAATTTTGGATACAAAAAAGCCACATAGCGTAAACTGTCTATGTGGCTTTTATATATATAGATATTTTAGATACAAAAAAGCCACATAGCTATTATCTATGTGGCTTACTTTATTTATTTATGAAAAGCATAGGTTAACAGCCAACATAGATACAAACCCTTTGAATTTCGGTCTGACCGGGTTTGTACCTATGTTGTAATATTCTAGGTACAAACCCTATCTAAATTGGCTATTAAATATAGATTGTAAGAGATTATACGACAAGCTTTTCATAATTAATTCTCCTTAAAATTTATATTGGGGATAATATACCATCTACTCCAACCAAAGTCAAGTAATTATTTTTAAATTAAATTTAAAAATAGCCGTTTAACGGCTATTATGGGAAAAATAATACTATTTTCTGCATTTATCAGTGTTTTAGAAAGATTCTTCCCTATCGCTTAGAATGACACTTTTTTATATTATCATATGTATACGTTTATGAATATCCAATCTGTATGATGGTTTTTTAGATGTAGCATCAGAAATATTTTTGGGCATTTGTCATAGGTATAACAGTTTATACCCGAACAAAATAATTCTCATTAATATTCACTTACTTTGTTATAAGTACTGCTGTCTTTATACATGGCATAATCATGGCCATTCTGTGCCATCTGCGCATCATAAGAGGTATCTATCACTTTCCATTTTCCATCAATATATACTTCATTCCATGCATGGTATCCTTTTGCTTTATCTGCATAACCCTTAACGAGTTTGGTGGGTACGTCGATACTCCTTAGCATCGATGCAAATAAAGAGCTAAAATCATAACACATACCTTTTTTCGATTTTATAAGTTTATCATTATCCGGAAGATAATCGTAGGATAATTCCTCCTTACCCAAATCATAACTGTAATTGTGTATTATGTAGTCATATATGGTTTTTACTTTCTCTTCAGCACTTTTTTTATCTTTAGTCAGTTCTCTAGCTATTTCTACTACTTCACTTTCCTTATCCCAATTAACTAACTGTATAGACTGTAGATAGACTATTAGTGGATTTGAATTTTCTGTTTCAACAGTTTCGTTTAATACTTCTTTATAACGGTTGTCGCTAATATTTTCTAATACAGCTATTGTATATTTTCCTGTTCCCATCTGCAGAGGAAATGTTTCTGCTCCTTTACCTTTTGAAAGATTATAATAAAGGCTTGTCCCATCTTTCTGCACCATAACTTTCACTTTATCATTATGGCTAATAGAATAATTTATTGTAAATACTCCTTCTCTAATATTTCGCGTTTCAATAGAATAATTTCCTGCTGCATATGCAGAAAGAGTTAGCGATAAAATAATCAATATTATGTTAAAAATGATTAATCCCTTAACAATCCTCATGCCCTCTCCCCTAGCATGTCCAAAGTTTGGAACTGACTTGGCAGCCCGACAGTCATATCCCATACTATATGGGCTTTAGACTCGCGGCTTTGCGTCTCTGCCTTTCGACAGGTTTGCCTTTTTCAAGTGCTTTGCTCGGAACATCAGCACTTGGATATCTCAATAAAAAGAAAAAATCCTTATTTGGGTTGCTCAAATAAGGATAAATGACACCTAAACTATCAACTTCCTTCAACTGGCAACCCGACCGTCATAGCAATAAGCCTTAGACTCGTAGCTTTGCGCCCCTGCCTTTCAGCAGGTTTGCCTTTTTCAGCTTGGATTAAATATTTAGCTCTATAACAATTTTACCAAAATATCGACAATTTTCCATAGGCCAAATGTCCTATTTTCTTTTGTTACTAACAGTCTATTCTTCAAGCCTCGCCTGAACAATAAGTCTTAAAGTAGGGTTAAATACAGGTTCACAGGTAACTATTGAGAGCATCTTCTCTTTCTTGTCTGTAAATAATACTTGTATATCTTCAGGTTCTACTATCAAGACATTAGTTACCTTATACTTAAAATCGCCTTTATCTGTAGAAATGATTACTTCATCATCCACGGTAACTTCATTTAACCTATTTAGTAAGCGTCCATAAGAATGACCCCTATGTCCTGCTATAACTGTATTACCAAACTCCCCAAACTTTGCCGTTTCTTCCAAAAACGATATCCCTATTTTGAGGTTGGTTTCATTTAAACCGCTGATGATAGGTAATCTTAGGTCTATGGATTCTATTATCAAGATCCCCAGCATTTCTCCTTGAGGGGTAAGGGGAGCTCTTTCCTTTTCTTCCACCTCATCTTCATATGTAAACTCTGTTAGCATCAAATCATCCATGACTCTGTAAGCTTCAACAGCATCTCTGTTATTCCAGTCTTTTAGCAATCTCTTTTGCCAATACCATGTAAAACCTTGCTCCATAAATGGATATAGTGCTATCATAATTCCTAAAATAATAATAAAAACCGATAACTTTTTTCTCATATTCATACCTCAACTTAAATAAAATAGGCTGAGAGTATGCTTCCCAGCCTAAACTTTATTTCTTTTTCATAACAACTCCCAGTGTTACTATTAGAGCTCCGGCTCCATAATAATATAAAGGTGATACTTCGCCTGTACCCGGCATATCAGCAGGACCTAAAGGTACTTCATCATCATCTATGGTAATCTCAACCCCGGGTTCGGAGGGTATTTCGGGTTCACCGGGTCCCTTGGGAATCTCCTCATCATCGATTTCTACGTCATGATCTCTATCAGAATCATCATCATCGTCTCTATCATCGTCATGATCATCATCATCGTCATCATCGTCGTCGTCTTTATCAGATTGAGTTGTAAAGGTCCAGTTTACTCTCATGGAAGAAGCCTGGTAATCATTACCTATTTCTTCTGGTAAATCAGTATAAAAATCTAGTATTTTTTCTGCCCCCGGGCTCATTCTTCCTATATAGACATTGCCTTCTCTTGCTGCATCTTTGAAAGAATGGTCTGTTATTACATTATCTTTATCCTTGATGACAAGTGTCATTACTTCCGACAGGCGCCCACCTCTTGGAGCCCTTTCGCTTAATATATTAGTCCTTATATAAACATGTAATGGGCGGGAGCCGGTATTAACGAGCTTTAGGCTGGAATATTTTTTATCACCGGGATTTAGATTTCCCGTATCCTGTGTCTTTTTAGGAACATGGATTTCTAAACCATTATCGTCCCCCACAATGGTATATCCCGGTTCACCTAAAGCTTTACCTGGAACCGCGGAAAAAATAAGGCAGATTCCAAATGCAACAGCTAGTATTTTTCTAATAATTGTCACCGCCATGTAACTACCCTCCTTGGCGAGTATACGCCTCTAAACTTTAGGTAAATCCCCCCTGAGATTATACATAGTAAGCCCTTTTCTTTAAAGGTGTGCCGCTATAAAGCGGCACAACCTGTTGTTTGTAAGTTTTCATGCAACCGAGAATACTGTCAGATTACATCTTGTGTGATGCTGTTATTTTACTTCTCCGTATAGACTAAAGAAACCGTCGCTGTGGTTTACTCCACGGTAAATCATTAAGTTGTTTGCACAATTAGTCCTTTATTCTGCATTCATAAGTTTCGATAATTATATTACCAAAGTGTACAAAAAACTCAATGTTCTTTTCTTCGGAGATAAATTCAAAACCATCCAAAGACCCTTCTTTATTATTGCCAATTTGAAATGTGATATCTTCGCCGATATTCCAACGAATTTCATCTCTTATTTCAATTATCTTGCAAATTTGACCTTCACTAGGATTATCAGGGAAAACTTTATTATAGTTGAATGTTACTCTATATTTGTTTTCGCCTATGTTTTTGATATTAATTTGGCCAACTATATCGGGACCATCTACTTTTTCGGGATTCCCGCAAACAATGCCAATGTCAATACTTTCATCTTCATTGGGTAGGGTGATGTTTTGCTTGCGAAACCACTGGCCTTGACCCTGACCCGGACCTTGAACCTTGTCATCGGCCACACTGATAAAGCCAGTACCGGAACCATCTTTTGTTCCCGTTAATACCCACTTATATTCTGGATCTGAAGGGTCTTGTGGTTCGTCCCCACCTTCACCCTCCCAGCAGGGCATGTCATAACCGCGTTCTCCTTCAGTGAAGTATTCTTCCACATAAATGCCTTCAGCTTCTCCTTCTTTTATTGCCTCTAAACTATCTATACCCCATACAGCTTCAGGTGCTCCGTTGGTAGTTTGAACAGCTTGAACTTCGCCGCTGATTTTGAATTTCTTGCCTTGATATTGGTTATCCATATTGGGCCCGTCAAAGCCCACTACTAAACACAACTGTACTGAATTCTCGCCTTCCTCTCCCTTTTCTATGTCATAAGACCCGAGCAAAGCATTTCCTGTATAGTAGAGCCACATTCCTTCTTCATCTTCATACATTACCCATTCGTCGCCCTTTGGAGCAAAGAAAGCAGCTCTGCCTTCGTAGTCTAGCTCGGGGTCTATATCAGGCTCGAATTTTGCCCAGGTATCAGCACTTGTTTGCCCCAACCATTCGCTG
Organism: Tepidanaerobacteraceae bacterium; assembly: GCA_050949705.1. GTDB lineage: Bacteria > Bacillota > Thermosediminibacteria > Thermosediminibacterales > Tepidanaerobacteraceae > JBMNGG01. Next base: position 14,118 of record JBMNGG010000016.1, on the reverse strand, counting down.
TCAATCTTTACCCTAATTTCTGCCCTTTTAGTTCCGATGTTCTCGATATTCCAAACTATAGTGGCACAGTCTCCAGGGTTTGTGTTTTCGAAAACACGATTCTCCAACGCGAGGATAAACGGTTCGCCTTCACTTACATCAATTTCCAATGTTCCAGCAGTAAACTCCGCTACAGGTAAATCCTTTTCATCCGTAAACCATGCCTGTGTGGCTCCAGCAATCAAAGCTGCCGCCAATGCAATTACTAAAACACTTAACATTATTCTTTTTTTCATTTTTACTTTGCCTCCCGATTTATAAATTTTGATTCTTTAATAATCGGCGGCCAGGCTGCCATTCTATTTCTAGAAAGGCCCTATAGCTTTGCGTCCCTGCCTTTCGACAGGTTTGCCTTTTCAAAGTACTACTGATAATTTAAAATGCCATGTGTAAAGTAAGCCTCCCCTTCCTTTGCCAACAATTAAAATTTCCTTGTTTTTTGGCGATCACATCCCTTCAGAAAATTATTGATATTGTTTATTCCTTTATTCAAACGGGTTATCTGACCCGTGCAGCTTTCTTGCGTCATTTGATGCTTGAATTGCTTCAACTTCTATGTTTAGATTGTCTATAGGTATATTTACAGACTCCCAAACATCATCAAAGATAACTTCTAAAGGAAATTCTACGGATTCATTCAAGCCTACAGCTTTGCTGTAATAGTAATATCCATCTTTTCCTACTTTCCAATCGCTTTCTTCTACTCCAAACTTTACATTCTCGAAAATATTTTCATCGTCCAAAATATTGACTTTCGCACGGAGGAAAACTTCATTAGTGCCTGTGTTTTTGATAGACCATGTTACACCTTGATTAACAACAAAAGGGCTGGCTGATTCTATAACAGGTTTACTATCAAATTCTATTTCTACGGTGCCGGCGACAAATTTTACTAGTTCTTCTTTTACAGTATCTGTAAAATAGGCTATCGTATTTCCTCCTACAAGCAGTCCAATTAAGGCAAAAACCATAAAGCTTATTAAAATTTTCAGCTTCATTTTTCATACATCCTTCCCTTAAAAAGCTTTCATTTACACTGAGCATTGCTCTGGGATTCTTTTTGAACTGCCTTTTCTTTATTTAAAGCTTTCACGTTATTGTAAAGGTTTATAGATTCGAAGATAAGAAGTATAGCTGCTGGTATGAGAATCAGAGTTATTAAACCTTGTTTTGTCTGGGTAAAGTTGACTAAATATCCTAAGTATGGTATGGCAAGAACTACTTTTCCTACTAAGTTATCTGATGTTACAGGATTTGGATCTGTTGCATCGTTCGCATCACCTTTTGTTGTTATATGAATACCGTCTTCAGTGTTATTAATGGCTACTGCTCTATGGCTTATCAGTCGTTCCCCATCCCCTAAGCCCCTATATGTAATGATGTCACCTTCTTTTATCATATCTGCACTTGTGGGCTTTACAAATACTAAACTTCCCGTATCAAAGGCAGGATTCATGCTGCCGCTTAAAACTATATACATTTGGTGGCCTGCAACTTTCGGCGGACCTCCTGACATTTTCATAGATACCAATGAGAACACTAAAAGCGCAATAACAATGAGCATCAAACCAAAAAGTATATTGCCCATAATCCTTCCAAAGCCTGATAACTTACTGCTCTTACGAGTGTTTGTTCTATTCTTTTCTTGACAAAGCTCTTGCTCTTTCATAGATGCCTCCTATAAAGTAAGTAAGCCTTTTATTATTGTTCTATCGCTAGAATCAGTTATATCTTCATTGGAATTACCATCATTAGAATTATCTTCTTTAGTTATCTTATCTACAGTTTTGTCACTATCGGTGTCGGTGTCTTTTTCAATTTTTGTTTCATTTCCATCATCCATATCTCTATCAGCCTTTTCTTGCTTGTCCACGGAATCCTCATCTTGGCTACCATCCGATTCCTCAACAGGATCTTCATCCTTATCCTCACCAGCTTGTCCATCGGAATCTTTATCTAAATCTTCATCGTCTGTAGTTTCTTCATTTTCCGCATCATTCTCATCTTCTGAAGTGTATTCATTTTCGTCATCTTCATTTCCATCTGAATTTGTTTCATCTTCTACTTCACCATCCTCCTCATCTTCCACCTCATCATCACTGCTTTCTTCATCTTCATTTATATCGTCTTCGCTACCGTCATCTTCAGAGCCATCCACATCATCTTCTGTTGAGGTATCCTCTTCATCTTCTGATATATCTTCATCATCTGTTGTATCATCTTCACCATCTTCATCATCTGTTGTTTCGTCTTCATAGTCTTCATTTTCTTCATCGCCTGTATCTTCATTTTCCGTATCTGTTTCATCTTCGCTGTTATCTTCATTGTTATTACCGTCGCCGCTGTCATCTTCATTGTCATCTTCGTCTTTGTCTTTATCATCATTTAGTTTGTTTTCAGGTGGGTCAACCGGCACTGTTATTTCTTCTTTTTCTGGGTCTCCCTGGTCAAAGCCTAGCACCTTATCAGACTGATCGTCTTCAATTTCTCCAACATCCAGTACTTCTTCAGGTTCTTCGACGATTTCTTCAATTATCTCTTCAACTATTTCTTCTTCAATTTTTATTAATTCTATGTCAAGTTCGTAGGTGAAATATTTGTTTGATTTAAGTGTAGCTATTAAGGTTATGTTTCCTGCTTCAGCATCACTATCAACAATAAGTTCTCCTGACTCAAACTTTACACCGCTTATTTCAGCTGACAACTCCCACTCAACCTCATCAGCAGGGATTTCTTTGTCATCTATATAAAAGGTATATGAAAATACCTGAGACTCTTCCTCGATAGTCGGTATGATTATACTTTCTCTTCCTCTAATAAAGTAAGAGAAATCCATCTGTTCGAAAAATTCTTTCTGCAAGTCAGCTGTTCTTCCAGCTCCTCTAAATACAAATTTTTCTCCTAAACCGCTTTTCCCCATCCCTTCACCTTTTCCTGAAATGTCAAAAGCCGGAGTGTGATCATCTGAGTCAATGAATTTTTCTATTAAACTCCAGTCATACTTCAATTGTATGTGTTTTCCACTTGTTTCTACATCCAGCGGGCTAAGGTCGATTATTTCATTATCATAAGAAATCTCCAAAGAGTTTATTATTATATCAGCGGCATTAAATCCACAATCATCGGGAAGATTCATTGCAGCTATTAAAATATCATCAGCGAATCTTACATCAAAATCCACATTTAGCTTGTCAAATCTATGAATATCAAAATACAGTTGTACGATACGGTTATTCATAGTGGTAAATGTCCTCTTTCCGGAAATGCTGGAATCTTTACTGTAGATAATTTTATCAGTGAAAAACGCATTTACATATGGGAAATCTAATGGATATGTTACTAATGCTGTAGACATGACAAGAATTGTCGTGTTTCGCACAGTACCTTTAAATACTGATTTTATTGTTCTTAACGGTCCCTGTTTTTTACTTTTTTTCACATTATCACCCTCTTTAATGCCTTTACACTCTGACCTGATAGTTTAAAATTATGTTCTCTCGCCATCTCTTTCATTTTAGTTCTCCCAGGATCTAAAGTTGGTTAATACATTTTTACTCTTTCGCAAAGCTTCCTGTGTTAAATACAAAAGCTCCATATAGCTGCGAAAAGCAACGGTTTTCCCCTGTTCAATCCACTGAATATATCCCTGAATAGTTGTTCTATCAGCGTATTTAACTTTTATTACAAAAGTACAAGGCAGTGGGCTTTCTTGTTTCTTATCTTCAGCAAATACAGCGTTCTCCATCGCAACCTCCCCTTTTAAGGGCTTGTATACTTCTTGTAACATCATTTTAACAGTCAGTGATAATATACTAATTACAAGTGTATTTGTCAACCGAAAAATGGGCCATATATTAATCGAAAACTGGGCCAGTTGTAAAAAAAATTAATGGTTTTCTTCTAACCAGTCCTTAGTTTCTTTCATTCTATAAGAATTCCCATTCATATTAATAACATAGGATTTATGAGTTAATCTGTCTATCAGTGCTGCTGTCAAAACTGCATCATTAAATACCTCATTCCACCTGTCAAACGACAAGTTTGTTGTGATTATTGTAGATTTTCTCTCTGCCCTAAGAGATAGAAAAGTAAATAATAGTTCACTGCCCTCTTTATCAAAAGAAATATAGCCTAATTCATCTGCAATAATTAAATCATATTTTTCGAACCTCTTTTCAAAAGTATATAGCTTTTTGTCACTTTTGGATTCTTTCAGCTCATTTATTAATGATGGCACCGTTGCAAAATACACCTTGTATCCCATATTGCAAGCATCTATACCAAGGCCTATAGCCATATGCGTCTTGCCTGTGCCTGGGTTGCCAGCTAGTATTACATTCCTGCCTTCAGCTATGAAATTTAGTGTTTTAAGCTCTTTAAATCTCTTTCTACCATCTTCCGGAAGATATTCTATCTTTAATTCATCTAGATACTTTTTATATGGAAACCTGGCATTTCTTATTCTGTTTTTCCTGCCGTTTTCTTTCCTTACAACATAAGCTTCTGCAAAGATATCCAGTAAGAAGTCTTCATAGGGTTTGTCTAGTTTATATGCCTCTTCAATCTTAATTTTTAATCCTTGATTTATTCCAGGTATCTTAAGTTCTGATATGTATTTTTTGATCTCTGCCATTTTTTCCTTCAATTTTCAAAACCTCCTATAGATTGCAAGTTAAACATCTGGTTTAATGCAGATATCTGCTGTATCGAGGCTTTTAGTATTGATGTGTCTTTTTCCGGTTCTATAAATGCAATTTCTCTAGGAAGTTTGAAAACTATGTTTTTAATATTGTCTGTGTTTACTATGTCTGTTTTTATTTCTTCCAGTTCTTTTATGGCGTCTAGTATACTTTCTAAGTCTTTTTCTTTAATTAGCTCCAAAAGTAGTATGAAATCTTTAGGATTATTGGTATAATATTTATTGTATATGTCTTTTAGCTCTGGGCAAAGTTGGTGTCTACCTACACTTGAATGCAATGCCCCGGGCTTCTTTTTTAATGTATCGGTAAAATGATTAATGTCTATTGTCCAGTGGTGGACCTTAAAAGACCTTTTATGTTCGGCTATTTTATTGCCCTTGTAATATATTTTGATATCATTTGGATAGATTTTAGCAGTTACGAATTTACCAACTAGGTAGTCTGGCACTGAATATTTATTTTGGTCAATATTAATTACGCTGTATTTATTTACCCTAACCTCAACTCTTCTTGATGTATCATATGATGGTTTTGGCGGCAAAAGATATTTCTTCTCTTGGTTTAGAATCTCTATTGGGCTTTGGTTTTTAAGCCAGCTTCTTTTTTTGGAGTTAAGCTTAAATATTCTTTCTGCAAGATATTCGTTGGCTTCATCTACTGAATCAAATTCTGTTTTTATTGAGAAAACTTTCCTCCTTACAAACTCAATTCCTCTTTCTACATGGCCCTTTTCATTCCCACTTTTTATGTTACAAAATCTATATTTGAATCCATAATACAATGATAGTTTAATCAAATCTTCTGTTGCTTCTTTTTCATTTTTGCCTACAAACTTCTTAACAGCCTGTTTCATGTTGTCGTAGACAATTTCTCTATGGATTCCCCCGATCTTGTTAAAAGCTTCGACATGAATGTGTAGAAAGTTTTCCATCTTTTGATTTTCATAAAGTCTTGCATAGTGGTAGGAGCCTTTTGCTGTTGTGAAAAGTCCCATGTTTAAGGTGGTGGCTTTACCGGCAATTGTAAGTTTTACGTCACCCCAATCAAATTCTAGTGTTTCTCCTAAATCATATTGCTGCCTAATATACGCTTCCTTTTTCTCATGGTTTTCTCTAATGTAGTTACAAACAGTGGTGTATCCTATATCATATCCCTTTTCAACTAGGTATTCGTGTATATCTATTTTCTTCATTAACTGCTTATGCCTTCCCAGTAATTTGTTCTTTTCATTTTTGGCAATTAGCTTGTCTATTTCATCAATAATTTCTTCAGTTAGTTTAACTCTTGTTCTACTGCTGGTATCATATTTGGGTTTTGAGGCCATTTCTTCTATTAAGGCTAGTATTTTTATTTTATTGCCGTTTTCATCTTGTTTTAGTTCCATTAGCTTTTCATGTTTTGTTTTAAAGTCTTTTATGTATTTTTGTACTGTGGTCCTTGAAATACCAAGTTCTCTTGCTATGGCTCTTTGGGATTTGTTTTCTCTAAAGTATTTCATTAGTATATCTGCTTTCTGGTCCAATCTTATCAACCTCCATACCCCCTACAATATGTATAGGGGTATTATATTTTAGGGTGGACCAGTTTTCAATTGAAATGATGGCCTACTTTTAAATTAACATAAGCAACAAGATTGTTTTATTTAATAAATATAACAGTTTCATTTGAGTTTCATTTCAGTATCATTTAGAAAACAACAAAAAAAAATCCGGTTAATTACCGGATTTTAGTGGTCTTTTTTAATTTAAAAGAAGGGGTCTATAGCAGTTACAGGTTGAAAATCTATTTTAATTTTAAATTTCGTCGGAGGCTCCAAATCTCTAAATCTCTTTTGTATTCTTTTTTCAATTAACTGTAGATTTGCTTCAATAACATCTGTAAGTAAGACCAACATTTGATACTGATTCCACTTACAAAAAACGTCACCTTTTCTAAGTGAATTGAGAAGTACATCTATTAAGTTGTCGATAGCTTGTTCACTTTCAAATTTCGATATATCTGGTTGATTTTTTATAATTGAAATAAGACCTAAGAAATCTGTATTACCAGAACGTAGACTTTTTCTCCTCTCGAGATTATATATTGTTCTGAAATAATCTGACTCGCAGTAAAGGGCACCTTCCATGTTATCGTATTCTGATAGATCCTGTCCTAAAAACAAAACATCTGCAACTCTTCTTCCCTCTTGTTCGCTAGTAATCATTCTATATATCTTTTGTAAAGCCGGAGAAGGACTTACTGCAAACTCTCGATATATTTTTCCTGTGAAATAATTATAGTGGCTAAGGGCATTCTTGAATTGTTTTAGTTCAATTAAAGCTTCCAAGTAATATATATGTATACTCTCTTCAAAGGGAGCGGTTATTACTGCCTTTTCATATATTTCAACTATGTCCAAGTAAAGTTTTTTAGATTTTAAAAGTCCCATAAGATTTAATACCGTCTGAATATACAATCTATGATATCTGTTTCTAATAGTATAGCTCCACTCACTATAGGGGTTTTCCGCTAAGTATTTCCCTCTATAAAGGTCAATTGCTTCACGATATTTCTGTATGGCTTGTTTGCTGTCAACATCTCTTAGTGCGTCTGCTTCTTTAACCTTTTTCTCAAATATATCCATATCAATAATACAGTTTTTCCCTGTTTCAAAAATATAGAAGCCATTTTCGAACACCAGATTAAAACCGTTATTATTTGTTGAGTCCTTTTGCAGGCCCATTTTTTTATGTTCTTTCTCAGACGAAATATCTGTGTTCTGAGAGCATTATGGGGATTTACACATTCATCTTCTTTCCAAATATCTTCGACTATGGATTCGGGAACTAGTTTTCTATTTCTAAATGTAATAAAGTATTTTAATAATTCTAAATTTTTATTCGCCCTCATGCTTTTATTTAACACCGAGTTTTTATTCACTGTTATATCAAAATCCCCTAATGTAAAAACTTCGATAACCATTTTTCTCCTCCAAGTGTTTAATACTTACCAAAAGCATGAATTTTCACTTATATTATAGCAACAATGATAATTCCTGTCTAGTGTACATTTCTTTTTTATATCTGAATATACAAAGTTTGAAAAGTGTGTTAATATGAAAAATAGAATTAATAAAAGGGGGATGTTTCTATGTTTGAGCTTAAGCTGCCAAGAGTTAAACTGTGTCAATTACCTACTAATCTAGAGTTTGCTCGAAACCTTTCGGAAAAGCTTGGTAATGTAAATATCTATTTTAAGAGGGATGATAATACCGGTCTTACTATAGGCGGTAACAAGGGTCGCAAGCTAGAGTTTTTATTGGCTGATGCTATAAATAAAGGTGCCGATGTGGTTATTACCACTGGTGGTGTTCAGTCAAACCACAGCCGCATGACCTGTGGAGCATGTCGAAAGCTGGGATTAGATATAATTTTGGTGCTAAAGGGCAAGGAACCATCTGTTTTCCAGGGAAACATTCTTTTAGAAAAGCTGATGAATGCAGATATTCGGTTTGTTGATGTTCCTAGCTATAAAGAAATAGATATCTATGTAGAGGGTTTAATGGATGAATTAAGAGCTAAAGGTAAAAAACCTTACTATATACCGATAGGTGGTTCAGTTGGTCTTGGTGCTTGTGGCTATGCTGACGGAACCCTGGAGCTTTTCATGCAGGCTGATAAGGAAAACTTGAAAATCGATTATATAGTTAGTGCCATTGGGTCAGGTGGTACTTCTGCTGGAATTGAAGTAGGTAATCTTATAGCGAAAAAAGATTGTACTATTGTTGGAATAAGTGTAGATGCGGAAAAGGCCGTTTTCAAACAGGACATTGCCAGAATTGCCAATGATTGTGCAACATTATTAAAAACTGATATAAAGTTGTCACCAGAAGATATAATAGTCTTTGATGATTACATAGGTGAAGCTGGCTATGGTAAGCCAAGCCATTTGGGAATTGAAGCAATCAAACTTGTGGCAGAAACCGAGGGAATCATTCTAGACCCTGTATATTCAGGAAAAGCCATGGCTGGGCTTATAGATTTAGCCAAAAAAGGATACTTCAAAAAAGGAGCTAATGTTGTCTTTATACACACCGGTGGCACTCCTGCTCTTTATGATATGTTGGTGAATTACTGAAAATAAGACTAATATGGATATATTTGTTCCACATGTGTATCAAAAAATTCCTTGATAAAGCTGCGCATATTTAATCCTCTCCGTCTCGGAGTGAAAATTCTCTCATCTCCTTTTAATATATATATACCATGAATTAAGTTAAGCTCAGGATAACCATTATAAACTACAAAATATGTGGAATCTAAACCTACATGAGATTGGTTAATAGTAAGACTGAAGGATTTGGATCGACCACCTTTTATTTCCCACCTGGAACCGTCACTTACTCTCATTAAATCATTTGATCCTTCTCCATCAGTAAAAAATATACCGTTTTTAAGATAGGTTTCAACACAAACAGATATAATATTCGAAATGGTATGGCCTCTTAGTTTATTTTTTTGCATTTCTGATTCCCAAGCAGAATTAAAATTCTTCTGAAATTCTCTATTTTTAAAGGTGTTAAAAAGCTCTTTACTGTTTGATATCGCAGAAAATGTATCAAAGAATTCATTCTCTAATATATTTGCTAAAACTTTTGCAGGTGGATTTGCTTTTAAATTGATTTGCAGCATGAATGTATCTAAAAATCTCCCAATAAATTCTGTATCCCTGAACCCGCTTTTAATACCTTCAATAAGTTCTATCTTTTCTTCCTCAGTAAGAATATTAAGATTGGCCATGACTATCTCCTTTATTCCTTTAATAGTTTTTTAAAAACCTCAAGGCCGTTGCGCCTTGAGGTTTAAAACTTTATGAGTAAGTCTATAAGCCGAGTTCTGTATTTGACGGTCATCTATCTGGGATGCCAGTTGCCTGACACCTCTAGCAACCATACCCGGAAGCACGACGGGCCGCCGTATATGCTTCTCTATTTGGTCTTGCTCCAGGTGGGGTTTACATAGCCGAGAAGTCGCCATCTCGCTGGTGAGCTCTTACCTCACCTTTCCATCCTTACCTCGTTAAACATTCATGTATGAAACGAGGCGGTATCTTTCTGTTGCACTATCCTTGAGGTCACCCTCACTGGGTATTACCCAGCACCCTGCCCTATGGAGCTCGGACTTTCCTCGGACAAAATGCCCGCGACCATCTGGCTTACTCATTATATGTCTTTTGTAGTGGACTATAATTATAGCAACATAGATTATCCAAGTCAAGTTTTGATATATTTTCTGTTTTTTCTGTAGATTGCAAGTTTAATTGCCTCACATATTCTTACAGAACCCTGTTTTAAGCAGCCATTTCGTTTGCAGTTCTATAACCAAATATTCTTCTAGGGTAATTATTCATCCAATGCTCTATCCTTTGTATTTCTCTATGTGTAAGTTTACCTATGTCTGTGCCTTTGGGAATAAAGCGACGAATAAGCCTATTAGCGTTTTCATTTGAGCCACGTTCCCATGAACTATAAGGATGAGCATAATACAACCTAAATCTTTTGTTTTTAGGATCAAGGGCAGAAGATTCTAACTCTGCACTGTTTAAAAATTCAGGGCCATTATCTACTGTGATCGTTTTGAAACGCTTTGAAAAGTTCTTGCCATACTTGCGTTCTAGTTTATCTAGCTCTTTCTTTACTGAAGCCTGGGTCTTATCAGGCATTTTGCGAATTATTTCTTGCCTGGTACTTCGCTCTGTTAGTACCAACAAAGTCGCACCACTTTGGCCTCGTTTGCCTACAATACAATCCATTTCCCAGTGCCCGTATTCTTCTCGCTTTTCTATATGGGATGGTCGTTCTTCAATACTGGTTCCTCTTAGATTTTTCTTAGCTATTCGGACTTTTTGGTATTTCCTCTTTTTCTTATTACGCTTTATCGGTAAATCTTTGTTGCTTATACTAGCAAATACTCCTTTGTCAATGTAGTTGTATAACGTTTTGGTGCAAATTGTAGTTTCAAATTTTAATCCCTTTGCCCTTATTTCTCCTATTACAGCGTCTGGCGAATACTTATCCTCGATTATTCTTTTTTCTATGTAATTAGCTAATTTATGATCGTGCCCGATCTTTAGCCCTGCTCCCTTATTTGATGACGCCTGTTCATATTTTCGTTGCCCCACATCGGCACAATATGTTACGGAATAGGTTAGGTCGCTGTTCATCAATCTTATGGTTCCACGAACGATTTCCCGCTCAATGGTACGCCTATGCCTTCCCATTATTGAGGCTATCTCTTTTGGTTTCTTGCCATCCTTTATTAATATTTCAATTTGATAGCGTTCCCTCTCATTTAGGTGTTTAAAGTGCCTTTTCTTTGTGGTATTATTAAGTTGACTCATTTCGGTCCCTCCAATGTTTTTGGTTTGGCACTTAAAACATTATCAGAGGTTCCGATGTGAGTCACTCTATTTTCTTATGTTTGGTCAATTAATTTTACAACTTACCTTTTCTGTTTTTTCTGATAGAGTACTTTTATAAATCTAGTGATTCTTGATCTAGAGCTTCGTCTATTCCACGATTAGCTAACTTGTCAGCTTCTTTGTTACGCTCTCGCTTGACATGTCTAACAGTGTATTTTTTAAACTCTTTTAGAAGCTGACATGCTTCTTTATAGAGAGGCTTGAGACCTTTATTTTTTACCTGATACTCTCCATTGATTTGTTTAACTATAAGTTCACTATCGGATATGACTTCTATTTCTTCAAAATTCATTTCTAGAGCTTCTTTTAAAGCTGTAACCATTGCAGTATATTCCGCTATATTGTTTGTAGTCTGCCCTATGTAATCGCTGATTTCTTTTACTACATTGTTTTGTTCATTGATGAAAACAATTCCTATTCCGGCATTTCCGGGATTTCCCCGAGAAGCGCCGTCGACATACGCTATAACTTTACTCATGTTGCCTCCCGTCTTAGTTATTATACAAGTATTCTCCCGCAATTTTCGCAGTAAATCAAATGTTCATAACGCTTTACATCCAAGGCTATCATAACTGATGCCTCCATCATGCATCCCTTGCATTTTCCATCTGAAACTTCTGCAACAGGGTCGCGTTTAAATCGTTTAATTTTGTAGTATTTTTTCAAAAGCTCGGGAGAAATACATTTCTCTAATTGGTTTTTTTGTTCTACAATCATAGATAATTCATTATTTATTTTATCAATTTCCTGACGACTTTTCAATCGCTTTTCATCGTATTCCTTTTTCTTCTCTGCTGCCATTTTGTTTTCCTTAGGAATGATGGAATTTAAATTCTCCATCTCATCCATTGCTATTATTGCCTTCTCTTCCAATTCATCTATCTTATTACGTGCATCTTCCTGTTTTCTTTTTAGCAGTTCAAGTTCTTTTACTGTAGTCACTTCACCACTATAAATTCTTTCTTCCATGTTTTTAACTGTTTCATATAGTTCTTGAAGTTTCAATTCCATACGTCTTAGTTCTTTTTTCAAAAGTTTAATTCGCTTATTTTTATTTTCTAGTGCTGTTTCTATTTTGTTTATTTCTTTTTGTAGTTTTGATATGTTTTTATCTTCAACATGATCCTTCAAAGCTTGCTCCAACTCTTCAAACTGAAACTCCATTTTCTGAAGTTTCGAAAGCCCTAATAGTTCTTCTTTTAGCATCCTCTTACCCTCCTCATTTTTGTTTATAAAAAAACGAGAACAGGTTTAAACCTATTCTCATATAATTACAAAGGGGTCTTCATCATTATATATGGAAATCTCCACTTGTTTTTTGAGTTGTTGTATTTCATGGTCAAGATATTCCTTAAGTACAGGCATTAATAAATTTTCGGTTGGAAAATGTCCTGCATCTATAAGACAAATACCTGCTGCCTTAGCATCTAAAGCTTCGTGATACTTTACATCACCGGTTATAAGGACATCTGCGCCCAAAAAAGCTGCTGTGTTTATTAAATCACTCCCTGCTCCACCACACACAGCCACCTTTGATATGTTTTTATACAAATCTCCCACTACCCTAATATAAGGTGTTCCAAGCTTTTGTTTTACAGTCTCGCAAAAGTCTTTTAGGGAAACTGGTTCATTGGTATATCCAATACGACCTATTCCGAAAGATTTACCTTGATTTTCAAGAGTATAAATGTCAAATGCTACTTCCTCATAGGGATGTACTTTAAACATAGCGTTTACTACTTTTTTTAAGAGGTTCTCGGGGACAATAGTCTCTATTCTTATTTCGTCGGCCTTTTCAAGTTTGCCCTGTTCACCAATAAACGGTTTTGTCCCATCTAGCGGTTTAAAGATCCCAATTCCATTAGTCATGAAGGTACAGTGACTGTAATTTCCGATATGCCCTGCTCCTGCCATACTAATTGCATTTCTTACTGTGTCTTCATAACCTTTTGGAACAAAAACTACTAGTTTTTTCAATCTTTCTTCATAAGTTTGTTTTAAGACATTAACATTTTTTAATTCGAGAATCTTAGCCAGGATATCATTTATACCACCGTCTGCAATATCCATATTCGTATGTGCGGAATAAATAACTATATCATTACTAACTGCTTTATATACTATCTTGCCTATTGGTGTATCTTTTCTCAAAGCTTTTAACGGTTTGAAGAAAAGAGGATGATGGGATATTATCATTTCAAAACCATTTTTCACCGCATATTCTACAGTTTCTTCAGTAACCGTAAGAGTAAGAAGTATTTTAGATACATTCTTTGAAAGATCCCCTATAGCAAGACCAGGATTGTCCCAATCTAATGCAAGTCTTTTTGGAGCCCATCTTTCCAAGAATTGCACTAAGGTCTGACATGATATCATTTTAAAACCTCCGTTATAAACTTTAACAGTCTTTCATGCTTTTCTACAGCCTTACGGCTGGTTTCAGTATTCTTTTCTTTTAAGCCCTCAACTATATCTGTTAATACTCTCATTCTATATTCTAAGTATTTCTGGATTTCCAAAGTTCTTTTATATCTAAGAACAGGACCAATATTAATATCGATATCATCAAAAGACTTTACCTTTGATTTTCCCGCAACCAACACCTCATAAAACTTGTTATTTTCTATAGCTACATCTTCATCGAATATTGTATATCCAGCAGTTAAAAGATATTTTCTTAAATCTGCCTGATTGGTCATAGGTTGTAAGATAATTCTTTCTAAGGAATATGCTGTCTTTTTTGATTCAGCTAAAATATCCAGAATTGTTTCTCCACCCATGCCGGCAATTACTGCTATATCAGCTTCATGAGGTTCTATAGGTTTTAACCCTGAACCTAACCTTAATTCTATAAAATCATCTAAAAAAGCTTTTTTTATATTCTCAAGGGCTCTCTCATAAGGCCCCCGCCTTACTTCAG
>JBMNGG010000015.1:0-32116 GCA_050949705.1 Tepidanaerobacteraceae bacterium | reverse complement strand
ACGATTATTAAAGGATTTTAGTCTTTATAAAAATAAAATATATAAAAATTCCTTAAACAATTTACTACCAAAAAAACTGATACCTGTTTTTATCAACTATACTGGTATTGACCCTTATAAGCCAATAAATCAAATTTCTAAAAGTGAAAGAAAAATAATTTTGAATTCTATGAGGAATTTTTGTGTAACTGTATGTGGTTGTAGAGACAAGGAAGCAATTGTTACCCGTGGAGGAGTATCTGTTAAAGAAATAAATCCAAAAACTTTGGAATCAAAAAAAATAAAGGGCTTATTTTTTGCTGGAGAAGTAATAGATGTTGATGGTTTAACTGGAGGATACAATCTTCAAGCAGCTTTTTCTACAGGATTTGTTGCAGGTTTAAATGCTTCTACTTAGCAAAGGGGGTATTTTAGTTGAACTTTAATATAGCTATAGATGGACCTGCAGGAGCAGGAAAGAGCACTGTTGCTAAAATAATAGCGGATAAATTGAATATGGTATATGTAGATACCGGTGCAATGTACAGAGCTATAACATATTTGTCCATCAAGGAAGGTAAAACTGCTATCGAAGAAATTATTAATTTAGCGAAAAACGCAGATATTAAACTACACGGAAGAACAATTTTTATTAATAATGAGGATGTTAGTTTAAGTATCAGATCACAGGAGATTAACAATAATGTTTCAAAAATCGCTAAAATACCTGAAATAAGAGTGGTTATGACGGAAATTCAACGCAAAATTGCTAAAAACAAAGGCGTTGTTATGGACGGAAGGGATATAGGTACACATGTTTTACCAGATGCAGAATATAAATTTTATTTGACGGCTAGTTTAATAGAAAGAGCTACTCGGCGTTATTTCGAACTGCTAAATTACGAATCTAATGTAAGTTTAGAACAAATAGAAATGGAAATTGCCCAACGCGACCGCCAAGATGAAGAGCGGGCTTTTTCACCTTTGAAAATAGCTAAAGATGCGGTGATTATAGATACTACCAATAAAACTATTATGGAGGTTGTAAAAGAATTGCTAGATTATGTGAAAAGGGGGGAGGGCTTTGCTTTATAACTTTGTAAAGTTTGTTTGTAGTATATTTATGTATACTATATTTAGAATTAAAACAATAGGTATTGAAAGATTTCCAAAAGAAGGAGCTGTAATTGTATATTCCAATCATAAAAGCATGTGGGATCCGGTGATTATTGCTTGTTTGTTAAAAAGACCCGTATTTTTCATGGCAAAACAAGAGCTTTTTAAATATTCTTTGTTAAGTATTATTTTTCATAAATTAAATGCCTTTCCAGTAAAAAGAGGAATGCCTGATAGGAAGGCTATCAAAAGAGCCCTTGAAGTGTTAAAAGAAAAAAAGGTGCTTGGAATATTTCCAGAAGGTACTCGTAGTAAAGATGGAAAACTACAGGAACCGGAACCTGGAATTGCATTGTTAGCTGCAAAAAGTATAGATGTTATCTTAGTGCCTGTTGCAATAAAAGGTAATTACAGGTTTTTTTCCTGCTTGAGCGTAGTTTTTGGAGAACCTATTAATTTTGATGATTACTATAAACTCGAAAAATTAAATTCACAAGAATTAAAATCAATAAGTAAGGATATTTTTTCAAGAGTATCAGAACTTATGATGACATAATTTTTTTTAAAAAAGCAGGAAAAATGACTATGTTTATCGAAGTCAAATAAAGCTAGTTCATTGTCTTCATTGAATCTTTTATAAATATGTGTAAATAATAATAGGAAGTGAAATTATTTGGAAGTAATTATTGCTGATTATTCAGGCTTCTGTTTTGGTGTAAAAAGAGCTATCGATGCTGCAGAGAAATCAATTGATGCGAAAGAAACCGCTTATACTTTAGGCCCCATAATTCACAATTCTCAAGAAGTAGAAAGATTAAAGTGTTCCGGAATAGTTTCAGCAGATATTAATGATATAAACGAGGGTACTGTAATTATTAGAACACATGGAGTAGGACCTAATCTAATAAAAAAATTAGAATCTAAAAATATCAAAATTATTGATGGTACCTGCCCATTTGTAAAAAAAGTTCACAAATTAGCTATAGATATTTGTGAAAAAGGATACCTGCTTTTAATTATTGGCGATCATAACCATCCTGAAGTGGAAGGTATTAAGGATTGGTGTGTAGGTGATGTTAAAGTTATCAATACTCCAGAGGAAGCCAATAATTTCTATACAAATAAAAAAGTTGGTATAGTAGTTCAAACTACCCAAACAGAAGAAAACGTGAATAAAATAATGGAAATACTTGAATCGAAGTTAGATATTGCTATTTTTCACAACACCAGATGTGATGCTACATTACAGAGGCAAAAATCTGCAGCTTCATTAGCTGCAGATGTTGATATAATGATAGTGATTGGAGGTAAGCATAGTTCAAATACTAAAAAACTGGCTCAAGTTTGTCAGAGTGAAGGAGCAAAAGTATACCACATCGAAACAGCTAAGGAATTAAAGAAAGAATGGTTTAAACCAAACTTTAAAGTCGGTATTACTGCTGGAGCTTCCACACCTGACTGGATTATAAAGGAGGTTTTTGCTAATATGGATCAAATTAACAAAGAAATTAGTAATTCAGAGTTAGCTATAAATGAGGGAGAAGGTGAATTGACGTACGAAAATACTTTTAACGATTTACAAGAAGATACCATTGTTGAAGGAACCGTAGTTAAAGTTGATAGTAATGAAGTTTTAGTGAATATAGGTTATAAATCGGATGGTATCATTCCTGTAAATGAACTGTCAAATATAGCATTTGATTCCCCTGAAGAGATAGTAAAGGTTGGGGATAAAATAAATGTTTATATTATAAGATTAGAGGATAAGGATGGAAATGTAATTCTTTCCAAGAAAAAAGCAGATGCAATCAATGCTTGGAGTTCTATAGAAGAAGCATATAAAAAAGAAGAACACATAAAAGGTATTGTAACGGAAGTTGTTAAAGGTGGAGTATTAGCTGATGTAAATGGTATCAGGGGCTTCATTCCCGCTTCCCATTTAGATTTAAAATATGTTCCTGATTTAAATGTATTTTTAAACCAGGAACTGGAATTAATCATAATAGAAATGGATAGTAAAAAGAACCGAGTAGTTTTATCTCATAAACTTGTTTTGGAAAAAGAAAGAGAAAAACTGAAAGAAAAGACATGGGCAAATATTGAAGAAGGGCATACTATTAAAGGTGTTGTAAAAAGGTTAACAGATTTTGGAGCATTCGTAGATATTGGCGGTGTCGACGGTCTTATTCATATATCTGACTTGGCTTGGCATAAAATAAAGCATCCTTCTGAAATAGTATCAGAAGAGCAAGAAGTTGAAGTGATAGTTTTAAAAGTAGATAAGGAGCGAGGGAGAATATCTCTAGGGTTGAAGCAAATAATGCCGAATCCTTGGGATGAAATTGATAAAAAGTATAAAGTTGGTTCTATTATCGAGGGTAAGGTTGTTAAATTAGTAAGCTTTGGAGCATTTGTGGAGATAGAACCTGGAGTTGAAGGTCTTGTCCACATTTCTCAAATATCCCAAGATCATATTTCCAATCCAAGTGATGTTCTAAAAGAAGGCGATACAGTTAAAATCAAAATTATGGATATAAATGTTAACGAAAAGAGGATGAGCCTTAGTATTAAAGAAGCTCAAGATGGAAAAACCTATGATTACGCATATGAAAAGCCTAAAGAAAACGGTGTAACCCTCGGTGAAATGTTTGGAGATTTATTTGATAAAAAATAACATATAGAAATATTTAAAGGGGCTATTTGCCCCTTTTTTATATGGAGGAATTAATATGAGAGACAAAAGGAGAATTAGAAAAAAACAACATTTGAAGTATAGTATGCTATTAGAAAATAAATTAAGAAGGAATATTTTTAATGATATTACTATCTTACATAACTGCCTTTCTGAAGTTACTATTAAAGATATAGACCTTTCAACAGAATTATCTGGGTTAAAATTAAAAAATCCAATTATTATTAATGCTATAACTGGTGGTATTCCTGAAGCTAAGATCATTAATAAATACCTTTCTAAAATAGCAAAAATTACAGGTATAGCAATGGCTGTCGGTTCACAAAAAATTGCACTGGATAATCCTAATACAGCTGCAAGCTTTAAAATAGTTAGAAAGGTAAATCCACATGGTATTATTTTTGCAAATATGGGAGCAGATGCAACAATAGAAGAAGCTAAAAAAGCTGTTGATATGATAGAAGCCGATGCTCTACAATTACATTTAAATGCGCCACAAGAAATAATAATGAGAGAAGGTCGCAAAGATTTTGCAGGTACACTTGCCAATATCTCGAAAATTATCGAAAAGGTTGATGTTCCTGTAATAGTAAAAGAAGTAGGATTTGGTATAGCTAAAGAAGAAGCTTTAGCTTTGGTAGAAAATAACGTTAAAATTATCGATGTTAGTGGGACAGGAGGTACAAATTTTATAGCGATAGAAAACATGAGAAATAAAGAAGCAGCTTTTGAAAAATTTACGAATTGGGGTATACCTACTCCTATAAGTTTAATTGAAACTTTAAAAGCCGTTGGAGACAGAGCTGATGTGATTTCTTCAGGAGGTTTGAATGATGGACTAGATGCTGCTAAATCAATAGCACTAGGAGCAAAAGCTGTAGCTTTTGCAGGAAGTTTTTTATATATTTTAATGAATAAAGGTCCTTACTATCTGGAAAAACACATATTCAAAATTATAAAAGAAATGAAATATATAATGGCTATGGTTGGAGCTAAAAACTTGCTTGAATTAAGAAAGAGGCCAGTAATCATACAAGGAAAATCACTTAATTGGTTGAAAACCCGAGGAATTCAGCTTTAAATAGATAGTATCACATGCCTTTATGGCATATAATGATTTAAACAATCTATTGACAAACTATGATAATCTGCTACAATTTAATTTGATTGAAATCAAATTAAATTAAGGGGGTATTGATGGGCAGATGAAAAATTTAGGCCGCCATATATTGGCGGAAGTCTATGATTGTGATCCCAATATCTTAAACGACAGAGAATTAATTGAAGAAATTATGGTTAAAGCAGCGTTAGAAGCTGGAGCCGAAGTAAGAGAGGTCGCGTTTCATAAGTTTAGTCCTCAAGGAGTAAGTGGGGTTGTAGTTATTTCGGAATCGCACCTTGCCATCCATACCTGGCCCGAACTAGGGTATGCTGCAGTAGATGTTTTCACCTGTGGTAATAAGGTAAACCCTTGGGATGCCTGCAACTATATTTCAGAAGGGCTCAATGCGAAGAATATGGATGCAAAAGAAGTTCAAAGGGGTTTATTTAATAAACCCGTCAATGCAATAAATATTTAAAGGTAGGAGATATTTTGTTTATTAAAAGCTTTTTTAATTTTGATTATGTCTAGCAGAAAAAATGCGTGAACCACAAGTCGCGCATTTTTCTGCTTTTATGTATAATAATAAAAATATATGGTTATATTATCTACTGAAGACCCCCTTTACATTTAGCCCCCATGATACATGAAACTAATGTATCATGGATTTTTTTTTAATATTTGCTATAATAATTAATATTAGTTTTATACAGAGGGGGTTTAATTTGAATAATTATAATGATTTTGTCATGGCAATAAAAAAAATAACTAAAATTGATTTGTCCAGTTACAAAGAGAAGCAAATGAAAAGAAGAATAGAATCATTTATTAGAAGAAATGGACATGATAGTTATAGTTCATATTTTGAACAATTAAAACGTAGTGAACAACACTTAAAAGAGTTTTTAAGCTATATTACTATTAATGTATCCGAATTCTTTAGAAATCCATCTCAGTGGCAGGTCTTAGAAAAAGATATTCTGCCAGATTTAATATCTAAAAAGAAAACTTTAAGAGTATGGAGTTCTGCTTGTTCAACGGGAGAAGAACCATATTCTTTAGTTATGTTGTTCAATAAAATAGGTGTTACCGAACGTGTAAATATAATTGCTAGTGACATTGATAAGGATGTATTGGAAAAAGCAAAACATGGTGTTTATTCATATAAAGAAATAGAAAATATATCTAAAGATATGATTGATAAAAGCTTTATAAAAAAAGATAACAGTTATATTATAAAAGACAGTATTAAGCATAAAGTCACTTTTAAAGTGTTGGATTTATTGGAAGATAGTTTTCCTTCAGAATGTGATTTGATACTATGTAGAAATGTAATGATATATTTCACTGATAAAGCCAAAGATAAATTATATAAAAAATTCTACAAGGCATTATCGGACGAAGGAATATTTTTTGTGGGAAGTACGGAACAAATAATCATGCCACAAAAATATGGTTTTGCCAGCTGTAAAAACTTTTTTTATAAAAAGATATAGAAACTTTTAATTTCCCGGGACATAGCAAAATTCGATATAAATCACTACCTTAATGGTATTGATAGACTTCATTCGGCATTATTGTATGTTTTGCATTGACAAAAAACAGCGGCGGGAATATAGGAGATTATATAAAAATAATCTTTATGGTTAACAGCGCTTTCATTTGAAACATTGTACAGATGAGCAAGACAGTTTATAGGCGAAAACTGTATATATTGCGGGTAAAAGGCCTTGACGAAGAACACGGTCATGGCCTTTTTATTATGCCAGCGATTTTGAAAATAATAAGTTGCCATTGATGCATAATTGGTATTTTTGATTGTTGTGTAAAAAAATAAAACAACATCATAAACTATATAAAAGGCACAGTTTAAAACAAAGGTAAAAAATAATTGGATGAGGTGGCAAAATCGGTGTATAAAGTTTGTATTGATGCGGGACATGGTGAATTGGACCCAGGAGCAATAGGACCAAAAGGATTGATGGAAAAAGATGTTACTCTCGCAGTTACCTTAAATCTTGGAAAAAACTTAAAGAGAAGTGACATTGAAGTTATTTATACAAGAGTTGACGATAATCCGGGTTTTCCGAGCGATGAGCGACAAAACTTGGCTAATAGAGTTAGTATTGCCAATACTTCTAATGCTGATTGTTTTGTTAGTATACATTGCAATTCGTCGACTAGCGAAACAGCACGGGGAACAGAAACATATTGTGTAGAGTTTGGATATAACGCTGAAAAACTGGCTAGGGCAATTCAATTAGAGCTAATAAAAGCAACAGGCTTAAGAGATAGAGGCGTAAAAACATCAAATTTTTATGTAATAAGGTATACGCTAATGCCTGCAGCACTGGTCGAATTGGCTTTCATATCAAATCCGGAAGAAGAGAAACTTTTAGCAAGTAAAGACTTTCAGGAAAGAGTAGCTGTGGCAATTGCAATAGGTATATGTAATTACTTAGGTGTAAAGTATGTGGAGCATTGGGCTGAAAAGCATTATAAAAGCCTAAACCAAAAAGGTGTAATAATACACGAGAAAAGATTTGATGACAATATAACAAGGGGAGAAGTATTCGCATTGTTGGATAGAATAGTAAAGTAGAGCGGCACACGGTTATTAGCTGGGGATGTTTATTTCTAGGGCCACTTTTCCGGTCATTGCTCTGGTATTATATTATTTCTAAAAACCCGCCTTCAAATTTGCCCTGAAAGCGGAATTGGTTTAGAATACTAAGAAATACAACTTATATGTTTATAGTCTATGTTTTGTTGGTTATTTGTTGGTTAAGATTACAAAACCCATGTTTTTAATACTTTTTCGACAAATATTTTAAGCATAAAAATAAGCTAGGTTAATCATTCCTAGCGTTTTCACTGGTGGGCCATCAGGGACTCGAACCCGGGACGCCCTGATTAAGAGTCAGGTGCTCTACCAACTGAGCTAATGGCCCATATTTAATTTAATGGTGGAGAGAGGTGGATTCGAACCACCGAAGGCGTTGCCAGCAGATTTACAGTCTGCCCCCTTTGGCCAACTCGGGAATCTCTCCACATTTTAACTGGAGCCGACGAAGGGACTTGAACCCCCGACCTGCTGATTACAAATCAGCTGCTCTACCAGCTGAGCTACGTCGGCATAAATATGGTGGGCCCACTAGGACTCGAACCTAGGACCAGCCGGTTATGAGCCGGCTGCTCTGACCAACTGAGCTATGGGCCCGAACGCAATTATTAGTATACAATAATTTTATTTTCCCGTCAAGCCCATTATTTTATTTTTTTTGGGGTTTCTATAAGATACTATATTTTTATAGTAAAAAGTCTCTTTTATAGACTAAAATCAAACCTCTTTGTATTTTATATCCTTTTGCTAGGATAACAGGTAAATTATGCTATAATATTATTTGTGTAAAGTAGAAAACTTACTTAAAATGTAGAAATACATTGCTTGGTAGAAAGGAGAATCTTCTTTGGATATAAAAGAAATATTAAAGTCACTTGTTATGCAAGACATCCCCTCGGGAAATGAGATTGATAACAACATGATTATCAAGAACTATTTTTTACAATACTGTGATAATGTAATAATTGATAAGCTAGGAAATGTAATTGGTTTAAAAAGGGGTTTATCATCTGAATATAAAGTTATGCTTGCTGCACATATGGATGAAATCGCATTAATGGTTAGAGAGATTGACAATAATGGTTTTATAAGATTTGTATTGATTGGTGGTGTTGATCAACGAATATTACCTGCTCAGCAAGTAATAATACATGGCAAAGAAGAAATAAACGGGATTATTGGAAATAAACCACCTCATATTCAAGATACTGAAGATCGTAAAAAAGCTGTAGAAGTTGATAATTTGTTCATAGATACTGGTCTTTCTGCTAAAGAAGTTAAAGAAAAGGTTTCAGTTGGAGATTTTATTACTTTCAAGAAAAAACCTGTTGAGCTGTTAAATAATTATATTTCATCAAATGCCCTTGATGATAGAGCAGGTATAGTTGTAATGCTTTATGTTCTTGAACAATTAACAAAGCTAAAACATTATGTTGATATATATACAGTAGCTACAGTACAGGAAGAAGTAGGTTTGAGAGGGGCAATTGTAAGCAGTTATGGAGTTAATCCAGATATAGGAATAGCTATAGATGTGTGCCATGGCAATATGCCGGATACAGCCGAATATGAAACTCAAAAACTTGGAGCTGGACCAGCTTTAGCTTTGGGGCCTAATATTCATCCTAAACTTTTTAAACAATTAAAAAATATTGCCGAAGAATATAATATACCCTATCAACTTGACCCTGAACCATCTTCTACCGGTACAGATGCATGGGCTATTCAAATTACCATGGATGGTATACCTACGGCCCTTGTTTCAATACCACTAAAATATATGCATACTACCGTAGAAACTCTTTGCTTAGATGACATAAAAACATCTGGACGCCTTATAGCGCTTTTTATAGCATCATTATGTAAAGAATTTATGGAGGGGTTAACATGCTTTTAAAAAGACTTTCTGAGGCTTTTGGTGTTTCTGGTGCTGAAGATGAAGTAAGGGATATTCTAAGGCGAGAATTATGCGATGTTGGAAAAATCACAACTGATTCTTTAGGGAATCTTTTTATTGAAAAAAACGCAAAGCTTGACAGACCAAAAGTGATGTTATGTGCACATATGGATGAAGTAGGTCTTATGATAAAACATATTAACAGCAATGGGTTATTAAGATTCGATACAGTTGGAGGAATAGATCATCGAATCCTCGTTTCCAAAACAGTTGTTATTGGATCAAATAAGATAAAAGGTGTTATAGGTGCTAAAGCAATACATCTACAAGAACCAAAAGAAAGAAAATCACCTGTAAAGTCAAACAATCTATACATAGATATTGGTGCTAAGAATAAAGAAGATGCAGAAAAAAAAGTTAGTATTGGCGATTATGCTGTTTTTGATACACAATTTAATAAGATTGATAATATAATTATGGGCAAAGCTTTAGATGATAGAATTGGTTGTTTTGTACTTTCAGAAATTTTAAAAGAAAATTATGATATACCTGTTACAGGGGTATTTACTGTCCAAGAAGAAATTGGTCTTCGAGGTTCCGCGACAGCAGCTTTTAAAGTTAACCCTGATTATGCGATTGTTATTGAGAGTACTTTTGCATCAGATGTACCTGATACCAGAGAAGAAGAACACTGTACAACTCTAGGAAAAGGTCCAGCTATAACTCTTATGGATATGACTTATATTGCACAGAAAGATATGATTAGACGAATTGTAAGAATTGCTGATAAGTATAAAATACCTTATCAGTACAAAAGATCCACTTTTGGGGGAACAGACGGTGGACGCATTTATACTACTCGTGAGGGAGTTCAAACTGTAATATTTTCAATTCCTAGTAGATATATACATTCACCAGTGGCTTTAGCTAATTACAAAGATATACAGCATACAATTGAATTAGTGAGCTTATTTGTAAAAGATTTGAAAGGAAGGGATATCTAAAAATGAAATCTTTAATAAGAGAGCTTACACAAATATATAGCCCATCAGGAAATGAAGAAATGATACGTAATAAAATTATTAATGAAATAAAACCTTATGTAGATTCGATTACTGTTGATAATTTGGGAAATGTTATAGCTAAAAAAGAAGGACCTGGAGAAAGATTGATGTTGGCAGCACATATGGATGAAATCGGCATAATAGTAACAAATATAGACGAAAATGGTTTTTTGAGATTTTCTAATATAGGAGGTATTTCACCTTATACGCTAATAGGTCAAAGAGTTATATTTCCAGGAAATATAATAGGTATTTTGGGCATGGAAAAATTGGACAATATCAAGGATTTAAGCTATAATAAAATGTTTATTGATATTGGGGCCAAATCACGAGAATCTGCTCTAAAAAAAGTTAATATTGGGGATATGGGAGTTTATAATAAAGTGTTTAATATTGAAGAAGATAATGTAATATCCAATTCCCTAGATGACAGGGCTGGATGTGCTGTGTTAATAAAAATACTTAAAGAAGTAAAATCACCGAATTATAATTTATTTGCGGTATTTACTGTACAAGAAGAGGTGGGGTTAAGAGGGGCAAAGACTTCAGCTTATGGAGTTAACCCTGATCTCGCAATAGCGATAGATGTAACTAGCACAGGTGATACTCCAAATAGCCGAAAAATGTCAGTAGAGTTAGGTAAAGGTCCTGCAATTAAAGTTAAAGATAGGGCTGTAATATGCCATCCTACAGTCAAAAACGCTTTGAAAGATGCTGCAATAAGGTGCAGCATACCTTTTCAATGGGAAGTTCTTGAACACGGAGGTACAGATATAGGATCTATCCACATAACACGCGAAGGTGTACCATCGGGAGCTTTATCGATACCTACAAGATACATTCACACTCCTGCTGAAATGGCCAGTTTAAATGACATAAAACAATGTGCCCAGCTGCTTATAGAATTAATTGAAGTGAGATAATATTTTTTAACACTATTAGTTAATGCACTTTATTTATATGCCTCTCATAACTTATTAAAAAAGAGGGAGGCTTATTGAAGTGAAAAATAACTGTCCGTATTTAATAATATATAAAAAATACAAATCATTAGATTCATATGGAATCATTTATAAGTGTACTCTCGCAAATGCATTGTTTCTTTTCAAAGATTTAAAAGAAAAGTGGGCTTGTGGAGGATGCATTGTTCCACAAATTATAAGTAATAAGCCGTGTACATATTTGAAAGCACACAAAGATTTCATTATACGAGGCTCTAGCCATACTTGGTTTAGTTGCGAATTATTTAATATCATTATGGAATCTCCTATGGAACTTTGTAATCCTAATTGTGAAGGATATAAGAATAATATTGTATGACTTGAAGAAAGGCCAAAACCTTTCTTTTGTTTTATCAAGAGGAGGAAAAAACATGAAAATATAGAATATAATGGTAGGAAAGTATTAAGGGGGGCGAAGTTATGGATAAATTACAGGCCTTTAAATTACTTAAAAATGTTAAATATAATAGAGATAAAACGGTTGACAGAATGAAAATACACTTAGTATGGTTAAACTTCTTATTTTGGACCAATCAATATGACAGAGCTATTTACATAATAAACAAAATTCACGATGGAGATAAAAAAGAATATTTCTATTGTTGGAAGGGGGTAATATACTATTTTCTTAAAGACTACAATAGTGCTCAAGTATTTTTACAAAAAGCTGAAAGTTTGGCTCCAACTAACCTAGAAATAAAGTATTTTTTAGCAGAGACCTTTTATGCAAAATCACAGATAGAAAAGGCTGAAAGTAAATATAGGGCATTGACAAGCAGTGCGGAATTTAAAACAATTGGCCTATATGGCATAGGATGTTGTTTGTTCAAAGCTAAACGTCATGATGAAGCATTGAATTTCTTTAATAAAGCAGCAGTTGATGCCCAAAAAAATGTCTTAATAAATATACTTAATAAAAAAGGGTTATCTTTGATGATATTAAACAGGCTTAACGAAGCACGTTTATGTTTTGAAGAATGTTTAAAGCTATCACCAAATGATAATACGATACTATCAAATCTAGCCTTAGTATTATGTAAAATTGGAGATTATTTAAAAGCAAGCCATATTTATAAAGATATGTTGAATAAAATGCCTTATAATATTATAATAATAAACAACTATGCATCATGTTTAGCAGCATGTAACAAATATGATGAGGCGTTAAAATACTGCAACAAGGGTCTAAATATTGATCCAATTAATCCCGATTTGCTTATTAATAAGGGCTATTGTTTATTTAAGACACAACAGTATGAAAATGCTCTTGAATGTCTAAATGAAGCTGAAAATTTCGTCAAGGATGATATAGTGCTCTTAAATAATAAAGCGTTATGTTTTGTGGCTCTTAAAAAATATGATGATGCTTTAAATATTTTTGACAATCTAATAGTTTTAGATAAAGAAAACCTTGATAGTCTAATGCTTAACAAAGCATACTGTCTGATCCATAAAGAAAAGTATAATGAAGCTCTTAACTATCTAACAAAAATAAAGGATAAAAACTACAAAAATCATAATTATTATACATTAAAAGGAATATGTTTTGAACAGCTTGGTAATGAAGAGTCAGCAGTGGAGAGTTTTAATAAATCACTTAGTATAGCGTGACAGGAGTGTATAATTTGAAAATCCTTATTACAAACGATGATGGAATTCGTTCTGAAGGTCTCATCGCATTAGCACGAGAAATATCCAAAATTGCAGATATTACTGTCATTTCACCAGATCGCGAACGTAGCGCCACTGGACATGCCATAACTATGCATAAACCACTTAGAGTAGAACAAGTAGAAATTCCAAATTGCCAGGCTTTGGGATGGATGGTCAATGGAACACCTTCTGATTGTATAAAATTAGGTCTTGAGGCTCTTTTAGATTTCACCCCTGACCTTGTTTTATCAGGAATTAATCGCGGACCTAATTTGGGGACAGATGTTATATATTCAGGTACTGTTTCTGCAGCAATAGAAGCAGCTCTTTCAGGCGTACCATCCTTGGCTTTTTCTATAACAGGTAAAAATGCTAATAACTTTAAAGATGCCGCTATTTATGCTAAAAAAATATGTCTTCAGGTAATAGATAATATTTTTCCTAATAATACTTTATTAAACGTTAATATACCATCTATCACTTCAAAAGACATTAGAGGTGTGGCCATTACACATCTAGGAACTATAAGATATAGAAATAGTTTTGACCGCCGTATAGATCCTCGAGGTAGGGTCTATTACTGGTTGGCTGGAGAAAGCATTGAAAATTCTAATGATGTAGGTTCTGATGTTTGGGCAATTAAAAATAATTATATTTCTATAACGCCTTTGTTTTTTGATATGACAAAATATGATGTGATTGATACCATAAAAAAATGGAATATAGAAGTAGATTAACAAGGAAGGTTATGAAAAAAATGAGTAAACTAGAATTAATCGCAAAAAAAGAGATGGTTTACAATGAAGAATTATATAAGTTAGTAGATTTTTTGAATAAAAATCTAAAAAACAAGCAAGTTATCATAGGCATTTCAAAAAAGGATGACAAAGCCATAATTTCAGTCTACGAAACCTAATACTTGCACCAATGTTGTTCCCTTCACGTATATTATAATGATACATTTTTTTTTGGAGGGAACGCATTATGAGCAAAGGTAAAATAATTAGGTATTTTCCTGGCAACAATACTCCTGATGGATATTATTCGTTTTTTAATAATATAATTCCTTGGAAAAAGGCAAAAAGAATAATAATCATTAAGGGTGGTCCAGGAGTCGGTAAATCAACTATGATTAGAAATATCACCAATAAACTAGTAGAAAGAGGTCTTGATATAGAATTACTTCACTGTACAGCCGACAGTAATTCTTTGGATGGTTTAATTGTCAGAGATCATAATATAGCAGTTGTGGATGGAACATCACCTCATATGATTGACCCTAAATTTCCTGGCTGTATAGATGAAATAGTTAATTTTGGTGATTTCTGGGATGAATCGGGTCTTCAACAAAATAGAGAACAAATTTTTATTTTGCAAGAAAAAGTTAGAAATCTATATAAAAGAGTATATAAATATTTAAAAACATGTAGATTAGTTTTAGACGATCTAGAAGAAATATATATGGGTGCAATTGATGACAATATAAATCAGTCTATAAGCCAAGACATCATAGACAGGGTTTTTAAAGGAATAAAAAGAAATAATAATAATTCCTTTCAAAGGCATATGTTTGCTAGTGGGATCACCCCAGAAGGATCAATAAATTTCTTAGACAACTTATTTCAAAATATAAAACATCGTTTCATTATTTCAGGTAATCCAGGGACAGGAAAGTCAGTATTATTGAAAAAAGTCTTAGATCAAGCAGTTAGTAAAGGCCTCGATGTTGATGTATTTCATTGTTCAATGAATCCGAAAAAAATAGAACATATTATTATTAAAGAAATAGATGTTGGTTTTATTACTTCTGTTGAACCTCATGTATTATCCAATGTAAGAGAAGATGATGAATTAATAGATATGAATAGCGTCTTAGATAATACTAGGTTAGAAGACTTAAAAGATTTTATTGAATACGATAAACATATTTCATCAGAGTTATTTAATAAAGCTATTGAAACACTTAAAAAAGTTAAAAAAACACGAAATGAACTAGAGAGCATTTACATTTCTAACATGGATTTTGAAGTAACAAACATTGCAAGAGAAAATATCCTTTCTAAAATTTTGAAGTATTTGGAGTAAAAAAATGGGGGTTTACCCCCATTTTTTTATAATATACCTAAGCCTGCAATAAATACTATAAACACCAATGCTGGTGCAACATATTTTAGCATTATATTAGCCCAGAAAACTCCTAGATCAAACTTCAGTAAGCCTTCATTTGTAACTTCACGTAAGGCATTATCGGTGCCCCAAATCCATGATATGAATAAAGCTGTAAACATACCACCTAGAGGTAAAAGTAGATTATTTGAAACCCAATCTAATTGATCAAAGAAAACTTTACCTGCGATTTTAAACTCACTCAAAACACCGTTAGATAAGGAAGCAAAAATACCTACAATAAATATTATGGTACCTAAAGTTAGTGCTGCGCGTTTACGAGTCCAACCGTGCTCTTCAATCATATAAGCAATAATCGGCTCTAAGAGTGAAATAGCTGAAGTTAATGCAGCTAAAAATAGAAGAAAGAAAAATGCAGCTCCAAACAATTGCCCCATAGGCATTTCACTAAATACAGCAGGTAGGGTTACAAATGTCAGACCGGCACCTGAAGATGGTTCAAAACCATATGAAAAGACAGCAGGGAAGATGATAATACCTGCAAAAAAAGCAATCAAAGTATCCATGAAGGGTACAATTATTGATACTTGAGGAATTTTTTCTTTTTTATTTAAATAACTTCCATAAGTCAAAATCGAACCCATACCTAAACTAAGTGAAAAGAATACCTGGCCGAGAGCAGCAAGAGCTGTTTCCTTAGTAACTTTTGACCAATCAGGAACAAGATAAAATCTTAATCCTTCAGCTGCACCAGGTAGCATTAATGAACGAATAGATAATATAATGACAATTATTAATAGTGCGGGCATCATAATATTAGAATACTTTTCTATGCCGCTTTGCACACCATTATAACAAATCCATATGGTTAAAGCCATAAAAAATGCATGGAAAATTAAAGGTAAAATTGGATTTGTTATAAAACTATCGAAGAGTTGTCCTGTTAGAGTAGGATCTGTCGTTCCAAATCCTATTATTGCACGGAAAAAGTAATAAATTACCCAACCACCTACAACACTATAGAAAGAAAGAATCATAAATCCTGCAATTAGGCCTATGCTGCCAACCCAAGCATAAGATTTGTTGACTTTTTTAAAAGCACCTATATTTGATTTTTGTGCATAGCGACCCAGGGTGATTTCACCCATAAACATTGTTACACCAACGAGAACGACGATGGCCAGATATACAACTAGAAATGCCGCACCACCATATTCTCCAACCATCCAGGGAAAACGCCATATATTACCTAAACCTATAGCTGAGCCAGCTGCGGCAAAAATAAAACCCATTTTACTAGCAAAACCTTCCCTAGTATCTGTTTTTGGTTCCATTTGTTCAATCAAAATATTACAGCCTCCCTCTTAATATTTATTTTTATGCATTATTAACTCATTTTTAAACATAACATAATTTTTTGATAAAAACAATACCCTTTATTTAGAATCTTTGCAAATATATTACTACATTATTATAATAAACAATAAAGAGGGGGTTATCTTAATTATTAATATAATTGAATTACAACAAGGTATAAGGAGAATTGATTTCATAGTGTAAAATAATTATAGGACATTCTCATAATAAAAAAGACAAGAGATCCTCGCTTTTTGATACAATGGAATTACCCAAAAAACCATTCAAAAGGAGAATCTCTTGTGGATACTATTGTAATACAAAACTGCAAAAAATTCATCCATGAAATCATGAATTTTATGCGTGACCCCAATATCATAAAAATTGATGAGTTAGAAGATGGCCTAAAAGATATTACCTTCGACTTCATTTTAAAAATGATGCGAGCCTACATAGAAAACCATGATAAAGAAATAAAAGCTGATAAAAAATGGCGCAGAAAAAGACAAATCGTAGTTGAAAGAAACCGCGACAAGCGAGAGCTCTTCACACGCTTTGGGCAGCTAACATATTACAGAACCTACTTTCACGATAAGAAAAACAATACATACATATACCTTACCGATGAGGTCTTAGGAGTGGCCCCTTATGATAGAGTATCAGCCACGGTATCAGCAGATATAGCAGAACATGCTAGCGATAACTCCTATGGCAAGAGCAGTCAGTATGTAACGGACGGCCAAGTTAGCCGACAGACCGTCATGAACAAAACGAGGAAACTAAAGCAAGAAAAGCTAGAGATTAAAGCTATAGGCCCAAAGCGCAAAGTGCCAGTGATTCACATAGATGCAGATGAAGACCATGTAGCCCTACAAGATGGCAAAAAAACCATAGTACCATTAATCACCATATATGACGGCACCAAAAGAGCAGGAAAACGGGGAGAGTGTATAAATCCCCATCATATACACGGATATGGGTTAAACCGAGAAGATACATGGCTAAAGGTTGCCAATTACATCTATGATAGATATGACAGTGAAAGCATAAAGCGCATATATATTCACGGAGATGGTGCTGGGTGGATAAAAACCGGCCAAGGATGGCTACCAAAATCTAAAATGGTCTTAGATAAATACCATCTAAACAAAGCAATCCTAGGGTCTACAGCAGGGCAAGAAGACTACAGAAAACCAATATACCAGAGCATCTATGAATGCAACTGGTCTAAGTTTAATGAGCTAGTAGAAAAACTTAAAAAAGGAGCTCAAACCCCACAAAAGCTAAAAAAGGTAAAAGAATTTAAAATCTATATACGAAACAATTGGGAAGCCATCACTATATACAAAGAAGAAGGAGTAAGCGGCAGCTGCACCGAGGGGCATATTAGCCATGTATTATCCAGCCGCTTTAGCTCTGGCCCCATGGGCTGGAGCGAAAAAGGGCTAAAAGCCATAGCCGACATAAGGACCTATTGCCAAAATGGTGGAAAGATAACCCCAGATCATTTTAAAAAGACAAATCAACAATACAGGGTAAAGAAAGAAACCATAAAAAAGGCCAAGCAAGCCTTTGGAAAAACCACTCATGAGAACCTAAACAATATACCCGCGTTTAACATGGGCAAAAAGACTCCCGTATCAATCCTCTTAAAGGGTATCCAGCGTAGCGGGTATGTGATATAGATCTATTAGAATCAAAAAGTTAGGGTATTTGTTACTTTTATTATCCTACAACAACTTGACACTATCAATTGAATTAAAAACTTTGACATCTCTTATAAAGTAATGTATAATCCCATCTTTGACACTTACAGAAGACAAAAAGCCTGAAACCCATTGAAAATAATGGGATTCGGGCTTTTTTGTTTTTAAAAATAATGCGGAATGTTTACCTAGTTTTTGTTTCTTTTAAAATTTTTTTCAGTCGTTTTAAGGTTACAATTGCATAATCAGTCCGAAAGCCAAATGCTTCATGTAAAGCATCAGTAAAATCATTCCTTGTGTAAGTCGGTATGTAGCCCCTACCTTTTAACTCCTGAAAGTTCATATTGCGTAAATTTCGAATAATGGTGTCACATGTAAATTCCCCTTGTAATCTCTTTTCCAACAATCTATACATTAAAAGCGCAATAAAACAAGTGGTAAAATGAGCAGTAATTCTATCATTTCTTTGAAGGTATACGGGTCTTGCCTTAAATTCATGTTTTAAAATCTTAAAACACTCTTCGATTTGCCAGCGCCATCTATTGATTCTTGCAATTTCTACGGCATCTTCGTCAAGATTTGTACAAACTGCATAAAAACCATCATATGCTGATTCATCATCAATAAGTTCATAATACAGACTATATACTTCTTGTTTTGCAACTTCACCTTCTAATGTACAGCTTGTCTTTTTGATAAAGCGCTTGTAATCATTCTGACGGGGTTTTTTTATCTTGGAGGGATTTGTATCAAGCAGCTTAAAGCTCTTTGAATTTGCAAGTTGCGGATTTTTCTGTGATAGTCCCTGTACTTAATGGAATATGTGACAATTAGTTTCTGCTCTAGCCCGTCTTCCTTTATCCAACGCTCTTTGTAAAATACTTTATCTTTGTATTTTTCTTCATCAAGTTCTGTATATCATACGTTTTAGTATCTTTATCCAGATGCCAGCCTGTAGGGTCTAAACACCACTTTTTTAGGTGCCCCTTGAGTTTTTTAATGGATTGAGTGGTGATAAAGGCCCTGTCTTTTTTATCATTGAATTTTCGATTGCAATTTGAGGCAAGCCCAGCATCTGTGCAAACAATGAACTTTGATAGCTTAAAGTCAGATAAAATCTTTTTTTCTAAAGGCTTAAGTGTCAGTTGTTCATTTTTATTGCCTTCTGTAATACTAAAAGCAAGAGGAATGCCATCTCCGTCCATAAAAAGACCCATTTGAACTATAGGATTTGGTTTGTGATCCTTAGAAAAGCCATATTGCTTTAACCCATCTTCCTGTTCAATTCAAAAAAATAATTGGTGCAGTCATAGTATAAAATACCGGTATTTCGCTTCGAAACTGAGAGGCTATTTTGATAAAGAGATGCTTGAATAAAATCTGTCTCCTTTGCTATGACTTCTAAAGCTCTGTAAACATGATGCAGCTTAAAATCAGGTGGTTCAATTAATTTCCAAGAGAGCTCATAAGTAGAAAGCTTTGAAGAAGGGAATAGTATTCTACCGTAAAGTAATCTTGAAAAAATAGAATCCAAATTGTATTCAAATCTATATTTGTTTGTGATTTTGCTGCAGATTTTATCAAGTTCCAGTTCATGATAGATTTTTTGTAAAAACAAATATCCTCCATTAAAACAACGCCTTTCCTCCTTCTTGATTAGTTTAGAAGGCGAATACTTTGCAATTACTTCAATTTCCTTGCCCTCTTTTTCAAGGCGATTTAATTCTGCAATGTATTCTTTTGCCCATTCAATAGGGTCCCTGCCCCCTAATTTTTTCTCCAGTTCAGCAACTGTTCCTAATTTCTTAAGATTTTTGTTGTTCTTTTGCCATCAATAGTAACATCTTCTTTAATATAAAGTGACGTGGCATTTTTTGATTTAGAAATAGACAGTCTCACAAGCATCCCCCCCTTGTATTACTTATATCATAACACATCCCGCAACATTCCGCAAGATATATTTGGTAAATTTGACAAAAAAATAAGCCCATTAAGGCTTTTGGTGGTTTTTTATTCTTTATAAGTGTCAAACAACCGAAAAAGACTCCCGTATCAATCCTCTTAAAGGGTATCCAGCGTAGCGGGTATGTGATATAGATCTATTAGAATCAAAAAGTTAGGGTATTTGTTACTTTTATTATCCTACAACAACTTGACACTATCAATTGAATTAAAAACTTTGACATCTCTTATAAAGTAATGTATAATAATATTTGCTAAGGGGAGTAGCTCAATTGGTAGAGTAGCGGTCTCCAAAACCGTTGGTTGCGGGTTCGAGTCCTGTCTCCCCTGCCACATAACAATTGTAATTAATTAAACCCACAGTTTATGTGGGTATTTTTGTTTATTTTTCGCAAAAACTTTGGCCAAATACATAATGGTTTACAAAAGTTTACATAATATATATTATCGGACGTTGTAATTGTATTTAAAATATACACAACTTTTCATTTCCTTGTATCTCTAGTTGTATCTGTTTTAAAATTATAACACGTTATGTTATAATAAAAAAAAACATCTGGAGTGATTTATTGTGTATGAAGACCTAACTCCACGACAAAGACAAATTCTCGAATATATACATAATTATTTTAGAGATAAAGGTTATCCTCCATCAGTTCGTGAAATATGTGCTGCAACTAATTTAAAATCCACTTCTACCGTTCATGGTTACTTAGTTCAGTTAGAAAAAAAGGGTTATCTTAAACGCGACCCGCAAAAACCTAGAGCCATTGAAATAATCAATACTAGTGTTACCCATAGAAATATGGTCGATATTCCTTTAGTGGGAAAAGTTACTGCAGGCCAACCCATTTTGGCTCAAGAAAACATCGAAAATATATTTTCCCTGCCTAAAGAAATGGTACCTGATTCTGATGTATTTATGTTATCAGTTAAGGGTGATAGCATGATTAATGCAGGTATATACAATGGTGATATTATTCTCGTGCAATCAACAAATTCTGCAGAAAATGGAGACATAGTTGTTGCGCTCCTGGGAGATGAAGCAACAATTAAGAGATTTTATAAAGAATCAGACCATATTCGCCTTCAACCTGAGAATCCACTTATGAGACCAATAATAGTTAAAGACTTGACAATACTTGGTAAAGCTGTAGGCCTGTATAGAAAGCTTTAATAGGATAATGAGCAGTATTATACCTCTGCTCATTATCCTATTTTTAAGTTACCATTATCTATCAAAGCTTGAAGTCCGCTCATTATTCCTAGTTTTATGTGAGAAAAGTTTATGCCTCCTTGTATATAAACTGCATATGGTTCCCTCAATGGTCCATCAGCACTAAGCTCAATTGATGAACCTTGTACAAAACTTCCCCCAGACATTATTATCTTATTATCGTATCCAGGCATTTCCGAAGGTTCTGGTTGAACATGAGAATCAACAGGCCCTACCCTTTGTATGCCTCTACAAAAGGTAATTAATGCATTTTCATCTTTTAATATAGCTGTGGTTACTATATCACTTCTTTTTTCATTATACTTTGGATAAACTTCAAATCCCATTTGCTCAAATATTTTTGAAGTAAATACAGCCCCTTTTAAACATTCTTTTACTACCAAAGGTGAAAAGAAAAGACCTTGAACTATTAATCGATTTGAGTATAATGAGGGACCGCAATCCTTATCTAAACCAGGAGCAGAGAGTCTATAAGAACATTGTTCAATTAATTCACTTTTACCTACTACGTATCCTCCAGTAGTTGCTATTCCCCCTCCAGGGTTTTTTATTAATGAGCCTGCACATATATCAGCACCAACTTCGATAGGTTCTTTGTAATCAACAAACTCCCCATAACAGTTATCTACAAAACATACTATATTAGGATTAATATTTTTAATGAATTCTATTAGTTTTTGAATTTCATTAATGCATAAGGAAGGTCTCATGCTATAACCTCTGGAGCGTTGAATTAATACCATCTTTGTTTTTTCATTTATGCTATTTTTGATTAACTCATAGTCAGGTTTTCCGTCGGTCAGCTCTGCTTCGCAGTATGAGATACCATAGTCTCTTAATGAACCGCAGTTTTTACCTAGAATTACATCATTTAAAGTATCATAAGGGGTTCCGGTTGCACTTAATAACTCATCACCTGGTCTTAAAACTCCAAATAGACAAAGTGTAATAGCATGTGTGCCAGATATGATTTGGGATCGTACGAGAGCATCCTCTGCTTTAAAGATGTCTTTATATATTTTCTCTATTGTTTCCCTTCCCATATCATTATAACCATATCCAGTAGAACCGTTAAGATGATAATCACTTAAATAACTTTGTTTCATTGCATCTATCACTTTAAAGTGATTATATTCTGCAATATTGTCTATTTTATCAAATATTGTTCGAATTTCGCCAATAACATCTTCGGCTATTTTTATAAGTTTAGGATGAATATGATAACGGTCAGTTAATATTTTATACTTATTGTAATATCTAGTGTCTGCCAAATTAGATCCTCTCTTCATACATTATTTTCGATTATGTATACTATCACAATTCGTATAAAAGTTCAACTTTTGTTTACATAGGGGACAGATCATGGTGTCTAGCATTTGTTTTTTAAGTTCAATAGGTATGATTGCCTTGCCTTCAAAAATACCTTCCTTCTTACCTATCCTTCTCCCCATAGTATATCCTATTAAATATATGGATAATGCCAAAATAGCCACTAATAATCCTGCATTTAACATATCAAGCTTCCCTCTCAAATATGTATTTATGCTTTGTAAACAATATTTTTATTATGTAAACAATTACATACATAGATATCATTGCCGTAATTCCTTTTATAAAATCTAAATAGCATGTTAATAGAAAAAAAATCACAGATAGCAACAAACATTCCGTTTTCCCCAACACGAAAGCAAGATTTTTTTTATTCAAATAATCTTTTTCGTAATCAAGAAAATCATCTAACAATTGTATCGCAACTATTATTGTTATTGATGAAACCATGTCTATTTTTTTTAGTATAATAAAGCTAAGTAATAGTATTAATATGCTTTCTTGATATCCATACAAGCCAGAAGGCATTTTAACATTAATGCTCCCCATCATACCTATTACATAACTTGACAAAAAAAGGCTTAATGAAGTAATGGGATCTAATATAAAGGCTAATGACAATAATAATAATACGTATGGCAAACCTCCAAGCTCCATTGCTTCGTATATATTCGGTTTTTCAAGCATTTTATCAATATTTTGATCTGTATAATCGTCCATGATCTTTATGACGAAACCAGTAAAAAACACACAAAATATCTTTTTTATTAAATAAACATTAGATATTATGTGCCACAAAGGTTTTCACCTCTTTGAAACCCTTTTTATAAAGGGCTGAAACAGGTAAGATTAAATTCCCTGGAAATTCTTCTTTTATTTTAATTAACCCTTTTTTTGCTTCACTTTTATCCATTTTATTTGCTAAAATAGCATAACCTCTTTTTAATTGAGCAAATTGAGAAATCTGATAATCTACTTCCCCCATCGAGCTAGGTAAATCATCATTGTAAATAGTTGAAGCATCTATAATATGAAGTATGATATCTGAATCACGTATTATTTCAAGGGTTTGAGAAATTGCTTTACGTATTTCTACGTCTTTATGTATCCCATCTATAAAACCGGCTGTATCGACTAAGCATATTTTTTTTTTACCTTTACCAACAGGAATATTTACTATGACAGATTGAACACAGCGGGTTTTATGAGGATTTGTATTTACAAGACAGGAAACAGCTTTTTCCAGACTATAGGTTTTTGACACTTTTTTGTTGTTAGTATTAATAAAGTCAATATCCAAAGATTTTGCTCCTATATATTCAGCAAAATTAATTAGAAATAGCGTCTTACCTACATTAGTTTTTCCAATAATAGTACATCGCTTCAATGAAAATCCACCTCCGAAAGATCCTCAGGATTTATTTCAAGTAAATCTTCCCGAGAAATACTCCGTTGGTTTACAAGACGAAGAGCTTGGCGTCTAATCGCTCTTTCTATCATATTTCGTACAAGGCGCGCATTCCCTAATTTATCATAATACCGGTCACATTTTTTTTTGTGCAAAAGATTCTCAAACAAAAGTAAAGCTTCATTGCTAAACTTATACTGTCTTTTTTCTACCATCATTTTAGCTATTTTCATCAACTCTTCTACAGAATAATCATTAAACTCAATTTGAATAGGAAATCTTGAACGAAGACCAGGATTAATTTGTAAAAACCAATCCATTTCATCTTTATAACCCGCTAAAATAACAATAAGATTGTCTTTATGGTCTTCCATGGCTTTTACAAGCGTATCTATTGCCTCC
This sequence comes from Tepidanaerobacteraceae bacterium, assembly GCA_050949705.1. Classification (GTDB taxonomy): domain Bacteria; phylum Bacillota; class Thermosediminibacteria; order Thermosediminibacterales; family Tepidanaerobacteraceae; genus JBMNGG01. Next base: position 7,462 of record JBMNGG010000015.1, on the reverse strand, counting down.
TTGCCAAAATCCTTATCTCCACCTCTTCCTAAAGAATATGCTTCATCTAAGAATAATATCCCACCTAAAGCTTTTCTTATTTGTTCACGCGTCTTTTGAGCCGTATGACCTATGTATTCCCCTACCAAATCAGCCCTTTCAACTTCTACTATGTGTCCTTTTTGAAGAATACCCATATGCTTAAACATTTTACCGAGCAACCTTGCAACAGTGGTCTTGCCAGTACCTGGATTACCTTTAAAAATCATATGCAGAACCTGTGGTTCTGCTAAAAGATTTTCCTCATGCCTCTTTTTTTGTATTTCTGTAAACGCTCTAATCTCCTTCACCAAATCCTTAACTTTTGATAACCCTATAAGGTCTTCGAGTTCCTTCATTACTTTTTGCAAATTTTCTTCTTCAGAAACTCTCTTTATATATGTTTTTTTCCTTTCAGCATCTCGGAACATAGTTAGCGCCTCTGCGGGGGTGATCATCCCGTTTATAAGCATTTCATTGATTTCAAAATGATTTCTTCCTTCATATTTAATTCTTTCAGACATTTTATACCACCCCTACTAAAAAACTATACCAATTTATTTTATGCAAAATAACACTAATAAGTTACAAAAACCTCCGAGTTAATTCCTCGGAGGTTTTTTAAGCAACAAATGATTCAAAAAACTTCATTCAGTTTTCTTTTGATCTGTCGAACCCTGATTCAAGCTAACAGCTTTAAAGGGTGATATAGTAGAAACAGCATGTTTATATACTAACTGTTGCTTTCCGTCAGTATCAATAATAACTGTGTAATTGTCAAAACCCCGTACTAGACCTTTTAGCTGAAAACCATTTATAAGATAAATTGTTACAGGTATATTTTCCTTACGGATTTGATTTAATAAGCTATCCTGGAGATTTATTTGTGCTCTTGTCATTATTATATGTCCCCCTCATATTGATGTTTAATTTATTATTCTAGGTATTTCTTATTTTTCCTTCAATACCTTGAATTATATTTGTTATTGTCCTCTTTTTACCTTCACTGGAAACATCCAACCAGATGATGTTTTTATCACGTAAAAACCAGGTATACTGACGTTTAGCATAACGTCTGGTGTCTCTAGCCATCAAACGAATAGTCTCTTCTCTAGTTGTTTTACCATAAAGATAATCTATTACATGACGATATCCTAAACCTTGCATTGAATTTAAATACTTGGCATACCCTTTCTTTAACAACATATGAACTTCTTCTACCAAACCTTCATCAAACATTGATAGTACTCTTTTATTAATGCGGTCATACAATTCATCTCTAGGTCTGGTTAATCCATACATTAGTAAATCGTATGAACTCTTGTTTTTTTTAGTATCATCCTCATATGATGAAAAAGGTCTACCGCTTTTTATACATACCTCTAGTGCTCGTATGACACGGCGTAAATTATTTGGATGTATTTTATTAGCTGCTTTTGGATCAAGCTTTTCTAGCTTTTTATACAGGTATTCATTACCATATTCATTAGCTTGAATTCGTAAATGTCTTCTTAATTCATCATCTTTTTTAGCATCTGCAAAAGTATAATTATAACAGACTGAATTTATATAAAATCCTGTTCCACCAGTTAATATTGGAATCTTGTTACGACTGTGAACTTGTTGAATGCATAGTTCTGCCCCCTTTTGAAAATCGGCGGCGCTGAAATCTTCATCGGGATCAATAATGTCAATCATATGGTGCTTGATTCCCTTACGATCCTTTAAAGTGGGTTTTGCTGTTCCGATATTCATATATTTATATATTTGCATAGAATCAGCCGAAATGATTTCCGTGTCATATTTTAGTGCAATATCGATGGCAATTTCTGTTTTTCCAACTGCTGTAGGTCCCACAATAACTACTAACAACTTCTTTTGCATATCTTTATTTCCTTTTAAATTTCTTTTCTAATTCATCTAATGTAATAGCAATAATAGTTGGTCTTCCATGAGGACAAGTGTAAGGACCTTCTGTTTTCTTCAATTGACGCAACAGTTCTTGCATTTCTAAAAAAGACAGAGAATCACCTGCTTTTATTGCAGTATGACACGACATAGAAATTATCAGTCTTTCCTTCGGCTGAAATATTGCATAATCCTTACTATCTAATTCATTAAGAACATCACGTAGTACAATAGGGTCTACGGGTTTATTAAGTAGATATGGTACTGCACGAATAAAAACAGAATCTGTCCCAAAGATCGAAAAATCAAAACCCATATTGACTATTTCTTTTTCATGGCTTTGTATTGACATCATTTCTTGTGCAGATAGACGTAGTACATATGGCTCAATCAACTTTTGAGATTCGGTTGGTCTAACATATTTACGAGAATAAAATTCATATAAAATCCGTTCATGGGCTGCATGTTGATCTATAAGATAAAACTGTCTGTCTCCATGTACAATGATATAAGTATTAAATAACTGACCCAATATATTATCAAATTGTAGTTTTGCCTGGTTCTCTTTATTTTCTATTTTTTTGTTTATTTCATTCGTTTTATTGTAATTTATTGAATGTAAATCAATAGGTTTTTCATTATGTAGAATTCTGTTTTCGGAGTAAAATATAGATTTTTCACTTTTTGCTATTTGAGGTTCTTTTATAATTTCCGGTTGGAATTCATTATTATATAGTTTGGTATGATTATTGTAATAATATTCATTTTTTGGCAAAGCTCTACCACTTAATTCTAATTGATAGCCAACGTCTTTAGACTCTGGTTTGTTAAAAGTATCACTTAAAGATTCATTAGGTATTAATACGTGTTTTTTTAAACCATCTTTTACAGCATTAAAAATCATCCTATGAACTTCGTTCTCTCGTTGAAATTTGATTTCAGTTTTAGCTGGATGCACATTGACGTCGATTAAGGAATTATCAATTTGAATAAAAATAATTGCAATAGGAAACCTATTTATCGGCATCATTGTCTTATATGCCCGTTCTAAACATAATGCCAATCCCCTGTCTTTAATAAAGCGATTATTAACAAAATAACTTTGACCAGTCCGATTACCACGGTTGAACCTAGGTGTTGACACGTATCCCCATATTTCCCCACTGTCGAAATCCTTTTCGATGTATATAGCCTCCTTTGCCATATCAACACCATATACTTTTGCTATTGCTTCTCTATAATTACCATTACCACTTGTAAAGAAGATTTCCTTTCCATCATTTTTTAGACGAAACGATATGTTAATATTGCTTATGGCTAATCTAGTTATCAAATCTGTAATACGTGAGGCTTCTTGGGTATCGTTACTTAAAAACTTCAATCGGGCTGGTGTATTATAAAATAAATCTTTTACTTCTATTAGGGAACCAACATTAGAGGAAGCTTCTCTAAAATCTTCAATTACATTGCTTTTTATTTTGCATAGACTACCTATGGATTCGTTTTGAGTTTTCGAAATTACTGTAACAGATGATACTGAAGCAATACTTGCCAAAGCTTCCCCTCTAAATCCCAGAGTATTAACATTAAAAATATCATCTAGCTTATTTATTTTACTAGTAGCATGTCGCTCAAAAGCTAATTTGATATCCTCATTAGACATGCCTTCACCATCGTCAATAACCCTAATTAACTTTTTCCCACCTTTTTCTATCTCAATTGTAATATTTCTGCTTCCTGCATCAATAGAGTTTTCTACAAGTTCTTTTACGACAGAAACCGGTCTTTCTATAATTTCACCAGCAGCTATTTTAGATGCAATTTCTTCCCCCAAAATATTGATCTTCCCCATATTATACCTTCCTCTTATATCAATTGACGTTTTATAGAATACAATAAGTTCAAAGCCTCCAAAGGAGTTATGGTATCTATACTTACAGATTTTATTTTTTCAATTATTTCTTGGCTCTTAAATGCTTCCAAGTTTAATTGACTTTCTCTAGCTTCTATGTCACTGGTTGCTGCCATATCTGATATACATAATTCATCTTTAGGTTGATAATTTTCCAATTTAGCTAAAATTTTTTTCGCTCTGTTTATTACTGATTGCGGAACTCCTGCGATTTTAGCTACTTGTATTCCATAACTTTTATCAGCTTCCCCAGGTACTATCTTCCTTAGAAATATAACATCATCACCTTTTTCTTTTACAGTAATCTTATAATTTTTAACCCCCTTTAATGTTTTTAAAGATGTAAGTTCATGGTAATGAGTAGCAAAAAGTGTTTTTGACTTTAAGTTTTTTTGTATATATTCTACTACGGACCAGGCTATGGAAAGACCATCAAAAGTACTAGTTCCACGTCCTACTTCATCTAAAATCAAAAGGCTTTTATCAGTAGCATGTTTTAAAATATTAGCCACTTCCATCATTTCGACCATGAAAGTGCTTTGACCCATAGCTAAGTTATCTGATGCTCCAATACGTGTAAAAATGCGATCAACAATACCTAATTCAGCTTTCGTCGCCGGAACAAAACAACCTATTTGTGCCATTATAACAATTAAAGCAACCTGGCGCATAAAAGTAGATTTCCCAGCCATATTGGGTCCAGTTATTAATGAAATTAAATTGTCGCTGCAGTTTATATGTGTATCATTTGGAATAAAGAGTTCTTCTTTTTGTGTAAGCTCTACAACTGGGTGTCTTCCTTCTAATATTTTTATTTCATCGTTTAATGTAATTTCAGGTTTAATATAATTATTGTTGTATGCTACCTCTGCAAGTGACAATAGAACATCTAACAGAGATAAGTTATAAGCACTCTGTTTTAATCTAGCAATTTCTTCTATAAGTTGTTCACGTATTTTACAAAAGATGTTATATTCAAGTATTTGAAGTTTTTCTTTTGCATTGAGTATAAGTGATTCATATTCCTTTAGCTCTTCAGTAATATAACGTTCTGCATTAGCTAGCGTTTGTTTGCGTATATAGTTTTCCGGAACCATTGATAGATTAGACTTAGTTACCTCAATATAATAGCCGAATACTTTGTTGAAACCAATCTTTAAAGATTTTATACCGGTTCTTTCACGTTCTTTTCTTTCTAATTCCGCTATCCACGCTTTACCATCATGAGAGGCTTTCCTAAGTTCATCAATTTCTAAATTATAACCATCCTTTATAATATATCCTTCCTTAATTGTTAGGGGCGCTTCTTCAGATATTGATTCTTCTAATAGTATAAATATATCTTCCAGCGGATCTATTTGTTCATATATGTTTTTCATTAAACTTGAGTTACACTGAGTAATAACTTTTTTTATTTTTGGCAATCTCATTAAAGTATTTTTTATTGCTAACAAATCTCTAGCATTAGCATTTCCACATACTATTTTCCCAATTAAACGCTCGACATCGGAAATATTTTTTAATTGCTCTTTCAAATCAGCTCTTAGAAAATAGTCATCAAATAATTCTTCAATGGCATCTTGCCTTTGTTTAATCTTTAAAATATCAATTAAGGGTTGCTTAATCCATTGCTTAAGCAACCTTGCACCCATTGCTGTGGATGTTTTGTCTAACACCCATAAAAGACTTCCCTTTTTTTTGACCATCACGTAAACTTTTAGTAACTTCCAGATTCTTGCAACACGAATGATCTAGAACCATATAATCGTAATTTTGATAATATGAAATAAAATTTATATGTGAAAGCGCTAATTTTTGCGTATCATTTAGATATTTAAGACAAGCACCCGCAGCACACAAAGAAAGTCTCTTCTCTTTAATGTTGATTATGTTTTCTTCACCGAATTGTGTAATAAGCAAATTTAAGGCTGATTGTTCATTAAAATAATCATTATCTTTAACAGTGAAAAACAACTCCAGGTTTTCCTTCATTTTTTTGCTTAATAGCTTTTCTTTAAAGAATTCGTAATTCACTAAACACTCTTTTGGTTCATATCGACTAACTTCATTGACCACTTCATCATAAGGAAAAGATGACTTTAATTGTGTTATCTCAAATTGACCTGTCATTAAGTCCACAAAAGCAAGGCCATAAAATTCTTTATCTCTATGAATACAAGCTAAATAATTGTTGGTTTTTTCTTGTAATGCATTCAAATCGGTAACCGTTCCGGGTGTTACGATTTTTACTACTTCTCTTTTGACAATTCCTTTTGCTAGCTTGGGGTCTTCTACCTGTTCACATATGACAACTTTATAACCTTTAGATACTAGGGTTGATATATACTGATCTGCCGCATGATATGGCACCCCAGCCATAGGTACTTTATTATCAGCATCTTTTGACCTTGATGTAAGAGTAATTCCTAGTTCTTTTGAACATATGTCGGCATCTTCAAAAAACATTTCATAAAAATCACCAAGTCTATAAAAAACAATATAATCCTTATATTGGTTTTTTATCTGTTTATACTGTTTTATCATTGGAGTATCCATTGAAAGAAAGCCCCCTGCAACTTTTCATCAAACAATCTTACCTAATAAAGACCAAGAATGTGGTTCTATTATTTTTACATTTACCAGTTTGCCTATTAACTCCTCAGGACCATCAAAGTTAACGAGTTTATTTGTACGAGTTCTCCCGGATAATCTATTTCTATTACCTCTACTAACCCCTTCTACCAAGACTTCTTGTATTGTATCTTTTAATATTTTATTTTTTCCCCAAGTAATACCATCCTGTAATTGCATCAGCCGTTTTAAGCGATCTTTTTTAACTTCATCATCTACTTGATCTTCCATTTCTGATGCGGGCGTTCCTTTTCGTTTGGAATACATAAAAGTGAAAGCCGAATCAAAGTTCACTTTTTCCACTAGATCAAGAGTTTCTAAAAATCTTGTTCTGTCTCACCTGGAAAACCGACTATTATATCTGTTGTAATAGCAATATCCGGAATAGTATCCCTCATTTTTTTAATTAAGCTCAAGTAATGCTCTCTGGTATATTTTCGATTCATCCTTGATAGTATTCGATTACTTCCTGCTTGAACTGGTAGGTGAATATGCTCACATACTTTATCACATTCCTTCATTGCTAAAACAAGCTCGTCTGATAAATCTTTCGGGTGAGAGGTTATAAATCTTATACGTTTTATATTATCAATACCGTTAACTCTTCTTAATAGATCCGGGAATGTGGTTGGAGGTACTAAGTCCTTACCATAAGAGTTCACATTCTGACCTAATAAGTTAATTTCCAAAAATCCTTCACGAGCAAGACCTTTAACCTCTCTTAAAATATCATCTGGCTTACGGCTTTTTTCTCTTCCCCTTACATATGGAACAATGCAATAACTACAAAAATTATTGCACCCATAAGTTATTGTTACCCAAGCTTTTGAATCGTCATCTCGTCGAATAGGTAGGTTTTCATCAACATCAGATTCTACCGTCATTTCGATTAATGGTAAATTAGTACTTCTGCAATTTTCGATTAGTTCCGGTAGTTTGTAAGCATTTTTTTATGCCAAATAAAATATCTACATATGGAAGCTTTTCTGATAT
>JBMNGG010000014.1:0-25316 GCA_050949705.1 Tepidanaerobacteraceae bacterium | reverse complement strand
TTTTCAATCTGCTCAGTATCTAAGTCCTCTATATCCTCTAAAGCGTCCATGATTTCTCCATAAGAAATCTCACCGCGTTTTTTACCCTTTTCAATAAGGCCTTTCACTGCTTTTATCTTGTCCTGAGTTTGTTTCTTATCGTCCTTTTTCTGAGTCTGCACCTTTTCCTTTGCCATTTATAATCCCTCCTTCTTTCGTGGAGTGGTATGTGTATTTAGTTTTTCCATTTCCGCCTTAAGCTGTTGATAAGTATACAAAAGGTTGTTGATCTCCTCTCTTTGTCCTAATATTTCAGCTCTCTTCATTTGCTTTCTAACCTGGGTTATGCTGTCTTTTAAATAACCATATTTGACTTTTTTTATAAGGGCATCTATCAGTTCTTCGTCTTTTATCTCTGTCGTTTCCATCAGAATAGTTGATAATTCCTTCGATCCTTCTTCATCTAAATAATTATAGATATCGGGAATATCTATAGACTCAACTTTGTTAAACATTTTGAAGAGAACATCAGCAATTTTCCTAGTATTTTTATTTGTAAAGTATTGGGGTTCAAGTTGTTCTTTGAAGATTCCCCAAGCTTCCTCATTTTCAAGAACCAATTTCAAAATTTTCCTCTCGGCTTTGTAAATACCCGTTACTTGCAATATTTCGTTAAATTGTTTATTATTATCTCTTATTTGGCTTTTTTTATACTCATATCCATTGTTTGGTAATATTTTGCTTTTTATCTCTTTTTTTATGCTTTCTGCCGAAATACCTAACTCTTTAGCTAATCTAATTACATGTAAATCCATCTCTGGTTGATTATCAATTTCTGCTAAAACTTTTATAGCCTGTTTTAAAAATTTCAATTTACCGTCTGAAGTTTTTATGTCAATTGTCTTTTTTATGCTATTTAGTTTAAAAGTAATAAGATCTATTGAATCATTTATTAGTGTTTGAAAATATTTTCTTCCTTTGTCCTGAATAACTTCATCTGGGTCTTTGCCTTCAGGTAAATTCAGGATTTTTACTCTTAGACCCTCTTGAGCCAATACTTCCATCCCCCTCATGGCCGCTGCTTGACCTGCTTCATCGGCATCATATGAGAGGATAACTGTATCAGTATATTTTTTTAAAAGTTTTGCTTGTTTCTTTGTGAGGGCTGTTCCTAGTGTCGCTACTGTCTGATTAAAACCGTGTTGATGCAATGTTATACAATCCATGTAACCTTCTACTACAATAACATCCTTTGAAGAATCTTTCTTAATCACAGAAAGGCCATATAAGTTGTCCCCTTTAGAAAACAATGGTGTTTCAGGGGAATTCAAGTATTTCGGCATTGACGCATCAAGAGCACGCCCTCCAAATCCTATAATGTTTTTTGTTATATCTTTAATAGGAAATATAAGCCTGTTTCTAAATCTATCATAATAGCCTTTACTATTTTTTCGAGGTACTATAAGACCGATTTTTTCCAATTCTTTAGGTTCTATCCCTTTTGATCGGGTAAATTTAATAAGTCCATCCCACGATGGAGAAGCATATCCTAAAAAAAATTTTTCTACAGTTTCTTGTGTTAACCCCCGTCTTTTAATATATGAAATAGCATTTCTGCCTTCACGTGTATGAAACAAACAGTAGTTGTAATATTTTGCTACCAAGTCATTTATTTGAAGGAGTTTACGCCTCTCTCTAAATTCTTGAGACAATTCCTTATCCATGGTACTTGGAAGTCTAATATGGTACTTATCCGCTAAATAGCGTATAGCTTCAGGAAAGGAAAGATTTTCCTTCTTCATAATAAAAGTAAATATGTTTCCGCCTGTACCACATCCAAAGCAATAAAATAATCGTTTTTCCACGTCTACGTTAAAGGAAGGTGTTTTTTCCGTGTGAAAGGGGCACAATCCCATATAATTATTACCACGCTTTTGAAGGGAAGTATATGCTGATATAATTTCTACAATATCAGCCCTTTCTTGAACTTCCTTTATAATATCTTCAGAATAAAACCCCATGTATATACCACCAAACCCAAAAAATATCCCCCCATAATCAAGATGAGAACCATTATCTCTATAAATAATAATAGTGATTATTCGTCCTCCTTCTTAATTTACATACAACTATTCTACGTTAATATCTATTATTCCTTCTTTTTATTTTCATAAAAAATATTGGCAAATTTTCATGTTGTAAGAGGCCATGACGAGGGCATATATACCTGACGAAATCTTTCCAACGCAAAACCGTCTGTCATACCCGCGATATAGTCAACTACTGCTCTTTTTATATTTTGCTCTTTTGCTATTTCTATAAATTCTGCTGGCATTAAATCCGGGTGCTGTACATAATACTCAAATAAGAGTTTTAGCATCAGCTTTGCTTTACCTTCCTGAGTTTTTGCAGAAGAGCCTATATATACTCTGTCAAATAAAAAATCCCGCAGTTTTCGTGTTGCATCATATATTTCTTCACTCATTTTTATTTCCTTATGACCGAAACTGGTCTTGATAACATCCTTAATCATGGTATCTATGCGTTCACCATGTTTTTTACCTAAAACTTTTATCAGTTCTTGGGGTAAGTCATCACTCTTTAAGACCCCTGCTCTCTCTGCATCATCTATATCATGATTTATGTAAGCAATCCAATCCGACAATTTTACAACATGGCCTTCAAGAGTTCCAGGATTTCCGCGAGTATTGTGGTTCCTTATTCCGTCCCGTACTTCCCATGTTAGATTTAAGCCTTTGCCTTGTTCTAAAAAGTCGACAACTCTTACGCTTTGCTCTTCATGTCTGAAACCACCTTCAATAAGTTCATTAAGCACCTGTTCTCCGGTGTGCCCAAATGGCGTATGGCCAAGGTCGTGTCCTAATGCGATCGCTTCAGTTAGGTCTTCGTTTAACCCTAAACTCCGGGATATTGTCCTTGCAATCTGAGACACTTCAAGTGTATGAGTAAGCCGAGTTCTGTAGTGGTCACCTTCAGGAGCTATAAAGACTTGTGTTTTGTGTTTTAGACGTCTAAATGCTTTTGAGTGTAGTATTCTATCCCTATCTCTTTGGAAGTCTGTACGCACGGTACATTTTTTCTCTGGAAAATGTCTTCCCTTACTTTTAAAACTTAAGGCAGCATAAGGAGAAAGACTGGTTTTTTCCAATTCTTCCTGTGTTTCACGAAAATTCACAAGGTGACACCTCCTAGAACATCTTAAAATACTAGGCTGTATATTTGTATTCTATATTGTATTACTTTTTTCCTTTTCTAATTTTAAAAAAGAGGCGAATGCGCCTCTTTAGATAACTATCTTATTTTTAAGATCTCAAATATCCTTTTCCCGATTTTTTGTTTTTCTAGTCGTATAAATTTCTCATTTGCAACTTTCTGTTTCTTATCCATACAAAGACCTATAATAGTATCTGGAAAGCATATTTCATAGAGTCTATCTAACAACTTATTAATGAAGTTTTCTTCATTTCCTTTCCAAACAACCACATTACCATATGGAACATCAGTCACAATAATATCTGGTTTTGCCTTAAGATCAATATTTTTTAAAACATCAGACTGAAATAATTCAAACTGTATATCAGCCCTAATCAAACTCCTCAGTGTAATCGCACTATTTTTTGCCTCAATATGTGACTGCTTTTGATAACTTGCTATCATTTGCTCAATCTCTGCTATCCGTTTATCGATACCTTCCTTACTTAGTAATGACAAGTTCTTTTTTGCTATCTCAAGTAATTCTAAATTTATATCACTTCCTATAATTCTCCCAATGGTATCCTGGTTTAAAAACCCTAAAACAGTAAGTAAATATCCCCCGCCACAACAACAATCATATAAACAAACATTGTGCTTTTTAGGAGAATATTGTAAGCATCTTCCGTATATTTCTTGTGCTAATCTCACCGGAAAGTTTGTCATACCACTTATATGGTATAAAACACGACCACTTGAAAAGTCTTCATAGTTATCATTTTTGCCATATTTATATTCCATCTGAAAAACCTCATGTATCTTAATTATCTCTTTTTTCTTTCCAAAGTCTTATACGTTCTTCGTGACTTACTACCTTGTGTATTTGAGTCAGCATCCATTGATAACCGAAAGGATCACTAAATATAGCATTTGACACTCCATAATCCGTCATCTCAGTCACTGGTTGAATCTCAGTGCAACCTACACTAATTGCCTTTGAAAATGTTTCTTTAATGTCAGGAACTAAAATGTTAAACCAAATTGTATTAGGTTTATCTGGGGTTGGTGCTATTAGCCCAAACTTCGGGTTCTCATCTAACATATGAAACCTTACTCCGTATATGTTAAAAATAACTTCGTTTTCACCTTTAGGTAAATCTGAAACCTCGATACGCTCTATGTCAAATATTTTTTCATATAGTTCTAGCGCCCTCAAACTATCTGTAACAACCATATCAATTTCTACGCCAACCATTAAGTTACCCACTCCTTTTATAGATTTATAAATATTATTCACTTCATATACATCTACTGATACATATTATATAAAGGATATGTCTTAATTTAATAGCCGAGATAATTTTCATAATCCTAGTCTGTTCTCTTTCATTTCTTCATCATTTAAATTCATAGAAAATTTATAATGAAATTTGTACATACCTTGTTTTTCATAAAAGTTATGTGCTCTTATTCTTAATTGATTACAACAAACCTCAATTTGAAGACACTCACAGTCTTTCGCAATTTCTGATGCTTTCTCGAAAAGTTCCTTCCCTACTCCTTTAGAACGGTATTTGTCCATTACCGCTAATTCTAAAATTTCTGCAATTTTTCCAGTATGATGAAGTTGATACTCTATCCGTAGATTTAAACAACCGATGACAGTTCCGCTATGTTCCGCCACAAGGCAGAAAAATCTATCATCTTCAAGATAACTATTAAAGACCTGTTGAAATTTTTCATAATCCAATTTTGTGTTTTCCATATCACAGACCAAATCGTAAATAACCTTTACGTCAGACGATTTTGCCATTCTAATAGTCATTTCTACTCACCTTCATTTCTCATATTCTATACATATAAATTAACCTTACTTTGCATTTTCCTACTTGTGTGCAGCATAACATATTTATAAACGCCTAGTTTTGCGTATTTAGCTCAAACAGTGCAACCTAGTGTGCTTTTAGTACAAAATGTTCTTCTTTACCTCCCCATTTAACAGTAAAGCGAACTTCAGCATCTTCACTAAGTATGGCTCTAGTACCACTACTACTGCCAAGCTTTGCATAACCTTCGTTATTAAGGGTGAACCCTTCTGCGCTGCCTCCGTTACTACCTGTTTCATACTCAAAAATTAATGGGCCAACATTTTCTATATCAGACTTCTTATATTGGAGTGCAGGCGTTTTCTCATAATAGCTATCGTAACGAATAACCCCACCTTCTTCAAACCTATGCTCGTAATACTTTAGGATAAGAGTTCCTTCCCAGCTTTCGCTCTCACCTTTATAAACTCTCTCCTTGCCCTCATTTAATTTTTCAAAAACTATATCAGAAATTGATTTTGCTGTTTTACTAAAGCTAATAAACTCTTCTTCGGTCTCAGGAATTTTAGCAGGGATAAATAGAATAAGTGTATTCTTAGCATGGTAAGGGATTTCTCCAAATGTAAAGGTATCCTTAAACTTATGGGTTTTACTTAATATTTCTTTTTTATCCCCAAAAGACTCGAAAATATATATTAGAAGTGTATCATCACTTTTCGCTACTCTATAAATGGTTGGCTTTACTCCATTTAAGACATATTTATCAGGCGATTTTGACTTATCTTCTTTCAGAGCTAGACCTTCAGCATTAAAGGTTTTAACTACTGCTTTAAGAGTTAACCGGTTATCTTTATACTTTTCACCTATTTTGTAGCCGCACGCTACTAAAGCTACAATAACAATGAAAATTAGTATGCTAGCGACAATTCCCCATGCCCTTAGCTTCTTCATCAACGTCCACCCCCTCTTCCTATATAGTTTTAAAAAAAGCCCAAAAGTCACACTTAATATAAAGGATGTGAAACAAGATTCTTCAATGTACTCAGCATGACCGTCCATGGAATGTGGAATTCACCCGAGCCAAGTCCATGGAAGACACAAACTAGTCAAAGACCGCCCTACAACATAAAGTTCATCAATATGTGAGGACGTTCCTCCGTCTTCCCTACATCATAGAATATATTTGGATGTTAGGGTGATCAAACTAGAATTTATTTGCCATGCTTATATTTTTTCAGTAGTAAGTAACCTGTAGACCGTTTAACTTATCTGTATTTACCAAGACTTAGACCTGCTATTAAGCCAGCTAAGAAATTTTCCTTCTTTAACTCCACTGCTTTATACATACATAATTCATGACAGCACATACATTCAATACAGACCTTGTAATCAATTTGTTTAGTATCTAAATTAATCGCTTCTACAGGGCAGCTCTCTACACATACATTGCAATTTCTACACTTTTTCCTGTTTATCCTTGGTTTAGTTTCAAAAAAATCAATTATCTTAATCAGCGCTTTAGAATTTCGTTTTTTACTGCTTTTGTAGCGCTTAGGCAATTTATAATTATCTAATTTGGGAATACTTTTGTAATCACCATCTATTGTTATGTTCTCCAGCTTACTTTCCCCTATCCTCCGCTGTTTCGCCGCTGTTAGGATAGGCACTTCTCCTAAATCCATACCTAACATTTTAATCGCTACAGTATCTAATGCTAAAGGATCTGTGCTCATTAGAATTTTGTTTGCCAGATAGACATCTCCCGCTGTCGGCCCTTCGCCTTGCATAGCGATTATGCCATCCATAATGTGTAGATTAAATTCTTGCGCTTTGGTGAATATCTGCTAATATTTCACCAAAATCCTCTGGATTGGGAGCCGCTTTATGATATTTAGCCTTTCTTAAGCCAGGAATACATCCAAAAACATTTTTAATGGCTCCTGTATAAATACTTGCTGAGTGGGTTTTTAATTTAGGTAAATTAATAACAACATCGGCATCAAAAATAGGTTTTGCCAAATACATCTTTTCCCTATTTTTGCCCTTAGGTATTACTTCAACAACACCTTCACTATCAAAGTTTTTAATAACAGCGCCCTCTTCTTCCGCTACTTTTTCGTAGCCTGCTACCTTAAGGCTTTTTGCAGTAGGTGCTATGCCAGCAATTGCACCACCTGAGCTATCTCCTATCCATACTTCACATCCTCGCTGCTTCAAAATCCTTATCAACGCACGAACGAATTCAGAGTGGGTTATAGCAGCTGATTCAGACTTTTTAGGACCTATAAGATTCACCTTTAGTAAAACCTTATCCCCTGGCTGCACAAACAAGTCCCAATCTCCTAATCTTTCTATCCCATCGTTTATTTTTCTCACTAAACTATCTAATCCATATTCTCTACACTCTTGAATAACTACCTTAGTCACATTTATTTACTCCTTTATTTAATGATAAACCTTTGGTTTAACCTACACACTGATAAATCATATTGTAGAGGCAGTCTTTGACGGCATAGCCTGCCGCTTATTCCTTTTCCAAAACTATCTGTCTTTTACATCCTCTAATTGATAAGTTCATCCAAAGCTAATGGTAATCCTCCATCATCAGAGAATTCGCAATTATAGACCCCGTATAACTGAACGTTCCTAACATGTCTTCATAGCTCTAGGATATGGATTATACCTCAACAATCTTACCGGTAGTACTATCAGGCACTACTACTAACCCCTTTATACACTTTTTCTATGCCTTGATAATAATTATACCAGAATTTTTAGAATGAGAAATGAAATTGCCCAACTTTACAGGTTTTTCAGGGAATGATATGATTAATATAGGTTTATTAATGTTTTGGGGGCGTGTCCATTCAACATTTTCTATTGCCTAACCTGTGTAACATAAAATTTTTGCATTTGGTAAATGTTTAAAAAATTATAAAGGAGGGATTAGATGTATACAATTGGTCTAGTTGTAAATAAAATTAACTCAAAAATGCACAATATTGAGGATATTAAAGCAGAAGAACAGAGGAGAATAACTTCACGGGAAATTGAAAAGATAATTTCCAAGAAGTACAGAGTAAAGAAGATTATTGCTGATAATAAAATTATAGAAAACCTTTTGAAAAGCAAAGTTAATTTCGTTTTTAATCTTAGCACAGGGGTCAAAGGCGAAAGCAGACAATCTCAAGTACCTGCCATATTGGAAATGCTAGGAATACCTTATGTGGGTTCTGGTGTACTTGCTCATGGTATGGCTTTAAATAAAGCCGTTGCAAAAAAACTTTTTAGATTTCATAGTGTGTCAACACCTTATTTTCAGGAATTCTATACAGGCAAAGAAAAATTAGATCCGAATTTGAAATTTCCAGCAATAGTCAAGCCAGCATGTGAAGGTTCCGGTTTTGGAATCCATAAAGATAGTTTAGTTTATAAAGAAGAAGACCTATACCAAAAAGTTGTAAGATTATTAAAAGACTATCAACCGCCGGCTTTAGCTGAAGAATATATTGATGGTAGGGAGTTTACGGTAGGTATCATCGGTAATGGCAAAGAAAAAATTGTCTTGCCGATTTTAGAAATTGATTTTAGGAGCGTTTCTGAAGAATACGATAAGTTTAATACATTTGAATCTAAAAATGGTCTTGGGGGTCAAAAACAATTTTATTGCCCTGCACCATTGAGTAAAGAAAAGAAAGAAATCATAGAAAAGAGCGCTCTTTTTGCTTTTGATGCTTTGGGGTGTAAGGACTTTGCCAGGGTTGATATAAGGATGAAAGATAATGTACCCTACGTAATCGAAATTAATAGCCTTCCAGGTCTTCAGCGAGGTTATAGCGATTTTCCAAGAATGGCAGAAGTAGCAGGCATGTCCTATGAAGAGTTAATTCTGACAATACTTAGTCAAGCAATAAAAATATATGAAAATAACACAGT
This sequence comes from Tepidanaerobacteraceae bacterium, assembly GCA_050949705.1. GTDB lineage: Bacteria > Bacillota > Thermosediminibacteria > Thermosediminibacterales > Tepidanaerobacteraceae > JBMNGG01. Next base: position 16,362 of record JBMNGG010000014.1, on the reverse strand, counting down.
TGTCAATGAGACAGAGATAGCATAACCTTTATTTTTTAAAATCTATTATATAAGTCATTTAGTTTGGTGGCGACGCCCCCGAACACAAAGGAGTCTTTTTTCAATAAAACGTTAAGTCATTCCTTTGAAAGCCATAGGTTCAGCCATTTGAACTGTCCACATAGTTAAACAGCTTGATAACATCGTCAGCATGAATAGGGCGGCTGATGTAATAACCCTGGATCTCGTCACAGCCAAGCTTTCTCAGGAATTCAAGCTGTGCTTCATGTTCAACACCTTCTGCAACAACTCTGAGCCCTAGTGTCTGCGAAAGATGAATCATGCCTTTAACCAATGTTTGGTCTTTTTCGCTCCTGAACAAATTGTTTATGAAGCTTCTATCTATTTTAATACGGTTTACGGGCAGATGATTAAGTCTGCTAAGTGAAGAATATTCCGTACCGAAGTCATCTATTGATATTTGTATTCCTAATTCCCTCAATTTCTTAAGTACATTCGAAATATTGTCAGATTCCTTCACCGCAGCACTCTCTGTAATTTCTAGTTCGAGGTATTCTGCCTTCAGCCCTACCTCATTAAGTATTCTCTTTAAGGTAGTAACGAATTTTGAATTACGCAGCTGAAGTACGGATACATTAACAGAAATATGTATAGGGGGCAATCCCATATCAAGCCATGCTATTATCTGATTGCAGGCTGTTTTTAAAACCCATTCACCAATCGGGCCAATCAATCCGTTCTGCTCGGCCAGGGGAATAAACATTTCCGGATGGATAAGTCCATAATCTGGCTGATTCCATCGCACCAAAGCCTCCAAACACATAATCTCGCCAGTCTTAGCGGATACCATAGGCTGGTAATGCAAAACTAATTCGTTGTTCTCTATTGCTCTGTGTAATTTGTTGGAGAGCTCATGCTTTAGCATGACCTCTTCCTTCATATCCTCAGAACAAAGGCAATATTGACCTTTCCCCTTAAATTTCGCCTCGTACATGGCAATATCCGCATTCCTTATCAAGGTGTCGACATCCTTTCCGTCAAAAGGGTAAACAGCCATACCAACACTAGCAGAAATATAGATTTCCTGATTGGATACAGTAAATGGAGTTCTAAAAGTGTTGATTACCTTTTCAGCTATTTTGTAGACATCCTCAATTCTGTCAATATTGTTGACCATGATCAAAAACTCATCTCCACCGAAACGAGAAACTGTATCAGATTTACGAAATGTCTCTGACAATCTTCGGGAGACTTCTATGATCAGTCTATCTCCCCCCTCATGCCCTATAGTATCATTTACATTCTTAAAAGAATCCAAATCCATAAATATTACTGCAATTATTTTATTTGTCCGTTCTGCCAGCAAAACTGCCTGATTAAAACGATCTCTGAACAGTGTGCGATTGGGAAGCCTGGTCAGCGTATCATAATACGCCATAAAGTTTATTTGCTTCTCCTGTCGTATTCTCTCAAGCGTTCCGGCGATAATATTTGTAATAATCATTAGATTGTTTTTATCAACGGTACCCCAGGCTTTATTCTTTGTAATTGATTGAAGCACTAGGAAGCCATAGACATTATTATTATTCTCTATCGGCAGTACAAGCAGTGATTTGACCTGCTTGTCCAAATTCTGCACTATGTCGCTATATTCATTTGGCGATAGATCGTCCATATCAAAAATTTCCAAATTATGAGCTGAAAACATACGGAGCAGGTATGGATAATCGCTCAAAGTTATTTCCTCATGATAATTAGGATTCTTTAAATTTTGTCCATTTGTCCATGAGTGTGAGCAGGTTATTGTATCTTTTTCTTTATTGAACAGATAAATGAAGGTGCCGTCTGTCTTCAAAAATTCACTTGTTCTGCGTAACGTCTCATTTGTTACCTCATCAAAACCTTTCTCACCGACGCTTACATAGCGAGTGGAAACCTCTGCCACCAGCATTTGAAAGCTTATTTGATATGCATTTTCAAGGAGTTTTGACCTGAATACATTCATAACAAATAATGCTATCCATATTGCTATTGCGCTTAAGCCTATCCGCCCGACATGGTCTACGGCATCAATTCGCAGCAATTTGCTAGGCTTAAGGAGATAAACCACCAGCTGGGTCAATATAATTGAAATTGATACAGAAATCTGTATTAGCTTGCTTACCATAGCTATGGAGATAATAAGAAAAATCAATCCATGGGCCCAGACTGTCACACCTGCATATTCAATAAAATTAATTGTCAGAGCAGGTATCAGTATAAATAAGGCTGCCGCATAAATAAAGTCTTTGTATCTCATGCTTTTTTCTAATCTTTCGATTGTATCAAAAACAATGCCGACTATTACCAAAAAGCCGCTGAATATGAGGGTTGAAACTAAATCCTTTTTGTGAAAAATAAAATACATGGTTATGATATTTAATATACTACCGGCGAAAAGAGAAATAGCCATGTAATTTATTATCCTTGTTCTGATCTGGTCACCAAATAGGAGTGAATCGATTGCGTTTCTTCTATTATCAAGAAAGCCATACTTCTGCATAGCATAGCTTATTGACAGCATCGGGAGCATCATTATGATCGGAGCTAACTGCGGTATTTTAATAGAAAATATATTATTCACAAAGCTTTCGGTAAAGGCTCCAAGTATAAGAGTAATAATGAATACATTTATTATGATTTTTGAATGTTTTTTAATATTTTTGCTGTTTTCTGATTTCCCCCATCTCCATACAAAAAAAATACCTATCAAGGTATAGCTAAAGTAATATAATATAAAAAACCAATTCCAATAGTTTTTAATTGAAACATTGACCCATCCCAAAGCCGTTTGTTCCAAGTTATATTGATGCGGATTGAGCCCCGGGATATAGGTAAATACAGAAATACAGACTGCTGCTGGAAGATACAGCAGCACATATTTCCACCACTTATTCAGCAATGAAGCTCTTCCAGCCAGAGAGATCATAAAATGGAGCAGGATACTGTAGAATAATCCCCATCCTATAGCTGCAAATCTCCTCCAGAATAAACAAACGGATATACTAGGCGCTGATATTGCCATCGCAAAACCAAATGACCAAATAAACAACGCTACTGTTAGCGCAAAAAACAAACGGTTCGTCGTAGATTTCGGATTTATGTAAAGCGTGTAGATACCCAAATAAAAACTAACTACGCAAATTGAACTGAAAATTATCGAAAACATAAGAGGCATGCTTATCATGATGTAACCCCCATAATCTACCTGCATTAAATATCGTCAATTGTGTGTAATTTGTCACATTTTCTGCAACACCCAATTTTTTTATATCAACTCGGACTACATTTTTACACATTTTTAGGACGCAGATATTGCTCCTAGTTCTGCCTAAACTCCGGAAATCCTTCTGGGGCTCACTGCCTGAAACCGTTCTAACCACAGCGTGATATTTAGGAAGTTCTGTTAAGCTTGTATTGCTAAACCGCTCTTTATCGCTTACAACTCACCTCGCACTATCAAGCTACCATGGTGATAAAAACATACCATCACGCTTGTATGAACCTTCTTCTCTACAACTTAATATTCGCCAAATTTCTCCAAAAACCTTCTTGAATATTCACTACTGTCGAAAAATTAAACTGCTTGTGACAGGCTTCACATGAACTGTGTTTGTGGTCGTGGGCTTATCTTCATTAAATATCGTCTGCCATTCTAGCACATCTACAAGCTATTTCAACTCTATTATTACCGCATTGTTCAGCCAAATGAGTGCTTTATCCGCAAGGAAATAAAGATCCTCTAAAGTTTAGTTATCAATATCACACATTGAAGATACACCAAAGCCGTAAGTAATTTGAAAATAAAAAAACAAATCCGATAATAACACATATTAATAAAAAAGGCGTCATATTAGTCGTTACCAATTGATCAAAGGTAACAATGATAATATCAGACGCCATGATAACAACCACAATAATAGCTAACTCATTTTGTTGTTACAACACAATTTCGTCCTTTGGCTTTTGCTTTATACAGAGCATCGTCTGCCTGTTTTAAAACATCTTCGATGTTGCTTATATTATTCTCACTATTGATTGCTGCTACTCCAATACTTACAGTAATACTTATTTCCTGTTCCTCGTAAATCACTTTTTTACTTGATACAGTATCCAGGAATTTCTTTGCAGCACCTTTTGCCTCATCCAAAGAAGCATCTTTTAAAAGTACAGCAAATTCTTCCCCTCCTAAGCGTCCAGCAAAGTCTGTTTTTCGGAAATTAGTCATTATCATTTTCCCCATTTGGCGAATCACTTCATCTCCGGCTGCATGTCCAAATGTATCGTTGATGGTTTTAAAATGATCTAGATCAATCATCAACAAAGATAATTTCTTATTATGTATTTTAGCCCATGACAATTCCCTTTGAGCCAACTTCATAAACTCTGCTCGATTATAAAGGCCACTCAAGGAATCTGTGGTAGCCAAAACAGTAAGTTTTTCCTGAACCTTTTTCTTTTCTGTAATATCTCGGATACTTTTAAACATCCTCGTTTTCTTATCATGAGGAATGCCCAAGGGCAATGCGCTAATCTCAAAGAAACGCTTTTCCCCGTCAACCATCACAGAAAATTCCTGGGTAGTCTCACTTTTGAAAATTTCCAGCAACTCTGGTTCCCGATTAAATAAATGCTCTATAGGATAGTTATCTAATGAAATATTTAATGCTCTAAAAAAATCTTTAGCAGCCTTGTTGTAATCAATTAGCCTTAGCCCTGATTCCAATATCATCATGCCATCAAGACTGTTCTCAAAGACTGTTTCTCGAGCGAGAGCCTTTATTTCTAAAAAATCATATTTTAAAATACCATAACCAATAATAAGTATAGAAATGGGCATTATTAAAGCCGTAAAATCAACTATCCACTTATCGTAAGTAAAAATAATCAGCATTATTCCGATAAGAGGAAGTAGGGAAGCAAAAAAGAAAATCATAAATTGTGGTTTGGTGTAGCCATACTGCTTTTTCGATATCCCAAATAATAAACTGATTATTGTCAGAAACAAGCACAATATAGTATAGGAAATATGAATATAATACCAGTAACCTCTTTCCATATGTAAGGAATAACATCCTAAAAACTGTTTTACCTCCCAGTTCATGTAAAAAAGATGGTGCCAAGAATTAGTGAGCCGCATGAAAAAAGTAATTACAGGCACAAAAAAGAGGACAACCGTCATACGCCTACTCAGGGTATAGATGGTCTTGGTATAAAGAAGAGCTACCGTCAGCCATAATACAGAGATAAAAGGTAAACCCAAATACTGAATCTGATTCCAAAAGATCAATTCTTGCAAATTGCTATTGTTGATAATCATTAAATAACCAAACAAATATACACCGACGCATAATATAAATGCCGAGAATACCTTTCGGTAGCTATTTTTACCCTTTGAAAAAAAGTAAGCAGCAAAAAATTGAGTTAATAAAACCGCTACAAATAGGTAAAGACTAAGTAATATTTTCACAGAAAACACCTCAATATAAGTTTGAATCCTAGGTAAAATCTTCTTTATTCCTTAAAATTTACTATGATATCCGAGTAAAACTGTCCATTTGTTGACAACCACCAAGCATTCATTTAAGTATCATATAACAAAATATTAACATTCTTTAACATATCTTTCTACTGTCTTTCAAATAATAAATTTTCATATAAAAACAGGGTATCCACCTATCAAGTGCGATACCCTGTTTTTAGTGCTTTTTATTTACTATACTGGAGGGCCGCCTGGGCTGCTGCCAGTCGCGCAATCGGCACTCTAAAAGGTGAACAGCTTACAAAGTCAAGACCTATCATGTGACAGAATTCAACAGAACTTGGTTCACCACCATGTTCTCCGCAAATGCCAATAAGAAGGTCTGACTGTATTTCTCGTCCCTTTTGTACTGCCATTCTCATCAAAGATCCTACACCATTTCTATCTAAAACTATAAAGGGAGAATCAGACAATATTTTTTGCTCTACATAATGTGGAAGGATTTTACCTTCAGCATCATCACGACTAAAGCCAAAAGTAGTTTGAGTTAGATCATTCGTGCCAAATGAGAAAAAGTCTGCTGATTTTGCAATTTCATCAGCGGTCAAGCATGCTCTAGGCAGTTCTATCATTGTCCCAATAAAATATTCTACTTTTATGCCTTCTTCAGCAAAGACCTCTTCCGCAGTCTTTTCCACAACTTCCCTAAGGGTTTTTAATTCTAATTCATGGCCTACTAAGGGAATTTCTATTTCAGGTATAACTTTTATACCTTTTTTGGTTAGATTACATGCAGCCTTTAAGATTGCTTTAACCTGCATAATATATATCTCTGGATATAAGAGCCCCAGTCTACAACCCCTTAGACCTAACATTGGGTTCATCTCGCTTAATGATCTTACCTTGCTGAGCATCTCTTGTTTTGACTCAATTTCATTAGTATCACCCTTTGACTTAAGCTCAGCTATCTCCGTTATTAGTTCCTCAGCATTTGGTAAAAACTCATGGAGGGGAGGATCTAAAAGCCTTACAGTAACCGGTAAACCATTCATAACTTCAAAAATTCCCTCAAAATCTTCTTGTTGTATCGGCAAGAGCTTTGCTAAGGCATTTTCTCTGTCCTCTTTAGTTTCAGCCATAATCATTTGCTGAACTATTGGCAGTCGATCAGGTGCCATAAACATATGCTCAGTCCTACAAAGACCGATACCCTCAGCTCCAAATTCTATGGCTTTCTCTGCATCCTTTGGTGTATCTGCATTTGCCCTTACTTTCATGGTTCTTAGTTCGTCAGCCCATTTTAGAACCTTATCGAATTCCTCCGAAAGTTCAGGATCAATCATTGGGACTTCACCTACAATTACTTCTCCGGTAGAGCCGTCAATAGAGATTATATCACCTTTATTTACTACTATATCTTTTACTTTAAACAAGCCTTTTTCGTAATCTATTTTTATAGCTTCACAACCTGAAACGCATGGTTTGCCCATTCCTCTTGCAACAACGGCAGCGTGACTTGTCATGCCTCCCCGGCTTGTCAACACACCTTGTGCAACTACAATACCATGAATGTCATCAGGGGTTGTCTCATTTCTTACCAAAATAACTTTTTGACCTTGATTTCCTAGATCTTCCGCTTCATCAGGATCAAAAACTACATGGCCAGATGCTGCTCCGGGAGAAGCGGGTAACCCCTTAGCAATAGCTTCAACCTTAGCAGCAGGGTCAATTCGACGGTGAAGCAATGTTTCTAATTGTCCCGCAGGCACGCGTAGAACAGCTTCCTGCTCATTAATCAATCCTTCTTTTACTAAATCAACAGCAATCTTTACTGCCGCTTGAGCTGTTCTCTTACCACTACGGGTTTGAAGTATGTACAGCTTCCCATTTTCTATAGTAAACTCAATATCCTGCATATCTCGATAGTGATTTTCCAATAGGCTACATATATCGGTAAATTCTTTGTAAATATCAGGCATGACATCTGCCAGCTTTTCTATGCTCTGGGGTGTCCTTATGCCAGCTACTACATCTTCTCCTTGGGCATTAACAAGAAATTCACCATATACCTTGTTTTCCCCGGTAGAAGGGTTACGAGTGAAAGCCACTCCTGTGCCGGAATCGTCACCTTTATTACCAAAAACCATAGTCTGGACATTAACAGCTGTGCCCAAATTGTCGGGAATTTTATTTATTTTTCTATATACTTTAGCCCTTTGATTATTCCAGGATTTAAAAACAGCTTCTATAGCCATTATAAGCTGTGTTTTTGGATCTTGCGGAAACTCTTGCCCTGTTACTTCTTTAATTTTTTCTTCATATTGTTTAATAACTTCTTGCCAGTCCTGGGCAGTCATATCTATATCTTGGGTTATGTTCCTCTTTTCCTTGACTGAATCGATTATTGCTTCAAAATTATCATGGCTTACCTCCATGACAACATTTCCAAACATCTGTATAAATCTACGGTAACTATCATATGCAAAACGATCGTTTCCTGTTTTTTCCGCTAAACCTTTTACGCTCTCGTCATTAAGACCTAAGTTTAGTATGGTATCCATCATACCAGGCATTGAAATAACCGCACCAGATCTTACAGAAACCAATAGAGGGTCGTCATTATCGCCTAATTTTTTGCCCATTTCTTTTTCCAGGCTGGTCAAATTCTCAAAGATTTGGGATAAAATTTCGTCAGATATTTTCTCCCCTTCTTCATAATAATTTAGACAAGCTTCGGTAGTAACAGTAAAACCCATAGGCACCGGTAGGCCTATTTTCTCCATTTCCGCAAGATTTGCACCTTTTCCTCCTAAAATATTGCGCATCTTTGCATTTCCTTCATGAAAGCTGTAGACAAATTTTTTTGTCATTTACCTATTCTCCTTTCTTAGTTATCTCTAAAATATTCGACGCAATTTCCTCCACTGCTTTATTCGAAACGTCAATCTTATGGCATCCTATTTCTTCCATGATTTTTTCTGCATATTGAATCTCATCAATGATTCTGCTATATTGAGCATAAGTAGCATCGGGAGCCAACCCTAATGCTATAAGCCTTTCTTGTCGGATTTTAAGCAACTTTTCAGGACTAATACAAAGACCAAAAATAGAATTTGGAGAGATTTTGAAAAGCTCATCTGGTGGCGATACCTCCGGCACCAAAAGAAGATTAGCAACTTTCAAGCGTTTGTGGGCTAAAAACATAGCTAAGGGAGTTTTTGAAGTCCTGGAAACGCCAATCAAAACCACATCAGCCCGTAATAGACCTCTGGGGTCTTTTCCACTATCATATTGAACGGCAAATTCTATAGCCTCCATTTTTTTAAAATAATCTTCATCTATGCGATGAACTAATCCTGGCTCCAAGCGAGGTTTTATTTCAGTAACCTTAGAAAAACTATCCATCAAAGGACCCATCAAATCAACTATAGGGAGATTATTTTCTTTCGCTAACCGCAGTAAGTACTCTCGTACATCAGGCAAAATTATGGTGCATACAATTACAGAATTAGGGATATTTTTAATTTCTTTAATTATATCTTCAACGTATTCATTATCTGTAACATAAGGAATACGGCGAATATCAACTTTCCCCGAGTTAAACTGTATGATAGCTGCCCTAGTTACTAATTCTGCTGTCTCTCCAATTGAATCTGAAACAGCGAAAACAACTGGATTACTATTTTTTTCGTTTATCATCGTACCACCTTCCTAAACCTTTCCCAGTTCCACAAAAAGTTTTGTTATAGTAGTTTTTGTAACTTTTCCAATTATTTTATGTTTTTCCTTGCCATCTTCGTGTATAACTTTGACCACCGGCAAAGCGTCAACTTGATGATCGACTAGCTTAAGGGCTGCATCATAGGCGCTTTCTTCTGGAGTTACTGTTATTACATTTGGCATTCTTGTCATTATTATACCGATTGGAAGTTTATGAATATCCGTATTTCCTAGAACAATTTTCAGTAAATCTTTTCGTGATACAAGCCCTGATAAATATCCATCCTCTTGAGATATAAAAAGTGTGCCAACATCATTTAGAAACAAAGCTACTATTGCATCATATACAGAAGTATCTTCTTTTATTACTACCGGAACGGCTTTGATTTGATCTACTTTCAATTCGCTTATTTTTCCCGAGATAAAATTTTTTGGAACTTTACCGGAAAAAAAATATCCTACTCTCGGCCGAGCTTCTAAAATGCCTAACATTGTCAATACTGCAAGATCAGGTCTTAATGCGGATCTGGTCAGGTTAAGCTTGTCCGCTATCTGTTCACTGGTGATTGGTTCGTGTTTCTTGACAATTTCAACAATTAAAACCTGACGAGACGATAATTCTATGAGTAATCACTCCCTCCAAGCAGGCTGCAACTTTACCAAATATTATTATACTACAAAATACTCAGAAATCCTTTTTTTATTACGACTTTATTAGTTATGAAAATTATTTATTAACTATATAAATAATTTCATCACATAAGGTGTTATAGTTGCTTCAATAGCAGCCGCTAAAAATAATATGGGCACAAAAACACCTAATGAAAGTAAGCTATTCTTTAGATTAACTTGTAAAAGTTCTTTGCGACTCTTAGAGCCTGGAAATATTATATCAATACCGGTTTTTAAACCAAATGCTCCAGCCATTATAACTGCAGGTAATTCCAAAATACCATGTGGAATTAAACCTGCAAGAAAAAAAGTAATGCTTTTGCCTTGATATAAGGAAAAAGCCATAACTATACCAATAACAAATCCATTGAAAAAAATACTAAAAACAGGTATTAAACCTAAAGCTATACCACCAAAGATTATTACCAGTAAAGCCTTTATATTGTTCTGAAATATCAGTCCAGTTATATGTAACTTACTCTTATTGTTCATTGCTTCACCGATTTCAATAAGATTTCCTAATAACTTATCTAAATTCATTATAACCCTTTCAGGATTAACTTTAAAGACAAAATAACCGATAAATATACCTATGATAAACAATAGAAAAGTAATAATAGCCATTTTTGTTTTGTCTTTAAAAGTCTCCAAAATCTTATCCAATGAATTCACCTCTTTGTTATAAACCCCTATTTACCTTTAATCTATTTACATCTTTAATAAACTCTGTAGTTTTAAGCTTCCTGTCAATGTGATAGGATATAAAATGCTTTGAAATGTTTTCTAGTTCCTTTAGAACATGGTCTTTTACTTGTATCCCCATTAGTTCTTCATATGTCCCTATTAACATGTTTTTAAGTACAATAAGGGTTTCAGGAGCTATTGTCACTGAGTGTTTATCTCTTTGAAAACAGCTGGAACAAAGGACTCCACCCATAGATGCACTAAAAAATACTTTATTTTGAACCCTTTCACCACATTCGACACAATTTTGTATTTCCGGTTTAAAGCCTTGAATTGCCATTAGCTTTATTTCATATATACGACTAAGTATCTCTAGATTTTGCCAGTCCTGAAGCACATACATAGTTTTTAAAAAAAAACGGAATAATTCCCTATTCTTATCTTCCATTGGTGTGGAAGCTCTCAGAAGTTCAGCAAAATACAAGCCGTAAGACATGGGCTCTAGTTTTTGTCGGATTTTATAAAAGGATTCTTTTATTTCACATTGGCTGATATTATCAAGGTTACGACCTTCCATAATTAAAAAATTGCTATATGAAAAAAGCTGACTTCCGCCAAGTAATGGGTTACGCGGTCGGCGAACACCTCTCGCCACAGCATGTATTTTCCCTTTATCTGGTGAGAAAAGGGTTAGGATTTTATCTGCTTCACCAAGATTCCTATACCCCAAGACTATTGCCTCGGTTCTGTATAAAGCCATGTTTTATTTACTCCTTCAAGAATTATCATAGTTTAGACTCCCCCACTGAGGCATTATCTGAATCCATGTATTTCCTTTATTTATAGAGAGCTTTGAACCATCCTCCAAGGTATATTGCGTCCGCTGGCTCCTTCCTTCTTTCTGCCACTTAATTCGACTAAAGCATCCATTGCTTATATAATAACCTTCACCATTGTTAACTGTGGTTATGGATAGTCTGCCTACATCGTCAATTACTTTTGTATTCAAAAACTGTACAATAATGTTTTTTACATAAATAGGATCGCCAGTATTTCGATCAGTGTGCGGCTTCCCGTTAATAAAACGCTTATATTGCTTTTTAACATCATCATATGTATAGCTTACAGTATACTTGTTGAAATATTCTAGATGGAATTCTTCCATAGCCTGATCGCCCGCAGGTAAATCCTCACTGTTAAATACCCATAGGTTAAGCTCCGTGTCTCTAAGGAATCCTCTAGATTCTGATGCTTCCAATAATTTTTCTATACTAGTATATGCATTATGTGGCTCTTTACGGGATTTATCGCGCCAAAAAGTAACCGCATCATATATTCCATCAATGGCATTCAATTTTAAACTTTTTATATCTATGTATCCTTGCGGGCTTGCACCGTAATGTATGTATATGCTGTCATATTCCATCGCATAGTCTAAAAAATAAGGCCGCGCACTTCTCACAGGACCTATCTCTTCTAAATCCTCACCTAGATACAGTGCCAAAAAACGTGTAATACCACCTTCAGCCAAGATTTCATAAACTATGCCTGCTCTGTCTAAACCTGATTGTGGTCTGGCGTTATACTCATTTTCTACCATAACTGCTAGTGGTCTTTGTTTTTCATAAGCCATATCCATTTCAGTACCTGTTAGAGGATTTTGCGCTTTTGGAATTTCAGGCTCTTTTATTTCTGGTTCAACTTCTTCTATGGAAGTATGAATTTGATTAGGATCTCCTTGACTATGATCATTTTTTTTACTGCAACTGACAGAAAATATCATTAATAAGATAAGCATTATAACAAAATATCGTTTTAAACCCATTAATGAACCCCCTATAATATCACTTTAAGAACCCAAATGACATTGGCAACTTTTTTAAAAAAACATAATAACCTATCACTATAGCATTTAAGACGGTTATTAATACAGCCCCGGCAGCTACATTTTTCGCTACTTCAGCTAATGGATGGTATTCTTTTGTATACATATCAACAACGGTTTCTATAGCAGTATTTATCATTTCGGCAACAATAACCAGGGTTATGGCTACAATAACAAGCAAAAGTTCCAACGCCCTTAGGTTCATCAACCAACTTAATAAAAGAACGAGAATAGTTGTAAGGAAATGTATTCTTATATTTCGTTGGGTTCTAAGTGTGTATAATATGCCCGAAATGGCATACATAAAGCTTTCTAACAGGGTTCTTGATCTCTTCATCTTAATTTATCCCTCTTGTAAGGTCAATGGTGTTTAATATCTTCTCTTCTTTTTGCCTCATAATTATTTTATCATCGTCTAAAATATGATCATATCCTAAAAGATGTAGTAAACCATGTACCAGTAAGTACCCAACTTCCCTCTCAAAAGAATGACCATACTCTATAGACTGTTCATATGCTCTTTCTAGGGAAATTACTACATCTCCTAGTAATTCTTCTGTTTGAAATTCTGCTATATTATCATTTTCAGAAACAGCTTCTCTCATGGCAAATGACAATACATCTGTAGGAGCATCTACCCCTCGATATTCTTTATTTAGTCTATGAATATAGTTGTTATCCACAAAGACTATGCTGACTTCAACATTATCAGCTACTTCTTCCTCTGATAAGGTGATATCTACTATTAGTTTCACAAGTTCTTCCATTTTTTGTGTAATAACCATTTTATCCTGCAAATTATTGATTAACACATTTGCCATTATCCGAATCCTCTCTCTCCATTTCCTTTAATCTGTCAGGATATTCTATTCGTGTATGGAAAACTCCTGATAATACCCTTGAAAAAGCGGAAGCTATTTTATCCAAGTCTTTTAATGTCAAATCACACTCGTCTAATTGACCGTCAGCAAGCTTTTCTTTTATTATCTGTCTGATAAGACCTTCTATCCTTCCTGGCGTTGGTCTTGACAATGACCTTACTGCTGCTTCTGCACAATCTGCCAACATAACTATAGCCACTTCACGTGTTTGAGGTTTAGGTCCTTCATAACGAAAGTTACTTTCATTAACTTTCTTTGAATCATTATTCTCCAAAGCTTTGTTATAAAAAAATGAAAGTAAAGTTGTTCCGTGATGTTGAGCTATAAAATCAATAATAATCGGCGGTAAATTATACTCTCTAGCTATATCCAGACCATCTTTTACATGTGATGTAATTATCAAAGCACTAAGTGACGAACTTAATTTATCATGAGGATTTTCTGATGTGAGCTGATTTTCGATAAAAAAATACGGTCTTTTTAATTTTCCAACATCGTGATAGTTTGCTCCCACTCTCGCTAGTAATGAATCCGCCCCTACTACCTCAGCACCAGCTTCGGCTAAGTTTCCCACAATAATTGAATGATGGTATGTGCCTGGAGCGTCCACCATTAATCTACGAAGTAGGGCTTGGTTGGGGTTAGAAAGTTCCAAAAGTTTTATAGCACTAGTAATTCCAAAGGCATTTTCGAGAAATGGAAGAGTTCCGATTGTCAATATAGATGACAGTATACCACTTATCATACCCCATGGGATTTGCCGCAAAACATCAAGTATAGTTTCATTTCGTAACAACAAAAGACTCATTATCAGCAGTGAATTAATACAACCGATAATTCCTCCAGCTTTTGTAAGATCATTACGCTGATAAACCTTCGCAGTACAAAAAATACCTACTAATGCTCCTGAAAGAGCAACAAGAGTGAAGGAAAAATTATTACCCAACATAATACCCACAACGATACTCATAACGAAACTTGCAAAAACTGCAATCTGCGGATTAATTAGTATGGAAATTAGCATACTGCCGGCAGCTAAAGGAATTAAATAATTAGATATGGATTTAATAAACATGGAAATAACTAATGTTGATAATATGATAATTGCAAGTAATGTCATATAGAGATTGTTGTTATATATATCTCTATTAAAATGGTACACAGCAAAAACCAGGATTCCTTGTAATAATCCTGCTATACATAATGTTCCAACTAATAAACTTATATCCGCTTTTCGGTCCCTTGCCAGTAATCCAATTTCTTTTAACAACTCTCTATGATCTTCTGTTATTATCGTACCTTTTTCAAATAGCACTTGATTTGGAAGAATTCTAACCGGTTACTATTAGTTCCATAGCTTCTTGCTGCTGTTTTTCGGTAGCTTCACGGTCGTAAACCATGTTTGGCCTAATAGTAAGTAAGGCTATCTCTTCTCCTAAGCTCTTGTATTCCTGAGGCATCACCATATTATTAAATTCTTCCATAATGTAAATCTTCGCTCTATCTATAGAATCTTCCTTAATCCCATCTTCCATAACCTTCTCGATTACAGCTTTTGTAATGGTTTCAAGTTCCCTTAAAGACGTATCGCTCATTGTTATGACTTGTGTGTAATTCTCCTTTGAAATATCACTGGAAACTTTATCTATTAATAGGTCTACCTTTTGATCATCTTCAAGGTAATCACGAGCTCGTACCTCTTTTATATATGAAAAAACCTCAGTTATGTGATTCTTAACATCCACAGTTATTGTATGGTCCAGAGTATACTTTTTAGGAACAGCATCAGCTGCAGCTTCTCGCAGTTCATTAGTAGCCATAGTATTAATAACTTCTTTTTCAACTATGATGTCCTCCTGAAGTACATCCCCTACTTTTAAATCATATTTTTGAGGAAGGGCACTCACAAATATCATTGCAGTCAACATAATAAAGAAAAAAAGCCCCAGCACCAGTTTCTGGAACAATATATTTTTGAAAATACTTTCGATCAATCTAGCCTTAAAAATCTTTTTTACCATGACCCTTCATCACCCCATATTTTGCTGGCGTTTCTCGTCATATTTTTCGTAGGCTTTTATAATTCTTTGCACAACTTCATGACGAACAACATCTTGTCATTTAGATAAATAATTGAACCCCTTTAACATCTTTTAAGATTTCCCTGACTTCATCCAACCTGAATATACTCCCTTTGGCAGGTCTACTTGTGTAAGGTCTCCTGTAATTACTGCTTGGAACCGAAACCTAAACGTGTCAAAAACATTTTCATCTGCTCAGAAGTTGTGTTTTGAGCTTCATCGAGAATAACAAAGGAATCATCTAATGTCCGACCTCTCATATATGCCAACGGCGCTACCTCGATTAATCCTCTTTCAATATAGCGTCGGAAAGAATCTACTCCTAAAAATATCATATAGGGCATCATAAAGTGGTCTGAGATAGGATCAACCTTGTCCTGCATGTCTCCAGGTAAAAAAACCCAGTTTTTCACAGCTTCTACTGCAGGTCTTGTCAGTAGATTCTACTTACTTCTTTTTCTTGAAAGCTGCTACTGCCATAGCTAAAGCATAGATATGTTTTTGCCTGTACCCGCTGGCCTATTCCAAATACAATATCATTTTGCTTGATAGCACTAGTGTATAACTTCTGCCCTAAAGTTTTAGGTTTTATGGTTTTCCACGATGTGTATGACACAAAACTCCATTGTATAAATCGCTTATTTTTTCGCCATCACCATTTTTGGCTAGATTGACAAAGTATTTAACTTCGTTTGTTGTCAAAAGATTTCCTCCCGCAGCACTTGTATAGCTGGTTAAAAAGCTGCTTAACTGAATTTACGTCGTTTATATCTCCCAAAATAGCAATATCTCCATCACGGGTCATTATTTTTACCTTGAATTCATCTTCAATACATTTAATATTTTTATCTTGATTGCCAAATATGACAGTCAAATTATTTACATCATCTATTGTAATTCTAGCTTCTGCCAGATTTT
>JBMNGG010000013.1:0-54848 GCA_050949705.1 Tepidanaerobacteraceae bacterium | reverse complement strand
CAGGCCGGTAGCTGTACCTAGTGAAAAAAGCACAAACACGCTGCCAGCGAAGGCAACCGCCATGTGGCTTCCCATCCATTTGACCCGGCTCACGGGTCTTGACAATACCATCTCGGTATAATGATCTTTTTCTTCCCGCCACAGACGTTGCACTGCCGTGATGGCAAAGATGGACAAGCCGCCCATCAGACCTAGCATGTAGATTAGAATGGCAATGAAAGCTTCCTGATTGCCAAGCTTTACTATAGCAGATGCCCAGAGAGCATTCATATGGCCGAACGTGGAACTCATGGCTTCGGATATATTGGGCGCAGCCACACCCATAGTCCCTCCAAGCCAAGCCATACCCATTGCCCAGACCAGAATACTGCCTTTTTGCTGCTTCCAGGCCAAGGCCATAAGAGAGTTAAAACGGGGAGATGCATTAGCAGAACCTTCTTGCTGTGTGAAAAAACCTGAACCCAGATCACGGCGCACAAGTAGAATATAGGAAAGTATTACCGGCACAGCAGATAGCACCATAAAAATCAACAAAGGCCAAAAACTGTTTTCCCCAAAGGGAACAGTGAGCCGAAACCATGCTTCTGGGGCAAGCCATGCCCAGTGGGTAGCTCCACCACCTATATTATTAAGAACCATAGCAAACATGGTTAACATATATACAGCAAACACTATACCTCTTGCGCCGGCGCTATTCTCAAAAATCTGAGCACATAATCCGCCGACCCCCGCAAATATACATCCGGAAGCGACAAGAGTCAGTGCAGCAAGCAGAGAACCGCTTACCGCAAAGCCATTAGCCATCAAAACCGCTCCAGTCATCAATCCCGCCAGCAGGCTTCCGCCACAAGAAACAATCAGGGCTGCCGTCAGATTGGCATACCTTCCTACCGGCCTTCCAAGTATCAATTCATTTCTTCCGGATTCTTCCTCCGTGCGGGTATGCCGAATCATCGTCAATGCCGCTCCGAACATAACTGCAATGGAAGCCTGCACCAGACCTCGCCACAGGATGGCACCTTCGATGCTTAAAGGAACAATAGGCCCAAGAATTGCAGTGGTAACGGGGCTTTCAGATAGTTCATCGAGAAACATCTGCCAATCCGGCATGGCTTTCGTGAACGATATCTGCCCTATAATAAGAATCACGGGAAGCAATATCCATATAGGCAGGATGATTCTGTCTCTTCGCAAATAAAATTTAAGCAGTTTTCCTATACCGGCAAAATGATTTCCATTCATGCCAGTTCAACTCCTTTCCCCAAACTGATCTCCATAGTGCCGTAAGAACAATTCTTCAAGGGTAGGAGGTTCTGCAATAAGGGATTTAATACCCATTGGCGCTAGAGCTTTCATAACTGTATCCATGGCATTGGAGTCAACAGAAAAGCGCCACTTTTCTCCATTTTGGGTTACATCGTAAACCCCTGGCAGCTGTTTTAAATTTACAGGCTTAGCAAGCTCCACTGTGACAGTTGTGCGTGTTAAATGCCGTAGTTCTTCAAGGGTACCTGATTCAACGATTTTCCCCTGCCTGATAATTCCCACCCGGTCACAAAGGGCTTCTACCTCTGCAAGGATATGACTGGAGAGAAAAACGGTCTTTCCCTGCTTCTTTAGTTCGAAGATGCATTCCTGAAAAACCTGTTCCATCAACGGATCAAGACCGCTGGTAGGCTCGTCTAAAATGTACAGTTCTGCATCCACAAGAAAAGCTGCTACCAAGGCCACCTTTTGCCGGTTTCCCTTGGAATAACTGCGGCATTTTTTCTTAGGATCCAGTTGAAACCTGTCCAGCAGCGCCTTGCGGCGGGAGGAATTTATTTTACCGTAAAGGCTTGCCAAAAAATCAATCACTTCGCCGCCGGTTAGATTGGGCCATAAAGTCACATCCCCCGGCACATAGACAAGGCGGCGATGAAGGTCTACAGCATCATGCCAAGGGTCACCGCCCAGCAGTTTTGCCTCTCCGCCACTTTTTCTAAGCATCCCTAAAAGGATACGGATGGTTGTGGTTTTGCCTGCCCCATTGGGGCCGATAAAGCCATAAACCTCGCCTTTCTTTACTGTAAGATCAACTCCTTGTAAAGCCGCCTGCCTTCCAAAAAACTTGGTGAGCTTCCTTGTTTCAATCACATTCATTAAATGTCCCCCCATCATTTATAAAATGCTTTACGCAGCTCGTTAAGATAACCATCGAACTCATTGCATATTTTTTCAAAATCAAACTCCAAGACATCAGCACTTTTAAATTGCTCCAGTATTTGATTTGCATATCCGCCTACAGCCCAGAAGATCAATTGCTTTGATTTTTCCGCATCTAGCTCGCTGCGAAAGCAGGATGTGTCTATATCCCCGTAAAATCTTTCATATAAGCTGGTTTCCACCATCTTACGCCTTTTTGCCAATTCATCCCTCACCACCTCAGAATCGGCGTAAACTGCTACCCGTGTAAAGTCAAAAATCCAGGGGTGTTTTTGCATCAGCTGAATTTTAAGCAAACAAGTTTGCCGCAACCGTTGAAAGATATCCTTTTCGTCTAAATTAATCTGGCTAAAATATTCCCTTTCCAGTACCTCCAAACAATAGTCGTAAAGGGATAGAAAGAAATCCTTTTTATTGTTGACATAGTGAAACATCAATGGCTTTGAAATACCAGCTTCCTTAGCGATAACATTGGTTGACGCTTCATCATAGCCCTTTCTGGCAAATTCTTTTAAGGCAGCATTTAAGATAGCGTTTCGCCTTTCAGGTTCTAAACTCAAGAATTTTGAGAACAATCATCTTCCTCCTTTAACATCTTAAATTATTATTTACCTATTAGGTCAATTAATATTATTATACACTCGTTGACCTAAAAGGTCAATTGCGCTTCAAAAAAAGGCCTGCCCTAAAACGGGCAGGTACTTATGTTGGGAACATGAGGCAAATGCACTTATGATACTTATGATACACTACTCAATCTTATCGGAAGACTTCATCAAACTTAAAATTAAGACGTGTGGTAACATCATCCAGAAATTTGTAAATTATGGTATAAAAAGCTGCTATTATTGTTCCTCAGGAAATAAGTCAGAAAGGCAGATTCAAAGAAATCGCAATAGAGACAAACAAAGATAAGCATTTGTATGATAGCAGAGCAGAAGTTGAAACATGGCTTTTGAAACAGAAAGAAAGTCGAGTCTTTCACAGGAAACTACAGGACCACCATAATTCTTTAATATTATTATAGAAGAGCTAGCTCTGCTAGCCAATTAAAAGACGCATTTTACAATAAAGAAATTGAATTTGCCCGTTCCATGATTTCCTGGACTATTGATGTTTTGGCGTCCGCATAGTGCTGAACGTGCCTCCACTTATTCTTAGCCAAGCTTCGCTTGACTTGTGCATATTTGTCACGATCACTCTCATTTAAGCGCAACCAATCTCGAAAGCGTAACATTCTATCTATCTCAGACGCTCCCTCACTGAACACATGTAGGTTAATGTCAGTGTCAGGGCCTTTAAACATGCGATGCTGAAACCACTCGGGCTCTCGAATTCGTAGTCTATAGCCGACTGCCTCCAAGGCCGGAACATAGGACGGCTCCTCGGCGGAGTTCTTTACAACCAGAAGTATATCAATTATCGGTTTGGCACAAAGCCCAGGCACCGATGTTGAGCCTACATGTTCAATCTGCAGCGCTTTGCTCCCAAGCACTGCACGAATCCGGTTTGCTTCCCGTTCAAACAATTCAGGCCAACTAGGATCGTATTCAACAAGAGTAATCGGTGCATTATGAGGTTTAAACTCATCAACCGTGCTCTTTTGCAGCTCTTCATCAGTCCTTGGTGCGAAGCTGTCAGATGGCATTTTATTGCACTCCTTTTCTTTCTATCTTGAGGGTTACATTAAATTACTTTTTTCTTAGCAATATAAAATACATAGCTGTAATAATCCTTAAACCGGTTATACATATCGGCTTTATTTTTACCTAGTTCAAGGAATTCCTTAACCTCATCGGCATAATCGTATTTTTCAGGAATTCATCCGCATTTTACAAAAGCTGCTGATAATAATTTAACCAACATTTGTCATCCAGCACAAAATGAGCAACAGAAGTATACCCGCATTTTTAATAACTGTTAACTTGTTCTCTATTGTATCAATCTCCGAGTATGCATTAACCTAGTACTGCTCAATTTCCTCTGGTCTTGTATCGGTTAGCCATGAAATTTCTGAAACAGCGATATACCGTTATCCTTCAAGTATTTTCTCCACAGTGACAGCCCATTTTCAAAACCTATATTGTAGATAACCCCCTCCGACCATAGTACATCAAAAGAATTTTCATCAAAGGTCAAATTATCCATTAGCATTTCTTTCGCTGTAATACGGTCTATAAGGTTATTCTCCTTAGCTTTTTTCATAAGCGTTTCTAAAAACTGCGGCAGCATATCCACAGCAGTGATATGTGCTTCTGTATTTTTTGCAAGGGTTATTGTCTGCCCGCCGGAACCGCAGCCGATGTCAGTATTTTTGCTTTTTCATTCAATCAGGAATATAGCTTAGTGCTCTTAATGTTGCTTCTTCACTGCCTGGTCCCTGTCGTTCGTTCTCCTTGTGATACTCTATGATTAATTCTAATAAATCCATTATAATTCTCCTTGTAAAATTTATTGTTTCGGGAGGCGCTCGGTTTCGTTTATTTCATCGATAGGTCATATACTAATTTGATATGCTAATGCTCTCTTAACGGTTATGTCATTTTCGCTTATTTACGAAATCACACCTTTATAGAAACACATCATATACTATAATACGATAAAACAGTAAAGGAATGATTCATATGAACGACCCTAACATAAGTAATCCGTATCATGATCGTGTTGATACACCAGAGTATGAACACTATTTTGATAGAAATGGAAGAATAAATAAGTTTGTAAAACTATTAGAAGAAAGAGGCTTTATTGTTCAAAAAGGCAGTATAAGCTATATTTGATATATTAAAGTTAGCCAGTGATGGTAAGGTTGGCACTTGCTTTGGCAATAATGCAGGCGTACCCTATGCAGTCTATCTCCTGCCTCCGGCACCGAACCAAGATCCTTGCCCAGGTCAGAGACCACCAAAAGACTATGACCCTTGTAACCCTGGAAACTTCCCACCTAATATTCTATATGCAGCACCTGGACTCGACTATAAACTACGCCCTGATGAAGCTATAGTATTAATAGGCCAGACACCTCCCCCGGTAGTATATTTTAGTTTTCGAAGTTATCTGGGATTCGTTGAAAATATAAAGAAAAAAGACTATAGCAATGATATTACAGCTGGTAATCACTGCACCGGTTTTTACCACTATATAGGTGCCAGTATGGGTGACCAGATTAGCAATAACTCTATTTGGACAGATAGTACACCTTATGGAACCCCTGGAAATCCTTTTGACAGTTCTACAATTATCATAACTACTGCGGATCAAGATATAAATAGCCAAATGCGTAATACACTGATTGAATCGGGTTTTAACCCAGGAATTATGAACAATGACAATATTCCTTTAAATCTAGTCAATATGGGACTTGAAAAGGGCAAAGATCACTTTTCGTTTGTCATGAGAGCAGCTATTTTTGAAGATCCTGACATCGGATGGGATTATATCTATAATCTTGATAAATTCTTTACCGTATTGAGAATAACTCCTGAAAAACCTTTACCTACTGACAAACCATGGCCTATACCCAAGCTTAAAAAGCGGGAGACCGGTATAACTGAGTTCCAGGTCGTACCAACAGCAAGGGACACTTTAAATTATTTGAGAAATCAAATTATCCGTAAATACCAAAATCCAGAATATGATATTGTTGACCTTGATTTAAACCCCTGGGAAATTGATGGTTTTGAAAGTATACTGCAGGATAGAAATGCTCTTATAGATGACAGGGATACACTTTATTATAGAACAGAAAGTTTTAAATTAGCTACTGATGATGATTTTGTTATAATATATGGCATTAACCACACACAAACTGGATTCGCAACTTACTTAGCTAACAGTTTTTACGGTGAAGAACTTCTGAATGGAGTTGTGGCAGCCCGCATAACAAATGAGCTGCAATATCCAGCCGACGAATATTTCCCCAAACATTACAAAAATTCAAAGTATTATTATGTTGTAAAAATGGCAAGAGAAAGCAAAGAAGGTAATGAAGTAATTATACCTTACAGCACCGGCAACCCTCAAGGGTCAGCATTCGGAGTTGACAATAATCAGAATGTTCTTATAGGCTTCAGAGCCTATGTCAATCAGGAGACCAAGATTGCTTCTCCTATGTATGATATTATCTGGAGTCGTGCAATTCTCTTTACAAAAAAGAAATGACCCTGTTTGGATCACCAAAATAAAACAAGGCGCTCTACCAACTGGGATATAGGGTGCCTTATTGTATTTATCATCTAAACTGCTCTGCCACCAAGTAAAAGGAGGTGTTCAAATGAAGATAGATTACCATGTTCATTTGGAAGAAGGACCCTATTCGGCGGATTGGATAGGCCGCACCGCAAATGCTTTGGAATTCTTCATGAAAAATAAAACCTATTCTTATAAGTGGATGCAATTATTGCTAGCCGAATTAAACAAGAGAGTGAAAGAAGGGGATTATTCTGAGTATTGGCTTGATTTATACTTGGAGCGGGCAAAGCAGCTTGGTATTAAGCAAGTCGGTATTTTGGATCATCTCTATCGCTTTCATGATACTTTGGATTATTATGAAAAGCATATTTATCTCCAGCCGGATAGATTAGGAAATATACAAAGAAAGTGGCTGAATCAAGTATCTGTCATACCGTCAATGAATCAGTTTCTTGAATTTATTCAATCCCAAAAAGAAAAGTGGGAAAAACGAGGAGTTCAGCTCAAGCTAGGGATTGAAGCTGATTTCTTTCCCAATGGGGAGGAGGAGCTGGAAAAATTAATCACAGGTAAACCGTGGTACTATGTCATTGGTGCAGTTCATTTTATAAACGGCTGGGGCTTTGATAACCCAGAATGTGCGTATATTTTTGAAAATGTTAATTTGATAAAGTTATACAAAATACACACCTCTTATATATGCCAAGCAATTGAGTCAAAGCTGTTTGATATAGCGGCACATTTGGATAATTTGAAAGTATTCGGTTATCGTCCTGACGAGATACTATTGCAAGGTTGTTATGAAAAGGTCGCCACAACATTGAGGAAGCATAATATTGCTACCGAATTGAATACAGGGCTCTCCTATCGTGCTCCTATAGAAGAAGCCTGCCCGAGCCCTGGCTACTTGAGAACGCTGGCAAAATATCAAATCCCGATGACTTTATCGTCAGATGCTCATTATCCCGATGATTTAGGAACGAACCTGGATCTGGCAAAGGAACAGTTGAGAAAATATGGGTATGAAACGTTAGCAACTTTCTCCAAACGAAGACGTTATTACGTGCCGATTTGAGGAATAGGATATTGACGCGCCTTGCGTTTAGATCCATTCTGTCTCCTCAACCCTCCCTGATTTTAAGCTCTTTTTTACCAAAAAATATACCCTCGATATGTTCCCATGTACGCATTTTAGCACTTTAGTTCGAGTAGATAGGTTGAATGTATTCCAGCAAATCCAGTAAAATCAAGGCTTACGCCTTCGTGTTCTATGTTACACAGTCCCCATGGCTTAAGTTATGGAATTGATGTCAGGGAACGATTATTGATATGTTAGATTGCATAATATACTGTTGTTAGTTTAGTTTCTATATTCCCGAATATTATCTTGTTTGTTACTCTTGATTTAATAACCTTTTCTTTATAAACATAACCAGAAATATGAAAACAAATATACCAACCGGTACTACAACCGACATAGAATAAAAATCTATATGAGAAACAACCTTTTCCCATGCACTTACTGCTAAATTTCCTAAATAGGCAAGGACCGTATTCCAAATAAATGTACCTAAGATAGTTAGTAAAATAAATTAAATTTCATATTAGATATACCAGCTGGTAAGGAGATTATGCTCCGCACTATTGGAACAAATCTGCAAAGTAGTACTGCTATATTACCATGATGTTTAAACGATTGCCCAGCTTTTCTGACATCTTCCTTTTTTTATGCGAAGCATTTTTTCTTATTATTTTTTAAGTATTCTTCCTAACTTCTTTAGAAAAAAGCCCTCGATATATTTCGATAGACTCATATCGAGGATTAAAGGTGAGTGGAATTGCAAGATCTAACCGTTCCGACTTAACACATCTTAACGCATACTGACCGTTATAAAATTTGTACACTGTTTAACCTTCATTTTTAAATAAACTTCAATCAGATCCGCTATGGACTGCTCGTCGTCTACAACCATAATATTCATGCCCATAAGTTCTATCCCTTCACATTGCTTAAAAACTCATTATTATATTTCTGCAAAAAAGAATTTATATCATACACTCTATGAAATTTGATATAGAGTGTTTATCCTTCTTTCTTTAAGAAAACGATTCTGCCGTCTCTTAGGTAACATCACTTTTATAGATCTTTTTAAAATAGTACATCTGTTCATCGGCCTCTTTAAAGGTTTTATCAAAATCCAGCTTTTCTCCTCCTCGAAAAATGCTATAACCATAAGAAATTGTTGGTAACGATTTGCCTTTCTCGCGCATTTCTGTAAGATTTTTTGTCATAATCCTTAGCCGATTTTCAATCTTTTCTTTATCTGTTTCATTGCCTATAATAGAAAATTCATCACCGCCAAAACGATAGCAGGTATAATGTTTGTTAAAGGATTTTTGAATAATTGCTGCCACTTCTTTAATAATACTGTCTCCATGATCGTGCCCATATTTATCATTAACGTTTTTGAAATCGTTTATATCATTTCATGTTTTGTTTTAAGTCTTTTATGTATTTTTGTACTGTGGTCCTTGAATACCAAGTTCTCTTGCTATGGCTCTTTGGGATTTGTTTTCTCTAAAGTATTTCATTAGTATATCTGCTTTCTGGTCCAATCTTATCAACCTCCGTACCCCCTACAATATGTATAGGGGTATTATATTTTAGGGTGGACCAGTTTTCAATTGAAATGATGGCCTACTTTTAAATTAACATAAGCATATCAAGAATGATGATGGAAAACGCCTTTGACCCCGCTATCTGTTTTGTCGCTTTATCAAAAGCTGCTCGGTTATAAAGACCGGTTAATGTGTCAAAGCTGCTATCAAACTCAGACATTAAGAAAAGATATAGTAACAAGGATAGAGTTACACAATGCCACGATGAATATGCTAACGGATTTACGAGCTGAATACTTGTGCCGATGATAGTAAACAGGGACAAGGCAAGCATCTTATACATAATCGGATAATTATACTTCTTGCCTGCTTGTATAGTTCTAATAACGAGGAGCAAAAGATTTATAATATAAACTGTAATAAAAATAAAAAAGTAATCTCCTCTTATATAATGATTGTTAAAATCGACATAAAAAATAAATCTAAACAGCGGTGATAAAACTGTAGCAACGATATTTATTAGTGTAGGGACCAGCATAAGTTTATGCTTCCTAAGAATGCTTTTATCAAAAATCAAAGTTATTGCAATAGGGATTATTGGAGTAAGAGCAAAACCAAGAATATTGCATAAAATGTTTATGCTGCGAAGATTTAAGCTTCCGTTTTCGGCAAAAATAGACCCGGCTTCAGACAGAATTATTATTATAGTAAGGATAATACTAATCAAAAATGGATTTTTACGATCGCATTTCAATGAAGTGCTGGAATACACCAACCCTATCAAGTAAAAAAGTGCAGCTATGTCTATGATATATGTAGCGATATACATGACCATTTTTTATTCTCCTTGATAACGATTTAGTTGATACAAAGTATGATAGACTGGAAAATATCTACTTAATCTTTACAATTAAATCGATAAAGCGTAATAAGAAAAAGAGGAAATACCAAAAAGTCCGAATAGCTAAGAAAAATCTAAGAGGAACCAGTATTGAAGAACGACCATCCCATATAGAAAAGCGAGAAGAATACGGGCACTGGGAAATGGATTGTATTGTAGGCAAACGAGGCCAAAGTGGTGCGACTTTGTTGGTACTAACAGAGCGAAGTACCAGGCAAGAAATAATTCGCAAAATGCCTGATAAGACCCAGGCCTCAGTAAAGAAAGAGCTAGATAAACTAGAACGCAAGTATGGCAAGAACTTTTCAAAGCGTTTCAAAACGATCACAGTAGATAATGGCCCTGAATTTTTAAAC
This sequence comes from Tepidanaerobacteraceae bacterium, assembly GCA_050949705.1. Taxonomy (GTDB): domain Bacteria; phylum Bacillota; class Thermosediminibacteria; order Thermosediminibacterales; family Tepidanaerobacteraceae; genus JBMNGG01. The sequence goes on along the minus strand of JBMNGG010000013.1, from coordinate 44,576 downwards.
AGTGCAGAGTTAGAATCTTCTGCCCTTGATCCTAAAAACAAAAGATTTAGGTTGTATTATGCTCATCCTTATAGTTCATGGGAACGTGGCTCAAATGAAAACGCTAATAGGCTTATTCGTCGCTTTATTCCCAAAGGCACAGACATAGGTAAACTTACACATAGAGAAATACAAAGGATAGAGCATTGGATGAATAATTACCCTAGAAGAATATTTGGTTATAGAACTGCAAACGAAATGGCTGCTTAAAACAGGGTTCTGTAAGAATATGTGAGGCAATTAAACTTGCAATCTACAAGGTAAAATGGTAAACGTAATCGCCATCAAATCCAACACAGCACCAAGTATGTTGTAAACCTTCCCCATATTAGAACTGTTTTCTATTTCCGCAAGACTGATAAGTTCCTCCCCGGATAGCAATTCATCAATAGAAACAGAAAATAGTTTAGATATGCTTTTTAGCGATTCAATATTAGGGTAGCCTTTGCCGCTTTCCCATTTTGAAATCGCTGTTCTTGATACAAATAATTTCTCTGCAAGTTGTTCCTGTGTTAAATTTCTCTGTGCTCTAAGCTGTTGTAGCTTTTCATTAAACTCCAAAGTTATCTCCTATTCTTTCTAGTCAATCTCATATAGATTCATCTTATTATAGCATCAATCTATAGTTTCAACTATATCAATTACCATATACTTTATTTTAGTACCTCCTGTATTTTGCCAACAGTTCTGATATTATCTCCCAGTCGCGTTCAAACATTTCATTACACTCCTCTTCCGTGTATAGTTTTATCTTACTTACTCCTCCGATTTTTTTCACATAGTCTCTAATATATTTCTCAAGCAATTCAGCCACATGAACAATTTCCTCTGTTGTTGCTAAGCCATGTTCAATTTCAATGGCTTCTGGTGCATACTTCCTACACATTGCCGTTAAGTCTGTATATCCTTCATGTATAAAATTACTAAGAAAGAATTCCACTGGTCTTTCCACACCCACATCGGCATATTTTCTAAAGGCTTGTCCGGGTGTTAAGTTTTTAAACATTTTTCTCATTTTTGTTACTCCTTTCATTCATTATTTTTTCAATAAGTATATATCCGCCGGAGGGTTGGAATGTAAACCTAAAAAGTAAGTAGTATAAGCTATTGTAAAGAACAGTTTTGAACGTATTTTGTTTGTTATATGACTTTTTTTGTATTATAATGAATATCATACTATAAGCTAAAAAAGTTTTGATTTCACCACAATTTCCCTTTGTTTGCGGAAAGGAGTGCTTTGAATTGGATAAATTGAAAATTGGTGTTATCTTTGGTGGTCAGTCCGGAGAACACGAAGTATCTTTATCGTCATCTACGTCAATAATTAGTGTAATGGACAAAACAAAATATGATATTATACCTATTGGTATAACGAAAGAAGGTAATTGGAAGCTATTTTTGGGTGATATATCAAAAATACAAGATGGCACTTGGCTGGATGAGGCTATCCCGGCTTTTCTGTCTCCCGATCCGGAACATAAGTGTATTCTTACTTTAAAAGATGGAAAAGAAAGTCGTTACTACCTTGATGTAGTCTTTCCTGTATTGCATGGCCCTCGTGGAGAAGATGGGACTGTTCAAAGCCTGTTCGAAATGATGAATATACCTTATGTGAGTTGCGGAGTCACATCTTCCGCTCTTTGTATGGATAAGGTTTTCTCAAAACAAATCCTTAAAGAAAACGGCCTATCCATTGTAGATTACAAGGTATACTATAAAACAGAGCTGGAAACTAAGATGTCTGAAATCCTATTCGAAATTGAAGATTATCTAGGTTATCCTTGTTTTGTAAAGCCCGCCAATCTTGGCTCTAGTGTTGGCATTTCCAAGGCTAGAAATCGAAAAGAGTTACAAGCTGCTTTAATCCTAGCGACAGAATATGACATAAAAGTGCTTGTTGAGAAATTTATCGATGCACGTGAAATAGAGTGTTCAGTCCTAGGAAACGAGAATCCTAGAGCCTCACTACCTGGAGAAATAATCCCAAGTCGCGATTTTTACGATTATAATGCAAAATATCTAGATGGTGACAAATCAAAGCTTTTGCTTCCCGCTCCCCTTTCCTCAGAAGAAACAAACAGAATTCGAGAATTGGCAATAAGAGCTTATAAAGCTCTTGATTGCAGTGGTATGGCACGTGTGGATTTTCTTATAAGCAAAGTTTCTGGTAACATATATATTAATGAGTTAAATACAATTCCTGGTTTTACGAGGATAAGTATGTATCCTAAGATGTGGGAGATAACTGGTCTTTCATATCAATCCCTAGTGGATGAGTTAATTAGATTAGCTATAGAACGTCACCAATCAAAAAACAAATTAAAATTAGCGTAGATGAATCTTGTTTCACATTTGTCCAAAAAATAACTTAAATTGTTTCGAATTTTGTTTTATGAAAATGTCACGTTTCGGCATTTGCACAAAAATGTTTATATGAATTTTTACAAAAAAGCTTGACTTTGGTAATTATTACTATTATTCTATATTTAAGATTTACAATAAACAAATAGAAAGGGTGTATGTTTTATGGCTAAATGGCAATGTGGTGTGTGTGGTTACATATTTGATGGAAATGAAGCACCTGATAACTGCCCCAAATGTGGTGCACCCAAAGAAAAATTTCAAAAATTAGATGAGGATACTGCTTCTAAAGTTGAAAGATCCAGATATACCAATAATTTGCACATGGAATTACTTACATTGTTGGAAAGGGTCAAAGAAATCAGTGAGAAAGGAATTAAAGATGAACTTGACCCCCCCTGTGTTCAGTTGTTCCAGGCATCTAAATCCTATGCTATAGATATTCAGCAGAGGATTAAGGCCGAACTTAAAGGTCATATGAGTAAAAATAAATGGGGATAAGGAGGTAATAAGAAATGCAAAAATGGGTTTGCACTATATGTGGATATGTTTATGACCCTGAAGTCGGAGATCCTGACGGTGGAATCGATCCAGGCACTGCCTTTGAGGATATTCCAGATGACTGGGTTTGCCCTGACTGTGGTGTTGGTAAAGATATGTTTGAAGAAGAATAGGTTTAAGGCCCGATATACCGGGCCTTATTGTATATAATAGACTAATAGGAGGATGAATATGAATCCCGTTGTTATTATCGGCAATTGCATTTCTTCTGTTTCTGCCGCTGAAGCATTTCGAAAACATGACAAGGATACTCCAATTATTATATTTAGTGATGAACCATACTATGCATATTACCGTATGCGGTTATCTAATTTAATAGGTGACACCCCTAACTTGGATAAATTATATATTCGTAAACCAGAATGGTACAGTAATAACAACATAGAAGTACACCTTGACCAAAAAGTTATTAGTATTGACACTGAAAAACGCTCAGTTTCTATTGAGAACGGTAATACAGTTTTCTTTTCTAAATTACTTATAGCTAGTGGCAGTAGTGCTTTTGTTCCACCCGTTCCCGGAAGAAATCTTCCTGGGGTATTTTCCATACGGTCTTTAGATGATATAAAAAGATTTAATGACTTTATTGTCAATAAAAGTCAGTGCGCAGTAATCGGCGGTGGTCTCCTTGGCTTAGAAACAGCCTGGTCTTTAGCAAAAAAAGGCAAGAAGGTTTATGTAGTTGAGGGTTCCAACCATTTACTCTATAAACAGGTAGATGAAGCTGCTGCTGCACTTTTAGCAGATTTAGGCAAAAAGGCTAATATTAGCTTCATTAATCAGGGAAGGCTTAACGAAATTTTGGGAGATAAGGAGGTCACTGATATCAAGTTAGGTGATGGACAAACAATACCGGTAGAATTTGTGGTTTTTGCCACAGGTGTCCGCCCAAATATTGACCTCGTAAAAAATACTTCCATACAAGCAGCAAGGGGTATAGTGGTAGATGAATATATGCAAACCTCAGTTAAAGACATATATGCAGCTGGTGATATTGCGGAATATAATGGACAAGTTTACGGTATATGGCCAGTAGCTATAGAACAAGGAAAAACAGCCGGGCTTAATATGGCAGAACAAAAAACCCCATATAGTGAAGTAATACCCTCTAATTATTTAAAAGTATTTGACGTAGAAATATTTTCAGTAGGTGATTTATGTAAAGACGGTTCACCTCATACCAGCATTAAAAGTATTTCTAAGGAAGACAATATTTATAGAGTTGTGTTTTTCAAAGATAGTATTCCTGTGGGAGCCATCCTTTTTGGAGATACAAAACCTGCTACAAAAATCTCAAAAGCTATAAAATCTGGAGTCAAAATTTCTGATAAAGTAATTGATAGTGAAGACTTTGAAGGCTTCCTTAATGAAATCTCAGTTTAAACTTAGCTCGATACTAAAACGATTGGATTATTATGCAGTCAACTTAACCACCTAAGAATGTAAAGAAGACCCCGAAGGGTCTTCTTTTAATCCACAAGTCTTTTTTCGCCTTTTAATTCTTTAATTTTAGTAACATCCTGAGTTACTTCCAAGGTCCCTACAAATTCCCCATTTTCATCTCTTACGGCAAAATAGCGGATATGAACCATCTTGCCGCCCATATTTATCCAAAATTCCTCTACATCTTTTTTGCCCTCTTTGAAATCCTGCACCAGCTTTTCTACAATATGCACACTGGCAGGTGGATGACAATTTTCTACATTTCTACCGATAACTGCTCTGGTTCGTGTAAAAATTCTTTCAGGACCGGCAGAAAAATATTTCACTATATCATCCTTATCTACAAAGGTTATGTCGAAAGGTAAATGATTAAAGATAAGCTCAATCTGTTTAGGAGTAAGAATACCGGTATCAAATTTGATAGAACCTTTAGTATTGTGATCTGCAACGATATCAGCCTTTTTTGTTAGATTGATATTCTGTGGTTCCCACTTGGCAGCAGGTCCTACTAAACAAAAACCTACTTCATCACTCTCTTGATAAATTTCATACCATTCGTCCTGAGTTAAATTTTCAGCTGCCATTGGGAAAAGAATTTTTTCTTCCTTGTAAATCATCTCTTGTATCTGTTCAAGATTCTTTTTTACTCTATTTATAATATTTGCTCTAGCATCAGTATGGTAGTTTTTAAGGTCTTTGATAACATCTTTTATTTCCTCTCGAATTTCATCATCCACTCCCCACATAACCTTAGGCGGCGCGGTAATACCGTACTTTTCTAAATAGGGGAATACGAGGTTTTCCTTGCGGCTGTAGTGTTTATCAATATCAGTAAGTAGATTGTACTTTTCTAAAAGTTCAATCACTACTTTCTCCTGTTGCTCCTCGCTGTCTGCTAATTTTAGTGCCTTAATTCCAGGTTTTATCTCATTTACCATCAAATCTTCCAGGGCCCTATTCTCTTGGAAAAATGTATGTATAGGATGACCCGGAATCATTTCAGGCTCGGGGTTTTTATCTAAAGATTCCTTAAAGATTGAGGCATGAACATCACACATTTTTTGTATTTCCTCAACAGGTAAGCCTTCTTCAATAAGGGCTTGTTCCATAGCCGCAACTTCCTCATGTGATATATCTTTCACAGCTTCTCTAAACTTTTCCTTTACTTCTTCTACAGACTTGCCCTGATGAAGTTCCATAACTATTTCTTTTAAAAGATTTATCCTATACTGTCGGTTGTTGATAAGTTCTGTCACTTTTATCACTCCTACACCGGTATTATAGTTAAATCATAACTCTCTACAAGTATACCTGTATTGCCCGGGAAATATGTAAAAAGGATATTCTGCATTTATTTTGTTACAAACTTTATAATATTTTAAGAAGTACAATCACCCATTTTTCATAACGACTCTTTATAAATATTTATAGCGTCATCAAGGGTCATCTGGCGAGGACTTGATTTAAAATTATGACTTGAGTTTTTATAAGCATTTTGTGCTAATTTTTCGATGCTATTTTCAGTGACGCCGAAAGCAGAAATTTTTGTAGGTAGGTTTAGACTTTCAAGAAATGTCTTTAGAGCTTCTACAGATTTTTCAGCTGCTTTCAAATCTGACATCTCTTCAGTTTGGACTCCAAATATTTTTGCTATTTTTGCTAGCTTTTTCGAAGCCGAGAGAATAGAAAACTTCATAAAGGCTAATGAAACCGCAGCTAGAGTTTCGCCATGCGGTATGTCATAATATGCGCTAAGAGGATGCCCTAGAGCGTGTATTCCGCAATTTCCGGCAAGATTTATGGCAATCCCGGCAATGGTATTTGCCCAAGCCATTCGTTCTCGATACTCGATATTGTTTCCATGTTCATATGCACCCTTAAGATTTTCTGCAACCAAGCGCATTCCCTCAAGAGAAAATAGTTTGCTTAAAGGGTGGCTTTTATTGCTTAGATAAGATTCCATAGAGTGGAAAAATACATCGATACCTGTAGATGCAGTTACACTTTGGGGTACAGTCAACATTAGTTCAGGATCTATAATTGAAATTTTGGCATAGGTATTTGGTGATGAGAGCCCTTTTTTAACGTAGGTTTCTGGATTTTTCATGACTGCAAAATTATTAGATTCACTACCAGTTCCGGCAGTAGTTGTTACTAAAGCTATGGGAAGTACTTCTCCTGCCGGCTGAGCTCCAAAATAGTTGGCAATGGAATCTTCTTTTTTCACCCCAAAGGCAATGCACTTGGCAGAGTCCATAGCACTTCCTCCACCTAAGCCAAGAACAACATCAACTTTGTTTTCCCGTGCAAAGCTTATCCCTCTATCAATAGTCGTAGTCAGAGGATTTGGTTCTATTTCATCAAATAAAACCCAATCAATTCCATCCTTTTCCAAGCTTTTTGTTACTAACTCCAGATAACCAGCTTTTTTGGCACTTGATTTTCCTGTTACTATTAAAGCTTTATTACCTAGTGATTTAACATAGGAGCCTATTTCCTTAGCTTTTCCACGACCAAAAACCAGTTGTGCTGGCATATAAAAACCAAAATCCATAAAGACAACACCTCCATGTTGATAAAAAGATTTTTTTAGCAGTTTTTCAAGGATATTATCTTAAACTCACTGAGCTTCCCAGCCCATCCTTCTAGATATATTTTTTGCACATTCAATAACATTTTCAGCAATTTGGTCGATTTTTTCTGGTGTCACTGTAACAGTAGGTCCCGATACACTTATGGCTCCTACTACTTTGCCTGTGTAATCAAATACCGGTGCACCTACACACCTTATACCTTCTTCATTTTCTTCATCATCCACTGAAAATCCTTGCTCCCGAATCATTTTTAAATGCTCTAACAACAGTTTAGGCTCGGTAATAGTTTTTTTAGAGCATTTGAATAGTCCTTGCTCTATCACTTCTTTTATAAATCTCTTTTCAGAAAAAGCTAAAATAGCTTTACCAACTGCTGAAGCATGTAGCGGAGCTATACGACCTATTTGAGAATACATGCGAATTGTTTTATTACTATCTAATTTGTCTATATATATTGCTCTGTAACCATCTGGTACCACTAAGTGTACCGTTTCCTTCACTTTTTCAGAAAGCTCCTTTAGTAAATCATGAGCCTCATGGCGTATATCCATTCGTTCAAGAATAGCTCCTCCCAAAGACAATAGCTTTATTCCTAAACGATATCTTTCTGATGATGAACTTTGTTCTATATATCCCATATTTAATAGAGTATTAAGCATACGATGGACGGTACTTTTGTGTAAATCAACTCGGTTGGCTAGTTCTGTAACACCTAATCCTTCCTTTTCCGTAGCTAGCTCTTCTAGAATCATTATTGCCCTTTTTACGGATTGGACAGTATTATCCTGAGCCATAATTTCACCTCCATATTTAGTATGGATTTTAGTAGATAGCGTATCATTATATGAAATATGGTTTTAGTTATTTCTTGGATATATTCTACGTATCATCTAGAATATCCTTTTTTACCCTTATATATCACAGTGTTCAAACTGAGAATCTATGATAAAAAGCTAGGATGTTTAATGTAACATCTGGTATAATATATCTGAAATAATATATTTGTCAAAAATGTCTGGAGGGCTATATGTGCGCGAAACCGGAATTGATAAAAAAACTTTAATAACCTTAATCGCTCTTTGCATTGGTTGGACTTTACTTTACGCTGATAGAACTGCTCTTTATCCACTGCTTTCCGTTATAGGAGAGGATTATAATCTTACAAGCACTATGATGGGCACCATAACCAGCAGTTATTTTTTAGTATATGTTGCAATGCAAATACCTTCAGGTGTATTAGCAGATAAGTTTGGTAATAAAAAGCTATTAATACTTTCTTATATTGTTGCTGGCTTTGCTTTATTAGGATTCGGTTTGTTTGCAAAAAGCTACATCTTATTACTGCTATTTACAGCTGTACACGGATTTGGCGCCAGTTCATTTTACCCTTGTGCATATGGGATAATGCTAAAAACTGTAGATTCTAAGCAATGGGGCATAGGCGCAGCTATTGTCAATTTAGGGATGTCTTTTGGTCTTATCATTGGCCTTGCAATCAGCGGCCCCTTATATTTACACTTTAAAAGTTACTCAGGGATATTCATCATATTAGCTATCCTAACTATATTAGCAGCACTTGTTTTTAATAGAATACTTCCACATGTGGCAAGGGACAATGAAAGTAACTCTAAAAAGGCTTTTCCACTTATTCAAATTTTAAAAAATAGTGATCTGTTGTTTATTAATTTAGCTCAGTTTTGTGCTCTTTATGGATACTGGACTGCCGTAACCTGGGGGCCGACGTTTTTCCAGGAAGAAAGGGGTATCAGTATACAGCTTGCCGGTCTTTTTGTAGCTATTGTAGGAGTAAGCGCAATACTTCCCAGTCTTGTAATTGGTAGAATTTCTGATAAATACGGGCGCAAAAGAATAGCCCTTTTGCTATTTCCTTTAGGAGCAATTACAATATTTCTTATGGCTTATGCTAGCTCTAACATAACAATTGTAATGTCGCTTATAGCTTATGGTATCGTAGGAAAGTCCTCCTGGGACCCAATAGCAGTAGCTTGGGCAGGCAGACACGCCACTGCCATGGATAAAGATGCCATGGGCACAGCCATGGGAGTTTTTAATTTTTCTGGTATGATGTCTGCCGTTATAGCACCAGTAGTCACCGGGCTTATTAAAGATATAACAGGTTCGCTGGAAACGGCTTATTACGTGGCGGCTATGGTATCTATACTGGGGGGAGTTTTAGTGATGTTTATAAATGAAAAACCTAAATTATATGCCCAAAGCGATGACCAAAGCATAACTCTTTAATCTAAGTTACTTCGAGGCTGTCAAAGTAAAAAGTCCTGAGGAATCGGATAAACCTATTCTCAGGACTTTGTTTTTATAGAGTACTTTTTAGAAAGCCAAAACTTGGCTTTTATTTATCTCATTCACCCACCGGGGAGCTTGGTTTGCAGTGGATTTGCAACTTTTGTTATAAGCCCCAGTTTTTCCATGGCTCTTAGCACCACAACTCCTGCCTGGGCTCTTGTGGCATTTGCCCTGGGCTGGAACCGATTTTGGGCAACGCCGTGCATAAGACCTAGTTCTGATACTACGGATATTGATGAAGCTGCCCAAGTGGATATTTCGCCTTTATCGAAGTAAGCATTTTCATTAGCAGTTCCATCGATGTCGAGCCCCAGTGTTCTTGAAATCATTGCAGCCATTTCTTCTCTGGTGACCGGGTCATTTGGCCTGAAGAGGCCGTTACTGCCCTTTACTATGCCATACTTCGCCCCTGCTTCTACATATGGGTGATACCACTGGTTGGGGTCAACGTCTTTGAAGATGGATGTTCTCGATACATTAGATTGTATGCACTTGCCCTGTGCTGTATTTAAAAGCTCTATGAGGAGTTTTGTCATTTCTGCCCTTGTAATGCTGCGGTCAGGCTGGAACTGGTTGTCGCTTACTCCCTTCACTATATCTCGGCTTATTAATACTTCAATGTCTCTTCTGCTCCAGTGGTTCTTAAGGTCTTCAAAAGTCTTGTTGGCTGCCATGACAGCATATGCTCCAGGCCCATCTATCACTGCAAATGCAATACCTTCAGCTGTATCCACTATACCCCCTTGATATATCCAGTTCGCTGTTTCCACTCGGCTGTATATACCCAGTTTTCGCGGATCTAGGGATTGGGTTTTTGTTTTGTCGTATGTTATCTTAAGCGTTATCGGTTTATTAGGTGTTACTCCTCCGGTATCCATATTGTAAATAGCGCTGTAGATATCAAATACACTTTGTGTAGGTCTATCTGCTGTCTTTCTTATTGTAATTGTTGTTCCCTGGCCAAAAGCACCTTCGGGTATTTCTAATGTTATTTCACCATTAAAGCCGGTTATGGTTTGAGCCCCAGAACCCACTTCAAACTGCTCTTGGCTGGGTATTACCTGTGGGGTTTCTTTTTTGTCTCCACCTCTAGTTGAAGGTTTTGACCCTCCACTCTTCTTAGGAGTTCCTGATACTACTACCGATGTGGATTTGTTACCACTATTGTCAACAGCTGTTATGCTTATATCGTATGTGACTCCATTTGTAAGGCCTGTAAATTCGCAGGTTTCCACACCTTTGTTTACTTCAACCGGTGCTCCAAATTTATTGCCGGATAGCTCAAGCTTAATTTTATCAAGGTCTGCATCTAGAGGGTCTTTCCAGGAAACCGTCAGTTTACCGTCGTCCTCTCTAATTTTTACATTGGTTACAGGTCCGGGTGGTGTGTTATCCTGATGACCCTGACCTGTTATAATTACTTTGGTAATGCAATCTTCATCCATTGTGCTGCCAGCATAACTATGGACCATTTGGCTTACAAACAGTTCATAACTGTTGCCTATGGTAAGGGGGTCTTCGGGAATGAAACTGAAAGTCCTGGCAAGTTCCACGTCTTCGTCTTTGGGATCTTTCTGTGGATTTACTGGTTCAACTTTACCTTCTACATATATGGGGTTTCCGAAATCGTCCTTTTCACCATAAACGGAAAGTGCTACAGTCGTAGGTGCAGAAAGAGTGTTTACCATCATGTATTTGTCAAAGGTAAAATCTATTCGGCTTCCTTCTGTAGCCCCGTCGGCTCCTGTCATCTTGGGTGCATCCAGTGATATGATACCCACATTGACATCCATATGTGGGGGTGGCACCTGCATCTCCCAGCTCTGAAGCGGTTCATAGCCTTCCTTTTCATACACTACTTTCCACTGACCTTTCGGCACATCCCAACCATATCTTCCCTGGGCATCTGTAACTTGGGGATTTTCCTGCTCATACCATTCGGCATCCCAAAAAGCCCAACCATCTCCATCTTGATAAACTGCTGTGGCTATTACTCCTTCGATGCGGTTATCAGGCACTCCTTCGTATACATAACCGCTGGGGTCGTATATCCAACTTGGTTTTGCTGATGGCCCGCCTCCTCCTCTTCTACGTCTGCCACCACGACCGCCTCTGCTACCATCATAATCGTTATTGCCATCACCATCACCGTCACCATTGTCATCTTCTCTTTTACAGTCTTCATCATCTGCCAACTCTTGTTTTAGGTCTTTAAAGCTTTGCTCAAACCTGGCATCAGATACTTCTGTCAATATAGCGCTTATGCCCCATACTGCAACAGTGCCTATTACACCGATACCTGTTGCGCCAAGGGCTATACCACCTAGCTGCAGTCCGTATTTTATGCAAAGGTTTTGCAGGGCTTGCTCTGCCAGCTGTTCTGCTCTTTCATGATAATACTTCGAGTGACTGGCACTGCAGGAAGATGTTTTGTCTAGAAAAGCATGCAGTTCATCCATGGTGTCTTGAAATTCAAATCCGGATTTGATTGTATCATATAAGTCAGCTAATCCCAAACCGCCTTTTACGGGGTTTTCATCAATGACCCATATTTCTAATACATTGTCAGCCTGAGTTTTAAAAGACTGACCATTGGCTTGCATGTATGGTTCAAGAGCACTGGCAGGCATAATCGCCCTGATTTCAATTACATCTGTAGCTATATCCACTTTCAAGCTGTAATCATAAATCGTTGGACCACCTTTAATCTTTATAGGCTGGTTATTTGGGTCAGCGACGTAATTTGGCAGTTCTCTCACACCAAAGGTTACTTTACGCTGGAAATTTTCATTTCCATTAATTGAGATAAACACCGGCGGAGTGGTATGAGGTGAACTTTGTGCGTGCATTGAAAATTCCTCTTTTTCACCAACTTCTACCTTGGCAAATCTCCACTCTTCGGGCATGGCGTCTCTTATTTCTTTTTCTTTAGCTTTTATTCCCTCTTCATCCACAGGTAAAGGTTCCGGTCTATATCCTGGTGGCTCTTCTGTATATTCAATATAGATATCCCCAGGTGTTTTCATAACACCTGACGCCATAAATGTATTTTCATCTGACCGAACAGCATTTAACTCATTGGAATCCATTCTGACTATAACATCACTAATGTCCCTACCGTCACTGAATTCAATATTAAAATGAAACGTCGCAATTGGAGAGTAAATATACGGGAATCGTGCAACCCCTTCCCTCGGATCAAAGGTTACTTTACGCCCATACAACTGTGACATAGTTATATTTACAATATTCGGCTTTTTGGTATCATATACAACTTCCGCCGGAGCTGAAATTATCGGTTCATCATCGCCTTGACCTGCAATATGTGCTGTAAGCAAATGCCTGGCAGGGTCACCGTTATCCGGTAATGTTACTTTCAGGCTCCAAAGGCCATAAGCTGAGGCTGTAGCCCTTCCTAAATAGATATTTCCATCGAAAATATCCACATTGCTGCCCGCCGGTGCATGGCCGTTTACTATAATTTCTTCAAATATAGTCTCTTTTGGGGCGCTTATGGAAACATAGGGCAGCTCAAGCATGATCAATCCAAGAGTCTCACTTAGGGTCTTGGACCCAGCTCTAAATTCCACCCAGGCCTTAACTGCAGATGTAGGCCATGTGAGGACATCGTCGATCTTCACCTGATAGGTTACCGTCCCTATTGCCCTACCCTGATTCTTTACCATATCTCCGATATGGATTTCCAGCCGGTTTTCATCTGTATTGACGCTGCAAGTAGGTAGAGGAAGCTCCCCATCCGGGATTATAACAACACTTTTATCTACCAAGGTAGTCCCGGCAGGTATCCCAAGATAGAGCGTCACATCTTCAGGGTCCGGTTTGGACGGGTCTCTTTCATACCGGTAACTTCCCCTTAATGTAACAATTCTGCCAGGCGCTGCAGTGGTTACATTAGATACTATACCGTTACCTTCTTGGCCTGCAAAATAACCGGTTGATGTATTTTTATCTGTGGGCAGTGCAACAATACCCAAATTCGTAATTTCTCCGTCTGTTACCTCTATGTCCTGGAACATGACATAATCTATACCTTCGTTATAACGCTCCCACCAGCGACTTGTAAGGATCCCGTTTTTCATGCTTCGGTGTGTATCACTTAGGTGTGTAAATCTTCCCCAGTAATACACTACAGTGTATAACCCCTGCTCAAGGTTTCTAATATCAACAGTGCTATCATCAGTTTTTACTGCACCTTCATAGATGAGATTATTGCCATTTTGCCTGTAAACTTCAACAGTTCGTTCCTGGCCCCTTAGCGTGTTTCCATTCTCATCCCGCATACTTGCTCTGATGCCACCAAACTCCTTAATATGGAATACTGCCTTAGCACTTTGGTATTTATCAAGGGTAACGGTCGAAGTGTAGTTGTTCATGCTGGCATCGCGTGCATTTAATGTGATTTCAATCACGTCACCGGGTTCAGAGTCTGTAACGTAGATATAATTATAATTACTTTTTATTACCTGAATACTCTTGTTTTTGGTTATATTACGGGCAAGGAACCCATAGAGCTCCGAAGCTCTCCAATCCTCAGGCACTGGCCGCTCTTCAGGTTCGTCTGCCATCTTTATATAAACTTCAATTCTTACTACATCTGTAAAGGGAAGTTCGAAATCCAGATAGTTATTTTGATCAGCTTGCACATCGATGGTATGTGACTGCCTTAAGGCAGAATTAGCACTTGCCGTTATCTGCCATTCGTGGGCAGGAACTTCGAAAGAATACTTCCCGTTCTTATCAGTACGAGTATTAATAATTATTGTGCGAGCTTTGTCAGTAGTTAACGTAGTTAACGCAGTTATATATGCTCCGGCAATGGGGGTCTCGTCCTGGTCTCTTACGGTTCCTTCAATAATACCTATGGGTCGACGTTCTAAAAGTATTTTTGCCTCATTTTCACCGGGCTTAAGTTTTACAGTGGTGGTTTCAGGGATATAGAAGCGTTGTAATTTTTCGTCGTTTAAATAGGCCTTGACTTCAGCTTCATAGCCCTCGGGGGCAAAAGGAATCATTTCGGTTTGGGAAACCCCCGTGGGTTCGGCGTAGCCGTCTTTGCGGCTAATACCCGTAATCCCTAAATTTTCGCCGGTTATTAATATTGCAACTCCCTCCACACCTTTTTCCCCGGATGGCGTTTCTTCTACTACTTTTACATCCAAAGAAGCAGGGCGAGGGGGTGTAATCGAGACACTAGAATCTACGCCTGAAGTGACCTTCACATTATCTAGTTTAAATATAGTAAATCTCTCTTGATAAATAATGCGCAGACTGTAATCATCTGAGGGAATCAATCCTTGGATATAATAATTCCCTGAATCACTCAAAGTAATCGCGTTCCCGCTCCGGTGCTTATTGCTCCATAGTTCCAGTCTGGAGCCTTTTAATTCTTCATAACCTTCTTCGATGGTCACAACAAGATTGCCATAAGTAGGAACAATAGGTTCAAAGACTGCTTCACGCTGTGCACTATGTCCGGAATTGTCCTCCAGTATTCCTTTTATCGATTTTATTCCGGTTATACCTGATGGTATAGTAAAAATGCCTCTATATGTGCCGGGAAAGCGTATATCTTCCTGAAGGTCAACAGTCTTTACAACATCCTGCACGTCTTCTAAGACATTTCCCTCATCATCTATTAGGGAAGGACAGATTATTTCAGCTTTAGCCCTTCTGCCTGGATCTCCCAAAATATTTATGATTACTCTTTGCCCAGGCATTATCAGGCCATTCCTATCCCGTTCGATGCTGTAGGAAAGGGTTGTAATACTTATAGCAGGCGTTGTGACTGTTACCATAGAACTACGGGGTGATTCGTTGTTTGCCCCATCTATGGCTGTAATGGTATAGGTGTACGTTGTCTCAGCTTCAAGCCCTGTATCTGTGTAGTTTAGTTCCTGAGTTTCTGCCAGCAGTTCTTCAGGCCCGCCGTCTATGGATCTGTAAATACGGTAGCCTACAACTTTTATGTTATCAGTTGCCTCATCCCATTCTATATTGATGGAACCGGCTATTGCTACAGCCCGCGGGTTTCCTGGTGCTGTTGGTGGCACAGTATCACCGGTGGCCAAAGTTTTAACTTTTACCGTTGATGCCAGAGACTCATTGCCGGCTCTATCCACTGCTATCACTTCATAGCTATATTCAACACCTTCCTCTAGACCGCTGTCGAGAAACTGCAGGGTTTCTTTATCTACTTCATGGATTAACACACCATCTCTAATTATTCTATAGCCCGCTACATCCTCATCGGAAGGAGCCGACCAGGTAAGTTGAATATGGCTCTGATCTTGGGCTTCCCCTTGAAGGTTTTCGGGTTTGCCCGGGGCAGTTCTGTCAATTACTACAATTACCGGATCAGATTCTTCCCCTGTTAGGTCATTTAAACTGGCTGCTGCAGCAAATGTGTAGCTTCCTTCCCCGTCAAGGGAAATATCTTCAATGATAAATTCCCCTGTTTCATTGGCTGTAACAATGTCTAAGTCCACTGTTGTTCCATTATAAGTATATTTGACTTTAACCAAGGCATTGGGAAGGGTTTTTCCGCTTACCACCACTGTCACTGCTTTAGTCGGTGAAGGAATCGGATCCAATATTACAAAAGGTGCTGCCACCACATCAAAAGTCGATTCCTCTTTTATAATTAAATCCGGCCCTGCTGCAAGTTCCAGTGAGGCTGTATATGTGCCTCCAAGGGCATCCTCGGGGATCGTGAAACTCCCTTCGTAAAATGTACCTTGGCCGCTGGGCTTGCTTACCAGATTAGGTTCATTTTGGCTCATAGGCTTAAAGGCTAACCAGCCCCTTGTAGCTTCCGGATCCTCTGCTTTATATCGGAAAATCTCCATATCGTTAGTACTTACACTTAAGAATGGCGCAATATTTGTATGAGTCTGGCCTTCAGCCGGGGGCTCTTGGTCTGTGGAACTGAAACCCATAATGCCGTTGATAGCCACTGCTGCCAATTGGTTTCCAAAACCGTCCTGGAAACTGTGAAAGGTCTCTACCGTTTCTGATAAAGCAAAGCTGGTATCATTTAATATAAAATCCGCCTGTATATTATCGTCAATTTCCCATGTAACATTGCTATACCTAAGGTCAAGCTCTCTAGTCAGCCAGTAATTCCAGTTCCCGTCATAGTGGTCGCGAATCAGCACTGCTACTGCTGTATACTGTCCTGGAGTTACATACATTAGTTGACCTATTTCCTCATCATATCCAGGCCAGGGCTTTAATACCGGAACTGGGTAGTCACTATCGAAAAGTGCTACACCAGCTATATCGTATGGGGGATAATAGCTTTCCAAGTCATCAGGGATTTTGACGCTTAGGCTTTGCATGTTAGTACCGCCGATGTTCACCTTTTTATCCTCTGTTACATCTTCTGGAATACTCTTTCTTTCGCTGATATAGTATATGGACTTATCGTAATCCCATGATGGGACCACTGCGCGAAACAAGTATTCCCCTTTCGGAACCCACAGGGTGGGCTTAAATTCATCTTGACGATAGGGGTTGAACCTGCCCAACCACATCCCCGCAAGAACCTCATTGCTGTCACAAGGATAGATGTAATAGTGGATATAGGGCGAATCATTATTGCCCATTAAAGTCAAGGAAACCCCTTTTTCGTCCAACGCCTCTATAGTGATTTTTTCCATGTTAAGTTCTGAAGCGTCAAGGGTAATAGTTATGGACTCGTTGTTAAAAATGAACTCCCTGAACATGAATACTGGCAAAGGACTTTCATCAGGATTTTCTGGGTCAATGCTTTCCCCATAAAATGTAACCAGATATTCTCCTGGTTCAAAGTCGTAATTTTCCTCATATTCTCCGGATGGCTGTTTCTTAAAAAGTCTCACAATCCCACCCGTTGGATTGCCTGCAAGGTCGAATATTTCAATATCCAGTTCGTATTCGTCATCCGGGGGTAAATATACAGGTTTTTTTACCTGGATCTCAAGCTCCGAGCTCTTGACCTTGCCATCATTGCCGGTAGGCGCTAGGATTCCTGCATCTAGCTCTGCCCATACAAAAAGCCTCGTACTATCCTCACCCTCAGGAATCACATTTGGAATAAACCAATCAGTTGAATAATCATCATCAAATTCTTTGAAAGTTACTATTTTATAACCAATTTCTTCACCGGCTTCATTTCTTACATACAATGTAGGGAAAATTTCTTGATTGGTACCCTCTCTTAAAATGAGAGTCAAATTACCATAAGCATCGGTAAAACAAGTATCAAAATAGGCAAACCAACCTTGTTCCCAATATTCTTGGTCCTTTGGATTGTTCTGTATTTCAGCTTGAATATATCCTCCAAAAGCAATGGATTTATCTTCTTTAGCTTTTACCTCAAAAGCAGGAACTCCGAGAGTCCAAACCATTTCCTTGGAACTTTCGTAGTCCGAGCATATGGCTTCAATCTCTGCCGAATAGGTGCCAGGACTTACCGTAACAAGCTGTTCACCCTCAATCCTTTCGAATCCGCGGAATTTATTCCTGTTCTCATCCAGAAGGTTAATGGCATAACTTGAAAATTGACCATCAGGGCTTAGCCTTATGGTAGCAGTTCCGCTAGAAAGAAAGTCAAAGGTTGTTTTCCCATCAACTATTGCAACATCTTTGTGCAGTAAATTGTAATGAAACTCATTGCTCAATAGTCCAAGGTTATATCGCCCATGGGTAAGAGTAAGCTCTGCAGTGCCCTCTGCATCTAAGATTGCCAAGGGTACTAGCTGCATGTAGTTACCGCGGTAACCTAAAACCAAAGGTCTTAAGGGTTCGGCGCAGTCAGGTAGATTTGCCTCCAGCATTTCGAAATATACCTGGGCTCTTGCCAAAGGTCCTTTGTCTTGTGGTATGCAGGTTACTGTCATAGTCTCTGCATCGCTGGCATCTAGTTTCACATACTCAGGTGAATGAACTACTTTATAGTAAAAAAAGTTTGGTTCCGTCCCTTGAGCGGTAATGAGAAAATCGTTTCCGGCAATTGCCTCACTGCCTGAGATGATTATTTTGCCATCGATGTCTGCTGGACCATTCCACAGTTCTTCGTATCTTTCGGTATACGGGTCTATATATGGATAGTGCTGGACGGTTACCCATGCACCAGACGCCGGCTTGCCGTCAGGCTTTTCAATTTCTATAACAAAGCCTGTTTCCTGGACATTGGCAATAATTACATCAAAGTACGCATATCCTACCCGGCTATTTTCTAAATCATAGGATATTACGTCAATATAATACATGCCGTCAAGCATGGTGGTAGTATCCCATTCGTATGTTATCAATCCACTTTCCTTATCTATTTCCGTTATCTTTACCAAAAGTTGAAAATCACCAGTTTTCTCGGAATTAATAAAGAATTCTACTCGAGAGGTCTCCACCGGATTTAAAAGCCTTACAGTCAATTCCACATCACCGGATACCCTGACGGGCTTGTCGGAATCGGGGCTTACAATCTGGATGCCATGGTAAGGATTTGTTCCAGATTGGAGTTTCTGTAATGCATTATATGCACTAACGTAACTATTGAAGGCAGAGTTAGTTAACCCTTCCATTATGGACTGGGCAACTTCAATTACACCTTTTTCTGGGAATACCGACCGCAGGAGTGCCGCAATCCCCGATACAAACCCTGCGGACTGAGATGTGCCACTAAGGCTATCATAGCCTTCCTTTGTGGTAGTTGTAGAGAGTATATTGACACCCGGTGCGGCCACGTCGCCATCGTTAGAAAATGATGCCTTCCGCATATTTGTATCTATTGCACCAACTGAAAGTACACCGGGCAGGAATGCAGGATAAAAATCTGCTACACCCATACCGTCATTCCCTGCTGCGGCTATCACCAGAATCCCCTTTTCCTGGGCATATCTGACTGCCTCAGCCAGAGTCCTGGGATAGTCCGGCAGTCTTGCACCAAGGCTTAAATTTATGATTTTAGCCCCATTATCTGCAGCCCAGTAAATCCCCTGAGCCACATCGTACATGGTGCCGACTCCTGCAGAATCCAGGACTTTTACAGGTAATATGCTTACTGGAAACTCGCCGGCAACCCCGGCTATACCCTTTTCATTATTGGTCTTCGCTGCAATTATGCCGGCAATATGGGTGCCGTGGCCATTTGAAGAATCGTCCATACTGTAGGCCACATCATCTGTATCTAGACCATCAGATATTGCGTTATAGCCTGACAGCACTCGACCTGACAAGTCCTCATGAGTCGAGTCAACACCGGTATCAATAACCGCTACGGTCACCGGCTCAGCTGATTCACCATCGAGCAAATAATCTGCGTAATCCCAGGCATCTACTATCTCTATCCCATCCATACCCCGCTGTTCTTCAAATAGGGGATCATTTGGCATCAACGTTTCCTGGGAATAAAGCTTGTAGTTCGGTTCTGCATATTCTACATTAGGGTCCTTTTCCAGCTCCTCTAAGATCTCATCAATATCCTCACCTTCAATGACCTGGACAAGTTGAAGATTGTCCCTTTGACCCAAATCACCCATAAGTCCCATTGGACCTTTTGTGTTAGCATTGTCTTTGTAGCGGACAATAATTTCACCAGTTATAGATTTTGTTTCCAACTCTGCTATTTTTATAGTTTCCGTTTCTCGGTAGACTGAATCGGTTACATCTTTTTGTGTTGATTGTGTCTCTAGCGGCACCTTAATGATTGCTTCCGGTTGCCCTGATTCGTTGGTTTCTTCGCCTATTTTTACTAGGCCTTTATCCACCCTCATCTCTGTACCATTATCTAATAAAGCAAGAACAACCTTAGGTGGCCGCATGGAATCTACGTAATTGCGGGTAAAGGTGAATTCTCCTTTGTTAAGATTTAAATCACTACTAACACCCACCCCGGGTATTCCCGTAGGTAGTGCAGCATTTGCCGCAGGAATTACTGCATGAAAAATCATGATTGCTGTCAAGATTGCTGCAACCATATTCTTTCCCTTAAGCCAGCGTGAACCCTTGTCTAAAAACACTTTTCTCCACCTTCCCTAAAAAAAATTCATTAATTTGGATATCTGGGCATACTCTCTCATAGTATGAATATATCAACAATTTGTTCGTAACATCCTCGAAATTTTGCTGTATTTTTATCACTTTATTGCTATTAAAAAGCGAAAAGTTAATCTACTCTTGCAAATTTCGACACATTTTGCGATGAACAAGTTGTATAATTATATTGCGGTTTAATATTTCTTTGAGGTGGAAAGAATGGATCGATATTCAAACTTCATTAGCCAAATCCCAAAGAATGTTATGACAAAGGTTGAAACTCACTTTTGCAGTAATATTGCAGTTTTCAAACCTCAAGTCTTTATAGGGGGGGCTTCCATGGTTTCAGATGACTTTCATATCATCATACCTTCGGTTACTCCTCCAGACACATATATAAATGACAAATTACGCAGCTTTCAAATGGGTAAAATTGTAGCAGTAAATCCCGGTGATACAGTGGGTTGTGTCAAAGGTCATTCTTCTAAGCCTTATTATGCAATACTCATTAAACCAGAACTGATAAATAAAATTGCAAAGGAAATGGGACATTCAGGTGATGTGAGATTTTTGAAATTGCAAAATGCATTTTCAAGGGATTTGTTATATGCAGTAAGCAGTTTTGAAAAGGAAGTGCAGCACCCAGACAGTATTCCACTTCTATTAGATTCTTTAAGTGTTCAAATCGCCGCATTACTATTAAGAGAATTCAAAACCAACCTAAAGAAGTACCCTTCAATTTCTCCCGATAGCAATGTATATGTAAACCTTGCCATAGAATACATGCAAACTTTTTATAGTTCCAATATCACTATTTCCGACATCTGCGAGGCGGTAAACCTTTCTCCATTTCACTTTATAAGGACATTTAAACAAAAAACCGGTATTTCTCCCTATAAATATCTCCTGAATATCCGCATTAAAAAAGCAGAAGAGCTTCTATCTTCGGGAAAACATTCAGTTGCGGAGGTCGCAATGCTTTGCGGTTTTATAAATCCATCCCATTTTTCAAGTAAATTTAAAGAAATCACTGGACAATCTCCAAGCAAATATAAAAAGATATCTATAAAAGGGTAAATTAATAAAATATCAGTGTTAATCTTCTCAAATTATCTCTTTCCTTTAACAACAAAAAATTAAGCAAAAATAATTGTAAAAGTTTTATTTTCTTATCCCTTAATCATGGTATAATCTAAATTGCTTGGGTTGATTTCTTATTTGAAGGATTTTACCTGAACAATAAAGGTGTATTTTCTGATGGGAATTTCATCTATGATAACACCTAAGAAGGGATTGACAAATTAAGAATATATGGCTAGACTTGCAGAGCTTTTTTCACCAAAAGACATGACTGTAGGAACACCATGGAAGCGAATTGTAGAATTCTCTATTCCAATGTTGATTGGCAATGTTGCTCAACAACTTTATAATACTGTCGACTCCATTGTCATAGGCAGATATTTGGGTGATAATGCCTTGGCTGCCGTTGGTAATACTTTCTCCGTGATAAATTTATTACTTGTGCTTTTCGTGGCTGTTTCTACCGGAGCTAGCATAATGGTCTCTCATTACTTTGGTGCAAAAGACAGAGAAAAACTTTCTCGAACTATTGGCGTATGTATAACTCTTACAGCTGCAGTATCAACGATACTAATGGTAATATCTCCTTTTGTTATTCGCCCGATACTAGTTTTTATCAAAACACCGGAAACAATTATAGATTGGTCTGAAAGCTATCTTTTAATATTGATGATAGGGAACTGGGGTTCTTCATATTTTAATATACTATCGGGAATATTGAGGGGACTTGGAGACTCATTGTCTGCACTGGTATTTTTGCTTATTTCTACAGTTCTTAATATAGTTTTAGATATATGGTTTGTTGCAGGTCTAAATATGGGAGTTCCTGGGGTGGCACTGGCAACTATAATCGCACAAATGGTTTCTGCCGTGCTTTGCATGTTTAGACTAAAAAATATGGATGATGTATTTGACCTTAACTTAAGTGTGATGAAGCCTATAAAAGAATATGTGTTGCAGCTTTTAAAATTGGGGTTGCCATCTGGTTTAACTCAGGTTATATTTTCCTTAGCAATGGTAACTGTTCAATCTCTCACAAATACTTTTGGTGAATTGATTATCGCATGTAATGTTATCGTAATGAGGGTAGACGGCTTTGCTATGATGCCCAATTTTACTTTTGGTGTAACCATGACTACATTTGCAGGGCAAAATGTGGGAGCAAAAAAGCTAGACAGAGTAGAAGATGGAACACGCCAAGGTTTAGCTATAGCGGTCGGGGTTTCTACAATTATTACAATAATCATTGTGATTTTTGGAAGATATCTTATGAACGTTTTTACCGATACGACAGAGTTGGTTGATTTAAGCATGAAAATGATGCGCATATTAGCCGTGGGATACATTGCTATGGCAGTTAGCCAAGTTCTTTCAGGAGTTATGCGCGGTGCAGGAGATACCGTTACCCCCATGTGGCTTTCATTGATAACAACAATTTTCCTTAGAATACCTCTCGCCTATGGTCTTGCTTATCTCACACGCAGTCCCCAATACCCGAATGGAAAACCCGAATCATTATTCATTTCCCTTTTAATCGCCTGGGTTTTGGGAGCGGCGATTACTTTCTTTTTTTACAAAAAGGGTAATTGGCGAAAAAAAGAGCTTTTAAGAAATGTGCAATCAGAGTAATAAAAAAAAGGCTAGAAGCAGGGAATAAACAAGCTCCCTGCTTCTTTTATAGTAAAGATCTTAAATTATCTTAAATATTACGGTGTAATATCACAAGCTTCTTGAATTGCTTCCATTTCTTTTCTTGGCGTTCCATAAGAAACATTCGTGGCACAGGTTCTTCGTCTAAGGCCAGTTCAGCCAGCATGATGTGAATGAATAAAGAGGAAATGACAACAAAAATGCGTATTGTAAATATTGCTGTTGAGTTGATTAGAAGCATGGCTTTTCCAATGTGTCCGTTAATGATATCTGTGAATCTTAGGTCCTGAAATCGTGTGATTAGTCTTCAAAAGGAATGTTAACTGCAATGCACAGAATATTGCTCCCCATGACATTACCATGTGGCGGGTGTATGTGGATTTAATTAAAAAAGCCCAGGAAGCTGGGGAGGTAAACTGCAGTATGGATGCAACTATTTTGCACTTTGACAAAATATATTTTCCCTCAGATGTTAAATTTCCTATTAAGAGAACATTATTTTTCTATTATGGCGAAGGCCCTCGTAAAGCCGCCATCTGCCTTGTCAATTAGGACTGGAGCAGCTGCAAAGAATACGCGTGGCTTATCTATTTCATCAAGACGATTTAGATTTTCTATAATGTGAACATTGTTCTTCATAAATATTTTATGAACTGGTGATATGTTGTCTTCCACCTTATCCGGAGATATAAAATCAATACCGATAACCTTAATTTTCAAATCCACAAGGGCTTGTGCCATTTCTTCAGACAAATATGGTGAATCTTCCACGTATTTGTCTGTGCCCCAGTATTTTGAATATCCGGTGCGAAGCAGTACTATATCACCGGGTTTTATGTCATAGTTTTTGAGAACATCTGCTTGTATCTCTTTTTCATCTTCAACATTTACATCTACGATTACTGCATCGCCCATAAACTCTTCCAAAGGTATTTGTTCCATAGTCTTAGCCCCTTTTATACAATGGGCAGGGGCATCGCAATGAGTACCTACGTGCACAGTCGAATGAAAGTCTGTTATGCGAAAACCGCCTTCATCAATTTGCGCAATTTGTTTTACTTTTATAGGCGGTGTGCCAGGAAATAGGGTCATTCCAATTTTGTAAGGATGTGACAGGTCAACAAACTTCATGGTAAAACCCCCCAAATGCTTTTTATTTCTTTTATTCTCTGTTTTCAGGATATTTCCTTCTAACATGAGAGATTTTATATTGAATATACCCGCCGATTATGCAATCAGTGATTGATGTGGGGTCCTGTGTCCTTTTTGATTTTAATAAATGGGTTGCCGAATTTATCACAGCAACCCAAAAAATTTGAATTAGATATCTATCATATCATTCTCTTTGGACAATGATTCACCATATATCACTTGGCTATAGGCAAATCTATCTACAAGCTTTCTCCCTTATTGTCTGTTAAAAATTCTTATTTTTGACAGCGTTCACAGCTTTACCTTAACAAAATCTCCCATTGATATGGAGTTTTTAGTTACATAAGAGTCAAGGGCAATAATATTTACCCCACGCCTCTTTGCTTCTTCAAGTGCCTCGCCAAAAGCTTTGTGAGTCTTTATATTTGGTGTAAAATACAGCACATCTTTCATCTGTATTATAAAGACTATCCATGCCTCATAACCGTCATTTGTACTACATATAAGCTCATTTACGTGCTTAACTCCGCGCTCCGTGGGTGCATCGGGAAATAATGCAACACCATCTTCCTCCAAGGTAACGCCTTTAACCTCAGTGAAAATTTTGCTATTTACTGTCTCTATATAAAAATCAAAGCGGGAGTTTTTGTATTTTGCTTCAGGTTTAACGAAAGTAATATCTTTAAAAAACTCAGAATCTACTACCCACTCATGAAAAACCTTGTTTGGTGCTTGGCTATCTATATTAACAAGGCTCTCACCTTTATATACAGATATCAAATCATACTTTGTTTTGCGTTTTTTACTGCTACTTTCTTGAACAAAAACAGTAGCATTTGGTATCAAAAGCTCTTTACATCGACCTGTGTTTTTTACATGACAAACTTCGATTTCACCATCTATTTCAATATTTGCTATAAATCTATTAGGCCTATTTATAAATTTAGCCTGCTTTACATTTTTATATAACATTATACTATATTCCCCTTAAAATTTTAGCTATACATTTTAAATCAGATGAGGCTTTCTCACTAGCTTTGAGAAAGCCTCATTCTTAGCTAAGTTTTTTACTTACCCATTTCAGATTTAAATTTTGTCCAAACCTTAGTATGTGCTTCTTCCGCTTCAGCTCCAACGTTTTGAATCATCTCCATATCACCACTAAAATCTGACGGAAGTGTAAGAAAATCTTTATATTCTTCGCTTATAAACTCCTCAGCAGCTTTGTTAGTGCAATAATAGCCTAACCACTCGAAACATTGAGCTGATACTTCGGGCTGTAGGATGTAGTCGATAAACTTATGTGCAGCGTCCGGATGAGGTGCCTTTGAAGGTATAAAGCCTGCCATAATGCCAAATCCAATTCCCTCAGATGGGAAAACCACCTTCAAATCAGGATTGGAAAGCTTCGCTATCGTAACTTGTGAAGTATACATAACAGCTACCCCTATTTCACCGGTTAAAAGATCATCCTGTAAATTGTCATCCTTTATCAGCCGAATATTTGGTGCAAGCCCTAAAAGTTTTTCTCCTGCCGCTTCAATTTTTGCAATGTCCTGTGTATTGTAACTTTCACCAAGGACTTTTAAAGCAAGGCCATTAATAACACGATAGTTGCCGATGATGCCTATGCTATCTTTCAGTGAGCTATCCCAAAGATCGGCATAAGCGGTAATATTCATATCTATTAAAGCAGGATCATATACGATAGTCTGGATACCTGCTCCATATGGGACTGTATATTCGTCCTTAGGATCATAAAACTGAGATTGATATATGGGATTGATAAAGCTATAATTGTTAAGTTTTGATTTGTCCAGCTTTTGAGCCAATCCTTCAGCAATAACAGTTTCTATTATATAGTCATCGGCAATAACTAAATCATAATCCCCACCCTTGGCAGCTTGTAATTTTGCCAGCATAGTTTCATCATAATCGAAGTTGCTGTAGTTAATAGTGATACCAGTTTCAGCAGTAAATCCATCCAGAACCTCTTGAGGAAACATTCCCTCCCATGTAAATAAGTTGAGCTGTGCATCTTGGGGAGTAGAACTTTTATTATCGTCGACTTTGCCTGAACTTCCACAGCCAACAAGCAGACTGAAACAGAGAACCAATACTATTACCATTATAAATATTTTTTTCATATTATTTTCCCCTCCATTTCAAAATCTTTTTTATACAAACCTTTTTTACCTAGCCATGCTGATAAAAAGTAGATTAATAAAGTAGTCCCTAACATCAGGGTAGAAAGAGCATTGATTTTGGGAGTTACCCCGGTTTTTAGCTGTGTATATATTTTTATTGGTAGAGTATTTGTATTTACACCAGTAACAAAAATGCTTATTACTACATCATCAAGGCTCATGGCAAAAGAAAGCAACATGCCTGATAAAATAGCAGGCAATATCAGCGGTAGGGTAATGTCGAAAAACACCCTTAGTTCACTGGCCCCAAGGTCTTTAGCGGCCTCGGCAAGACTTTTATCTATGCCCACAAGCCTTGCTTTCACCATCATATATATGTAGGGTATACAAAAGGATGTATGCGCTATTACTAATGTTACCATACCAAAAGGCAATCTAATCAAAGAAAAAAATGTTAAAAATACCATACCAAGAATGATTTCCGGAATCATAATAGGCAGTGTGGATATATATTCAACAACACCTTTGCCTCGAAGATTCACCTTCGGCATGCCTACTGCTGCCAATGTTCCGATTATTGCAGCTAAAAAGCTGCTCAAGGAAGCAAGAATAAGGCTGTTGGCCATCGCATCGAACATGGACTTATCTCTAAGTAGTTCCCTATACCATTTTAAAGAGAATCCACCCCAAATAGAGCTAATTCTGCTACTATTAAAAGAATAAATAATAACTATTAAAATGGGGAGATACATAACAGCTAAGATCAAGCCAAGATAAATGTTTGCAAGCTTTGTGTTGTTTTTCATACCAGCCCCTCCAATTCCTTTACATTGGATATGCGGCGGTAGATATATATCATCACACTAGTAAGAATCATCAGTACCACTGAAAGTGCCGCCGCAAGGGGCCAATTATGTGCTTTCATTAGTTGCTCCTGAATTAGGTTACCCACTAGAACTACCTTATTCCCACCCAAAATATCAGCGATAAAAAATAGACCCATAGATGGAATAAATGTCAGTACTACACCTGATAAAAGCCCTGGCAGGGTTAGTTTTAATGAAACAGTCAAAAACGCTTGCAGTGAACTTGCACCTAAGTCTCTTGCCGCTTCCACTAAGCTCCAGTCAAGTTTCTCAGCGCTGGAATATACGGAAAAAATCATAAAAGGCAAAAGTGCATACACCATTCCCACGACCACCGCCGGATATGTATATAAAAGTTTCAGCGGCGCATCGGTAATATTAAGTGTCATAAATAATTTATCCAATACTCCATTGGCACGAAAAATTATAATCCATCCGTAAAGCCGTATAAGAGAACTGGTCCAAAAAGGTATCCATAGGAGCAGCATCATACGTTTTTTCCATTTTGTATCTAACTTTGCCATAAAGTAGCCAAAGGGATATCCAATAATCATTATTAGAAAAGTAGTAGAAATTGCAAGTTTAAAGGATTCTATGAAGGTTTTTAAATAGATCGGTTCAAGGATATCAATGTAATTTTTAAAGGTGAACTTATTTACTACTCCCCACACTTCAGCCCGCTGTAAAAAGCTAAGCACAAACATATATATTAACGGGCCTATAACAAACATAAATGTAAAGACAAAAAGGGGCAGAACTGCCAGAAAAGCTACGCAGTTTGCGAGACTAAAACATTCAAAAAGTCTCTTTTTCATTGTGCGCCCTCCAAGTCAACCAATATGGCGTTTTCCCGTGCCCAAGTTACAATTACATTATCCCCTGGGACAAGAGAAGAATCAATACCATGACGGCTAGCTATGAGCTCATTGCCATCGGCTAAAGCTACGATAATCTGTAACAGGCCTCCGGCAAAGCTCTTTTCCTTAACGACCCCTTTAAGACCTGCAATATTACTGTTGTCAGTAATCAGGTTTAACTTGATATGCTCACTTCGAACGGCTACAGTTACTTTTTGCCCACAAGCTATATTTGTTTGATTTCGAGCAACTATCCCATTACCATCCTTGTTTTTAAAGACTACTGTGTCTTCATTTACATTGAATACTATACCATCAATGATGTTGGCAGAACCTACGAAACGGGCGACATAGCTAGTTTTGGGGTGGTCATAAATTTCCTGCGGTGTGCCAATCTGTTCAAATTTACCATCCCTCATGACAGCAATACGATCAGACATATTAAGTGCTTCTTCTTGGTCATGAGTAATATATACAAAGGTTATACCTAAGTGCTTCTGAAACCGTTTTAGCTCTGTCTGCATTTGACGCCTAAGTTGGAGATCTAAAGCCCCAAGAGGTTCATCCAATAATAGAACTTTGGGTTCATTCACCACCGCTCGGGCTATTGCCACTCTCTGGCGCTGACCACCGGAAAGTTCGCTTGGCATTCGTTTTTCGAAACCTACAAGCTGAACAAGCT
This sequence comes from Tepidanaerobacteraceae bacterium, assembly GCA_050949705.1. Lineage (GTDB taxonomy): Bacteria > Bacillota > Thermosediminibacteria > Thermosediminibacterales > Tepidanaerobacteraceae > JBMNGG01. Next base: position 15,782 of record JBMNGG010000013.1, on the reverse strand, counting down.
CCAAAGCCTCAGAAACGGCCTTTTTTATTCTTGCTCTGTCAAGGCGCTTAAGTCGCAAACTATAACTTATATTACCTTCAACAGTCATGTGAGGAAAAAGAGCGTAATTCTGAAAAACAGTATTCACATTTCGCTTATTTGGTTCCTCAGTTGTAACATCCTTACCTTCTAAATACACTTTACCACTATCAGGCTTTTCAAGCCCTGCGATAATACGTAAAGTTGTAGTTTTACCACATCCGGAAGGCCCCAGCAATGTAATAAATTCCCCCTGCTTTATTGAAAGACTAAGATTATCTAGAACTTTTACATCCCCAAAACTTTTCTCTATATGGTCAAGTTGTAATATAAAATCTCCCATGCTAATCCCCCGTGCCGGTTTTATCATCTACTCAAACACTTTTATAATATCATAGCACCCTATTTGTGATATTTCAATTACTAGCTGTTAATACTGATTTGTTTTACGATAATGTCATTTTTTGGATAGTAGAATATGATATGTATAATAAAATAAAAAAAGTTACTACACATCGTAAGAATAGATTCAAATGTAACGACCTTTATTGCGAGTATATTACTGTATTGTTATGGATTTGAATGCTTTCATGTAGTCAATTTACACTTTATAGCTATTAAAAAGCTATAAAGTAATAACCACAATAAAGGCTTTGTGGTGTTCTTTCCCGCGTTATTCAAGATACTAAAAAGCAAAGGTTGATAAAATTACACCTTTGCTTTTAAAGCTTGTATTACATATTAACTTAATTATATGTTCAAATATATAATATCACTTACTAATTTATCCTACCTTCCAATTCTTCCTGCCAGTGGTCAACTATGCTTTTAGGCGCATAGCAAAATACCATTATCATGTTTTCTTTTGATGTGTTTTTAAGGAGATGATTAGCATTGGGGGATATGTACACATAATCTCCGGGTTTTACATCAGCGGTTTGATCATCTATATGCATTTTCCCATGTCCACTGAGGATAATATACACTTCTTCTTGTACATGGGAATGTAAAGGTACAGACCCACCGGGATATATAGTCACATGACCTAGGACAAATCCCTTCGCTTCCGTAGGAGCTTCAGGACCTACCAGAACTCTGGTACGCCTTCCAGCCGGGAATTCAGTACCTCTGACGTCAAAAATATTATTAACCTGCATTAGCATTTCTCCTTTCAAATTCAAAAAGTATTGCCGTTTTTTCTGTAAATTCTCCAAACATTTTCAAAAAAATCGTCATCTTCTGGAATCTCGCGAACTTTACGCCAATTAAATTCACATTTACCATTTTTGTAGATAACTTCCTGCACCATATTGCCTCTTGAGCCATCATCAAGAGTATATTTAGAAATATCGGGAAGTCCGCCATAAGGCAATTTAGCATTTTTATCTGTATAAAGAGCTGAACCTCGGCTCTTGCCGCCATTTTCTACATAATCCACCATTGCCATAAGGTATACATATTGGCATATAAGAATGTCATAAAGACGATATACTTTGTGAAGGTAGTTTCCAGAAGAAATCTTAATAATACTACTAAAATTAATAAGCTTACTCTTTATCTCTTCAGTTACTTTGCGTATATCTTCTATACTGCGGATTGCTGCACCAAAACGGCTCATACGCTTTGCAACATTTTGCCAGATCTTATCTACATTATCATAATTACCCAGTACTGCATCACCCATCACAATAGTTTCGCCAATTGATTCTAAGGTCCCATTTCTAAATGTATCTAAGTCAACGGGATCACCTTTACGATTTGCTGCAATGTATTGAGCTGCTCTGGTAGAACCAACCTGACCGGCATTTAATGCTGTGCCACCCGGGCGATATACGCCGTGGCTCCCACTTACCTCTCCTGCTGCAAAAAATCCTTCTAGGTTGGTTTGCCACCACATGTCGATTGAAAGACCACCATTATTGTGTTGAGCGCAAAGAGCAATCTCTAAGGGTTCTCTGTGAAGGTCCACACCTTTATCCTTGTAAAAGCTTACTGCAGGGGCATTCATATGCACTAGTCTTTCAATTGGTGTGCCAAAAGTCGCTCCTGCCCTTTCAAGATACTTTCGTGCTTCAGGTGCGAGAGTGAAGAAATCTATCTCTTCGCCACTGGGATTATCACGAAAGTCAAGAAATACCCGACGACCTTTAATACAGGTCTCAATATATACCAGGATATCGATAATTGATGAACCACCATCTATCTTACGAACATCAAAAGGCCACTGGTAACCCTTCAAAAATACTTTTGTAAGCATATCTCCTTTATTAGAGAAAAAATCAAAGAGAAATTCCCGTTCATCATTACCATTTTCACCAGTAGATATAAACTTTGGCAATACTTGCATATAGGTACCGGAAACATTCCAGCGGGGATTTATAGATGATAAACCGTATTGCCATTCAGTAAGGTTTTTGCCCATAATGCCTGCTTCAAATGCAATTCCCGTTGCACCATAATGGCCTAGAGGATAAACCGAGTCGGCATACATGCCGGCAGGACCGCCAGTCGCATATATAATATTTTTACAGTTAAATGCAACATATCTTTGGTTGGGCTTGTCGAGATTTTGTAAATCAATACATAAAAGCCCAAAAAGCTTTCCATCATAAGTTAATATTTTTATTACCTGCAGTTTATCAAAAATTTTTACGCCCTTTTCTCTCACTGCTTTTTCTAGACATTCTGTCATGAACTTGGATGTATAGGGGCCGGCAGAAGTTGCTCGGCGCCTTGGGTCATGGTCTGTTTTATAGCCTATATATTCACCGTGCCTGTTACGGGGAAAGGGGACCCCTAGCTCTACAAGTTTTAGAAAACATTGTGCCGATAGGGCTGCCTCACAAAGGGCGATGTCACCATCTACACACTGACCTTCAAATAGCGTCTTTGCAAGCTCCCTTATGGAGTCGGGCTCATAGCCGGAAAGTGTAAGTTTATAATATGTCTGTTTATCAGAGCCGGTATTTCTTGATGTACCAGTATTTATGCCTTCTGTTACTATTGCTATGTCCTTTTCTCCATAACCAATGAGTCTATCAGCAGCATTAAGGCCAGCTGCGCCAGTACCGACTACAACTGTATTAAGAGAATAAACTCTGATATTATAGCCCCTTGCTTTAATTGTTGATTCAAGCATATCCATCCCTCATTTCTCCAATTACGATACTTCCTCGGTAAATGACGGAACCAAGTTATGAATTACAACTTTCGGATATGGAAACCTCCGTCAACATTAATTATTTGACCTGTAGAATAAAGTAGTTTTCCATCACACAAACAAGATACTGCCATTGCCAAATCCTCTGGATAGCCCCATCTAGCTATAGGAAACTGACCATCGGCAATCATTTTGTTATATTTCTCTACTACGGGTTTTGTCATACTGGTTTTTATAACTCCAGGTCTAATTTCATATACATATATTTTGTCAGAAGCCAAACGATCAGCGTAAACTTTTGTCAACATAGAAACAGCTGCTTTTGAAGCACAATATTCGACTCTATTTGTAGAAGACGCATAGGAAGATAGCGAACCCATAAAAATAATCATGCCTCTTCTCCCGTCGACTTCCTCTTGTTTTCTCATAATATTAGCAACCAATTGGCTGATAAACATGGTACCTTTTAAATTAATGTTTAATACATAATCCCAACTTTCTTCTGATACTTCGAGTAAATCTTTTCTTACCTTAGGTGCTACACCAGCGTTATTCACTAAAACATCAATACGACCAAACTTTTCCATAACCGCATTTATAAAACTTTCACGATCTTCTCTATTTCCTACATCTTTACTCATAAAAAATAAATGTTCATTTTCTTTATCAACTAGGGTTTTGAACTCATGCTCCGCATTATCTAAATTTCGACTGATTGTAGCAACTTGATAACCATCATTCAACATTTGCTTTACAATTGCTAATCCTATTCCTCTACTTCCACCGGTAATAACAGCCACTTTTCGCATACCAAACCTTCTTTCTTTTTTTATGCTAATTTACATTTTGTATTTCTAAAAATGATAAGTTGTTAGTAAACATAAATTATTAACTTTTGTTTTAATAATTTTATTAAAATAAGTTGTGCTAGATACATATGTATCATTATTGCTTACTATTTTCCATTAGCTTTATCTCTTGTGATAATTGTCTATTTCAATAGTGGTGCGACATTGTTAAGCCAGGCAAAATTAGGATCTTCTCTGGTCATCATCTTCCTACCATAGGGTCCTGCCATCACCCATAAATAATATATTTGAGTGCCAGGAGCAACAACCAGCGGATGATAACCATTTAACACTATTACAGTGTCTCCGTCTTTTATCATATAAGCTTCCCTTAAACTTAAATTATCGTTATATAAAACTTGAATTCCGAAACCACTAGAAGGTTTTAATCTATAATGATATATTTCTTCCATTTCCGTTTCATGAGGTGGATTATATGTATCGTGTTTATGTGATATGAAACTTGACCATTGACCCGGATATCCTATTGTCTCTCCTACAAGTATTTTATCAACCCTATCCTCCCCATTTTCTATTAGTATATGATTGACTTCTCTACGATAATTTAAAATTCCCCTATTGTTGGTAATTACATCATTTGGTATTATTACAAATGGTTCGTATTGCCTCCTCGACACTGCTGAAAGAATAGCAATTTCCAGTTCGCCACCTTGGCACTCGATTACTTCATAACTACTATTAATTGGTATGTATATAGAAGTGGCTTTTCCGGAAAAAACGTCTTTCCTATCACCTAACTGTTCAAAAATTTTATTATTTATTCTTATATTACATTTGCCAGATAGAATCACTAGAACTAGTTCTTCGTCTTCTGACTTTGATCTTTGCGTTTCATTTGGACCTAATTTTAAGAGGCTAAAACCTGTATATCTTGTTTTTTCTCCAGCTTTAACTATATTTAAATGACCTTTGTGTTCCTTAAAAGGGATAAAGTTCATAAAAACCCTCCTTTATAAAACGATTGCGCTGGATTCTGGAAAATGGAACCCTTTAGTATTTACTGTTTCTTTAAAATCATCTAATTGATTATATGAAAACCTTATTTTGATCTTATAAGAACTTTAGAATATGTGTTCCTACTGTACACAAATCTCCATTCTGATTTGTAATTTCAATCTTTGAAAATGTTTTATTGTTTTCATAGTCAATTTCGGTGCAGGTATACTTTACTGTTATTGTATCTCCTATAAAAATAGGTTTTAAGAATCTTATCTTATCATATCCATATGATACACATGGCGAGGAAGACATTTGGCAAAATTTTGTTGAAGCTGTTGATGAATAGCCCATGGATAGAACTCCATGAGCTATCCTTTTTTTATAATGTGTTTGATTCATATATTCTTCATTTATATGATTTGGCGAAAAATCGCCTGTAATCCCTGCAAATAAATATACATCTGATTCACTAACTGTCTTACTAAATGTTACACTTTGACCAATACTAAAGGGAATATTGCTCATAATATACACCTCTAATTTTAATAAAATTTAATATTTTACAAAATCTCTTAATTACTCTAATGTTTTGTACCTAGCGACTTGGTTCTTAACACTATTTGCGGCTATCTGATACTCTTTTGAAGTTCTGGTCAATTTGATAATATGCATAAAGAATAATTACCAGTCTAATCAACTTTTTTAAGAATGAAACCTGTATCTAGTAAGCCTCTTAGTGCAAGAAACCAAGCCCACGCAAAAGTTTATATGTAATTTTGCATCTACCAGCAAAGACATGGATTATAAAAAACTTTTCCAGAACTGTTAATAATAATTAGCAGATAAAAGACTTCTGAGTGATATTCTTTTACATTCCAATAAATTTTGGTGCCCTTTTTTCAATAAAAGCGTTTACTCCCTCTCTTGTGTCCTGTGTTGTAAAACAGTAAGCCAGTGCAAGAGCATCTGCTTGCGGATTAGGCTGGAAGTTGGACTTTTCAGCGCTCTCCATCATCTTTTTATTGATTGCCATGGTAATAGGAGGTTTTTCTGCAATTTCTCGGGCTAAAGCTAACGCACCTTTTTGCAATTCCTCGACACTTTCAAATATCTCTGTTACTAATCCATATTCCAATGCTTTGTCGGATTTGATGAATTTTCCGGTGTATAACATATCTTTAGTTCTGCCGACACCCACAATACCTGCTAGCTTGGCAGGTCCTCCCCAGCCAGCTATTACACCTAGCTTAATTTCGGGCAACCCAAATTTGGCATTTTTTGAACATATGCGAATATCAGCCCTTAAGGCAAGCTCAAGCCCACCTCCTAAAGCATATCCATTGATGGCTGCGATTACAGGAAAGTTCACATTTTCTATATGGGCAAAAACTTTGTGACCTACATCTATAAGATATTTAGCACCTTCCGGAGTCATTGTGGGCATTTGGTCTATATCGGCACCAGCAATAAATGATTTTTCCCCGGCACCCGTTATTATTAGAACCCTAACTTCCGGGTTTTTTTCGAGGTTAGTAAGAATCTCTTCTAGTTCTTCACACATAGTAGTATTCAAGGCATTCATCGATTTGGGACGATTTATCGTCAACAACGCAACATGATCCTTAAGTTCCAAATTCCATTCTTCATTCACTTTCAACTCACTCCTTATAAAAAATTTCTATTCTCAGACTATATACTCATCAAGGAACAATATTTTAGTAAATTTCCCTTATTATCTTGATTGTTTAAGCTTTTCCTTATATGAATAAAGATTTTAGACCTATCAATGAATTCTGAAAAATTTTGGTGTCCATTATTTTTAAGTTTTTATCAACGATGGGTTTAAAACTCATCTTGTTTAGAATATCTTTCTGCAAATCAACACCAGGTGCAATTTCCTTTAGCACTAGGCCTAACTCAGTCATTTCAAAGACTGCCCTTTCAGTAACATATAAAACCCTTTGACCTACTTCTCTGGCTCTTTTACCACTGAAAGTGATTTGATCAACTTTTTCTACGAATTTTTTATACTTGCCTTCATTAAGGATTTTCAGTGCACCATCATGTATTTCTACTTTTAATCCCCCTGCCATAAATGTCCCGCAAAAAACTGCTGTTTTCGCCGATTGGGAAATATCTACGAATCCACCACAACCGGCTATATTTTTCCCGAACTTGCTCACATTAATATTACCTTCACTATCGCATTGCGCCATACCGAGAAAAGTTATATCCAAGCCTCCACCACTGTAAAAATCGAATTGAGATGGTTCATCAATAATTGATACCGGGTTCGTACCAACTCCAAAAATAGCCCCAGATGCTGGAACTCCACCTACTATTCCCTGCTCTATAGTTAATGTAATGTAATCACTAATTCCTTCTTCAGCAGCCACAGAAGCTACACCATCGGGCATGCCAAAACCTAAATTAACAATAGCATTAGGAGTGAGTTCCATAGCAGCTCGTCTGGCAATAACCTTCCTCTCATCCAATTTCATTGCAGGTAGTTGCTCAAGAGGTACTTTAACCTTCCCAGTAAAGCCGGGGTTGAATTCTCCTTCCACAGTTTGCCATTGTTCTTTATATACAACCACCGCGTCTACTAGAATTCCTGGTATTTTAACAAATCGCGGATCTAGACTATTTGATTTCGCTATATACTTTACCTGACATATAACCTTACCGCCGGAATTCTTAGCGGCTTGTGCTAATGCCAGTACCTCAAGATATGTGGGCTCTTCATCCATGCAAATATTTCCATCTTCATCAGAAGTTGTGCCTCGAATTATGGCAACATTTATGGGGAATGCTTTATACAGTAAACGTTCTTTACCTTCTATATTGACTATTTTCACGAGATCCTCTTTGGTTATTTCATTTAATTTTCCACCTTCGACACGGGGATCCACAAAAGTTCCTAAACCAATATGAGTTATTAAACCCACTCTATTTGCCGCAATTTCCCTATAAAGCTGTGTCAAAACACCTTGTGGCAAATTATATGCTTCGATTTTATTCTCATTAGCCAAGTCACCCATCCTTGGTGTCCAGCCCCAATGGCCTCCAATAACCCTTTTGGTCATTTTTTCATGAGCAAAACGATTCAATCCGGTTTCTTTCTTATCTCCAAAACCTGAAGCATGGACCAAAGTTAAATCACAGGGATGACCGGTCTGAAGAAAGCTTTCCTCGAGTTTTTCCAAGATATAATTCGGTTCTAGCACTCCACCCCCAGATCCCGTCGAACCAATAGTGTCACCATCTTTAATAAGTTTTAAAGCATCTTCCACTTCCATTATTTTGGACATCCTATAACCCTCCCCTATGCAAAAAATACTTTTTAATAGGAACTTTAATCATGCAAAAATATTCCCAAAGTGTAACTTAGGTATCACATGACTCCAAATTTTAGACCATGTGGCTTAAATGTTTACAATCATTTGACTCCTTAAATATTGTAGGCTTCTATAAGCCGCAGGGTCCGGATCGGTACAATACTGAAAGCCCAATTCCACAGTCAAAAAACCATTGTAGTTTACTTTTTTAAGATTATGAAACAACATCTGATAATTTATCTTTCCTTCACCCGGTATCATGTGGTCATCGGTTAAACCCATGTTGTCATCAATATGAAAATGGGTTTTTGCTTTATCTAAACATAAAACAGAATCTGAAATGGACTCTCGATTTACAAACATATGACCTGTATCTAATACTACTCCGATCTTGCTATTCAAATCCTTAATTAATCTTTTTGCATCTTTTGCAGTTATTACCAAATCTGTTTCATAATGATTTCCTGGTTCTATAAAAATCCCGATGCTCCCGCTAGAATAGCTGACCAATTCTTCCAAGGCTTTTACAAGGTTTTCCCAAGCACTTTCGAAACTCTGGCCAAATCTTGTATGTCCTGGACAAATACTCACTAAAGGAGAGCCTAATTCAACAGCGATATCAATACTTTTCTTAAGATAATTCAGACTCCTTTCCCTAACAACTTTATCATCGATAGCTATATTTGCAGGATATCTAAACTGTGCCGGAATGAACCCAGATATTTCAATACCAGATTGTTGAATTCTTTCTTTGATAGCAGATATCTTTTCCTTATTCATATCATAGGCATAAGCATGAGGGGTTCCGCCCCATATCTCAATTCCGTCATATCCCATATCGCTGAGTTTTTTAATCACATCTTCTAATGAGTAGTAAAGATACGGAAATGTGGAGAAGCTTATCTTCATTTGTCACATCCTTTCATGAAAAATATTTATTTCATTAGCATATTAGGTAAGAACATTACAAGGCTTGGTATGTAGGTTATCAGTATTAAAACAATAATCAATGGAATATAAAATATTGCTACGGCTTTAGATATCCTTGTCATGCTGATATTAGCCATGCTAGACATTAAAAATAGTAAATTGCCGACAGGAGGAGTTATCAATCCTATAGACAAATTCACCATCATGATTATTCCAAAATGAACAGGGTCTACACCTATACGAGTCATTATGGGAAGAAGCATTGGAGTAAAAATTAAAATGGCAGGAGACATATCCATAAAACATCCTACTATGAGCAGTAACAAATTAGTTACAGCTAAAATAACGATTGGATTATCTGATATAGAGAGCATAATACCCCCTATCATAGTTGGAACATTTTCATAAGCTAATATCCAGGCAAAAGCAGTTGAAGCAGCAATCAAAATGAGTACTATTGCAGTAGTCTTAGCACTATTAAGCAATATTTCCGGCATCTGTTTAATTAACTCCCATTTTCTATAAATAAATAGAGATATAAGGATAGAGTATACAACAGAAACAACCGCAGCCTCAGTCGCTGTAAAAATTCCACTAACTATTCCACCCATAATTATGACTATGGCCATAAGTGCTGGTATGGAGTAGACTACTATATGCAATCCTTCTTTTATACTAACAGGTTCTTCTGTAGGGTAATTCCTTTTTTTGGCAATTATATAACAGAGTATCATTAGTGCAATTCCTAATATAATGCCTGGTACAAAGCCTGCTAAAAACAGCGCGCCAATAGATACGCCGCCGGCTACCATGCCATAAAGAATCATTGTGTTAGAAGGTGGGATTATAAGTCCATTAGTGGCCGATGCTGCTATAATAGCAGCAGAGAAATCATCATCATATCCTTTCTTTTTCATCATCGGTAACAATATAGCACCTAAAGTGGAACCATCCGCCACTGAAGAGCCGGTAACGCCGGACAAGAATATTTCAGCTAGAACCGCAACCATTGCTAATCCACCACGAATTCTGCCAACGATTATATTTGAAAGATCCACAAGGCTTTTTGAAGCCCCTCCTTTTTCTAATATTTCACCTGCTAAAATAAAAAACGGTATGGCTAGAAGTGGGAAACTATTAATCCCTGAGGTCATTCTTTGAACTATTACCTGTAAAGGAATAGTACCTATTACAAACAGTGAAAACATGGTGGAAATCACCATACTAAAAGCGATAGGCACACCCAATATTAAAAGTACTAAAAAGGAAAACACTAGTACTGCTAATGACATTTACTTTCTCCCCTTTGCTGAGATTGCAACTGTTCTATGGAATATAGGATCATTAAAGCTCCACTCAGAGGCATTGATAAATACACCCAAGAAAAAGCTATTCTTAAAGCAGGTGATATTTGCCCCATATTCTGCTTAGTAACATATCCTCCATAATTAACTAAAATAACCCCTACGACAATGATACTTATGTGAGTTAATGTAGAAAAAAATTTCTTAAAAGCAGGATGCTTTATTCTATCAACTAGGATTTCTATGTATATATGCTTCTTTGATCTAACTAAAACAGCGGCACCTAACATTCCGATCCAAATCATCAAATAACGAGCCAATTCTTCTGTCCATGCGGGAGCATTACCCAATTCCCTACCTACAACCTGAATTAGCATCACTACAACATCCAGTCCCATTAGGATTATAATTATGAACTCAATGATTTTTGTTAAAATATCTAATACTTGGGTATATATTTTCATTCAGCCACCTCCTGTAATTTAATTACAAGTCACAAAGTTACTTTTAATGATGTCGGAGGGTTACCCCTCCTTTTTCATTATTTCTGTGCTTCTTGTATCTTTTCAATTAGACCGCCAAATTGAGGCTTAACTTCCTCAATAAGCGGTGCTACTACTTTGGCAAATGCTTCTTTGTCTACTGTGTTGATTTTTACTCCTTCTGCCTCTAATTGCTTCATGGTGGCTTCCTCATACTCTGCCCAAGCTTTCTTTTGAAATTCCAGAGATTCTTTTCCTGCTTCTATTATGGCATTCTGAATATCTTCGGGCATTTCATTCCACTTGCTTAAGCTCATAACAAGCATGTCAGGAATTCTCATATGCTCATCTAGTGAAAAGTATGGGGCAACTTCTGAGTGTTTCATTGTTAATAGACTAATCGCACTGTTTTCAGCTCCATCTATAACTCCTGTCTGCAAAGCTGAATAAACCTCGGAAAAGGACGTTGAAGTAGGTACGGCATCAAAAGCTTCGATGGTTTTTAACATTATCTCACTGGGCATCACTCTTATTTTCATTCCCTTGAGATCTTCAGGAGTCTGGATTGGTTTAATCCTGTTATAGAATGAACGAGCCCCACCATCATAATAAACAATGCCTTTTAATTGTTTTGTTTCAAGATCAGCAAAAATTTCATCACCAATAGGACCACTCAATATCTCCCAGTATTTTTCCGCATCTTTAAATAAATAAGGTACACTGAAGATATCCATTTTTGGTGCAAAACCGCTCATATTTCCTGCGGAAACCCTCACAAACTCTAAAATCCCCTGCTGAGCTTGTTCTATAACTTCCGTTTCTTCCCCTAACTGTGCCGCAGGATAGATTTTTACTTCAACCCTGCCCTCTGTTTTTTCTTTCATTAGTCTGGCAAATTCTTTTAACGAGTCAGTGGTTGGATGTTCTTCTGGATGGTTAGTTGAAACTCTGAATGTATAAGTTTTTACCTCTTCAGCTCCATTAGTACTTTCATTGTCCGAGGCACCTTTGTTGCTGCCGCCACCACATCCGGCTAATAAAACAGATCCTACCATTACTATTACCAGCAAAAATATTAAAGCCTTTTTGATTGACATTTTTAATCTAACCCCCTTTATTTTTTAATAAAAACCATTGATTTGCTGTAGAAATATGGTTTCACCCCCTTATTCTCTAGACTTTGAAGGCATATCTATAAGTCCAATATTGTCACTTTTCTGAAAACAATATCCGCTCTTAGATAATGCTACAAATAGTTATTTATATAAAAATACCCCTTACTATTTGTCCTCTTTATTGAAATCGTTTGCATATTATTGTAAAAAAGCAATTCATTTTGTAGACTTTCTTATTATTAATTCAGTTGGCATTATTTCTAACGAATTTCCAATTTTAGTTTCCCCTTCTATTAATTGAATTAGCTTATTTACAGCCCTTGCCCCAATATCATAAAATGGTTGTGATACAGTTGAAAGCGGCGGATCTATAAGAGAACTGAAATCAAGATTATCAAAACCTATAACAGAAATATCATTAGGAACCTTAAGCTGATGATCTTTTATAGCTCTAATTGCACCAATTGCCCGAAGATCTGTAGTGGCAAATACTGCATCAAACTGTATACCCTGAGTGAGAAGCCCATTTATTGCATTATATCCATCTAAACTCCATTGAACGCTGTCAGAATCGTCTCCTGTTATCAATTCATTTGCCACAAAAATACCTGAATCAATTAAGGCCTGCTTGTAACCATTAAAACGGTCCCTGTATAAAGCCAATTGTTGATTTCCCTTTATTATTGCTATGCGTTTATGACCAGTTTTTATGAGGAAAGAAACTGCATCATATGCTGCTCTATAATTATCAATTAAAACCGCATTGACGGGAATATCAAGATTCCTAACTATTAAAACCATTGGAAATCCTTTTCTTTGTAATTCAAGTATGTGTTCAATCTCCTTGCCTGCCGGTGCTATAATTAAACCATCAACCCACCTTTCACGAAGATTTTGAATGCTCTGCTTTTCAGTTTCAGTATTTTCATCTGTATTGCTTAAAACTACTGTATAGTCAAATTTTTTTGCAGCATCCTCAGCACCTCTGGTCACAACTGGGTAAATAGGATTTCGTATATTTGGAATAATAATTCCTATGGTTTTAGTTTTTCCCTCTTTTAAACCCTGAGCAAGAAAATTAGGTCGGTAGTCTAACAGATTTATTGCATCTAAAACTTTTTTTCTGGTCGAGTCCTTTACAACCGCAGTTTTATTTAATACTCTGGAAACAGTGCTCGGTGATACTCCCGCTTTCTTCGCTACTTCTTTTATAGTTACCATTGTATCTTCCTTTCTTGAATTGATGCATTTTTTGATTTCTATTGATACAATGATAGTAATCCGATTTTCATATTCATAATATCTATACTTTCATAACCTATCACACATTCATAAAAGTTGTTAAAAACTTTCTTCATCTAAACTATTTTGCATCTTTTGAAATCGTTTGTAATAATTTATATTCCGTACAACGATAAAAATTCCTGATTCCTCATAAATATTTTTAGTTTTTCATTCATATTTTTAAACCTAACATAAAAAAATGTTCCTCCGTCTAAAAACAGAGGAACATTTTTTTATTTCAATGATATTCCCTATCTTTGTACTCTTCCTGAAGCATCACCTTTGGCTAAGTTCTCTACTTCTTTAACCGTCATATGGTTAAAGTCACCGACTATGGTATGTTTAAGGCAGGAGGCTGCCACAGCAAATTCAAGTGCATCTTTAGGGCTATATCCTTTAACTAGGGCATAGATGAATCCTCCACCAAAAGAATCGCCACCGCCTACTCTATCTACTATATGCACTTTATACTTTCTTGAATGATAGAATTCCGTTCCATCATAATACATAGCAGACCAACCGTTATCTGATGCTGAGAAACTTTCACGTAGTGTTATGGCTACACCTTTAAGAGAGAATTTTTCCATGAGCTGCTTGGCTACATCTTTATAGCCTTCTTCACTAAGCTGACCCTTTGTTATATCAGATTCGCCAGCTTTAATACCGAAAACATCATGAGCATCCTCTTCATTACCAATTGAAATATCTACATATTGCATAAGTTCTGTCATAACTAAACGGGCTTTTTCTTTAGACCAAAGTTTTTTACGATAGTTTAAATCACAACTAACGGTTACTCCTAATTTTTGTGCGGTCTTTACTGCTTCGAGACAACATGCTGCTACATTGTCGCCTAAAGCAGGGGTTATTCCTGTAAAGTGGAACCATTTAGCTCCTTCCAGAATTTTTTCCCAATCGAAATCTCCTACCTGTGCCTGTGAAATCGACGAATGGCTGCGGTCGTATACCACCAATGAAGGTCTCTGTGATGCACCTATTTCATTAAAATAAATACCTAGCCGCTCTCCGCCTTTTACTATATATCTTGTATTTATCCCGTAACGACGTAGATGATTTATAGCTGATTGGCCGATAGGGTTATCTGGAACTTTTGTTACAAAATATACATCTTCACCATAGTTTGCAAGAGAAGCAGCAACATTAGCTTCACCGCCACCATATGTGATATCAAAGGAGTCTGCTTGGACAAACCTTAGATAATTGGGAGGTGTTAGTCTTAGCATTATCTCACCAAAAGTAACAATTTTGTTAGTCAATTAATATCACCTTCCTTTCAATTGTTAATAGAGATTACTTTCTGGCTGCTTTAATAGCCTCTACAAATTTCCGAGCGGTTTCTTCAACTTCAGCATAATTACCTTTCTTTGCTCCCTTAGTAAGCTGACCGCCTACACCAACAGCCTTACAACCTGCCCTAATCCACTCATCCACATTTTCCAGGCTGACGCCGCCGGTAGGAACAATAGGTGCATAAGGCAATGGACCTAAGATGGCTTTGATCATAGATGGACCAAAAGCGCTTCCTGGGAAGAATTTTACAAAATCAGCTCCAGATTCCATAACTTCAACGACTTCTTTAATAGACATAGCTCCGGGCATACATACTTTTTGATATCTATTACATATCCTAACTACATCTGGATTAAAATACGGGCTAACGATAAATTCCGCTCCTGCGAGCATTGCTGCTCTTGCTGTCTCCGAATCCATCACTGTCCCTGCACCAATAAGAATCTCTCCATTTTGGTATGCTTTTGCAAGTTCTTTAATAACATCTATTGCCCCAGGCACTGTCATAGTTATTTCTATAGCCTCTACACCGCCCTTCTTAACTGATTCGGCGATTTTAAGGGCTTGTTCGGAAGACTCCGCTCTCACCACAGCAACAATACCACAATCTGTTATACGTTTTATAACCTCTAACTTAGTCATATTAAACCTCCTCGTTTCATATTGCGAAATACTGTTTCATTTATTTTCTATATTCTACGTCCAGTTCAAAATTCCTTCCTCTACACAAAATAAAAAGACCCCATCTATTAATTGTAGATGAGATCTTTTTGTTTTTTTGCTAAAACATTAATCTTCTTTAATTGCTTCTGAAGGACATCCTTCTAATGCTTCTTTTGCATCATCTTCAGCGTCAGCAGGAACTTCATCGACTATTACATCTGCCTTCCCATCATCATTCCAATCAAAGACTGATGGACAGATGTCGATGCAAAGTCCGCAACTGATACATAGATCTTGATCAACACTTACTTTCAAGGAAAAAACCTCCTCAAATATTTTTCTTTGTCCATTTTATCACATATTGGTAAC
>JBMNGG010000012.1:0-26656 GCA_050949705.1 Tepidanaerobacteraceae bacterium | reverse complement strand
TAACATGCGGCCAAGCCCCAAGGAGTGAAAATCATATGATAGCTTATATAAAAGGTGATAAAGAATGGGAAATAATATGGAAGATAGGCAAAAGGATATTTTATCGTCCTTTCAATCGCTCTCTGGAAAAGAAGAACTGCTTGTAAAAATAATAGAACATTTTCCCTATCCCATTCAGATTTACGCTCCGGATGGAAGGTCAGTGCTAGTGAACAAGGCTATGCTGGACGAATATAATGTCAGTAGTCCGGACATGGTTGTGGAAAAAGACAATATATTTAAAGACCCTGACATTATCGCAACAGGCCAGATGGACAAGATAAAGCGGGCTTTTCAAGGGAAAACCGTCTTTTTTCAGGATGTGAAAGTGCCCTTGGAAAGTATTGTGGAACGCTACGGTATACGGGATTTGGATTTAGAGGCAGTATACCAGGACATTACGCTTTTTCCCATTTTGGATGATGAAAAACGAGTTATATATGTGGTGGTATTTCTTGTCAATAGAAGGGTATATCGCGGTAAGGATAGGATTGAAAAGGCGAAAGAATACATAGAAAGCCACTGGCTGGAGCCGTTTAACTTAAGCGAAACGGCGAAGGTGGCCTGTCTCAGCAAGGCCCAATTCACAAAGCTGTTTAAAAAGCACACCGGGGTAACACCCCATGAATACTATATAAATTATAAAATCGGGAGGTTGAAGGAAAAACTGCTGGATACTAACCTAACTATCGCCCAGGCCTTTGCCGCCTGCAACATGAATTATAACGGTCATTCCGCAAAACTGTTCAAGGAGAAGGTTGGCATCTCGCCCTCTGTATATAGAAAAATGTCGGTGAAAAATGAATAGAAGGAGGTAAGAAAGGTGAAATAAAATCTAGTGCTGGCAAGCTGTTAACCTCTTCGGAGGAGTAAATATTGATTAGAGGAGGATGAAAGTGAAGCGAAAGCGAATCGTTTCGTGGCATTATGCTGCATAATGATATTTACCCTCTGGCAACCTGTATTCGCGTTAAGTGAGCTGGAATGGACAGGGGCAGCCGGTGACGGGTCATGGCATACTGCCGACAACTGGATTTGGAACAAGTCCGGAGGACGGGCGACTATGTAATTATACCTGAGTTCTCAGTAGTGAATATGTTTATGGCGAGACAAGTGTAAGGCTAAACTGCGCAGGAAATTTGACGGTTTCCGGTGGTACTCTTAAAATGACAAATTCATCTTTATCAGAAAACTCTTCTTTAATAAACGGGAAACTGGACGGGGCAGGAGATATCACAATAACTAATGGTAGTAGCTTTGTATGGATCGGAGGGAACATAGAAGGCACCGGGAGACTTATAATTGAAGATAATGCGAATTTATACGCAAAAGCCTCATCTTCTTTGGACCGTTATTTGGTTAACAACGGTTCATTGCTTATAGATGTAGATGGCAGCCTTAGACTCACAGGCGGCGCCGAAGGAAGCGGCAACTTCAATATCCAGGGAGGTCAACTCTGGAACTGGGCGGCAGCGGAAGCTATAATCTGAGCAGCAATGTTAATAATTTTGGAACTTTAAAAATATTAAATACCTGTGCATCTGCTCAATTCAATTCCGGTTACACGCAGCAGAATACAGGCACACTGGAGTTTGATATTGGAGGGCCTAGTCACTTCACTCCGCTTGAGGTTGCAGGAACTGCACTTCTAAACGGTATATTAAAATAAATATACTGGATGGTTATATCCTTCACCGGGCGACACTTTTGAAATCATGACTTATGGTTCAAGGGCAGGGTACGTTTTCTTCATTTGAAAGTAACATACCGGAAATCACCTTTGAGCCAACCTATACTGACACCGGGCTTACGCTGACCGTTAATGACGGGCCAGCATCAGGAGGATACTTGTGCAAAGTCGACGAGGTCGGGTACGATACGCTGGATGGAGCTCTGGAGGCTGTCATGTACGGGGGAACCATACAACTGCTGGGGAATATTGATTATGATGGCGGCCTCGTTATTGACGGAGCGGATATCACTTTTGATTTGAATGGGTATACACTTAATGTAAACAGCTCCACATACTCCGTGCCGGGAGTGGGCCTTGAGGTAAAAAACGGCGGCAATGTCTTCCTTATGGTTCCGGCCAGTTTAATGTCAGACAGATAAGCGATGGCACCTGCTACGGCGTTAAGGTGTCAGATGCTTCCACAGCCATGGTTACCAATATTCAGGTAACGCTTTTGGACGATGGTTCCGCCTTCGGCGCTTATGCTGACGGTAAAGATTCTTCCATCCACGTTCTGGGCAATGTGCATGTACGGGAGAAGGAGGCTGCGGTGCAAGAACCTTAGGACGTGGCAGGATCACTGTGACGGAACGATCACTGCTATGGCTTACATCAACATTGGTTACACAAACAAAGACAAATCCTCCGGTGTGGATGATCCCGATAAGCCAGGATACCTGAAATACTGCACTGAGTCCATAACTGGGATTGTCTGGGTCAAGGGCCCCCACGGTCACCGTACCATCCGCACCGCAGAATTCACCGCCACGGCCCGGCGACGGACAGGTGACGTTAAGCTGACTGCTCCGGCAAGCGACGGGGGCGCCGCGATTTCCCACTACGAAGTGTCCGCCGATGATGGCACTACATGGGTTACGGCAGCACTAGCACCTCCCACACCTTCACTGGCCTGACCAACGGCACAACGTTACACCTTTAAGGTACGGGCGGTTAACAGCGTAGGCAATGGTGCGGAGGCGAGTGTATCAGCTATACCGACAGTACTTGAGTTTGCAGGTGGCGACGGCAGTGAAGAGGAGCCTTATCTTATTGAAACAGTGAATCAGCTCAACAATGTACGCAACTATCTGGGGAAAGAGAACAGTGATAAGCACTTTAAGCTGAATGCAAACCTGAACCTTGATATAGCCCCGTACAATAGCGATACCCGCTGGCAGCCCATAGGCACCTCGGCAAGTCCGTTCAACGGCACCTTTGACGGCGGAGGCCACACCATCAGCAACCTTACTATCAACAAGGCGGGAACATGGAATAACCGCACTTCCTTCCGGCTTATTCGGTTAAACAGGCACAGGAGCAAAATCCGCAATCTGACACTAGAGAATGTGGATATAACAGGTTGCTATTATGTCGGTAGACTGGTGGGCAATAACAGCGGGGAGATAACCAACGTAAATGCCAGCGGCAATGTAACAGGCGAATGGGATTACAGGAGGTCTGGCCGGTCGTAATAATAATAACGGCACAATAACAAATTCCGACTTTACAGGAAATGTGACAGGCACCGATATAATAGAATACGGAGACTGGACAGAGCGGGCTGGTCGGTTATAACCAAGGTACGATCACCAAATGCCGGACTGATGCAACAGTGGTTAGCGAAGATAATAGTATCGGCGGCTTGGTTGGTGAAAAACTGGAAGGGAAAAATTAGAGAATCCCTTTCCTAGCGGCACTGTCACGGGTTACGATTACACCGGCGGCCTGGTGGGCTCTAACAGCGACGAAATTACGGCATGTTATTCCACCTGTACGGTGAACGGCAATGAGCACGTCGGCGGTCTGGTGGGCGGAAATACTGGACCGATCTCCTATCCTTTGCTGTCGGCGCAGTAAAACGGGAATTCTAAAATCGGGGGGCTGGTAGGCAGTAATACTGGCGGAAACTGATACCGGATGTTATTGGGATACCGAAACATCAGGTCAAAGCACATCAGCACTGCGGCACAGGCAAGTCGACAGCGAATATGAAAAAGCAAGAAACTTTTATAGAATGGGATTTTGATGATGTATGGGGTATTAATGGCAGCGATAATAACGGATATCCATTCCTGAGATGGCAGGTGTACACAGCCGTGCCCACCGTCCCCACCGTGCCGCAGAACTTCACAGCCACTCCCGGTGACGGTCAGGTGGAGCTAAGCTGGAATGGCACCTGCCGACGACGGCGGCAGTGATATTATCAGTTACGAAGTATACAAAGACGGCGATGCTAACTGGACGGATGTGGGATCGGATACATCCTATACCTTTACCGGCTTGACCA
The DNA here is from genome assembly GCA_050949705.1 of Tepidanaerobacteraceae bacterium. Taxonomy (GTDB): domain Bacteria; phylum Bacillota; class Thermosediminibacteria; order Thermosediminibacterales; family Tepidanaerobacteraceae; genus JBMNGG01. Next base: position 22,598 of record JBMNGG010000012.1, on the reverse strand, counting down.
ATGGCACCGAATACACCTTCTATGTAAGGGCGGTTAACAGAGTAGGTGCAGGACCGGCGGCAAGCATCAAAGCCACACCGACAGCTACTCCGGTTACCCACTTATACCGTAACGGTAAATGGCAGTTATGCGGCTACAAGCGGTGCGGGCAGCTATGCAGAAGGAGAGACGGTCACGATAAATGCCGGCAGTCGCACAAATTACATCTTCGGCGGATGGACTTCTCCGGACGGTGTAACCTTTACAGACGCAAATAGTACGACAACAACATTTGTCATGCCTCCGAAGAATGTGACTGTTACAGCAACATGGACATATAAAGGCGGCGGTGGAGGAGGAGGCAGTACCAGTACTCCGTCAGCCCCCACTTATCTAGCTCTTATTAAATTTGGAAGCGACACTGAAAAGACGCTCCAAGTTAGGGTTGGCAGGGATATGGAACGTTTCCATAGAAGAGGATCCCTGGCATACGAGACCTCAAGATAATGTGATAATTACGATGCCTTCTATACCTGGTGTGGATATCTATGCGGTAGACATCTTCTGTGCAAGATTTGTCAAGAATTGATACTCAGGGCACACTGACTCTTAATACCGATGTGGGGAGCATTACGCTAACGTCTAATATGCTGGAAGGCGTTGCAGGAACGGATGGGGACAAAGCACAAATCATTATCGGTCAGGGTGGATAAATCCAGTCTGCCAGAGGATGTTAGGAACAAAATCGGCGACAGGCCACTAATTCAGCTTAACTTATCTGTTGATGGCAAGCGAACCCAGTGGAGCAATCCCAATGCGCCTGTGATGGTTTCCATACCTTATACACCGACTGAGGAGGAACTTGCAAATCCCGAAAGCATCGTTGTATGGTACATCGATGGCGCCGGCAATGTTGTCACTATACTCAATGGACGTTACGATTCTGAGACCGGAATGGTTACTTATACACAGCCCACTTCAACAACTTTGCAGTGGCATATAACAAAGTGAGCTTCAATGACGTGCCTGCAGACGCTTGGTATCACAAGGCAGTTAGTTTCATTGCGGCCAGGGGGATACAGAAGGTATAGGCAAGGGTATTTTCAGCCCGCATCCAAGCTGACGCGCGGTGAATTCATAGTTCTAATGATGAGAGCATACGGCATAGAACCGGATTCAAGTCCCCTTGACAACTTCTCTGACGCCGGCAACACTTACTACACCGGCTACCTTGCGGCCGCAAAGCGCCTCGGATATCGCAGGTGTAGGGGATAACATGTTTGCGCCGGAGAAGAAATTACCAGGCAGGAAATGTTCACTATGCTGTATAATGCCCTAAAGGTGATAGGGGCAACTTCCGCAGGGTGATTCCGGCAAGACATCGCTTGATTTCTCCGATGCCTCGAGATTGCCTCTTGGGCGAAGGAAGCCATGACTGTTTTAGTTGAAACCGGTGTAATCCACGGCTCAGATGGTAAGCTGACCCCGACGGGTACGGCTACTCGCGCGGAGATGGCACAATTGTTGTATAACCTTCTGAACAGTTAACGAATAATCCTAAATAAATTATTGGATACAAACGAGGCATTGTCGTTTTGACAATGCCTCGTTTACATAATCTTAACTACGAATTATGCATTTCATCGAAGAAAGGGATACTTTTCCTATAAAAGGGCTGCCAAAAGACTAGAGCTGGCCAAGTCTGTCAACTAACATGTGGCTCCTCCGGTCAAATGGAGCTTTGCATCTAAAATTTCTTGTTTTCTTTCCAATATTTCATCTGATAGTAGCTGTGCTTCAATATTTTCAAAGCCTATTCTTTCTATGGTATCAGATAAACGCTCTCCTGTAATTCCTTGCTCTCTATATATTAGTAGCATTTTTTCTATTACGCTCATGACCTCATTTTCATCTGCAAATATTTTGTTTATAGCTTTGCCTATATTAGCTCTTTTCCCCCATCTTCCGCCGATAGCAATTTTATATCCAGGCTTTCCGTCTTCGATAGCATCAAAGTGACATTTTCCTATACAGCGACCACAATTATTACATATACCTTTATCAATGTTTAATACACCATCAACGACTTTAACTGCACCAATTGGACATACATCAACTACAGCACATTTTTTGCAGCCATAGCATAGTTCTTCATCAAAGATTGGCACCATTTGGCCAATAACGCCCAGGTCATTTAAATCGGGTTTAATACAATTATTTGGACAGCCACCTACACCAATTTTAAATTTATGGGCAATCTAACATTTTCATATCCTTTATAAAATTTCTCATGAATTTTTTCCGATAAATCATATGCATCAATTAAACCATATTGGCATGTACTTGCCTTGCAAGAAACTACTGGTCGTACCTTTGAACCAGTTACCCCCTGTTTCCAGGCCTTCCTTAGCTATATAAGCTCTAAACTCTTCTATCTTATTGTATGGAATTCCGGGAATCTCAATAGTTAGCCTGGTAGTAAATAAAATATCACCATTTCCGAATTTTTCTGCGGCCTCTGCTAAACATCTTTGTTGAGCTGCCGTTATTTTTCCGTTAACTGTAATAATTCTGGCACTAAAATTATCTGTCCCTCTATTTCTAAGGAACCCTAATGCTTTTACTGATTTTTCTTGTTCTGGGGTAACCTTTAAAGTTGTCATATTTCCACCTTCCTATTATTAAATTAATTTTTTAGTGACAATTCATTGAAAGTAGTACCACCTTCAAGAACTAATGTATTTGTATAGCCAAAACTCTTCAATCGCTTTTGCAGCATATAGGCCCTTTTGCCCTTAGTGCAGACCAATAATAGCTTTTCATCCTCACTAAATTGAGGTAATTCTCCATGAGCTTTTGATAAGTCTACAAAAGGAACACCTGCTATACTTGGAACGATAGAAGCATCGATTATTTTATAGCCTGCAGCTTCACCTTCTGAATATTCTCTAGGCGTAATTGAATGGATTTCTCCATTGATTTTATTAAGTAGAATATTAACAGTATGAGAAAAAGGATGAATTGCTGTGGAAAATGGTGGTGCATATGATAAGTCTAGGTCCTTAATATCATCTAAAGTAGCATTTAAAGCAATGGCCATAACTGCTATGTCTACCATCTTATCAATTGCACCTTTGCCAAGTACTTGCAATCCTAGTAGTTTTTTGGTGCTCTTGTCTGCTATCATCTTAATGATAAAAGATGAAGCTCCAGGATAATAATGGGCCTTGTCGTCCACAACTGTTACAACGGATACTACATCATAGCCTTTAGCTTTGGCAGCATCTTCCGTTAAGCCGGTTTTTCCAACATTTAATTCAGGAAGCTTAACGACGGCAGTCCCCAGAACACCTTTATAACTTTGCTTTTTGCCATTTAGATTTTGAGCCAAGATTCTTCCTTCGATATTTGCAGAAGACCCCATCGGGGAATAAGCTTCTTTTCCTGTTAACATATTGTTTACAATCGCACAGTCTCCAACAGCATATATATCCTCAATATTAGTTTCCATATGCTCATTTACTACAATAGCTCCATTTTTAGAAAGCTTTATGCCGGTATCAGCCAAGAATGCAGTATTAGGCCTTATACCTATTGAAAGGATGACGGCATCTGCTTTCATGGGCCGCCTGTTCGTGTTTACTTTTTCAACTTTTTCATTTCCAAGAATTGCTTCTAATTTAGTTTCCGTAAATGTCATAATCCCTTGTTCTGCTAAATGGTTTTCAACATAATTTGCTATCTCTGCTTCAAAGCCGGGGAGTATTTGACCTGCCATATCGATGACAGAAACTCTAATTCCTCGGACAGCCAAATTTTCAGCTACTTCTAAACCTATAAAACCTCCTCCAACCACAACTGCCCGCTTTATTTCTCCAGCTTCAATGGAATTGCGCACTTTTATGGCATCCTCTGGAGTTCTCATAAAATATACTCCTTTTAGATCAATGCCATCAATAGGAGGCACAATAGGATCCGCACCTGTAGCTATAACAAGTTTGTCGTATGTATAAGTGCTGGTTTTGTTGGTTTTTAAATGGACAGCCTCTACTTTCTTTTTGTCAGGGTACACCTTTGTCACATCAACTTCAGTCAGTACATCGACACCTGTTAATTTGGAAAAGCTTTCAGGAGTATTGACGATCAAGTCTTCTCTATTTTCTATAAGATTTCCAACATAATAGGGGAGTCCGCATCCTGCATAGGAAATATCCTTAGCTTTTGTCAATATGGTCACCTGTGTATCATAGTTATCCCTTTTTAGTTTTGCAGCTACTTTAGTGCCAGCAGCTACGCCACCTATGATTAAAACCTTCATAACACAACGCTCCTTGCCAATAAAATAACAATCTCTATATTAAATATAACAATTGTTTAAAAGATGGTAAAATGATAAAATCATATCATAGTTATAGGTAAAACCTATAAACACTAAAACAAAGTCAATAAATTTTTCACATACCGGAGGTAAAAGGTGACGATTAGACATTTGAGGATTTTTATCCAGGTGGTCAAAAGCGGAAGCATGAGTGCTGCAGCAGCTAAACTTTATATCTCACAGCCCACAGTGAGTCAAGCCATTAGAGAGTTGGAAGAACACTACGGTCTTTTGTTGTTTGAACGGTTAAACAGAAGATTGTATATAACTGATGAGGGGAAAAAACTGTTTTCCTATGCTAACAGAGTTGTAAAGCAATTTGATGAATTAGAGGAGAAAATGCTGAGCATAGGCAAAAAGGAGAATATAAAAATAGGGTCGACTATAACTGTAGGTGAGAGTATACTAAGTGATGTAATAAATGAATTAACTAAAAAAGAGCCCAATATTGAAGTTTACTCCTATATGAATAATACCCGGCTTATAGAGAGTAAGCTTTTAAGGTCTGAAATAGATATTGGAATTGTAGAAGGTGAAATAAAGAGTTCTGATTTAATATGTATTCCGGAAATCAAAGATTTTTTAGTTCTCATTTGCAGCACCAAGCATCCTTTTGCAAAAAAGAAGACTATTAAATTAAAAGAGCTTGCCAATGAAAACTTTGCCATGAGAGAAAAGGGCAGTGGGACAAGGGAACTTTTCGAAAGATATATGGCTGATAATGGTGTAGAGATAAAGATAGCCTTTGAGGGCAATAGTCCGGAAGCTATAAAAAAGGAAGTAATAAACAATAATTATTTAGCAGTGCTATCTATTTGTTTAGTAGATACAGAAGTGAAGAATTCCCAAGTACATATTATCAAATCTGCAGAGGGAGCTTGGGACAGATATTTCAGTATTGTATATCATAAAGATAAGGTCTTAACTAAAGGAATGAAAAGCTTAATAGAAGTAATAAAGAATTATAAAGATATATCAACTCTTGTGAATACTAATTCAGCAAGCAGCTTAGTAAAATAAGGCCTTACAGATCTTTTTTTTGGCTATATAGGTAAAACCTATAATTGTAATTCTTTTATTATATTTTTAAAACAAATCATAAAATGCTACTATTAATATGTGGAAAAATTAACAAACAACTTGTGATAAGTATTACAAGAGGAGTGCTGAAATTGAAAAGAAAATCTCTGATATTGTTAGTATTGCTAATATTTCTAGTAGCCGGATGCAGCAATGAAAATGTCAATGAGAGTGCCAATACAGATAGCAATAGCTGTGAAATATATTATACCTTTACGGATTCCCTTGGCAATTCAGTTGTATTAGAGGAGAAACCGGAAAGGGTTGTATCCTTAGTGGGCTCTTATGCTGAAACATGGCTCTTGGCTGGGGGAGAAGTAATAGGGGTAACTGATGATGTAATAAAAGAAGGCCGTTTAGAGACAATAGACGAAATCAGTATTGTTGGTACCGTAAAGGAACCTAATCTAGAGGAAATATTATCTTTATCACCTGATTTTGTGTTGTTATCCCCGGATATAGAAAACCACTTGAAAATAAGAGAAGTATTGGAGGATGCGAGTATAGCCCATGCCTATTTTAAGGTGGAGTATTTTGAGGATTATTTAAAGATGCTGGATATTTGTACTCATATTACAGGAAACAGGGATTTATATGAGGAGCATGGACTTAAGATAAAGGATTATATAGAGGGTATATTATCTAAAATCGAAATGAAGTTTTGAATGATAAACCTACAGTGTTATTTGTCCGGGCTTTTTCCAGTGGGGCAAAGGCTAAAAAGGATGACAACTTGACTTGTAAGATGTTAGAAGACTTAGGAACTGTAAACATAGCCAGTAAGCATCCATCTCTCTTAGAAGAGCTCAGTATTGAGGAGATAATCCAGGAAGATCCGGATTATATATTTGTAACTACAATGGGCAGCACTGTTAAAGCTATTGAAGCATTAAAAAACGGAATAGAAAAAAACCCGGCTTGGAGCAATTTAACTGCTGTAAAAAATGACAGATATATAATACTGCCTAAGGAATTGTTCCACTACAAGCCAAATGCAAAATGGGGTGAAAGCTATAGGTATCTTGCAGAGATCATATATCCGGAAATTTTTAATTAAAAATACAAAAAGCTATAACTTTTTTGTTATAGCTTTACTTACTTTATTATTGCTATTTTTTATAGCACTGAGCATCAGTATTGGGTCATCAAATATACCCTTGTCCAAAACATTTTACGTCATATTTGGAGAAGATGTAGTTTCTAAGGAATTTCAAATAATAAACTATGTTCGGATACCTAGGACCTTGGCAGCAATCTTGGCCGGTTGTGCCCTATCTTTGTCTGGATTAATACTACAGACGGTGTTGAACAATGCCCTGGCAGGTCCCAGCATTATAGGTGTCAGCTCAGGAGCAGGTTTATTTACTACTTTGATTATGGCTTTGTTTCCTGCATATTTTGCTTTAATGCCTATAGCAGCTTTTCTTGGGGCCCTTTTAGCCACCTTTTTAGTGTATTTTTTAGCAAGGAAAACGGGAGCATCAAGGCTCACCATAGTATTGTCCGGTGCTGCAGTGTCAAGCTTTATTGGTGCTATTACTGACACGATTCTTACTATTTGGCCGGATACGGCCATAAGCAGGACAAGTTTTTTAATTGGCGGCTTATCTGCTGTCACCATGAATGCTATTAAACTACCCGGAATACTGATATTTATATCATTTATAGCAGTATTTTTACTAAGCTATGACATGAACGTTTTATCTTTAGGGGATGAGACAGCAAAATCCTTAGGATTAAATGTGTCTAGATATCGCTTTATGTTTATAGTATTGTCATCATTATTTGCAGGCAGTGCAATAAGCTTTGCGGGTCTATTGGGCTTTGTAGGACTTATAGTCCCCCATGCATCTAGATTTATTGTAGGTTATGACAACAGGTTGCTTGTCCCGGTTTGCGCTTTGCTAGGTAGCATATTTGCTTTGTTTTGTGATATATTGGCTCGCACCTTGTTTGCTCCCTATGAAGTTCCTGTTGGTATAATCATGTCATTTTTGGGAGGACCTTTTTTCATTTTTCTCTTGCTTAAACAGAGGAGGAGGCTTATAGGTGATTAGCTTAAAGGATGTAACTGCCGGATATAAAGGGATTGAAGTAATTAAAAATATAAATATATCTTTTGAAAAAGGAAACATAACAAGTATTATTGGGAAAAATGGCTGTGGAAAGACTACTTTACTTAAGACAGCATCAAAGTTGCTCATGCCTTTCTCTGGAGATATTATGTTAAATGGAGAAAGTATCTATAATGTACCTGATAAAAGCATAGCAAAAAAGATTTCCTTTCTTCCTCAAATAAGGAATGCTCCCAATATATCTGTTTACAATCTAGTCATGCATGGCAGATTCCCTTATTTGGGCTTTCCTAGAATACCTAAAGATCAAGACAAGGCTATTGTTGAAAATGCCTTGGAGAAGCTGGGAATTAAAAGATACAGGGACAAAAACCTAAGAGAGCTCTCAGGTGGCCAGCGGCAAAAAGTATATATTGCAATGCTTTTAGCCCAGGATACAGATTATATTTTTTTAGATGAGCCAACAACTTTTTTGGATATAAATCATCAGCTTGAGATATTGGAAATAATAAAAGAGCTAAAGAATATGGGAAAGGCAGTAATCATAGTAATTCACGACCTAAACAGTGCGCTAACTTATTGTGATAAAATTTGTCTGATAGACAGGGGAGAAGTAGTAGCATTTGACACTCCCAAGGTTGTATATGGTAGTGGGGAAATAGAGCGAGTGTTTAATGTAAAATGTGATAAAGTCTATATAGACAGAAAAGGCCAAAGTCAGTATGTTTTTTCAATATAAAAAACTGTAGCATGAGAAACTGCGGGAGACCAAAAGTCTCCCATTTAATTACGTATTTTTGATACAAGCAAGGCTTTCTAAAAGTCGTCGGCTTTCATTCCCCTGTCTTTTGCACCTCGCCCATATGTTAGGTTTGTATTTATTAGTCATTTCGATATATTTGAATATATTGTATAATATTTATATATCTTGATTCGTTTATCTACGTTCCATGGGTAATTAGCAACAAGCCAAAGCAATTCTTAAAATTTAAGGAGGATGAAGGATGAAAAAATTGAAAATTGCAGATGGAATACATATGCTTACTATGAATGTTGAGGATATACTATTTGAGGGAATTTGGGAGCTCGCAAATGGGGTAACTCTTAATTCCTATATAGTTCAGGGAGAAAAGACTGCAATAATTGATGGTGTAATTGGTTGGGACGGGGTACCTGAAACCCTTTATAAAAACTTAGAAGAAATGGGTGTTGATCCTAAAAATATCGATTACTTGATTGTAAATCATATGGAGCCAGACCATTCCGGTTGGATTTCAAGTTTTCGAAAAATTAAGGATGATTTTACAATAATCTGCACTGATAAGGCTGCAAAGATGGTAGCCTCATTTTATGGTGAAGACAAGATACGGATTGTGAAGGAAGGAGATACTCTAGACCTTGGAAAGGGCAAGGTATTGAGTTTCCATCCAGTACCAAACGTTCACTGGCCAGACACCATGTATACCTATGAAAGAGACACAAAGACTCTTTTCTCATGTGATATGTTTGGAGCATTTGGCAGGATGGGGGACCATTGTTTTGATGATGAACTGACACCTGAAGAGATAGACTTCTTTGAAATTGAAGGTTTAAGGTATTATTCAAATGTAATGGGAACTTTTACACCAAGTTTGAGAAAGGCAATTGAGAAAGCAAAAGCGCTAGAAATAAATACTATAGCACCTGGTCATGGTCCGGTTTATAGAAAAAATCCTAAAAAAATCATAGATGATTATTCTAGGTATTCCCTATATGCTCAGGGGGCAGGTAAGAATGAAATCACTATATTGTGGGGATCCATGTATGGAATGACTGCAAAAGCTGTTGATTACGTTGAAAGAATACTTAAAAGAGAGGGTGTCGAATACAACAAGCTGGAAATGCCACTTGAAAGTGATAGTGAAATGGTGGCAACTGTTTTTAGATCTGCAGGGATAATTATTGCAGCACCAACATATGAGTACAAGCTTTTCCCACCAGTCGCAGCAGCTTTAAATGAGCTTGGCAGAAAAAGATTACAGGTAAGGCAGCATTTAGGTTTGGGTCATATGGATGGTCCGGAGGTGCAGAGAAAGAGCTGAATGAAATAATGGAAAGAAATAAAATGAATTGGGATTTTATTGAATCCGTGGAGTTTGAAGGAGCGCCAAAGGAAGAAGACCTTATTAAGGTTGAAGCTAGGGTATTAGAGCTTATAGAAAAGATGAGGGAGAAGGTAGTAGAATAATTTTTCAATCCATCCTAACCATAAAATATTAAACATTTTGTAGGGGAGGCCAGAGGCCTCCCGCAAATAATACTTATAATGTCATTTCAGTATATTTTATACCTTTCCAGTACACCGGATTGTATACAACTGCCTCAGGGGGTAGCTTAACTCCTTTGAGGGCCCATTTCTTATATTCTTCAAAACCGGTGCGGTCAACAATATAGCCGATATGCTCCTTTCCGCCGGGAGCGTCTTTATCTATGTATTCAGTGACATAATCATAGGTATTGAGAATTATTTTTATAATGCTCTCTTCATCTACCCATTTGATAAAATCCTCTCCCAAGCGGGGATTTCGTTTTCCTGTTCGACCAAATAAGGTTAGCCGGTAACGTTTTTCGGCACCTTCTCCACGGGTCCAGGCCCGGGTCGGACAGTTGAGCACACACTCACCGCAGCCTATACATTTTTCTAAATTGCGAACAGGTCTTTCATTTATCATTTCTATAGCTTGGACTGACTTTTTACGACAATATTTTTCACAGGCACCGCAAGAAACACAACGGCTGCTGTCAAATGACGGCATAGTCATTCCCATAATACCGAAGTCATGCATACGAACCTTAGCGCAGTCATTAGGACAACCTGTAAGTGCGATTTTAAAATGTAAGTCATGAGGGAAAACTGCTTTTTCTATTCGCTTTGCGAAAGCCGTAGTATCATAACAGGCATAAGGACAAACACGATTACCTATACAGGCGGTGATATTTCGTGTTCCAGAAGCAGAATATCCTTCGCCCCGCATAGGTTGGTTAATGTTTAGCATATCTATGATGGGCTGTAGTTTTTCGTTTATCTGTGGAATAAGTTCATAAGGGATACCAGGAATTTCAAAGCCTTGTCTTGATGTAACATGTACAGTTCCGTTGCCATATTCTCTGGCGATTTCAGCAACTTTCTCAAGAATTTCAGCACTTACATGTCCCCCTGGAATCCGCACCCGGCTCGCAGTAAATCCCCGGACTTTAGTAACACGGAAGGCGTTTCTTTTTTATTTTCTTTGTGTTTATATCCAATTTATTCCCCTCCTTAGTCTATTAGTGTTTTGCCCTTGGTGTAGTTAAACACGGGGCCATCAACACAAACATATACATCATTAATTTTACAATGACCACATTTCCCGATTCCGCAGCACATCTTTCGTTCTTGAGAAATCCAAATATTTTTGTCCAAAAAACCTAATTTTGTAAGCTCTAATGAAGAAAAATGCATCATAGGAGGGGGTCCGACGACTATAGCTACGGCTTTACTGACATCATCAAATATCAATTTAGGTATATGTTCCGTTACAAAACCGATACTACATTGAAAATCGGCTTCGCCGCAATCAACGGTCAAAATGACTTGGCTGGTTTTTTTCCAGCGGGCTATATCTTCAAAAAATAGTATATCGGAAGGAGACTTAAAACCTGCAATTACTTTAAGGCATTTGACCTCATTAGGATTAGAAGCAAAATAGTCTATGACTCCACGCACAGGCGAGAGTCCTGTGCCACCAGCCACTACAACAAGCTCTTTTCCTCGATAGTCATCAAGGTCAAATCCATTACCGTAGGGGCCTCTCATAAATAGGCTTTCCCCTTCATAGTGTTCAAATATCTCGTTTGTGACTTTCCCAACACGACGGATAGTTAGCTCCACATATCCATCTCCATAACCGGATACTGAAATGGGTGCCTCTCCAAACTTTGGTAACGAAACCTCAAAGAATTGACCGGGTTTTACACTGCCTTCATAGGCCATACGGAAAGTATATTCGATGTCGGTGTGTTTTTGAACCGACAAAATTTTTGATAAAAAAGGTGTATATTCGTTCAAGCTCATTATTCTCAACCCTCCTCTGATACCTTACTGACTTTGTTTACTGCATGTGAAAAGCTTATGTACTCTGGGCAAACATCATCGCAACGACCACACCCGACACACATATGATATCCGAAGCGTTGCTTGTAATCTACCACCTTATGCAGCACTTTAAAACGCATTCGCTCACCATATTTATTACGATAACTACCGCCGCCTGCCACATCAGTGAACTTGTCCACCATACACGATGCCCATACCCTGCGACGTTCGCCGGCTTTGCCGTTATCTGTGTAGAATATATCTTGCATGGTGAAGCAGGTGCAGGTAGGACAGCTAAAATTACAACGACCACATGCAATACAACGGCTGTGGTATTCGTCCCAAATGCTACTTTTAATAACTGCAGTAGTATTAATAGTATCAGTATCAGGTAAAGAAACACGAATGGATGTTTTTTCAACATGTGATGGGACTACATCCAAAATTTCTTCGGCATTGTTCTGTAATAGAGAGTCCCAATCAGATAGTTTGCAGTCAATGTAGTACTCGCCATCACGGACATCTAAGGAGGCGTCATATTCTGTGCTGATATTTGTTCCCATATCAACACAAAAACAATTTTCAAAGGAAGAAGAGCATCCTAAAAGAACGAATTTGATTTTATCTCTTAAACGTTTATAGTAATAATCCTCAGCACCATTATTAAGATAGATTTCGTCAAAACGCTTTACTGCGTGTAAATCACAGCTCCGCAAGAATACAATAGCTCCGGTATGAATAGGATCAGATTCCTTTATACTGTCCTCCGTGAAAAAAAACAATGTTTCAGAAATCGGTATAATGGCTTCTTTAAATGTATGACTGCTTTTTTCGTCTAGCTCCATTTCTTCTACTGTTTTAACTTCTGCATAACGTATGGAATCAGTATCAGAATGCTCACCTTGATAGGCAAAGCGATGAGGTGCATACAGCTTGTAGTGCCGACTCAGTTCAGCAAGGACTGCGTTTAAACCCTTTTTGGTCAATCTGTATCCCACTGGAATACCTCCTTTTCATTTGTTTTGTCATTGTTGTAGATTTGAAATTAAATGGTAAGGGATTGCTAACAATCAATGGCTCCAAGCATATTTCCGAGAGTTACCACGAGTATATTATAAAAGTAACCGTCCAAGCTGACCGCTGCTTCCATAGACAAGAGAAGAGCAATTGAGAGGAATTGATTTATTGAAACTACCTTTAATGACTTGGTTTGCAGTCATTTTATACAATTCATAATTTCGTCTTTCCATCACCTATAAAGTTTTCACATAATCGCCTATTTTTTTGTCCATGGTTTTTATGTGATTAGAAAGCCAGTCTATAACCATTTTATTGGCATTAAGTATAACTAGAATATTACCACCAGACTCATTATAATCGTTCTTCAATTTGGCAAGATCTTTGATAAAGTTTGCATGTGCTCTCTTTTGAGCATCAATCTCAGGGTAACGGATTTTTTCCATATAGGCTTCTTCATCTTTAAAGTGTTGTTTCGTATACTCATCTAAAAAATCAAGCATTGTATTTATGTAATCTTTTGCTCTCCGTTCTTTTCCTGCTTCAAATAGTCCATTAGCCTTTTCAAACCATATTTTGTGTTGATCATCAATATGTTTAACACCGACTGACAAGTTAGGAGTCCAAACTACTGACATATAAATCCTCCTTGTAGCTTATTTTTATTATATAGATTTTATAGGTTTTCTTAGATAAATTCAATAGTTTCCAGAAGAGGGAATATTGTGCAAATATCATTTGATAGTAATTTTTGGAAAAAAATAAAAAAATATAAAGGGGCTCTGATATAATGTTTAGTATGAGCAGAAAAAATCGAGGATATTTCTTATGAAAAAATATTGCAACTGGATGAAATGGGATGAATAAAGCATTTATGAGGCGTGTCACATATGTTTGACTTCTCTAGAATCATTATGATTGGCTGTTTTCATCTTTATTCATTGGAATTGGTAAAGTATTACCTTATTTAGAAAAGGACAACATTTGAAATTAAAAAACGCGATTCTTTTAATATTGCACAACAGGAATAGATACGAAGGAACGGGCCAGCAAGCTAGTCACTACAACTTTGTCATTCCGAGTGAAACGAGGAATCTTGGGTCCACAACAAAGAGCCTTTAGGACGCGCTAACGCTTATGACACATCTTTTACACAAAATAGCTGTTGTGTTGAGATGACGGACTGGGAAAGTAGCAATGCAAAAGAAATTTGACATAAAAATCGTTGTCGTAAAAGATGCTTGATAGACAGCATAAGGTGATTCTGCAATAATTATGGATGAAAGGAGGAGATCTTCATAGATATAGGAAAGAGGTTGAAAGACGCAAGGTTGAAAATGAATTTTACGCAGGAACAGGTTGCAGAAAGACTATCTGTATCCAGACAGACGATTTCAAATTGGGAAAATGAAAAAACTTATCCAGATATAGTTAGAGTTATTGAGTTATCCAACCTTTACTCCATCACCTTAGATGAGTTATTGAAGGAGGATAAAAAGATGATAGAGTACTTGGAGGAAAGTACAAATGTAGTTAAAAGTAAGATGAAATTCTCAAAGTTAATTCAGATTATGACTTATCTTGTTATTTGGGCTGGGGTAGTAATTGTTTTTTGGCTTGGTGGAGGGTCAGATGCGATGGGATATTCTATAATGTCATTGTACATTGTTTTACCCGTTAGTACATTAATAACTTCAATTTTTATAGGAAAAGACAAAGGGTGGTCAAACAAGAAATGGTTTTTGACTATTTTCTTTGGAGTGATGTATATGCTGGCATCTTATGCGACATTTAGTTTGGCTAATATGATAAGTTTTAATAAGTTTAATATCCCTGATGTCAGTATGCTTTTACCTGGGATGATTGTTTCAGCAATAGGCATGGGCATTGGTTCTATTATTAAATATTTACACCCAAGAAGATAAAGGACTACATAAAGAATATGTTTTTGCAACATATCTTGAAAAAATGCTGTCTTGAGTAAAAGAAGCCAGTATTGAATTAGAAGACAAATTAAAACTAGAATTTTATAAGCTTGAGCAAATATTTAAGGCAGACATTGTCCTGGATTCAAGCGAAGAATATAAACTTGAGAATCCTAAAACCATTAATACAGATGGTAAACCAGCTGATGAAGATGAGTTTTTGGAAGAAATCATTAAACGAGTTAATGAAAGATATAAAGGGAAATTCACTGAGGGAGATCGCCTTATAGCCGAAACAGTTTACAAAAGAATGTATAAGGGTTAAAATAGTAAAAAACTTGAAAGGTACGCCAAGAATAACGATGCTCAAGTATTTAAAGAAAGTTTTTTCCCGGAGGAATTTAGAAAAGCTGTTCAAAAGTGTTATATGGAATCGATGGAGCCCTTAACTGGTTATTTGAAGATAAGGAGTTTACAGGTTGGTGATGTAAGAAGTAGGAAGAGTCCTATATAAAGAATTAAGAAATAAATAATTTATCAAAGTATTACAAGCTCTAATAATGAGGAGGAGAAGGTTTGAAGTTTATTTCATGGAATATTGATTCATTAAATGCAGCATTAACGGGTGCTTCGCCGCGAGCTGTATTAAGTCGAGAAGTAATAAATACTATTATAGAAATCAACCCAGAAGTTATTGCCATACAAGAGACAAAGCTACCAAGTAATGGACCCACTAAAAAGCAATTAGCAATATTAAATGAAAAGTTTCCAGAGTATGAAATTGTGTGGAATAGCTCAGTAGAACCAGCACGCAAGGGTTATGCCGGAACCATGTTTTTATATAAGAAGAGTTTAAAGCCAAGGGTAAGCTTTCCGAAAATCGGTGCACCTGACACTATGGATTTTGAAGGCAGGATTATCACATTAGAATTTGATGACTTTTTCTTAACACAAGTATATACCCCAAATGCAGGGGAAGGCTTAAATCGTTTAAAGGAACGCCAGATTTGGGATATTAAATATGCTGACTATCTAGAAAACCTGGATAAAGAAAAATATGTTGTTGCAACAGGTGATTTTAATGTAGCTCATAAAGAAATTGATTTAGCCCATCCCAATAACAATCGTAATTCAGCTGGATTTACTTATGAGGAGCGTGAAGGTTTTACAAACCTTCTAAAAAGAGGCTTTACAGATACATTTCGTTATATACATGGTGATGTTACAGGTGTTTATTCCTGGTGGGCTCAGCGTGCTAGAACAAGCAAAGTTAATAATTCTGGCTGGAGGATTGATTATTGGTTGGTGAGTGATAGGATTGCAGATAAGGTTCTAAAATCAGAAATGATTGATTCAGGACCAAGACAAGACCACACGCCTATATTGCTGGAAATTGACTTGTAGGTATAAAGGATATACCATGGCTGTATTGGGTGCAAACTATGTGAGAAGGTTTGTCCTTCCGAAGCAATAAAGGTTAACTCAATAGATAAAAAGGCTGAAATTGAAACTTCACAATGTTTGCAATGCACGTACTGCCAAAAGGTATGTCCTAAGGATGCTATCCACTACACAAAAACTGGTACTTTATTAAAAGCACCAGCTGTGAAAATATGAAGGATAATAAAAATACAGAAGATATAGAAGGTCTTACTTAATCAACATCATGATTAATTTGTAAAAAAAATGTAAAATAGTGTTGTAAAATAGTGCTTGTGCGATATAATTAATGCAAGCACTATTTTTTTGGAAAAATAGTGAAGGAAAGGAAAGTTATGTTATAAAGTTACAAATTTAGCAAACTAAGGATTTGTGTCGAAAACAATAGATTTGAAAATCGATGAAAGAGAAAGAACTTGTGTGCTTTATTTTTACCTAAAGGGGTGTTATTATGAACATCTTAAGTGCAATGGCAGGAAAACAAGGTCAAAACAAAGCTGATTCGCCCAATGACTTAAAAACGACACAAAATTTTAGGTTTTTTGTTTTAACGTTAATCATACTGCTACTCAATGGACTTTATCTACAGTTTGCATGGAATCGCTATGTGAATATTGCCTCTTATGAGGCAGTGCAACTAGTGGAATCCTTAGAAAGCATTTTTCATCCTGAACATATAGCTGAAATATTAGATGATACCAATGATACTGATAAACCTGGGTATATTTTGGCGAAGAACAGTCTGACAAAACTCGTTGAAACAATAAACCCCATACATTTTGCTTACATTTATGGTGAGCGTGACGGTAATCTGATTTTTTTATTTGATTCGGAACCAATTAATTCGCCTGATTATGTATCACCCGGACAGATTTATGAAGAAGCAGACGATATTCACTGGGAACCTTTCAGAACGGGTGAGAGTGCATTGACTAAACCCATAACTGATCGTTGGGGTACCTGGATCAGTGCTCTTGCGCCGGTTAAAGACCCTTCAGATGGCACCATAATTTCTGTTTTCGCTATTGACTTTTCCGCATCTGAGTGGTTTGCCAATCTTCGGAAGCAGATGATTCCGGATATTGTTATTTCTATATGTATCCTTATACTTTATTTTGCCTTTATTCACATAAGAATGAAAAATGTTGCTCTTAGAAGCCTAAATAAAAAATATCTTATAATGAAGCACTATATCGAAGTGTGTTTTCCCAGGCGCCTATTGGTATTGCAATAATAAATGATCAGCAATTTATTCCCGAATCCGAGTTTGGGCAGCCAAATATAAACCCAATGTTCAAAAAAATACTTGGTCGAACGAGTGAGGATTTAGAGACGATAACCTGGCCTGAGTTAACTCATCCTGAAGACCTGCAGGCAGATATGGAAAAATATGAACAGTTTAAAAATGGCGAAATAAGTGGTTATTCAATGAAAAAGCGTTTCGTGAGGCCTGATGGCACAAGTGTGTGGACAAATATGAAGGTTTCCCCTCTTATAGGCCTTCCTTATAAGCACTCCATGCACTTGTGTTTACTTGAAGATATAACCATAAGTATGGCAACATTTGCTGCTTTGAGTGAGAGTGAGCGCAGTAAAGCAGTATTTCTATCCCATTTGCCTGGATTAGCCTATAGGTGCAATAATGATAGTGAGTGGACAATGCAATATGTTTCTTCCGGTTGTTCTGAATTAACCGGTTATCCTTCAGAAAGCCTTTTGTATAATAGGGATCGATCTTTTGTTAGTATTATTGCACCGGAGTATCGTGAACCCATACAAAGGGAATGGAAAAGAGTTATTGAAAGCCGGTTACCTTTCAAGTATGAATATGAAATTGTAACTGCAGAGGGTGAGAGGAAATGGGTTTTGGAATTGGGTCAAGGTGTTTACAATGATCAGGGGGAAGTTGAAGCCCTTGAGGGAATTATCCTTGATATCTCGGACCGTAAAGAAATAGAGAATAATTTAAGGTACATTAATGAACATGACGGTTTAACAGGTCTACATAACAGACGTGTTTTAGAAAATCTTCTTATTAGAGATGCTAATGAACTTAAAACAAATAAAAGAGCTGTTCTAAGCATTAATTTGAAGCACAGTTCAATCCCTGACTAAAACTTATGGATTTCATTATGCACAGGAACTCATAAAAAAAGCAGCAGATGTGCTAAGACAATTTTATTCAGATCAGTGTAAGTTATTTAATACACATACAGATCAGTTTGTTTTTTACCTGAAAGAATATAAGGATAAGAACGAGTTACTCTTACTTTGTGAGAGCATTGCAAATGCCTTAGGGGAATTACTTAGAACAGAAAGAATCGGATTTGGAATTGGAGTTGTTGAAATAGATGATAACTACCATGATGTAGATGAACTTTTAAAAAGACTTTTGATTGCATCAGAAAAATCAATTAGTAGTTCTGATGCAGAATTTAGCCCTTGTTTTTATGGCAGCCATATAGAATCAGAAATAATGTGGGAAGATGATATTAAACGAGAGCTTGCTAATATTATTGATGACGACAATGATGGTGGCTTATATCTACAATATCAGCCAATACTTGATCTTAGGTCAAATCAAATATGTGGCTTTGAGGCCTTATCTAGATTAAAAAGTAATAAGTTAGGTTTGGTTTCTCCTTTAGAATTCGATTCCTCTAGCCGAAGAAACGAAACTCATAATTCCAATTGGTCAGAAAATAGTCCGACAGGCTTTGCGCTTTCTTAAAAGATTGGAGCATAACGGATACAAAAATTTGTTAGTTAGCATTAACGTTTCTGTAATTCAACTATTAAGAAGTGATTTTGTTGAGAATCTTTTTGAGATGATAGACGAATTCCGGGTTAATCCTAAAAATGTCGGTATTGAGCTTACAGAGTCAATATTCTCAGATGACTATGATGAAGTCAATCGCATAATAAACAAATTAAGATATACTGGTATTTGTGTCGCAATCGATGATTTTGGAACCGGATATTCCTCTCTTGCTAGGGAATGTGAGTGGAATGTGGATTGCGTCAAAATTGATAAACATTTTATCGATAAGCTGACTGAAACTCATCCTGATAAGACTATTGCGAGCGATATCGTTTCTATGACACATAAATTAGGTCATTGTTCAATTGCTGAGGGTGTAGAGGATAAAAGACAGCTTCAATATCTTAAAAAATGGAATTGTGATATGATACAGGGATACTTTATAAGCAAGCCTCTAGATGAAGAAAAAGCAATTGAATTTCTGTCAAAGCAATCAGATTGGTAACAAAGTCGAACCAGATATATAAAATACCTGCTCTAATTTAACTTCGGGTATAAACAGGCCACCTAATAATGCAAGAGGGATATACATCTCTCAGGATAGGGGTTATACTTGGGATATAGTCTACAATCCTCCAGAGAGAAACGATTGTTATAATCTTCAAATATTGATAGATAACCAGAATCCTGATGTAATATATCAGTAGGTAGGAGACTGGATACATCAATATATATTTTGATTTCCATTAATGTAGATAGGCTTTAATCCCTTCTAAATATTGTGCCAAGCAACAATACTGCTTCACATATACATGAAGAATGCCTTTCATTTTTATTCTGATATGTACGTTAAAGCAGTTCCCATTTCACATTGTTTGACTTTTCTAGTGTGGTACCATACTGATGAGCTTGATAAAATCCCTATTTTTGTGGTAAGATTTATACTGAGTAAAAATATGCTATCTGATTGAATTTATGTTTAGGATACCATATTTTTATAGGGAGGAGGACGCTCTCTTGAGCAAGCATCCTGATGGTAATAAAGGGTCTAGGAACAGGGAAACTTTGCGTGCCCTAGCCTACTTCTCACAAATAGGGATAACTATGGCTGCATCTGTATTGGTAGGTGTCTTGATGGGCAAATATTTAGACACTTTACTGGGGACATCCCCTTGGTTGGTATTGATTTTTTCTCTACTAGGTGTGGGAGCTGCAATAAAGGCTATGTTCAATATTCCCAAAGATGAGAAATGACAACCTGAGAGCTTGTTAAGAAAGAGAGATATTATATGGAATTGTCTGATTTAGCAAAGAGAATGATTTTTACAATCTTAATAATTGCATTAATATGCATTTTGCTTTCTATAATCTATTACCGATCGCTAGATTTCCTTCCCTTTATGTATGGAGTTTTCTTAGGTTCTACTGTCAGTATCACTAAAGTCTTTCTCCTAGAACATGCTGTGGACAAAGCACTGGCAATGGAACAGACACGAGCCGGAATTTATGTGAGTATACAGCATGTGTTTAGACTTTTTCTTTCTGGCATTGCCTTGTTTGTTGGTGCTGTTGTGCCGCAAATTAGTTTATGGGGTGTGGTAGCTGGTATATCAGCTTTTCAGCTTGCTGTATATAACATTAAATTTACATCAAAGAGTTAAGTTTGAAAAAATTAGGCGGTGATTAGTCAGTGGGTGTAACGATAGATAATCTTTGGGTTTTAAATGTTGCTGGTGTTGAAGTCTGGATAACAGAAACGATTTTTAATACCTGGCTTATAATGCTCTTTCTTATTGTACTAGCAATTATCGCACGTATTAAACTTCGCAATTTTAAAGAGATCCCTACAGGTCTCCAGAACTTAATAGAAGCAGCTGTGGAATCATTTGATAACTTTGCCCGCAACACCTTAGGAGAAAAGCTCTCTTATATAGCTCCCTGGTATTTCATGGTTTTTGTGTTTGTTTTCTCATGTAATATTTTTAGCATTTTAGGGCTTAGAGCACCTACTGCAGACTGGGCTACAACCTTTGCACTGGCCTTTGCTACATTTGTACTTATGAACTACATGGGCTTCAAATATCGCAAAGGTGACTATGTGAAGAGTCTTCTTGAACCACACTTTATATTCTTCCCGATGAATTTGATTGGGGAGTTGGCAAAGCCGGTTTCTCTCAGTTTTCGTCTATACGGTAATATCCTTTCAGGTACGATTATTCTGACACTCTATTATGCACTGACACCATTATTTGTCCAGTTCGGCATACCGGCACTGCTGCATGCATTTTTTGATGTGATTTTTGGTGGTTTGCAAACCTATATATTTGTTACCATAAGTCAGATGTTTGTTAGAATAGCGGCAGATGATAATTGGTAACCACTGTAAATACCTTAAGAAACAAATACGATTGGAGGAATTTATTTATGGAAAACTTAGGAACTGTTATCGGTATAGTACACATAGCAGCTGCCATTGCGCTTTCAAACGGTATCTTTACCACATTTGGTCAGTCAAGGATTATTTGCCAGGCAATCGAATCCATGGCAAGACAGCCTGAAGCTGCTGATAATATCAGAAGTGCTATGTTTGTTGGATTAGCTTTTGCGGAGACTTCTGGAATCTATGGTCTCTTGATTGCCATCATCATGCTCTACGCAAATCCTTTGGTAGATATCTTAGTAAAATACTTGGGGTAAGCAAGGATTGATGTATTTGGTACAAAACAGAGTGAAAGGGGGCCATTGGGATTGCATAGTATGATGTTCTTAGCTCAAACTGTGCCTGAAGGGCGTGTTTTTGGTCTTGATATGCAGACCCTAATTAGTATAGGCATCCAATTATTCAACGCAATTATCTTAGCTCTTGCACTTGGTTATATTCTTTATCAACCTGTCAAAGATTTTTTGCAAAAGCGCACAGAAAAAATCCAGAACGAGATTGACAAAGCAAATGCAACCATGGCCAAAGCCAATGAGCTTATCGCTGATTATAATACAAAATTAAAAAACATAGATAAGGAACGCATGGAGATTCTTGAAGCTGCTCGCCTTAAGGCTGCTGATGAAAGTAGAATAATATTGCAAGAAGCTAAACAAGAAGCTTACAAGATCAAGAAACGTACATTAGAAAGTATCACAGAAGATAAGAAACGTCTTCATGAAGAAACACGCCTTTATATTATCGAACTTGCTTCTTTCATGGCTAGAAAATACATTACTCAAAATATAGATGATGAAACTCAAGATAAACTCTTCGAAGAAGCGATAGCTCAGCTGGAGGAAGCACAATGGCAAAATTAAAGGAAAGATATGCAAATGCACTTTTAGAACTTTCAGAGGAAAGCGGTACCATGGAAAAGGATAAAGAGCAAGCAGTCTTGATAAGGAATACACTTAAAAACCCTGATGTGCAAGCCTTTCTCATAAATCCTCGTGTTCCGGATTCGGCAAAACAAGAACTTTTCCACAATTTTTTTTCAGATAAGCTTTCTAAACATATGATGGGATTTCTTCATCTTATGATTCGAAAAAATAGAGAGTCACTGATTGTGCCTTCTTTAGCGGAATACATTGAACGCTCAAACAGGCGTTTAGGAAAAATAGTCGCAAAAGTTGTATCAGCCAAGCCACTTACAGAAAAACAAATGGAGTCCATCCGTATAATATTATCTAAGAAAATAAATATGCAAGTGGAAATAAACGCTACTGTAGACCCAGAAGTAATAGGTGGATTTTATGTTCTTGTAGACGGACGTATCTTCGATCGTACAGTGAGAACCGAGTTGAACATCTTAAGAGAACGCTTAAAGAGAGGGGGTTACCTATGATA
>JBMNGG010000011.1:0-183604 GCA_050949705.1 Tepidanaerobacteraceae bacterium | reverse complement strand
GGCATGTTTTCTTCAAGCTCAGGGCAAGCTGTTTTTCAACAAGTTCTACTACAAGATTGGAGCCTTTTATCTCCATCTCAGCCCAAGCGACATTATTGTATTCTGCCATAATTTTATCAATGTAGTATTCTTTATCCACACGGTATTTAAAAGTACCTTCTTTCAGACCCCACCGTCGTAAATCATTTAAAACCTCAGATTTTAAAGTATTATTTTCACATTTTACATCCATATTCCAAATAAAGGATGATAAAATATATATAGCCATTATAAAAAGAAAAGCCCCTAAAAAAAATATTTTTCTATTTTTTAATTTATAAATTAAAAAATACAGCCCAACCCTTTGAACGATTCTAATACGACAACGGGTTTTTTTGGCTAAAGGAGCTATCTTGAAAAAATCTTTTACACTGATTTTTGCTGTTAAATTGTCATCATTAAACCTTCGAACATCCCATAGAAAAATATTTTTTAGAGCTGCTTGGTTTAGCAGTCTTTCTCCATATTCTCCGTTAATTTTAATGATAACATAACCAGAAAGATAATTCCATAGTTTTATAAGAAGCACAACAACACCCCCTAATTCTCATTCCTCAAATTCGATGACCTTTATTTGCCCCTCAATAGTAATTTCATCGGATATAATAGTCTTTATCAGTAAATCCTGACCTTTTACACATACTACTCCAATAGGGGTGTTTATTTTAACCAATTGAGAATTATATTCAATAATTCCCTTATGGTTTTCAACAAATACAGCTATTTTGCCTGTAATAACAACACGTGGTACATTTAATATGATGTCTGGCGGCAAATCAAGTACATCAGATATTCTACGCCTAATACCTTCTTTCATAAACTTATCTCCTTCGTTAATTATCGAGCTTATTTTAAATTTATTCGGTTTGGTATGTTTTCATTACAAAATAGAAAAAGAAAAACCCTAGTCTTATTGACATTAGGGTTTTCTATCAAACTTATAAGTTTAATCAAATTAACGTTGTCTTTGGGCTATAGCTTTCGGCGGTGATAGTATTTCCTGAAGTATAATACCTCGAAGAATATTATCTTGTGTGATAAGGTCAGAAATCGTTATTTCTGTTTCTGTATCTGTTTTTGTTTGAATATCTGATATTACTTTTTCTTTTCTATTTTCTTCAGAGGATAACTTCACTGCTTTTATCGGTTTAATGGAAAGCTCGGGCTTAGAATTTTTTCATTTTCGGTTCTTCCACAGTTGTTGGGACAAAATCTGGTATAGGATAAAAAGGATGATCCTCGCTTTTACTTTGAGTTTGAGGCCTTCTTGGTGTAGGTGGCGTTTGTTTCTTTTGAGAACTAGAAAGGCTCCCAATTACTGAACGTAGAATTACGAATAGAATCAGAAGAAAAAGATTTCCCACTTCTATCACCCGCGCTTATCCTGATCCTGCTTGTCGGTATCGTCCTCTTGTTCCTAATTTAGAAATGGAATCCCTCATTTGTGTATCAGCCATAATATTTCTCATATTGTAATAATCCATAACTCCAAGCTTCCCTTGTCTTAAGGCTTCTGCCATGGCTTTTGGAACCTCTGCTTCGGCTTCTACTACCTTACCTCTCATTTCCTGAACAAAGGCCTTCATTTCTTGTTCTCTTGCTACTGCCATTGCTCGACGTTCTTCAGCCCTAGCTTGAGCTATGCGTTTATCGGCCTCTGCCTGGTCGGTCTGTAATTCTGCACCAATGTTTCTACCCACATCAACATCTGCAACATCGATAGATAGGATTTCAAACGCGGTTCCTGCATCAAGGCCCTTATCTAATACGGTATTAGAAATCGAGTCCGGATTTTCCAAAACAGCCTTGTGGCTTTCAGAAGAACCAACAGTCGTAACAATACCTTCACCGACCCTTGCGATAATAGTCTCCTCGCCAGCTCCTCCTACTAACCTGTCTATATTTGCTCTCACTGTAACCCGTGCTTTTGCCTTTACCTCGATACCATCTTTTGCTACTGCAGCTACTGTGGGTGTTTCAATAACCTTTGGATTTACACTCATTTGGACTGCTTCAAGAACATTTCGACCAGCTAAATCTATAGCTGCAGCTCGCTCAAATGTCAGGGGAATCTCCGCCCTTTGGGCAGCAATAAGAGCATTTACCACACGATCAACATTTCCGCCTGCCAAATAGTGAGCTTCAAGTTTATTAACTTCTCCGGCCAAACCGGCTTTTACAGCCTTTATCAGAGGGTTTACGATTTTGGCAGGAGGTACTCTGCGAAGTCTCATACCTACCAAATTAAATATCCCTATTTTTACTCCGGCTGCCAGAGCCGAGATCCATAGTCCCAGAGGGACAAAACTCAAAAGCACCGTAATGGCTATAAATATTAAAGCAATGGTTAAGAGCAAACCTATAATTGCTTCCATAACACACTCTCCTTTTTAATTCTTCTTTACTATATGATTTTGCTTCCTTCAACTCTAACGACAATAATCTCCGAATCTTTCGGAACAAATTCCCCTTCTGTTAGAACATCATACTTTTTTTCGTTTATCATAGCGGCGCCGGCGGGTCTTAGTGAGAGTAACAGCCTTGCCCTTTGCTCCTGTAAGATGTGATAAGTCCTTATCAGAAACCGTATATCCTTCAGATATTTCTTGTTTTGTTCCCAAAATAATACGATCAAATAATGGAGCCTTTATTAGATATTTTACCATAAAATATATAATTACGCTGCTTATTATTAAAGATACCAAAATGGAAATTAAAGCCTGCTCTATGTTGGGGAAAGCCATTATTACACTCCCAAAGATAGAAAATATACCCGCAATACCAAAAAAAGCCAAAGCCTGGGATAAACACCTCGATTAATAACAACAGTATCCCAAGTATAAACAAACCTAAAACCCAAAATGATGTGGCTCCTGCCAAAATATTACCACCAAAAAATAGTCCAAAGGCAATAAGCCCTATCATACCAGGGATTCCAAAGCCTGGTGTTAAAATTTCCACTACTGTACCAACAATACCTATTGTCAAAAGAAATGGTGCTATATAAGGATTCGTAGCAAAATGTGATATTTTTTCTAGAAAACTCATTTGTTGAACAAATATATTTGCTAAATCTGGATTTTCTAATATCCCCATTTCTTTTATAAGTTCATTAATATTGCTAATTTGTCTATCTATAAGACCTAATTCTAAAGCTTCGCCAGTTGTAAGTGAAAGAATTTTACCTTTTTCTTTAACACCTTCTATAACTACATCAGCATCGGCCATTGCAGCCACTAACTCTGGGTCCCGACCGGTAGTTTCGGCAGTACTTCTTAGAGCGGAAGACCAATATGATATATACTTTTCTTCATTTGGCCTTGTTTCTGCGGCACCAATGGTGGCTCCAGGAACAGCAGTAATGGTATCTGCAGAAATTGCAATAATAACACCTGCTGATGTAGCTTCGCTATTAATAAAGCTAACTGTTGGAATTGATGTATTTAAAATAGCTTTACTTATTTGCACAGCTGATCCTATTTCACCACCAGGTGTGCTTATTTCAAATACCAAGGCTTTAGCCTTGCCCTCTTCTGCTTCCCGTATTCCTCTTTCAACAAATGCAGCCATGCCTCGGTTAATTATACCTTTTATCGGGATAACCGAAACATATTCTGGATTGTTGTCAGGACTTGCAACTACAGTATGTTGGCTATATACAGTTAATAAACATAAAACAAATGCAATTATCAGCAATTTTTTTGATTTCATATTCTCTTCCCCCAAAATCTTAAAAACAGCAACACTGATATATTGTTGAAAAAGCTTGGCATCTATCTTTGGATACCAAGCTTTTTAGTTATTGTAATAATTTTTTCACCATACTGCTAATCAAGCTGCCATCAGCCCGACCTTTTACTTTTGGCATAATAGCACCCATAACTTTACCCATGTCTTTTATGCTATTCGCTCCAACTTCAAAAATAGTCTGGCGAACCAATTCTTCTACTTCTTTATCGGTTAATTGCTGAGGGAGATAACTAGAGAGGATATCTATCTCCTGTTTCAGATTTTCTACAATTTCTGTTTTTCCCAGTCGCTCGTATTCAGTTATATCGTTTTTTCTTTTTTAACTTCCTTAAAAAGTACTTCAATTATTTCTTCATCATCTAGCTCATGAAGTTTTTCTTTTTCTGCGTAAAGAATAGCTGATTTGGCCATTCGTATTACAGAAAGCCTGGCTTTTTGACCAGCTTTTAATGAAGCCTTCATATCTTGGTTTAACATATCCTTTATCGACATGTTATCGCTCCTTAAAATTTACGATATTTTCTCTTGCGAGCGGCTTCGGATTTTTTCTTCCGCCTTACACTGGGTTTTTCATAATGCTCTCTTTTTCTAACCTCAGACAGCACTCCGGACCTTTGGCACTTTCTCTTAAATCTGCGAAGTGCATTGTCCAATGATTCGTTTTCCCCCACTCTTATTTCTGACATTTAAATTCCCTCCCTCCGCTGCTCGTTCTGCTACATCAACATCTTAATTTTTAAAAAAGTAATATGTTAATTATAAAACTAAATCCAACTATCGTCAATATCAGCCGGGAGGCCATGTCATAAATCTACCGCCTAATAAGTGAAAGTGCAGATGGTTAACGGTTTGCCCCCCCTCATTGCCTATATTAACTACTAGCCTAAATCCTTTTTTATCTAGGTTATTACTCTTGGCAAGTTTTTGTGCCACTTTGACGATTTTATTCATTAATTCTCTATCATCATCACTAATTTCCATAATAGATGGTATATGCTTTTTCGGTACTATAAGGAGATGGATAGGTGCTTGGGGATTAGCATCTTGAAATGATATAATATCTTCATCTTCATGCATAATCTTGGCCGGTATTTCGTGATTTGCAATCTTACAAAAGATACAGTCCATATAATCCCACCTCCTTTATTAATAGTAATCGTTTGTTCAATTAAAGATTATTCCACATTTAAGTGTATATTTCCTGCTTTATATTAAATTTTTATTAAACTGCCGTAAATATAATCTTTAAGGTTTTCTTCCAATCTTACTGTTAGTATTTTATTGTGAAGGTTTTTATCGGATTGTACTATAACTTTTATATAATTTTCCGTAAGTCCTTCATAAATATCATTGTTCTTCTTTTCCTCAAATAATACTTCTTTTATGGTACTTACAAAGTGCCTACGAAATTCTCTTTCAAGCTCATCACTTAATTGTATTAATTCGTGTGCTCTTTCACTTTTTATACTCTTTTTAATTTGATTAGGCATTTTTGCAGCAGCTGTTCCTTGTTTAGCTGAAAAGGGAAATACATGCAGCTTGGAAAATTTCATTTCTCTGACAAAATTTTTAGTCTGTAGGAATTCCTCTTCAGTTTCACCAGGAAAACCTACAATCACGTCAGTAGTGATAGATACATCAGGCATTATACTTCTAATATGTTTTATCCGTTCTCTGATATTGTTTGTAGTATAGCGACGGTTCATTCGAAAAAGCACTGAATCACATCCGCTTTGGAGAGGGATGTGAAAATGGTGGCAAAAACTCTTTGTTTTTAATAAATCGTCTAAAAAATCATCAGTAAGTTCTATTGCCTCAATTGAGCTAAGCCGAATTCTCTCTATTCCATCTACTTGTGACAATCTCCCAATAACTTCAGATAAATGCTTTTTTCCGTCATTGAAGTCAAAACCGTATAGTCCTAAATGGATTCCGGTCAATACAATTTCCTTAAAACCGTCTTTAGAAAGGTTTTGGGCTTCGGTAATAATACTTTCAATAGGCCGACTCCGTAAGGGCCCTCTTGCATATGGAATTATACAGTAGGAACAAAACATATTACATCCATCTTGTATTTTTAAAAATGCTCTTGTTTTTTGACGGTGAGCCTTTAAATGCGATTTCTTCAAAAGCTCTCTCTTTCATTATATCTTCAACGGCAATCACTGGAGAATCGTCTTTATTTGCTTTTTCTACTAAATCGACAATACTATTCCGGTCCTTTGTTCCTACAACTACTGAAACCCCGGGTAACTTTAAAACTTCGTCATGCTCTAATTGAGCATAACATCCCACTACTGCAACTTTAGCTTCAGGATTTTTTCGTGAAGCTTTTCTTATAATCTGTCTGGACTTTCTAGCACTTTCATTTGTAACATCACAGGTGTTTATTACATAAATATCAGCTTTATCATTGAATTCCACAACTTCATAACCCCGCTTTAAAAAGAGTTCAGCCATTGCATCAGATTCATATTGATTTACTTTACACCCTAAAGTATAAAAGGCTACTTTTGGCAATTCTTAACCTCCTAAATTACCGAGTTCATACATTATCAAACTGCATGTTACTAAACCTGCAGTTTCCGTTCTTAAGATTCTAGGTCCCAAGCTAACTGGTATGGCTCCCTCTTTTTTTGCATTTTCTACCTCTTCTTCCGTAAAACCGCCTTCAGGTCCGATATATACTGCAATTGTTGTGATACCCCTAGGCAAATCCATTATAACTTTTTTTAGTGGGACTCCTTTTTCCTGTTCCCAGGGTATTATACTTAATTGGTTATTTTTAATCATTTTGAGACTTGATTCAAAAGTCGTTACATGAGCAATTTCTGGTATGTCCATTCTCATGCATTGTTTCGCAGCTTCTTTTGCTATTTTACACCAGCGTTCTTTTCGACGATTAATTTTTGCTTTGTCAATATCAACAATAGTCCTTTTTGTCAGAACTGGAGTAATAGTGCTCACTCCAATTTCGGTGTTTTTCTGAATAATCCATTCGAATTTATCCTTTTTGGGCAAGCCTTGAAATAGACTAATAATGGGTTTTGTACCTTGTACTATATTTTTCTCCAGGATTTTGAGTTTTATTTCAGTAGCCTTAGGATTAACATCCAAAATAACCCCAATACTTTCTATGTTTTTACCATTAGATAATTTTATTGTATCTCCAGTGCGATGTCGTAAAACCTTAATTATGTGATGCGCATCTTCACCTGACATAATAAATTCTTCATTTATGACTAAATTCACGAAAAACAAAAAACCTAGGCAAAAATATCCCCCCATCAATCGCCGATGGGGGCTTGTGAAGAGACTAACGCAACCCATTCGCCCTTTTCGAATTCTTTTATAAGATCAAATCCATTTCTTTCTAGAGCTTCTATTACAGAAGATTTCCGACCTTTTATTATTCCTGATGCAATAAAAACACCATGGTCTTTTAAATTTAAGGCTACGTCTTTAGTCAATTCAATAATCACATCGGCAATTATATTTGATACTATAATATCTGCCTTAAAATCGACATTTTTTAGCTTATCACCCTTTATAACCTCTATACAGCTCATCCAAATCGTTTCTTTTAGCATTTTCTCGCGCAATCCGCACAGCATTATCGTCATTATCTATAGCCAATATTTGTTTTGCTCCAAGTTTACCTGCAGCTAAAGACAATATCCCAGAACCACAACCAACATCAATAACGGTTACATCATCTTTTATATATTTTTCTAATATCTCTAAACACAAAATAGTGCTTTCATGAGTCCCAGTACCAAAAGCCATACCAGGATCCAATTCGACAATTACTTCATCGGATTTAGGGGTATATGCTTCCCAAGAAGGCTTAATAACAAGCCGTTTACCGATTTGGGTAGGTTTATAATACTTTTTCCAAGCTTCACTCCAATCAGCTTCGGAAATTGTGGTTAAAGCCACCTCGCCTTTACCAATATTTAAGCCGTAACTAGGAAGTTGCTTAATTCTATCTTTAATCACTTGTGTTCTTTCAGCAAGACTGCTATCTTCGATCAAATAGCCGGTAACGTGGGCTACCTCAAAATCCAAGTCTTCAGGAATATCCATATAATCCCATTCATCACTATCATGGGGTCTAAGGAAAATCTTGGGGTCTTCAATTACCACCCCAGTGACACCCGCTTCATAAAAAATATTTGATACGGCTTCGATGGCTTCGGTAGTAGTCTTTACCTTAAGTTCTACCCAATTCATTTAAACCCTCCTGGTCAAACACCAAAAGCATCTTTCATTTTTCCTAAAAAACCTTTTGATGTTGATTTTATATTTTCACCGCTTATCTCGGCAAATTTTGATAGAAGCTCTCGTTGTTTATCATTTAAATTTTTGGGTATTACAACTTTAACTCTTACGTGGAGATCTCCCTTTCCATATCCTTTAAGATGTTGTATGCCCTTTGATTTTAATCTGAATCTGGTTCCAGGTTGAGTGCCTTCGGGTATTTTAAGCTTTACCTTTTCTTCCAATGTAGGTATTTCTATTTCATCACCTAAAGTTGCTTGGACAAAGGATATTGGTGCTTCGTAAATAAGATCGTCTCCCTGTCTTATGAATAATTTATGGGGTTTAACCCTTATTATGATATATAAATCTCCTGGAGGACCTCCTAATTCACCAGCTTCTCCTTCACCACTCATACGTAATCTTGAACCTGTATCTACACCAGCAGGAATCTTTACATTAATTTTACGACTAACCTTACTCTGACCAGAACCATGACATTTTTCACATGGCTGTTCGACTATTTTGCCACTTCCACCACAATTCCCGCAGGTTGTCACATTAGTAAACTGCATAGGACCAAGATTTTGAACTTTTCTCACTTGACCCGAACCTTGACAGGTGGGGCAAGTTTTGGGTTTGGTACCGGATTTAGCACCGGTACCATGACACTTATAACATTCTTCCATGCGGAAAATCTCTATGTCCTTTTCTACACCAAAAGCAGCTTCTTCTAATGTTATTTCCATATCATATCTTAAATCAGCCCCACGAACGGGTCCTCTTCGACGTGTTTGACCGAATCCGCCGCCGAACATATCAAAGATATCATCAAAGATACCCCCACCAAAACCGCTAAAATTGCCAAAATCAAAATCCCCAGCATCAAAGCCTCCCTGTCCAAACCCGGCATGGCCAAACTGATCATATCGTGCTCGTTTGTCCGGGTCTCTTAGAACTTCATAGGCTTCTCCTATTTCTTTAAATTTCTCGGCAGCATTTTTATCATCTTTGTTTACATCAGGATGATATTTTCTTGCTAGCTTTCTAAATGCTTTTTTTATCTCATCATCTGTTGCATTTTTATCGACACCGAGGACCTCGTAATAATCTCTTTTTGCCAATTGGCATCACTCCATCCAAGTCAGCCCCACAGAGCCTTTATTCTTTCTTTTCATCATCCATTACCTTGAAATCAGCATCCACCACTTCTTCATCATTAGTATTGCTCTCTGTGGCCGTTTGGTCATTATTAGGATTTTGCTGAGCATTGGCTTGATACAGCTTTGAAGATATGTCATAAAACACCTTAGTCAAATCATCTGTGGCTTTTGTAATTTTTTCAGTATCATCTGATTCTAAAGCCGCTTTTACATTGTCAATTTCCTTTCTGACCTTATCTTCGTCATCTTTATTTATCTTATCTTTTAGATCAGATAACATTTTTTCAGATTGATATACCAATGAATCTGCCTTATTTCTCGCCTCGATTTTTTCCTGTTTCTTCTTGTCTTCTTCTGCGTATTTTTCAGAGTCCTTTATCATTCGTTCAATTTCCTCTTCTTTTAAGCCGGAAGATGAGGTTATGGTGATTTTTTGCTCTTTTCCCGTTCCCAAATCTTTAGCAGCAACATTTACAATTCCGTTTACGTCTATATCGAAAGTAACTTGTATTTGAGGTACTCCCCTAGGAGCCGGTGGAATACCAGTAAGCTGGAATCTGCCTAAGGTAATGTTATCAGCAGCCATTGGACGCTCACCTTGGAGAACGTGAATGTCTACTGCAGTTTGACCATCAGCAGCTGTTGAAAATATCTGGCTTTTTGATGTGGGAATTGTTGTATTTCGTTCAATAAGCCTTGTGCAGACTCCACCAAGAGTTTCTATACCTAAGGATAGTGGCGTTACATCAAGCAAGACCACATCATTAACTTCACCACCTAAGACACCTGCTTGTATCGCTGCTCCAAGAGCAACAACTTCATCAGGATTAACACCTTTATGGGGCTCTTTACCGATAAATCTCTTAACAGCCTCTTGAACTGCTGGAATACGAGTTGAACCACCAACAAGAATTACCTTATCAATATCTTGAGGTTTTAGGCCTGCATCTGATAATGCTCTCTTAGCGGGCCCCATCGTTGCTTCAACTAAATCCTGAGTCAGTTCCTCAAATTTTGCTCTGGTTAAAGTCATGTCAAGATGCTTTGGACCACTGGCATCAGCTGTAATAAATGGTAGATTGATATTAGTTGTAACCATGCTTGATAATTCGATTTTTGCTTTTTCAGCAGCTTCTTGCAATCTTTGAAGAGGCATTTTATCTTTTCTAAGGTCTATACCATTTTCCTTTTTAAATTCTTCTGCAACATAATCAACAATGCGTTGATCAAAATCGTCACCACCTAATTTGTTGTTACCACTGGTGGCTTTTACTTCAAAAACCCCGTCACCTAATTCAAGTATCGATACATCAAAAGTTCCTCCACCTAAGTCATATACCAAGATTGTTTGGTCATCACCTTTATCAAGACCATAGGCTAAAGCCGAAGCTGTAGGTTCATTAATTATTCTAAGTACTTCAAGACCAGCTATAGTACCGGCATCTTTAGTAGCCTGCCGCTGACTGTCTGAAAAATATGCAGGTACTGTAATAACTGCTTTTGTTATTTTCTCGCCAAGGAAACTTTCAGCATCCTGCTTAAGTTTTTGTAAAATCATAGAAGATATTTCCTGAGGGGTAAAATCTTTTCCATCAATGTTAACTCTATGGTTTGTACCCATGTATCTTTTTATGGATTTAATAGTCCTTTCAGGATTGGTCACAGCTTGACGTTTTGCCAATTGACCAACCAAACGCTCTCCATCTTTGGTAAAAGCCACAACAGAAGGTGTGAGTCTGGACCCTTCTGCATTGTTTATAATTGCCGGTTGACCACCCTCCATGTATGAAACCACAGAGTTTGTAGTCCCAAGGTCGATACCTATTACTTTACTCATATTTGAATCACCTCTATTAATTTTTTACTACTTGAACCATGCTTGGTCTAATAACTTTAGAATGATACATGTAACCTTTAAGCATTACTTCTGATACTGTATTATCCTGTAGTTCCTCATTTTGCACCATCATTACTGCATCATGATAGTTTGGATCAAAAGGTTTCCCCACAGCCTCAATTTCTTTTATTTCGTGTTTTTCCAAGACGCTTTTTAATTGCTGGTAAATTAATTCTATTCCTTTATAAAAGGGATCATCTTTATCTTTCATTGAATCTAAAGCTCTTTCAAAGTTATCGACTACAGGTAATATGTCTTTTATTATATCTTCACCTGCATATAGATGAACATCTTGAATCTCCTTTTGCATCCTTTTTCGGTAATTGTCAAAATCTGCCTGAGCTCTAAGCCATCTATTCTTATAATCATCTATTTCTTTTTGTTTTTCTTCTATAAGATTTTTTTGTTCATCTTGTATGTCTCTTTCATCCTTTGTGTCTTTTTCTGTGTCATTATTTGTAATGCACTCTTGTTCTTTTGTTTCTTGGTTATTATCATCATTTCCTTTGCAAGGAATATCTTCACCGGGATTTATAGTCAACGGTCACGTCCCCTTTCACTTAATTAAAAATCCATTTCGTTTACTCTCATTGCCTGTTGTTGGCCTGCAGTTTGAGTAGGAGATGAGTCATCACGTTTTTTTATAATAGTATTTATTCGCAAAATAGCCTCAGACACTTCTCCTGCTGCTTTAAGAGCATAGGATTTAACCTGAGTGGGATCTAACACACCAAGTTCTACCATGTCTGCTAGTTCCCCATTTTCACAGTTAATTCCAATGGAAGCACTATCCTTTTCTTTTTGAGTGAATATCACTTCTTCAACTTTTTCCAAAGGATTGTACCCTGAGTTATATACTATCTGAGTCAAAGGTTTTTTTAAAGCTGAAATTACACAATCAATACCATAGGCTGCCATACCCTTTGTTTTGCTTCTTTCTTTTTCAAGTTCTCTCGACATAGCTATCTCAATAGCACCACCACCGGGAATCATGCCATATAAAACTGCAGCTTGAAGTGATGATGCAGCATCCTTTGCTATGCGTTCACGTTCTCCTACTATTTCTTCAGTAGCAGCCCCCACCAAAACAGTAGCCATAGGATCACCTTTACCACCAACAATCCTCAGCTGTTTCAATTTGTCGTCTTCGTAAACTCTATCAGCATAGCCGATATAATTTTTTATTTCTTCCAGGGGTTTTTTAAGCCCCAGTCTTTTCATAATACGAGCACCTGTGTGTTCGGATGCTCTCTTCAGGTCTTTTCGGGACACCCTTTCTAAAACAATTATACCGGCATCTGTTAATATTTCTTCTGCTTCATTATTAACATTTTTATCAACTAAAATCAGATTAACTTTTAAATCTATTATCTTTTTTAAATTTTGTTTGAATTCTTCCTTTACCTCAAGATAACGAGCAAATCCAGCTTCCGTTCTTAAAGCTTCGGGAGCAATTTCTTCAGGCTCCAAAGCATCATCTATCACTAAAACCTTGGCTTCTGAAAGCTCTTGGGGCATCTGGCTGTTCATTTTTTCTTTATCTATAATAAGCCCAAGAAAAACCTCATTTTCAGCACCAGCCATTGATATTATAATATCTTTTAATTTAAATGTTTTGTCTTTTAGCTTTTTTTCCCCAACCAATTTAGCAGCCTCTGTTACTAGATCAGCTATATCATCATTATCTCTTCCTGCTATAAGAGCTACATTCTTTAAATTCGGATCATTGATGTCCTTAACAGGAATGAGATTGGATTTGAGAATTCTCTGAGCTTTTTCTATGCCAATTTTAATGCCTTCGATTACCCTCGCAACGGGAACACCTTTTAATATTTGTGTTACCCCCTCTGATACCATAGCCCCAGCCATAATAGTGGCAGTAGTAGTACCATCCCCCACTTCCTCTTGTTGTGCTTTTGCTATATTAATTAGTATCTTAGCAGCAGGATGATTTACATCCATTTGCTTTAGTATGGTTACCCCGTCATTAGTTATGGTTACCTCACCAAAACGGTCAACGAGCATAATATCAAGACCTTTTGGTCCTATAGTTCCTTCAACAGCTGATGCAACAGCACGTATTGCGTTAGAATTTGTTATTAGAGCTGCAATTTTTTCGTCAACTTCTTGTGCATTATCTTTAAAAGACAAAACTAATACCTCCTTTTCCAGAGAAGAATTCTTTTATTTATCGTCTTGTAAGTATCATACTACAGTACAGAAGACATAGATTTAACTAAAGAACTAGTCACCTGTTCGAGTATTGATATGGCTTTAGAGTACTTCATACGTGTCGGTCCCATGACACCGAATATTCCCAGGTCTTTATCATCTATGGTAATATTTGCAGTCACTATGCTAAGATCTTGCAATTCTATCCAAGGATTCTCATTTCCAATAGTTACGGTTATAGTATTAGGCTTTGCTGCAGTTCTAAGTGCTTTAATTATTAAGTCTTGCTGCTCTAATAATGCAAAAAACTGCTTTGCTTTTTTAACATCTTGAAATTCTGGATACTCCAACATTTTTGAGCTGCCTATAGAAATAACTTGGGAATTATCCGTAGAAGCACTAAGATTTTCTAATAATATCTCCAATAAAATGTTTAATATTTCATCATACTCTATCATCTCAACCTTTATCTCATCTATCATCTCATTAGTAATCTCAGAAAAAGTTTTTTCTACTAGATGGGTATTTAATATATTTGAAACCCTAATAAGATCAGAATCACTTAAATTACCGGGAATTTCTATAATATGATGACTTATT
The DNA here is from genome assembly GCA_050949705.1 of Tepidanaerobacteraceae bacterium. Lineage (GTDB taxonomy): Bacteria > Bacillota > Thermosediminibacteria > Thermosediminibacterales > Tepidanaerobacteraceae > JBMNGG01. The sequence continues at coordinate 169,723 of JBMNGG010000011.1, read as the reverse complement.
ATGCCAAAACTAGTGACCATTACCAATAATCCCTTAGTGTCTTCAATGCGCGATACTTGAATATGTTTTAAATAACTGTTATCCATCTGTGGTGACATTGTAATTGTCGTATAACTAGTCAATTTTGATATAACTCTCGCTGCTTCTTTGACTAATTCCTCTAACTCGTTAACACGTCTTTTAAAGATTTGTCGTATCATCATCTGTTCTATATCATCTAGTTTTTTTGTAGGAAGCAAAAAATCTACGTAAAATCTATAGCCCTTATGTGACGGAACCCTCCCTGCAGAGGTATGTGGCTGAGTTAAATAACCCATTTCCTCTAAATCCGCCATCTCGTTTCTTATAGTAGCAGAGCTAATACCTATATCATATTTTCTAGCTATTGTTCTAGAACCTATCGGTTCAGCGGTGGCAATATAATCTTCGACTATTGCCGCCAGTATTTTAATCTTTCTTTCGTCCATCATCATATTAAACACCTCTTTTTAGCACTCTCGAACTTAGAGTGCTAAAATCTACTTTAAAAAATATCACTAAGGGTGTTTTTTGTCAAGAATTTAAGGTAAAAATTCCATAAATACCTCATTGGCAAAATCCAAACCCTGAGTAGTTAACTTAATATATTTAGTGTTTTCTTGCAAAAGCCCCTGTTTTTTCAATTTTTCTATCACATTTCCATATACTTGATTCAATTCCAAGGAAAATCGCTTGCGAAAGGCTTCTTTACTAAGACCTTGTATAAGTCTAAGACTCAAAAAGCAAAATTCTGATTGCTGTTCCTTAAAAGGAATATGTTCTACATGGGCAACATGTCCAGAGGATTCATAGATTGATTTTATATAAGCAGGAATAGTTTTGTGATTATAAAATCTTTTATTATCAAAAAAAGAATGCGCCCCTGCGCCTAATCCCAAATAATCTTTATATGTCCAATAAACTAAATTGTGTTTTGATTCTCTGCCCGCTATTGAAAAATTCGAAATTTCATAGTGATTGTAACCTTGTTCAGTTAATACCTCTCTCGCTCTATGATACATCTTCCGCTCTTCTTCATCTGTCGGCAAGGATAAAGAACCCTCTTGCATCCATCTATAAAATTTAGTGCCTTCTTCTACAGATAAAGAATAACAAGAAATATGTTCAGGAGAAAGGCGAAGTACATGTTTTAAAGTTGTTTCAAAGTCTTTAGTACTCTGTCTGGGTAGCCCAAAAATCAAATCTACATTTATGTTATCAAAACCTATGTTGCGGGCAGTTTCATAGCTTTTGTCAAACTCCTCGGCTGTATGAATTCTGCCCATAATTTTCAACAATCTGTTCTGGTAAGCTTGGAGACCTATACTTAGACGGTTGACTCCCATAGATTTTAATAATAATAGTTTTTGCCTAGTTAATGTTCCTGGATTGGCTTCAATTGTAAATTCTGCATTATTAGCTATATCAATACAATCATGCAAAGTTTTTAATATGCTTTCAAGTTGACTGGACTTTAAGATTGTAGGTGTTCCTCCACCAATGAAAACTGTTGTTGCAGTATGGCCTAAGCCCTTCAGACTAAAGATTTCTCTTTTTAAAGATTTTAAATACATCGGTATAAGTTCTAAAGTGTCAAAGGAGTTAAAATCACAATAGTTACATTTCTTTATACAAAAAGGAATATGAATATATAAAGCTATCTGTTTCATAACTACTCCATCTTCAAAACAGCCATAAAGGCTTCTTGAGGCAGTTCTACATTTCCTATTTGACGCATTCGTTTTTTTCCTTCCTTCTGTTTCTCCAAAAGTTTCTTTTTGCGAGTAATATCACCGCCATAACATTTGGCAAGTACGTTTTTTCTAAGAGCTTTAACTGTCTCCCGAGCTATGATTTTTCCTCCAATGGCTGCTTGAATTGGGACTTCAAACATGTGTCTGGGTATTACATCTTTAAGTTTCTCCGTTATATGGCGACCACGATTGTACGCCCGGTCTTTGTGGACAATAAAGGAAAGAGCATCTACCACTTCACCGTTAAGCAAAATATCTAATTTTACCATTTCCGATTTTCTATATCCTAACAGCTCGTAATCCAAAGAAGCATAACCTCTTGTCCTGGACTTGAGTTGATCAAATAAATCGTAAATTATTTCAGTTAGAGGCATATCATATCTAAGAATAACCCTTTTTTCATTAATATACTCCATATCCTTCATTGTGCCGCGTTTTTCTTGGCACAAATCCATAACGGTTCCTACATACTCCGTAGGCATCATTATAGATGCTGTAACAAAGGGCTCTTCTATATATTGTATTTCGGCAGGATCTGGAAAGTTGGTGGGATTGTCTACATCAATTTGTGTTCCATCTGTTTTTGTTATTTTAAATATGACGCTGGGAGCTGTTGTTATAAGATTTAAATTATACTCTCTTTCCAGCCTCTCTTGGACAACATCCATATGCAAGAGACCTAAGAAACCACAACGGAAGCCAAACCCCAATGCTGCAGATGTTTCAGGTTCAAAAAATAGTGACGCATCGCTGAGCTGTAATTTGCCCAAAGCTTCCTTTAAATTTTCATATTCTTCCCCTTCAGCTGGGTACATTCCACAAAAAACCATGGGAACAGCCTTTTGGTATCCAGGTAGAGGTTCTGCAGCCGGTTTCTCCGCATCTGTTATAGTATCACCAACTCTAGTATCTATAACATTTTTTATACTAGCCACAACATATCCAACTTCACCCGCTCTTAAGACTTCCATAGGCTGCATATCGGGATTAAAAACGCCTACTTCAGTAACCTCAAAGGTTTTGCCCGTTGACATCATTTTTATAATTTGTTTTGGTTTAATACTACCATCTATAACACGAACATAAGCAACGGCCCCTTTATATGAGTCATAAAGTGAATCAAAAATAAGGGCGCGCAAAGGTTTATCATTAAGACCCTCCGGAGGCTTAATACGTTGTACAATTACTTCCAGTAGCTCTTTTATACCCGTGCCTAACTTTGCTGAAGTTGTTATGGCATTTTCCGTATCAAGACCAATAATTTCTTCAATTTCCCGTTTGGCTTCATCAGGATCTGCACTCGGAAGATCGATTTTATTAATAATAGGGATAATCTCTAAATCATTTTCCAAGGCAAGATAGGTATTTGCTAAAGTTTGAGCTTCTATTCCCTGACTTGCATCAACTATAAGTAAAGCACCTTCACATGCTGCAAGACTTCTTGATACCTCATAGGTGAAATCAACATGACCAGGTGTATCTATAAGATTCAAAAGGTATTCCTCACCATCTATAGCTTTGTAGATCATCCTAACAGCCTTCGCCTTGATGGTAATTCCCCTTTCTTTTTCCAAGTCCATTTTATCTAAAACTTGGCTTTCCATCTTCCTCTCCGAAATGGTATTAGTATACTCTAAGAGCCTGTCTGCTAATGTAGACTTGCCATGATCTATATGTGCTATAATGCAAAAATTCCTGATTCTCTCCCGGGGTATAGACATTATGTTCCTCCTCTAAAAAATCTTAACTAAGTCTAATTATACATATAGGATGTTTTTTTATCAAGATTGGAAGGCTCCTTTTGCAGAAGGTCAGGGGGAATCAAAGAATTAGTGCCTATTTTCTTCCCATTGATTTTTATACTTACATATCCCCTTTCAGTATAAATGTCCCCAATTTTGTAGTATCTGTGGAGCGTTAAATCATTGCCCAAAATCGTTAAAGTAAGTACATTCTTATCATTAAGGGAAAAATGAAAACTCCTGGGTATTATATCAAGACCCATAATGCAATAAAGTCCTTTTTCAGCTTCTCGAATTCCTATTACAAAAAGCAGCATAACTATTATTGTGATTACGATAAGATTTTTATATGACATATTAATAAATCCTCAACTTTTATAATGTACTTTTTTAGTCTTGGCAAAATTGTGCTTTTTCATTCAGTCATTGACAATTCTTCAATTAATATAGCCAGAACCTTGGCAAAAACTTTTGCAGAATTTATTGATTCTTCCATTGTATTGCCATGACTTCCTATTTCCAACAGTATAGCTTTGTTTAGAACATGTTGATTAAACCTTTCACTTCGTAAATTAATATCACGGGTAATACCGGGATACAACTCTTCTAATTTATTATTAAGCATAGTTGCAAATTGATAATTCTGGTGCCAGTTAGGATGGGAAAAAGTCTTATCACTTCCTATAACAATCATAAAACGGGAATATATTGTGCCATCAATTTGTACTGTTGTTATTTCGCGTGATCGTTGAGGATCTTTTATGGGGGCATCTCTATGAATATCTACCACTATTTTTATAGAAGGATTTTGTTTTAATACTTGCTCCACGGTTTTTAATGAGTTTGTATATGATGTCATGTAGGTTGGAACATCATGGACTGTTTTATTATGTAAAGTGGGAACGCCAAGCCTGTTTAATTCATTAGCCACAACCTCACCGATTCTTGCTACACTGAAATTTAAATTATCAGTATGATAAGAGCTATCTCTGGGTTTATACATGTATTTTTGAGACGGCATATACGCTTCTGTTGTGTGAGTATGGTAAATTAATACAAGTGGTTCATCAGAAATAGGTTCAAGTTTTTCAACTTCAGTTTTTTTAGTTTCAGGCAAAGGCAAGCTTTCGGCAGGAGTATGTTCATCTTCAGCAATATCTTTATTTTGCAGTGGCAGTTCCACCCCCGGTGTCATAACCGCTTGTGTTTCCATCATACTCATGATAGGTAAGTGCATTAAAAAATATGTTTCCGGATTTTGAATGTCTATATTTGTAAGCAAACGTGAAATAACACCTGTTGTACTTCGAAAATCTATTAATGGTTTTTTTTCTAAAACGACATCCAAAACTGGTATGCTTAAACTGAATAATTTTTTAAATATACTATCATCGATTTTATATATGAAATTCTTAGTATTATTATTAGGTTTAATATTACTGAAAGCCGGGGTTGTTCTATATGAGTTTTCATAGATTTTTATAAATAATGCTGTTAAGCATATTAATATAATAGCAACTGTAATATAATGTATGAAACTTCTTAATTTTATTACTTTAACTTTTATCAAATTAATCACTTCCTTCTCCATAAGCATATTCACAAAAAATAAAAAAAATGAGGCTTAATAAACCCCATTTTTATTGTAAAAATGTACTTACCTCATGATACTCTATTCCAGGGTGTAATGCTAAATTTATGCCTCCAGCCAAGGTTCTTGCAGTATTGTCAATTAAAGTGTCGATTTCTTTCGGTGTAACTACTAATTGCCCTACAAAGGGTCTCATGACTTCACGGATTAGAGTATATTTTTCTTCTTTATCCAAGCTCTCTAAAATCTTGTAAAAATCACTACCAGGTTTTGCTTGCCTGGTAAATTGACCAATTAGCATATCTAATGTGTCATTTGCCATTGTAGCTGCGTCCACAACAGTCGGAACACCTATGGCTATTACCGGAATTCCCATAGTTTCTTTTGTTATTCCTAATCTTTTGTTACCCACACCAGAGCCTGGATAAACTCCAGTATCAGCAATTTGAATAGTTGTACTGATGCGTTCCATGCTCCGCGATGCCAAAGCATCAATAGCAACTATCATATCTGGCTTTATCTTTTGAACCAATCCCTTAATGATATCTCCTGTTTCTATACCGGTAATGCCTAATACCCCCGGAGCTAAAGCGCATACTGGGCGAATGCCTTTTTTTGTGTTAAATACTGTTGGCATATGCTCAATTAGATGGCGTGTAACTATAAGTTTCTCAACAACTTTTGGTCCAAGTGAGTCAGGTGTAACATTCCAATTGCCTAAACCAACAACAAGAATTGTTGCTTCAGTTGGTATTTCAATCATTGTCTTAAGCTCTTCACCTAAGTTTTTACTGACTTCTTCGGTCAAAACCGGATCTTTTTCTTTTAATCGGGGTACTTCTATCGTTACATAATAACCTATGGGTTTACCCATGACCTTTGAACCTTCTTCATTCTTAATTCTTACCGACTAATTGTCATTTGCTCCGATTTTTCAGTATCTACTGATACACCCGGTATTTCTTCTTCCCCTGCTAGTTCACGTGCTTCCAGTGCTAGGTCAGTTCTTATATTTATAATAGTATAATCACCTCCTACCTTAGCTCAGTGGGTACAAATGCATCTATTATGCCTATGACCAACGATGCTAAAAGTGCCCCCCACCAAGTCACATTCATAGCTGGAACTAAATACTGAGCAAAATATATTACAACAGCTGCAGTAATAAATCCTACAATACCACGATTTTGTGGCGAAATTTTGTTTCCAAGAAGGTTTTCTGCTATAAAGCCTAGAATGGAAATTACTATTGCTGCAACAAGAGCTCCAGAGAAACCTGCCACATTAAAACCGGGAAGTATAAAGCTTACCAACATTAAAACAAGAGCAGAGACAATAAACCTTATAATCATTCCTATCAAAACCCAACACCTCCATTTTTGTTTTTCCAGTATTATAGTAACCGCTATATTTTTATAATATACGAGAAAATATAAGAGAAACAATTTTTTACATTTATATTTCTGACTTCCCTTGCATTTTAACCAATGAAGTGATAAAATATCCCTAGCATTTTAAGGGGGTGAAAAGATTTTGGCAAATATCGCATCTGCTAAAAAGCGCGTGCGCCAAGCAAGAAAGCGGACGCTTCACAATAACAAAGTAAAGTCTCAGATAAGATATACTATCAAAAAATTCATGGAGGCTGTTAATTCAGCTGACACAGATAACATCAAACCCCGTTTAATAGAGGCTATCAAAGTTATTGACAAAGCTGCATCTAAAGGTGTTATTCATAAAAATGCAGCAGCTAGAAAAAAAGCAAGCTTATATAAGAGACTCAACGAATCAAATACTGCAAGTTAATCAGCGTAAGCCATAGCTTACGCATTTTTCTTTTTTTACCAGTGTATAAAACCCGTTTTTTGAAAAAATATAATTAAGGATTTTTCCACACAAATACCTGGAGGTGAGTGTTTTGGATAAAATCATGGAGCTGTCTCAACAACTTCAGCAAATCCAACAAGATGTTAACTATTTTAACCAAGTAATAAACCAACTCACCAGCAAGAGCCAAAACAATTTATCACAATTGGCACAGCTTTCATCAGTTGAAAGCGATACAGCGAACAAACTGAAAAACCTTCAACAAGCAGAACAAAATGCTCTAGAACAACTTAAAAATATTAAAAATTCCTGTGGTAATATATCCGGTCAAATACAACAGTTAACCTCTACAACCCGGGATATATCCACAATGGTATCTCAAGCTGAATCTCAGCGGAAAAGCTATACTGGTCAATCTTTTCCACAGTATACCATGAGTCAATCAATACCAACCAGTAGCCTTCAAGCTAGAAATTCAGCTTACAATCAAGAATTTGGACAGCACCAAGCACAACCGGTGACACCGGCAAATCCAAATCAAAGTAGTTACAGAACATCCGCTTACGACCAGGAATTTGGTCAGCATACTGTGCAGCCCGTACAACCAGCAAATAGTCAGTTTAATCAATACAGAACCTCTTCCTATAACCAGGAGTTTGGGCAACACTCCACGCAGCAAGTAACACCAGTCAAAAGTCAATATAGGACTAACGCATACAATCAAGAATTCGGGCAGCACCAAGCACAACCGGTGCCACCGGCAAGCCAACAACAACCTACCAGGTAAAAACAATTGAGGGCGCCTCTAAGGGCGCCCTTTATATATCAAAAATCAAGATATGCTTGTAACTAAAAGCTCAAGTCCTGTCTTTTCTTCAATTTTCCCCTTTTTTATATCAATATCTAGTTCCTGACACAACCTTAGTGAGCGTTTTAATTCATCCTCAGTGAAATTTTTAGCTTGATTAACGGCTTTTCTAATTACAAAAGGATGTAATCCTGATTTTTCTTTTAAATCTTCAAAAGTTATATTATGTAATGATTTGACAGTTAGTAGATTCATTATATGTTTGGAAATCATAAATAATATAACAACACCCTTTTCCCCCTGCTTTAGTAAACCATTGATGATATTAACAGCTCCAATGGTATTCTTCATACCTATACAATCCATCATATCGAATATATTGCCTTCAAGAGATTTGTACAAGACACCTTCAATATCTTCCTTTTGTATTTTTTGTCTCTCTCCTACAAAAGAAGATAGCTTTTTTAGCTCATTATCCGTTTGAAATAAATCATCAGTGTATTCTGCTATAAAATAGGCTGTTTTTAAATCAATTTCTTTACCGTATTTACCAAGTCGCTCTTTTATCCAAAATGCCTTGTCTTTTAATGAAAGAGTCTTAAACTCTTTAACAGTGCCCTTAAGATTTATCAGTTTATATATTTTTTTTCTTTTATCAGGTTTTTCAACAGTAAAAACTAGATATGTATAGTCAGGTATGGACTCTAACTGCTTTAAAAATAGTTCCTGTTTCATTGGGGCTTCTTCTTGGCCAGTTTTCCCACTTAAAAAAAAGCGGGCATCATATACTAATACAAGTTTTTTTGTGTTCATCATAGGTACAATATGGCATACATTGATTATCTCTTCCTCTAAAACACTTTTACCATCAAGAGCAATGAAATTCACAGCATCTAAATAATCAGGAACCAGTCGTTGTTTTATTATACTAATACTCTCTTTTATTAAGAGCTTTTCTGTTCCATATAACAAAATCAGGTTTTTCATTATTAATATATCTCCTCCGGGACTGTTGTATATATTTTAACATCTTTACCATGGATTTTAAAGGTAACAGCTCCGTGAATGTCGGTTCTTAAAACTTTCACTTCATTATTATTCAAGGCATTTATAACCTGTGGTGAAGGATGACCGAAATTATTATCTTTCCCTGCAGATATAATGGCATACGCAGGTTTAACATGAGACAAAAACTCTTCAGACGTAGATGTGTGGCTACCATGGTGCCCCACTTTTAAGACCTGAGATTGAATATTAAGCCCCGAGCCTATAAGATTTTCTTCTCCTTCACGTTCTAAATCTCCAGTAAATAAAAAGGCTATACCTTTATACATCATTTTAAGTACAACTGATTTATTATTACTGGAATCATTTCTTAAAGAATCCTTAACTGGATTTAACACATAAAATGCACGTTATCTATAACAAATTGGTCTTTTCTGCTGACCTGGACAGTTTTTATGCTTTTTTCATGAGCAATTTCGAGCATTTCTTGGTATAATCGAGATTCTTCTGGCAAGCCATATACTATGCATTTTACTTTCATAGATTTTAATATTGAAATCAGGCCTTTAGCGTGATCGTCATCGAAATGAGTAAAAACTACTAGATCTATCTCATTTATTCCTCTAGAATGGAGAAAGGGTATTATAATATCTTTTCCTGTATCAAAATCACCATCATAATAAGTAGGCATTCCGCCTCCATCGATTAGTATTACCTTTCTCTTTTCAGTTTTTATTAAAATGGAATCTCCTTGACCAACATCTATAAAAGTTACCTCAAAACCTTTTGAAGCCCATATAACAGGAATAAGAGCAATAATTATTAACATAATAGCACATACATTTTTATACTTAGACTTTTCTTTATCGGGAAAGACCAGTATATTAAATTTAACAGCCAATGCCAAAAAATACAACAATAAACTTATGGCAGGAACAGCCGGAACCACCACTGTTGAAAAGGGAACCCTTGAACTGATAAGAATTATCCTTTCTGCAATGTTTAACAAAAACCACGGTACTTTAACAAAAAATGACCCTAGTGGTTGAAAAACAATACCTATGAGCCCAGATACAAGGCCTGTTACTAATATTATGCCTACTAATGGAACTACCAGCAGATTGGTTAAGAATCCAATGATAGATATGTTGTGGAAATAATATATTAAAAAAGGAGCAACTGTGAGCTGGGCAGATATAATTACTGCTATAGAATCTCTTAAATATTTAGGAAGGATCTTTAAAAGGTCCCTAAAATAATCAAAAAAAGTATAATCCCTAGAACAGCAGAGTATGAAAGTTGGAAGCTAACAGAAAATAGAGTTAGAGGATTTAACAGTAATAAGATCGTAGATGAAAGGCAAAGAGTGTTTAATGAATCATTTTCCCTGCCTACTATTTTTGCAAGCATAAATACCATAATCATTATAGCCGCCCTAATAACAGACGGCGATAAACCAGCCATAATACTATAGAAAACAAAAGTCAGGCTTCCTATAATAAATGAAAATATGTTTGAAAACCTAAATTTACTAAATAGGAAATTAAGGGCTGCATATATAATCCCCATATGTAAGCCCGAGACTGCCAAAACATGGGCTACACCTCCATTTTTTACTGCTTCCATGGTTTCTCTAGGTATATTATCTTTTATCCCTAAAGCAATTCCAACCATTAATGATGATATATTTGAGGGTAGATTTGCTTCATAAAAATCCGTTAAACGTTGCCCCATAGAAAAAGCAGCTCTCATTAATGGATTAGTGTTTTGTTTACCAATAATTTCTATTTCCCGGGAAAAGGCCGTAGCCACAATGCCTTTCTGTAATAGATATGCCCTGTAATTGATGCCATTTGGGTTGCGGCGACCTTGTGGAGTTTTTAACTCTCCTGAAAACTTGATAACATCGCCATAGTTATATTTTGATTGATTATCATCTAATATAGTAGATACTCTAATTTTCCCGGTGACATTTTTATAATGAACATTTTCTTTGATATATAATGCTTTTACATCATATATAACCCTATCTCTTGTTATAGTAGGCGCGTTAGCTATTACACCTACTATAGTTTTATTATTATCTACATAATCAGTGATTGTTCCCATTATTCTATGTAGTTTCAAGTTGTAATAAAAGGTTCCAAAAAAAAATATACAAACAGCAAACAATAATGCCCTAATTTTTTTATTCTTATTAAATATACCTGCTGATAAAGCTTGTAATAGGTATAAAAATGATAATCCAAGAGATTTTTGTAATACTTCCTAATACAATACCTGGGACGAAGAATAGTATAAAAAAAAGAAAGGGACGATACATATTTTGACTCCTATCATTTTGTTTAATATAGAATTTCCGAGTTTTATCTAAACACTATGATAAAGGAAATATTGTTGCACTATTCTACAATCCTCTAGGGAAATCCTTCATTTTCCATTTGAAAAACAATGTCTACTTTAGTTATATACTTTAGTTATAGTATCTCTTTCTTAAGTTACACATTTATGGCTTTAGTCAATATTATTCTAGGTCTTGGACAAACTAAATTGGGTGATGATAATGGATATGTTTATACCGAAAAGAGCATTATTTGAACAAGATGCACTTGATTACCCTATGGGAAAGCACATCTATAATAAGATGAGAGAATTGGGTGTGGATATATCTTTTATAGGTTCACACAACCGTGTTACCGGTATACCTGGGAAAACCCCTCAAGAGGCATATCTTGAAGGCAAAAGAACACTGGTTGTGGGAGTAAGAAGAACTCTTGATTTTCAGACTTGTAAACCCTCAGCACATTATCAGCTACCGCTGGTAACTAGCTGTATTGGGGAATGTGAATACTGTTATCTTAATACAACCTTAGGCAAAAAACCTTACATCAGAGTGTATGTAAATATTGAAGATATTCTACAACGGGCAAAAGAGTATATTGATAAGAGAAAACCTGCTATTACTATTTTCGAAGGTTCTGCAACTTCTGATCCTTTACCTGTAGAACCGTATACCAGCTCTCTAAAGAGGTCCATCGAATTTTTCGGGGCTGAGAAACATAGCCTTTTTCGCTTTGTCACGAAATTTACTAATGTAGACTCTTTACTTGATATAAAACACAATAATAAAACCACTTTTCGTTTTAGTATAAATTCAAACAGTATTATTAAAAAATTTGAACATCGAACCCCACCACTTAAGGACCGAATAACAGCAGCCGCTAAAGTATCATCAGCTGGTTTCCCACTGGGTTTTATAATAGGACCTATATTTAATTATCCAAATTGGAAAGAAGAATATGGTGAAATGCTGGAAAAGCTAGCTCAAAAACTTTCTAAAGATTCAAAGACACCACCGGCTTTTGAATTAATAACCCATAGATTTACCGAAAGTGCGAAAAAAAACATTTTAAATGTTTTCCCAAAAACCCAACTGCCTATGGACAAAGAAGAGCGAAAGCTAAAATACGGGCAATTTGGTTATGTAAAATACATTTATCCTAAAGAAATAATGACAGAGATGAAAGACTTCTTTGAAGAAAAAATACTGGAAACATTCCCAGACGCAAAAATAATGTATTTTGTTTAGTCAAAACATAATACGTTTAATTTTTTTATGCATAAATATCCCAAAACTCAATATTCTTTCTTTCTACATAGTTATGGCCGGTTGGACTAGACTTTATTTTCGTGCGGTAAATTTTATTTGGTACTGTATTCGCTGGCAATATTATAGTAAATTCGCTTCCCCTCCCAGGTTCACTTTTTACTGTGATCTTGCCTGAGTGTTTTTCAACTAATGACTTTACAAGGGGTAAGCCCATACCACTTCCTTCATGGTGCCTCGTAAATAAATTCTCAACTTGGACGAACTTATTGAAAATATCTTTCTGTTTGTTTTTGGGTATCCCTACACCATTGTCCTTAACAGAAATAATTACTTTGTTACCATAGTCAACAACATTAACCCAAATGTTTCCACCAAAAGGTGTAAACTTAACTGCATTTGACAGTAAATTGAGAATCATTCTCTCTATTTGGTCAGAATCGCATGCAATTATCTTTTCTTCAGTAGTCGTATCAAATTGTAACTTAATACCTTTACTTTTTATATATTCTGCAACCGATAATGTAATGCTCTCAACAATTTCGACAATATTGCAATTCTTTAGTTCCAGATTAAAAAACTCTGAGTTTATTTTTGTTACGTCTATAAGATTATTTATTAGTCTTAGCAATCTAAAACAATTTTGCCGAACTATCTTTAAATACTTTATCTCTTTGTTATCTTGGTCCGCGTCTTTTTTTAGCTTTTCTATTAACTGAAGAGCCGATAACATAACATTAAGAGGTGTTCTTAATTCATGAGATATATTAGAGAAAAATTCCATTTTCATTTTGTCATATTCTAGCAATTTATTGTAAGCTTCCTTACTTCGCACTAATTGTTCACTTTTAACCAAAAGTTCGATATTTTGTATAAGTTTGAACTCATTTTTATCTTTCATTATTGTATAGTCATGATTTCTAATTATTTCAGCAAATTCAATTGGATCTAACCTGTTAACATCGTAAAGACAAACTGCAATAAAAGGTAATTCTGTAATCATCTTATGAACTATTTCTTCATAATGCAAAAAACTCCTATAAAAACTTTTTTCTAACCATTTCGTATCTGCAACTGCTCTAAGACCGTCATATCCATTATCAGTAGCATGATTTAAAAGTTTAAGCCATTGTTTATTAACTCTTATTTCATTGAAACTTTCATCTTTAACATACCACTGTGTATATGGGATTATTTTTAATTGACCCTTGTGAACAAAGTCATCAACGTTAGTTACATGACACTTTAAAATACTCTTTATTTCTTCAAGAGAAGTATTATTAGAATATATCCAAACACATAATTCATTATTTAACAATCCTTCTTTAATATAGGGTCCCATGAATTTAAAGAAGTCGTTTTTTGAAGAGTATATTTGGCTAATGTGAGTTCCCCACACAACATCTCCTATTAAATCAATACCAGATTTCCTAAGGCCCATATCTTTAGTCATCTCCCGAGTGCATATAAGCAAAATAAAATATCATTGTATTTCACGACTACTATTATAAAAATCTTACCTTTTACTGTCAATAAAGGTTTTTCGACTATTTCGACTTATCATGGCATCTTTCAGAAATAGAAGCCCTTAAAAATGTCATCAAATGTCATAATAGTTTCTTACTTGTCAACTATTGGCTATATATTTTTACTTGAATCTTACTTTCTTATAAGTATTGCCTTTAAATCTAGTAGTCTTTTTTATTTACAGGAGAACAATCTTTTATTAAAAGAGTAATTATTATATAATTACCTTAGTTAATGTAGTTATTAGTGGAGGGAAGTTTCATGTTCTTTATAGGTATTTTTGGTATTCAGCAAAAGGATCGCATTATCAAAGAATTTGATAATACTATTTGCCCAGACTGTGGTAGGCTTACCAGGGCAGAGCTAGGAGAATCCTATACATTTTTCCATTTCTTTTTTATTCCACTTTTCAAATGGAATAAAAAATACTTTGTTAAACTACGGTGCTGTGGCAGCATTTATATGGTTGAATCAGATTATGTTAATGAATTAATAAACAGCACTGATATAGATTTTGATAAGTTAAGTAAAGTGCAATACTCCGGTAATCTCTGCCCGAATTGTGGTACCTTTATAAATCCAAATTTCATCTATTGCCCTTATTGTGGACAAAAACGTTCTAAATACTAAGCTTTTTAGCTAGATCACTCATAGTAAAATAGCCCTTTTTTTGTTGTGCGATAAAGCTTATTGCTTCTATTGCACCTTTAGCTAAGACATCCCTTGATGTAAGTTTATGTGATATTTCAATATTTTCATCTTCACCTATAAACATTATTTTATGTTCTCCAACTAGATTTCCACCCCTAATAGAATGGATGCCGATTTCATTGTTATTGCGTTTCCTGCAAATATCAGCTCTATTGAATATATACTGGGAATCTTGCTTAATTTCTTTTATCGCATCACCAATCATAAGTGCTGTACCGCTTGGTGCATCTACTTTTTGATTGTGATGCATTTCTACAATTTCTATATCATGGTTTTTAAACATTTTGACAGCTTGTCTAACTAAATCTATAGTCATAAATATTCCTAAACACATATTATGAGAAACGAAAACAGGAATATTTTTAGAAGCCTCATAGAGAATCTTTTTGTGCTGTTCTTTTAAACCGGTAGTCCCTGTTACCAAGGCAACTCCTTGAAGAACCGCATAATCTGTCAGTTTACTTATTGCAGAAGGATGAGAAAAGTCCACAATAACATCAGGTATAGTCGGTATTTTTCCAATATCATCATAAATAGTAAAATCCTCTAATTCTTCGTATATAACATCCAGCCCAGCAACAATTTTCATATCATTACGAGAACTAATTAATTCAGAAATTTCCTTTCCCATTTTTCCCATAGCTCCACTTACTACAACTTTTATCATCATAAATACCTCCAATTCTTCTAGTTATTTTCTAATGTCATTTTTGATGTTATTATAGACTATATCTTGTAATACTATCATCGATGTAAATGTTTTTCAACAAATTCTTACTTTTTTTCACAAAAATATTGGATTTTTTTTGTTATTAGCAGGAATTCCTAATTATTTGTCGTATAATTATTAATAACTGTTATTAAAATAATTTATAGGAGGCTATTAAATGTCATCATTAAAAGGTACACAAACAGAAAAAAATTTACTTGAAGCTTTTGCGGGAGAAGCTATGGCACGCTGCAAATACGATTATTTTGCATCGATAGCAAAAAAAGAAGGCTATGAGCAAATAATGGGAGTTTTCCAAGAAACCGCCTATAATGAAAAAGAACATGCAAAAATGTGGGCGAAATTTTTGGGGTTAATTGGTGATACAAAAACTAATCTCGAAGAAGCAGCAAAGGGCGAAAACTATGAGTGGACAGAAATGTATAAAAACTTCGCCAAAACAGCCCGTGAAGAAGGCTTCGATAACATTGCCGATCATTTTGAAAGAGTTGCTGAGGTTGAAGCAGAACATGAAGAAAGATATCGCAAACTCTTATCACGTTTAAATGATGGTTCTGTTTTCAAGCGGCCTGAACCCATCAGATGGCGTTGCCGTAACTGTGGTTATGTCCATGAAGGTTCGGAACCACCAGAAATATGTCCTGCATGTGATCACCCAAGAGCATTTTATGAACCAGCAGCAGAAAATTATTAAATAAAAATGCCCCCTTGTAGTAGATGTAACTCTACTTAAGGGGGCACTTCTTTTAGCTTTTAATTAGAAAGCTTTATATCTTAATTACAATCCTATATCTTTTCTATAATAGGCACTATCAAAGTGTATTTTGGAAACCGCCTCATAAACCTTTTTACGGGCATCTCGTATGTCTTCACCTAATGCAGTTACACCTAAAACTCTACCACTGGCAGTTACGATTTTATTATTATATAATTCTGTGCCAGCATGAAACACAACAGTATCCAGGCTTTCAGCTTCATTTATACCATTTATGATTTTCCCTTTTTCATAAACTCCCGGATAACCACCTGATGACATAACCACACATACAGCGGTTTCGTCTTTCCACTCAATTTTAATATTACTCAAATTATTATTAATAACCGCATCTACAATATCTATTAAATCTGTTTTTAGTCTCGGAATCACTACTTGAGTTTCCGGATCTCCGAAACGGCAGTTATATTCCAACACTTTGGGACCAGTTTTTGTAAGCATAAGCCCAGTGTACAGTATTCCTTTAAATGGTATGCCTTCATTAGCCATAGCATCTATGGTCCGTTGAATAATATTTTTGTCAACTACTTCAGCTAGTTCCAAACCATATGCCGGAGCCGGGGAAACAGCTCCCATTCCCCCTGTATTAGGACCTTTGTTACCATCAAAAATAGGTTTATGATCTCGACTACTTACCATGGGAACAGCAATTCTGCCATCACTAACAGCCAATATAGTCACTTCAGGGCCTTCTAAAAATTCTTCAATCACTATCCGAGCACCAGAGTCTCCAAAAGTTTTATTTATCATAATATCTTTTACTGCAGCTTTTGCTTCATCTCTATCCTTGGCAATAATTACACCCTTACCTGCTGCCAGCCCTTCAGCCTTAACAACCAGCGGTACATCTACAGTATCAATATATGTTATAGCATCTTCAAACTTATCAAAAACTTGATAATCCGCTGTTGGTATATCATACTTTTTCATTAGATTTTTAGAAAAAACTTTACTTCCTTCTATTTGTGCTGCTGCCTTACTAGGCCCAAATATATCAAGACCTCTTGTCTCAAATTCATCGACTATACCTTCTACAAGTGGCCCTTCAGGACCTACTATGGTTAAATCAATTCTTTTTTCCTCGGCAAAATCAGCCAATCCTTTTATATCATCTGCTGATATATTTACGCATGTTGCAAGATTCTTTATCCCTGCATTCCCCGGAGCACAGTAAATCTCCCTAACTCTAGGACTTTGAGCAATTTTCCATACTAAAGTATGCTCTCGACCTCCGCTTCCTACCACAAGAACTTTCACCCATTATACCTCCTTCATAAGCGGTAAATTGATTATTGAAGCACATTAATTAGTGTTTAAAATGCCGCATTCCAGTAAAAATCATAGCAATATTATTTTCATCTGCTGCTTTAATAGAATCTTCATCCCGCAAAGAACCACCAGGCTGGATTATAGCAGTTATTCCAGCAGCTGCTGCAGTTTCTACCACATCAGAGAATGGGAAAAATGCATCAGAAGCAAGTACCGCACCTTTTGCTTTGTCTCCAGCATGAGCTATACTCTGCTCAGTTGGCCATATCCTGTTTACCTGTCCAGCTCCGATACCAACAGTAATTAAATCCTTAGCCAGAACTATAGCATTAGATTTCACATGTTTTACTACTTTCCAACCAAAAAGGAGGTCTTCCATTTCTTTTTCAGAAGGTACTCGTTTTGTTACTACTTTTAAATCACTTTCAACAAATTCTTTTGTATCCATCTCTTGTACTAGTAAACCACCGGAAACCTTTTTTATATCCCAGCCGAGATTAGCCTTCTTCGTCAAGTCTACTTCCAATATTCTTAGATTCTTTTTAGTTTTTAATATCTCAAGAGCTTCAGGTTCATAACCAGGTGCAATAACTATTTCTAAGAATATTTTTATTAATTCTTTAGCTGTTGGGACGTCTACAGGTCGGTTTAATGCTACAATACCACCAAAAATTGATACTGGATCAGCTTTATAGGCTTTAACATAGGCATCGTAAATATTCTCACCACATGCGACACCGCAGGGATTGGTATGTTTTACTCCTACTGCTGCCGGTTTATCGAACTCTAATACTGCTTTTAGTGTAGCATCAGCATCATTGATATTGTTAAAGGATAATTCTTTACCACCAAGTTGTTTTGCTCCAGCTAGTGTTCCTAAATTTCTTCCTATTTCGCCATAAAAAGCTGCCTTTTGATGTGGATTTTCACCATACCGTAAATCCTGAATTTTGTCATATGTTAATGTTAAATTATTCGGAAACATTTCTTCTTTTGATACCTTCGCATCACAATCTTTTATCTGGCTTTTTAAGTAATTGGATATCAAACTATCGTACTCTGCTGTATGTTCAAATACCTTATATGCAAATTTCATTCGTTGATTAAGATCAATATCTCCTTTTTCTCTCAATTCACCTAGTACAAATGTATAGTCATCAGGATCTACCAGCACAATCACATCTTTATGGTTTTTAGCTGCTGAGCGCAACATTGATGGACCGCCAATATCGATATTTTCAATGGCTTCTTCTAGTGTTACTCCATCTTTTTCTATAGTCTGTTTAAAGGGATATAGATTTATAACTACAAGGTCAATAGGCTCTATTCCTAAATCAAATAATTGTTCCATATGATCCTTGTTGTGCCTCACAGCTAAAAGGCCACCATGTATTTTTGGGTGAAGAGTCTTTACCCTACCATCGAGGATTTCAGGAAATCCTGTTACATCAGATACTGGCGTAACATTAATCCCCGAATCTTGTAAGGCTTTCCCAGTGCCTCCGGTAGAGAGTATTTCTACTCCCAATTCTGAAAGTCCCTTTGCAAATTCTATTAATCCTTTTTTATCTGAAACAGAAATCAAGGCTCGTTTTATCATTTTTCTTCCTCCCTGCATAGTATTTTAACTCTTCTACCATCAATTTCTAATTTACCTTCAGCGTAAAGCTTAATTGCTTCAGGATATATTTTATGTTCCTCTTGTAAGACCCGAGCCGCAAGTGTCTCCGGTGTGTCTGACTCTTTAACATATATTGCTCTTTGTAAAATAATTGGGCCTGTATCCGTTCCTTCATCAACAAAATGAACAGTTACTCCTGTTATTTTTACACCATAATCAAGTACTGCTTTATGTACCTTTTCTCCATAAAAACCGTCACCACAAAAAGATGGTATTAGAGATGGGTGTATGTTCATGATTCTTCTCTGAAAAGCCTTCACGAAATGTGGTGATAAAACTTTTATGAATCCGGCTAAGATAACAAGTTCTACATCATAGGAAGCAAGAATTTTTATTAAAGCATCTTCGTATTCTTTTTGTGATTTAAAATCCTTTGGAATAACAACTTTTGAAGGTATATTGTGGATTTTTGCTCTTTCCAGAGCATACACTCCTTCTTTACTGGAAATAACTACCACCACTTCTGCCGGGAGATAACCAGATTCGCTAGTATCTATAATAGCTTGGAGATTTGAGCCTCCTCCAGATACTAACACTCCAAGCTTTAGCTTTGACAAAATACCACCCCGCTCTCACCTTCACATATTTTACCGATAATCCAAGCTTTTTCATTTTGTTGATTTATGACGTTTAATATCTCATCAGTCTCTTCCTTTGAAACGATTATTACATATCCTATACCCATGTTAAAGGTTCTGTACATTTCTCTATCTTCTATTTTGCCTAATTTCTGAATCATGTTAAATACAGGTGGAATATCCCATGTCCCTTCATTTATTCTTACTTCTAAACCTTTAGGCAAAATACGAGGGAGGTTTTCTATTAGACCACCACCGGTAATATGTGCCATACCGTGAATGCTTGAACAAATAATTGAGTTAACTATCTTTGAATAAATTTTTGTTGGCGTTAAAAGTTCTTCTCCAAGGGTTTTACCGAAATCCTCAATGTAGTCATCTATAGAGAAATTTCCCAACTCGAAAAGCACTTTTCTCGCCAATGAATATCCGTTACTGTGAAGTCCTGAAGAAGCAATACCGATAATATTATCATCTTTTTTTATAGTGGAGCCATTAATTATTTTTGTTTTATCAACAACGCCTACAGCAAATCCTGCTATATCGTATTCATCATTTT
Source organism: Tepidanaerobacteraceae bacterium (assembly GCA_050949705.1). GTDB lineage: Bacteria > Bacillota > Thermosediminibacteria > Thermosediminibacterales > Tepidanaerobacteraceae > JBMNGG01. Next base: position 149,541 of record JBMNGG010000011.1, on the reverse strand, counting down.
CATACATACCGGGCATTTCGGCGGTTTCTCCTCCAAGGAGTGCACAACCTGCCATTCTACATCCTCGGGCTACTCCTTTAACTATATCTGCTACTTTTATAGGGTCTAGTTTTCCCAATGCAATATAGTCAAGAAAAAATAGAGGTTCAGCCCCATGAACTAGAACATCATTCACACACATGGCAACTCCGTCTATACCAATAGTATCATGTTTATCCATCATAAAAGCTATTTTGAGCTTTGTACCAACCCCGTCAGCGCCAGAAACAAGTATGGGGTTAGAATACTTCTTCACATCTAACTCAAAAAAGCCCCCAAATCCACCGATATCTCCCAATACACCAGGGCGGAAGGTAGATTTAACATGGCCTTTCATTAGTTCAACTGCTTTATTGCCTGCATCCACGTCGACTCCCGCCTGTTTATACGTAGCCTTTTCCATTAAAAATACACTCCTTTTTATCGGTTAACGCTTCTCATATAAATATTGTTTACCTTCCATAGGAACTTCAACCGGATATGTTCCGGAAAAACATCCTGAGCAAAATCTTTCACTGGAAAGTCCAGTTGCGTTTACTAACCCATCTAGACTTAAATAACCAAGACTATCAGCTCCAATATGTTGACGTATTTCCTCTATTTTGCGTTGAGCCCCGATAAGTTCCTTGCGCGTAGAAGTATCTATTCCAAAATAACATGAATGTATTATCGGTGGAGAGCTGACTCTGACATGTACTTCTTTAGCTCCAGCTTCTTTTAAAACATTAACTATCATACCACTTGTAGTACCTCTTACAATAGAATCGTCAACCATTACAAGACGTTTCCCCCGCACAACCTCTTTAATTGCATTAAGTTTGATTTTTACTCCTATTATCCTAGAGCTTTGTGTTGCCTTAATAAAAGTTCTTCCAACATACCGGTTTTTTATAAGACCAATTCCAAAAGGGATCTTCGATGCTTCTGCATAACCCATAGCTGAAACTGTTCCCGAATCAGGTACACCTATAACCAAATCCGCCTCTACCGGATGCTCTTGGGCTAATATTTTCCCCGCTTTCCAACGAGCCATATGAATATTGCTTCCATCAATAGTACTATCAGGCCTTGCAAAGTATACAAACTCAAAGACACAAAGGGAAGAGCGACATTTTTGTCCATTAGCTTTTATGCTTTTAATACCATCTTTATTGATAATTACGATTTCCCCAGGTTCAATATCTCTGACAAATTTGGCATCAATTGTATCAAGTGCACAACTTTCAGAAGCAAGTATATAAGAGCCATTTTGTCTTCCAAGACAAAGTGGCCTTATGCCATTAGGATCCCGCATTCCTATTAATGTGTCTTCTGTCATGATTACCAAGGCATAAGAACCCTTTATTTTTTTTGCACATTTTTTAACTGCATCGATAATATTAGCTGTGTGTTCCCTAGCAAGTAAAAAGGCTACTACTTCACTATCTATTTCTGTTTGAAAAGCTGCTCCGCTTTCCTCTAGTTCACTTCTTAATTCAGGAGCATTTATAAGGTTGCCATTGTGAGCTACCGCTAAAAACCCATTTTTGTATCTAACCACTAAGGGTTGAGCATTAATTAAGGTGTTCGATTCACTAGTAGAATAACGTACATGCCCAATTCCTAAATTACCCGAAAGCTTATCCACTTTTTCTTCGCTAAACACTTCAGAGACCAAACCCATTTCCTTGTAGTATTCTATGCCCTCACCAGAAGTTACGGCAATTCCAGCACTTTCCTGGCCACGATGCTGTAACGCATATAGACCGTAATATATTGTTCTACCAAGAGAATCATCAGTTTCCGGTCTGTATATACCAAAAACGCCACATGATTCTTTTAATTTATCATTCATTTTTCGACTCTCCATTTAATAGCGTTATAGTATATTTCCTTAATTTTTTCGATACAAACCTCTATTTTGCCAATAACTTGATTGCTTTGTTTTATATTTAACTTCATATCACCTGATTTCACAAATCCTAATACACTAATATTTACACCTATTTCAGCTGCGAGCTTATTTAATAGTGAAAGGTTTTCTTCAGGAAGGCTTAAAATTATTCGCGATTGACCCTCTCCAAATAGTAATGCATCAGGTCGTATATCTGTTTCTATCTCACCGGTAAAGCCGAGGTTTCCTGCCATACAGCACTCTGCCAAAGATACTGCTAAACCTCCTTGAGCAATATCATGGGCTGATTTAACAAGGCCAAGCTCTATTGCTTTTAAACAGCATTTCTGCACTTTTTTCTCCTGTTCAATGTTCAGTTTAGGAGCGTGTCCTCTTGACTCATTTAGAACTTCTCTTAAATATACAGATCCACCGAGTTCATCAGTATTATCTCCAAGAAGCACAACTAAGTCTCCATCTTTCTTAAATTCCATGGTACAGTACTTATTTACATCATCTAAAACTCCTACCATCCCTATTATAGGTGTTGGAAATACCGCACATTCCTTGCTTTCGTTATAAAAGCTTACATTACCGCTTATTACCGGAATACCTAAAGCTTTAGAAGCTGTTGTTATACCATCTACACACTTCTCAAATTGATAGAACACCTCAGGCTTCTCGGGATTGCCAAAGTTTAAACCATCAGTTAGAGCTAGTGGGTTAGCTCCACTGACTACCAGATTTCTAGCAGCCTCTGCAACTACCTGTTTTCCACCTTCATACGGATCTAAATAACAATAAAAACCATTACCGTCTATAGTAACAGCTATACCTTTTTTAGTACCTTTAACTCTTAAAACAGCTGCATTGGAACCGGGTAAAACTACCGTATCAGTCCCTGCAGTCTGATCAAATTGTTGATAAACCATGGCTTTAGAAGCAATATTCGGTGAACTGAGTAGTTGAAACAAAATATCATTAAAATCATCAGGAATAGGTATTTTTGAAAAATCAATGTTGAGTTTTTCTATATATGCAGGCTTTCTGCTTTCTCTTTTTACAGTAGGTGCACCATCAGCTAATGATACTGCAGGAACCTCACCTACTTTTTTACCATTTTCCAATATTGTTAGCATTCCGTCATCAGTTACTGTACCGATTTTTTCAGCATACAAATCCCACTTTTTAAAAATACTCTTTACATCATCTTCGTGGCCCTTTTCTACGATTACTAACATACGCTCTTGAGATTCCGATATCATAATCTCATAAGGTTTCATATCTTTGTCTCTCTGAGGAATCAAAGCAACATCCAATTCTATACCGCTTCCTGCTCTAGCAGCAGTTTCACAAGAAGATGAAACAACTCCGGCAGCTCCCATGTCCTGAACTCCAACAACCCATTCTTTTTGTAAAAGCTCAAGACAAGCTTCCATCAATTGTCTTTCCTTAAAAGGATCTCCTACTTGCATTGGAGAACCTTGATCAGGGTTATCATCCGAGAATTCCTCTGACGCAAAACTAGCACCATGCATTCCATCTCTACCTGTAGCTGCTCCAACCACCATTACGGAATTACCTACACCGGCTGCTTTTCCCCTGACAATCTTATCATGATCAATTATGCCTACACACATAGCATTGACTAAAGGATTTTCTTTATATGAATCATCAAAATAGACCTCACCACCTACGGTTGGTATACCCATAACATTACCATAATCACCAATACCGGAAACCGCACCTTTGAACAAATACTTTACCCGGTCATTGTCCAAATTTCCTAATCTTAGAGAATTTAACAGAGCGATAGGTTTGGCACCCATGGTGAATATGTCCCTAATTATCCCCCCTGCTCCTGTTGCCGCTCCTTGATAAGGTTCAACAGCTGAAGGGTGATTATGACTTTCAACTTTTACAGCAATTGCGAGATTATCACCTATGTCAACTATCCCTGCATTCTCCCCCGGACCTTGCAGCACTTGAGGACCTTCAGATGGAAGCCGTTTTAAAACAGGTTTTGAATTCTTATAACTACAATGTTCTGACCACATAACACTATATAAGCATAGTTCTAAGTAGTTAGGCTTCCGTCCAAGTATTTTTAATATTTCATCAAATTCAATATCGTTAAGGCCTAGTTTACGCGCTTCATCTCTACTGGCCATTAGTTTTACCTCCTTCTAAATATTGCAAAATAGACTTGAAAATCCTTATGCCATCAGTGTTACCGAGGATTTCTTCCACACATCGTTCGGGATGAGGCATCAGACCTAATATGTTCTTTTCTTGATTAGCAATCCCCGCTATATTTTCAACTGAACCCAGTGGATTTACTCCTTCTAGTTTATTTCCATTCTCATCACAATACGAAAAAATTATATTACCGTCAGCTTGTAATTGCTGTAAAGTCTTATCATCTGCATAATAATTACCATATTTACAGGCTATAGGTAATCTAATCACTTCACCTTCTTTGTAAAAACCGGTAAATGGGGTATTGTTGTTTTCAACCTTAACAAATACATCTTCGTAATGAAACTTCAAATCTTTATTTTGTAAAACTGCTCCAGGTAATAGCCCTGCTTCCAACAATATCTGAAAACCATTTCCTATACCTAAGATGGCTTTACCTACTTTAGCAGCATCTCTTATTGAATCCATTACTTTAGATAAACTAGCCAAGGCACCAGGACGCAGGTTATCACCATGGGAAGCGCCTCCTGGTAAAACTACTAAATCAAAGTCTTCAGGACCAAATGTTTCTTTATGAAAAATATACTCAACGGATTGACCTAAGACATCCTTTAATACATGATAACAATCTCCATCACCACTTGTTCCAGCAAACTTTATTACCGCACATTTCATTGTTTTGCCTCCATTATTTCGATTTTAAAATCTTCGATAACGGGATTTACCAAAACTCTTTCACATAATCCTTCAATGACTTGTTGCGCATGGGCTTTATCTTGAGCTTCAACTTTTAATTCGTAAAACTTGCCGGTTTGTACATCTTTTACATTTTCAAATCCTGAACTTGCTAGGCTCCCCTTTATAGCACTACTCTGAGGATCTAAAACACCGGTTTTGTAAGTAATATAAACCTTTGCTAGAAACATAATTAAACACTCCTCTTTTTCCTTTATTTTTCTAATAAAGCATTTTCTATGATATGTAAAATAGCCATCTTTAGTATCCCCACATTTTCTCTTAAATTTTAAATTGTCTGTAAAAAAAATGGGTAGATTTTCTCTACCCTTGACAATAAGATACTTAACCTTATAGCCAGAACGGTTACGGCCGTCCAGTAGAGACTTCCGAGCCAATTCCTAGAATTATATAAGGTAATATACTACTGTTTAATCTTAACATAGTACAGTATCTTTTACAATACTATTTCCGAACATTTTTATAGATTTTCAATTTATTGTGCGGTTATTTTGTCTGTAAAATTCTGTATTCTTTTTACTGCTTCTTGCAGGTTCTCCATCGAGGTAGCATATGCTAACCTGACAAAACCCTTGCCATTTTCGCCAAATGAACTACCAGGTACTACAGCTACCTTAGCCTCCCATAAAAGTTTATTAGCAAATTCCTCTGAAGATAGACCTGTTTTCTTTATTGAAGGAAAAACATAAAATGCCCCTTTAGGCTCAAAACATTCGTATCCCATATCCCTTAAGCTTTTAAGTAGGAACTTTCTCCTCTTATCATATTCTAGACGCATATTTTCGATATCATCATCACCGTTCTTCATTGCCTCTATACCCGCAATTTGGCCCATGGTAGCAGCACATGTTACGTTGTATTGATGAACTTTTAGCATTTCTCCCGCTAAAGCTTCCGGTGCAGCTATATAACCTAATCGCCAACCTGTCATTGCATATGATTTTGAAAACCCGTTTATAGTAATTGTCCTTTCCCACATATCAGGTAGTGATGCAAAAGCTGTATGCTTAGTACCATATGTGAGCTCTGAATAGATTTCATCTGCAGCTACAAGTAAATCATACTTTTTCACTACTCGGGCTACTTCTTCTAACTGTTCTTTTGTCATTACCGCACCTGTAGGATTGTTAGGATATGGCATAATCAATAGTTTTGATCGATCAGTTATATATTTTTCTAAAATATCAGGTCTCAGTACAAAACCATCTTCTGGATATGTTGGAACATATACAGTTTTCCCTCCTGCCAAGATAGTACAAGGTTTATATGCTACAAATGATGGCTGAGGAATCAGAACCTCATCACCGGGTTCGATCAGTGTTCTTATTACAACATCAATAGCTTGACTTGCACCTATTGTTACTATTACTTCTGTTTCGGGTTTATAAGATATTCCATATTTCCGTTGTAAGAATCCTGATATCTCTTTTCTCAAATCAAATAGTCCGGCATTAGGAGAATAAAAAGTTCGACCATCTTCAAGAGCTTTATTGGCTGCTTGATTTATATGAGTTGGTGTAATAAAATCCGGTTCTCCAATACATAATGATATTGCTCCTTCTACCTCATTCACCATGTTAAAAAAGTATCTTATTGTTGATATTTCTATATCTTTTACCTTTTGTGATACGAATTTTTGGTAGTTCAAATAATCTCCTCCATTATTAAAAATTGTTGATTTTTATTATATCTTCAAATGATTTTTTCGGCAAGTTTACATATAGATGTTTTGCTTACTGATAACATTTTTACTAATGTGATAATAAGATATAAGGAGAACTTCTGCGAGAGGAGAGGATAGCATGTCATTTCGGCAACAACTAGGTAGCAGGATACTGTATGAAGGCCTTCAAGGTGAAGATGTGAGAGAGCTACAGTCTGCTTTGGAAAGCCTTGGTTATGATGTGGGTCCCATAGATGGTATATTTGGTCCATTAACAGAAAGAGCCGTAAAAAGATTTCAGAAGGATAATGGCTTAGTAGTTGATGGAATAGTAGGTCAGGAAACCTTCGCTGCGCTGGAAAAATTAATTCCATAAAAAATCCGCAAAAGAGAGGGTGTTATGAGGATATTTATGTCATTCTGAATGTAGTGAAGAATTTTTAAGTTCCTTTGCTTTACTCAGGATGACAGCTTTTTTTAAACACCTCTCTAATAGCGGATTTTTTGCTCTTATTTGACCCCTTTTTCACTAATGATATAGCATCTAAGTGGTTTGAATCTCCTGCATTATTTTATCCATAATATTATTTTTTTCACTTGTATCTAATTTTTTCCAAACCACTTCAAAAAGTATACCCATTCCAGGCAAAGCCTCTTCTTCTCTTGTATCAACAGTATCTTGGATATAGCCTTCTATCTCTTCTCGAGTACTCCCTGAAAGGTTTTGCATAACAAGATTCCGAATATCCATAGTTGTCTCCATCATTTATCTGCACTTCCTTTCATTTTATTCTAAATATATTAATTCCCTATTTTTTAAAAAAAATGACCCCTTTATCAAATCCTTAATGTTGTATTTATTTCATTGATTACAGAAGTAAAATGACTGATTATATTAAGGCTTTCATAGAAAATGTAGATTTTTACAATGGATTTGATATAATAAGTTCATTATTATTGGGTACTTTAGGTAATAGACGGAGGTTAAATATGTCTCAAATTAAACTGATTACACCTACACTTCTTGGAATAGAATCCATTGCAGCAAAAGAAATTAGAAGGCTTGGCTATGATGATGTAAAAGTAGAAAATGGCAGAATAACTTTTGTTGGGGACAAGCAAGCTATTTGCCGTGCCAATCTCTGGATACGAACTGCTGAAAGAGTTTTAATACAGGTAGGGGAGTTTTATGCCACAAGCTTTGATGAACTTTTTGAAAATACAAAAGCTCTTCCATGGGATGAATGGATTCCTGAAAATGGGGCATTCCCTGTAAAAGGTTATTCTTTAAAGTCAAAACTTCATAGTGTTCCCGATTGTCAGTCAATAATCAAAAAGGCTATTGTTGAAAAGTTGAAAAATAAGTACCATTGTTCTTGGTTTGATGAAAAAGGACCTTTATATCAGATACAATTTTCTTTGATGAAGAATAAGGTCACTATGATGATAGATACAAGTGGTCAAGGATTGCATAAAAGAGGCTATAGGAAAAAGTCCAATAAGGCACCCTTACGGGAAACCTTAGCATCTGCAATGATAATGTTAAGTAGATGGAAAAATGAGCAGCCCTTTCTTGATCCCTTCTGTGGGTCCGGAACAATCCCCATTGAAGCTGCTCTTATCGGAGCAAATATCGCCCCAGGGTTAGACCGGGAGTTTGTTTCTCAAAGCTGGCCTCAGATTCCAAAAAAGCTGTGGTGGGATGCTAGAAATGAAGCGCATTCACTTATAAAAAATAATAAACTGGAAATCCGAGGTTCAGATATAGATAAGGAAACAATTAAACTATCAAAAGAAAATGCATATAAGGCGAATGTAGATGAATATATAATTTTTAAACCGATGCCGGTAAAGGACATTAAGCCCTTTAGTGAAAACGGTTGTATAGTATGTAACCCGCCTTATGGTGAACGCATGGGTAAAGTGCGGGAAGTTGAACGACTTTATGAACAAATGGGTAAAGTCTTTAAAAGATTTGATACTTGGTCGAAAAATATCTTAACACCCCATGATGACTTCCAAAAACATTTTGGTAAACATGCAGATAAGAATCGAAAATTATATAATGGCATGATAAAATGCTATTACTATCAATATTTCAAACCCCGAACATAACAAGATATTTAAAATGACAAGCTATCTTCATTTATTTCATATGCTTTTTTAGTTTCCTCTTTCCTCCGATAGTAGTTGGTACCCCATACACCACATAGTATCATTATTCCACCTACTACATTAAACCAATAAAAAGGCTCATTTCTAAAAACGACTCCGGCAATTATCGAAATAACGGTGGCGATATTTGAGATTACTGAAGCTCTAGAAGCTTCTACCTGTGACAATAAATAGTTTAACATAAAGTATGCCACTACAGATGATAAAACGCCAAGATAGAATATAGAAATGAGTGCTTCTATATTTGTTAAAGGAAAAAAGTAATATTGTAAATTACCCCTATTAAAATGCTGTATTACTGATATGCCATTAAAGACAATAGCTCCTACCCATGTCATTATATATGTTATTTCAACAGGAGAATAATCAGAAGATAATTTTCGTGAAAAAACATTGAACATTCCTGCTGAAAAAACAGAGCCTAGTAAAATTAATGACCCAAGAGTATTAGCTCCTACCTGTACACTCCCTTTCATAACTGTCATAAAAATAACTCCACTCACAGATAATAGAATGAAGCCGAATTGAACTAATGTAGGCCTTTCTTTAAGATATATTGCTCCTAATACAGTAGTAAACACCGGAGCCAAAGCTATAATCATTCCCGCTTCGGAGGATGATGTCATTCCTATACCAATAGTTTCACAAATAAAATATATTACTGGTTCCATTAAAGTTAAAGGTATCAAAGGGAGCAAGTTTTTACCTTTGATATCTATTTTTATGCCACCTGATATTTTAATAACTGTAAAAACAATAAAAGCTAATGCAAAGCGAAAACCTAATAAATGAAATGGTTCTATTACATCCAAGCCTTTACTAGTAAACATAAAAGAAAAGCCGAAAATAGTTGAGACTAAAGCTCCAGCAAAAATAAGCCGATAATTTCTAATAAATTCCATTTCATCGCTCCTCATAGTATTAAGAAAATCTACCCGTTTTTTTATATGTCTCAAATATAACACTTATATTCTTATTCAGCAATATGCTGATGAGAAGTATTATGTATATAGATTGCATAGAAATAGAGTTCTAGCAGATACTACAATTAACGATAAGCCGATATTTGTTAAAGCAGGGATTAGTATGTTTAAGTGGTTAAAAAAGTTACATAAAATCTTCTTTATTTCATCTACTTTAAAACAAACTCTGGAAGAAAGCGCTCAAAATAAAACCATGAACCCCTTGTCCTCAAACCTTCAGATAAATCTAGCCAAAATAAAAGAAGTGTTTTCAAATGCCAGTGATATAGTTATACGTCAGTTTGAAATTGGCACCAATATGCGCATAAAAGCTTTTATTGTATATATAGATGGTCTTGTAGACAAAGAGATTGTTCAGTTAAACTTAATGAAACCTTTAATGATAGATATTAATATTGCTATGAAGGGTGATCTTTCAAATAAAAAGAACTTCATAGATATTATCAGTCAACAACTTTTGTGCCTTAGTGATGTTAAAAAAGTCAATGATTTTCAAGAAATAATAGATAAAATTTTGTCCGGAGATACTGCACTTTTTTTAGACGGCGTCCCTACAGCCATACTAGCTAGTCTTCACGGATGGGAAGCTAGAAATATTACTCAGCCAGATACTGATGTTGTAGTGAGAGGTCCGAGAGAAGGTTTTACTGAAACCTTGCGAACATCAACTTCTCAGCTGAGGAGAAAAATTAAAAATCCCAATTTAAAATTTGAAAAAATTATAATAGGAAAGCAAACTAAAACTGAAGTTGTAATTGCATATATAAAAGGCGTAGCCAACGATAAGATCGTGGAAGAGGTTAAAAGGAGACTATCAAAAATCAAGACAGACTCTATCCTTGAATCAGGATATATAGAAGAGTACATAGAAGATGCACCTTTATCCTTTATTCCAACTGTAGGCAATAGTGAAAAACCCGATATCGTAGCCGCTAAAATGTTGGAAGGCCGGGTTGCTATCTTAACTGACGGGACTCCCTTTGTCCTCACAGTACCTTATCTTTTTATCGAAGCCTTTCAAAGTAGTGAGGATTACTATTCACGCCCTTATTATGCTTCAATTGTCAGGTTAGTTAGATATGTAGCATATTTTGTAAGCGTATTTTCACCATCTATTTATGTAGCATTGACTACATTTCATCAGGAAATGGTTCCACCGAATTTGCTTATAAGGATGGCTGCTGCCAGAGAGGGCACCCCTTTTCCTGCCTTTATTGAAGCATTGATGATGGGAATAGTATATGAAATCTTAAAAGAGGCAGGAATAAGGTTGCCCAGACCGGTGGGTCAGGCTGTAAGCATAGTAGGAGCTCTCGTTATTGGTGAATCGGCGGTTTCCGCTGGCCTTATTGGTGCTCCTATGGTAATAGTAGTAGCCATTACCGCCATTTCATCTTATGTAGTAGCTTCTATAAGTGATACAGTATCAGTAATGCGCCTTACATATGTAATATTGGCTGCTTATCTTGGACTTTTCGGTATAATGATTGGTGCTGCAGGCTTCTTAACACACATGGCTTCACTCAGATCCTTTGGCGTCCCATACCTAACACCTGTATCGCCAATAGTCCCAGAAGATATGAAAGATGTTTTTGTTCGATTTCCTTGGTGGCGGATGTCTAGAAGACCTTCACTGATAAGTTATAATGATCCCGTGCGTCAAAAGTTAAATTCTATGCCTAAGCCTCCTGAAAATCAAAGGTAAGAGCGTTTACTTAGGGGGTAAAGTTATGTTGGAACAAGGAAAGATATCAAATATACAGTTTATGCTTCTTATTATTATCAGCCGTTTGATGTTAACTGTGACATATCTTTCATATATTGATTCACCTCCCTGGAATCAAGATGCTTGGATATCCGATTTGCTTTCTTTTCCAATGCATATATTTCTGGTGATCCCTATTTATTCTTTAGCAAAACGATTCCCACAGCTAACAATAATTGAATCAGCTGAAGTTATTTTAGGATTTGGCGGCAAGGTTATAGGATTCTTGTATGTTGGGTTTTTTCTTCATCGAACATCATTTCTCCTACGCCAGTTTGGTGAGTTTCTTACGGCTATCCCCTATCCCGAAACTCCTATGATAGTTTTTATTGGCATTACTGCTTTATTTGCTGCATATGCAGTTAATCAAGGTATAGAAACCATTTGTCGAGTTGGTGAAATAGTATCACCTATTATCCTGACCTCTTTGATTTTGATATTTCTGATGATGGCAAAAGATGTAGATATTACAACTCTTAAGCCTTTCCTTGAAAGTGGCATGGGTCCTATAGCTTACGGAGCATTTATAGTAGCTGCAAGAACAACTTCTGTGATGTTTTTACCAATGCTTTCACCTTACATAAATAAACCAGATAAAATAAAAAACTCTATGTTATTAGCCCTTTTTATCTTAACACTGTATTTTATTCCTATTACTATAACTACCATCGGAGTTTTTGGCTTGGAGCAGGCAAGTAAATTAAATTTCCCATTTTATCATTTGGTTCGCATGGTCAGAATAGGACAATTTTTAGAAAGGATAGATGCCATATTTATAGGTTTTTGGGTATTAAGCATGTTTATAAATGTTGCCGCACACTATTATCTTACAGTTTTGGGGACAGCACAAGTACTTAAATTAAAAGACTACCGGTACATAATAGCCCCTATGGGCACTATAATAGTAGTTGTATCTCTAATTCAGTCTGATAACATGATAGAGTTAAGTGAGTTCTTATCATATAAAGTATTTACATGGTATGCGCTAATTTTCACCTTTATCTTGCCCCTAATCTTGCTTTTTACAGCTATTCTACGCAAAAAAAGGGCTGATATTACGTGACAAAAAAATATTTAATTCTTTTGACAGTATTAATGTCAATAACAACAAGCTGTTGGAGCCGGCATGAACTAGACACTTTAGCTATAGTAAAAGCAGTCGGTATCGACAAAGTTGAAGAAGATGGAAAATTAAATTTAACCTTTCAGATTGTAAAGCCTAGCCAAATGCAAGGTTCCTCACAATCTAGTAGCACTGATTCAAGTTCAAAAGGTGTATGGGTATTGACATCTACAGGCTACACCGTATTTGATGCTGTTAGAAATGCTACCATGCAGTCAGACCGAAGAATATTTTTGTCTCAAAACAAAATTATCGTAATTGGAGAAGAATTAGCTCGCCAGGGGATATCACCCATCTTGGATTTTTTTAACCGGGATGGTGAACCTCGTCGCTTAAGCTGGTTATTGGTATCAAGAGGTAAAGCTAGTGATATTATTAACGCACAACATGAGCAAGAGATGATCCCCGCACAGGCTATTGATGGCTTGATAGAATCTAGTCATCTAACTTCTATGGGTGTAAAGGTAAACCTTAATGATTTTTTTAAAAACCTTTCAAACCCTACATCAGACCCAGTGGCATGTCGCATAGAATTGATAGAAGGCAAAGATAGTAAAAGCCAAATGCGATGCACAGGCGCTTCAGTTTTTAAAGAGGATAGGCTGGTGGGATTTCTGGATGAAAAGGAAACTCGAGGGCTAAACTGGATTTTAGGTAATGTGAAAGGAGGAATCATCGTTGTAAAATCTCCCATTGAGGAAAATAAAAATATCGCCTTTGAAATCATCAGGGCGAACAGCAAGATTATTCCCGAAATCCAAGGCGGTCAGATTACCATTACTGTTGAAATAAACGAAGAAGGAAACCTAGGAGAGCAAATGTCCAATGTTGAATTAACAAAGCCTGGGATGTTAACGGAATTAGAAAAGAGAAAGGCTGAAGTGATTAGTAAAGAAATCCAAGGAGTTTTAAAAAGAGCTCAAAGGGAATGGGGTGTGGATATCTTTGGATTTGGCAAGGCAGTTCATTCAAAATATCCAATGGAATGGAAAGAACTTAAATCAAAATGGCAGCAGGATGTGCTTCCAGAAATTAATGTGCGAGTGAAAGTGAATGCACAAATACGTTCAGAAGAGCTTTCCTCTGCTCCTACAACTGCAAGGTAATTTATGGAGGTGTGTAGTTGATATTCGGCATAATTTTTATTTTCATGCTCATAGCATTTCTGCAAATTCCAAGTTTGGTTAAAGGGAAACTGTGGCGGGAACTTACTGTCTTTTCAGTGTTGCTGTCCATTGGCTTTATCCTCAGTTTCTTACGGGTCATAGGGATAAAAATCCCAAGCCTCAATAGCGGTATTATATCTTTAGTTGAAAGTATATCCAAAATATTTGAGTAGGCTACGATACACATGGCACATTGCAATACCTTCTGTGCCTTTATTAATCATCTTTACTTTTTTGTTTTGATGATTTAATATATTTAAAAATAAATATTATTTTATTGTAACTATGATATCGTTATAACTAAGTTTTCAATACACAGAAGGGATGCGTTTCAAATATTGCCGCTGTTCATGGGAATCTTTATTTTCTTGATATCTGAAAATTATCCTCATATTACGGAAAAAGTGTATTCATCATTTGTTTACAAGTATATTGGACAAACTTTAAGCTCAATTACGTGGATTCTACCTTTTTCCTTAGCTGAATTCGTAATAGTTTTTTCTGTAGTTTTTTTAATAAAATCTTTACTTAGACTTGTTTCAGAACTAAAAAGAAGCACAGAAAAGAAAAAAATCCTTAAAAAATTTATTTATAATATGCTAACTATAATAGGCATAATCTATTTTTCTTTTCAAATTATGTGGGGACTTAATTATAATAGAATAACAGTTGACCTGATGTTTAACCTTGACACCAAAAACCCCACACAGGAAGAACTTGTGGGTCTTTGTGAAAATTTAATAATAAGTGCAAATAATTTGAGAGCAGGATTACATGAAAATGATGATGGTGTTATGACACTACCCTATAAGAAATCAGAAGTTCTTAATATTGCTTATAAAGGATTTCAGGAGGCATCACTGATTTATCCCAATCTTGATGTAGTATATGGAAAGCCAAAAGCTTTGATACTTTCAAAACTTATGTGCTACACAGGAATAACTGGCTTTATCTTTCCTTTTACAGGAGAGGCAAATGTGAATATGGCAACACCAGACCCCTTTCTTCCCTATACCGTAACACATGAAATGGCCCATCAGCAAGGCTTTGCCAGAGAAGATGAAGCTAATTATATTGCTTACATCACCTGCATTAATCATTCTGACATTTATTTTCAATACTCTGGTACGCTTTCCGCTTTAAACTATTGTATGAATGCATTGCAAAAAATCAATAGCATAAAATACTATGATTTACTTGATACATTTGACGAAGGAATCATTAATGATTTAAATTTCAATAAAGCTTTCTGGAAAAATTATTCCGGACCTGTAGAAAAAGTATCTAACAAAATAAATGACACCTATCTAAAAACCCAAAAACAAAAAGCAGGTGTAAAAAGCTACGGTGCAGTAGTTGACCTGTTAATAGCGGAATATAGAAAGAACAAATAGTAAAAGGTATTTAAATAAAAATAATGGTGATTTGTTTAGGACTTTTGAATTATCTCTTTTAAAGATTTTAGACAATACATTATTTCTTGTTCTGTATTAAAAGATCCAAAACTAAAACGTAATGTGCCCTTAGGATATGTTCCGATTGTTTTATGAGCAAGTGGAGCACAATGAAGACCCGATCTTATCATTATTTTATAGTCATTATCAAGCCTATACGCTAGTTCACCTAAGTCCGCACCTCGCACATCGATTGAAACCACTGCTACTCTTTTGTCCGGCTCTTCTTGACCAAAAACTCTAACTCTGGGAAGCTCTTTTAAACCTTCCATAAATATTTTTGTTAATTTTGTCTGGTGCTCTCTGATTGTTTTAATCCCCTTTTCATTGACAAAATTCAATCCTGCATAAAGGCCTGCAATACCAATAGTATTTGGAGTCCCTGCTTCCATTTTATCTGGCATAAAATCAGGTTGATACTCCATATCCGACTTACTTCCCGTTCCTCCATGAATCAATGGTACTATTTCATCCGCAGCAATATCGCTTAGTATAAGCCCTCCTGTACCTGGAGGACCGTAGAGGCCTTTATGACCTGTAAATGCAAGAAAATCAAGTTGCAATTTTTTAAAATCAATATCTAAAACTCCTGCTGTCTGAGCGCAATCCAGAACAAAATAAGCTCCTGTTTCTTCCTTTATTTTAGATATATGTTCTATTGGTGCGATCCCCCCGGTGATATTTGAAGCATGTGTCATAACGATGATTTTGGTATTTTTTCTAATAGCCCTTTTTATATCCATTGGATCTAATTGTCCTTTACTATCACACTTTACAATAGTTAAGTCTATCTTCCTACTTTTTTCAAGATACCTAAGTGGTCTAATAACTGAATTATGTTCCATACTTGTTGTAATAACATGGTCGTTTGGTTTTAATATTCCTAAAAACACCATATTAAGGGCATATGTAACATTTGGTGTAAACACCACATTTTCTTCTGAAGGTGCATTAAACAATTTTTTTATATTGTTTCTAGTATTAAACACTATTCTTCCTGCTTCAATTCCAAGCTCATATCCTCCCCTCCCCGGACTTGAACCTATTTCACTAAAATATTTCATCATTTCTGTTATGACTGTTTGCGGTTTCGGATATGATGTAGCGGCATTATCAAAATAGTATCTTTTCATTTTGTTTGCCTCCTGTATTTATTTCACAAAAAGTATCTCATTTTACTATCACAAAGTCAATTATATATTGATGTTTTCTATTAATATTATGCATTCTATCTATTATTTGAATTATGAGTGAAAAGTTATTGTGATAAAATTGATATAGATTTTAGAGATTGGAGGAAATTAAGTGAAGCAAAACAATTTTGTAATTTTTACTGGATTATTTATTGGAGCCTTTGCAGTAATCCTTACAATGCTTGGAAACCCTCAAAACATGGGAATATGTGTAGCTTGTTTTATTAGAGATATTTCTGGAAGCTTAGGGCTACATAGAGCAGAAGTCGTTCAATATTTAAGACCGGAAATCCCTGGGTTTATTCTTGGAGCATTCATTGTATCTCTATCAACAGGTGAATTTAGTTCACGAGGAGGATCTTCTCCTTTTACACGGTTTATTATTGGCTTTTTTGTAATGGTGGGAGCTTTAGTTTTCTTGGGCTGCCCCTTGAGAATGGTGCTTAGGCTAGCAGCAGGAGATTTAAATGCCGCTATTGCTTTTGTAGGTTTTGCAGCAGGAATTTGGGTAGGTTTAGATTTTATAAAGAAAGGATTCTCTCTAGGGAGAAGTTATAAAATTCAAAAGGGAAATGGTTACATACTACCGGTAATTGCTATCATATTACTGATTTTTGCCCTTACATCGCCCTCATTCATTTTTCAGAGTATTAAGGGACCTGGTTCAATGAAAGCACCTTTTGTAATAGCTCTCCTAGCTGGTCTCATTGTTGGTATTCTTGCTCAAAGATCACGGCTATGTATGGCAGGAGCAATTAGAGATATATTCTTAATAAAAGATTTTCACTTATTTTGGGGGTTTGGGTCAATATTTGTTTCTACACTTGTACTAAGTATTGCCACTGGTAGTTTTAAACTTGGTTTTTCTGGACAACCAATAGCACACAATGATGCTCTGTGGAATTTTCTTGGAATGTTTCTTGTGGGCTATGGTTCTGTACTCTTGGGAGGATGTCCCTTGAGGCAATGTATACTTTCAGGCGAGGGCGATACAGATTCTGCAATTACTTTTGTTGGCATGCTCATAGGAGCAGCTTTTTCTCACAACTTTGGTATTGCTGCTTCTGGAGATGGAGTAGGTTTAAATGGTAAAATTGCTGTCATAATGGGAATATGTGTCTTAACTATGATTTCATATTTAAATATTCACAACTCATTACTTGTAAGAAAGGGGAATATTCATGCTACAAAAAGTTGACGCAAGGGGTGTATCTTGTCCCTTGCCCGTAGTCATGACAAAAAAAGCTATTGAAAATACTAAAGGAGAAATTGAAGTGCTTGTTGATAATGCAACAGCACGTGAAAATATAATTCGTTTAGTAAAAAATCTAGGATTAAGCGCTAAAGTAACAAATGTTGATGACGAATATATTATTCATATATCGAGGTAATGTAAATGAACAAGAATTATCCACATTTTGTAATAACATTTCCTTCTGTTCACCATGCATTAAAATTTGAAGCGGTATTTAAAAAGGTTAATACCCCTGTTTCACTTATACCAGTACCCAGAGAAATTAGCTCAAGCTGTGGTGTTGCAGCAAAACTTGTTTATATAGACCTGGATATGGGCCTTTCAGTCATGCAAGAAAATGGTTTAGAATATGATGCAATCTATAAATACAAAGAACCAAATAAGAAACCCGAATTAATTCAAAACTATCAGGAAGAAGAATGACATCAATATTTAAGAAGATAAAATAAGTTTTTTAAAGGCATTAGCATTAGGTGAAAGTGTTTTTTTGTTTTTGTTAACTAAGTAGAATGAGCGGGAAAGCTTAAGATCTTTAATGGGAAAAGCCCTCACATAATTCATTTTTTCGTAATCTTTTACAGCCATATTTGAAACGATAGAAACCCCTACGCCTGCTTTAACAGCATTAATAATTGCCTCCGTGCTCCCAAGCTCTGCAACGATATTAAAATTGCTAAATTTGATTCCCTTTTTATCTAATTCATTCTCAAATGTTATTCTAGTGCCTGAGTTTTTTTCTCTAATTATGAATCTTTCATTGATGAAGTCTTTTACGTAAACACCATTAGACTTTTTTGCTTCACCCAAAGTATAATCATAGGGTGTTACTAAAACTAGTTCATCACTGAAAAAGGGAGTAAACTCTAGATTTTTATCAGCTATACATGTACCTGTAATACCTACTTCAACAACATCTTCCAAGATAGCTTCTATAACAAGTCTAGAATCAGCTTGACGAATACTTATTATAAGATTTGGATAATGGTTTTTAAAACGCCCAAGTAATGTGGGAAGAATATAAACTGCCGGTATAGTACTTGAATAAACTAACAATTCTCCATCTATTGTTCCGGCAAAATTCTTTAACTCTTCCATAGCAATATGTCTGGCTTTTAGTATTTTTACCGCGTGAATATATAGTATTTGCCCAGAAGGAGTGAGCTCTATGTTCTTCCCTCTTCTATCAAAAAGTTTTATATTGAGCTTTTTCTCTAATGAGTTTATATGAGTACTTACAGTAGATTGAGTAAGAAACAATTGTTCTGCCGCTCGAGAAAAATTTTTATATTCTACAACCTTCGCAAAGACTTCAAGTTGTCGAAAATCCATTACTAAAACACCTCCTACTTTGGTAATTTTTATAATATCACTATTCGATTCTTGAATCCACTTATATGGCGTATACGAAAATTTGTAATTAGGTTAAGTTTAGTTGCCAATCACCCTATTTTCCTGATATAATCTACAATATTAAACTAATATCCGGGAGGGTTTTTTTTGCTTTATATAAATAATCAGTCGAATGATCCATTTTACAACATGGCTTTAGATGAATATGTTACAAAAGAGCTGGATCCTTCAAATGACTATTTTTACTTTTATCTAAATAAGCCTACTGTTGTAATTGGTAGAAATCAAAATACTATACAAGAGATTAATATGGAATATATTAAGGAACATAATATTAATGTTGTAAGGAGAAGTTCAGGAGGCGGTGCAGTCTACCATGACTTGCAAAATATAAACTTTTCTTTTGTCGTTGATTTCAATAAAGATGACTTTAATAGTATCAAAAGATTTGCTAAAGCCATAATAAAGGCATTGGAAAAATTCGGTGTTAAAGCAGAGTTTTCAGGTCGAAATGATATTACTATATCTGCAAAAAAAATATCCGGTAATGCTCAGTATGTTTCAAGAAATCGATTATTACATCATGGGACACTTTTATTTAATTCAGACCTATCAATTCTTAGCAAAGTATTAAAAGTAAAAAAAGAAAAGATTATTTCAAAAGGGATTAAATCAGTAAAGAGTAGGGTCGCTAATATAAAAGATTACTTAAATGAAGACATTGATGCTTTACAATTTAAAGAGCTTTTGTTAAAAAATATCTTTGAAGTTGAAGGAAGCAAACTTAAAGAATATGTCCTATCCCCTAAAGATATAGAAAATATACTACGGCTAAGAAATGAAAAATATATAACATGGGAATGGAACTATGGAAATGATCCGGAATTTGACCTGACACGGTCTAAAAGATTTGATGGCGGAGAATTAGATGTTCGGGTAAATGTCCGAGAGGGTATAATAACGGCAATAAAATTCTATGGGGACTTTATGAGTATAAGAGATGTTTCAGATGTAGAAGAAAAATTGATAGGTAGAAAATTTAAACAAGACGATGTAAAAGATGCTCTATCAGGTATTAATATCAAGGATTACTTTGGCTCAATTAGTCTTGAAGACATCCTATCCTTTTTCTAGTATATTTTCAGGTGACAGGAGCATTGTTCTCTTGTCACCCTCCCTCTTGTCTCCTTCTCCTATCACCGTTACCTTTATTTAGCAAGTCTCAAACCCAAGTGTTTTGTAAAATGCGTATGCTTCCTTAAATTCTCTCATACTTAGAGTCTTTGAAATCTCTTTATATTCAAAGGCCTTATGTGCGGGATAATGCTGATCCATCAAATTCACCAAGCAATCAGGGGATAATTCCTCTTTTATAAATCTTAAAATATTTTTTGTGCTCTGAAGCCCTCCGGGCATCATTAGATGTCTAACGATTAAGCCTCGGTAGGCTATACCATTTTCGTCAGTCTTTAATCCCCTACCTGTCTATCCATTTCCTTTAATGCCAATTTTTACACTTCTATGATAATCCTTAACATTAGAATACTTTTGGCCTTACTCCAACAAATTGTATTTAAAATCAGGTATATAAATATCTATTACACCATCTAGTATCTTTAAAGTCTGTATTTTTTCCTAACCACCACCGCAATTATACACCAACGGTAGTTTAAGGCCTTCATTTGCTGCTATATACAGCGCTTCTAAACTTGGGATTCAGAAATGCTCTAATTACTTAATATCTGTTTTAGTTTCAGTTAAAATTGACAAATATGTTATAATATAGGATGTTATAATTATGTTTTTTAAGTTATATTATTAAAGAATTCAATGTACAAGAGCGTGATATCAATGGCAGAAATAGTAACACTTTTTATCTTTGTTTGTATCCTAAGCATTTGTATTATAGCAGATTTCTCTATCTTAATAGCCTTATTTTTGGGGCTTATTTGCTTTATTTCTTATGCACTATACCAAAAATTCTCAATGAAACAAATTGGTCAAATGATTATCAGTGGCATTAATGAAGCCAAAACAATTATAATAGTTTTTTCCCTGATAGGAATGCTTACTGCTCTTTGGCGAGCAGGTGGAACAATTCCTTTTATTATCTATCACACACTGTCACTAATTGATTCTAGATTTTTTGTAATGTTTGCCTTTCTTTTGTGTTCACTGATTTCTTTCTTAACCGGAACAGCGTTCGGCACAGTTAGCACCATGGGAATAATTTGTATGATTACTGGTAAAGCTTTGGGGATTTCTCCTTTTTATCTTGGCGGTGCTATTTTATCAGGTGTTTTTTTTGGGGACAGATGTTCCCCCATGTCATCAAGTGCATTACTAGTTAGCGAGCTGACTGGAACTAATATCTATACAAATATTAAAAACATGATACGCACATCGGTTATCCCCTTTATATTTACCGTTGCTTTTTATGCAATCACTGGCTATGTAAGCACAAGTAGTATCGTCTCAACTGATAGTGTAGCTATTTTTGCACAAAATTTTAATTTAAACCCGTGGGTAATTTTACCTGCTCTTATAATCGTGATACTTACTATTTGTAAATATAATATAAAAGTAACAATTATTTGGAGTATTATATCTGGTATGTTTGTTTGCTCGTATTTTCAGGAAATGAGCATTATAGAAATTTTAAGGTGTTTATTAGTAGGCTACCACACAGAAAATCCAGAACTTGCAACCTTGATAAATGGTGGTGGTCTTATATCTATGGTTAAATCGATGGCAATAATTGCGATCTCTTCCTCCTATTTCGGGATATTTCGAAAGACAAAATTGCTGGATAACATTAAACTATGGAGTAATGTAATAGCCCAGCACAGTACGAATTTTGCTGCAGTACTGATTGTTTCAATTATTACCGCAGCACTCAGCTGTAATCAAACCCTTGCAACAATGCTAACTTATGAAATCACTAATAATATTGTTTCTGACAGTGAACAATTGGCGGTCTATTTGGAAAATACAGTTATATTGGTGAGTGCACTTATTCCCTGGAGCGTTGCTGCTACTTTTCCCATTTTAACTGTAGACGCACCAATAAGCTGCATAATCTATGGAGTTTACCTATACTCAGTGCCTTTGTGGAATCTTTTCATATCTTATACGAATATCAAAGCTTTTGCCTCAGCGTAGTGCTGTTGTCGACAATTGCGCTTAGCAAAACTTTACTTCAATAAGGTGTATCTGTTTCGGTCTGCGTCATTGGCTGATTTGATGTATTATTCGTATAGCTTTGATGCTGCCTTGATTAATCCTTCCAGTGCATTATGCCTTTCTTTAGCCTGTTCAACTGAACCAATCTTTACATGACGAATATTCTTACCTGTGCCTTAAAGTAATCTATCAGGATCTTCAAGGTCAGTTCCACGCATGAACACCAACGATATCCATTTCTTATGTGCTAACAGAGTAGCCATACCCCATCCGTTATACCCATATTGCCGTGCTCCATAACCCATCTGACCGTCTTTACAATCAATTGAGTACACTACATGCGGAAGAGTTTCTAGTATTAACATATGGGTGTCGATATATAATTGGCGTATCATTGGAGCTCTACTTTGAAGCACCTTTATAATCTCCTCTACAGTTGGCCTTTCAATATGAGGATGTATCTTTGTTCAACTCATTTCATCACCTCAAATAAGAACTAATGTTATGAATAAATTCTAGGATAAAAACGGAATTCCTTTAAAAAAATAACTTGAGTCACCTAGTAACAATTTTCACGACCATCCGCATACATTATAGTGAAAAAGGCTCAGTTAATCAAAAGGAGGAATAGTCTTTATGAGCATTTTCAAGAACCTAACCCCAACAAACGGGTTTGACTATAATAACCTAAATAACGCAAGACAAAATAATTACGCCTGGTCTATGAGTGAGTTGGGAGATTACATTTATGTGGGAACTGGTAGAAATATATTGATAAATATCATCTCTGCGATTAGTCCCAATATTAGCATCCCTTCACTAATCATGGCAGACCCTATAGTCAATGAAGCTGAAATATGGAGATATAGAAAGGATGGAAGGTTGCCATGGGAAAGGGTTTATCGCAGTACAAACACCGGTGAAAACTCTGTACTGGCAGGTTTCAGATATATGATTACTCATAAGCCCTTTGGAGGTAGCCCTGCTCTTTATGCTGCAGGCGTTGGCAAAAGAGTTCAGATATTAAAATCAACAAATGGTGTTAATTGGCGGGTTTTAGAGGACTCAGTACTTCAGGGCTCTTCCTCAAGAGCAATGGTCACACACAAAGGCAAGCTATATATTGCTACTAGAGATGAACTAGATGAAAACGCAGTTCCACTGCTATATAGCAGTAAAGATCCAGAATTCTATCCATGGGAACCTGTAATAAATAATGTTCAGGGCTTTGATCCAGAAAGAAATCCGACGGGTTCTATATGGAACATGGCAGTATTTAATAATAGAATATATATAACTACAAGTTCCGAGAATAGAATTCAAGTCTGGAGAACAAATGACGAAGAACCGCAGTTAAATGACTGGACCCTTGTAGTTGATGGATTCGAAAACCCGTTAAATAGATATACCTTAGCCATCGGTGTGTTTAAAAACCATCTCTATGTAAGCGGAACAAAACCACTGCCATTAGCTTGGTTTATCCCATTTGGATTTGATCTAATAAGAATTGATAAAGAGGATAACTGGGAGACAATAGTTGGCGGTAATCCTTTAATTCAGTTAGAATCATTAATAGAAGAAGAATCCATTGGTCTTTCAAATCTTGGGTCAGGGTTTAATAATCCCTTCAATGTATATGGGTGGCAGATACAAGAATATAAAAACAGGCTGCTGATTAGCACTTTTGATGATTCCAGCAATATGGAAGTGATACTGACAACCCTATTAGAAAACAGGGCTGCTTTAGAGAACCTTATAGGTGAAACTGTAACAAAAGTATTGATTACAGTATATAGAGCTGTTGTTGAAATATTAACAGCAATAAGATATCAAAGGGGATTTGACCTTTATATATCTGAAGATGGGGTTAGTTTCAATTCTGTATTCCTGGATGGTCTCAACAATCAACATAACTATGGTGGCAGAATCCTCTTTGTAGACAGTAAAAACGATTTATACATTGGAACAGCTAATCCATTTGAAGGTTGTGAAGTATGGAGAACAGATGATATTCCACAAAATGCACTAAAAGCTTGTAAGGAAAACCACTATAAGGAATTATGGGAATATAGAGAACTAATAAGTGAAAATTTCAAACTAATAAACGAGAATATGCCAGTTATCCTCGAGCTGCTGTCAAAAAATACCTATTTAAAGTCCTTATAGCTAATAAATAGAATAGTAAGGGGACAGTTTACACATTCAACTGTCCTCTTTTTGAATATTTGGGGACGGTTCTTTTTTATTCAATTTATAGAATTAATACATATAATACTTCTACTTCGCATGCCTCCAATTGGCAGATTTAAGATCGATCTGGTCTTGAGCTTCACAGTTTAAACTGTAGGTATATATTTCTTCCTAAGTCTAAAGCATCAACCTTTCAGGTGATTACTTTGTTGCAAACATGATATATTATAATTAATAATGTACGTAGAATTTTATCACAGGTGCGGTTATGAATCTAAGCGATTTTATGTCTTTTCAGTAATGGAAAAATTCCTTTGCTCGGTAATTTTTTACCAATAATTAATTTGGAGGGGTATACTTGAGATGATAAAGTTTCGAATACTTATGCTACTTTGTACTGTGCTACTTTTAACTATGATTTTTCCGGGGTGTAGTAATTACAGTAATCTTAATTCCAACGACACAGCTCATCCTGAAAATACGGTTCCTACACCTTCCACTGACACTTCACCTGCAGCTGATAAAGCTTTAGCTTTGAAAATTTCCTATAATGTTTACAGTGACACTATAAAAGACGATGATGGCACCGACCTGGTCAATTTTAAGTTCTCATATCCTCACATTGATAATCCGAATAATGCTGAGGGTATTACAGCAATAAACAATTATTATGAAACACAATTCAACCATTTTCTAACTACAATTGTTCCCAAGGGGAAAAATGCCGCTTTGGAATTTAAAAAGGTAGCAATGGAAGCCGGATTTGATTTTTACCCCTTGGCTTTTGAAAGGGAGGCCAGTATTTACTACAACCATAATAATCTTCTATCGGTTTTGAATATGGAATATGAAAATACCGGAGGTGCACATCCGAACAGCTACTGGTCATCTGAAACATTTGATGTAAAAACCGGTAAGACTCTAGCTTTGTCTGATATTTTTGGTTTAAGCCAAGAGGAAAGTCTAGAAAAGGTTTATGAAATTGTAATTAGTCAAATTGAAGCAAGCAAAGAAAAAGATAATTATTACTTCGAAGACTATGAGGAAAATGTGAAAAATTATTATTCTGAGAATGATTTTATCCTTAGCCCTGAAGGTATAATATTTTATTTTCAACACTACGCTATAGCTCCCTATGCAGCAGGTATCCCAACATTTGAACTTCCCTACGAAGATGCAGAAGATTTATCTATCGAAATATTAGCTCTTAAACCAAATAATCACCAAAGAGAAATTTACCTCCAGGCAGGAAGGCTTATAGAAGCTAACAAAGAGGTCTTTTGCAACATATTCGGTCTTTCTATGCTTCCCTTAGAATTACCTGAAAATTTCACTGGGGAGGCGGTGTTTCCTATAAAAGATAGTAGATTTGTTACTTTTTCAGATCTGGACAATTATATGAGAGGAATTTACGTAAAAAGTGAAGCTGACACACTTATGAATAGTGGCAGATATATTGACAAAGATGGAAGACTCCATGGTGATATAAACAAAGATACCGGCATGGGATATTACATTGACTGGAATAATTACCGCTTTGAAGTAAATGAAACAAGCGAAAGCAGTGCAATTATAACTATTTATGTAGTTGACGATTCCCCTGCAGGCAAGGAGGAAACAACTATAGAAGTAAAAATGCTGAAGGAAAACGATCGATGGCTATTAGAAAAGATGTTTTACTGACCCCAAATTCATATTGGCAGCTCTAGAAATTATGTTAGGCCCCAGAATGCTATTTTCGGGGGCCCTTTTTAATGTGTTATCTTCGGTATTTTTGTTGTTGTTGCTACATTTGGGTCTGAAAGTAAACTTATTAATGTTTCTTCGAATTTGTCTGTAGTTCTTGAGAAAATTCTATATAGTTTACACATTTTTTCCCGTATAAATTAATATAGCATCTCTTAAAAATTCAGCTTTTCCAGATTGGTCTCGATCGTAATATGCTTTAAACCTTGGATCATCCACATACATCTGAGCTAGTCCAGCATGTGCCTCTTTACTATAATCATCCCAATAATAGCAGAGCCACTGTCGATGAAGATCTGCAGCCTTTTGAGCTAGTTTTCCTGCAGGGTCACCTGTTTCATATGCAGCATCAAGGGTATCAAGAACTTTAGTCGTCAGATTCATTAATTCTTTATATTGTTCCTGAGAAATCCCCAAAACTTTTTGATTTGACCTATCTACAACAGATTCCCCATATTTTTCTCGTACCTCTTTGCCATACTTTTTTCATTTTCATCGAATAGCCTTTTCTTGAAACCCTCGAATTTTTCTTTGTCACTCATCACAATCCTCCCTTCCTTTTCCGCAATTGTTCTTTCAACATTAGATATTAATAAATCTATTTGCATACGTTTCTCCACGAGCTTTTCACGGTGCTCTCTTAGTGCCTGAATTAGATCAAAACCTGGCTCAGTAATGATTTCCTTTATTTGTCCTAAACTTACACCCATTTCTCTATAAAACAGTATTTGCTGCAGCTTATCAACTTCCTCTTGGCCATAGATACGATACCCAGATGAGTTAATTTTCGCTGGTTTGAGAAGATTGATTTCATCATAATATCTTAATGTCCTAGTGCTTATACCTGCCAAATAAGCCAGTTTTTGTACCGTATATTCCATTTTTTCACCTCCTGTTGATTAAAAGTATATACTATTACGCAACGTCAATGTCAAACCTTAAATGACTTTTTCACTATTAAAAAAGGCTGCAAATGAACAAAACAAGTTCATCTGCAACCCTTATATTTTTATAAAAAATATAACTTCATCTTCAGGAAAACACAATTCTAAAATTATTTTTTCCCCTCACTTATACCAGTTCTAGTTGCTCATAAGCTACTACCTGGTTTTTAATCTCTTTAGCCTTATATAGTGCTTTGTCGGCATAATTTAATAACATGTCAGTATTTATTGGAAAATTAGTTGTTACAGTCCCGATACTAACAGTGATTTTCTCGTTTACGAAATTAAATGTAAAAGTTTTTTCCTCCACTGCCTTCTTAATTCTTTCAGCCATTTTTACTGCGTTTTCATTAGAAGTCTGAGGCAATACAATAGCAAATTCTTCCCCACCTAATCTTACAACTATATCTGATTTTCTTGCATTACTTTTTAGTATATCTGCAAATTGTACTAATACCTTATCACCTGCTGAATGCCCATAGGTATCATTAATCCTTTTAAAATTATCAATATCTATCATCATTAAAGAAACAGGGAGCATCATTTTAAAAACTGTAGGCATTCTAGAAAAAAAACACCTTCTATTATATACCCCTGTCAAACTATCCCTGTTGGCTTGTTGATGAAGTTCTTTAACAATTATACCCCAAAATATGAATAACAGTAATTGACTAATAATATGAATAGTGATAGCTATCCGTATATTTACCACATCACAATAGAGACAAACAATAAGCCACATTGCTGAACCAACTGAGAGAAATATAAATGGTGCATAATTGTAAAACAACTCTTTCATTTCAATTCACCATCTTTGAAAACTTTTGTTTATTTTACATTGCTACCATGTATCTTTGATCTCTTTTTAAATATTTTGGTAATGTACCTATATATAATAAACAAGACGTTTTAAAAAATCATCACCCAAACAGGTGAGATATAGTAAAAGCACACTCTTAAATATTAAAAGGGTGTGCTTCAAATATATATTCATTAGATAGCTAGAGAATATTAAGTTCTTTTGCTCTTTCTACTGCCTGAATTCTTCTGTTTACCTGGAGTTTCCCATATATATTTTTTATGTGAGTTTTTACAGTATTATTGGATATATCTAGTTTTCTTGCCATTTCCTTATTAGTTAATCCTTCCGCAACAAGTTTTAGTATTTCTAACTCTCTTTCAGTCAATGTTTCAATAGAAAACCTATGTTGGCTATTATCTTGTGATTTACCAAAGCATAAGAAATTTTCTAATGCCTTAGTAAAATTTGTATGACCTAGCAGTAACCTGAGCAATTCTAATCGTTCTTCGGTGAAAACATTTGCCATAAGATTATTCTCAAGATATAAGGCCCCTATAGGTACACCCCTAATATCTAGTGGTAGGCATATAATGGCGATATCACCCATACGAGAAATATATGGGTCTTTTGCGAAGATACCAACCTGCTGAGCGTTATTTATTATGACAGATTCCTGTGTATTAGCAACATATCTAACAATAGCTTTAGAAAGTTTGCGATTGTTTTGTTTTAGTAGAATAGATTTTCCTACAATAGTAGTATCATTTTGATTATCTATTTCTGCTTCAATAAATAATTCATCTTCCTTTTCTACAATTAAAAAACCTTTAGTAGCAAAAACACATTTCATAGCAGCCTTTAGAATGTTTTCAGAGTCACTTTTAGACTCTCCAGTTATGGTATGTATTGTTTTTTGTAAAATGCTCAACTCCAAACTGCTAGCTGTTTCCTTTTCGCCAATAAAAGTATCCCAAATGGTGTTCTTTAAGACAGCTTCAGTGTTGTTTTCAGTACTTTTAACCTTCGTTAGAACTTCATCCAATAGGTCCGGATAATGTTCTTTCATTTCTCGCACTTTTGCTGACGCTCCCCATTCACTATATAGTCTTAAAGCATCAGACATATATGCTTTTGCAACTCTTACTTTCCCTTCCTTAAAAAAAAACTTTGCTGCTAATTCACATGCAATTGCTTCATTTTGCTTATAACCATTATCACAAGCAGCTTGAATTGCTTTCTCGTATAGTTCTTCAGCCTGCCGTTTCTTGCGTGTTATACGCATCCATTCTGCCTCAACCAATTTGAATTTGTGCAGAAAATTTTCTGGACACGATATGGACCACTTTTTCATCTGTTTTTGATTAATTTTTAGAGTTTTTAATAGCTTTTTTCTTAAGTTTATTGGAGTTTCGTCATATAAAGCAGTAATTATAAGTGAGTAATAAAAATTACACTCTGCAGACAATAAAAATCCTTGTATAGAGGCTGTACAATCTTTTATTTTCTCGGCTACAGCAAATGCTTCCCAATAATCCCCTGCAAGATACTTGATTTGCATTTCTGTATAATAATAAGCACCCAGTGATGCCTTATCTTTTTTGTTTTGCAAAAAATTTTTCCCTTCGATGCTTTCATTAGCCATTCCGCTTTGAGATCCCAGGTCACTTGTTAAAATACAAACAGCTCTGTCATAAATCGCAACATTTAAACTAAGATTTTCATGCTTTACTTTTTTTACATAGTTTTTGCATTTGCTTATTTCACAAAGAATCTCACTTAGTGGTGTGCCTATTATATATTTGTTTTCAAGAATAACTGTATGGGTGTAACCGTTGATGAGCACATCCCCTGCTTCAAATGCATATTTTACCGCTTTTTTCAAATAGTTAATTCCTTCTTTTGCGTGATGTGTCCAATGCTGTATTATGGCTCCAAATGTAAAATACACAATACATTTTGGATAAATTTTGTCATATCTCTCAGTAAGTTTTATTGCTACACTCCCTAATCTATCGCCTGCAGCATAATTACCAAATAAACTCCCTTCAACTATACTATAACCAATATAACCAATAGGAGCCATTTCAGTTCTGCCATATCTTAATGTGTGATTACCTGCTTTTATAATAGCAAAGGAATGTAAATTAGGATAACCAGTACTTGTAGCAAGTATAAAGTTTATAAGTAGCTTGGCAACTTTCCTCTGAACTGGATCCTTCATTTCTGGTAATTTATAAAGTTCTTCTATGCTTCTACGACTCATGAACACTTTATAGTATAGTAGTTCTTTTAATTTATCTTTTATGGATGGATTAGCTGGTATGACCATTCCAAGCCTTTTTAATGCCTTAATACCTATTTCAACTGCTTTAGAATATTTTCCTTTGCCAGTATATAACAACATTTGTATACCATATACATCTGCTTTATCAAGTTCATTTTTTGTTTGGTCTATAATCATATCAAATAGCTCTTCTGCTTCAGTTACATTTTCTATTAAAAATTCACATTGAGCATGTTCTACGTAAATTTCAAAACATAGATCATAACATTTATCCCAAGCATTTGAAGGAAGCAATTTAATCCCTGCTTTAAAACAATTTGCAGCTGTATCAAAAGCAGCAGAAGCTTTGGCTTTTCTCCCTGCAACTAGATTATATCCTGCTAATTTCAACCTTTCCTGTGGATCTATTATTAAATCAATACCTCGGTTTATATGATCCATTATGGTCAGTATTTTGTCATTAAACTCTTCTTGCTTGGTAAGCTGCAAAATCAGACGTCCGACTTTTAAATGAGCTCCATTTTTTTCTGTCTCAGAAAATAATGAGTATACTGCTTGTCTTACTCTATCATGCAAAAACTCGTAGATACTGTTTTGTATGTCTGTTTCTGTAGATAAAGGCTTGTTGTCTTCTTCCAATAATGTAATAACGAGTCCTTCCATTATTACCGGCATAAGAAGGCCAGCCACTTCAGCCTCTGTCTTTCCGCTGACTTTAGACAATGTTTTTATGTCAAAGGTATTTCCTATACAGGATGCTAGTTTTAGAATATCTAATTGTTCTTTTGTAAGTTTTTTAAGTCTGGAAAGTATCAGTTCTAAAACATCATCCGGTATTTGAAGCCTACTTATAGATTCTGATTTCCATTCCCAACATCCTTTTTTAATATTAAATGTTATTAGTTTTTGATTATAAATGGATACTAGCATCTGACTTAGGAAAAATGGATTCCCATATGTTTTACGGTACAGAATTTTAGCCAGTATTTCTGATTTCTGCCTACGGCAGTGAAAAGTTTCTATTACAAATTTCGTCACTTCTTTTATATTAAATGGAAAGAGCTTTATTTTCATCACTGGAATTTCTTCTTTTTTTATTTCATCAATAGTAGTCTGCAGAGGGTGGTTGGGCCATATTTCATTGTCACGATAGGCACCAATTATAAGTAAATACCTGGAATTGGCACTTTTTGATATAAACTTTAAAAGCCGTAAAGAAGCCTCATCTGCCCACTGTAAATCGTCTAAAAAAATCACAAGAGGTGTATTCATTTTTGAAAAAACCTTGATAAAATTGTCAAAAACCATTAGAAATCTGTTAATGGCTTCCTTTGATTGAAGTATCTCAATTGGTGGTTGATGACCAATTATCATTTCTAAAGCCGGTATTATTTCAGTGATAAGGGCACCATTATTACCAATAGAACAGAGTATATCTTTTCTCCATTCTTCCAATCTCTCTTTGCTTTCTGTCATAAGCTGCCTTATTACAATTCCAAATGCACTGGATATAGCTGCATATGGTACGTTCTGTCTCAACTGGTCAAACTTCCCATAACCATAATACCCTTTACTAACAGCAAGGGGTTTTATAATCTCATTAATTAACTTTGTCTTTCCTATACCAGCATAGCCACTCACAAATACCAACTGACCTTTACCTGAACAAATGCAAGCAAAGACTTTTTTTAGGACTTCAGTTTCTCGTTCTCTCCCAAGAAGCTTAGTGGGTAATGTAAATTGAGGAGGTATATCATACTTACCTAGTTTAAAAGGCTTTATTTTGCCATCATCGTGCCATTGTCGTTTACATTCCTCTAAGTCCTTTAATAGTCCGTATGTAGTCTGATATCTCTCCTGGACATTTTTAGAAATAAGTTTCATTGTTATCTCAGACAAAACTGTAGGAATATTGGGATTAGTGGTATTTGGTTCGTCCGGCATTATAGTAGTATGAACTTGAACCCACTCAGCAGTATTGTCTGCTTGAAATGGAAGCCTGCCTGTTAATATTTCATAAAAAATTACTCCAAGAGAATAGTAATCAATGGAAAATCCTGCAATACCTTCTATTTGGGCTAACTGTTCAGGAGACAAATATTTTAGATCACCTGCAAAATCAGTTTTCATTGTTGTTTTTAAGCTCTCTGTTGAATATGGGATTGCATTACTAAAATCAGTTATTTTGATTTCTTTTTTATCAATGTTTACATAAATATTATCCGGTGTTAAATTTCTATGAATAATACCATTGTGATGGATTTCACCTAAACTCTGTGTAAGTTTGATAGAAATATCAAGAAATGATTCAATATTTACAGGACGACTTTTAAAATAATTTCTCAAAGATATTTCTCTGTGACTTTTCGTTATCGGATTATCAAGCAATTTCCACCCCCCCTTTTGGCAGGTTAAAATTTAATTTCTATTTATTTACACTTTTCATATTGTCCATATTATCACATTATATTATATAATATTGTTTCAAATATTGTAACTCTTTTACAAAACAAATAATAACCGAGTGTTGCTGCTTAATCATCATAGTATCTTTTTCAAAAGTATTAAAATGTAATAAAAACGGACCCTCATGGGTCCGCTAGTTAAAAATTAATCTCCTTTTCCTACTTATATTCTCATTCTTCCTAGATTTCGCAACTCTAAATTGTCACTTTCGTGAAATTCAAGAATCAATACCTTAACGGGCGACATTAGCAAATCTATGTTCTATATTGCTCTTGTAATATATTTAGGCCTTTGCCTTGTTCTAGATCCACAACTGTAATGGAATCGAATGTTATTGTTATCTCTCTTGTTGTATTATTATAATCCACCCTTCCACCTAACATCTCACAAACAAAACGTATAGGTGCAAAGGTTATACCAGGAGCCTGGAGAATTGGAGCTGTATCTAAAGTATACTTTATGTTATTGACAAGAACCTCTTTAGATCCTATTGTAAATACAATTTTAATATCATCGTTTCTGATAATTACCTGCTGAGAGGCCTGAACCCATTCTACTTCCGCACCCATTGCTTCACTGAAAAATCGCAGTGGAGCCAAAGTTCTGCTTACAGTTTCGTCTAAATAAGGTTTTCCAGGAAGGAGATAATAACTGCCATTAATAAATACTGTGGAATTGTTAATTGTTGTTTTTATAACCTTTTCTTCGATATTTGTGCTTATAACTGCAAACTTCGTCAGGTGATTTACCTTAACGACTGCATAATACTGTCCAGTAATCGGGTCATACTCAATTATTGTCTTAATAGGTACCCATTTACCAAGCTCCGAATCGAAATAATGTACTACCGGTCTCTCTCCAAAGGCTACTTTTCGGTTATCAAAAGGTATTCTGATTTCAATGAAGTTATCTTTACCAAACTCTCTCTGGCCACTAGTTGTAATTTCTATAACTTTACTGCATAATCTGTCGATTCCTCTTGTTAACAAGGCTAGTTCCATTACCTCTTCCGTCCTCAGTATTTTGATATAAATGGTAGCATCATCAGGTAAGACCAGAGGAGGTATGTAGATTATTATCCCTTGGAAAGAGATGATACCGCCGGTAATTC
Organism: Tepidanaerobacteraceae bacterium; assembly: GCA_050949705.1. Taxonomy (GTDB): domain Bacteria; phylum Bacillota; class Thermosediminibacteria; order Thermosediminibacterales; family Tepidanaerobacteraceae; genus JBMNGG01. The sequence continues at coordinate 115,821 of JBMNGG010000011.1, read as the reverse complement.
TAGAAATATCTTGTTTATACTCTTCAGCTGGTGTTCTTCTTCCTGACCTACCTGTCGGTTCTACAGGCGGCTGAAGGAAAATCCAGTTTTCAATGTCATCACAAGGAGCTTCATAGGTAGAGCCATAGGTAATAACTGCCGTGTCATTTCCGGAACCTCCGATTAAGATATTATGTCCACTACCTGAATGTAGCCAATCATCCCCATCTCCGCCATTAATGTAGTCATTACCGGTACCGCCCCACAGCTCGTCGTTTCCGGCACCGCCAATCAACTTGTCATTACCAGGGCCACCGACTAATACATTGTCTTTATCATCACCGATAATTACATCATCACCGAAACCACCGGTTACATTTTCAATACTGCTAACCCCACCTATAATATTTGTCGCTTTACCTGTTGCAAGATTGACAAAGATACCTTCTACAAAATCTGAATAATACAGGGTGTCGGTACCACCGCGTCCGTCTATGTTACCGTCCAGGGAAGCCCCGTTTGTCAATTTGAAATGGTCGCTCTGCACGCCGCCAATCAGTGTGTCAATTAAAGCAAATTTCAAACTTGTATTGCCAACACTGTACACACCTTTGTTCTGACCGGTAACTTCCCAGCTAGAAACTTCATTAAGCCCGGCTAAAGAATCAGTTGCTGCTCCACCAATTAGTTCCGTAATATTGCAGAATTGGCCTTCTATGCTAGCTTCTTTACCGTCAAATCCTGCCAACCTGCCTTTACCGTTCAGGTAGAAGTTGCGGGTGGTGGTGTAAGCTGAATAATCGAGAATGTTGTTTCCTCCTTGACCGTCGATGATACCAATGAGTTTGGCATTATCTGCAAAGACAAAAGTATCGTTACCTGCCCCGCCGTATAAATCGTATGTCTGCAAACCATAGATCCTGAAGATATCCTCTGAACTACCTCCATGCAGTATGGCAAAGTTGCTAAAGTACAATGTTATTCCATTACTTCTATAGCTTGCCTGATGGCTGTCGATTTCCGGCCCGCCCAATATAAAGGTTGCTGGTGCATCAAGACCATACAAGACATCTCCGAGTCCTGTTCCGATAATATTGTGAATGTTGTTAAACCTACCAGATATGCTGTCCTCCAGGCCGGCAAATCCGTCGACACCTCCCAGTTCGGTAAGCTTAATCTCTCTGGCAGTTGTATAGCCGCTATAATCAATGGTGTTACTGCCGCCTCGCCCATCCAGTTGACCGTCGATGGTTACACCGTCAGCAAACCTAAAGATATCATCTCCTGCACCACCGTAGAGGGAAACAGTGTAACTTTTCTTGATTTCAAATATATTGCCTCCTTGACCGCCTATAATCTTATCCAGAGCCTGAGGCAAATTCTCACCAAGGAAAGTAATCTTGTCTTTATTGTTACTGCTAATAACTGAGATTTTGTCCTCTGCCAAGGTGATATGTAAACTTGCCATAATCCTGGAGAAATCTAAAGTGTTAAGACCTCCGCCCAGCGTAATATCGTCATTTCCCCAGTTGTCAACGAAACTGAAATTATTATTTTCACTTTCATGGCCGATGAAAATATCATCGAAAGGAGAACTGACCAGGTTTTGGATGTTTTTGATGAACTTCTGAGCTCTTGTTGCTGAACCTTCGTTCAAGTTTACATAAACACCTTTATCGTCGTCACCGGCATCATAAGCACTATAATCTAAAGTATTAGAACCTCCACCGCCATCGATAAAGCCGGTAAGGTGACCTGTTCCTATAAAGACAAAGGTATCATCACTGCTGCCACCAGTCAGGTTTTCTACGGCAGAGAATGTTATGATGTTATTATTCCATGTGATTTTGCCTGAGTTTTCAGCGGTAATATTAAACTGTGCTCCGGAATCTGGACCGATAATGGTGTCGCTATGCTCACTGCCCACCAACTCATGCATATTAGCGAAATCGCTAATTCCTGTAGCCATGCCTTGTTCAAGGTTGAAAATCACTTCAGAACCATAACCGCTGTAATCCAGGGTGTTGCTGCCACCACCGCCGTCAAGGGATACTTGATGTTCACCGTTGATCTTGAAAATGTCATCTCCACTGCCACCGATAATGGTTTGGATATTACTTCCGGTAACAGTAACAGTATTTGTACCGTGGGTAATTATAATGCTTTCCTCATCTATTGTAATTTTGAGAGCTGCTGTCACTTTAGAAAAGTCCAGAATATATATGCCTGTAACTTCTTCTTCATCTAAGGCGTAAAGGATATCCCTACCCCAGCCGTCTTCAAAGACAAAGGTATCAGTGCCTGAACCACCGTAGAGGGAATCGTCGCCTGCACCGCCGATAATAGTGTTGTTGCCACCTATGCCTTTAATTACGTCATTGCCTGCTCCACCTATTATAATGTTGTCTTCCAGATTGCCAATCAAGATATCATCATAATCTGAACCAAGAACATTGTTTACTGCTGTTATGACGCCGCCCAAACCTTGGATTTTACCTTGGGTAAGGTCTACCATTACGCCATTCCCGTTATCGTCGGCATACTGGCTGTAGTCAAGCCAGTTGTTGCCTGAGCCTCCATCAATGTCGCCTTCCAGATGACCTTCGGCTGTAAAGGTAAAGGTATCATCACCACTGCCACCGGTCAGGTTTTCTACGGCAGAGAAAGTTATGGTGTTATTATTCCATGTGATTTTGCCTGAGTTTTTACCGGTAATGTTAAACCGTGTCCCGACGTTAGGGCCGATAATAGTATCGCTGTAATCACTTCCCACCAGCTTATGAATATTACTGAATCTTGTAAGTCCAGTGGCTGACATAGCCTGCAGGTTGAAAATGACCGCTGAGCCATACTCACTATAGTCTAAAATGTTATAGCCGTCGCCTCCGTCAATTAATCCTTCAAGAATGCCACCGTCAATAAACTTAAAGGTGTCATTGCCTGTACCACCACTAATATCCATTTTGTGGTGACCTTTGATAATATATTCGTTATCTCCAGAGCCTAATTTAATCAGACTAATTCCGCTATAAGTTACTGTATTGGTACCGTCTGCGTCTGTAACAGTAGTATTCACTCCTAAGTCAACTGTTAAGTGTACAATTGTTGTGCCAAAATCTAAGACTCCTCTGCCTGAGGCATTGATTACAATATCCTTGCCCCAGCCATCTGCAAAGACATAAGTGTTGTATCCTCCCAGACCTTCCAGGTAATCGTCACCTACACCGCCAATGAAGATGTTATTCTGGTTATTTCCAATCAGGATATCATCATAAGGTGTGCCGATAGTATTATTGACCCGTGTTAAAGTACCCACAAGCCCTGGAATGAGAGCTTGAGACAAGTTGACAGTCACACCTTCACCTAGGCCGTAGTCAGTGTAATCCAGCCAGTTGGTTCCCTGACCACCATCTATAGTACCGGTCAGGTTGCCATTGTTAACAAAGGCAAAAGTATCATCACCTGAACCGCCTATCAAGTGTTGGTAATTTTCAATGCGCAAGGTGATGCCATTTACGGTAACTGTATGAAGATCCAAGTGCTCACCTGTAGCCGGATCCTGAACTTTAGCAAAAGTATAGGTACTGTCTTCATCCATACCCCTGAGAGTGTTTTCCGCTGTCAGGCTGCCAATAATCCGATCAATACCGGCAAAACCTCCGGGAATAGCTGCTTGCTTACCGGCAAAACCATTTTCTTCTGCTGTTGTCAAGGTGATATCCCTGGGGCTTTGATAAGCCGAAAAGTCTAGGGTGTCCAAACCTTTGCCACCGTCAATCCGGGTGCCGGTGGGCAGCACAAACCCATCGGCAAATACAAAAGTATCGTCCCCGCTCCCACCTATAAAAGCTATGATGCTAGTACCGTCATAGGAAACCATACTTTCGCCGCTAAATACCTTACCTTCAGCCAATTCAAACCGCAAATCCAAAGTCACATTGGAGAAATCCAGAATGTCTTTACCCAGTTCTGTTTCTATGATGTGAACAACATCAAAACCATCAAAGAAAAGGTAAACGTTATTGCCCAGCACACCTCGTAAAATATCTTCACCACCATTACTGCCTAACACATTGTCGCCGTTATCCCCTATTAAGATATCAATACCCAGACCACCGTAAACATTATGAATGCCTACAACGGAATTAGTTATATTGGTAGCTTTAAACTCAGAAAGATTGATGTATACACCGGTGGTATAAGACCGGTAATCCAGGGTATTTCTGCCGCCGCCGCCGTCAATATTGCCGTCCAGAGAAGCTCCGTCCAGCATGATAAAGGTGTCGTTACCCGGACCGCCATACAAACGACCGTATTCCTGGCTGGTAATCGTGAAGCTATCGTCTTTATCACTTCCATGGAGGAAGTCATAGTTAATAAAGTTGAGAGTGATTGGATTGCCGTCACAATCTACAGCAACTAAAGCTTGATAGATGCTGTTATCTCCGTCTAAAATCCACTTGCCGCTTTCATCCTGGATGCTGTAGAGTTTGTCACCGTCTATTTCCTTAGCTGTCAGAGATCCTATGACGCGTTTAATCCCAGTAAAGCCGTCAGTTATTGTACATAATGGTCCTGTCAAGGCACCCCTATCCGAGGTACCGATCTGAACTCCATAGTAGCCGTTATCATCCCAACCTTGGATAGTTACATGTCGGGCTGTGGTGTAACGGTTATAGTCCAAGGTGTCCACACCTGATCCGCCGTTAATTTGGCCATTTAGAACCACGCCGTCGGCAAAGCTGAAAGTGTCGTCACCTTCGTCACCGTTTAAAATTACATATTCAAAATACTCTGGGCTAAACTCTAGATTATAATAATCGTCTCCTGAATTGCCGTTTAAGATGACATTTCCTTTCGCATGTTTGTTAAACTCAAGGTTAAAGTAATCATTGCCATCGTTACCGTTAATAATAAGCTCTACTTTATAGTAATAGAGGTTAAATGTGTCATTACCGGCATCACCGTTTATTATCAACTTAGAACCGGTGCTAAACAAGTTGAATATATCATGACCGTTATTCCCATAAATCTCAGTATAGGTTCCTGAGGCTGTATTTTGCACGTTGAATGTATCGTTGCCATGACCTAAGCAGATGAACAACTTTTCAATTTCGGTATATTCGAGACCTTCACCCATGTTCAGGCCAGTGAGTTTATCTTCTGTTAAATCCCCTTCGTCTGAAGTAATAGAACCGTCATTATAAACATAGACTTCATCGACCTGGGTGCTTTCATCTACAAATAAAGTGGGGCTGGTAGGTAAAATTACATACTTTGTTGTACCTGGAATGAGCGCTTCATCCCATGATTTATCTAAAGTTAAAGTATGTTCATCATAATATATAATCTGGCGAATCTGTGTTATCTGGCCGAATTCATCAAGAATTCCTACGAAATAATTTTCGATACTTCTGGAAAAGTCTTCGATGAAGTTGATGGAATCGTCAGTAAGGGTATCATCCCCGGAAGATGAAACTTCACCGGTAGGAATATATCGATTTGTCTCGGTAGGCAGGGTAACTGCTCTCGCCAAGGAGCGATCTACTCCTTCCGCAACTCCACCAACTATTACCAATTTTCCTTCGATTATGCTGGTATTATGAGGAGAAGTGAAGTTGATATAATTTCCGTTTTCATCTTTGATAACATTATTAGGCACGTCGCCGCCGACAATAAACATGTCGTTACCCAAGTGTCCGATGAGCACAGTCTCAACACCTGCATCAGTACTCAAAATATAGAAAATATCGTCGCCTGCCAAGCCGTCAATTTCCAAACGCTGGATATTAGCATAACTAACCGTGCGTCCAGCACTATAAATCTTTTCTTTTGTAATCACTATATGGTCATTATATTCAGTCATAAGAACGACAAGGGTGTTATAGCCTTCGCCCCCTTCTATGTTAACCGGGGCATTTATAGCGTAAGTAATTTCATTAATCCCCCCGCCAGTTTTTATATTGGTATAATCTTGAGCAGCGCTGCCATCAATTACCACAAAGGCTCGCACTAGGAATTTGTCATCGCCATCTCCACCGTAGACTGTCAGCTCAGCTTTATTATGGTAAACCAAGAACTGGTCATTGCCTGCTTCACCGTTAATTACCATCAGGAAACTAATGCCTCTGCTAAGGTAGCCTTGGGTAGTCCTGACTGTTTCGAATCTATCCTCAGGTGCTACACCTGCTTCTGCATCCCGCGGCGAGTTAAAGACCTGGGCAATCTGGAAGATATCATTGCCCTCCCCGCCATTGATTGTAAATTCGGTGCTAGTATCGTCAACAAGGACATGGTCATCCCCGGCCAAAGTGTTGAGAATCACTTTCTCCAGGGTGCAGCCCAACCAAGTTTGGTTATCAGGATCAAATATCGCTGAAATATTGTAATTAATGCGTTCCACATCGGCATAACCGTCGCCGTCTAAATCAACTCCGTTATTAATCAGAGCAATAAAGTTATGCCGGATTAGAATCTGGTCGTTATTTGCTGTGGCATTGATAGTTAGAGTATCCTCGTCACCTTCTCCAGTTCCGCTGTCCTGGATAATTATCAAGTAATTGCTGCTGCCAACTAGATTAATAATGTAATTATCGCTGCCACCTTCACCGTCAATGGTTATAGTCGCTGAATTGCCTTCATAACCAGTTAAAGGTCTTATTTTATCCAGGGTGATAAGGTCTTGTCCGTCCCCTGTCTTGATTACTGTATTAGGTAAGGAGCTTTCCGTGCTAATTAAAATTTCATCGTTATCGGCCTGTCCTATAATCAAGAGTGAAGGAGCGAGAATCTGGCCGAATAAATCCAGCCTTCCGCCAGTTTCATCAGGATCACTACTGGCAGGATTCGCGTGTTGATCATCTACACGTAAAATTACTTGTTCTGGAGCCTTAAGGATAGCGCCAATCTCCAGCACAATATTGTCCCCTGCTTGTAGCTGGACCGAAGCAGTTTGAGACTGGAATGTTACTCCTCCGTTTATTACTATATCTTGACCCTCAGTAGCCAAATCCTGGGTAGTTAAGATAAGCTCACCATGAGAGGTAATGTTCTCCGCAACGGTCAGTTTGCCGTAAATAATCAGATGTAGCGAACCACCACTCGTTAAGCCTGTGGTCTCTTCGACAACACTGCCAACGATTAAAGCTTTCATGTTTAAGAGCCAGATATCCCCATCTGAAGACCCTTCGAGGTAATACACAGCGGTGATGAGATATTTGTCTTCCGCACCTATATCTCCCTCTGCTTCTATGTGAGCTTTATTGGAGATAATATTTTCTATGTTCGGATCCAAATTGCCGTTAAGTATCCTATTAGGGGTAATGATGTAGACTGTGCTGTTCTTGTTTTGACTGGTTAAAACTCCTAAATATAAATCTCCGCCTACTCCATTGATATAGATATTGCCTTTTGCCGTTGCATTTAGCTTTCCTCCGGGTAGGGTGTATACCCTTAGGAAATTGGCAAGAGAACCGATCTCTCCATTTATGGCCGTCAAATCAATGAAACCTTTGCCTTGAATATTGGGGTTAGTGTTATCAAAATCAGTATAGATAGAATCTAGAGCATGGAGGTAAATATCACCAGTATCGGAAGAAATTGTTCCAAGTTGTATACTTCCATCACATTGGACATTAATATTTCCGCTGTGGGAAATAATTGTCCCTAAGATTATGTTTTCAGAACTATTGAGATAGATGTTTCCGCTGGTAGAGAAGATCAACCCCTGAGCCATATTAACGTTACCGGCACTTTGGAGATTAATATCACCACTAGCGGATTCAATCATTCCTAAGTCTATGTTACCACCACTCTGGAGATTAATATTACCGATGGTAGAAGTCACTTTTCCCAAACGCATGCTTCCAGCACTCCGGAGATCGATGTCACCGCTGTTGGAAGTAACAGTATCAACTTTCATATCTCCCGCAACTTCCTGCAAGTAAATGCTGCCGTCAGCGGTTGCTGTTAAATTGCCGTCTTCCAGCAGGTCAATCCGCAAGAAGTTATCGGCATTACCTATCGAGGAAGCGGCTATGACCAAATCACCGCTAACGATATTTGCGTCTTCATCTTTCGCAGCAGCCCGAATAGCACCGGATGTTATGATTTTTACCATGCCCGAAGTATAGATAAAGTCAATATTCAGGCCACCGGTACTGCTGCCACCCTTAATACCCTCGAGGTAAATATCCTCAGCGGAACGCACTCTGAGAAAGGATTCTGGACCCAGTTGCAAAGTCAGCGGATTCTCTTCAGTACCTAGCGGACCACCTGCCACCTCCAGAATCAGGGCTAAGTTACCGCCAATGATATTGGCAGCACCTATTGAGGCAGCATTGTAAATACCGCCGCCGGATTTAAGCCTTACTTCTGCTTTTCCTCCTGAAGTCGATTTGATTGTCTCTATTTTTATATCTCCTCGCGAATTTAAGTAAATATTACCACCGGCCTGGACATTCACCTTGTCTTGGGCCTTTACAGTCAAGCCGCGTTTGAGGTTAACCATCATGTAGGCTGCCCTGTATAGTTCGTCAGGATTTGTAATCAAATTGCCATTAGAAGCATAGAAGGCTGCTTCGCCAGGCTTGGCCCCGGCCAGGATGGTGGCCTTTTCCTTGTCAAGCTTAAACTTGCCGTCATTTATATCTATGCGGAGGTTTTCAACACTGCCTAGATTGTTCTTTACTTCTAAAGTGATATTTTGACCGATCAGATCGAGATCATTTGTCCAGTAATTCGTATCGATTATTTGCTTGCGATAAATTTCTTGTAAGAATTCATATATTTCCAATGCCGTTAGGCTAATTATAGTATCATCGGTACCATCAGTTTCATCCATGTCATAAGCATAATCGTCCCATAAGCCGAGCAAATCTGGATTACCATCAAAATCATCGGGATTGCCGTCGACTAAACTTCCGGAAGGCACTTTTATGAATACATCGCCGTTAAGGGATTCGATGCGGATAATTTTCATGGAGTCCGTCAGTTCTTCCAGAAAGATATTGTTTCTAGCCAGAGCACTTACACCATGCCCCGATCCTGCACCGCTTTTTACTTTGATATAGCTGCCCAATCCGCCGGCTCCGTAGATAGCGCCATGGGAAGCTATTAACTCAATTAGGTTACCTTGGACGTTGGCATTAGCAGTGGCTGTAATATTTGTCTCAGCTTCTAAGCGGACATTGCCGTTGTTACTGATTGCCTGTTCCACCGTCAGAGGGCCTGCTACTTCTTTAACATGAATATTGCCATTGGTGGTGCTGGCTTTAAGAGCCCCGCCTTGCAAGTCGATGAGGACCGGAAGGTTTATACCGATGCCTGCCTTGGCTTTAAGGGTAATGTTCCGGGATATAATGGGCTCAGAGGTCTTATAATAAATGGCTTTTTCACTTTCAATAGTAGTATCTCCACTTGCATTCTTAATGGCTCCGTCGATTATCACATTGCCGTTGGATTTAACATCAACCTTACCCTGAGCAGAACCGGTAAATTCGATGCTAATATCATAGTCGGCTCTGATACTGTGGTGATAAACTTCCATCGAGCCTCGCTCAAAGACATATCGAGCATAGTAGTATTTCGGAGCCAAGAACCAGGACTGGTAAGTCCAGAATGTGGATGATTTCGGTTGATACCAATAATTGTTATCCAATACCACATAAGAGTATTTATAAGTATAAGCTTCGCTATATTCTTCCGAATTCTGGCTGACTTGGCGAAGGAATTCCCCTTCTAGCAGCAGGCGCGGAGCGCCCATTGGCAGATATATCTCGTCTATTTTGTCTTTAGGATCTCTCGCTATCCAGTCTATACCCAGCCAGGTCTTGGTGCAATAGGTTTCAATTCTCTTTTCGGTGACGCTTTGACCCATTACCCAATCATAGCGCAAGCCTTGCGTCGGCTGATATTTAGCGTTATTTTGATTGGCCCAAGTAGTTTTTTCATCTATCTTATTACCTGTATCGTCTACATACCAAGTAGTAACTTTAACCTGATTTCCCTCACGTTCATATTTGGTGGCTTGGTAGTAAGTCTTATTGCCTACCTGTTTCGTCTTGGAAGTATCGGTAATTATTACTACACCTTTGCTGCCGATACCGGTATCTAAGCCTTTAATAATTATGTCATAGCCGGTTTGATTGTTCACGTTAATAGTGCCGTAGCCGTCCAATGCCATGATTTTGCCGTTACCGGTGCTGATAATATGACCGAAGAGTTCAATGTATCCGCCGCGAACAGCTATGGGCTCTAAAACTATTGCATTGTTAACCGGGTCATAATAATAGTAGTAATCGGGTTTGCCGGAGAATAGAGGATAGTCTTTATAATTCTGGGAATAAATTCCCCTCTGCTTATAGTATTCGATTCTTTCTTTGACCTCTTGGCCAAATTTAATATCGTATACGGACCGTCCGGCTTCTATGGTACCGTTAATGTTCAGGTAGCGAGCAGCAATGAAGATATTGTCTGCTTTAATCTGGTTAGTAGGTTCTCTATTGAGGATTTTTTGAATTTCGGTGTCATAAATACCTACCCGTTTCCATACCCATCTGCCTATACCATATGAATTAACTTCCCATACATAACGGTAAGGATAGTCGACTTTCTTGCCCTGGGTGTAACTTTTGACAAAACCACCCCAAATGGCCCGCGGTGAACCGGCAACATTGAAGAAAGTATCCGTATAACTCTGCCGGAAATTACCCTCGGTATTTATTTCCAGATCTCCCGTTTCGATGGAGCCATAGACTGCAATACCGCCGGTGCTCTCTAAGATAACTATACCGGGATAGCCCTGAAAACCTATATTTTGAATATTGCCATAAACCCGAATTTCAGGGTTTCTTACGCCCCTATAAGTATTCCGGACTTCAATCTTGGGAGTACCAGCATCTTGCGATCCACGGCTTTTGATCTGCGTAAAAGCTGCTCCTGGATTTGTATTTAATTCATTAATCTTGTCATTGGCCTCATCCAGACTGCCGATAATTCTCGAACCATTAAAGTAAATCAGGCCGCCTTCTTTTTCAGGGATAATCAAAGAACCCAATTCAAGATAATAAGGGCTGTTATTAATTATTTCTATCAATGGCGTCGTTTCGGAAGCGTTTAGTTTACCTATTCCGACCAGAGAGCCGTCTTCGGAGACAATGTTGATATTGGGCTGTTCTGCCCGGATATCGCCGATGACGATGATGTCGATCCAGATGGGATCAATGGGGCCGTTGGTATTATAACCCATACGCCTCAATTCTTCTTCCAGGAATCTGATCTCATTATTAAAAGCAATTTCAGCCTCGGTTCCTTTATATTCAGCAGCTAAAAGTTTAAGCCGTCTGATTTCGTCCAATAGATAGTTGCTTAGAATGGCTTTCTTCTTGGTAATTTTAGGCATCCGTTCGCCAATATAAGTGACTTCGCCCTTCTCATCTATCGTCACTTTATGTTCGCTGCACAATCCTACCTCAATGGTGCCATCCACCCGGACAACGGAATCAACAGTGGGTATGCCTGTACCGCCGATAATTTCAGCCCCTAAGGCACTGCGAACCCAATCAGTACCTGAGACTCTACCCTCAGCCAACAAGGCACCGCTTTCCGTTATCAGGCTGGTATCTCCCGCGGATTTAAGAACCGCATTTTCTTTAATAGAGATGTAATTCTTTAAGTTAATATAACCGTCAGCATGCGGATCAGAAATGGGTATTCCGCCGTAGTTGTAAATAACAGTCCTGGCTCTAGCCTTTAGATAATTCTCATGGTCAAAGATATTCTTCCCGACCATTAAGTTTATAGTACCTTCTGCGAGGAGCTCGGCGCCAGGTTCAACAGTAACTTTGTTTGTTGCATCTACATTGGAATAGGATATGCCCTTAATATCGACAATTCCACCATAGGAATCCATATCAGCACTAGTATCCAGTTCAGCTCGGGAATGAGCCGAAATGCTGATATCTTCGGCACTGTCTAAGCTTGCATTCCCAATTGAGACTTCGGTATCAACGGCTGCTTCAATACGCGATTCCGCTAGAACTGAAGTAATTGCGGCGCCATTGGTCAGCTTCACCCTATCCCTGGCCAGAATCTCATTGTAAGCGGCTAGGTTGATATCCCCGGGATAGAAGGGGTCGCTCAGCAATCTTAAAATCGCCTCATCCAAAATCTCAATCAGGGATTTCTGGGTAATAAATGTTTCACTCTTGGCTGTAGCCAAATCAATAGCACTGCCTGAACCGGAGTAAGCATTATGCTGGTCATCGCTCAGCCATTCTTTAGATGTATAATTATTGGCCCGGATCAATATATCATTGGCAGTAATCTTAGCATTCTTACCTACTTTAGCTAGGACAGTAGTATTAACATTATTGTAAGCCTCAGCAGCACCGCTGCGACCTAATACAGAAATGTCTAAATCAATACCTGCCAGGCTATTATAGTCAAGTTTGTGTTCAGCCAAAAGATCAAAGGCAACAACGTCAATCTGAACTTCACCAACGGAAGCAGTTGTGTTATTCTTATTTTCGGTCTTAGCTTCTGTTCTGGAACCGGATATGATTCCCCCACCACCGCTTATCGCTTCCGCATAAGCGGATTCTAAGCCATAAGCTTTGACTAACACTTCATAAGCCCGAATCTTAGTATTGTCGCCGATATCGGCGGTGATTTTCGAATCAAGCACAACTTCGGCAGTGTTTTTGCCAAATGCAACGCCAACACCAACATTTATGGTATCAGTATAGGCTTCCTGCTTGGTGTGAGCTTCGGCTATAACCTGAACCGAACCGTCGATATCCAGTTCCAAGCCCTCACCAAAATATGCATTAACAGTTGGTCTGACTTCAGCCGTTGCTAAAACAAAACTACCGCTTACCACTCCACTACCTGCAATCCCCGAAGCCTTGGCCTTGGCCGTAGTTTCGGAATCAGGCAAGCGGACCTTGGCATTGACAATCACATTGGATTCTTTTAGCCCGACGAGCACTATCAAATAGTCTTCAAGGGTTTCGTTCTCCGTAAAGTGCTCATCCAGATCTAACACCAGGATCCTGCCGTCGGAAGTTATTTCAACGATGGTATAAACTCCGTCATAACCCTTACGGGAACCGATTAAACGAATTTGCTGACCGGCTTTCAAGCCTTCCTCTTCCCAACTGCCATGATTGCGAACAATGCGATCCAGGTCTTCGGCAGTTATGGACAAACCGCTGCCGGAATAATTCTCATGCACTAGTTCATCATCACTATCCACACCATAATCCAACAAAAGGGTTTTACCGTCATTAATTATATCTATAATATAGAATCTACCATTGTTCTTAGAGTTCTGCGCGCCCGTAATCGTGATTATTTGCCCAGGGGCAAAGCCGTCGGCGATCCAGTCGCCCTCACTACGGGTTAATTCCGAAGGAATGAATTTGATGACTTCAACATCGCCTATATTTTCTGCAGGAACAACCTCTCCGCTGGTATCTAAGATAGCGATCTTATAGTCGTCGCTAAAACCGATAATCCTATAAATACCGGTGTTGACACCCATCCCGTTTTCGTCCTGACTGGGTGTGATTACGGTGATGTAGTCTTCTTTAATTATTCTGTCTCTATCCTCGTCGTTGGTGAAATCCCTCCAATCTCCGTCACCGTCGTAAATCAATTTATCTTGACCTTTTTCGCCATCAGCCCTGATCACAACTTGAGACGGCAGGAGTTCCAGTTTGACAGTAGACATTGTAATGGTTTTGTTTTCCCCTAAATCGAGGTTGGCAATTTCAATAATGAGCTTGTTGGCCTCGACAGCAATAACATGACCTTTTAATTCTCCATCATCTACCGGTAATACAATTAAATCTCCAAAACGAAGGCTTAGTTCCTCCCAGCTCCAGTCTTCGTCGGTGCTCTGTAGGACTATCCTGATTACTTCAAGCTCTTCTTCACCGTCTTCATAAGTAACAGTTTCTTCCGATAAGGTAAACTCACCGTTGAGCTCTATATCAACGCTTTCCTTGTTGACAAATTCGTCCCGCAACATATTTTCGTCATCCAGAACGAGAACAAGGATCTTGCCATCTTCACTAATAGCCTCAATTACATATTTCCCGTCATTATAACGGCTTCCGGAAATTACAATAGTATCTCCAGGCTCAAAGCCGTCATCCCACCAACAGCCATCATCTTTGCGAGTAATGGTGGGGGGCTCGCAGACAGAAGCCGAGGTTGTAACGTCCACCAGCTTACCGCGGGAATCGAGAACCAAAGTACCGTCTTCCAGGATACCGATAATCCGGTATTTACCGTTTAAGCTTTCATAATTAGGGTCATTAATCTTAACAATAATTCCGTCTCCGACCTCAATCCTTACATCTTGCCAGGACCAGCCCTCTGGAGCATTGTCCCAACGAATGCGGTCATGGCTACGGTCGGCGTAGATAGCTACTGCCTGATTATTAGTAATTTCTTCAGATTCAACAACTTCCTCTGGATCAAGGATATTGCCCAAGTCAAGAATAATGGTGCGACCATCTTCACTTATGCTCCAGATGATATACTGACCGTTATTTTTTTCAGTATCTTTAACGGTGATTGTATCTCCGGCCTGGAAACCGTCCTCACACCAGTTTCCTTCATCGCGGGTAATCTTGCTTCTTTCCCACCGCAAGGTCAAATTTGAATAAGAAGTACCAAATGTCTCCTCCGAGATTGCTCCCTTGGTGGCAAGAATCAAGGTATACTTGTACGGATTTTCCGAAGTATGAATAATGTCGATTAACCGATATTTGTCAGTTAATTGCCGGTTATTGTAAGGATGAATCCATTCCTGATACCAAATTGAAACGTAATCCCCTACTCGTATTCCTGACAAATCAACATCATAATCAACTTCAACCTCAAAGATATCGTAGCCATCTTCACCTTTTTTCAATGTAACTTTTCTTATATTTTTGCCATCTGTTTCGTGTTCAAATTTTAGATTGCCATAATCCGACATTACTTCCACAAGACCAATAGAGACATCATTATCTGAATCTATGCCTTCATCTTTTAACGGGGTGGCAATATCAATTACAAGAACTTTACCATCTTCGCTTATAAATTCGATCCGATAGATTCCGTCATTATGCTCGGTTCCTTCAATAATAATGCTGTCTCCCGGCTTAAAGCTGTCTTCGCTCCAATTGCCGTCACTGCGAGTAATGCTGTTCCTTTCCCAGTTTAGATAATAGGGAACTTCTGACCCAATAGCCGTAACCTGGCCATCTGCCGTTAGAACAGCAGTATTCCCTTGAACCCGTACAACATAGAATTGTTGCGTTGTCGAGTAGTAATAATCTTTTAGAGATAAATAATCTCCGACCAGGATTTTTCTTCCAGGTTCAGCTCTACATAGCCGTTACTATCAAAATCCCAATCCCAGACTGTAAGATTATAGTTTCCATTATCTCCTTCAGTAAGGGTTACATATACATGTCTATAAATTTGGCCTCTTATTTCCCCCTTATCATATTTGAACACCAATCCCGGCTGGCCGGTCATGGCTACTCCACGGATAAGGGTAAATTGACCTTCAACCACTATCGGACCTTCAAATACGAGATCGGGATCACCGGACATGGCCACACCGCGTACAAAGGTGAATTCTCCTTGGACCCGAATGGTATATCCACGGAATTGCAATTCAGGATTACCGGTGAGTTCCGCCTTCTCTAACAAGGTTAATGTAGGGTTACCGGTAACCGGCAAAGTAGCAGCAAAGATATAGGTGTTATCCCCGATCCAAGCGTTAACAACAGGTTTAACTACAGCACCGGCAATAGATCCACCAACTTGACCAACTCCGCTAACATCTACACTTTTAACCTCAGCAACTACTTCCGGAATTACTTCCGCATTGATTTCAACATTTTTAGATACAATTATATTAGAGTTATGGCCTAGATAAGCATCGACATGGGGAGTTACACCGGCAAGAGCAACATAAGCATGCGCACCAATGCCCGCAGCACCTGAAACAGCCTTGCATATGACCTCCGTCTTATCCCAGGACTCGGCGCGGATATTTAGACTCAAAGCCCGGATATAACTATAGTCTCCCACATAAGCCAGCGTCCTTTCTTGAGTTGCAACAAGACCTACCGTTCCTCCGAAACCGGCTAGCACCGATGCAGCAATATTACTGGGTGTAGATTTGATGTCATATTTATTTATAGCTTCAATTATTACCTTTCCGTCGGTAACAATCTCAACACCGTTTTCTTCCTTTTGACTTTTTTCTACGGCAGCCATAGTGACCCTATCGCTGTACTCCATATCAGGGTCAAGGACATCTCCCAGTTTATCAGCTATTTTAGACAAATCATCAAAGAAAGATATCAGCGTAATAAGCCTGTCGCCGAAAATGCTGGGCATCCGGGTGCCTTTTTGATTGTCTTTATTGTAGTAGAAGAAAGCGTCTTTGGATAAATCGTTATCGAGCTGTTCTTGAAGGACCTGGTTAAATTCATTTTTGCCGTCCTCATCAATCGCGGTTCCTACAATAATTATGGATACAGCACCGGATATGCCGACTAAACCGGTAGCCTCACCGGAATAAACCTGAGAATCCACTATTTTAAGGGATTTAGCCCTAACTTCTATATCGTCACGGGCATATAGGTTGGTTGCGGCTTTAACCATAGCCACTGTGCGGTTATGAATGCTGACCAAATCCAAAGCGGCCCCCACACCAAAGCCTACCCCTACGCCCAAGGCTCCTCCAAAGGTTTTAACCTTAGTTTCGTTATCCGCTAACACCAGTATCGACTGTTTCTCAGTACCCGGCTGGTACAATCCTCCCGGTCGGAACCGAGGATTCTGATTTATCGCGCCCTGCAAATAGGCTTCGGTGATAGTTTCAATCAAAGTAAGCCCAATGCTCCCGGCTACTCCTCCTATCGCACCTGCTCCTCCGGTACCTATAATTAGGTCAATAACATCCCGGGAACGGGCAATTATTTGAACAGCCTCCGAAGCATTTAAGCTGGCAGCTTCGACAAAGGCTCGGACAATGTTGTCGAGAGAGGTAAAGAAGATACTGCCGCCGCTGCCGATAAAGAGAAGATCTGCAGCCACGCTTGCAATGACGCTTTCTACCTTTACATTGTGCAAAGATTTTACGGTTATCGTGCCTCGGCTAAAGAGATCGGATTCTTTCACAAAGGCTTCGTTGATATTTTCCATCATCAGCACTGAGACAACTCCAGCGATAGCACCTGTTGTTCCGACTGCAGCTCCGCCAATGATGACTCCCTTTTTACCTTCTTCTAAGGGATGATAACCGGTCAATGCCCAAACGTCGATGCCTTCCAGAGCACAGACAATGGACTCGTTATCTATATATGCTTTAGTCCAATGTTGCACAAGAATTGTATTAAGAGCCGTTCCAAGAGCTACGCTCCCTATTCCCACAGCGGCTGCACCGGTATAAATTACTACTCCGGTGTCCTGATGAGCCCGTATAATCACTTTCCGGCCCCAGTCATCTTCATTATTTATATTAGATGAGGTAATATAAGCCTCAGTCACATTCTTCAAGGAACTGGCAGACAGTTCACCGCTTAATCCCGCAGCTCCAAAACCCAGAGAGCCGGTATAGATGGCCAAAGCATCCCGGCTATAGGCAATTATTATCAAGCCGTTTTCTTTGGGGCCGTGCCCTTGCCCGTCTTTGACCGGCTTGCCGTTATCATTCCAAGCAAAGACCTCAATTCCGTCGCCATTACCGCTAGCAACAACTACCGAGCCGCTGATATAGGCCCTGGTGGTAACGTCAATGGCATTGATGACGGCAGCAGCGCCATAACCTATTAAACCACCGCCGACAGCCCCGCCATAACTGCCGATAAAGCTGTCGGAATGAGCCAAGATGTAAATGTTATTATCAGCGGTAACATTACTGCCGGTTATATAAGCTTCTACTAAACTCTTAATAATATTGGTAGCCACTGTGCCGGAGGCTCCAACCCAAACGCTCAGGCTGCCACCGGCGGCAATGGTATTAATATCGGCATCGAATAAAGCCTTGATAACAGTATTGCCCGTAGCTGTTAAAACACTGGCTTTTTTAGTGTCTTCTCCAATAACATTGTCAATATAAGCTTTAACAACACTGTTAATATCGTTATACGCTAAAGCGGCTCCAAAGGCTGCCCCGGTGGGAACCGGCACCGGACCGGCAACAATACCACCGCTAATCCCGACCTGACCAGAGACGGAATTAATAAAGGAAGTATCTTTAGCCATTACAGTAATATTTGCCGCTTGCACCGTGCTGGCCGTGATATGGCTTAATATGGTGTTATTGATCATATTTAAGGAAAGGGAACCAGCGGCTGCGAAGGGGAAAGAGTTTACCCCCACCGCAAGAGCAATAGCGCCAGATACAGTCTCAATGCCGGACTTGCACTCGGCTAGGACTACGACATCCCCACCGGCGTTGATGGCAGAGTTGACAATTGCCGCCGAATACTCATTATGGAGATGATTGACTGCCAAGGCTGCTCCCAAGCCAACGTTAAGCCCGCCGGATACTCCGCCGGCTATGGCTTGGATAGAAGTCAAGCGCTTAGGACTGGTGGGTTCTGTTTCTACGGGATTTTCCCCTTCTTCAAACTGCTGGCCACCATCAAATGAAGTGACCTGTTCATAGTCTGTATCGTCGTCCCACTCTGCCTGTAAGGCTCCCTTGGGTATCCAGTTCCTTTGCAACGTCAAAGCGCTAACGCTTACATCTTCCCCGGCGTCAATAATTGAATTAATAATCATAGCTAAAACATCGTTATGGATATGGTTAAGAGAAAGCGAACCTCGATAAGCTCCAGCTTTGCCTCCGACGGCGAAACCTGCGCTAATGGTAAAGATAATAGAATTATTCGTAGCCGTAACAGTTACGGAACCATTTTCAGCAATGACTTCAGAGTCAGAAATATAAGCTCTTACTTTACCCGTGTCGGCAAATTCCGGCTCGGGGTATTCATAATCCGCTTCGGATACGCCTTCCCGGTCATCCCAGTTTTCATCTTCATGTTCCTCTACATAATCCTCATCATAGATATTGTCGTAAGGATATTCACCGTCATCAAATATCTCATTTTTATATAAAGCGTCAAACCAATCTTTTAAACTGTCCGTGCCACTGCCGATAAAGACAATAGCAATAGAAGCCCCGGCACCTAGCACACCGCCTCCGGAAACATCCCCGGCGATAACACTGACTGCAGAGTTATCAACAGCGTCTAAGGTAATATCCTGTTTTGCTTGAATATATTTCTCGTCTCCCTGGCATCCGAGTATATAAGCAGCAACATCGGTATAAATCCAGTTAATGGAGACGGAACCGTTTACCGCCACTTTCCCGGCAAAACCGCCGACGGCTGCGATACTCTTGATGATAGCCTCTGACAAGGCTTTAAGGGTAATAGAACCGTTAGTGGAAATAACCTTGGAATTGGCTATATAAGCTTGAATCTGGTGAGGACCTAAGGCATCTTCAGAAAAACCGCCGATGAAATTGATAGCTAGCGAGCCGCCAACGGCCGTGGACCCTGATATTCCAACAGCCCCGGCAACAGCGCCGATTTTCGACTTATCAGAAGCTGTTAAGTAGATGCTTTGGACTGCTTCTACGGCTGAATTCAGGATATAACCGGCAATATCATTTCTGATAGTATTGATCGAAATCGAACCATTACCGGAGAATTTGCCGCCAAAACCTCCGCCTACTGCAAAAGTAGTTATGTTGCACTGAGAAAGGGAAGTAACGGTTACATAAGAAGTACTGGTGACAACCGTATCATTAGCGGCATTAGCATCCCCAATATAGGCTTGAATTGTATTACTAATATCGTTATAGGCAGCCGCGGCACCGATACCTTCTTTTCCTGAGAAATTGACCTGGCCGGCAATAGAGAAAATATTGGAGGTGTTAGCGGCATAAACAGTAACCCCGGGATAATGCCCGTCTGTCACCTCGGTGTTGGAATTCGAGCTGCTAACTGTACTGTTTTTAATAAAGCTCTGGATATCGTTGCGGATAAAGTTAACGGAGACTGAACCGGCAAAAGCCAATTTGCCGCTGCCAGCCAAACCCGCTGAGACCGCAAAGATAGCGCTATCCGACTCGGCGATCAGGATAATATCTCCGTTGGTAGATACTTGAGAACCGGTGATACCTGCCAGGTTATTAACCGACAGGTAATTCACCGCGAGCGCTACTCCGACCCCCGCTTTACCGCCACCGGCTATTAAACCCGCCAGAGCATGAATGGTGGCAAGTTTAAAAGTGCTGTCAGGTTCATCCGGGTTACCGTTATATTCTGTTACCAGTTCATCTGAAGCGTCTCTGTCCGGCTGCAAAGCAGTCAAAGGAATATCGCTTCTTCTTAAAGAACGAGCCTCTAAAAGGATATCGTCGGCAGCCTGAACAATCGAATCTGTAATTAAAGCTGTTACATTAGCAGCCAGGTAATTAAGGGCTACCGAACCCTGAACGCCGGCCGTTTTACCTCCTATTGCTGTTCCGGCAGCAATGTTAAAGATAACGGAATTAGCAGTTACTTTAAGACTGATTCCACCATTCTCAGATTCTACTACGGAGTTATGAATATAGGCTGCAACCTGACTGTAACTGTTCAGAGATTTGAAATCAAACTCCGGATATTCATAAGCGTTATTCGGAAGATCCTCTTCAGGACTGTTCTCATTTTCCGGCTCATAATCCTCTATTACCTCATTATAGTTTCTATACTGCTCAAAGGGATCAGTGTTCAACGAACCGATAAAGACTACAGCTATAGCTGCTCCGACCCCGGTCCCACCGGATCCGGCAATATTCCCGGCTAAAACACTGATCGCCGTATTATCCGCTGCTTCCAGCAAAATATTACCGTTAGCCCAGATAAATTTGTTTTCCTTAGGCACAGTACCATCCGGGCTGCTGCAGTCCTTAATATAGACCAGGATGTTCATATTAATATAATTTAGAGAAACAGCCCCGTTTACAGCAGCGTTCTTACCTGAGAAACTGCCTACAGCGCTAATGCTCTTGATAATTGCATTGGAATAAGCCCAGAGCTTAAGATTCCCATTACTCACTACTACTCTGGAATTATCAATATAGGCATCCACTTGATAAGGCGCAAAAGCATCGCCATAACCGCCGATATAGTTGGCTGCCAGGCTGGCACCGACTGCGATATTCTTAGCTCCACCTACCGCTCCTGCCAAGGAACCAATATCGGCCTTATTTAGAGCTACAAGTTCGACCTTAGAATCAGTAGTAACTGTCGATTCGGCGATATAGGCCAATACTTCGCCCACAATGGTGTTAATGCTGAGCGAACCATAGGTAGCTGCCTTGTCCGCTCCTGAACCGGCAACGGTAACATTCATAATCACTGCGTTCATGGTGGAATTCAAAGTAAGAGAAGCAGCCTCAAGCACTGTTTCTTTTACAAAAGTATTAACGGTGTTGGCGATCAGGTTAAACGCCACCGCAATTCCAACCGTAGAATAGGATTTGGAAAATGTCCCCGCCCCAGCCAGAGAATAAATACCGGAGTTATCCGTTGCTTTAAGTTCTATGTTAGCGGAATTTTTTTCGTCCTCGTTCTTTCCTATTATATTAGAAGCGTTTATATAAGCAGCGGTATCAACAGTAATGGTATTGACCGTAATGGAAGCAGCTGCTGCCATACCTTCTTTGCTGTCACCAATAGCTGCTGCAACGGCAATAATCAAGTTATTGGATTCAGCTATCTGTTTAAGATCGCCGGAAAAACTAACATCGGAGTTTTCAATATAGGTCTTAACGGCATTGCGTTTACCGCCGAGAACTTCGATGGGTATATCGTTTATAGCCACGGCTGAGCCGATCCCGGCTTTGCCACCGTAGGTCAAAGCCCCG
Source organism: Tepidanaerobacteraceae bacterium (assembly GCA_050949705.1). Classification (GTDB taxonomy): domain Bacteria; phylum Bacillota; class Thermosediminibacteria; order Thermosediminibacterales; family Tepidanaerobacteraceae; genus JBMNGG01. Next base: position 93,902 of record JBMNGG010000011.1, on the reverse strand, counting down.
GCCACGGCTATAATCATAGTACGGTCAGTGGCAATCAACGTTATGTTCTTAGCTGCTACTTCCGCCTGGTTGAAAATTGCGGCTACAACTTCACTGGCAATGGTATTAAGGCTCACCTGCCCGGCAACACTGCCACTTTTCGTAGCGGTTGTCCCAGAACCGCTTGCCGCCACGGCAATAATACGTTCTTCAGCCTCGGCTTTGATTTCTAAATTCTCCGTGACCTCTACATTGGAATTATCAATAAACGCTTTGGTTTTGTTGAAAATTCTATTTAGAGCAAAAGATCCCGCCAAACCTGCTGAAGTTCCATCCTTAGTGACTATAGCCGCCGACCCACCAACAGCGATCACTCTCGTTCTGTTGTGCGAGGCAATAACTAAATTGGTGGAATGGAGAGATGCTTGGCGGATATATGCCAGAACTTCGTCCCGGATGTTATTGATCACTACCTGAGCGGAAACTCCCACGCCATAACTGCCGCCTTTTTGGGGAGCTTCTTTTTTATTTCCCTCTTTCGGCACGGTTTTTTCCGTACAGGCAACATCAGCCACCGCAACGCTGATAATAAACCCGTCATTTTGTGCCTCAACCAAAACATCCCCGGCACGTACGATCGGCTCTTCGCCGGTTGGCATACCGCCGGTTTGCTCACCGCTGTCTTCGCTGTCATGCAAAATGCCGATAACAGCCTGGGTATTACGGCTGAGACCATTATAGCCTCCCGTACCCCCAATGCCGGTATTTCCGGAAGCTGTGATCACACCGGAAACGTTCACAATGTCGGTTTGATCGTTGGCCTTCACAACCACTTTTCCGGGAACATCTACCCGCGCTCCGTTTAAAATCTGAGCTATGGTTTGGTTATTCAAGGTAAGCCAAGTAAAAGTCCCTTCCAAGCCAAATTTCCCTGCATTACCGCCGGCAGCAGATACTATGACGTTTAATACCTTGGTATCAGCTATAACGTCCAAATTATCAGCATACAAATGCACTTGATCCCTTATCTCGGCCTTGGCCATATTATTCTGAATAAAGACAATTACCGAACCGCCTAGGGCAACCGGAGCATCTGTACCTTGACCGCCCAAGTGTAAAGCGATGTTATATTTCTTTTTAGTGTCTAACTCAATGCCAGGAAGCTCAATATTGCCGCTGAAATAAACTATTTCATCAACAAGAACAGACATGACTTTAACATTCTGCTTCCCAGTACGGTAAATAGGATTACCCGGGTTAGAATCATTAATTTGATTAATCTTCGCACCTTCATCAATATATGCCTCGACCGAATTATCCCGGAGAATAACGGATACAGAACCGCAGGTACCAACATCTGCACCAGCAGCATTGCTTTGCACCCAGAAATTAACTAAATTGTCAGTAGTCCCCAAACGATTATCCAGATAAGTCGTAAGGTGCCTGATAAACTCTATACTCTGGTATTTCCACCAAGCTCCGAGGTCTTCCCATAAATTTGTATTGGTATAATTGATTGTGCTGAGATCAACATTTGTTAAAGGATCAAAACCTATATATTTATACAGGTTCCCGGCTTCCCCGCTGGCAGTATGCCCATCCTTAACTTCTACAATATCACCTCTATTTATGGTTTGCTCTTTATCATCAGTAGAGTAAAAGTCCCCGATCAGATATTTAATCAGTTCTATACCGTATCTAAATACATAATCATTGATATACTCAGCCTTAATATTTAGATCCTTAGCTGCATTTACCTCAGCATTGGCACCAATATAAGAGGTGACATTATTTTCAAAGATGCCAACTACTACGGCCGCTACCCCGGCAAATTTTGTCCCTTCCTCAGTGCCGGGATCTCCACCCGAACCCGGATCCGGCGCAGCACCTCCTTCACCGGAAGTACCCTCCCCACCGGGATTCTGGCTGCCCTTGGGTTGCTCGACCGAACCTGTTGCTACAACAATGGGTTGGCTTTCAGTCCGAGCATGGACAGTTACCGAACCTCTGGTTGTAACAACTGCTTTGGGAGAGATGCGGGCTGTAGCATTATTGGTATCCAGATAGACAGCAATGGCAGCAGCCAATTCAAAAGGAGTAATCGTGCTTCCGCTTTTTTCCTCAATTTCATCTTTTTTATCTAAAATATATTTATTTATAAATTCTTTAATATGGTTTTTAGCAAATTCTGAGATTTTACCTGTAATCTTGGCTTTGACATCATCTGACAGATCTCCTGTTGAACTGGTATTAGCTCCGGCATAAGCATAGACACCGTCGTTTACGGTAGGTAAAATGACTAGTTTCCTGTCGCCTAGCTTTTCTTTAGTCGTATAGGCTCCGACTAAAATATCCCCATCCACATCAACCGTACCAGCCAGATAGGCTTCAGTCACACCATGCTCATAAGAAACGGCTACAGCTATTCCCACTTTACCGTTTTCGTCAGTCATGGAACGGGCAAATGTAAAATTACGGTCAATAGTCTCGGCTTTAACTGTCAGATTCCCGCCTACTTGCAGCGTGGATGCGCCGGAACTGCCACCTACATGGACTTTGGAAGTAGAATCCAAGTAACTTACAGCTACTCCGGCACTAAGTCCTTTTATTCCGCCACTGGTTCCCGCAACCTGCAGGGTATTATCGGCTAAGGATTTAAGATTACAGTCTCCGGCAGTGATTATTGTACCTTCCACAATTACTTGGGCATCAGAAATGCCAACACCCACTGCTACTCCGGCGGCAATTGCAATCGGAGCAACAGAAGCACTGATATAAGAAGAAGACAGAGCTTCAAAGCTTTCGGCTTCTATCAGACTGCCGGCGTTTATAGAAATCAAGGAAGTCGCTTTAGAAATGGTCACCCCGCCGACTAAAGAAAAGTCTTCAACAAATCCTAAGGTTTTTCCGACCCCAGTATTAAGTAAGTCATGCAACCATTGTAATTCTTTGGTATCTGTTAGATCATTCTCGTTACTATCATGAAATATATCCTCACTTTTCGCCTCAGCTTCAAAGATTACCTCTTTTCCTTTAATTATTGCTCCTTCGCCGATATTAATAATGGCCTGAGGATGGTCGATATCAACACCGGGGAGCATGTCCACAAAGTCCGTTCCGCCAACAGCCTCGGATCTGATAGTGATATTGCCAGCGGTAAACTCATCTCCTGGGTTGTTGATAGCATGAGCCAGAATCCTGACACCTTTGCCGATATTAACTCGCTCGGCCTCTAAATATATTTTGCCTGAATTCCCAGCTGAAACTCCTTCAAGGTAATCCGGATCCTCTTCCTCAGGGTCAAGCTTCCGAGTGGTAATAGTAACACCATCTCGGACGGTAATCTCATCAAAGGGTTTATTCCTTATACTACCTTTTTCCGCTGACTTGATCTCCAAATTATAGCCAGGATAAATCAAATCCTTGTCTATAATTGCTTTGTTATCAAGACTGACCCAACCTCCGGAAATACCCGACTCTACCATCTGTCCGTCCACTTCAACTTGCTTAGGAGCCAAATAAAAGTCCAGGTCGTAAGCTAAATGAGGACCGGAAGTATGATCTACTTTAAAAAGTAAAGTCCATTCGTGAAACTCATACTCTTCAGCTACAGCTTTAAAAGTATATTCCTCTTCCGGAAAAAACGGATAATCAAATAACTCGCTTGCAAAATATAATTCATAATTTCCGTCTTTACTGAGAGTTTTTTCTGCGATTGCTGTTATATCATGACCATTATGCCAAACACTTATATCAATTTTAATTTCCTCACCGGCAATAGCTTGTTTAGTTAGCGAGTCGTAAAATGTACCGGAAAAAGTAATGCTATGTGCGGTTTGACCGTCGCTCTGAATCCCGGTTTCGCCTTCAACAAATTCGCCTTCTGCCTGGGCGGCATCAAGCTCACCTTGTTCAGGTTCCTCGCCTGTCTGGTCATTATCAGTGCCTTCATCATCGCCAGTACCTTCATTGTTAGCAGTGTCTTCGCCTACATCAGTGCCCTCGTCGTCACCGTTACTTTCGTCATCACCAGTATCTTTATCGTCAGCGGTGCCTTCGTCGTCGCCAGTACCCTCGCCTTCACCGATACCCTCGCCTTCGCTAGTACCTTCATCGTTACCGGTACCTTCTTCATCGCTGGTGTCCTCATCGTCACCAGCACCTTCGTCGACACCGTTAATTTCGTCATCACCGGTACCTTTATCGTCAGCGGTACCTTCGTCGTCGCCAGTACCCCTCGCCTTCGCCGGTACCTACATCTTCAGTATCTTCGTCGCCGGTAACTTCTTCATCGCTGGTGTCCTCATCGTCACCAGCACCTTCGTCGACACCGTTACTTTCGTCATTACCGGTACCTTTATCGTCAGCGGTGCCTTCGTCGGTACCTACATCTTCAGAACATTCGTCATCTATACTTTCATCGGTCTGGCCATCGCCGGACTGATTATCAGCCCCATCGTCATTTTGCTCAGAATCCTTTCCGTCACCCGCCGGTTCATACCCGCCTTCCTCACCGGCTTGGTCAATACCATCGGAGGGATTTTCTACAGGAAAAGATTGAGATGTTGGGTCTTCATCTGAAGCATAGGCATGCGGAATAGGTGCTACTAATAATAACAATAAGACCCCAATTAGGATTAGACCTAAATACATAATCCTTTTTTGAGTTGTTTTACTAATTAGCCCGTTCATCTCTTTTCTCCCCTTGTAATTTTATAACGTTCCTTGCATCTCTAAAACATTTTCTTGTATTTCCAAAAAACCCTTCGTACTTTCAAAGAAATCTAAGTTATTACTTACTCCTCATTTATTACTTCTGGTTTATTTACTTCTAACTTTTTGTATCAGCCTCGATTAACTCAAGCACTTTTTGAGCCTCGGTAAGCAACACTTCGTTCTCAGATATTTCCAGTACCTTTTCTAAATCGGCAATTGCTTCTTTGATTTTGTTTTGGTTTAAGTAAGCTATGCCGCGATTAAAATAGCATATATCCAAACCGACTCCAAGTTCGATAGCTTTGGTATAATCCTCAGCTGCTTCTGGATATTTTTTCTGCAAGAAATAGATATTTGCCCTCTGGTAATAGACAGAACCCATACTGTCATCTAACACGAGAGCTCGACTAAGATAAGTCAGAGCCTGATCGTAATCATCCAGTTTTAAACAAGCAAGCCCAATGCGGTAATATACTTCAGCGTCATCTCCGTTGTGTTGAAGATAGGTCTGCCAATCTTTTATAGCTTTCTCATATTGTCCCATTTGAAAATAAGCCAAACCCCTTTGCTCATAACATGAAATCAGTTCAGGGTAATTTTCAATCAGATAACTCAAATCTGTTTCAGCTAAATGATATAACCCTTGCTTTAAATAAATCAAAGCTCTGTTGTAGTAGGCAATTATATTATCCGGGTTTAAAGTAATTGTTTGTGTATAATCTTCTAAAGCAACATTATAATTTTCTAGTGAAAAATGTATACTTCCCCTGGCAGCATATGCTTCAGTATAGGAAGGGTTCAGCCGGATTGCCTCATTCAAATCCATGAGAGCAGCCTGAAAGTTATAGATTTCCCTATAAGCCGCGGCTCTATTAAAATAAATTTTAGAGTCCTTATCATAAAGTTTCAAAGCTTTATTGAAATTTTCTATGGCTTGTACATTATTCTTTTGTAAATAATAGGCAAAACCTAAGCTATTGTATATAGAATACTCATTAGGGTTTAGCTTAATTGCGTCTTTAAAATCAACAACAGCATCATCCAATTTCCGTAAATGTGTATGGGCTATTCCACGATTTGCATAGAGGAAAGCTTGTTTATCGTCTAGTTTCAATGCTTGAGACCACTCGTTAACAGCACCAGTAAAATCCCCTTGACTAAAATAAATATTTCCTCGGTTAGTATATATCTCTATAGTCCCACCGATTAACCCTTCCAGTTCTGTCCCATGCATCAAAGGCCTGTGTATACTCGCCTAAATTCTGGTACGCCATGGCAAGCATCCACCAAGCTTGTGCATTTTTTGGTTCTTGATCAATAACTGCATTAGCGTCATTTGCAACTTGGAACCACTTTCCAGCTACGGTGTAAATAACTCCCCTTTCTAAAAGGGCATTGATATTTGATGGTTCTTTTTCTAATACTAAGTTTAAATCCTTAAGTGCATCTTCTCTCTGATTTAATAAGTTTAATAACTTGCCCCGGACAAGATAAGCAATGGTAAGTTCCGAATCCAGTCGAATTGCCTTATTCAAATCATCTAATGCTTTGTCGTAATTTTTCAATCTTGAATAAACTTGTCCCCTTTCGATATACAAAGGAGCTAAATCAGGAGCTAGTTGAACAGCAAGATTATATTCTCCCAACGCACTTTTATAGTCACCCTTATCGAATAAATCTCTTCCAGATTCAATAAATTCCAACAACTTAACAGCCGAATCAGTGCTATCTGAATGAACAGTCTGAGAATAAGTATTGTCAAAAACATCGAGATTTTCTTCTACTGAATCTTGCTCTGTCAATGAGCCTGTTTTTAAAAAGTTAAAATCCGGTGGAATAGGTAAAAGTCTTAGACTATCAAGACCGGCTATAGTGTAGCTCTGGTTATAACTGTCCTGCACTTGGTCAAAAGTCTCATCAGTGTGATTAGTAGAATATAATGGATTAGTATTAATGTTTATCAGTAAAGCAAGAATCAATAACACAGCTATGAAAAAAGCTATAGGTTTATGACTTTTTTTCATGATTCCATCCCCGTCAAACGTAAAATGATATTTTATGACATGCTCAATTATTTTGGCTAATTTTTGACAGAAAATAAGTAATTTATCAGTAATTGTCAAAATATGGTATAGAAAAAAATATATAAAAAAACATCACCCAAATGGGTGAAAAATGATTTTTTTTATGTATAAATCTGTTGTATTTCTTTTTTAATGCCTAAATCATTATAACCATGGTAAATATATTGACAAAAACGGAAGGCTGCATGGTGATATAAACAAAGATACCGGTCTGATATTATGTTAAGCCCCCTGATTTCTATTATCAGGGGGCAATTTTTAATGTATTATCTGATTATATCGTCCATTGATTGTGTATTATTCCAACTAAATACCAAGAATCTCCATATTGTTTAAATACCAAACGAAGGCTTTCCCAATCCATACCACCAAAATCAGGACTAATTCCCGGGAAATAATATTCAACTACAATTGCATTATCATAAACTTCAAACTGATTTTCTAGCATATTACCGTAGCTTAAAACTTCATTGTATCCGACCTCTTCAACGTTCATAAAATCTTTTGAGTATATGAACCGATCATAGTATTGGCTTGGAGTTAAAGAAATAGGTTCGCCTATGCCATCGTAATATCCCCATAGATAATACTCTTGGTTTGTGAAAAAATCACTTATTTCTTCTTTATTAAAAACCACATCATTTTCTAATGAAACGTGTGTATAGGGAGTAAACCTTACACCTTTTACGGGATGAACAAACTCTGAAATTAGCTTGCCATCCTTTTGGCTTATGGCACCTATTACCTTATCAGCAATATCTTCAATAATTTCTTTTGCCTTATCTGCTTGAATAATTTTTTTATCTTTTATTTCTTGTTCTTGGCTTTCATTATTTAGGACAAAACTCACTACTGTTGTCAACTGGCTTTTATCGATTTTTTGATCATCATCTTCTTGTATAGCAATAACCCTGATTTCAGCTTTATATTTTCCTGATTCCAACTTTTCTCCATCTTTATTTCTCATATCCCATTCATCTTGCCACTTGAGTGATTCACCTGGATTAATGTCTTTATATACTATGGCCAAAGTAAAGACTTTGTCATCTGAGTATCTGTATACTTCTTCCCCTTTTTCATTGGTTATTATTAACTCAAATTGTTGGCCGGAACCAAACTTTAACTGTTTTTGTTCAGGATAGTGATTGATCAATTGGAAATCAAAAACGACCTTATCGTCTTCTATCTTGTAACTTGCCCTAGTCTCAAATCTTCCTTCTTCAACAGGTTTTTCACCAGTATTTAACTCCTTTCCTATGGCTTTTACTGTATTATTTATTAAAGCTGCTAATTCGCCATAGGTAACATCTGACTTTGGATCAAAGACTCCTGCACCCCTGCCCTTAGCTATATCGCACATATAGGCAACTGTTACACTGTGACTATATTTCGGGTCGATTTCATGTGTATCTGAATAAATTAGCATTTTAATAACTGGGATATTCTTTAACTCCTTGCCAGTTTCTTCTGCCCATAACTTTGTAAGCTCATGTACAACCGCTTCACGGCTTGTCGTATCCGGGCACCTATCATAGTCTTTGTCAATTACCAGCTTAACAAGATTTTGAAAATCTTCTTTTTTGATAGCCTCATTTAAATCTTTTTCAAAAAAAATTGATTCTACATCATAGTTTTCTAACAATTGGTCAATATATTGACGAGACCAGTGTTTTATTTCATAGCCAATAGATGTAGTTTGTAAATCTTTTGATTGTAATGGTTTTAATTCTCCCTTCACAAATGTCGGAATTGCTAGAGTTGTGCATAATGCCCCTACTAAGATTAGACTAGTAATATTTCTGTGTTTCACAAAAAATCACTTCCTCCATTATTGTTTGTTCTAAACTTTTAGACGTTGGAAAATCTAATTTGTTCCATAATGTAATTTACAAAAATATTACACCGCTTAAGGGCATTATACAAATACCCGCAAAAGCCGACAGTAGCGCAATTCTACTATATCCGTATTGTCTTGACGTAGGTATAAGTTCTTCAAAACTAATATGAATCATAATTCCCGCTACAATAGCAAAGATGGCACCTAAAACAAGGTCATTAATAAAAGGTTTTAATACGAGAAATGCCAATAACGCTCCCACAGGTTCTGCGAAACCTGCTAAAAATGTGTATTTTAAAGCAGCCTTTCTACTCTGTATAGCAAAATATATGGGCATAGCTACCGAAATCCCCTCAGGAATATTATGAAAAGCGATGGCTACAGCTATTCGAGCTCCAAGTATAGGATCATTATAACTAGCCATGAAAGTTGCAATACCCTCTGGAAAATTATGCAGCATCATGGCAAGCATTGAAACAAAACCCACTCGATAAAGATTCTTATGAGGTCTGTCATCTTTCTCAGAATCATATTCATCATGTGGTACAAAATGATCTATAGCCATAGCCAAAATTAAACCTACCACCATAAAAATTACGGTAAATATTACCCCCTGTCTTTCCCCTCCATAAACAGTAAGAGAATTTTGGGCTTCAGGCAGAAGATCGGAAAATGATACAGATATCATAACACCGGCAGCAAAACCAAGGGAACAAGACACTATCTTTTTGCTATCAGATTTGGTAAAAAATATTACAAAAGCCCCTAAAAGTGTAGACATACCCGCAATACTAGATATTAATAATGCAATTAACGCCCGTTCATCCAAGAAACCCACCTCCGATATCTCATTTAGCATATTTTAGTATATTTCTCTTATTTTTACAATCAATAGCCTAAAATATGCCAAAGAAAATTTCAGCAGCTATCTGCTACTTTTATACTTTTTAGCATTATATAGTGAATCCCACTACTGCTTTTCCAGGCATAAATAAACACCTCATTTACGGCATATACCATCTCCGAAAATGAGGTGTCAAGATAACCGTCCCCTTGTCACCTACTCTGTAATTTTTGTTCCAAAACGGGTATCTGTAGTAATACCAATAGAATAGAGCAACACTGTAATAGATGCCAGAGAACCCACAAAGGGAATTAAATGCAATAGCCTCAACAGCACTGCGCCAAGGATATACTCAATGAAAATGCTGGGCTTGATGTGGAATTGTTCATTTAATTTTCTGCCTAAATATATGCTAATACCTATATAGCCGAAAAACCCAGCAGCTGCTAGCAATAAAATTGCTATAGGAATTAGAGGAATCCCCAACAAGGTTATTATCAAAAGCACAATGACAACAGGTGTTAATAGAAGTGCCAACAAACCTATAAGAACCTTTCGACCGGGTTGTACATCCACATTTTTTGCCGCTAATTTAACACTGTTTGGGAACAGAATGATACAAAGGGCGGATAATGCTATGGTCCCCAGAAAACGTGCCATATTAAACATGGATGAGAAAGCATAACTTACATTAGGCCTAAAACGTGGCCAATGTTTAGTAAAGCTACGTGTTATATGACCGAAACCTTCACCTACTCCTATTTGGGTAACTTTTCCGTAGATTTTAGAGGTGTCACTTCTAGTAACATGCCCACCTATAGTAGTTACATCACCCATAACTTCGCCATTTATTATGGCATCTCCCATTAAAGCCACCACATCACCCATTACTTTTCCATCAACAATAACATTTCCCATTATGGCTACAGCATCGCCCCGTACAATTTCATTTGCTAGTACCTTTACGTCCCCTTGAATCTGGATCTTGTCATTCATATCATTAGCCAAAACCGCTGAAGGTAGCAATAATATCAAAATCATCAAAAACATTAAGAGCTTTTTCATTTGCATCCCCTCCATTAATTGATTTAATGATATCATCATCTAACTAAAATTAAAAGTAGTATGTTTTTTTTAAAAAGATAAAAAGATAAAAAAATAAAAACCATAAGTGTAAATCACTTATGGTTTAAATTCAATTTTTCATCCAAGGTACCGTTACTTCCATTTTGACACCTATCTCTCGATAGGTGGGTGTCCGCATGAATGTTTCTATCTTCCCCTGCCATTTTGGTCTTACTATGGGCTGGATATCCTTCATTCCCTATTGGACTCCCGTTGCTGCACTGTAGGTTCAAAATAAAAGCTGACCAACACCTCAGACTATGTAATTGATTATTTCTGTATCATTATTATATCACTTAGAGTAATAATTTCAATTGGTATTAGTTTACAAATTTATTAACTATGTTACTCATTGCTCATCTGTAATGTTTTTTTTGTTTCTGCTTTGTGATATTAGTCCCCATTACACCTAAAACAATCATTAGCGACCCTATAATATGGTAATCATATAACTCTTCCTTTAAAATAATTACTCCTGCAAAAATAGTAACAACGGTCCGAAGATTGCCAAATACACTGACCTTTGATGCTTCTATCTTGCTAAGAATATAGTTGTTAAGCAAAGATGTTACCAATGAGGATAAAATTCCAAGATATAAGATGGAAACAATAAAATCAGTGTTTTGAAGAGGCATAAAAAATTCCTTTATATTACCTTTCAAAAAATGTTCTATTACAGAAAAGGTATTAAAGAAAATAAAACCCAATAATGTCATCATAAAACTTATTTCAGTAATAGAAAACTGTTTTCTTATTTCGCGAGTTAGTATATGGTATCCCGCCGATGATAGAGCGGAAAGCAATAATAAGGTTATACCCAAGCCTTTTGTAAAGTCGAAACCAACTCCCGTCATGATAAATATATACATAACCCCTATTACCGTAAGAAAAATTGATGCTTTTTGATGGAATGTAGTTTTTTCATTAAAAAATATTGATGCTAAGATCATTGTAAAAATTGGAGTAGTGGCGAGCAGAATCCCTCCTTCAGAAGAAGTAGCATAAACAAGACCGAAAGTTTGGAAACTAAAAAAAGCCAAAGGATAAATCAAGGCTAAAACAAAAACTTTGCGTAGGTCTTTACCAGTATAATTAAGATGTATCTTTTGAAATAAAATCGGGACTATCAAAGCTATAAGTGAAGCTGTAAAGCGAAAAGCTAATACGTGTATTGGGTTAGCAAATGTCAATGCTGTTTTGGTAAATAGAAAAGAAAGACCAGTTATTAAAGTATGAATTATGGCAAAAAAATACGCTAAGGTCCTACTAGAAATTCTCACCATCATCATCTCCTGTAGATATACCTTTATTCACCTTATTTCTTCATTATTGAAATAATTCCTTCAATAACCGTTAAATCATATAGGAGTCGATTTGGTAACTAGGGTGACAAGGGGACGGTTCTCATGTCACCTTCCTCTTGTCACCTTTGTCACCCACTACTCGGTTTGGTTTTTATCCTAATAGTTGCAATACAGTTTGTGGTGCCATATTTGCTTGTGCCAACATAGCTGTCGCAGCTTGCTGAAGGATATTGTTCTTAGTAAACTGCATCATTTCAGCTGCCATGTCTACATCGCGAATACGGGATTCGGCAGCTTGTAGGTTTTCAGCTGATGTTCCCAAATTGCTGATAGTATGCTCTAACCTGTTTTGGAAAGAACCTAATTTGGAACGTTCACCAGATACCTTTTCTATGGCATCATTTAGCACATCGACAGCTGCTGAAGCTTTCTCATGTGTAGTTACATCAAGTGCATATTCTACACCTTTGTTCGTAGTTCCATCAGTTACCACTTTCGTATCTGTATAGGTGGCTACAGCACCTGATTTAGCTTTAACTGTAGCTGCTTTTTTATCTTCGCCTCCGCTAATACCTATGGCAGAGGTTCTCATGTCACTAACATCTATATTCATGCTTTGACCATAGTTCGCACCGATTTGCATGGTTAAGGATTTGTCTCCGATTTCAGCTGTAACTTCAAAGGTAGTCTTCTCTCCATCTTGAATGTAATTAAATACATCTAGGACTAGAGTCGTGTCACCAAAGTTTGCTTCAAATGGTGAACCCGGGCTAATACCATTGAAGTCAATTTCTACATCATCACCTATTTTTTCACCATCGGCATTAGTAAGTGTTAATACAAACTTATCCTCACCGGCTTGCTCTATAGTGACATCAAATTCACCAATAGAGAAATAGTGGTTACCTTCCGTCACTTTTTCAGCATCATAGTTAAATGTTAAACCCTTTCCCAGATCAACATAACCCGAATTATCCAATGCAAAGCCCTTTGTATCCTCAACCTCTGTTCCGTTGGCATATTGGAGCCGTGCTACTAATGAGTTTTCTTCTGTGCCTACAGTAAAAGAAATTTCCGATGTTACCTTATCACCCATATTACTTAATTTATCTCTGTCTAAGTCGACAAATAAACCATAACCAAGATCAATATTCTTAAACTTATTGGGATCTGTTAAATCAGCATTGGTGAATTGTTTGTCCCCTACTTTTGTTCCTTCATTATCCTTTAACTCAACATTATAATTATCTGTAGAGGTCACGGTGATATAGTAGGTATTACCACGGACGAATCCGCCTTCACCAATACCATTAGTGTTAATATTCATCGTTATTGTATTAATAAATTCTGCATCTACATCCTCGCCATTAGCCTTGAACCATGAGTCAAATTTAACAGCACTTTCTCCTTCATTTTCCACATCATCAACCTGAGTTGTTTCAGCATAATTTCCTTGACTGTCTGTTACTCTGATTAAGTTATTAACGGTTAGTACTATTTCTTTATCATTAAAATCTGTATCTCCTGCGAACATTTTTGCATTATCGACAGTAAATGATATATCTCCCAATTTTATCTCGGTTGAACCGGAGGCAGCAGAGAATGAAGCCTGTGCTTCACATCCACTCAAAACCTTACCTTCATCGTCAACTAAAGTAAACTTAAAGGTGGTTTGAGGTTCACCACTACCGTCAATAAATTTAACCGGGTCGGTAACTTCGGTTACTGCAGTTGAAGGATCTTCATTTACAGTGACAGTTACGAAATATTTTACTCCAGAATCATTAATGGCATTTGCAACATCTTCCCTTGTAGCGTCAATCTCATTTTCTGAATTAGTCCCCAAAGTAACAGTTATATTGCCATTTGCATCAACCGATGCAGTAGTGCCAGCATCGGCTTCTGTCGCTTTAACAACTGTAATACTAACATCTTCGCCTTTAAGATCTTTATCAACTACCTTAAATGTCATACCCTGTAATTTTAGATGTGCTGTTGTGAAAGTATCTGCTTCTGATAGCTGATCAAGTTTTATTTTAAGACCATCAGTACTTTTTAAAGTTGAATCACTAGCGATGGTAATATCTTTTATTGCACCATCGCCATCGCTATTGTAAAGAACTTTTTCATCTACAACAACATCATTATTGGCTGACACCTGAGCCTTTGTGGATATGGTGTAATTACCAACATTTGTACTTGCTGCATCAATATTACTTATGCCACCAGAATCAATCTCTGTAACATCTTTTTTTGTTTCTTTAGATACTTCAATTGTATATTCACCGCTTAATTCTGATTCACTGTGAATTGTAACTGCTGTATCACCATCAAGGACTTTATTAGCGTCATCGTCCTCACATGTTGTTATTACCTTTGCATTTTCTTCTTGGGTAATAGCCACTCTATAACTGCCCTCAGCCAGCTCAGTTGTTAAAGTTTCATTGTCTGTACCTTCATACTTAATAATAGAGGCTTCTACACTTGTTCCTGCGTCTTTAAGAGCCTCATCAAAACTCTGGCCTTCTAACACTTTATAAGCCTGTTCGATTATCTCTTCAGTTCCAGCAATATTATTAGCTTCAATTACATAACTGCCTGGTGCCATATTTGAATCCAGACCTATCTCCAGATTGCCCATTCCTACACCATAACTTACATCATCTGGCTGAATAACTGTACCATCGCCTTCAGTTATAGCGATATCGCCATTTAATAGTTTTTTTGTGTTAAACTCAGTAGTGTTTGCAATTCTGTTAATCTCGGACGTGAGATTGTTAATTTCGTTTTGAATCTCGCCCCGGTCAACGTCCGCATTTGTGCTGTTAGCCGCTTGTACAGCCAACTCCCTCATTCTTTGCAAAATAGCCGAGGTCTCTTGTAAAGCCCCTTCTGCCGTTTGTATTAAAGAAATACCATCTTGCGCGTTTCTCGATGCTTGATTTAATCCCCTTATCTGTGCTCTCATCTTCTCACTTATTGCTAATCCTGCTGCATCATCTCCAGCTCTGTTAATTCTTAAACCAGAGGATAGCTTTTCTAATGATTTAGAGCTGTTCGTCTGGTTTATACCCAACTGGCGATGGGTATTCATTGCCATAATATTGTTGTTAATTCTCAATACAAAAACCTCCTTGCTTATATTTGTGTGAGCTTCCCTTCTCACATATATATAACAAGCCTATGGCCACTTGGCTTATTATCAAAAGTTTATTAAACTATCCAAACTTGATTTCCTTATTTTTGCTCATAGACCTCTCCTCTTAAGATATTTACACTCTTAGGAGCATCGATAGCTAGACGTAAATCACCCTCATTACTTTTTACTACTTTAACCATAATATCTTTTCCGATTAAAACGTATTCACCAGGTTTCCTTCCTAATACCAACATAGTGTTTCCTCCTTGAATGATAGTTTGATAAGAATAAAAAAAGCCGAATCACACTTAAATTCCTATGTCCATATAGGAAACAGTATGAAACGACTCATCCATGATGTTTCACAATATTTTATTTTAAAAATTAAAAAAGATATAATTTACACTCCTCGCCACATCCTGTGGATATTGTAAATTATATCGTCCTTGATATAAATAAAGGTATGTATTAATTTTTTACCTTTCATTTAATATTATCGATACCTCTTAAAAATAATTTAGTGATTTATAAAAAAAAACCCTTTAAGGGTTTGTAGTTTTTTTTGTGTTTTCATCTGGTTTTATTATTTCTCCACGTACAATGGATAAATCTTTCGGAGCATCGATTGCTAATCTCAAATCACCTTCATCAGATTTTACAACTTTTATTTTGATATTATCGCCGATCATAACATATTCCCCCGGCTTTCTCCCTAATACCAACATGTCTAATAACCCCCTGAGATATTACATAATAGTTTTTCGGTGATAGATTCCTATTTTTACATGTATTGATTTAAGAATATATTAAAGATATAATATAAAAGTTAGAAAAATAGGGATTTCTTTTTTTTTTTTTTTTGAGAAAAATAATAAGTTAATGTCTTTTTTTTATTGAATAAAGCTGATATACAACCATATTTATATTATCATAATCAGTTTATATCTGTATTAATACAACTTAAAGAAATCCTAAAGTTTTATTTAGTTCTAATTATAATTATGGGGGCTATATATGCACAAAGGGTTGCTGAAACACATCATTATTATCAGTATGATCTTATCCATGTTTTCCCCGTTTGATTCCACTTGTTCGGCTCAATCTCATGACAAACCAATAATAATAAACGGTGTCTTAGATCTAACTGACTGGGACTGGAAACAAAATGATGTTATTACTCTAGATGGAAAATGGGAGTTTTATTGGAATGAATTTTTAAATCCAGAGGACTTTAAAGAAGCAGATACAAAAATAAATAAGAACTTTATAACAGTTCCGAGAGCTTGGAATAAGTATACAGTTAATGGACATCAACTATCTGGAAATGGTTATGCTACATATAGGGTTTTAATTAACCATAATAGTAATGACGTGCTAGGGATTAAATTACCTAGAATTTTTACTTCATATAAGCTTTGGGTAAATGGTAAATTGCTAGCTTCTGCAGGAAAAATAGCTGATAGTAGAGAACAGATGATTCCACAATATCTACCACAAGTGATATATTTCAAACCTGAATCTGGTACAATTGAACTGGTTATTCAAGTTGCAAATTTTAGGCATCGCAGCGGCGGTATCTTGGAAAGCATAAAATTAGGCACCGCACCTAAAATCAACACATTGCGAAATAATAACATAGCCTTTGAATTATTTTTGTTTGGTAGTTTGTTTATTACTGGCACTTACCATATTGCTCTTTTTTTATTTAGAACAAAAAACAAGGCTCCTCTTTACTTTGGAATATTTTCATTATTAATTGGTCTTAGAACATTATTAGTAGGAGAAATATTTCTCATTAATCTGTTTCCTAATTTTAGTTGGGAAATTGCCCATAAAATACAAACATCAGCATACTATTGGGGGCACCTTTAGTAACATCGTTCTTTAAAGCTACTTTTCCAGATGATATATCTGGAAAAGTCATTAAATTTATTCTGTTCTTCGCATCTATTTTCGGATTTCTAGTTATCTTGACACCTGTCAGGATATTTAGCTTGTTTAACCCTATATATCAGGCTTTTTCACTTTTTGTAATATTATATTGTTCTTATTTAGTGGTGATAACCTGTTATAAAAGACGTGAAAACTCCTTATTAATTGGTATCGGTGCATTAACCCTTTTTTTGTGTTCCCTCAATGATATTATTTTCTTGAGTATTGTTATTGCAGATACTGATAATCATTTCTTGCGAAATATGGTTACGAGAGGTAATCTATCGTCTTGGGGATTACTAATATTTGTATTTACACAGTCCTTAGTTCTTGCTAGGATTTTTTCAAAAAGCTTTTTAAAAGTGGAATCATTAACAGAACAGCTTCAACAAATGAATATACACCTGGAACAAAAAGTTAAAGAAAGAACAATTGATTTGGAAAAGGCATATGAGGCTGTATCGAGGTCGGAAAAGTCTCTCCATGACTTTATGGAAAACATGTCACATGACCTACGCACACCTCTATCAGCGATTAAGGGTTATGCTAATGCCATCATAGATGGTATAGTAGCAAAGGGTTCCCCTCAACAAGATAAATATTTAGCAAGAATTGTTGATAAAGTTGATTTTTTAAATAACATGGTCCAGGAATTATTGGATTTATCTCGACTTGAGTCGAAGCAAATGAAATTAGAGTTTGTTAAAATGCCAGTAAGTGTATTGATTGATTACCTTGTAGACAAATATAGTTTAGTGATGCGAGATCAAAAACAAGATTTGAAAATACATCATCCTGCTAACCTGTGTAAAAAAAATTTGGACAAACATGACCTAGAATCAATATTCATAAGAGTAGACATAGAGAAATTGCAACGCATTATTACAAACTTGCTCAGCAATGCTTTTAAACATTCCCATGGAAAAGTAACACTGAGTTTTCACTTTACAGAAGGATTAAAGGAACTTCTTATAAAAGTGTCTGATACGGGAATTGGTATTTCACAAGAAGATCTCCCCTATATTTTCGACCGTTTCTACATGGTTTCAAATTCGCATCAACACAGTAATGGCAGTACCGGTATAGGTCTAGCTATTGTTAAAGAACTTGTCGAATATCTTAATGGTCAAATATTGGTTGAAAGCGAGCTCGGGAAAGGAAGTAGTTTTTTCTTAACACTACCTATTTATCATAAAAGGTTGGGAACTTAAAGGGGGGAAAAATCAATGGCAGGAGAGACAATATTAGTCGTAGATGATGATGCAGATATAAGGGAAATCATTACTATTTATTTAGAAAAAGAAGGATATCATGTTATTACAGCTTCAGACGGTAAGGAAGCTCTAAATTATACATTTTCACATACGCCTGATTTAATAGTTATGGACATGATGCTTCCAGGTCTTGATGGAATAGAAGTGTGTCAAGAAATTCGTAAGAAACTCTTCACACCTATTATTTTTCTTAGTTGCAAATCTACACCAAATGAAAAATCTTTAGGTTTAATAGCAGGTGGCGACGACTACATGGGCAAACCCTTTGACTCAATTGAACTTTTAGCAAGGATTAAAGCTCATTTACGCAGAAATTGTCTGATTGCAGATTCAAATAGAGATAGGGCTAATAACCATATAAAATTTAATGGCTTGACAATTGATCTTGATAGTCATTATGTAGTGGCTCAAGGTCAAACTGTTAGTTTATCACTTAAAGAATTCCAGCTACTCGTGCTACTAGCCCAGAATCCGAATAAAGTCTTTACCTATGAAAACCTTTTTCAATCACTTTGGGATACCGAAAGTTTAGGTGACTATCGCACCATAATGGTTCACATTAGTAATATTCGTAGAAAAATAGAACAAAATCCTAAAAAACCTGAATTTATTAAAACAGTTAAAGGTATAGGATATAAGTTTTGCAGCACTTAAGGTGACAAAGGAAGGTGGCAAAACCAGCTAACATAAGTCAAGACTCTTGTTAGCTGGTCTCTTGTTACCTGTAAATAACAACCTGTACTTTTCCGTTTCGCTTACCTTGGTATAGAGCATTATCTGCCTTTTTAAATACATTTTCATATGTATCTTTCCCATGCACCAGTGCTATTCCAATAGTAACTGTTGCTTTAAACCCTTCGTTTGTTTCTGAAATTAGGGTAATCAACTGTTGGCATTTTTGTTGAACAAAACCAACAGAGGGAATATCTTCTATATATACACAAAACTCATCTCCACCAACACGTCCCATGACATCAGTGTTCCTGAATGATCCTCTGAGACTTTCTCCTATATGCTCCAACATCTGATTACCCGCTAAATGCCCAAGTGAATCATTAATATCTTTAAAGTCATCACAATCTATAAGTATAAAAGCATCTATTTTTTTATTATCCTTGTTTTTCATCCTTTCAACAATAAGTTCTTTTGTTGTCTCAGCATTATATAACCCTGTTAATCCATCTAGTTGGGACTTAGCAAGAAGTTCTTCTTTTTCCACGGTTTCTTCACTAATATCAATCAATTTTCCAATGGTAGTCTCTGTTCTTCCTTGTTTATCATATATTCTTGAATTTATTGCCTTGAAAACCCCCATCTTTCCACTACCTAAGGGGAGTCTTATTATATGATTTTGACCATTTGTTTTGTAGTCAGCTAAGATATCTTTTAACATTCTGGTTGCTTCATTCAATGCTTCCTCAGTTTCGAAGAGTTCATAACACTTTTCAGATAATGATAATAAATTGGTCTTCTCATCATATTCATATAAGTACTCATTGGAAATATGAGATAAAACTTCATATTTTCTATTCTGTATTCTAAGCTCACTATTTGCTTGTATGTTGGAAATAACACTAATTAGTAATATGCTAATAATCATAAAAATAGCCGCAAAGATCTGCTTGCCATAAGCATCCATTATCATGGCAAAGGTGATCTTTCTATCAATCCGTGATGAAACATCTAGAATCAGTGTTTGCAATTCACTGTCTTCAATAGAACTTATTGATTTGTTTATTATGGAAAGTAATACTTCATCACCATTTAATAGACCAATACAGTATTCTCTGGATTCCTTACCCTTGGGGATAGTAATAATATTCTTATAACCATTTTGCAATGTATAAAACGCTACTGAATATGCATTCCCATAACCGTAATCAGCCTTGCCATTTTCTACTGCATTTAAACTTTGTTCCCTTGTATCAAAGTAAATCGAGTTTTCCTCTTTGATTCCTTCAGGAAGAGCACTCCCCTTTATAGCAGCGTATATTCTATCATCCAGCTCATCTGGCTCTAATGATTTATTAATGTATAGTATTGTTTCAGATTTCAAAAATGGTTGTGACAATTTCATATTATCAGGTGCATATTCTTCTGAGATACCGTATATGATATCAGCATCACTATTTATAACTTTATCAACGGTATCATATAACTTATACTCAAAGACAAGCCCTATCATATCTGATATTTCATCCATCACACGTTTAGAAATACCTTGTATTTCTCCATCTGCATCAGTAAATGATATAGGTGCTGCACCATCCACAGAAGCTGCCTTTATTATGGATTTCTTTGCTATATACGCTTTTTCTTCCTGTGTCAAAGACAATTCTACCTCTGCGGATGCAGCGGTACTTACAAAAAGAAACAAACAAATAGTCGTTAATGTCGCCCTCCTAAATATCTTCTTTATGCCCTCTTTCATTGTAGCCCCCATATAATAAATATAGTTTTAATTATCTTTTTTATGCTATTTCACGGTATTAATGTTGTTTACCCCATGTACCAACACAATAGTTCTATATAAAAAGTAGCTTGACCAAATTTTTTATATAGTTAATCAGATGGAGATTATAATATTGTAATTAATTCTAGCAATGTATAGCCCTTTATAAATGATGTTGAGCAAACGTGAGACCACTGGTCTCCCCTACAATTTCTGCAATAATAAATGTGTAGGGGCTAGCTTTCCTGGCCCGCTTATAGCACATCATTGTAATAAATAAAATAAATGTTAATTTATAGTATATTTTATCGAAATAAAAGCGTCAACATTTTTTTTGATATTTGTTAAAATCGTTTTAATTTATAGAATAACGTGCACGATTTTTATGGTCCTTGTTATCTATAGAAAAAGCAACTTGCTCATTTTAATAAAACGAGCAAGTTGAGTATTTTTGTTCTGATGCCATAGAATCATATTTTTGCCTTTTTTGTCCTTATATCTGGGAAACAACTGCTTAGTATTAATAATTCTCTTTACGTACTTCAAAATAAGATTGGGAATATTTACATACAGGACATACATCAGGAGCCTTTTTCCCTACTACTAGATGACCGCAAACACGACATTCCCACATGGTCTCTTCACTTTTTTCAAATACTCGTTGCATTTCCACATTATTTAGCAAAGCCCGATAACGCTCTTCATGTGCTTTTTCTATAGCAGCAACCTTGCGGAATTTTTCAGCTAACTCTTTAAACCCTTCTTCCTCGGCATCCTTTGCGAATTGAGCATACATATCTGTCCATTCATAATTCTCACCTTCAGCCGCATGCAAGAGGTTTTCTGCTGTATTTCCAAGGTTGCCAAGCTCCTCAAACCATATCCGGGCGTGTTCCTGCTCATTTCTCGCTGTTTTCAAAAAGATTTCTGCAAGCTGATCATATCCCTCTCTTTGGGCTATACTTGCAAAATATGTATACTTATTTCTTGCCTGGCTTTCTCCTGAAAAAGCTTCCATAAGATTTTTTTCTGTCTTTGTTCCCGCATACTTATTTACTGATTCCTTTTTATCTTCCATCAATACAAATACACTAGCGGGTTGCTTGCATTTGGGACATTTAAAGTCCTCTGTCAATTCTCCTTCATAAATATATCCACAAATAGAACAACGATATTTAGCCATTTTTTATTAACCTCCTATTTTTTAACAATCCCTTATTTCTATCTTTTAATGCTTTTCTCATCCATTTCCAGATGTAAGTGCACCAATTTTTATTTATGGTGATAAGGGTTTACCGACATCAGCATCTTCAGCAAGACAGCCAAAGGAAAAAATAATATCTTTAAACACTTATTCGTAATCACTTTTACGATTTTTTGCCTTCTTCTTCGTCGTCATCTTTAAAATAATCAGCATCTTCCATGTAGGAGCTAACTTCAATACGAATCAAAGAGTGACGCAGTAAGACTTGTAGCTTGCGGATCTGATGTTCTTCTGACTCTTCTTGCATGGTAGCTTCTGCTTCTTGGCGATCTCTTTCGGCACGCTCTAAGTCAATTTCCTCCGGACGCTGAGCAATAGTGCTAAAAATATTTACATTTGTATCTTCTATTTCTGCTATACCACCGAATAAAGCCAGTTTTTTCTCAACACCATTGTTTATAATTCGTAGAATACCATCTCCCAGCACCGCAGAAACAGGTGCATGACCAGGAAGTACACCCAAGTCGCCGTCGATACAACGCATGATAACCATATCCGCCTTTTCAACAAATTTCAGCCCACGAGGCGTAGTTATATTGAGATTTATTTTTTTATTATTTACAAAATCAGTATCTTCCTTAGCCATTCTAATCTCCTCGTGCATGCTTATATTTTTCCACTACTTCATCGATAGTTCCTATATTGAGGAAAAAGCCTTCTGGTATATCATCATGAACTCCTTCTATTATTTCTCTAAAGCCACGGATAGTTTCTCCCAAGGAAACATAGCGGCCTGGGATAGATGTATACTTTTCAGCTACATAAAAAGGCTGTGATAAAAAGCGCTGAACCTTTCGAGCTCTGTTTACAATAAGCTTATCATCCTCAGACAGTTCGTCAATACCTAAAATAGCAACAATGTCCTGCAGGTCTTTATAACGCTGCAGTATACTTCTAACAGCATGGGAAACACGATAATGCTCTGGGCCTACAATATTTGCTTCTAAGATACGTGAGGACGAATTCAGTGGATCAATAGCAGGATAAATTCCCTGCTCAACAATGCTTCTAGACAAAACCGTAACCGCATCCAAATGAGCAAATGTAGTGGCTGTTGACGGATCTGTAAAGTCATCTGCAGGGACATAGATGGCCTGCACAGAGGTGATTGAACCAGCTTTAGTAGATGTAATACGTTCTTGTAGCAAACCAATCTCTGTGGCCAAAGTCGGCTGATAACCCACTGCACTAGGCGTACGGCCTAGTAATGCTGAAACTTCTGATCCCGCCTGTACAAAGCGAAAAATATTATCAATAAAGAGCAGGACATCTTGCTGTTTCACATCACGAAAATACTCAGCCATAGTCAGACCTGTAAGACCAACCCTCATTCTAACACCCGGAGGCTCATTCATTTGACCAAAAATCAGTGCCGTATTATCGATAACACGAGAATTCTTCATATCATAATAAAGGTCGTTACCCTCACGGGTACGCTCGCCTACACCGACAAAGACAGAATAACCACCATGTTCTTTGGCTATACTGTTGATAAGTTCCATAATAAGGACCGTCTTTCCTACCCCGGCACCACCGAATAAACCTATTTTACCACCTTTAGAGAAAGGGCATAACAGGTCAACAGCTTTGATACCGGTTTCCAGT
Organism: Tepidanaerobacteraceae bacterium; assembly: GCA_050949705.1. GTDB lineage: Bacteria > Bacillota > Thermosediminibacteria > Thermosediminibacterales > Tepidanaerobacteraceae > JBMNGG01. Next base: position 70,347 of record JBMNGG010000011.1, on the reverse strand, counting down.
ATCTCCGGCTGAGCAATCTGTTCCGTAAGTTTTGGCGGATCTCTGTGAATGGGCCATTGTTCTTCAGTTTTTATAGCCGGTTTGTTATCGATAGGATTGCCTAAAACATTAACCATCCGCCCCAGAACTTCTTCACCTACGGGTACTGTAATTGGAGCTCCGGTATCTATGGCTTCCATGCCACGCCTCAAACCGTCTGTGGGGTGCATAGAAATACAGCGTGCTGTGCGATCTCCGAGATGCTGCATGACCTCTAGCACTATCGTCTCATCATTAAAGGGTACTTCAATTGCATTATATAAAGAAGGCAATTCGCTCTCAAAGCGAACATCAATAACTGCACCTATAATCTGAGTGATTTTACCTGTATTCTTAACTGTCATGTACTCCACCTTTATTCAAAATATTTGTGCTGCCCACAATCTCGCTGAGTTCTTGTGTGATAGCTGCCTGGCGTTTTCGATTATACATACGAGTCAATTTCTCAATCATCTCCTCAGCGTTCTTTCCGGCTGCATCCATAGTGACCATACGTGCTGCTTGTTCACTAGTGTGGGATTCCGAAAATGCTCTGAATAAATTCATATGCATATATAAGGGTATAATGTTGTCAATAAATGTATCTATATCCGGTTCATATTTCCTATGACTTTCATCTGAAGTGTCTATTGCTTCAGTAACTATCGGGAGCAATTTCTCTATATAGGGCACATAATTTAGGACATTCTCAAAATGGGTATAAGCAATAAATACTTCATCCACTTCGCCGGATAGATAAAGACCTGTCAACCATTTTGCAATGCTTTCAGTGCCATAATACATCTGTGCATCAGCCACATCGAAGATTTTACGGATAATGTTTTTCCCCTTTTTCTTAAAATATTCATATCCTTTGGAACCCACGGCAAGAATTTTTTCTTTTTTCCCTTCATTCATGTGCTCTAAAACCTTCGCTATAATATTTGCATTATAGGCACCAGAAAAGCCTTGGTCACTAGTAAGTATTATATACAAAGAACTCTTCACTTGGCGTTCTTTGTAGAAAATATGTTTTTTAGCTTTCTCTATACTGTCCAGTTCTTCTACTATACGTTTTAATTCACGGTAGATAGGCCGAACACCTTCTAACTGGGCTCTTGCCCTCTGCAGCTTAGTTGAGGCAACTATGTCCATCGCTTTGATAATCTGCTTTGTAGAGCTAACGTTGGCTATTCTCTGTTTAATATCTTTCATTGAAGACACATAGTTACCTCCTTAATTGTAGTTGTAATCCTTTTTGACCTCAGCAATTACTACATCAATATTTTCAGCAAGCTTTTCCGAGATCTTACCACTTTCCCTAATCTCTTCTTTTATATTAAGAGCATGTTTATCCACATACTTAATGAAGTCTTTCTGGAACTTCAAAACACGCCCAACATCGATATCTTCCAGATGCCTCTTGCTTAAAGCATAAAGAATCAAAATCTGATCTTCCACAGGCATAGGTTTATACTGGGGCTGTTTGAGAACTTCCATAATGCGTTCACCGTGATTCAAGCGATCCAATGTATCCTGAGTTAGGTCTGAACCAAACTGTGAAAAAGCAGCTAACTCTCTATACTGTGCAAACTCTATTCGGAGAGGACCAGCTAAATTCTTCATAGCAGGTATTTGAGCAGAACCTCCAACACGGGACACTGAAAAACCTGGATTTATGGCAGGTCGAACACCGTGGTTAAAGAGGTCAGCTTCAAGATAGATCTGCCCATCAGTAATAGAAATAATATTTGTAGGAATATAGGCCGAAATATCTCCTTCTTGTGTCTCAACAATAGGTAAAGCCGTTAAAGTGCCTCCACCATATTGTTCACTCATACAAGCTGCACGTTCTAATAGTCTTGAGTGTAAATAAAAAACATCTCCTGGATAGGCTTCACGACCAGGCGGTCGACGCAAAAGTAAGCTAATGGCGCGGTAAGCTACTGCATGCTTAGATAGATCATCATAAACCACTAGTACATCCTTGCCCTTATACATCCATTCTTCCGCGATTGCACAGCCAGCATAAGGAGCCATATACTGCAATGGTGCAGAATCACTGGCAGTAGCTACAACTACAGTAGTGTAATCCATCGCACCGGTTTCATTCAATACTTTAATTATACGAGCTATAGTTGATGCCTTTTGACCGATAGCAACATATACACAATATACATCTTTATCTTTCTGATTAATGATTGTGTCAATAGCAATGGCGGTCTTGCCTGTTTCCCGGTCACCTATAATCAATTCTCTTTGGCCTTTTCCAATGGGTACCAAAGCATCGATAGCCTTAATACCGGTTTGTAGTGGTTGATTCACTTCACGGCGCATAATAACGCTAGGGGCAGGGCTTTCTATTTTTCGATAAGCATCTGCTGCAATATCGCCCTTACCGTCAATAGGTTCTCCTAATGCATTGACGACACGCCCCAGCATACTGTCGCCCACCGGAACTTCGGCCATTCTCCCAGTTAGCTTAACTGGATCACCTTCTTTGATACCTGCATCCGAACCCATAATAACTGCACCGATACTGTCTTCATCTAGATTAAGAGCCATACCATAGGTTCCATTTGGAAACTCTAGCAATTCACCACTCATTGCGCTGTATAAGCCAAACACCCGCGCAATGCCGTCCCCAACCTGAATAACAGTACCAGCTTCGGAAAAATCCAGCTCGGATGAGTAAATTTCGATCTGTTGTTTTATGACCTTGCTTATTTCATCAGGATTAACTATCATAGGTAACCCCCTCTCTTTAAGCGTTCTCTTAAGATGTTCAACTCGGTTCTCACTGTACGATCGAAGATACGTCCGTCTACAAGAACATAAAATCCACCTATTACTTCTGGGTCTACAGTAGCGTTTATTTCCACTTGCATATTTATTTTCTTAGATAATATTATACGGATGGACTCCATTTGTTTTTCTGTAAGTGGCTTGGCTGATACAACTTTTGCGACTATTTTTCCTAAACGCCTGTTTGAGCGTTCAATGTATTCCGCTAAAGAAGGCACAATCAGTGACTCTCTATTTTTTCGAATCATAAGATGAAGAAATCCCATCATATGTTTAGAAAGCTTATCTGAAAAAAAATTGTGGAAAAGTTCTTGTTTTGCCGAATCCGGAACACGAGGATTTATGAGAAAGGCTTGCACATCAGGGTTTTTAAGTGTATTCCTTATCAAGACTGCTTGCTCTTTATCCTTTTCCATGGTACCGCTTTCCTCTGAAAGTTCTAAAAGTGCATTTGCATATCTTTCCTTTAATTTTGCCATTGTGCTTCCTCCAGCTGAGCTATCGCTTCTTCGAAGAGTTTATCTTGAGTTTCATCATCTATATTTTGAGTAATGTATTTTCTAGCCATGAAAGAAGCAAGTTCGATAATATAAAGGCGTGTTTCTTCATGAAGACGTTTCTTATCTTCTGTGATACTTTCTAATGTACGTTTCTTGATCTTGTAAGCTTCTTGTTTAGCTTCTTGCAATATTATTCTACTTTCATCAGCAGCCTTAAGGCGAGCAGCTTCAAGAATCTCCATGCGTTCCTTATCTATGTTTTTTAATTTTGTATTATAATCAGCGATAAGCTCATTGGCTTTGGCCATGGTTGCATTTGCTTTGTCAATCTCGTTCTGGATTTTTTCTGTGCGCTTTTGCAAAAAATCTTTGACAGGTTGATAAAGAATATAACCAAGTGCAAGAGCTAAGATAATTGCGTTGAATAATTGGATGCCTATACTAATTAGGGTCTGCATATCAAGACCAAAAACACGCCCTTCAGGCACAGTTTGAGCTAAGAACATCATACTATGCAATCCCAATGGCCCCCTTTCACTCTGTTTTGTACCAAATACATCAATCCTTGCTTACCCCAAGTATTTTACTAAGATATCTACCAAAGGATTTGCGTAGAGCATGATGATGGCAATCAAGAGACCATAGATTCCAGAAGTCTCCGCAAAAGCTAATCCAACAAACATAGCACTTCTGATATTATCAGCAGCTTCAGGCTGTCTTGCCATGGATTCGATTGCCTGGCAAATAATCCTTGACTGACCAAATGTGGTAAAGATACCGTTTGAAAGCGCAATGGCAGCTGCTATGTGTACTATACCGATAACAGTTCCTAAGTTTTCCATAAATAAATTCCTCCAATCGTATTTGTTTCTTAAGGTATTTACAGTGGTTACCAATTATCATCTGCCGCTATTCTAACAAACATCTGACTTATGGTAACAAATATATAGGTTTGCAAACCACCAAAAATCACATCAAAAAATGCATGCAGCAGTGCCGGTATGCCGAACTGGACAAATAATGGTGTCAGTGCATAATAGAGTGTCAGAATAATCGTACCTGAAAGGATATTACCGTATAGACGAAAACTGAGAGAAACCGGCTTTGCCAACTCCCCAATCAAATTCATCGGGAAGAATATAAAGTGTGGTTCAAGAAGACTCTTCACATAGTCACCTTTGCGATATTTGAAGCCCATGTAGTTCATAAGTACAAATGTAGCAAAGGCCAGTGCAAAGGTTGTAGCCCAGTCTGCAGTAGGTGCTCTAAGCCCTAAAATGCTAAAAATATTACATGAGAAAACAAACACAAAAACCATGAAATACCAGGGAGCTATATAAGAGAGCTTTTCTCCTAAGGTGTTGCGGGCAAAGTTATCAAATGATTCCACAGCTGCTTCTATTAAGTTCTGGAGACCTGTAGGGATCTCTTTAAAATTGCGAAGTTTAATACGTGCGATAATTGCTAGTACAATAAGAAAGAGCATTATAAGCCAGGTATTAAAAATCGTTTCTGTTATCCAGACTTCAACACCAGCAACATTTAAAACCCAAAGATTATCTATCGTTACACCCACTGACTAATCACCGCCTAATTTTTTCAAACTTAACTCTTTGATGTAAATTTAATGTTATATACAGCAAGCTGAAAAGCTGATATACCAGCTACCACACCCCATAAACTAATTTGCGGCACAACAGCACCAACAAACAAGGCAATGCCAGAAAGAAAAAGTCTAAACACATGCTGTATACTCACATAAATTCCGGCTCGTGTCTGTTCCATTGCCAGTGCTTTGTCCACAGCATGTTCTAGGAGAAAGACTTTAGTGATACTGACAGTAGAACCTAAGAAAACTCCATACATAAAGGGAAGGAAATCTAGCGATCGGTAATAGATTATAGAAAGCAAAATGCATATTAATGCAATTATTAAGATTGTAAAAATCATTCTCTTTGCTAAATCAGACAATTCCATATAATATCTCTCTTTCTTAACAAGCTCTCAGGTTGTCATTTCTCATCTTTGGGAATATTGAACATAGCCTTTATTGCAGCTCCCACACCTAGTAGAGAAAAAATCAATACCAACCAAGGGGATGTCCCCAGTAAAGTGTCTAAATATTTGCCCATCAAGACACCTACCAATACAGATGCAGCCATAGTTATCCCTATTTGTGAGAAGTAGGCTAGGGCACGCAAAGTTTCCCTGTTCCTAGACCCTTTATTACCATCAGGATGCTTGCTCAAGAGAGCGTCCTCCTCCCTATAAAAATATGGTATCCTAAACATAAATTCAATCAGATAGCATATTTTTACTCAGTATAAATCTTACCACAAAAATAGGGATTTTATCAAGCTCATCAGTATGGTACCACACTAGAAAAGTCAAACAATGTGAAATGGGAACTGCTTTAACGTACATATCAGAATAAAAATGAAAGGCATTCTTCATGTATATGTGAAGCAGTATTGTTGCTTGGCACAATATTTAGAAGGGATTAAAGCCTATCTACATTAATGGAAATCAAAATATATATTGATGTATCCAGTCTCCTACCTACTGATATATTACATCAGGATTCTGGTTATCTATCAATATTTGAAGATTATAACAATCGTTTCTCTCTGGAGGATTGTAGACTATATCCCAAGTATAACCCCTATCCTGAGAGATGTATATCCCTCTTGCATTATTAGGTGGCTGTTTATACCCGAAGTTAAATTAGAGCAGGTATTTTATATATCTGGTTCGACTTTGTTACCAATCTGATTGCTTTGACAGAAATTCAATTGCTTTTTCTTCATCTAGAGGCTTGCTTATAAAGTATCCCTGTATCATATCACAATTCCATTTTTTAAGATATTGAAAGCTGTCTTTTATCCTCTACACCCTCAGCAATTGAACAATGACCTAATTTATGTGTCATAGAAACGATATCGCTCGCAATAGTCTTATCAGGATGAGTTTCAGTCAGCTTATCGATAAAATGTTTATCAATTTTGACGCAATCCACATTCCACTCACATTCCCTAGCAAGAGAGGAATATCCGGTTCCAAAATCATCGATTGCGACACAAATACCAGTATATCTTAATTTGTTTATTATGCGATTGACTTCATCATAGTCATCTGAGAATATTGACTCTGTAAGCTCAATACCGACATTTTTAGGATTAACCCGGAATTCGTCTATCATCTCAAAAAGATTCTCAACAAAATCACTTCTTAATAGTTGAATTACAGAAACGTTAATGCTAACTAACAAATTTTTGTATCCGTTATGCTCCAATCTTTTAAGAAAGCGCAAAGCCTGTCGGACTATTTTCTGACCAATTGGAATTATGAGTTTCGTTTCTTCGGCTAGAGGAATGAATTCTAAAGGAGAAACCAAACCTAACTTATTACTTTTTAATCTAGATAAGGCCTCAAAGCCACATATTTGATTTGACCTAAGATCAAGTATTGGCTGATATTGTAGATATAAGCCACCATCATTGTCGTCATCAATAATATTAGCAAGCTCTCGTTTAATATCATCTTCCCACATTATTTCTGATTCTATATGGCTGCCATAAAAACAAGGGCTAAATTCTGCATCAGAACTACTAATTGATTTTTCTGATGCAATCAAAAGTCTTTTTAAAAGTTCATCTACATCATGGTAGTTATCATCTATTTCAACAACTCCAATTCCAAATCCGATTCTTTCTGTTCTAAGTAATTCCCCTAAGGCATTTGCAATGCTCTCACAAAGTAAGAGTAACTCGTTCTTATCCTTATATTCTTTCAGGTAAAAAACAAACTGATCTGTATGTGTATTAAATAACTTACACTGATCTGAATAAAATTGTCTTAGCACATCTGCTGCTTTTTTTATGAGTTCCTGTGCATAATGAAATCCATAAGTTTTAGTCAGGGATTGAACTGTGCTCAAATTAATGCTTAGAACAGCTCTTTTATTTGTTTTAAGTTCATTAGCATCTCTAATAAGAAGATTTTCTAAAACACGTCTGTTATGTAGACCTGTTAAACCGTCATGTTCATTAATGTACCTTAAATTATTCTCTATTTCTTTACGGTCCGAGATATCAAGGATAATTCCCTCAAGGGCTTCAACTTCCCCCTGATCATTGTAAACACCTTGACCCAATTCCAAAACCCATTTCCTCTCACCCTCTGCAGTTACAATTTCATATTCATACTTGAAAGGTAACCGGCTTTCAATAACTCTTTTCCATTCCCTTTGTATGGGTTCACGATACTCCGGTGCAATAATACTAACAAAAGATCGATCCCTATTATACAAAAGGCTTTCTGAAGGATAACCGGTTAATTCAGAACAACCGGAAGAAACATATTGCATTGTCCACTCACTATCATTATTGCACCTATAGGCTAATCCAGGCAAATGGGATAGAAATACTGCTTTACTGCGCTCACTCTCACTCAAAGCAGCAAATGTTGCCATACTTATGGTTATATCTTCAAGTAAACACAAGTGCATGGAGTGCTTATAAGGAAGGCCTATAAGAGGGGAAACCTTCATATTTGTCCACACACTTGTGCCATCAGGCCTCACGAAACGCTTTTTCATTGAATAACCACTTATTTCGCCATTTTTAAACTGTTCATATTTTTCCATATCTGCCTGCAGGTCTTCAGGATGAGTTAACTCAGGCCAGGTTATCGTCTCTAAATCCTCACTCGTTCGACCAAGTATTTTTTTGAACATTGGGTTTATATTTGGCTGCCCAAACTCGGATTCGGGAATAAATTGCTGATCATTTATTATTGCAATACCAATAGGCGCCTGGGAAAACACACTTCGATATAGTGCTTCATTATAAGATATTTTTTATTTAGGCTTCTAAGAGCAACATTTTTCATTCTTATGTGAATAAAGGCAAAATAAAGTATAAGGATACATATAGAAATAACAATATCCGGAATCATCTGCTTCCGAAGATTGGCAAACCACTCAGATGCGGAAAAGTCAATAGCGAAAACAGAAATTATGGTGCCATCTGAAGGGTCTTTAACCGGCGCAAGAGCACTGATCCAGGTACCCCCAACGATCAGTTATGGGTTTAGTCAATGCACTCTCACCCGTTCTGAAAGGTTCCCAGTGAATATCGTCTGCTTCTTCATAAATCTGTCCGGGTGATACATAATCAGGCGAATTAATTGGTTCCGAATCAAATAAAAAAATCAGATTACCGTCACGCTCACCATAAATGTAAGCAAAATGTATGGGGTTTATTGTTTCAACGAGTTTTGTCAGACTGTTCTTCGCCAAAATATACCCAGGTTTATCAGTATCATTGGTATCATCTAATATTTCAGCTATATGTTCAGGATGAAAAATGCTTTCTAAGGATTCCACTAGTTGCACTGCCTCATAAGAGGCAATATTCACATAGCGATTCCATGCAAACTGTAGATAAAGTCCATTGAGTAGCAGTATGATTAACGTTAAAACAAAAAACCTAAAATTTTGTGTCGTTTTTAAGTCATTGGGCGAATCAGCTTTGTTTTGACCTTGTTTTCCTGCCATTGCACTTAAGATGTTCATAATAACACCCCTTTAGGTAAAAATAAAGCACACAAGTTCTTTCTCTTTCATCGATTTTCAAATCTATTGTTTTCGACACAAATCCTTAGTTTGCTAAATTTGTAACTTTATAACATAACTTTCCTTTCCTTCACTATTTTTCCAAAAAAATAGTGCTTGCATTAATTATATCGCACAAGCACTATTTTACAACACTATTTTACATTTTTTTTTACAAATTAATCATGATGTTGATTAAGTAAGACCTTCTATATCTTCTGTATTTTTATTATCCTTCATATTTTCACAGCTGGTGCTTTTAATAAAGTACCAGTTTTTGTGTAGTGGATAGCATCCTTAGGACATACCTTTTGGCAGTACGTGCATTGCAAACATTGTGAAGTTTCAATTTCAGCCTTTTTATCTATTGAGTTAACCTTTATTGCTTCGGAAGGACAAACCTTCTCACATAGTTTGCACCCAATACAGCCATGGTATATCCTTTATACCTACAAGTCAATTTCCAGCAATATAGGCGTGTGGTCTTGTCTTGGTCCTGAATCAATCATTTCTGATTTTAGAACCTTATCTGCAATCCTATCACTCACCAACCAATAATCAATCCTCCAGCCAGAATTATTAACTTTGCTTGTTCTAGCACGCTGAGCCCACCAGGAATAAACACCTGTAACATCACCATGTATATAACGAAATGTATCTGTAAAGCCTCTTTTTAGAAGGTTTGTAAAACCTTCACGCTCCTCATAAGTAAATCCAGCTGAATTACGATTGTTATTGGGATGGGCTAAATCAATTTCTTTATGAGCTACATTAAAATCACCTGTTGCAACAACATATTTTTCTTTATCCAGGTTTTCTAGATAGTCAGCATATTTAATATCCCAAATCTGGCGTTCCTTTAAACGATTTAAGCCTTCCCCTGCATTTGGGGTATATACTTGTGTTAAGAAAAAGTCATCAAATTCTAATGTGATAATCCTGCCTTCAAAATCCATAGTGTCAGGTGCACCGATTTTCGGAAAGCTTACCCTTGGCTTTAAACTCTTCTTATATAAAAACATGGTTCCGGCATAACCCTTGCGTGCTGGTTCTACTGAGCTATTCCACACAATTTCATACTCTGGAAACTTTTCATTTAATATTGCTAATTGCTTTTTAGTGGGTCCATTACTTGGTAGCTTTGTCTCTTGTATGGCAATAACTTCTGGGTTGATTTCTATAATAGTATTTATTACTTCTCGACTTAATACAGCTCGCGGCGAAGCACCCGTTAATGCTGCATTTAATGAATCAATATTCCATGAAATAAACTTCAAACCTTCTCCTCCTCATTATTAGAGCTTGTAATACTTTGATAAATTATTTATTTCTTAATTCTTTATATAGGACTCTTCCTACTTCTTACATCACCAACCTGTAAACTCCTTATCTTCAAATAACCAGTTAAGGGCTCCATCGATTCCATATAACACTTTTGAACAGCTTTTCTAAATTCCTCCGGGAAAAAACTTTCTTTAAATACTTGAGCATCGTTATTCTTGGCGTACCTTTCAAGTTTTTTACTATTTTAACCCTTATACATTCTTTTGTAAACTGTTTCGGCTATAAGGCGATCTCCCTCAGTGAATTTCCCTTTATATCTTTCATTAACTCGTTTAATGATTTCTTCCAAAAACTCATCTTCATCAGCTGGTTTACCATCTGTATTAATGGTTTTAGGATTCTCAAGTTTATATTCTTCGCTTGAATCCAGGACAATGTCTGCCTTAAATATTTGCTCAAGCTTATAAAATTCTAGTTTTAATTTGTCTTCTAATTCAATACTGGCTTCTTTTACTCAAGACAGCATTTTTTCAAGATATGTTGCAAAAACATATTCTTTATGTAGTCCTTTATCTTCTTGGGTGTAAATATTTAATAATAGAACCAATGCCCATGCCTATTGCTGAAACAATCATCCCAGGTAAAAGCATACTGACATCAGGGATATTAAACTTATTAAAACTTATCATATTAGCCAAACTAAATGTCGCATAAGATGCCAGCATATACATCACTCCAAAGAAAATAGTCAAAAACCATTTCTTGTTTGACCACCCTTTGTCTTTTCCTATAAAAATTGAAGTTATTAATGTACTAACGGGTAAAACAATGTACAATGACATTATAGAATATCCCATCGCATCTGACCCTCCACCAAGCCAAAAAACAATTACTACCCCAGCCCAAATAACAAGATAAGTCATAATCTGAATTAACTTTGAGAATTTCATCTTACTTTTAACTACATTTGTACTTTCCTCCAAGTACTCTATCATCTTTTTATCCTCCTTCAATAACTCATCTAAGGTGATGGAGTAAAGGTTGGATAACTCAATAACTCTAACTATATCTGGATAAGTTTTTTCATTTTCCCAATTTGAAATCGTCTGTCTGGATACAGATAGTCTTTCTGCAACCTGTTCCTGCGTAAAATTCATTTTCAACCTTGCGTCTTTCAACCTCTTTCCTATATCTATGAAGATCTCCTCCTTTCATCCATAATTATTGCAGAATCACCTTATGCTGTCTATCAAGCATCTTTTACGACAACGATTTTTATGTCAAATTTCTTTTGCATTGCTACTTTCCCAGTCCGTCATCTCAACACAACAGCTATTTTGTGTAAAAGATGTGTCATAAGCGTTAGCGCGTCCTAAAGGCTCTTTGTTGTGGACCCAAGATTCCTCGTTTCACTCGGAATGACAAAGTTGTAGTGACTAGCTTGCTGGCCCGTTCCTTCGTATCTATTCCTGTTGTGCAATATTAAAAGAATCGCGTTTTTTAATTTCAAATGTTGTCCTTTTCTAAATAAGGTAATACTTTACCAATTCCAATGAATAAAGATGAAAACAGCCAATCATAATGATTCTAGAGAAGTCAAACATATGTGACACGCCTCATAAATGCTTTATTCATCCCATTTCATCCAGTTGCAATATTTTTTCATAAGAAATATCCTCGATTTTTTCTGCTCATACTAAACATTATATCAGAGCCCCTTCATATTTTTTTATTTTTTCCAAAAATTACTATCAAATGATATTTGCACAATATTCCTCTTCTGGAAACTATTGAATTTATCTAAGAAAACCTATAAAATCTATATAATAAAAATAAGCTACAAGGAGGATTTATATGTCAGTAGTTTGGACTCCTAACTTGTCAGTCGGTGTTAAACATATTGATGATCAACACAAAATATGGTTTGAAAAGGCTAATGGACTATTTGAAGCAGGAAAAGAACGGAGAGCAAAAGATTACATAAATACAATGCTTGATTTTTTAGATGAGTATACGAAACAACACTTTAAAGATGAAGAAGCCTATATGGAAAAAATCCGTTACCCTGAGATTGATGCTCAAAAGAGAGCACATGCAAACTTTATCAAAGATCTTGCCAAATTGAAGACGATTATAATGAGTCTGGTGGTAATATTCTAGTTATACTTAATGCCAATAAAATGGTTATAGACTGGCTTTCTAATCACATAAAAACCATGGACAAAAAAATAGGCGATTATGTGAAAACTTTATAGGTGATGGAAAGACGAAATTATGAATTGTATAAAATGACTGCAAACCAAGTCATTAAAGGTAGTTTCAATAAATCAATTCCTCTCAATTGCTCTTCTCTTGTCTATGGAAGCAGCGGTCAGCTTGGACGGTTACTTTTATAATATACTCGTGGTAACTCTCGGAAATATGCTTGGAGCCATGATTGTTAGCAATCCCTTACCATTTAATTTCAAATCTACAACAATGACAAAACAAATGAAAAGGAGGTATTCCAGTGGGATACAGATTGACCAAAAAGGGTTTAAACGCAGTCCTTGCTGAACTGAGTCGGCACTACAAGCTGTATGCACCTCATCGCTTTGCCTATCAAGGTGAGCATTCTGATACTGATTCCATACGTTATGCAGAAGTTAAAACAGTAGAAGAAATGGAGCTAGACGAAAAAAGCAGTCATACATTTAAAGAAGCCATTATACCGATTTCTGAAACATTGTTTTTTTTCACGGAGGACAGTATAAAGGAATCTGATCCTATTCATACCGGAGCTATTGTATTCTTGCGGAGCTGTGATTTACACGCAGTAAAGCGTTTTGACGAAATCTATCTTAATAATGGTGCTGAGGATTATTACTATAAACGTTTAAGAGATAAAATCAAATTCGTTCTTTTAGGATGCTCTTCTTCCTTTGAAAATTGTTTTTTGTGTTGATATGGGAACAAATATCAGCACAGAATATGACGCCTCTTAGATGTCCGTGATGGCGAGTACTACATTGACTGCAAACTATCTGATTGGGACTCTCTATTACAGAACAATGCCGAAGAAATTTTGGATGTAGTCCCATCACATGTTGAAAAAACATCCATTCGTGTTTCTTTACCTGATACTGATACTATTAATACTACTGCAGTTATTAAAAGTAGCATTTGGGACGAATACCACAGCCGTTGTATTGCATGTGGTCGTTGTAATTTTAGCTGTCCTACCTGCACCTGCTTCACCATGCAAGATATATTCTACACAGATAACGGCAAAGCCGGCGAACGTCGCAGGGTATGGGCATCGTGTATGGTGGACAAGTTCACTGATGTGGCAGGCGGCGGTAGTTATCGTAATAAATATGGTGAGCGAATGCGTTTTAAAGTGCTGCATAAGGTGGTAGATTACAAGCAACGCTTCGGATATCATATGTGTGTCGGGTGTGGTCGTTGCGATGATGTTTGCCCAGAGTACATAAGCTTTTCACATGCAGTAAACAAAGTCAGTAAGGTATCAGAGGAGGGTTGAGAATAATGAGCTTGAACGAATATACACCTTTTTTATCAAAAATTTTGTCGGTTCAAAAACACACCGACATCGAATATACTTTCCGTATGGCCTATGAAGGCAGTGTAAAACCCGGTCAATTCTTGAGGTTTCGTTACCAAAGTTTGGAGAGGCCTTTGGCCTTTTCTGTCTATATAGACTTTATCACATTTACATTAAACACTCGCTCTATTTCCCCACTACCATATACAACCTTGGGAGTGTCAAATGCTACTACTTCTCCCCTGTCTATCAGACAAATTTTATCACAATAAGTTAGCGCACTGTTTAGGTCGTGAATTACTATGATTACTGCCTTTCCCATATTCTTTAGCTCTTTTATTATTTCCAATATCTCAAGCTGATGATTTATATCCAAAAAAGTTGTGGGCTCATCTAAAAAAATATAATCTGTATCCTGGGCTAAAAGCATTGCAATATATACTTTTTGCCGCTGACCACCTGAGAGCTCTCTTAGGTTTTTGTCCCTGTATCTTTTAATTCCCAACTTCTCCAAGGCATTTTCAACAATAGCCTTGTCTTGATCTTTAGGTATTCTAGGAAAGCCCAAATAAGGGAATCTGCCATGCATGACTAGATTATAAACAGATATATTGGGAGCATTCCTTATTTGAGGAAGAAAGGAAATCTTTTTTGCTATGCTTTTATCAGGTACATTATAGATACTTTCTCCATTTAACATAATATCTCCAGAGAAAGGCATGAGCAACTTTGATGCTGTCTTAAGTAAAGTAGTCTTTCCACAGCCATTTTTCCCAATAATACTTGTTATGTTTCCTTTTTCAAAAGATATATTTATATTTTTAATTACTTCAATCCCTTTATATCCGGCAGTTACATCCTTTAAGCTAATCACCTATAAGCCTCCTCCTCTGTTTAAGCAAGAGAAAAATGAAAAAAGGGTCCTCCCCAAAAATGACATGATTATACCAACAGGAACTTCATAGGGAGCAAACAAGGTGCGAGCCAATATATCACAAAACAAAGCAAATATGCTACCTAGCAAAGCGCAAACCGGGACAAGCAACCTGTTGTCATAACCTACAATAAATCTAGATGCATGGGGGACTATAAGTCCTACAAAGCCCAATAGACCCCGCAAAGCTTATTGCACTGCCTGCAAATAATGATGACAATACTATAAACATAAAGCGATATCTAGACACATTTAATCTAAGGATTTTGCTGTCTCATCCCCTAAAGATAAAACGTTCATGTCATAGCTTAGTAAAAATACTGCTATAAATGATATAAATATCAGTATTCCGGGTAGTTTATAGCATTCATGGTGACAGCAGATAAGCCACCAATTAAAAAACTTGTCCTGCTTATGGCCGTATCCGGCCAAATAGTAAGAATCGTGTCAGTAATAGCACCAATAAAGCTTGACACTGCAGCACCGGACAATACTATGGTGAGCCTTGATGCTCCGTTTTCCTTGCTAAAAAATACACTAAAAAGGTGGCTAAAAGGGCCCCAAGAAAAGCTGCTATAGGCATTAAAGCAAAATATGCAGGAAACAAAGCCATAATCAAAGTAGTAAATAAACCTGCTCCTGAGCTGACACCTATAATGCTGGGACCTGCCAGGGCATTGTTCAGCACCGTCTGTAGTATTAATCCAGACAAAGATAGAGCACAACCGGCCAAGATTGCTGCCAAGGTCCTAGGTATCCGAACATAGTTTATTATTTGAAATTCCTTAGAAACTACATCTTCTCCAAATATGACGTAAAATGTTTTGGACAAGGGTATATTTGATGACCCAATACTGATGCTCAGTGCTATAAAAAATAGCAATAATAAAGTAAGTAAAGCTATAACAAAAAAGTTATAGCTTTTTGTATTTTTAATTAAAAATTTCCGGGTATATGATCTCTGCAAGATACCTATAGCTTTCACCCCATTTTGCATTTGGCTTGTAGTGGAACAATTCCTTAGGCAGTATTATATATCTGTCATTTTTTTACAGCAGTTAAATTGCTCCAAGCCGGGTTTTTTTCTATTCCGTTTTTTAATGCTTCAATAGCTTTAACAGTGCTGCCCATTGTAGTTACAAATATATAATCCGGATCTTCCTGGATTATCTCCTCAATACTGAGCTCTTCTAAGAGAGATGGATGCTTACTGGCTATGTTTACAGTTCCTAAGTCTTCTAACATCTTACAAGTCAAGTTGTCATCCTTTTTAGCCTTTGCCCCACTGGAAAAAGCCCGGACAAATAACACTGTAGGTTTATCATTCAAAACTTCATTTTCGATTTTAGATAATATACCCTCTATATAATCCTTTATCTTAAGTCCATGCTCCTCATATAAATCCCTGTTTCCTGTAATATGAGTACAAATATCCAGCATCTTTAAATAATCCTCAAAATACTCCACCTTAAAATAGGCATGGGCTATACTCGCATCCTCCAATACTTCTCTTATTTTCAAGTGGTTTTCTATATCCGGGGATAACAACACAAAATCAGGTGATAAAGATAATATTTCCTCTAGATTAGGTTCCTTTACGGTACCAACAATACTGATTTCGTCTATTGTCTCTAAAACGGCCTTCTTTTATTACATCATCAGTTACCCCTATTACTTCTCCCCCAGCCAAGAGCCATGTTTCAGCATAAGAGCCCACTAAGGATACAACCCTTTCCGGTTTCTCCTCTAATACAACTGAATTGCCAAGGGAATCCGTAAAGGTATAATATATTTCACAGCTATTGCTATCTGTATTGGCACTCTCATTGACATTTTCATTGCTGCATCCGGCTACTAGAAATATTAGCAATACTAACAATATAAGAGATTTTCTTTTCAATTTCAGCACTCCTCTTGTAATACTTATCACAAGTTGTTTGTTAATTTTTCCACATATTAATAGTAGCATTTTATGATTTGTTTTAAAAATATAATAAAAGAATTACAATTATAGGTTTTACCTATATAGCCAAAAAAAAGATCTGTAAGGCCCTATTTTACTAAGCTGCTTGCTGAATTAGTATTCACAAGAGTTGATATATCTTTATAATTCTTTATTACTTCTATTAAGCTTTTCATTCCTGTGTGGTTAAGACCTTATCCTTATGATATACAATGCTGAAATACCTGTCCCAGGCTCCCTCTGCAGCTCTCGATAATATGTACTTGGGAATTCTTGACTTCTGTCTCTACTAAGCAAATAGAGAGCACTGCCAAATAGTTATTGTTTATTACTTCCTTCTTTATGGCCTCCGGACTATTGCCCTCAAAGGCTATCTTTATCTCTACACCATTATCAGCCATGTATCTTTCGAAAAGCTCCCGTGTGCCGCTGCCCTTTTCCCTCATGGCAAAGCTTTCATCGGCAAGCTCTTTTAATTTAATAGTCTTCCTTTTTGCAAAAGGATGGTTGGTGCTGCAAATGAGAACCAGG
The DNA here is from genome assembly GCA_050949705.1 of Tepidanaerobacteraceae bacterium. GTDB lineage: Bacteria > Bacillota > Thermosediminibacteria > Thermosediminibacterales > Tepidanaerobacteraceae > JBMNGG01. Next base: position 53,154 of record JBMNGG010000011.1, on the reverse strand, counting down.
TAGTCTTTGACTTCCGGAACACTTATTAAATCAGGGCTCTTTATTTCCCCTTCCACAATTCCAATATCTATTTCAGACGTTCAAAAGCTTGCTCTCTATAAGCCGGGTATTATTCATATAGGAGTAAACTTCAATATTGGGCTCTTTTTTAGTTAATATCATTTATTACGTCACTTAGTATACTCTCACCTACTGTTATTGTCGAGCCTATTCTTATTTTCTCCTTTTTAGCCGTATGCTCAGCATTTTCTCCTCCAGTTCATCAAATTGCTTTACCACACATCTGTTAGCATAGGAAAACAGCTTTTTCCCCTGCATCAGTTATATACTGTCTTCTGTTTAAGCGGTTCAAACAACAGAAGACCGTAGTGTTCCTCCAGCTCCCTGATGGCCTGGCTCACTGTGGGCTGCGAGATGATAAAGCTTAGCTGCTGCAGCACTCATGCTCCCGCTTGTTGACCACCTGGATAAAAATCCTCAAATGCCTGATCGTCACCTTTTACCTCCGGTCATGTGAAAAATTTACTTGACTTCGTTTTAGTGTTTATAGGTTTTACCTATAACTCATGATATGATTTTATCATTTTACCAGCTTCTAAACAACTGTTATATTGTAATCTAGAGATTGATTATTTTCTCTGGCAATACGGAGGGTGGTGTGTTATGAAGGTTTTGATCATAGGCGGCGTAGCTGCCGGCACCAAGGTAGCTGCAAAGCTGAAAAGGGATTACTACGATGCACTGGTGACCATATTGACAAAAGGTAAGGATATTTCCTATGCAGGATGCGGGCTACCCTATTATGTTGGAAATGTTATAGAAGAATCGTGAAGAGCTTGATCGTCAATACCCCTGAACAGCTTTTCCAAATTAACCGGTGTCGAAGTGTACTGACTGAAGTTGATGTGACAAAGGTGTATCCCCGACAAAAAGGAAGTAGAGGCTGTCGATTTAAAGACCAACAAAACCAGCACTTATTCATACGACAAGCTGGTTATTGCTACCGGTGCGGATCCTAGTTGTGCCTCCTATTGACGGCATTGACCTAAAAGGAGTATATTTTATGAGAACTCCGGAGGATGCCATAAAAGTGTACGCCAATTCCATTGAAGCCGGGGAAATAAAGCGGGCAGTTGTGGTCGGAGGAGGTTTTATAGGCCTGGAGGTAGCTGAAAATTTGGCTGCCCGAGGGAATTAGAGTTTCCGTCATCGATATGGCCAGGTCAAATTCTCCCGGGCTTTGAAGCGGAGATAGCAAACTATGTTGAAAGCCATTTAGCCGAACCAGGGAATTATGACATTTACAGGGACCTAAACTGGAAGCAATTCTTGGAGACGAAAGAGTTGAAAAGGTGAAACACGAAGCAGGCGTGCCCATGAAAGCAGATGCGGTCATCCTTTCAATAGGCATAAGGCCTAATACTGCTTTCCTGGCTGACACCGGCATCCAAGCTGGCCGGAAATGGAGCCATTGTGGTAAATGAGCATATGGAAACCAATATCGAGGACATATATGCCGTTGGAGACTGTGCTGATTGTAAGCAATATGTTGACAGGAAAAGAGGCCTACTCCCCGATGGGGTCTTCTGCAAATATCGAGGGAAGGATCTTGGCCCAAAATCTAAACGGCAAAAAGCATCGCCTATAAGGGTGTTCTGGGGACTGCCGTCGTTAAGCTTCCTGAATTAAATGTCGGAAAAACCGGCTTGACGGAAGATGCGGCCAAAGCTGAGAGGCTTTGACGTGGTAGCCGCTGTAACGGTTGTGGACGACAAGGCCCACTACTACCCTGGGGCTTCATCTTTTATCATTAAGATGATTGCCGACAGAGAGCACCAAAAAACTTCTAGGACTGCAGGCAGTTGGCCAAGGTGCAGTGGATAAGATGGTAGACATAGCGGTGATGGCCATTGCCCTGAATGCTGCTTTGGATGATATTAGGGACCTGGACTCTGTCATATGCGCCACCGTTCTCCACGGCGATTCATCCTTTCTCTCATACCGTTAATGTATCTACTTGAACAAAATCAATGGAGAGATCCAGTCCATTACGCCCAGAGAGTATTCTGAAGGTGAAGCTGAAGGCTATAAAGCAGTGGATGCTTCTATCCGTTCCAAGTATAGCAGGTGTTCAGCTTTTGTAGACTTATCAAGAGCTCATGGAGAATTGCCTCAATTTGAGTGAGGATGAAAAGCTGTTGTTGGTCTGCACTAAGGGCAAAAGGGCCTATATGCTGCAAAAGCGACTGAAGAGTTTTGGCTATACAAATACGCTGGTGCTTGAAGGCGGTACCTTCTTTCAATGAACTGTCTCTATAAACTTATTGAATTATCATTATGAAACATAGTTGAAAATCGGAGGTGGAAATATGGCAACTTTAAAGGTTACCCCAGAACAAGAAAAATCAAGTAAAAGCACTAGGGTTCCTTAAGAAACAGGGGGACAGATAATTTCAGCGGCAGAATTATCACAGTCAACGGTAAAATAACGGCTGCTCAGCAAAGATGTGTAGCAGAGGCCGCAGAAAAATTCGGTAATGGCGATGTTCTGTTTACTACCAGGCTAACTATTGAGGTCCCCGGTATTCCATACGACAAGATAGAAGAGTTTAGAGCTTATATAGCTAAGGAAGGCCTGGAGACAGGGGGTACCGGTTCAAAGGTACGGCCAGTAGTAGTCTTGCAAGGCAAGTACATGCCAGATTTGGCTTAATCGATGGATATGCTCTGTCGGAGGAAATTCATGAGAGATTTTACAATGGATATGAGAAACGTTAGACTGCCCCATAAGTTTAAGATCGGTGTGGGCGGCTGTCCAAACAACTGTATTAAGCCCGATTTAAATGACCTGGGGGTTATTGGCCAATTGGTGCCAATCTTTGATGAAGAGCTGTGCTATGGCTGCAAAAAATGCTGCTGTAGTTGATGTATGTCCAATTGGATGCAGCTGAAGTCGCTGATGGTGTATTAAGCATCGATGAAGAGGTATATGCAATAATTGTGGTCGCTGCGTAGGAAAATGCCACTTTGATGCCATGGAAGACGGGAAAGCCTGGTTATAAAATCGCTATCGGCGGAAGATGGGGGAAAAGAGGCTAACAGAGGCTATGCCCATAAACAAAATATTTGCAGATGAAGAATGTGGTCATGAGCGTGATAGAAAAAATGCTACTCATATATAGAGAGCAAGGAATTACAGGTGAGCGTTTAGCTGATACCATCGAAAGAATAGGCTTCGAAAATATTGAAGCACAGCTGCTGTCAGATGAAATATTGGAAAGAAAACAAGAAATTTTAGATGCAAAGCTCCATTTGACCGGAGGAGCCACATGTTAGTTGACAGACTTGGCCAGCTCTAGTCTTTTGGCAGCCCTTTTATAGGAAAAGTATCCCTTTCTTCGATGAAATGCATAATTCGTAGTAAGATTATGTAAACGAGGCATTGTCAAAACGACAATGCCTCGTTTGTATCCAATAATTTATTTAGGATTATTCGTTAACTGTTCAGAAGGTTATACAACAATTGTGCCATCTCCGCGCGAGTAGCCGTACCCGTCGGGGTCAGCTTACCATCTGAGCCGTGGATTACACCGGTTTCAACTAAAACAGTCATGGCTTCCTTCGCCCAAGAGGCAATCTCGAGGCATCGGAGAAATCAAGCGATGTCTTGCCGGAATCACCCTGCGGAAGTTGCCCCTATCACCTTTAGGGCATTATACAGCATAGTGAACATTTCCTGCCTGGTAATTTCTTCTCCGGCGCAAACATGTTATCCCCTACACCTGCGATATCCGAGGCGCTTTGCGGCCGCAAGGTAGCCGGTGTAGTAAGTGTTGCCGGCGTCAGAGAAGTTGTCAAGGGGACTTGAATCCGGTTCTATGCCGTATGCTCTCATCATTAGAACTATGAATTCACCGCGCGTCAGCTTGGATGCGGGCTGAAAATACCCTTGCCTATACCTTCTGTATCCCCCTGGCCGCAATGAAACTAACTGCCTTGTGATACCAAGCGTCTGCAGGCACGTCATTGAAGCTCACTTTGTTATATGCCACTGCAAAGTTGTTGAAGTGGGCTGTGTATAAGTAACCATTCCGGTCTCAGAATCGTAACGTCCATTGAGTATAGTGACAACATTGCCGGCGCCATCGATGTACCATACAACGATGCTTTCGGGATTTGCAAGTTCCTCCTCAGTCGGTGTATAAGGTATGGAAACCATCACAGGCGCATTGGGATTGCTCCACTGGGTTCGCTTGCCATCAACAGATAAGTTAAGCTGAATTAGTGGCCTGTCGCCGATTTTGTTCCTAACATCCTCTGGCAGACTGGATTTATCCACCCTGACCGATAATGATTTGTGCTTTGTCCCCATCCGTTCCTGCAACGCCTTCCAGCATATTAGACGTTAGCGTAATGCTCCCCACATCGGTATTAAGAGTCAGTGTGCCCTGAGTATCAATTCTTGACAAATCTTGCACAGAAGATGTCTACCGCATAGATATCCACACCAGGTATAGAAGGCATCGTAATTATCACATTATCTTGAGGTCTCGTATGCCAGGGATCCTCTTCTATGGAAACGTTCCATATCCCTGCCAACCCTAACTTGGAGCGTCTTTTCAGTGTCGCTTCCAAATTTAATAAGAGCTAGATAAGTGGGGGCTGACGGAGTACTGGTACTGCCTCCTCCTCCACCGCCGCCTTTATATGTCCATGTTGCTGTAACAGTCACATTCTTCGGAGGCATGACAAATGTTGTTGTCGTACTATTTGCGTCTGTAAAGGTTACACCGTCCGGAGAAGTCCATCCGCCGAAGATGTAATTTGTGCGACTGCCGGCATTTATCGTGACCGTCTCTCCTTCTGCATAGCTGCCCGCACCGCTTGTAGCCGCATAACTGCCATTTACCGTTACGGTATAAGTGGGTAACCGGAGTAGCTGTCGGTGTGGCTTTGATGCTTGCCGCCGGTCCTGCACCTACTCTGTTAACCGCCCTTACATAGAAGGTGTATTCGGTGCCATTGGTCAAGCCGGTAAAGGTATAGGATGTATCCGATCCCACATCCGTCCAGTTTGCATCGCATCGTCTTTCGTACACTTCGATATCTGGTAATCGCGCTGCCGCCGTCGCTCGGCAGGTGCAGTCCAGCTTAGCGCCACCTGACCGTCACCGGGAGTGGCGGTGAAGTTCTGCGGCGCGGCGGGGAGCGGTGGGCGCGGCTGCGTACAGCTCTGCCATCTCAGGAAGGGATATCCGTTATTATCGCTGCCATTAATACCCCATACATCATCAAAATCCCATCCTATAAAAGTTTCCTGCTTCTTCATATTCGCTGTCGACTGGCCTGTGCCGCAGGCTGATGTGCTTTGACCTGATGTTTCGGTATCCCAATAACATCCGATATCAGTTCCGCCAGTATTACTGCCTACCAACCCCCCAATTTTAGAATTCCCGTTTACTGCGCCGACAGCAAAGGAATAGGAGATCGGTCCAGTATTTCCGCCCACCAGACCGCCGACATCCGAATTACCGTTCACCGTACAGGTGGAATAACATGCCGTAATTTCGTCGCTGTTAGAGCCCACAAGGCCGCCGGTGTAATCGTAACCCGTGACAGTGCCGCTAGAAAAGGATTCTCTAATTTTTCCACTCCAGTTTTCACCAACCAAGCCGCCAATACAATCACCTTCGCTAACCACTGTTGCATCAGCCCGGCATCTGATGATCGTACCAAGGTTATAACCCACCAGACCGCCTGTCCAGTCTCCGTATTCTACTATATCGTACCTGTAACATTACCTGTAAAAACAGAATTTGTGATCGTACCATTATTATTATTACGACCGGCCAGACCACCGGTATCCCATTCACCTGTTACATTGCCGCTGACATGTACATTGATTATCTCCCCGCTGTTATTGCCCACCAGTCCACCGACATAATAGCAACCTGTTATATCCACATCCTCCAGTACCAGATCACGGATTTCTGCTCCTGTGCCGATATAACCGAATAAGCCGGAAGGAAGTGCGAACATTCCACGTTCCAACCTTATCAATAGTAAGGCCGCTGATGGTATGGCCGCCGCCGTCAAAAGTGCCGGTGAAAGGACTTGCCGAGGTGCCTATGGGCTGCCAGCCGGTATCGCTATTGTACGGAGCTACATCAAGGTTCAGGTTTGCATTCAGCTTAAAGTGCTTATCACTGTTCTCTTTCCCCAGATAGTTGCGTACATTGTTGAGCTGATCCACTGTTTCAATAAGATAAGGCTCCTCTTCACTGCCGTCGCCACCTGCAAACTCAAGTACTGTCGGTATAGCTGATACACTCGCCTCCGCACCATTGCCTACGCTGTTAACCGCCCGTACCTTAAAGGTGTACGTTGTGCCGTTGGTCAGGCCAGTGAAGGTGTGGGAGGTGCTAGTGCTGGCCGTAACCCATGTAGTGCCATCATCGGCGGACACTTCGTAGTGGGAAATCGCGGCGCCCCCGTCGCTTGCCGGAGCAGTCCAGCTTAACGTCACCTGTCCGTCGCCGGGCGTGGCGGTGAAATTCTGCGGTGCGGATGGTACGGTGACCGTGGGGGCCTTGACCCAGACAATCCCAGTTATGGGCTCAGTGCAGTATTTCAGGTATCCTGGCTTATCGGGATCATCCACACCGGAGGATTTGTCTTTGTTTGTGTAACCAATGTTGATGTAAGCCATAGCAGTGATCGTTCCGTCAACAGTGATCCTGCCACGTCCTAAGGTTCTTGCACCGCAGCCTCCTTCTCCCGTAACATGCACATTGCCCAGAACGTGGATGGAAGAATCTTTACCGTCAGCATAAGCGCCGAAGGCGGAACCATCGTCCAAAAGCGTTACCTGAATATTGGTAACCATGGCTGTGGAAGCATCTGACACCTTAACGCCGTAGCAGGTGCCATCGCTTATCTGTCTGACATTAAACTGGCCGGAACCAATAAGGAAGACATTGCCGCCGTTTTTTACCTCAAGGCCCACTCCCGGCACGGAGTATGTGGAGCTGTTTACATTAAGTGTATACCCATTCAAATCAAAAGTGATATCCGCTCCGTCAATAACGAGGCCGCCATCATAATCAATATTCCCCAGCAGTTGTATGGTTCCCCCGTACATGACAGCCTCCAGAGCTCCATCCAGCGTATCGTACCCCACCTCGTCGACTTTGCACAAGTATCCTCCTGATGCTGGCCCGTCATTAACGGTCAGCGTAAGCCCGGTGTCAGTATAGGTTGGCTCAAAGGTGATTTCCGGTATGTTACTTTCAAATGAAGAAAACGTACCTGCCCTTGAACCATAAGTCATGATTTCAAAAGTGTCGCCCGGTGAAGGGATATAACCATCCAGTATATTTATTTTTAATATACCGTTTAGAAGTGCAGTTCCTGCAACCTCAAGCGGAGTGAAGTGACTAGGCCCTCCAATATCAAACTCCAGTGTGCCTGTATTCTGCTGCGTGTAACCGGAATTGAATTGAGCAGATGCACAGGTATTTAATATTTTTAAAGTTCCAAAATTATTAACATTGCTGCTCAGATTATAGCTTCCGCTGCCGCCCAGTTCCAGAGTTTGACCTCCCTGGATATTGAAGTTGCCGCTTCCTTCGGCGCCGCCTGTGAGTCTAAGGCTGCCATCTACATCTATAAGCAATGAACCGTTGTTAACCAAATAACGGTCCAAAGAAGATGAGGCTTTTGCGTATAAATTCGCATTATCTTCAATTATAAGTCTCCCGGTGCCTTCTATGTTCCCTCCGATCCATACAAAGCTACTACCATTAGTTATTGTGATATCTCCTGCCCCGTCCAGTTTCCCGTTTATTAAAGAAGAGTTTTCTGATAAAGATGAATTTGTCATTTTAAGAGTACCACCGGAAACCGTCAAATTTCCTGCGCAGTTTAGCCTTACACTTGTCTCGCCATAAACATATTCCACTACTGAGAACTCAGGTATAATTACATAGTCGCCGTCCTCCGGTACTTGTTCCAAATCCCAGTTGTCGGCAGTATGCCATGACCCGTCACCGGCTGCCCCTGTCCATTCCAGCTCACTTAACGCGAATACAGGTTGCCAGAGGGTAAATATCATTATGCAGCATAATGCCAACGAAACGATTCGCTTTCGCTTCACTTTCATCCTCCTCTAATCAATAATTACTCCTCCGAAGAGGTTAACAGCTTGCCAGCACTAGATTTTATTTCACCTTTCTTACCTCCTACAATATTTTTTGTTCCTCATTCACACAGAAGGGTAAACTTATACTTCCTTAGGGCATAAACACAATCACAGCATGGGTAATTTCTTCATCATCGGCCGGGACAGGAAAAACAACGGCCCTATTGAAACGGCTAGGATGCAGAGCTATTTGGGTTGCAATTCCGGAAAACATGGAGAATGGTTCTTTTATGTCCTCCAAAAAGGAAATAACCCCTTCAAAGACCCTTGTGACAGCGGTAGCCAGTTGGGCATCTTCAATCCTATGTTTAAGAATTCTGACCTCTTGTTCTCCTGAGTTTTTAACCAGCATTTTTACTTCCGACGCAAAAATCCTATTTACCATGGTCACCCTATACTGCAGTGTAAATATAGCGATAGGGTAAGGAAAAAAATCGATTATTTGCGAAATGAGCAGCTCATTTGCGATAAGCAACTGAAACTTTCGTATCATTTGACCCTGCATCTCTGTTCTTTCCTCTAGCATTTTCTGTACTTCTGCCAGTTCATCTAACAACTGTTCTTTCGTTTTTTCACCCATAAGCACGCTCCTTTCAACCACATTCCAGAGGGCTTCAATGTAACTCATCAACATTTTATAAAAGAATCCGTTATGAGGATAGGCTAAAAATGCTTATTATTAGTACGGAAAATCTTGTTTTGTGACCAAAAAAAGAAGCCCAACTTTCGGTTATATCGAAAGCCCGGCTTTCTCTTATGCTAACAATGTCTATTCATTTTTCACCGACATTTTCCGATATACAGAGGGCGAGACGCCAATCTTCTCCTTGAACAGTTTTGCGGAATGACCGTTATAATTCATGTTGCAGGCGGCAAAGGCCTGGGCGATAGTTAGGTTAGTATCCAGCAGTTTCTCCTTCAACCTCCCGATTCTATAATTGATATAATACTCGTGGGGCGTTAGCCCGGTGTGCTTTTTAAACAGCTTGGTGAATTGGGCCTTGCTGAGGCAGGCCACCTTCGCCGTTTCGCTCAAGTTAAACGGCTCCAGCCAGTGGCTTTCTATGTATTCTTTCGCCTTTTCAATCCTATCCTTGCCGCGATATACCCTTCTATTGACAATAAATGCCACCACATATATAACTCGTTTTTCCTCATCCAAAATGGGGAAAAGGGTTATGTCCTGGTATACGGCCTCCACATCCAAGTCCGGTATGCCGTAGCGCTCTATAATACTTTCCAAGGGCACTTTCACATCCTGAAAAAAGACGGTTTCCTCTTGAAAGGCCCGCTTTATCTTGTCCATCTGGCCTGTTGCGATAATGTCAGGGTCTTTAAATATATTATACTTTCCGACGACCATGTCCGGGCTGCTGACATTGTATTCGTCCAGCAAAGCCTTGTTCACCAGTACCGACCTTCCGTCCGGAGCGTAAATCTGAATGGGATAGGGGAAATGTTCTATTATTTTTACAAGCAGTTCTTCTTTTCCAGAGAGCGATTGAAAGGACGATAAAATATCCTTTTGCCTATCTTCCATATTATTTCCCATTCTTTATCACCTTTTATATAAGCTATCATAAGATTTTTACCTCCTTGGGGCTTGGCGGCATGTTATCGGTTTTCTCTCTTTCTCTATTCTCTCCGGTTAAACAAGAAAATATTTCAACTATTATATAGAAGCAAGGGGACGGTTCCTTTGCTTCCTTTTATGCTATGAAATATTTGAATATAGGCAGATAACCCCTAAAATCCTCGCTGTCTTGCCTCTTTGCAGGGGCGCTTTTATTGCTGATACGTTTTCCGCAAGGAGTTGATTCCAGAAAGGCTTTCTTTTGCCTGGGCAGACTCGTTTACTTGTGCTACCTCAGTATTATCTGAATTAGCTTTCAGAAGCATTGCACGTCAAGGGGAGCCGCATCAGGGGACGGTTCCTTTGCTTCCTTTTATGCTTTACATATTCGATTCGGCGAAACCCCTATCATCCTCGCTGCTTGCCTCTGTGTACTGCCTTGTATTCCTTTGAATTTTCCGCATTATTTGCTTCCCTCTCTTTTTTCGGAAAAGACTTTTTACTTGTGCTATTTCAGTATTATTCATTACTCTCAAAATTTCACGTCGTGCATCCGGATCAGAACGTTTTGTCTTTTTATCACCGTAGTCATCCAAGACAACTGCTCCATTGTTGCCACTGTTCGTTGCTTTCTTCACTGAATTTCGCTTTTATCGGGTTCTGGTGTCATTTATCGGATTAGCTGTTAAGTAGATATTCATCTGTCTCTACACAGGTCATCGCGGTTAAACCTTATCACCGTAGTATCCAAGACAACTGCTCCATGGCCACTGTTCGGCTTTCTTCACTAATTTCGCTTTTATCGGGTTCTGGTGTATATATCTTATTACTGTTAGTAGATATTTATCTGTTTCTACACATTCGCTTTTAAACCTATCCTGAAAAAGATGTCCTGTTGTCTTGTATTTTTGATTATAATACCATACATAGCGAACGCCTAAACGTTTCATAGTTATTGAGATGCTTTCGCTACCTTCATGTAACAGTAAATGAATATGGTTATTCATAAGGCACCAACCGTAGACTTTTATTTCGGATATTTCCTTCACCTTATTAAGGCTTTCCAAAAATCTTAATCTGTCTTCGTTATCATGAAAAATCTCCTGTTTATTGGCACCTCTCATCATTATGTGATAAATACCTGTTTTACTTTTCTCTCTTGCACGGCGGGGCATACTATCACCATTTCTAACAATTTTTCTATATTTTAGCATAAATAATCAAATAGCGGAAGCAAGAGAACCGTCCCTTTGCTTCCCATTTCTAATTTAGTTTCGCGCCGCAGGCTCCGCAAAAGCGCGCACCGGAAGCAACAGCGGAGCCGCATTTCGGGCAGAAATTTACCTGTATGGCGGCTTGGTATATCTGCGGCAAATCTTCATTCGGCGCGGCGTCGGACAGAAACAGCCAGTAAATGTCCTCGCCGTCCTCGCATAAGCCGATGCGGCTTGGTATATCTGCGGCAAATCTTCATTCGGCGCGGCGTCGGACAGAAACAGCCAGTAAATGTCCTCGCCGTCCTCGCATAAGCCGATGGCTCCGGCGGTCGATACCACATAAAAGCTGTCCTCGTCAATGGGGTCTTCGCTGTCACTTGTCTCGGCAAGCGCCAGCAAGTCTTTAACGTCGTATCTTTCAATGGAAGTAGCAAAGCTCCAGCTCTTGCAGCGTGTGGTGGCAAACTCAGCCGCCTCCAGCAGGGTGTCAAACCTCTCCATTGCAATCATCCTCCTTACTTAAATAACAGGTTATTGCACATCTTACAGCGATCATTTTGTATGGGATTCATCGTGGAACACACATTGCAGTAGATGATGCGGTCTTTAGATTTATCGTATTTTTCATATGTACCGAACATGGGGTGAAAACGCACTCTGTCGCCAACGGAGAAATAATCATACATATGCCGCCTGCTATCCCTTACAACAATAGTTTTTTTTCTTCCCGCATCAGTAGTGATTTCCACTGTGTATTCCGTATAAGTTACTGACGAATCATCTTGATGCTCGTACTGTTCTTTTCTGAATTTATTGGTGACGATGCCTTCCCACATGGGCTGTTTGGCTCCGCGTAGGGCAAATACATTTATAATTAGTATCACAAGGGCAATACCCGCGTAGGGCAAATACATTTATAATTAGTATCACAAGGGCAATACCGACACCTATGACCACCGATTTTCCAAACGGAAAATCATCCATCAGCAGGCCGGCAATGGGAAGGCCTATAAGTGGTACTGCTACCAGCACAAGCAAAAACTTTACTCCAATCCTCCTATTTTTCTGTGCGGCGGCCAGTATCTCCGGCGAATGACACCTGTCGGAAAAGCCGACCAACCCCGCTCCGCCCTGTGGAGGTGCGGAAGCTGCCGCTTGACTCTCCTCCATCGGTTCCGGCACTGCCCGGCTCACAGCTTTACCACAGCTGATGCAAAACGCTGACCCCTCCGGTAACTCCACGCCGCAGGCAGTGCAGACGTTAGGTGCGCCGGCCTGTATTTTCGCTCCGCAGTTCGTACAGAAAGCCGCGCCCTCCGTTAGCCTGTTTCCGCAGTCAGAACAGAACATATCCGTATCACTGCTCGCTCCGATTATTTGAGGTTTCCCGCGTGTCGCAGATTTTCCGGCGGTTTTCCTCGCCGCTGTTTTCTTTGTTTTCTTGCCTCCGGCTGTGCGAATAACAAGACGCAGCAAAAACAGACAGCCAATGGGGGCAAAGATATGGTAGATGATTGCCCCCTCGCCCATCTCGTCAAATTCGCTCAGCATGGCGGGCTTGTTGATGTAAGGAAATACTGAGAGGTAGCGGATGCGCTCGGAGCGCGTTTCACCTTCGTCCAAGCTCGGCCATGCCTCGTCACTTTTATACATCACATAGCCTCGGTATTCCTTGCCGTTCACCAGAAACCAATAGCCCTTTGAAACGGTGCGGGAGCGGTTTGGCCCCGCTTTGCTATCGTCCAGCCGCGAATCATAGCTGACCACCGTACCCATGACGGATTCTCCCCATATCGCCAACACAAGGGTGCTGATACTGGTATATGTGGCATACAGCAGCACGGCGCAAATCATGATTAAGATGGGCAGGGGGGTTTTATTGTTCTTCTTCTTTTTTGCCATCTGAATGCTCCTTTCGTTGTTGTTCACTTTCCCGCTTTTTGTGCCAGCCCACGCCAAATAGATATAGAACGGTCAGGAGGAAAAGTGGCGGCAACGTGAGCACGGCATAGGAGCGGAGGGGATATAGCCACGGGTCCGTACCAGCCATGTCGGTAGAACTACCCTGTAAAGGTATACCCGCTATGGCCGTTACCATAGAAAAGATGTATACTATTCCAGCCGCGAAGTAACCCGCTCCGGCGTAGGTATAGTCCAGTGCCACATTGTGTTTATGGCCGTTCTATTTTTGACAGGTCATCAAACCCCACTCTTTATTGTTGTGATCCCGCATGGAGGCAGTAAAGGATGTTCCGTCAGATGAGAAGACAAATTTTGCTCCCGCAATATTGGCCTCCCCTGAGGACCACCGCACAAAATAGCTTCCATTGATGTAGGTGCTCCCGGTTTCATCATTGGAGCAGACGATTTTATAGTAAGAGCCATCCCCAAAATCTTTTTCATAGGTGACTACGGTGGTTACTTTGATTTCTTTACCCGTTTCCGTAACATTCATGACCCCTGTATATGTTCCGGAATAGTCCACCTTATTGGTTTTTGTATTTAAGATAACCTCCATTTCATTTTTCACAAAGGGTTTGAGTTTAGCACTCAAGGCCACCTTGCCCTCTTCCAAGTCCTTTTCTGTCTTGTAGAATTCTACCTTCATGGGGAACCCTGCAGTTTTGTGGGCCCCTAGGGTGAACTTCATCTGTCCTTTGGCCTGGTCGTCAAGGCGGATGGTCCACTCATTTGCCGTGGTTTTATTGGAGAGAGGGGCCAACTTCACATATGTGTTGGCCCATTTGGCCTTTTCTGTGTCATAATCCTCCCTGAATTTCACGGTATATTCCTTATTGAGCAGGGCGGCCAGCTCTTGATACTGCTTTTCCCGATAAGCTAGGGCATCAAAAAACATATCCCGGCTCAGGGATTCAAACATAGCCTGAAGGTAATCGTAGATCTCTGCTTTGAAATTGTTGGATATTTTTTCCCGGTCCTTCTCTGAAGGCCAGGGATACTTGGCTAGACTGCCATTTTTATCATAGGTGTCGATCCATGATTCCCAGTCGCTACCTGCCACATCCCAGTATTTATTGACATAGTTGTCAATCTCCTTTTGCATTTTCTCCAGGGCCAGATGGGGGTTGGACTTATTCTCTTTTTGGATCTTTTTAAATAAATCATACCAATCCTTAACCCGGCGTTTGTTTTCAGGTCTTGCATAGTAAGCGTCATACATATTCTTGGTACTTTCATACTTTGTATCGATGGCAAAGGTGGTCACATCGGAAAGGGCCATATCGATGACTCCCACGCCCACATAGGCCACTTGGAAGGAATTTAACAGATATTCTTTAGTTGTATACAGATTCAATCCCAGGTTCAATAGGGTTTTCATGCCGCTAATGGCTGTTTCTGTGCTTTTCATTCCGTTGCTGTAGGCATCATAGGCAAACTGGGTACAGGAGGTTACGACACCTAAAACAGTCAGGGCGTCACCAAATTGGCCGCTGATCATTTCATCATAGGCCCCTCCAAGGGTTAAGAGAGTGGGGATATTTGTTTCAATGAACATTGGCAGGGAGTTGTTGGCATGCAGAAAGGAGGCCACAACATCCTCCTGCCAGGATGGACCTTGCTGGGCGTAGGTTTTGAGCAATTCTTCAGCTTGCTTTGTTGTCAAGAAAGAGGCGTAGGCATTGACATCGGAAATATATTCACTACGCTTTCCTTCGTTTACAACCTTAAATACGCCAAAGGTGGAGAGGTGATCAGTGAAAATATGCACCTCATTGGCCTCAGTATCCACTGTATAAAGGACATCCTCCCACTGACCGGTCCCCTCATTGAGATATTTACCGCCCACCGCAAGTATCTCGCCATCTCTGTCCAGGCCCGCGTCGTCATAGGGTATGATCAGTTCGATCGTTCCCTCCGGCTGGCCAGAGGCCAGCTTAAAATCATAGGCGTAGATATCAACGTCATTGTCAATGGGAGGGAGTGACACCTTTTGTATGGTGACTTCCTCGCCAGCCTCTAGAAGGCAGCCAAAGTCTATAGCCGCACCATCTTTCGAGGCTAATGCGGTTTGTCCTTCCTCCACCATGAAGGTTTCCGCTTTCTGTGTACTTGATGGTTTTGCCTGATTGCCTTTTCCGCAGCCGGTAAGTCCCGCTATTAAGGACAACAGCATAGCGGCTGCAAGTATAAGGGATACTATTTTTCGTTTCACTACACAAAGCTCCTTTCTGTCGCTTACTTAAAGGTAAATCTGAACCTTAAATCAGGGGGGTATTGGCAAAGGCAGTGTAATAGTGCATGGTGATTTTGCTTTTGTCGGTCGGGCTGTTGATAGACAATCCAGCCACTGGTGGATTCCCCTGGGGCAAACTCTACTTCCTCCATATACCGATTGTCCCTGAAACCCGGCATCACTTATGAATTATCATCTGTTGACTTTTTGCTGTCAGCCTCGGTAGGCCCTTCCTCTTGTATGATATAGATATTCCTCTTGTTTGGTAAATCTAGCGGTTCGTTGGAAACATCTGTGAGGGCTATACCTAGACCTATTAGTAACGAAACGGTTGCATCTTTCGAACTTTTGGCTATACCGCCCAGTTGACCAAGGCCTTTTTTCACTGTCTGAAGCATAGCTTGGTCAGCAATAAGTTGAGCCAGCAGTGCCGCCACCAGTCCTTTTCCTATGCTGCCCCCGATGAGACTTCCCCGTGCAGCAGTCAGCCAGGAGAGGAAGCGAATCGGTAGGGGAAAGATCCCTAATGAAGCTAAGAGGTTTACCAGCAGCCATATACTCTATCCTTCTTTGATTAATCACTCGCTTTTGCTGCGTTACCATCCGGTGATGTCTGCCTTCACACCGGTTTCATGAAACAGCTTTTGTGCGGCATCTAGTACCGCCTGTTTTTGAGCCATTCCGTGCAGCAACTCTACCCGCATGGTCTCAGATGTGTCGCCAAAGGTCAGGTACATCCGCTCCTGATCAATATGGGCTGCATGCAGTCGCACGCCATGTACCCCGTCGAGGCCCCATCGGTAGATTTGGCTGCCGATGAGGATACCAAAGGTAGATACTACTGTTTCTTCGATATCTTTTTTCATTTGGCAGCCCGGTATTGAGATTAGAGCAGATGGCACCGAAATGATGCGATTATCCCAAATGAGCGTTGCATCATAGAGCCTGCGGCTCTCTCTCACCAATAACAGGAGATAGATAAGGCTGATAGCTCCAAAGGCCAAAGCCGCTTCTAACAAAAATATCGTACACAACCACACCGACAAACAAATGCTGACTGCCAGCGTCAAGGCATATATATTGCGTCGTTTACGGATTATTTTCATTTGCTCCATACCTCCTCCAGTATAATTTTTGGGGAAAAAGCCTCTAAAATCATCGTTCAAAAGAATGAATTTGCAGAAAAAAGCCTCTCATACTAAAGTATGAGAGGCCAGTTAAACCTTGTGTTCATGCTAAAAAATGCTGATAAATCTAGTGTGATTTTCACTTTATTTGATTTGATATCAAGTTCATTTTTTTGTATCCGTTCGTGGAACATGTCGATGGGTTTTCCCGTCATTTTTGAAAAACTGCGGTTCAAGGAAAAATATCATTAATACTCTATACTCTTATATAGAACAAACTGTAATTCTTATTTCTTAATCTCCTCTATAAGGTATTTTCTCAGTTCTTCCAAATCATCTTCAGGAAGTTCATACTGTTCTCCTTCATACCAAATCTTTATGGCCAGTTCCGGCAAATACTTTAGTTTGTCAGGAACACGAGAAATCATCCATAATCCTGCATCGTACTTAGATAATATTCGCTTTGTTTCCTTAAAAGACAGTATTCTTCCCAAAATAAGGATATTGCTCGCTAAGTATCTCGGCGCGTAATTATGAAAATTATAATTTTCTACATCGGCACTTATTGCTTTCAAGAAATCTTTATCAGAAATATCCGAAAAGACTTCATCAATATCCCAGCCGTACAGAACAATTCCACACTGACAAACTAATTTTATATAGCTTGTAACATCCTCATCGGGAAATTCATTATCAACAACATAACATTTTGTATCTGGATTTGACAACTTTTCAAAATATCTGTCTTTCCAATAATCACTGTAATGAAACACGCAGTTTCCGGGAGTTTTCCATGGTCTTACATCACTTAAGCGAACTGCTGACATTTCAAGGGGGCAAGGTTTGCCATCAATTTCAATTATATCTTTCGCAATAGCCAATTTTGTCGAGATAACCAAAGAATCCTCAACTACCACTAATAAATCAATATCACTTGACCGAGGCATGAAGGAGTTAAGTACAATTGAACCATGAAGGTAGACACCCACCAATTGATTGTTTAAGTGCTTTTTCCAGATGTCTACAACTCTGTTCATCTGTGCAACTACCTCAGGTGGCAGATTATCAAAACCCATTAAATCTACCATCTTCTTCATAGGGGTAACACCACAGACAACAGCAGTACTATTGAAAACACGAATGCTGCACCCCCAAGCCATACAGACAGAATCGGAAAAACCGAAGTTATAAATAAGTATTTCTGGCAAGCGCACCAGATTTGAATTCCGAGAAGAATAGATGCTGCACTAACTCGAAGTAGTCTGAACCCCGCTCGCTTTTGTTGATAATAGGTCGAGACCAGCCTTAGTATCACTAGTAGGCTTGCCGAGATCAGTATACCGATCACGATGCAAAAGCCATAATGCCCCCAGATAATCCTTCCCATGCCGACAGAAGGAAACCCTCGCCACTGCGCCCAGTCACTTAAAACATAGGCGATGAACGGCCAACTTCTTTGGCTGTTTGTGAGAAGCACGATGGCATCGCCTGTCTCAGGCACGGCCTGCAAATGTGTCATGATGCCGTTGCCCTGGCCGCCGTGAGAAACTGAGAGCATGCCGTTTGGCAGCTTTTCGATATAGTGACCAAATCCATATGCATCAAATATCAGACCGTAAATGCCAATTGTATTGCTCTCAGGTTGATACATCCGATTAATGCTCTCGATACTCAGAACCGGGTTTTCTTGCATCCCCGACGCCGCAAAGCGAGCAATATCGTAAGCTGTGGCAAACAATCCGCCTGAAGCCTTTGATGGATAGAGATAAACCGGAACCGGCTCCCCTTTGAGGTTATACCCCGTTGGTGGGTAAGGTGTCACCGCCTTGTCAATATCAAAGGTAGCGCTTTCCATACCCAGCGGGAGTAACACTTCAGTGCGCATATAATCCGAAAAGCTTTGTCCAGTGACATCCTCGATTAATACTTCCAATAGGTTATAGCCTGTGTTAGAGTACCAAAACCCCGTTCCCGGTTCGCGCATAAGAACCGCTTCCCCGGCCATCACATCCCGGTTGGAGGGCATCGCCTCGCCGGGAGAATAGACGTTGGTGAAATCCCCCTATGGCATCCCCGAAGTGTGACTTAAAAGCTGCCGTACAGTAATTTTTTCTGTCGGATAGTCAGACAACGGAAATTGCCAGCTTTTTAGATACTGCGACACCGGAGCATCCAAGTTGATGAGACCCTTCTCCCTAAGCCGCATAATTCCCCAAGCTGTAACAGATTTTGTAATGGATTGAACACTCATGGGGATATCCACCGTCAGCACTCTGCCACTTGCCACATCCGCATATCCATAACCCTTAGTCCAAACGACTTCATTGTCCTGCACAAGCGCGATGTTGCAGCCCGGAATTCCATACAGCTTCATCAGGGCAGGAATGTTTTCATCCATATGTGCCTTAAATTCGTCAAGCGGCACATCAGCGGGCATATTCCGCTTGATTTGCAAACTGCCGGAAAACAGCATGACAAACAAGCTAATTACTATGGATGTAAGGATAAACCATGTCCACATCCTGTGGACCCTCAAGAAATCCTGATTTTTTCATACTTATACCTCATAATTTTCTCACTGCGCGATACGCACATTCCACTCCAAATGTCTAAGCTTCGACTTGGTGAGAGCGACTTCTCAAAACCATTCTCCCTATAATATATATCTCGGGTGTGTCTTTGCTCCCGTATGCGCGCATAATTAATGCCAAATTGCTTGTACAGATTCTCATCGGTCTATATTTATCAATAAGATATTGTCTTCTGTATAAAAGTGCCTTTTTTCAAATCATAATATTTTGCGACGCTCCACTTGATTCTCGCAGAGTACATTGCTTATGTCGACAAGCTCCAATTAGTATGCTAATCATCTTAATCATATCAAAAAATTTGAAAAAATTATAGTAACAAAAAAGCCCCTCATACTTTTTATTTGAGAGGCCAGTTAAACCCTGTGTTCATGAAGTTTTATGTATCATTCAACCCTTTGATTCTTCAACAGGGTACTAATTAGTTCTGCCCGACTACTTACATCATATTTTGAAAAAATGTTCCTTGCATGTGTTTTTACAGTATTCTCACTAATAAACAAAGCTCCGGCAATTTCACGGTTGGATTTGCCTGAAAGGATTAGATGCAATACCTCTTGCTCCCGGACGGTCAGCGGGTCAAGAGTTTTAATTTGACGAACAACGTCCGTTTGCTGTGACTCACTCATATTGTCATATGCAGCAAGGTAGGCATGGCTTTTCAGCAATAAAACAAGCTGGTGGTTCAGCGGCGGCAGCATAACCAGCGTAATGCAAACCACAGTAAGAGCTATCACCGCAATCTCCGCACAGGGAAGACCAATGGATGTTACGATTATTCCCAAGACCCCTCCGCAAAGGACTCCGAATACATTGGCAGAAAGCCCAATGCCAAAGGTTCGCGCCGGGTTGTCGCTATAATCCAACATTTCTCCAAGGATGCTCCACCAAAACAGATCAAAAATACCGCAAGCACCGAGCATCAGCGTATCTACAATCAAATAGTCGGAAGTGTTTCTCCCTAACAGCATAAAACTGATGAACGCTCCTATAATCATTGCCATTCCGATATACAAAATTCTGGAACGCTTTGCTTGCATGGGTAGGTCGCGCATAATAACAAGCGCCACAATATAAGGCACGGCCCAATACCAACTCACCAGCCCCGTTAGATGCGCAAAAGCGGGGTTAATGACCTGATACATCAGTCCAGAATTAATTGTGATGATAAAGACAAAGAGGCACAGCAATATTAGTGGGTTTCTAATGCCGCCATGTGCCTTGTTTGTAAATGTTTTGTTCTGCTCATTTTCCTGCCCAACCGGCAGCATCCAAATGAAGACTATACCAATCACAAGGCAAAGCATAGCAAGGCTTAGCCCGATAAACGGTGAGCGATTCATGGCAACCACGTTGACTGCAATCATCAACAGATTGGAATAAATCAGAACATCTGCGCAGGACTTAATACGCTCGTTCTTGGGGGTAAAGGCCCTGAGAAAAAATCCCCATGCAGCCACAGCACAGCCGCTAAAGTATCCGTTGATAATCAATCCGCCCAACCATAGAGAGGAGGGAACAAAAAAGAAAGGTACGGTAGCAGTCAAGCATAAACTCATGCCAATGAGTACCATATTTTTTGCGGTCCCCAAGAATTTGACAAACAGGCCGCAGGTAAAAAGCCCTGCAAAATGTGCTATAATTGCAGCCAGTATGTAACAATCGGCGTCTGTTCCACGCATATCCAACAGACTATACAATACCTGTCCCTCAAACTGGAAGGAAAGAATATAGGCAAAAAGAAATGAGAATCCTGCGATAGAAAGCCTGCGGGAATTTAATAATTTATGTCCGTTCATTTTATAATCTCCAGCTCAACTGAGGTTCCGTCCTTTTTAACCCATTCGTCTATATCAGCGGCTTTGAAAGGCCAAATCTCTCCGACCTTGGAAGCAGACACACCACTCTGATCAATCCAGTGAATGACAGTGTTGTGCTTAACGCCAAGATATTCGCAAACTTCTTGCAGGGATATCCATCTTTCGCTATGTATTGTTTCAACCATTGATGCCACCACACTTTGATAAATTCGCACAAATATCCTAACAATTATCTTAATTGATCACTGTTTAATAATTATAGTACAATAATGCCATATAAGTTTATCACATGTATTCGTATTTGTAAAAGTTAGAGAAGCTTCATTAACTCTATTATTCTTTCCATAACCTGAATTAAATTAAAATCTATGCAAATTTGGCTTGGTGTACTGTTGTCCCAGATGTAATTAATAGTCTTTTTTCTTTACTGGAATCCAGATTTCGCTTCGATACTTTGGATTTCCAGTGTCTGGACTCTCATTCCATAAAATTTCAGGACCTTCAACCGCCTCGTATCCTGAAGATGGAAACCACTCTGAGTATATCCTACCCCACACATTTTGAAGTGTTTCCGGAAATGGTCCAATCGATTCAAATACAGCCCATGTACTAGCATCAATTTTTAATACATCAAAATCTTTAGTTTCATTACTTAATGTTGCTACCCCGATGTAATGATCTAATTCTCCTTTCTCTCCCATTCTACCTTCTGAAAAATTAGTGGAAACACTAATAATACCTTTAGGTTCTACATTTGAAATTGCTTTTAATTGATTAATAACATCCATGGTTAAAAGTTCAGTCATTTTTGCAATCTCTGGATTGACACCTTCAAAAATAATTGGAACTCTCTTCTTAAATCCTACTAACTTAAAAGGTCCTTTCTCAACAATACGATAGTTCATTTCGCATCCTCCTTTAATTGATAATTGAAAGGTCATTCGAGGATAAGCTTTTAATTGTGTATTCTCACTCCTTGCCTCAGAAGGGAGAATGCCATGCAGGGAATGAAAAGCACGGGAAAATGAATCAGCCGAATTATAGCCGTATTTGACGGCTACATCAATTATTCTCAAATCATTATCTTTCAAATCAAGTGCAGCCAACGTCAGTCTTCTTCTCCGAATATATTCTGATAAACTTATGCCTGCTAAAAAAGAAAACATCCGCTTGAAATGATACTCTGAACAATAAGCGATTTTAGATACTTCACTATAATCAATTTCCTCTGTTAAGTGCTCTTCAATATACGCTAATGCATTATTCATACTTCTTAAAGAATCCATTGAACAACCTCCTTTCATCATTAATATTATCAAAGAGTGCGTTTACTTATCCGACATTCTGTGCACAGTTTGGTCGATTCTCTTTCATGTAATTAGTATCATTAAACTGAATTTATCTTTGGGACGTTTACCAAGGAATCCTTTACTTTTCTTCAATGTATCTTTCTTGCTGCAAAAATTCCTTTGCCACTTGTGACCAAACAGCCTACATATTAATGACAAAACGATCCCCCCCTCATGAATAGTAAAATTATTTACCTCTTAAAAACCCATAAATACTGATAAATTAAGCCTCTCATCCTTTAGTATGAGGGGCTTTTTGTCGAAATTCATCCTTTAGAAGGATGAGTTTTCTAGCATATTTCCTTAAAGTTAATATAAAAGGAGGGATGATGGGAAAGGAAAAGGTTTGAAAAGGACAAATTTGTTGTGCTGTTTATAAAATATTGGACAAAGGAGGTAGATTGTAGATTTATGAAAAGAAAAACGATATCACTTTTGCTTTGCCTATGCATGGTACTTACCCTGCTGCCGACCACGGCCTTGGCATCTACAAATGAAGATGTTTTTGGTCACTTTTTTGTGAGAGCAGCGGCAGGTGTTTCTGTAGGTGATGTAGCAAGCTATGACGATGAAAAGCATGTTTTAACCATAAAAGGTGACTGCACCGTATCTATGTCCGTATACGCTGAGAAGACCACAACTGATAAAATCGTGGTAGATTCAGAGGAAGAGGTAAATATCGTACTGGATGGGGTGTATATCGATTTTTACTCCGTGGATAGTTATGATGGTCCTCCTTTTAGTATTACTTCCACTGCTGGTCCGGTAAATATCACTCTGGCTGATGGTAGCACCAACATTCTTAAAAGCTCTACTGGTTATGGCGGTAGTAAGTATGCAGGCTTGCAGAAGGACAACGAAGCAATGCTTACCATTAATGGTTCCACTGGCAAGCTTATCGCTCAAGGAGGATTAACAGGTGCAGGTATAGGTGGGGAAAATGGCAAGGGTGCTAGCAATATTACTATCAATGGCGGTATCATAACCGCTTATGGTGTCAATGGTAATGGTGCCGGCATTGGTGGGGGACAAAACGGCAGTGCCAGTAATATTACCATCAATGGCGGCATTGTTGGTGCCACTGGTAATCAAGCTGCCGGTATAGGCGGGGGTAGTCGCGGCAGTGCCAGTAATATTACTATCAACGGAGGCCTTATTACCGCCCAAAGTGATTATGGTGCCAGTATCGGTTCTGGTTGGGGCGGTACTGCGGAAAATATTATTATCACAGGGGGTACTGTTGAGGCCCTCGGTCAATATGTGAACAACGACTACAATGAATTTTATTACGACGGAACTATCGGTTTTGGGTTAGAAGGCAGTGCTACAGGCATCAAAATCACTGGCGGTAACGTAAAGACCACTTTCGGAGCGGCTTTCGGAAGAGATGATCTTGTTCCCACAAATGATGCGGAACCGGCTGTGGGAGTATACAAGGCCACTTTTACTGTGCCAGGCATTACCACTGACCGTTCACCGGTTGACCTGACTATTGCTGGATATAACACTACCGGCATTAAGACCTTAGATACAAACAAAGTCTATGTTTATCTTCCTGAAGGAGAGCACACCCTCACCTACGAAGGTATCAATTATACAACAACGGTGACTACAGAAGGCACGGCAGAATTTTCTCTAACCGATGCAGGAAAAGTAGCAGCAGCCAAGGCTGCAATTGAAACAGTTGTGAATGAGTTAGCGGTTAGCAATGAAACAACAGCAGAGGATGTTTTAACTGCTGCAACAAGAGCAACCCTGTATGGAGTGACCGTTGCCTGGGATAGTGAAGATGGATTTAATAAAAAAGCTGCAACAAGCGTAGAAACAGGCTGGGTCAAAGGTACCTTAAACCTTACTTTAGGTAGTGAAACAGCTACAGTTGTAGTAAACAAAACAATCGACAAACTACCGGAACCTGAAAAAGTAGCAACACCGGTAATTACTCTTAGTAAAACAAATGCCGATAATAGAGAAGAGGGAATAACCTTTACGGTAGAAGAAGTTGCAGGAGTAACCTACTACTATACTCTTGACGGAACAGACCCGACTATAAGCCCGACAAAATACGAAGGAGAAGTAACCTTACCCGCTCCGGATCAAGATGATGTGGGGACTATTACCATCAAGGTAATTGGGGTAAAATCAGGATCGGAAAATTCTGATGTAGCACAAGCCACAGTAACCTATGCTGCTAAAGTGGCACCGGCAAAAAACAAAATAACAATCAATGCAGTGGGCGGCACGGTTACAGTAACAACTGACCCGGTTAATGAAGCGGCTGCAGGATCCACGGTAACTGTAAACATCAGTGAAGTAGAATCCGGCAAGGTATTAAAATCTATCACAGTCACTGACGTAGAAGGCGGAAATGTAGAAACAATAGAAGTGATTGCAAATGCTGAGTATTATTTCGTAATGCCAAATAAATCCGTGACAGTCAAAGCTGAAATAGAAGATATACCGATATCTACTTATGCATTAACCGTTAACGGTAGCTATGATAAGACTTCAGGGGCGGGTAATTATTCTGAGGGAGATACAGTAACCATAAATGCCGGCAGTCGTCCGGGTTATAGCTTTAAAGGCTGGATATCGGAAGACGTAAGCTTTACTAATGCCAATGCCTCAAGCACGGCTTTCATCATGCCCAATAAGGCTGTTACCGTGACTGCAACATGGAAGGCTAAGGGCGGAGGAAGTAGTAGCAGTGGCAGTAGCTCCAACACACCGAGCCAGTATGCAGTAAAGGATATAAATCATGGTGAGCAAACCGGCGGAAATACTAAACTGAGCAGAGAAAAGGCAAAAGAAAACGAAATTGTGACTATTACCATTATTCCTGACCCTGGTTACGATAACAGTATTATTACTGTTTTTGACAAAGACAATAATCCGGTAGCAGTTACAGACAATGGTGATGGAACATATAGCTTCAAGATGCCTGCTGGAGAAGTTGCTGTAGATGTACAGTTTACTAAAATAGATTATTTCGATGATGTGGATCAAAATGATTGGTATGACGAAGCTGCATGGTTTTGTTCCGCCCACGGTTTAATGTCAGGCACAGATAAGAGACGATTTGACGGTAATGTAGAAACCACTCGAGCCATGCTAGTAGCTGTGCTCTATCGGCTTTCTCAAAGTGAAGAAATAGCGGAGAATATTTTTAAAGATGTGGAGAATGGTAAATGGTATACAGAAGCCATAAACTGGGCTGCCAAAAATAATATTGTGTTCGGTTATGGAGATGGAAATTTCGGTCCCAACGATATATTGACCCGGGAGCAAATGGTTTCTATTTTGTTGCAATACTCCAAGTTTATGGGATACGATGTAAGCAAAAAAGACGATCTAAGTGCCTATCATGATGCGGATAAGATTTCCGACTGGGCCAGAGACAAAATGCAATGGGGCGTAGCTAATGGTCTCATAACAGGTGTTGGCAACAATCTAGTCTCCCCGCAAACCGGTGCTAGCAGAGCCCAACTTGCAGTCATTATACAGCGGTATTACACTGACTTTGTAGAAAGAATTACTGATTAATTCAAATGCATATCCCTAACGCTTCAGTGCAAAACCAATACCAGTACCATGGGTATTACCTGATTCTATTAACTTTTCTATAGCTGATGATAGTAGGATTTTTGAAGCTAATGGTGTTTGTGAAGACTAAAAAGTACATTTATCCTGTCTTCTCAACCTTACTAATTTATCTATTCTGTCAACTCAACCCTACCCATATACTGACTCATATTTCGCATAAAAATATACCCTCGATATATTTCCACGTACACATATCGAGGGTTTAGGTCGAGTTGACAGATTTACTTTTATTTTATGAAATCCGGAATCTTGAAGGCTATCTGGACTTTTTTCTACATCAAAAAGCCACACCTTACTCCGCTGACTTTCGTTAAGCTTCGTAATGTGGACTGCATCTCTAAGTTCAGCTTCGCCTCACTAAGAGGCTGCATGTCTCAACATGCAACGAGCGGGGTGGATTGATGTCTTTTAATTGTCGGTAATCGGAAACAAGTCAAAGGCACTTTTTGCACTATCGGTAGGCGGGGACATATCGACATATATAATAACTACCCTTTCAAAACTCTAAACATTTCTTCTTTATGCTTTCTTGCTTTTTCTTCCGTCCATTTTTCATCATCGAAGTTCACCAACTCTTTCATAATCTTGAGTTTCAAACTTTGTTCTATAATGCTTGGATATGAGGTGATTTTTCCCTCTGGTGGTAAATTAGAAAACTTCGAGTTTCCTGACACTGTAATTAATGCGAGGTTGCCAAAGCCATCAAGGTCATCTGCTTCCCAGCTTTCACCTTCAACGGGATTTTGGGGTTGAAAGTGTTCAATGGAACTTCTAAATTGGAACTGCCACTCATCATATAATGGAGGGATAATTTCCTTGCCCAAGTAAGAATAACCATTCTTATATAAAAGATAATCAAGGTAAGTAAATACTATTCTTTCAAAACCAAATCCACTAGAATTCTCAAACTTTGATTCGAAAACTTTTGTTTTGCAGTAATCTTCAAGTATTTCAATAATATCACATGATTCATTTTCTAATAAGCTTGTTAATACTAATGAAATCCAATGCATAGTTTTAGGCGATGTGTAGGTTATACGCAAGCAGGATTGCAGAGTTCTTAGTTGTTTATTATTCTGACTATTGTCCTCACCAAATGTTCCGACATATTTGGGTTTATCACCTTTCCCATCATTATACCTTTCTAAACGTTGTAACGACCATTTCCCAGTTTCTTTATAATCTCTAGCATATTCACGTTTCAATATATATTTATCAAACAGCACACGGCATTTTAACATATGAAATAAAAAGTTCTTTGCTTTATTAGCATCCTCCCAGGCCCATGATAAATTATTTAAGAAATGTTTATCATCAAGTGTTGAATCTTCCTCTTTTAAATTATTAATTACAGCATTTACCTGAAGCAAAAAATTTGGGAATGAAATAATCGATTCAAAACGTTCATTCTCAACTTCATCCTTACTTATTTCATTTTTAAAGAGTTTCTTGTTTTTTAGAATCTCAATCAAAGGAACTAAATTATTGTCTTCATCTTCTCCATGAATAAATTCCTTAATTGTATCAAAATCGTTAATATTATCCCTGATACTAGACCAATCTTTTGTAAAAAGAGACTTTCTAACACTGGGATCAAAATTCATTTGTATATACGAGTCCATGTTAGAGCATTTTTCCCAAATCAATGCTGCCGTTTTTTTATCTTGTTCTGTATCCAATACTTCTAAAAACTTTGCTTTTGCTATTTCATGAAGTTCAAGTTGCTCGCCACGAATATTCATGATTTCAAAATAATGATTTAAATCTATACCTTGTGGAACTTGTACACGAACAATAAAAACACTTTCCAGTTTTTTAGTTAAATCATTTTTATCTATATTATTAGATTTAAAATAGCTATCAATTATTTGATATCCCTTTAAGATTTCAACAGATGCTAATTCCTCTATTAGCTCATTCTTGTTTCCTTTGCTTAGCATGTTAAGGGTACGGTTTGATTTTTCCCGTGCTTCAAATCTCAACCCATCTTTAGCAAAATTCATACCAAGATAACTTTCTAATAGAAATAGTGTTGTCAACCTTTGTTGCCCGTCTATTACTTCATAAACATTATTATCCCTTTGATTAACAATTAGGTTTCCAAGAAAGTAATTTTTATTAGAGTCGCCAATAGAGCTATAAATATCTTCTATCAATTGTTCTATCTCCAATACTCCCCAAGCATAGTTACGTTGATATATAGGAACTATATAATGAATATTAGTAAAAATTTTTGATACCGGTATGATTTTTATATTTTTATCCATCATCTACCACCTATTCCATTCACAAAGTAAATCATACACATCCCTGTACTTCTCTTTATTTTTATTCTCAATTTTAGGTTGCTCTAAAGAAATGAGTTTTAATTCTTCTCCGTTTTTCATTTCACTAATTTCTGAAAACATACCTAATCCATAGTTTACGCGTTCATGTTCTCCTCGCACATATTTATTAATTGTCTGTAGATAGACAGCTTCCATAACCAGCCGCAAAGAATAACTCCAAGTATATAATTGCTGCATCACAGCTTTAGATAGGTTTTCAATTCCAAAGCGATCAGCAAAAAATAATAGCGCACATTCATATAATTGTTTAATGTAAATATCTCCAGTGCGTCTACTCGGAACTTGTTCCTTTGTATGAACTTTACTCACTAATCTTTGTACTTGCTCAAGTAGATTTCTATAATGTAGAGTGTAATAAAAAAATCGCTTTCCTGCCATAAGAGGCTGTGTTAATTGAAATTGATTTAATGCTCTAGATGCAAGTAATTCATTGCTTCCATTTGCATTAAACTGTTCTACAAAAAGATTACTTGCTTTATGATAAATCGCATAATTAAATACATTTGTGGTTTTAATCCCTTTGAACACATCAATTTTACTAGATGAATAGCCCAAACCACTCTTTCCTTTATACCATTGGGTCAATGGGTAAAGATAGATTTTAAATAGGTCATTCAAATCATCTTGGTTCACATTTTCCCATTGGTTGATAATCCTTATTTTTTGGTCTTCCTCTTCATCATTCATCTCGCGTAAATGATATGACTTTAATAAATCATGTGGGGCTAACTCCTTACCGCGCGAATTTTGTGAATCGAAGAATTGAAAAGCCTCTTGCTCGCTGTCTGTAACAATTTGAACTACACTACAACGTTCGAATAAATAATTTTTGTACTTGTTTTGCTCATCTTTCGGTAGCTCACTTATTCTCTTAGATAAAATTTCATAATTAGTCACAATCACATCGTTAGACAGTTGATTGTATTTTTCTTGTAATAACCCCAGATCCTTCTCGCCTAAACAGTATAGAAGAATCGAAATAGTTGTCAGTCGTTGTTGGCCATCGACAATGTTATACTTTCCGTTTTCTTTATGTAAAATTACTGAACCAACTCTATATTCTTGTAAACCTTCATGGTATGCATTATAAGTATCTTGAAAAAGCGTATTTGCAGACTTCACACTCCAACTATACGGACGCTGATATGGTGGTAAAGCCAATTTCATATGAAGTAATTCATGAATCTTTCTTATTTTTAATTCATCTTGAAGCAAAGCCATCTGCAAGTCCCCCCTAACTACTCAAATCTCGATTATGTAATATTTTCCTACCAGATAGAATCATACCTACTTGTTAATGTAATGCTATCTTTGTCTTTCCCTACACCCGTTGGCTTAAAAATTCTACCATAAACAGAATATTCTTCTCTAAAAAACTTATCTACTAATGCCCTTAAATCAAGCAAAATTTTCACTGCCATCCTCCGCCCGCATAGAACGGACTTTATATGTAGAAACAAACTCCTTATTTATCTATCCATTTCATAACAAGTTCAATTTCATTTGTATTTTTATCATTTTGTTCATTATCGATAACAAACCCTTCTCTCAGATAAAATTTAATAGCTCTTTTATTTTTCTTATAAACATGTAAAAATAGTTCTTTATTTCTTTCCTTGATGTGATCTAATAAAGCCTTTCCGATTTCTTTTGATTGACTGTTTGATTCAACAAATATTCCAGCTATATAGTTTCCACTTAATCCTATAAATCCTTTAATAGAGTTTTCTTCATAAATATATATTGTTGCTTTAAGTACCATTTTTCTTACTTGATCATAGTTTCCTCTCCAATAATTTTCATCAATAAAATCATGTGCAGAAATATTAGTCTCAAGCCATAATCTCATAATACTGTTTAAGTCAGTTTCTTCAAACTCTCTAATCATTGTAATCTCCTTTGAAATTCCTTTATATACCGTTGCTGATTAGATGAAGTCTTTTCAATAGCCTTAATATTACCTTCCATTTTATTTACATAGTTTAAGAATAAAGTCCCAAGCAGAAGCCGATTCTTTCTAGGTATTCTATTCCATACATAACCCTTGAACAGATCTTTAACAAGAAAGGCTTCACCTTCATTCAAGTTTTCAGTTTCCTTAATAGCTTCTTCTAGCAGCTCATTAACATCACTCATGTTGTCATCTCCTTATCAATAATAATATTAACAACATTGTTAATATTATTATATGCCTTTTGCCAGTTCCAGTCAATAAAAACCGCCAATCAAGAGAGTGTATCTCCTGAATGGCGGTCATCCATGTAGGTTATGTTTATACATCTACTTCTACACCAAATTTATATTCAATAGTTAGTTTATCATCATAGACCGTTATTTCTCTATAAGCCTTCTTACTAGTTGCTCATAATACTCCTAGAGGAGGGTGGATTGTCCATTTCGGACGCACACATCAATACCACACACCCAACATGGAACGATAGCATCAGATTGATGTCGGGTATGTGTTTTGCTGATTTTCCGTGCAAGGGAACAGGTCGAGCATAGTTTATCGGGGTAGTTGCTGTTCGCGGGAACAGGTCTACTATTTTTACCCGTTCGCGGTAATAAGTCACAAATCTATAGACTAAAATATAGCATCTTCATCTGGAACAATGGCTTCCATCTTTTCCTTTGTGAGTTCGTGGCTTAGAAATTCGCCAGCGCTCATTTTTCTGTATTCAATACGTCCAGCAAAACTATTGTCGAGCGATAATTTTTTCAATATTTCGGTCGTGTAGTCATCACGAGAATCAACGACAAGTAGTTTTCGTTCTGCAGCACGCAATGCTTGTCCCAATAGTCCGTTAATATGCGAGTCATTGAAGCTGTATCCGATTACAATAATCATCTTGCATAGCAAAGAATAATTTCTTAGTTCATATACATTAAAAAGAAACGGATCAACAGATTGTAACTTCGCATCCGTTCCGAATATTAACTCGGCGTTCTTTTGCGGCGAATCATATCGTTTTAATATACCTGTTTCAGGATTACGAACCCAATCAATAGAGCCGTGTAATTTGTATAAAAAAATGCCAGCAACTACTTGATTTGGATTTCCAAATCGCTCGGATAACCATTCATTATCTTCACCGAATCCACATTCCAATTCATAACCGGCAGGTTTTGCCTTCTCAAGACATTGGTCGTAATTGAGCGAAAATACACGGATGGCAAACTGGATACTCTTTTGAAACTCATAGAATTTTTTATAATATGCAACGCGTGAGGCTGTGTCACTATGTAATGTTACAAAGTCCACTATTTTCTCGCTTAACAATTTATCTAACTTATCAATGTTCGAAAAACCTGCACCACCCAGTTCTAATAGCTTTTCATTCCAGCTCCCTATGAATGGATAGATGGGGTTACGCTCTTTCTTCTTGAGGTCACGCAATACGCCAACGAGTCTCTCGATGTTTATATTGTTGTCAAAGTGTTCCTGTATACCATCAGCGTATAAAATGGCACTTTTCACATAGTAATACAGTGCACGGTATGGTTTCCATGCGTCATCGTTTTTGATGAGTGTTTCGATCTCGTCAATCATTTGTCCTGAAGTCTTTATTTTTGCATCAGCGCTACATCCTGCACCTATAAGAAAAATTATTGAATCAGCTTTTAGAAGTCCCATTTTTGTTCGCCTCGCCTTCTATAAAAACCACGGCGTATTAAACCGTGCCAGTGTCTGGCCTATGTCTTCTTCACTACCAATCCGTCGAAAGTCGCGGATAAACCCCGCAATAAGCTGAGGATAAAAAATAGAAATTGGCTCAAGCTTTGCATTAAAACCGCGCCAACTCGCCCCGGCTAGGTTTACGGCATCTTGCAGTAATTTAACAACCCTTGTTTGGTCACCCCACCCATACCAAAAATCAATATATGTTGGATTTGCAATACGCTTGTTAATATATTCTCTACCGCGTTTTAAACCTTCAAACCAAACAAGATATTCTTTTGCAGATAGTTGAACATAAGTTGACTCGTATGGAATCTTGATATTATTGTCGGCAAAGCCGAAAAAGCGATTACGAGTATTAATTCTCATTACCGTAAAAGTAATATCACCGTGAGACTTGTGTAGTTTATCTATGCTTTCTTTTATTGTTTTCATTTCATCATTACGCATGCGAAATGGTGTATGGATAACACAGTCAGTTACGGTTTGTCCTGCATTAATACGCTCCTCGATTTGAGCAATTATATTTCGCTCTAAGTCAGCATAGTACTGTTCCCGATTCGATGTGTCACATAATACACCCAAAGAACGGTAAACGCCGGTTGAATCAAAGCAAACAGAATAAGCAAAATATTTTCTAACAGTCGTCCGTCCGTTTTGTCTTTGCAAATCATGAGCTTTTCCAATACCAAAAATCAAGCAATTGTTGGTGCTTGGTTTAACTTTCCACGGAATGCCGCCCAATTTAGAAAACACTTGCAGCCCAATGCCCGAAATAGCCCATTTTAAGCCATCAGATTGTATTATTCTGTCGTTACGGACAACCTGTAATGGAATGCCTGCTGAAAAAAAAGCCTGCTTCGCTTTAGTGTAGTTCTCAGACCGCTCATCATAATGTGAATATGAATCAATGAACAAACCGATTAACTGCTTGTCAGGATTTTTAGCGATTATATTTTCGAGTTGGGTGGATAAAGAAGAAACCGCGTTTCTATTTAAATCAAAATCTATTGTTATACTTGTTACATTATTGGTATTGATATCACAATCAAACCACGCTTTCATGCCTGAAAATGTAGACGGATATCCTTTACCTATCAAAGCTCTAAATAGTTCATTACCGGAATTACGCTCGGATTCCTTAAATACAAATACAAAGAGCGGTGATTTTGGAGGTGCGGCGAATGGGCGTGTTTTTATACCCTTGATTTTGTCGTAATCCTCATATCCGTCACCAAATATGTATGTTCGTGTGTTCAATTCGTGACCATGAAGTCGAGTTAAATTTGGTGAGAATCTATATTCACATCCGCAAATCGATAAAGGACCATATTTTGACAAATTTGTATTTATGAAGTTTTGAATGTAATTTAACCTGTCAAGATATGAATTGACATTCGA
Organism: Tepidanaerobacteraceae bacterium; assembly: GCA_050949705.1. GTDB lineage: Bacteria > Bacillota > Thermosediminibacteria > Thermosediminibacterales > Tepidanaerobacteraceae > JBMNGG01. The sequence goes on along the minus strand of JBMNGG010000011.1, from coordinate 20,054 downwards.
CTTGCCAGACCTGTCAAGGCTGTAACTGAGTTGCTGAACTTCTCGACCAAATGGGACTCCAGGTTTTTTTCTGAAAGCGAACTCTAATAATATCCCATATTGCTCAGTTGCACTTAAATAGTAGGGATAAACCTTAACCACACGCTGACCTTTCTGCAAGTCCTCAACAATAAACGAGATAAATTTCTCGTATCGGTCTATAATGTCCGCTTGAATGCAGTTTTCGGCCACCAGTCGTTCTGCCCATTGTTTTAGAAAATACCACATTATCGAAGTCATCAGTTGAGGGTTCTCATTAGCATGAAATGTATATGGAGTTGCTCCATCATAACTTGAGAGTCCAACTCGATAATAAGCATATTCTGAATCGCGACCTCCCGTTAGTGCCGTTGGAAGTTGAGCGGCAAAGTAGCCATCTTGTTTAGGCTCTCCGTTGAACTTACTTCTAAACACAGGGATAGTAAAATCTGAAGTTTCTAACGGCAAAAAAATTCAAATCTATTAACATATTATCCCCCCTTATTCCACACCCAAAGCCTTAAACACGGCCTCCTGAGGCGTACTGTAAAATATCAGGCTGAATGCGCCGATGAGGTCTGATGGAACAGTTCCAAGGTCAGCTGCGGATGTTATCGGGATCAATACTTTCTTAGCTCCAGCATCAAGGCAGACTTGTAAAACACTCGCTAGTTCTTCTACCTTGAGAATTGTGCCGCTGATGCTAATCTCACCCAACACAGCAAGGCTCGAAAGAGTTGGCTTATTCAATGCGCATGACGCAAGTGCAATAACAGTCGGTAGGGTAAGAAACTTCGTCATCCCGATGCCATTGAGGTCTTGGTAGTTAATAATATAGTCCTTTGTAGTGGTGCTGATTTGTCCACTGATCTGGTTACCACTGGCTTTCAGATAATTGAAGGCCGTATTCGTGGCTTCTTTAACGTCCCGATCAGAGCCAAGCCCTGTGCGCTCGAATTTCCCGTTACCAGGTAGCATTTGCGTTTCGAGACGGTACACTCCTATCATGCCGCTTTTACCTTGTGAAACAGTGTAGACGTTTCCAGGGTTAGTCAGACCTTCCGGTATAATCTTGCCGCCGCCCTGTTCTGGAACAGAAACGTAGTGTTCCTCAAAGGTCTCATTGTCAATGTAGGAAAAGTTCACATCATAAAACTCCATACCGCCTATTTTCTTAAGCTGTTCTTTCACACGGCGACGCATTTCAAGAGCGAAGGTAAGGATTTCCTCGATGTCCTCCTTACTGAACTCACCATTGGGATAGAGCAGCTTAGTAAAACCTGACACTATTTTACGGACAGCAATAACGTCACGTTGATTCAGGTTGTTGCCGAAGCGGAAGTATTTGTCGCTCACATCTCCAAACGGCTCTTTCCTCATCTCTCGCATAAATTCGGCAAGGTAGTCCGTTATAAATCCGTAGCCGTTTGTAAACGATTCAGGACGGTATTTGGGGATCTCCCAACCGGGGATATAACAATGCATACGGTCAAGAAACGCTGTGTCATACGCCATTGCTTCAGGGAACGGATCAAAAAGATGAGAGGTTTTAAGCAGCACGTCCACACTCTGGTTTATGTTACCAACGAAAGCCATTGAAGCGGAAGCTGCCTTTTCCTCCTTGCCTCTGGCAAACGATCCGGAAGCCATATAGTCTTTCATTATTTGAACGCCGTCTTTATCCTTGAAAGTAATACCCGCCACCTCGTCAAAAGCTACGCAATCCCAAAGTCCCACAAGGCCGACTTGCTTGGTCGACATATTGTAGAAGAGGTTTGCAACTGTGGTTTGCCCGCCAGATACAAGGATGGAGTTTGGCGATATTTCTTTGTAAAGGTGTGACTTACCTGTACTATCGCAACATACCAAACCCTCCCGTGGAATCATCGAGGTTGGCATGGTGGCTCCGGTTCAAAAGGCTCAGTCAACGATACTCATATCAGTTTTGAAATTTGTGAAGATGGACTGACCGATGCCGCCTACTTCAATGCTGTGTATAAAGAAGCAACTGAATTATGCGCCAATCTTTGCAAAGAGTACAAGCTCGACCCAATGGCAGATGGCGTGATCATTGGGCATTACGAAGGGCATAAGCGTGGTATCGCCAGTAACCATGCCGACCCCGGGCACTGGTTTCCTAAACACGGGAAGTCAATGGATACTTTCCGTGCCGAAGTTAAAAAGTTGCTATCGGTAACAGAAGTGACTACCACCACCGATCTAAAGAAACTGTACCGAGTTCAAGTCGGTGCATACTCTGTCAAAGCAAATGCTGACGCCATGCTTAAGAAGGTTAAGGCGGCAGGATTTAAGGATGCTTTCATTAAATATTCGTGATAACTATTATCATGCCCGCGGAGCATAAAAACTCTGCGGGCTTTTTTTATTTATAGGTGTATAAAACGCTCCACTTTTCTCCGTATAGCGAGGAGGTGGTTTCTCGTGTTCAATGAACAGAAACTTGAGTTAATGCGTTGCCTATTGGCGAAGGGCTGAAAATCGATGGTGAAGTGAACGCTACTCCGCATGAGCAAATGCAGCGCGAAGTTGATTATGTGAGAGCACAGCAAATACTCACTTCTATGCTTGAGAAAGGTCTAATTACCTTGTCGGAATTCAACAAGATAACCGAATTAAATCGCAAAACTTTCTCGCCACTATTAGCTGAGATTATGCCCTGAAATCGTTGATATAACTTCGTTTCAGAGGTAATATGTCACACTGACTAAGGAGGTGAGAGTTTGAGAAAGGTAACGAAAATTGCTCAAAACACAGCCGATTTAACCGAACAGACTAAGTTGCGGGTTGCGGCCTACTGCCGTGTATCTACCGACAGCGATGAACAACTCGAAAGTCTGGATGCTCAAATAAAGCATTATGAATCCTACGTCAAAGCAAATCCTGAGTGGGAATTCGCCGGGCTCTATTATGATGAGGGCATCTCCGGAACAAAAAAGGAAAAGCGGCCTGAATTGCTTCGAATGATTGCAGACTGTGAAGACAGAAAAATAGACCTCATTGTAACGAAGTCTATCAGCAGATTTGCTCGAAATACAACCGATTGTCTTGAACTGGTCAGAAAGCTACTTGACCTTGATGTTTTCATTTATTTTGAGAAAGAAAACATTAACACCGGGTCAATGGAAAGCGAACTCATGCTGTCAATCCTGTCTGGACTGGCCGAAAGCGAGTCGGTCTCCATCTCCGAGAACAACAAATGGTCGATTAAGCGCAGATTCCAAAATGGTACATATAAAATATCTTATCCGCCTTACGGCTACGACAATGTGGATGGAGAAATGGTTATCAATAAGTCTCAAGCTAAAATTGTCCGCTTCATCTTCGCCGAGATTTTGTCCGGCAAGGGTACCCACAAAATTGCTAATGAGTTGAACAGACGAAAGGTACCAACCAAAAAAGGCGGTCGTTGGACATCAACGACTATACGCGGGATGGTTAGTAATGAAAAGTACACAGGTGATGTCATTTTTCAAAAGACCTATACTGATGAGTACTTCAACCGCCATAACAACAATGGAGAAAAAGACCAATATCTAATTCGAAATCATCACGAGCCGATTATCAGTCATGAAGATTTTGAGGCCGCACAGGATATTATTGATCAGCGTGGTAAGGAAAAGGGGCTGGAAAAGCAAAACACAAAGTATCAGAATCGTTACCACTTTTCAGGCAAAATCATCTGTGGCCGATGCGGTGGCACATTTAAACGCAGAAGTCACTCAAGTGGAAGGCATCGAATTGCTTGGTGCTGCTCCACTCATATTGCAGACATCGAGAAATGCTCTATGAAATATGTGCCGGAGTTTGATTTTGAATATGCGTTTGTTACCATGATGAACAAGCTCGTATTCGGGCACGAAGCTGTCCTCAAGGCCGCTTGCTCAATGCAGTCTGCGTGGGATGAGCTCCGAAAATGCAACTCGAGGCAATTACATACGTGCGCTTGACAAGAAGCTTGGAAGAAAACGCATTGAACAGCGGAATGTGCTGGTTGGGCTGATGGCCAAAGGCTATCTCGAGCCCGCCGTATATACAATAAGAGCAACAATGAATCTGCTGCAAGAGGCTGAACGGCTGCGCCGGCAAAAAGAATCCATAACGCAGCTGCTTGAAGCAGCGACTTCCAAGCTGCAACCGAGGCTGGAAGTCAGTGCTCTGCTGCAGTTTGCCGCCAGGGCTTCGACGCTGTCGGACTTTTGACGGCGCACTGTTTACCCGTTTCGTGGCAGAGGGTGGTTGTGCTATTCACGAGCGGAGAGATTGCGTTTCGAACTCAAATGCGGCATTAACGCTCAAAGAAAGGCTGGCGAGGTAGATGAGCCATATACCGTTTGGCTACCGTATTAGTAAACGGAAAAGCGGTGGTCGATGATGTGGCCGCAGAGCAGATTAAGACCTTGTTTGATTCTTATTTGTCCGGTGATTCGTTAGCTACGGCCGCAAAAAAAGCGGGTATTAAAGCTTTCCATTCCGGTATCGGCAGGATGCTACGAAATACCCGATACCTCGGCGATGAGTTTTATCCGCCGATTATTGACAAAGACACTTTCAAACTGCCGAGGCAGAACGAATTATGCGGGCGGAAAGACTCGGCCGTACCAAAAATCCTAAACAAGAAAAGAGGTCGTCTATCCTACCACCTTCCGCATGAAAGAAGGCACAGAGGAATTCGACGACCCATTCGGGCAGGCGGAATACGCCTACAGTTTAATTGAAACGGAGGTGAACAAGAATGGCAGTCAGTAAAAATGTCACAGTTATTCCGGCCAAGAAGCATACTCGCAAGAGCAAGGATGAGGAAAAACCGAAACTCCGCGTTGCTGCTTACTGCCGTGTTTCCACAGACAGCGAGGAGCAGGCTACCAGCTATGACACACAGATTGAGCACTACACCGCCTACATACAAGGACCATCCGGACTGGGTGCTGGCGGGGATCTTTGCGGACGACGGCATCTCCGGCACCAATACTAAGAAGCGCGAAGAGTTCAACCGCATGATCGACGAGTGCATGGCCGGCAATATCGATATGATCATCACTAAGTCCATCAGCCGCTTTGCGCAGCAACACGCTGGACTGCCTGAAATATATCCGCCAGCTGAAGGATAAGAACATTCCGGTCTATTTTGAGAAAGAAAACATCAACACCATTGGATTCCAAGGGCGAGGTCCTGCTCACGATTATGGCTTCCCTTGCGCAGCAGGAGAGCCAGTCGCTCGAGCCAGAACGTGAAGCTGGGCCTGCAGTACCGCTACCAGCAGGGCGTAATACAAGTCAACTGCGCACGGTTCCTCGGTTACACCAAGGATGAGAATAAGCGCCTGGTGGTTGTGCCCGAAGAAGCCGAAATCGTAAAGCGCATTTATCGGGAATACCTTGAGGGTGCCAGTATGCTGAAGATTGCCCGGGGGTTAGAGGCCGACGGTATCCTGAACGGTGCAGGCAATGAGCGCTGGCACACCAGTAACATTAATAATATTCTGCGAAACGAAAAGTACATCGGAGATGCGCTCTTGCAGAAAACCTACACGGTTGATTTTCTTACAAAAAAGCGGGTTAAGAACAACGGTATCGTTCCGCAGTACTATGTAGAGAACAGCCATGAAGCCATCATCCCGCGTGAAGTTTTCATGCAGGTGCAGGAAGAGCTTATCCGCCGCCGTATCGTGCACACAAGCCCAAACGGAAAGACCAGAACCTTCAGCAGCAACCACGTCTTTGCTCAGATAATCATCTGCGGCAAATGCGGTGAGGTTTTTCGCAGGGTACATTGGAACAACAGAGGTAAAAAGTCCATCGTCTGGCGCTGCGTCAGCCGGCTGGAGAACACCGGCCTTTTCTGCGATGCCCGCACGGTGCTGGAGAGCACCATTGAGCAAGTGCTGGTCACCGCTATCAATCAGACGCTCTGCGACAAAGACTCTTTCCTCACTACTCTACGGGACAACATCGCCACCGTCATTACTCGCGAAAGCGACCAGAGCCTTGGCAGATATCGATAAGCGGCTGGAGGAGCTGCAAACGGTAGCTTCTGAAGCTGGCCACCTCCAATGCGGATTATGATAAAGTCGGCGATGAGATTCACCGACTGCGTGACCAGAAAGCAAAAGATGCAGCTTGAAAGCGCTCAACCGTGAGGAACTGAAAAAGCGGATGGCTGACATGAGCGCATTCCTAAAAGAACAGCCCACCGCCCTCGCTGAATACGACGAGCAGCTTATCCGGCGGCTGATCGAAAAGGTCACCGTCTACGAGGATAAATTCTCCGTGGAGTTTAGAGTCCGGCGTGACGGTAGATGTGGAGAAATAAGGTTAAATAAACAAGGCACTCTGCGTGAATTTAAACGTAGGGTGCCTTGGATTTTATAGAATATCAGACTTTTCTAATTGGATGACGTATAACCGTTTTCCATTTTGATGGTTCCACTTTGCGGGCATCCGAAAGATAGATTTCATGATGTAAACGTGTATCTGTCATATCATTTGCGTATCCGTTTTCACGTAAATACTGATCCATAATTGCAACGGTAGCAGGTTCGCCATCAAACGGACCTATGTGCATAATTTGAACGCATAAACCTTCATCAAGTGTCAAAAATTCCGCTGAAGAGCAATCCAGCTTTTTCTTTTTAGTCGCTTCTGCCACTGCCCAATCGAACTCATTTTTAGTAACAAAGTCTGGCAGGCGAATAACAGAAATCCAGTTAAACGAGTCCTTGTTTCCATAGTCAACACCCTCGACATTATCCTGCCACCAAAAACCTTCCAGCGGAGGCACAACAAACTCAAAAAAACCGTCTATTTTGTGCGGACCTTTATAACTCATCTTTATGGTATATGCAATCGCATAAAGAACGCCGACAGCCTGCTGATATGCACCACCTTCTTGATTTGGGTTTCCTTTTCCCCTTATCGCTATGTAATTTGCAACCGGCACCGTCACGATTTCCGGTATGTTCTTAGGCATATAAAACTCTTTGTACTCTTTCTTGAAGTCAAATATACTCATAATTACGCTTCTCCTTTTACAAAGGAGCCGATTTCAATCAGATTCCCTTCTGGATCAGAGGCATAACATGTGCGTTGCCCCCACGGCATTGTCTGTGGTTCCATAACAGCCTTTCCACCTTTGGAAGTGATTTCTGCAAATGCTGTATCAACTGCATCGAAATTTGGGACGCTCAGTGCAACCTCAAAATGACCATTTAAGCCCTCAGCATATCCAAATTCTTGCCCCGTCATCTTCCCAAAATCGTTTCTTCCAAAGAAAAGGAAAAGTGTTCCGTCCTTTTCCAAATATACATTATTTGTATCTTCAGCTTCCTTGATCTCAAACCCTAACACATCCCGGTAAAAGCGAATCATTGTCGCCATGTCTTTTACGAAGACTCCAAATCCGTCTAGTTTCATAACGTTTTAACCTCCAATCAACTTTTTGTTTAGCTTTAACCCAACATCCAACCTGACCACACAACCTCAAAAAAATCCGAAAAAACATCTAAATCGACCACTCACAAACGCTGACATCTAACCCGACCACTCGCAGGGCTATGACATCTAACCTGACCACTTGACTATCAAAAACCGCTCTTATGGACTTATTCCCACGAAGCGAAATTTTGACGATTTTCACTCAATGGGTTTTACACCCATATGTGCTAAAATCCTTGATATATAAGGGTTTTTCTCACACTCAATATTTTGTCCTTGTTATCAATACTACCGTCTCAACGTGCAACGACCCGTTCGGATTGATGTTTTATACTGTTTCTATTGCTTTTTCACTTTTTTCTGTTTTGTCGGTAATCGGTAATATGTCAATGGCTCTTTTAAAGGTATCAGTAAGTGGGAATAAGTCTATCCCTTAGCTATACAACTATTTATGGTATTTGTTTCCCTAATTGTTGATGTAGTAATCAATAAAACCGTATTGTATCTGGCAATACTTTACAAAGGAAACAAAAATCATTAACACTTCAATTCTCTCCATTTTTGTATCAGATGGATGTGCCAATCCATTTCTAGTTATTCTAGTAAAATTTGCATATGTCTGAAATGCAACTCTATCAACCATTGGTAGCATTTCTTTAAATTCTACATCTGATACTCTGTTTTTTATCAAATTAAAATACTTTTTATAACAATTAAATTTTTCCGATGCCTTTGTTTTATTAGCTACCTCAGCCCTCATCTGTGAGTGTTCTGTTCTGAAATTTCTAGATAAATAGCCAAGTAATGCATTTAATTTCTCATCAATCATTCTTTCACTAGCTAAACCTAACATAATTATTGCCGCTTCCATGCAATTGGCATTATAACATTGTAAAGCCTGTTTTATATAAAATTCTGTCCACTCAGAAATACTTGGTATGCTTTTAATCTTATCAAAATACCCATCTATATCATAAGGCAAAATCTCCTGTTCTTCTAAACATTTAAGCCCATATTCCGTTACATGAAAATAAGGTAAGTTATGACCATAGTTGCCTACTGCCCCAGGTGCTATAATTCCTTGGTTAAGTAATAAATGAAACTGTTCAAATATATTCTGTATATCACTTCGACTAAAATTTGTTGTACTGTGCGGATGGAGCATAAGGCCACTTGCTCCCCATGCTGCTCCAGACAAACTAACCTTTTCTTTTACAAGCCCTCTTTTCACTGCTAGACCTTCCATAAGACGATATAAATCTGATTGTGCTCCTTGATAACCGTATTTTTTGAATGTTTTACCTTCTGAATCAATATCCGACCCTTCATAAGTCAAAGTTTCTAGTATTAGATTTCTAATTTCAATAGAAGATAAATTTCTAATCCCAGGTTCCACTTAATTTAACCTCCACAATTATTGTTTTTTTATTAATTTACTTAATAAAAAATTACCCCAATAACTCCCTTATCTTCACAGTTAATATCTTTTTTCTCTTCTCATAAAACTCATCAAAGTTCTCTAATTCAAGTGAAACTCCTTCAGGTATAAATGATTGTTTTCTAAATTCTTCTTTCTGAGCATCATTCATATCATTATAATAATCTACAAGTCTCATATCACTTTTACTAGCATTACTTCTACCTTCCAACAAGTGCAAATTAGCCAGTCTATTGCGATTACCTCTCCAATTTCTCCAATCTTCCATGGAAACTGCAATAGGCTTATTACCATCAAATCTCTCAAAAGGATGAAGGTGATCTTGCTCATATTTAAAATGATTATTTCTCCAATCTAGACTAAGGAAATATAAAGCTTCTCCTGCAACTCTACTGCCTTTTTCCTCATTTAATATATCTTCAATTTTACCATCCGTCACTCTTAGATCATTCATTTGGTTAAGCATATCCACTGTTATCTCATAATCATTTTCATTAATCCTGCTCTTCATTTGCTGCAATTTGCTAGTTGTACCTGATTGAAAATAAGTAAATAAAACTGCCCTAATTAAATAGGCACGTATTCCATCAAGGTTATTTCTGTATTCAGGGTTATAGTAAATAAAGTATATAATTGGCAATAATACGTTCCAACTACTTGCAAATCTACTAACACCGATTTTTATTTCTTTTAATATGCTTTCTAAATTTTTTAATGCCTTCTTAAATTCGCTCCAATTATTCTTTAATTCTTCAGCTATACTTTTACTAATATTTGATTTAACAACATCCCCATAAATCATAAGTGCAGAACGAATTATAAAGTCTGTGCCAAAACCTTCATAAGAATCAACAAGCAATTTTCCGAATTCTGTCTTAGCACTTGGCCAGTATGCTTCAAGTATAGACATAGTTATTTCAGATTTACGCAAGGCTTTTCCACCGCTATTAAATCTAACAAACATTTCTAGAGCATCATCTTGTTTCATGTCGTGAATTTCTGTATACCGAATAAGCTTTTCTACAAAAACTTTATTGTATAGTTTATTTAAAATATTTCTAGCATAATCCTTACTATCTGCAGGTACATTGGCAATGGCTTCTTCAATAGCCTTATCTCTAGTCCTATCATCTTGAAATTTTGGATCTAATATATTTTTAATCTCAAACTGCGTAGGGCTTATCTTCCCAACTTTTTCACTAAATTTGATATCATATTTTTTGCTATTATATTCTTCCTCATCAACAGTTATTTTGTTTTTATTTAACTCAATCAAAAGTTTTGTAACTATGCCACCTTTATTTTTTCTCCTTGCATATTTTTGTCTAATAAAAGCATTCCCAAATAAAGATAAAAACAATGAAGTTAATCTTTGTTGTCCATCTAGTACTGCTGTATCAGTCTGATTAACATTTATATTACTTAGCTCATAATTTACTGTATCAGCTTGCTTACGATTATCAAATGTGACTTCATATAAAAAATTACAAAAGTAAGTATCCCAAGTTACATTATCATCATCAACATGCCAAAATAAAAATGTAGCTATAGGGTAATCTAAAAGGATGGAATCCCATAATTTTTCCACCTGCTCCATGCTCCAAACATACTGCCTTTGAAATGCTGGCATAACATATTTGCCAGTTTTTATATTCTCTAAGGCTTCATAAATACTAATACTGCTATCTACTAATTTACTCATGATTGCCTCCCCCACTATAAAAACTTGATTTATACTTCAGTAAAGTATCCTCTATTTCACTCCAAAGCCATACGTTCTCTCCATCATCTTCAAACACTTTTCCATGACTTTTAGGTCCATCAATTTTCATCTGTGAATAGTTGTTTTTAAAGGTAGGTACAAATAACTCAGGGTGTTCTTTATCACTGCATAGACGTTCCATCATTGTAATAGTAGCCGCACCTGCTATATCAACAGCAGTAAAATATGCTTTTATAATTTTATGATTATACTGTTCTGTCTTTATTGCCCATACTGGAATACGTCTGATTGCCTTTCCATAATAATCATTGGTCCCCTCAGAAGATTTGGATACCGCCTTAGGATTATATTCATGAGAAGCCCTTTCAAAAATCTTAGCAATATACCATCTCATACACATTTCAAAGGCTTCTTCTTCAGAATCTTTAGAAATGCTCATGGCAAGACAAAATTTTTCATAGACATCTTCATCTACTAAAAAGCTTACCTTTTTGCTCATATATTCACGACCTTTCTGGCAAAATCTTGAATAAAGAATAACATTAAATTAGTAGTTAGTCAATACTAATTACTAATTTAGTGTCGTTAAATTCACTTAGGCAATGAGGCCTGTAAGGGTAGTTGTATATTTTATTCTACATCTATTTCTGCACCTGATTTAAACTCTACTCTAAGCTTATTATCATAAACCGTTACTTTATCAATCAACATTCTTACTAACTTTTCATCATACTCTTCTAATGAAGATGATTGTTCATTTATAAAGCTCTCCATTTCCTCCAGTTTTTGCTTAGATCCTTTTCTTTCAGCTTGATCTATCAGAACCCTATGCCTATCTTCTCTCAGCTTATAAATCTCATCAGCTATGTCATTATAATTTTCTTTTGAATTGGCTCGCTTTAGTAGCTCATTCTGTAGCTCTTCCATCCTTTTATCTATTTCTACTACTTCTTCATTACTATTTTTAGTTATGACTGTTTCTATATTTTTCTTTAGTAGAGGTAAAAATTCATCTTTTTGAGCAAGTAATTTATTAACTGCTTCAACTATTGTAGAGCATAGTATCTCCTCTGGCACAGTCCTAGCTTTACAGGTTAGTCCTGTACTTTCAAGCCTACTAACACATCGCCATACAATTGATTTTTCCCTCGATTATTCCAGTGGACTCTCCTAAATATTTCTCCGCACTGGCCACAAAACACAATCTGAGCAAAAGCATGGTTGGAACTAAAGTTTCTTCTTTTACCGCTTGAGCTTATATGGCCCCTGCTTCGGCGGACAAGTTCTTCTTGGACTTGCATATATATTTCACGTGGTATAATTGCTTCGTGGTTATTTTCAACATAGTATTGAGGAACTATCCCGTTATTTTTTACCCTCTTCTTTGTTAGAAAGTCTACGGTATAGGTTTTTTGTAGAAGTGCATCCCCCATATATTTTTCATTACTAAGAATTTTTCTAATGGAGCTGGTATGCCATCTTTTACCTCCTGCACCTGTAAGCACTCCGTCAGCTTCTAACCCTTTTTTAATCTTATCCATAGAAGAGCCTTCAAGATATTCTCTATAAATCCTTTTAATAATTTCAGCTTCTTCTGGAACAATAACCAGCTTTTTATTCTCATCCTTTGTGTAGCCTAAGAACCTAGAGCAGTTGACCATAACTTGACCTTGCTGGTATCTGTACTGATATCCCAGTTTAACATTCTGACTTAAAGATTGACTTTCTTGCTGTGCCAAGGATGCCATTATGGTTATCATTATTTCACCTTTAGCATCCAGAGTATTAATATTTTCTTTCTCAAAATAAACTGCCACATTTTTATCTTTAAGCTTTCTGATGTAATGTAAGCAGTCTAGGGTGTTCCTGGCAAACCTACTGATTGACTTTGTAATGATCATGTCAATTTTTCCTGCCATACACTCATCAATCATTTTATTAAATTCTTCTCGTTTTTTAGTGTTTGTCCCGCTTATACCATCATCAGCAAAAATACCTGCGAATGCCCACTCATTATTCTTTTTAATAAATTCAGTATAGTGCTCTATTTGCACATCGTAGCTGCTGGACTGCTCTTCGCTATCTGTAGAAACTCGGCAATATGCAGCTACCCTAAGTTTAGGTACTTCATCTTTATTACCGTTATTACCAGCTCGCTTCATTGCTGGAATAATAACTACATTCCTATTAGGTATCATTTGAACGCTCCTTTCTTCTTATTAAGCCATAAACATATTCAGCTTGAGTAAAAGGGTCTTCATAATCTTCATCTATAGAACCTATAGTAAAATCAAACTCTTGCTCTGGCTTTTCTTGCTCTTTACTTTCATATACTCTGCCTAGCTTCTTAGCTCTTTTTTGCCTTTCAATTTCCGCCTGTTCAAATATTTCTTTGTCAACTATGGCTGGGTAAAATCCATCTCCTAGATACTTTTTGTTTCTTAGCATATTTCCCGCTGTCCCATGGTAAGCATTAATACCTGCCTTCTTAGCTGCAGCACTTAAGGATAGTCCAGATAAATATTCCTTAAAAAAGGCTTGTATCCTATTAGCTTTTTCCTCATCAATAAAAGCTGCACCATTTTCTATCTTGTATCCATAGGGTGTATGTCCCATAAGCCTCACATCCTTTCCCTAAGTCTAACTCCACACTTTAAAACAAAGCCTATCTCATCTCTTGAAAAAACTATAATTCTATCCACATGATGAATAAAAGCTTCATCATCAAAAGCTGTTAACATAGCCGTTTTATTTGTATATTTTATTAGACTACTAACTTCCTGTCCTTTTGATAACTCTCCATTTAAGTCTTGGATTAGACCTTCTTTTTCTTCTATAAGGTTATTTTCCTCCATTTGAAGTTCATTCTTTTCCTTGTTAAAAAGAGCTGGCTCTAAATATTTCTTGGCCATAAGGCTTACTAGTAAATCTTGTTGCTTTCTATTGCTTTCAATTTGTTTTTCTAGAGTCTCAATCTTTGAAAGGTTGCCTGATTTGCTCATTATTTTAAGTTTATTAAGGAGAGGTTTTAAAATAAAATCTTTGCCAAAGATTAACTTATTCATCATGGTTATAAAAGCATTCTTTATATCCTCATCCCTGATAAAGAGCATGGAACATTCCTCTTTATGCGTCAGATGCGTATTGCAGGTCCACGCTACATATTTGATTTTGCCTGTAGAATGGATTCTTCTTTTAAAGGTCCCTCCGCATTCGGAGCAAATTATCTTACTTGAGAAGCTGTATCTGTTTTGATATTTTGAATTCCTTTTTTCAATTCCCTTTTCCCTTGCTCTTTGTTCCAAGATTAAAGCAGCCTTTTCAAAATCCTCTCGGCTTATAATTGCCTCGTGATGATCTTGAATAAGGTACTTATTTTTCTCTCCATAGTTGGTACGTCTATTAAAACTACTATCTGTGTATGTTTTCTGCAAAAGAGCGTCACCTACATATTTTTCATTTACTAAAATTCCACGAATAGTAGTCCCTGACCATTTGCCTCCTCTTTTAGAAGGAATGTTTCTATTATTAAGTGCATTGGCTATTTTCCCAGTTCCCTTACCAGCTAAAGCTTGACTAAAAATGTACTTTACTATTTCAGCCTGCTCTTTATTTACTACCATTTGGCCATCTATATTTTCATATCCGTATGGTGGATAAGAAATCTTAAATGTTCCATTTTGAAATCGTTTCTGGACTGCCCATTTATTGTTTTCTGAAATAGATGTTGACTCACTCTCCGCTAGGCTACTTAAGATAGAAAGCATTAGTTCACTTTCCATGGACTGGGTGTTAATATTTTCTTTTTCAAAATATATAAACACTCCAATTTCGACCAACCTTCGAACCATCTCCAAGCAATCCGTAGTATTCCTTGCAAATCTGCTAATAGATTTTGTTACTATTAAGTCTATCTTCTTATTTTCACAGTCAGATATTAGCTTTTGTAGTCCTTCCCTATTCTCCTTTTTTGTCCCACTAATGCCCTCATCGTAGTAAACACCTAAATACTCCCATTCAGGATTAGCTTTTATATGTTTTTCATAATGAGTTGTTTGTGCTTTTAGGCTTTCAAGTTGTTCATCACTATCTGTAGATACTCTACAATAAGCAGCAACCCTTAATTTGGGATTAGCAAACGGATCTGGTCTATTTGCTTCAATTTTTGTTATCTTTCTCATTGTCTCACCTCCTCTTTGGTAGGTCACATGTTACCGTTAAAACCCTTATATATCAACGATTTAAGGGCATTATCTTTACTAAAATAGGTGAGAAAGTTTCACGATTTAATTCAGTAATTTTGTTAAATTCCACCTCGTCTATTAGCCCCTTATTAAACATCTTTTTTCAGGATTCTTTCAGCCTGTGAATAGTTAAATTCTCCTTGCAGCTGATCATCAGATATTCTTGTAGATAAATTTTCCTCTTCTAAAATTGCATTGGATATTTTACTTGTCTTTTTATTTTCTATTTCTTTCATATGGCATTACCTCCTACTTAATAGCCACAGGAAGGGCTATAAGTTGAGGTTTGAGAAAACATATCTAAAAAAAGGCATAAAAAAATGCCTGCAGGAGTTTTCCCACAGGCTTTTATACGTTAATCATATTTTATAAAGGCATTAATCACTAGTAAAGGGTGGAGAATATTAGATGTTTACTAAATCAGTAAAGTAATTATTCTGTTATTAATTTCAATCAGTCCTTCATCCTTCATGTTTTTTAATTCACGAAATAAAGAAGGCCTTTGAACACCAAGATGGTCTGCAAGTTGTTTTTTACTTATGGGAAGATAGATTGTTTTAGAATTTTGAATATTGGCTTGAGCAGACAGGTAGTTTGTGAGATTTTCTCTTAAAGATTTTTGGGTGTATATTGCAATTTTTCTATTAAGACCTTGTGAGTTAGAAGATAAAATTTTTATAAACTCTATTGCAAAAAGCTGATCTTTCAACAATGTGTCTACAGCAGATTTGGGGATATATATCAGACTAGTTTCCTCTATACTATAAATATTTAAAGGATATTTGTTATTATCACCAAACAAAAGATTAGCCCCTACTACACCACCACTAGTAAATTCAAATACAGTTGTTTCTGAACCATGACTAGTTAAAGAGTAAGCAACAAGCTTGCCTGATAGAATTACATCTATTCCAGAACAAACTTCGTTTTGGTCATGAACAGTTTTACCCTTATTATAAATTCTATTTTGAAGATTATAGGTTCCAATTACATTTTTTAAAAGCAAAGTATCCACATTTCTAAAGAGTGATATATTCTTTAATATATTAATCATAAGTTCCCCTTTTTATTTTAATTATAACAAAAAGAAACATAGGTGTCTATTGTATTTAGTTTTATGATGGTAAGATTGAAATATAAAATTTAATTTTAAAATAATAAAGGAGAGATTTAGAATGATAGAAAAAACATTTAATTTATCAAAAGGCAATGAAAAAGCAGTAGAAAAAGTTATATTCGATGAAAATATACATTATCTACACATGGTTTTTAATGAGAATGAAGGTTTACCAGAGCATTATTCAAACTCCAATGTCTATATGACTGTTATAAGAGGAGTTCTATCTATAGCTTTAGATGAACAAGAAGCTCATGAATACAGCTACAATACCTTATTAAAGATTCCAGAGGGGACAAAAATGAATGTAAAAAATCTTCATAAAGAAACACTAGAAATCATTGTTGTAAAAGCACCAGCACCAAAAGCTTAAAAGGAGGGCGATAAAAGTGGATATATTTACAATTATTTTATGGTTAATTACTCTTGTTTTTCTTTTCATATCCTTTAAAAAGGATGGTGCTAAAACGAAAAAGGCTTTAAAAATGGCACTTAATATGGGAAAAGGTATGGCCATAAGCATTTTTTCTATTATTTTAGCAATAGGTCTAATCCTAACATTTTTACCCCCTACAGAAATTGCAAGCTTTGTAAGCAAGCAGTCTCTTTTTCTGGCAACTGTTGGTTCGGCTTTACTTGGAACAATTACCCTCGTTCCAGCATTTATAGCCTTTCCTTTGATAGGAACTTTAGTAGATGCAGGAGTAGGTACTGTCCCTTCAGTAGCTTTCTTGACTACTCTTACCATGGTTGGACTTGTTACATTTCCACTGGAAAAAAAGGAGTTTGGTACTAAATTCACCTTAGTTCGTAACGGCTTTAGCTTTGTTTTTGCAATAGTTATTGCACTTGTAATGGGGGTAATTATATGAACATAATTAAAAAAGCAAAAGATAATTTATTTTTTATACTAGTTCTTCTTGTATACCTTTTAATAAGTATTTTTAGGCCAACAATGGCCTTTGAGTCAGTCAAAAATAGTGCTTATTATATAAAAGAAATGTTAATAATAATGCCTGTAATTTTTGTTTTAACAGCCCTTTTAGATTTATGGGTTCCTAAGGATAAGATAATGCAACTTTTAGGAAAGGAAGCAAAGGGAAAAGGGTTAGTCTTATCATTTATAATTGGTAGCATTTCAGCAGGTCCTATTTATGCTGCCTTCCCAATGTCAATAATGCTTCATAAAAAAGGAGCTTCTATAAGAAATATTGTAGTTATTTTAAGCTCTTGGGCTGTAATTAAGATACCAATGCTTTTAAACGAGGCAAAATTCCTAGGTCCTAAGTTTATGATCATACGTTGGGTTCTAACTGTTTTAGCTATAATCATATTTTCTTGGATTGCTGATAAAATAATAAAAGATGAAGATATTCCGAATAAGGAAGAAGTAAAAGTTGGTATAGAAATTAATAAAAAGGCTTGTATTGGATGTAGCTTATGTGTTAAAACTTACCCTGAAGTATTTAAAATGGATGGGAAAAAAGCTTTTGTTAAGGATTATGATGAAGATACAGTAAATAAGGAAAAACTTAATGAAGCAGTAAAGGTTTGCCCAGTTAAGGCAATTGAAAGTGATTTATAGATTCATCAAATTAAAACCATGAATAAAGACCATGCCTAGATTTTAATCTAGACAGCATGGCCTTTATCATTGTGTAGTAAATAAATATTAATCATATTTTATAAAGGCATCAGTGAAGCCAGCTTTTTTAGCTTTTGCTAGTTGAGTTTCAGCATTAGCTTTAATGGAATAGGCCCCTATTTGGACTCTATAGAGTTTCTTTGTAGCAGGGGTACTAGTAGCAGGCTTACTTTCCTCAACTAATAGTTTCTTTACATCTGCCCTAAAGGTATCCATGGACTTACCATGCTTTGGAAACCAATTACTAGGATCACCATGATTACTTGCAATACCAAGTTTATATCCTTCATAGTGGCCAATGATATTCTTTTCAGTAAGCTTATATAACTTACAAAGATGCACACATAGCTCCACAGCTTCTTTATAAACCTTATTGAA
Organism: Tepidanaerobacteraceae bacterium; assembly: GCA_050949705.1. Lineage (GTDB taxonomy): Bacteria > Bacillota > Thermosediminibacteria > Thermosediminibacterales > Tepidanaerobacteraceae > JBMNGG01. The sequence goes on along the minus strand of JBMNGG010000011.1, from coordinate 2,039 downwards.
ATAAGAAGCATCCTTTAGGTTATCCTCGCAGATTTCAAAGCCAATGTGAGTATCATTTGCCTTGCCACCAGCATGCCAGCCTCTATGATTCCAAGGCAGAGTTTGATAAGTTGCAATAGAGCCATCAGCAAGTTTTCCAATAAAACCATGGACACAAACCTGCCTACCATCTGGGCGTGACTGATTCCAGTGGTTATTATATTGGTTCTTTCCTAAAAAGCCATCATCTGGACCAACATACCTTTTAATATTAGGATTATTGGCACCTGTAGAGTGAACCATAATTCCTTTTGGAGTGATTGTTTTTCCCGCCTTATAGCATTCATTATTTACAAAGATTAGTTTTCTTAAATTCATTACTCATTTCCTCCTTTATTATGCAATTGTGCTAAGATATCTTTTAATTTTTCAGGAATAGGAAGTCCTAATCTTGCAGCATTTTCTAGCATTGAAACCCCTTCATTAGAGCAGTAGAAAAAGATAATAGCTGTTCTTAGTACACTGCCATCGCCAATAAGATGAGTGTCTATAATATGGCCAATGCCGACTAAAACAAAAATAAGCACCTTCTTAAAAATGCCTCTAAAGCCAACTTCGCTGGATAGAGTTTTATCTACAATGGCACACATAACCCCAGTGATATAATCAGCCACCATCAAAGCAACTAAAGCATATAAAAACCCATCAAAACCTCCGAGAAACCAGCCTAAAAAGCCACCGAGGGCTGTGAGAGCAACTTGTACCCAGTTCCAAATTTCCTTCATACATACGACCTCCTAAAAATAATTTTGCACATAAAAAAGGAGCATCTGCAGAACTTGCAAATACTCCTAAATATATATTTATTGTTATATTTGTTTAGGGAGTGCCTCCCAAATCCTCATATCCTCTTGACCTAAAGACCAGATGGCAATTCCTCTAAGTTTCCACCTATAAGCCGCTTCGTTTGACCAGTGAACAAGACTATCTACATCTTGATAATAGAGAATAGAAAAGCCATCAGCATCACCAAGGAAAAGTCTTGATAACCAAATATTGATATCCTTTGGAATAACCTTTACTGTATAATCATTTCCACAGCTAAGAGGTAAAAGATCTGAATGGAAGAAGTCGTAGTCCATAGAAATATCTTCACTTCTCGTGGCAGATTCTTCTACATCGTTATTAACAGTAAAAACTTGAAACTCGTTATCCCAAGTTACACCAGTTCTATTAAGTCTTCCATACTCAGTTTTACTCCCATCTGGAAATACCACATCAAATCTTTCATATGGCTCATAAGTCCATGAATCGCCCATTCTTAATAGTTCAGAAAGAATTCGACCATCAGAGCGAACTCCAGCATAACCTCCAATAAAACCACTAAGATTTGCTGTGAAACGAAGGATATTACTTGCTCCTGAATAAACTCTAACTCTATTACCTCGTATCCTCATTTCGATGGTATACATCCTTGGGTTAGAGCGAAGTTCTGATGTTGGCGTTTTTGCTATTTCCGTATTATAACTAGCAAGTAGTGATGTTCCTTTATATAGCTCGATTCGCTGAGTATTATAATTTAAGCAACAGAAAACATCACCACAAAAAATCCCTGCCCTGCCACTAGATTCTTCAGTAAAAGCTATTCTAGCTCTTAGGTGGATATCAGAGAAGTTAGTGTAATTCCATGCAAGTTGTCCATAACCGTCAAGCTGAGAATATGGCCTGTTTGAAGTATCATTAGGGTTTTTCCATACATTCCACTCACCACTTAATGTTTTCCAATAGCTAGGAAGGAGTGGATTAGGATCTCTAAAATCTTCATACCAAACAAGTGCTGAATCTGGTTTTCTTCGAAGAACTTCTGTTGTTAATCTAAACCCTCTATCTGGCTCAGCCATTACACCATTAACGTCCTTAAACTTTCTAGGTGATAAGGTAAACTCAGCCTCACCAGCGAAGGGCTGTTCTTTAAAATTAGAGCAGACACGAAATCCATAAAATAGTACCCCAGGAACTCCAGTAGTTATGCTCACAGTATGCGTACCAGCTGAAAGAAA
>JBMNGG010000010.1:0-12109 GCA_050949705.1 Tepidanaerobacteraceae bacterium | reverse complement strand
ATGTTTTATCTACGTGCATTAGAAAACGATAGGAAAACAACAACTCCAGGTTTGAGAAAATATTATTCAAGCAATGGATTTTATAGGTTGTTTGAGCCTAATCTTATGGACAATTTGAATTCTATTTTAAATTTTTGGAGTGTAGTAAATAATCATGAAGAAATAGAAGGAGAGTCATGGTCTAGTAATTTTGAAATTTTAAAAATATTAGATATGCTAAGATCCTATCCAAATGAATTTTGGAAGTATCCAGTGGTAAATTATTATTTAAAACATAAGGAGTCCATAGATTTTGAAGAAAATTTCTTGAATTTTCTAAAGTGGTTATTTGTCAATCTATGTAGTCGATACATAGTAACGCCTACAGTAAATGCTGTTAAACAAAATATACTTAATTTAAATGCAGAAATTATTAATAATGAAAAGCCGAGGATTGAATTTAGGGCAATAGATAAAAATGAAATTAAAGAAGAATTAAAGAATCCTCATAGAAATGTTGTTAGAATGCTATTAAAATTGCTAGCTTATGATAATGAAAATCAAAAGGAATTGTTACCTGATAAGTGGGAAATTGAACATATATTACCGAAGAAATGGCAAGAATCTTATTTCCCCAATACTTCAGAAGAAGAGGTTGATAATACCATTGAGCATTTAGGTAATAAAGTGCCTTTTGAGAAACGCTTGAACATTGTAGCTAGTAATGGTTATTTTACAAAGAAAAAGGAATCTTATAAAAAGTCCAATATCTCAATTGTTCAAGAGTTATCCCAAACTCACCTAAGAGACTGGAAATTAGAACAAATAAGGGAACGAGATATAAGAATTTCAGATAGGATTATGAATATTTTTGAAAATTGGAGCTCCAATCCAGCTAATTCTGAAAAAGAAGAGCTTAGTGAAGAAGAGTTAAAAGCTATTGAATTGATTAAATCTAAAGGATTGGAGAATTATCTATAAATTGATTTAGTATTATCTTAAAATTCTTTACTGGAACTGGGATTTTAAATGGTAGATTAAGTTAAAAACATATTTAAGGTGCAGTAAAAGAAACATAATAAACTCATGTGGAGTAAAAGTAGTCCGTGACGAGTAGATTTAATTCGTGTCGAGTATACTAAGCATATGAAGAGCAAAATCACAATAAATTTCAATTATGATAGCTAAAATCATTATATATAAGGTGTTTTTTTAAAAGAGTAGGGTATTTTCCATGACGAGTAAACTAGGTTCGTGACGAGTAGATTTTTAAAAATCAGATTAAATCTTTTAATCAAGGTAGATTTGCTGAAGCTTACTACGTCCAATAAATTTTATAGTCTAATTTCTAATTGGAACTGGGACTGGAATGGGTAAAGTTAAGTTGAAATACATCTAAATTAGACGGATAGAACATAAATGAACGGTAAAATAATGGCTAATTTAAAAGATTTAATATATATCTGATAATATACAATGAAGAGTGGGAGTAATAATAAATAGGAGGCCAAATATGGAAGAAGTAATAAAAGTGGCCACTTTAGAAAATGAAATAGAGGCTAAATTATTAGCCTCTTTATTAGAAGAGTTTGGTATTCCACACTTGGTAGGAACATACCGTGATTCAGTTTATGATAATATATTTCAGACCCAAAAAGGTTGGGGTTTTGTTAATGCACCTATTTCATATAAAAAACAAATTCTAGATATATTAAACGATATAAGAAAAAGCAGCAGTATTTCTTTAGATGATGAATAACTATATATGTTATGTAAAACATCGTTTTCATTTGGAAACGGTGTTTTTTCATTATTAAGTGTCATAAAATTTTTCATATACCAAAAAATACTTTGAAGGAATGTTTAATATGATGTAGAATATATATATAGTATAGCACATTCTATGTGCTTGGCCGAAATAGTATAACACAAAATAGGAGGTTAATAAATTGAGTTCAAAGATAACTCTTTCAGTATTTAAGGCGGATGTAGGCGGATTTGTCGGGCACGGCAGTGTACATCCCGATATGTTGAAGGAAGCAGAGAATAATTTAGCAACAGAAGGAAAAGAATTATTAGTAGATTACTTTGTCACACATGTAGGTGATGATATTAATCTTGTATTAGCACATCGAAATGGAATTGATGATGAAAGAATTCACTCATTAGCTTGGAAAACTTTTGTCAATTGTACTGAAATAGCTAAAAAGCTAAAAATGTATGGCGCAGGACAGGATCTTTTGTCTGATGCCTTTTCCGGAAATATTAAAGGCATGGGACCGGGAATTGCCGAGATGGAATTTGAAGAAAGGGCTAGCGAACCCGTAATAATATTTATGGCAGATAAAACCGAACCAGGAGCATGGAATTTTCCCCTTTACAAAATATTTGCCGACCCATTTAATACTATAGGTCTTGTAATAGATCCTAAAATGCATGAAGGGTTTAAGTTTGAAGTGCTTGACCTTATAGAAGATAAAAAAATTATTTTTTCATGTCCAGAAGAGATGTATGATTTATTAGTTTTTTTAGGTGCTTCTAATCGTTATGTGGTAAAAAGCGTATATACTAAAAATGGAGAAATTGCTTCTATTTCATCTACGCAAAAAATGAATCAACTGGCAGGACGCTATGTAGGAAAAGACGACCCTGTATTAATTGTACGTTGTCAGAGTGGATTACCTGCAGTTGGTGAAGTATTAGAACCATTTGCCAACCCACACTTAGTAACAGGTTGGATGAGAGGCTCTCACTATGGTCCTATAATACCCGTATCTCAAAAGGACGCTGTTCCTACTCGCTTTGACGGCCCACCTCGTGTAATTGCAATGGGTTTTCAATTAGCTGATGGGAAACTGGTAGGACCTCAGGACCTTTTTGCTGATGTTGCTTTTGACAGAGCAAGACAAAAGGCTCTTGAAGCTGCTGACTACATAAGGCAATTGGGACCTTTTGAACCCCATCGTCTGCCTCTTGATGAAATGGAATATACAACAATGCCTCAAGTGATGGAAAAACTGAAAAAAAGATTTTCATAGATAGGCCTTAACTACCCCTATTAATCAGATGTTGAAAATAAAACATACAAAGCACCAGCAAAAAGTTTGGTGCTTTTTGTTTCTTTTTAAGTGACATTGCTAAAAGGAATTAGTTATAATATAATATACGGAGTGAATTTTTCAGCTGTTGAAAGGAGCAGGCAATGCAAAAGAGAACTCGAGAAAAAATGCCTAAAGTCGATTATAGACTTTTATATAAAAAACAAATAATAGATCAACTCGAATCTTTAAAAGGTAAAGAGCAAACAATTTGGCAAATGGACGAATCCATGAAAAGGATTTTTCGTTTAGGAGAACAAGTCATACCTGTATGCCTTTCTAAGCTTAGAGAAAATGACACAGAGTTAGCTCCAATTATTTGCTATGCTTTAGAATTTGCTGATGATTATTGTGTAGTTGAACCATTGTTGGAGATACTAACAATGCCAAGTGTTTGTGATAAAGTAAAAGCTAGGGTGCTTGCAGTATTGTCTCATTATGGTATTGATGCGGGAGAGCTTCCTTTAGAAATGATCATGAAAGACTTTGACAAGATGGCTTCCGAATCACTTACAGATATGCTCAGAGATATAGAGGAAGATCCATTTTTAATTACATATATTCTCGATGACTTAGAAGAGTTTTCATTGGAAATGAAGCTAGCTTACATAAAAGACTTAGGCAATCAAAAAGATGAAAGGGCTATTATGCTATTACAAATAATAGCATCAATAGATGACCCTCCAGTAGCCTACGAGGCTGTAAGAGCATTGGGTAAAATAAAATCAGGAAAAGCTCTATATGCTTTATACAAATTAGGAAATAAACCATTGACTGATGAGATAAAAAAACTCATTCAACGCGAAATGCAAAGGTTAAAATTTAGCGGTATATCTATTGAACTGTTTGAACCTTGGAAAAAGCTAGAGAAACCATCAAAAGTATTCGTTTCTTCTATAGATGGTCTAGGAAGTAGAGCATTATGGATGGCATGGAAAAACCCTTTTAAGAGTAGGAAACTTAGCTTTGTGAATCTATTAATCAATGTTGACACGGGTATTAGGGATTGTTGGGGTGTTTTCACATATAACTCCACGTGAACTTAATTCTTCCGTAAAGGATTTCTCAAAGACAACTGTTGTGCTAAAGTGTGATTTAGACTATGCATTAACATTATTAGGTGATGCACTATATATTAATCAAATTAAAGATACCCCTATTCCATATCAATTTTACTTTTGGCAATATATCCTAGAGCAAAACTGCTATATAAAACGTGAACGCTATAATCCAAATTTTTCTGATTATGATTTGGAATTAATTAAAAATGATGAAGAGTATTTGAAAGATACTTTCGACTTATTGAATTACAATGTTTTCAGTGACTGGTTTGTAGCAGAACCAAGAGTATATGACTATGCGGAGGAGAACAAGTCTAAGAGAGGTTTTACGATCAAAACGATGACACATAAAAGAGTTGAAAAACTTTTTTCCAGCTTCACCAGCGAGCTTATTGAGCCTAATAAGGATATGATAAAAAGAATGTTAGTACTTTCAGCAGATTTTTTAGAAAAAAACCAACAAACAGATATGGTAAAAACAACTTTGTGCGCATTACTATATATGGACAAAAAGCCATTATACTACCATCCGTTTATACAAAGGATCGTCATTGAAAGTATTAAAGTAGCTTTAAATAACATGAAGAATGGTTTTGATATGCGTGTAAATCCTGGTGATTTTGAATAACTTAAACAAATGAATCATTAATTAGGAGGTAAAAAATGGGGAAGAATTTTTTATTTACTTCAGAATCAGTTACAGAAGGACATCCTGATAAAGTATGTGATCAAGTGGCTGATGCGATACTTGACGCTATTTTGGACAAGGATCCCATGGCAAGGGTAGCATGCGAAGTGGCAGTTACAACTGGCATGGTACTAGTAATGGGGGAAATCACAACTGATTGTTATGTAGAAATCCCTCATATTACTCGTGAAACCATAAGGGAAATTGGTTATACCCGTGCAAAATATGGATTTGATTGTGATACCTGTGCTGTACTTACCAGCATAAATGAGCAATCACCTGATATAGCCATAGGTGTTAACAATGCCTATGAAGTTCGTCAAAATGTGGACAAACATGATGAAGTGGCTAAAATAGGTGCTGGAGATCAAGGCATGATGTTCGGTTACGCAGTGAATGAAACCCCAGAACTGATGCCAATGCCCATATCATTAGCTCACAAGCTTGCTAAGAGATTAGCTGATGTTAGAAAAAGCGATATTTTACCCTTTTTAAGACCTGACGGGAAAACCCAAGTTACTGTGCAATATGAAGATTCTAAGCCAGTAAGAGTAGATAAAATTGTGGTTTCTTCCCAGCATGATCCATCAGTAGAAATGATAACTTTAAAGGATGGCATTATTGAAGAGGTAATAAAAAAGATTATTCCAGAACATCTTATGGATAAAAATACTCAAATCTACATTAACCCTACTGGTCGTTTTGTCGTAGGTGGTCCCCATGGAGATTCTGGTGTAACAGGTCGCAAAATTATTGTTGATACTTACGGTGGTGTTGGTAGACATGGTGGAGGGGCATTTTCCGGCAAAGATCCCACAAAAGTTGATCGTTCAGCTACTTATGCTTCTAGATATGTAGCAAAGAACATAGTTGCATCTGGTTTGGCACACAGATGTGAAGTGCAGTTGGCATATGCTATAGGTGTATCAAAGCCGGTTTCTGTAATGGTTGATACCTTTGGAACTGGTATTGTGCCTGATGAAACAATAGAAAAACTTATTTTAGACAACTTTGATCTTCGACCAGGTGCCATTATACGAGATCTTAACCTTACAAGACCAATATATAGGCAGGTAGCGTCATACGGGCATTTTGGTCGTAATGATCTATTACTTCCCTGGGAGAATACAGATAAAGCTGAAATACTGAAAAAACAAGCAAGCAGCCTCAAGTAGGCTGCTTACTTTGTTACATCTATATTATTTGAAAAAGAAGGTTTTTTGACAATTATATAGAATATATGACAATGTTGATAAACTTTAAGTGGGGGTATCTAATGAATCAATCCCTATTTGATATAGAGTATCTAGATAAGGTTATAAATTCTACTATCGATGCAGTTGAAAAGGGCCAAAAAGAGATATATAACATATTCGAGCATTCCAAGCAGGAATGTGAACGTATCGAGAAAGAGCTGCAGATTCTTAAAAATCAAGTAAAACTAACAATAGCACAAGTAGATGAACTTGTGAGATTAGAAAAAGCAGCAAAGACTAGGTTGATGATAGTAAGTCGGGATTTTGAAGAGCATTCGGAAGAGGATATAAAAAAAGCTTATGAAGAAGTAAATGATATACAAATAAAACTTTCTTTGGAACGACAAAAAGAGATTCAGCTTAGAGAAAAACGTGATGATTTAGAGCGTAATCTAAGAGCTATGCTAAATATACTAAAGCAATCTGAACACCTTATGATGCAATTAGGAATTGCATTGGGATTTCTCAAGGGTAATTTAGAAAATGTCTCAGACCATCTACTGGATATAAATCAAGAACGCAATCTAGCTGCTCGAATCATAAAAGCACAGGAGGAAGAGAGACGTCGTGTAGCAAGGGAAATCCATGATGGTCCAACACAGACCTTAGCAAATATTATTATACAGACAGAGATATGTGAAAAACTATTAGAAAAAGATTTAAACGAATCCAAAAGGGAACTAAAACTGCTTAAAGATATAGTTAGGTCATCTTTGCAAGAACTGAGAAAAATTATTTTTGATCTTAGACCTTCGTCCTTGGATGATCTTGGTCTTAGTGCAGTAACAAAAAGATATTGCGATGAGTTTCAAGAGAATACGGGTATAAAGACAGAGCTTAGATTATTCGGTAATAAAACAAGACTTAGTGCAGATATAGAAGTTTCTTTATTTAGAGTAATCCAAGAAGCTCTTACAAATATTAAGAAACATTCAAAGGCAAAAAGTGCTGTTATAAAGCTGGAGTTTGGTGACGATAAGGTTAACTTGGTCATTACCGATGATGGTGTTGGGTTTGATATATCAACCAAAGATGGTAGAAACAAACAACATTATGGTCTAATGACTATGAAAGAAAGAGTGACTCTAATTAAGGGGAAATTTACCATAGAATCAACAACTGGTCAAGGTACAAAGATATTCGTTAGCATTCCCTTTAATGGAATATAAAAAGGAGGATCTGGTTTTGGGGAAAATAAAGGTAGTACTGGCAGATGACCATGTCCTGATGCGAAAAGGTCTTAAGAAAATTTTGGAGATGGAAGAGGATATAGAAGTAATAGGTGAAGCTTCAGATGGAGAAGAAGCAATTAATGAGGTAATAAAAAAGAAACCCCAGGTGCTTCTCCTTGATATAAATATGCCAAGGCTAAACGGGATTGAAGTAACGGAAGCTCTTAAAAACAAGGGTGTTGATGTTAGAATAGTCATACTAACGGTCTATGATGATAGAGAATATCTCTTAGAATTGATAAAACTTGGGATAGCGGGATATATTTTAAAGGACATAGAACCACAAGGTCTCGTGCAAGCAGTGAGAAGTGCAAGTCAAGGTGAAACCTACATACAACCAAATTTGACAAGGGCTTTGGTAGCTGAATATAATAGATTGACAAAGCCTATAGCTAGAAATGGTGCAAAAAAACACCTTACAGTCAGGGAAAAAGAAGTATTGGCATACATAGCTGAAGGAATGAGTAATGGAGAAATTTCTTATAAACTAGGTATCAGTGAAAAAACTGTAAAGAACCATGTAAGCAGCATTTTACGTAAACTGGATTTGATGGATCGAACTCAGGTAGCTGTTTATGCTATAAGAAACAAGCTGGTTTAATCACAAATCCGTATTTCCTCGAATAGAATATTTCTAAGCCGTGTTATTAGTATGAGGGGGATACGGATGGAAGGTATACATATATATATGACATTTATCACTATAATAGCTATCATTATTTTTACATACTTTTATCGTAGAATTATGTTGTCAAATAATGCTGATGAAATAAGTCCTGAAATCGTCATACTTGTAAAAGATGCTCAAGATGAAATAGAAGGCATAGTAAGGGATTTTTATGGAAGAATGACTCATTCAAAGGAGCTATGGGTTGTAGATTGTCACTCCGATGATCAAACTAAAAGAGTTTTAGAAAAAGTTTCACTGCTTTTTCCGGGGTTAAGACTTATTTTTTTACAAGATATCCCCTTTGAACAATGTATTCAGGAAGTTTTTAGATGTAAAAAATCACCGGCAATATTAATTATAGATGGATCACAATTAAGCCATAGACATGTTTGACAAAATTTTTATAAATAAATTTCAATGTCGTAATAGGTCTAAAATCCTACAAAAATAGGACAACCGAGATATATCGTGATTTTCTAAAATATCATATAATTAATTATGTAAAGCCCTATTTCTTCTTAATGATTTACCCCTTAGTTCTTTTTAAGCCCCCCTTTCTTTCGTGGTAAGACCCTGAAAGTTAGGGTCTTTTTTTTGTAATTAAAGGGAAAAGGGTATATTGTGTAGAATATATACTCAAGATGACACGTGGGGGCTTATAAGATGGTGTCATGTAAAACATATACAAGATTTACAGGGCTTATGGGACTAGGGCTTTTGTTTGTAATTGTTGGTCTATATGGTTTACCATCAGATATTATGTCTTTAAAATACATAATATTCCTATTAATGATGACAATATCCGAAATTCATACCATTCCGACAGCAAATGGCTATTTAAGCATGGAATTCGTCTTTGTATATTCTTCGATCTTTATTTGCGGTATTATACCTACAGCATTAATGAAAGCTCTAAGCACTTTTTTAAGCCAGCTATATTCGAATAAGAATTACGGGACTGAAAACAAGATACTATTTAAAGTAGGGCACTATTTGCTAAGCTATTTTTTAGCGTTAGGTGTATATTTTGTTGTGGGAGAAAACTTGTCAATTAACCATCCGATTTTTGAAATAATAGCGCAAGGTGCTGCTATATTTATATATTTCTTTATTAATAATGTATTCTTAAATATGTATAAATATTTAGAAACCGGAAAGCCATGGTTTAAACAAGTTACCAAACAAATGTTACTTGAAATAAAAGCACATCTAGTATCAATTCCTGCAGGAATATCTATAGTGAGTATTCACAACAGTTATGGCTTTGTTCAAATGTTATTTATCATTGGCATATACACAATGGTTGTATATATGTATGTCATGTATCACAGAATAGTAGGAATAAATCGAGAACTTGCTGCTCTTTATGATGTTGCTGCTACAATTGCTTCGACTCTTGATGAGGAAAAAGTAATGGATATTGTGTTAAATTCTGTGCAAAATATTGCTCCCTGGGATACGGCTTGTTTATATGTATATCAGAATGGTTATTTGGTGCCTGCTATCTATGAAGGTTTTAACAAGGAAGACTTTAAAAATGTTAAATTAGAACCAGATAATCAAACAGGTATAATCAATAATTGTGACAAGAAGGATGTATTAAAATCTTTATCATATTACCCAAAGAACACAAAATCCTTAATAACTGTACCACTCATTGCTAACCGTGAGATAATCGGTCGCATTGCGTTAACTAGTAAGAAAAATAATATTTATACATCTAAGCACTTAACTTTAATGAGTATATTAGCTAATCAAGCCGCTGTAGCCCTAAACAATGCCAAGCTTTTTGATAAAACTACTCAAATGGCTGTTACAGACGGGCTGACGGGTCTTTATAACCACGCCTATATTTATACTGAATTAGAGTATCAATTACAAAAGGTTAATAACACAGGAGGAGTTTTTAGCCTAATAATCCTAGATGTAGATCATTTCAAAACTTATAATGATATGTATGGTCATGTAGTAGGAGATTCGGTATTGCAACATTTAGCTAAAGTATTAAGAAATAACGTCAGGGATAGAGATACAGTAGGTCGATATGGGGGAGAGGAATTTGCAATAATACTGCCTGGCATTTCATCAATAGAAGCAAGGGAAATTGCAGACCGAATTCGCAGGGTAGTTCAAAAAACAGTTTTTGCTACTTGTGGCGAAGAAAATATATATATTACCATAAGTGCAGGTATTGCTTCATACCCCCATGATGCTCTTACGGTTGACGATTTGGTTAATAAGGCTGACAAAGCCATGTTAGTTGGAGCAAAACAAAGAGGGCGCAACAAGGTAGTTATGTTTCGCCCAAATATATCCTGATTAAATTTTTGGTGGAACTTTTAATGTGTTAAATAACACATCCCAAATTTCTGGTTCCTCAAACCCTTTTCGCCATGAAGCAGTACCTGCAAGATTGTATTTTTTTACAAGTTCAGCTTTAAGTTTAATTGACTGTTCATCCTCTAGCCATATCTTAAAGATTGAATCTCCTTTTTTGTAAAAGGCGAAATTTTGACCGGTTTTTTCATCCCATATGGGTTGGGCTTTATTTGTTTCTAAGATTTGTTTTGCCTGGGCCATTGAAAGTGCCCGTGATGTTACAATATAATCACCATTTTCATTGGGGGTTTCTTCCCATTCCCGGGTATAAAAAGGTAAACCTAGTATAACTTTTTCTGGTGGCACATCTTCTAAAAGCGTTACAATACTGTTTTCAACCCACCCTATTGATGCCACAGAGCCGCTAACAGGACTTGTTGCCCAGTGCTCATCATAGGCCATTAACATTATATAATCTACAACCTTTCCCAGTTCCTTTCGATCGTAACACAAAGACCAGTTGAGGCTTGAAGATTTCGCTGTTACGTCCATGGAAACTAATATACCTGCTTCCCGTAGTATAGGTGTAAGCTCTCTTACAAATTGGACCAACATATCTTTATCTTCATAGTATACATTTTCAAAATCCAGGTTTATGCCGTCTAGACGGAATAGTTCCGCATACATTAAAATCTGTCTGATGATTTTATCTCGTGTTTCAGAGCTTGACAAAAATTCATGGGTTATATCCGGATCAAAGTTATTCTTTATCAAAGCCCAAACAGCTAGGTTATTTTCATGAGCCCATTCTATATAGGATATATCTGCTTTACTTTCTATTTCACCTTGACCGTTTACAATAGAAAACCAGGTCGGCGAAATTATATCAAGACCTTGTGGTGGGATTTGACCACTCATATCAGGTGTAACTCTATGAATATAGTCCCATACCATATTAAGCTTACCTCGATCGGGGTTTTGACGCACATTGCTAGGTTTTTTTTCCGGTGTCTCTATCACTTCTATTACCTCCAGATTTTTTTCTGGAATGTAACCTATAAGACCGTCTTTAGTTCTGACCTGAAACCAACCATTTTCATTAGAATAGACGTAAAGCTCATCATATTTATCTAATCTTGCTACACCCGGAGAAAACAGTGTAGGTGAAAGCCTTATTATAGAGTGTTCTGTTGTTAATTTACCAATCTTTCGTAAGGAAAGGTTTTTATCAATAATCACCCGATTTTCTTCCGGTATTATTTCTACTTTAATATCATATAAATCTTCCACAAGTCTAATAGGTATGTATGGTTGGGTAATAACTGTTTTTACTGGGAATGATATTTCAACAGGCTTTGCGTTAATCATTGCGGTTAAACTCTCTGTGGAAAGTTTAACCGTCTTATTATATGTAGTTATCGTTATAATTTCTTCAGCTGCATCCCAGAAAATATATGGATCCAAATGCTCTTTAATTATATTGTATGATAGCAAAGCATGATCGTGTTCGATTATAAATGGTGTTTCCTCTATTAAAACTGTGTTTTCTATAATCAAAGCCGGTATATCTTTAGGAAGAGGTGAAACCATATAAAAATATGTAAAAAAAATAAAGCAAGAGATCAACACTATAAACAAAAATATAATAACAGGAAAAGTATTTGTCTTGGTTGTAGATTGTAGTTTCATATTTCCTCCACTTAAGCACTTAAGATTGATATTCGAATCTGATTCTCAAAGATACTTCGGTGAAGATAATGGCAACTCTCCCTAAAGTAAGATAAATACTTTTAGCCTAGTCCTGCA
>JBMNGG010000009.1:0-13281 GCA_050949705.1 Tepidanaerobacteraceae bacterium | reverse complement strand
TATATTTGTAAGATATACTATTTTAGATATATTAAACAATATAGAAAATGTATCTATATCATTTCATCTTATATCAGCAATAGTAATGCTTATAGCATCAAAGTTCCTGTTTGAACATAATAAACTGGAGAGAAGCGGCGAAACACTTGAATTTGAGTCAATGGAGACTTTTTTCAAAGTTGGAGTAGCAGTATGCACTTCTTTGTTGCTTGGAGTAATCTTTGATGGGTTTGGCGATTTAAATATTTATAGATCGGGCAATAGTATACTCGCAGTGTTAGGATATATAGTTGGATTACTTTTAGGTTGGTTTATAGCAAGCTATAGCATAAAAACGAACAGAGCTAAGGCGTAAATTATATGTCGGGGGGGCTTTTCCCCGACATTTTTTTGTGTCAAAATATGTGATATAATTGGAAAAAAAGAAACACATATTAGGGATGAATGAAACATGAAAGATAAAAGCAGACTTCGTAAACGATTTATAGAACAAAGGTTACGGTTTTTGCAGGACGAAGTCAAACAAAAAAGTGATATAATTATGTCAACACTGTTTTCAACTGATTATTATAAAAAAGCAAAGCTTGTAATGTTTTATGTGGATATGAGAAATGAGGTTATGACAAAAGGAGCTATTGAAGAAACCCTGTCTAATGGTAAACGAGTGGTTGTTCCTAGGGTAAAAAAGGGATACGGACTTCTTGCAATAGAAATTGAAAGCCTTGCTGAATTAAATCCTGGCACTTTTGGAGTTCTTGAGCCTCCGGAAAGAGATGAAGTACCTTTAGATGACATTGATGTGGTTGTAATACCCGGGGTGGTTTTTGACAAAAAGGGGTATCGCATAGGATACGGAGGCGGCTATTATGATAATTTTTTACCTAAACTTAAAGTAGATACAAAAAAAATTGCCCTAGCTTTTGAAATGCAGTTGATAGACTCGGTTCCAGCTGAATCTCATGATATGAAGATGGATATGATTATTACTGAAAAGAGAACATATGGACCATTTTACTAGAACGAAAAATATTTTGTGAAAGATTTTTTGAAGGCATGGATATCTGGTTATCTTGATTTTTACATAAAAGCGCATAATTTTTAGGAGGAATATATATGAACGAAGCCAGGGAAACTGTAATAATACTTGATTTTGGCGGTAAGTATGCTCAGATGGTGGCACGTCGAGTGAGAGAAGCCCAAGTTTACTGTGAGTTACTGCCTTATAATACTCCTTGGGAGAAGATTACACAAAAAAAACCGAAGGCTATCATTTTATCAGGTGGTCCTTCAGAAGTTATTACAGAAAATACAACAATCTGTGATAAAAGGGTATTTGAGAGTAATATACCTTTACTTGCCATAGGTTACGGTATGCAGCTAATGGTAAAAAGCTTTGGAGGAGCCATTAAACCCAGTACTAATTGTGAATCGGGACTGGCAGAGCTCTTTATTGATAGAGAGCAGCTATTATTTCAAGGCATTAATAAAAAAGTTGAGGCTTTTATGGATGCCGGTGATTATATTGCTTCTCTACCAGAAGCTTTTGAAGTGCTGGCTCATACTAAGAACACAGAAGTTGCAGCTATTGGTAACGGTAAAAACCTTTACGGTTTACAGTTTCACCCCGAAGAGCGTAACACATTTGGAGGAAGTGAAATACTGAATAATTTTTTATTTGGTATAGCAGGATGCAGGGGAACCTGGTCTACTAAAGCTTTTATTCAAGAGCAAATAAAGCTTATTAAAAAACAGGTAGGAGAGAAAAAAGCAATATGTGCTTTGAGTGGTGGTGTTGACTCATCAGTAGCTGCTCTATTGGTACACAAGGCAATTGGTGACAATTTAACCTGTATTTTTGTGGATAATGGTCTACTTCGAAAAAATGAGGCTGAATATGTTATAAAAACATTTAAAGAAAAACTCAGCATGAACCTAATTGCAGTAGATGCATCTTCGCGTTTTTTAAATAAACTAAAAGGCGTAATTGAACCTGAAAAAAAGCGCAAAATAATAGGTGAGGAGTTTATAAGAGTCTTTGAAGAAGAAGCGAAAAAACTTGGGAAAATTGATTTTCTGGTTCAAGGCACAGTTTATCCTGACGTTATTGAGAGCGGCACTTCATCTACGGGAGTTATTAAAAGCCATCACAATGTGGGAGGCCTTCCTGAGGATTTGGAGTTTGAACTGATAGAGCCTTTGCGGGAATTATTTAAAGATGAAGTTAGGAAAATCGGTGTTCAACTAGGCTTGTCTGAGGAACTTGTGTACCGCCAGCCTTTTCCCGGCCCAGGTCTTGCTGTAAGAGTCTTAGGAGAAATAACAAAGGAGAAACTGGACATTTTAAGGGACGCTGATTTTATAGTAACTGATGAAATAGAAAAAGCAGGATTATACAGGAATTTGTGGCAGGCCTTTGCCATTCTTCCTAGTGTGCAAAGCGTCGGGGTTAAAGGAGGTATAAGAACCTATACACATACCGTTGCCATAAGGGCTATTACAAGTGAGGACGGAATGACCGGTAATTGGGCAAGGCTTCCTCATGACCTATTAGATGTTATCTCTAATAGGATTACCAGTGAGGTACAAGGTGTAAATCGTGTTGTCTATGACATAACATCCAAACCACCGGCAACTATCGAATGGGAGTAATAATAAATAGGAGGCCAAACATGGAAGAAGTAATAAAAGTGGCCACTTTGGAAAATGAAATAGAGGCTAAATTATTAGCCTCTTTATTAGAAGAGTTTGGTATTCCACACTTGGTAGGAACATACCGTGATTCAGTTTATGATAATATATTTCAGACCCAAAAAGGTTGGGGTTTTGTTAATGCACCTATTTCATATAAAAAACAAATTCTAGATATATTAAACGATATAAGAAAAAGCAGCAGTATTTCTTTAGATGATGAATAACTATATATGTTATGTAAAACATCGTTTTCATTTGGAAACGGTGTTTTTTCATTATTAAGTGTCATAAAATTTTTCATATACCAAAAAATACTTTGAAGGAATGTTTAATATGATGTAGAATATATATATAGTATAGCACATTCTATGTGCTTGGCCGAAATAGTATAACACAAAATAGGAGGTTAATAAATTGAGTTCAAAGATAACTCTTTCAGTATTTAAGGCGGATGTAGGCGGATTTGTCGGGCACGGCAGTGTACATCCCGATATGTTGAAGGAAGCAGAGAATAATTTAGCAACAGAAGGAAAAGAATTATTAGTAGATTACTTTGTCACACATGTAGGTGATGATATTAATCTTGTATTAGCACATCGAAATGGAATTGATGATGAAAGAATTCACTCATTAGCTTGGAAAACTTTTGTCAATTGCACAGAAATAGCTAAAAAGCTAAAAATGTATGGCGCAGGACAGGATCTTTTGTCTGATGCCTTTTCCGGAAATATTAAAGGCATGGGACCGGGAATTGCCGAGATGGAATTTGAAGAAAGGGCTAGCGAACCCGTAATAATATTTATGGCAGATAAAACCGAACCAGGAGCATGGAATTTTCCCCTTTACAAAATATTTGCCGACCCATTTAATACTATAGGTCTTGTAATAGATCCTAAAATGCATGAAGGGTTTAAGTTTGAAGTGCTTGACCTTATAGAAGATAAAAAAATTATTTTTTCATGTCCAGAAGAGATGTATGATTTATTAGTTTTTTTAGGTGCTTCTAATCGTTATGTGGTAAAAAGCGTATATACTAAAAATGGAGAAATTGCTTCTATTTCATCTACTCAAAAAATGAATCAAATGGCAGGCCGCTATGTAGGAAAAGACGACCCTGTATTAATTGTACGTTGTCAGAGTGGATTACCGGCAGTTGGAGAAGTTCTAGAACCATTTGCCACCCCACATTTAGTAACAGGTTGGATGCGAGGTTCTCACTATGGTCCTATAATACCTGTATCTCAAAAGGATGCTGTTCCTACTCGTTTTGATGGTCCACCCCGTGTAATTGCAATGGGTTTTCAATTATCAGATGGTAAACTGGTAGGGCCTCAGGATCTTTTTGCTGATGTTGCTTTTGACAGAGCACGACAAAAGGCTCTTGAAGCTGCTGACTACATAAGGCAATTGGGACCTTTTGAACCTCATCGCCTACCTCTTGATGAAATGGAATATACAACAATGCCTCAAGTGATGGAAAAACTGAAAAAAAGATTTTCATAGATGCGCCCTGACTACTCCTATTAATTAGACATTGGAAATAATACATACAAAGCACCAGCGAAAAAGTTTGGTGCTTTTTGTTTCTTTTTAAGTGACATTGCTAAAAGGAATTAGTTATAATATAATATACGGAGTGAATTTTTCAGCTGTTGAAAGGAGCAGGCAATGCAAAAGAGAACTCGAGAAAAAATGCCTAAAGTCGATTATAGACTTTTATATAAAAAACAAATAATAGATCAACTCGAATCTTTAAAAGGTAAAGAGCAAACAATTTGGCAAATGGACGAATCCATGAAAAGGATTTTTCGTTTAGGAGAACAAGTCATACCTGTATGCCTTTCTAAGCTTAGAGAAAATGACACAGAGTTAGCTCCAATTATTTGCTATGCTTTAGAATTTGCTGATGATTATTGTGTAGTTGAACCATTGTTGGAGATACTAACAATGCCAAGTGTTTGTGATAAAGTAAAAGCTAGGGTGCTTGCAGTATTGTCTCATTATGGTATTGATGCGGGAGAGCTTCCTTTAGAAATGATCATGAAAGACTTTGACAAGATGGCTTCCGAATCACTTACAGATATGCTCAGAGATATAGAGGAAGATCCATTTTTAATTACATATATTCTCGATGACTTAGAAGAGTTTTCATTGGAAATGAAGCTAGCTTACATAAAAGACTTAGGCAATCAAAAAGATGAAAGGGCTATTATGCTATTACAAATAATAGCATCAATAGATGACCCTCCAGTAGCCTACGAGGCTGTAAGAGCATTGGGTAAAATAAAATCAGGAAAAGCTCTATATGCTTTATACAAATTAGGAAATAAACCATTGACTGATGAGATAAAAAAACTCATTCAACGCGAAATGCAAAGGTTAAAATTTAGCGGTATATCTATTGAACTGTTTGAACCTTGGAAAAAGCTAGAGAAACCATCAAAAGTATTCGTTTCTTCTATAGATGGTCTAGGAAGTAGAGCATTATGGATGGCATGGAAAAACCCTTTTAAGAGTAGGAAACTTAGCTTTGTGAATCTATTAATCAATGTTGACACGGGTATTAGGGATTGTTGGGGTGTTTCACATATAACTCCACGTGAACTTAATTCTTCCGTAAAGGATTTCTCAAAGACAACTGTTGTGCTAAAGTGTGATTTAGACTATGCATTAACATTATTAGGTGATGCACTATATATTAATCAAATTAAAGATACCCCTATTCCATATCAATTTTACTTTTGGCAATATATCCTAGAGCAAAATTGCTATATAAAACGTGAACGCTATAATCCAAATTTTTCTGATTATGATTTGGAATTAATTAAAAATGATGAAGAGTATTTGAAAGATACTTTCGACTTATTGAATTACAATGTTTTCAGTGACTGGTTTGTAGCAGAACCAAGAGTATATGACTATGCGGAGGAGAACAAGTCTAAGAGAGGTTTTACGATCAAAACGATGACACATAAAAGAGTTGAAAAACTTTTTTCCAGCTTCACCAGCGAGCTTATTGAGCCTAATAAGGATATGATAAAAAGAATGTTAGTACTTTCAGCAGATTTTTTAGAAAAAAACCAACAAACAGATATGGTAAAAACAACTTTGTGCGCATTACTATATATGGACAAAAAGCCATTATACTACCATCCGTTTATACAAAGGATCGTCATTGAAAGTATTAAAGTAGCTTTAAATAACATGAAGAATGGTTTTGATATGCGTGTAAATCCTGGTGATTTTGAATAACTTAAACAAATGAATCATTAATTAGGAGGTAAAAAATGGGGAAGAATTTTTTATTTACTTCAGAATCAGTTACAGAAGGACATCCTGATAAAGTATGTGATCAAGTGGCTGATGCGATACTTGACGCTATTTTGGACAAGGATCCCATGGCAAGGGTAGCATGCGAAGTGGCAGTTACAACTGGCATGGTACTAGTAATGGGGGAAATCACAACTGATTGTTATGTAGAAATCCCTCATATTACTCGTGAAACCATAAGGGAAATTGGTTATACCCGTGCAAAATATGGTTTTGATTGTGATACCTGTGCTGTACTTACCAGCATAAATGAGCAATCACCTGATATAGCCATAGGTGTTAACAATGCCTATGAAGTTCGTCAAAATGTGGACAAACATGATGAAGTGGCTAAAATAGGTGCTGGAGATCAAGGCATGATGTTCGGTTACGCAGTGAATGAAACCCCAGAACTGATGCCAATGCCCATATCTTTAGCTCACAAGCTTGCTAAGAGATTAGCTGATGTTAGAAAAAGCGATATTTTACCCTTTTTAAGACCTGACGGGAAAACCCAAGTTACTGTGCAATATGAAGATTCTAAGCCAGTAAGAGTAGATAAAATTGTGGTTTCTTCCCAGCATGATCCCTCAGTAGAAATGATAACTTTAAAGGATGGCATTATTGAAGAGGTAATAAAAAAGATTATTCCAGAACATCTTATGGATAAAAATACTCAAATCTACATTAATCCTACTGGTCGTTTTGTCGTAGGTGGTCCCCATGGAGATTCTGGTGTAACAGGTCGCAAAATTATTGTTGATACTTACGGTGGTGTTGGTAGACATGGTGGAGGGGCATTTTCCGGCAAAGATCCCACAAAAGTTGATCGTTCAGCTACTTATGCTTCTAGATTTGTAGCAAAGAACATAGTTGCATCTGGTTTGGCACACAGATGTGAAGTGCAGTTGGCATATGCTATAGGTGTATCAAAGCCGGTTTCTGTAATGGTTGATACCTTTGGAACTGGTATTGTGCCTGATGAAACAATAGAAAAACTTATTTTAGACAACTTTGATCTTCGACCAGGTGCCATTATACGGGATCTTAACCTCAGAAGACCAATATATAGGCAGGTAGCGTCATACGGGCATTTTGGTCGTAATGATCTATTACTTCCCTGGGAGAATACAGATAAAGCTGAAATACTGAAAAAACAAGCAAGCAGCCTCAAGTAGGCTGCTTACTTTGTTACATCTATATTATTTGAAAAAGAAGGAATTTTTGACAATTATATAGAATATATGACAATATTGATAAACTTTAAGTGGGGGTATCTAATGAATCAATCCCTATTTGATATAGATTATCTAGATAAGGTTATAAATTCTACTATCGATGCAGTTGAAAAGGGCCAAAAAGAGATATATAACATATTCGAGCATTCCAAGCAGGAATGTGAACGTATCGAGAAAGAGCTGCAGATTCTTAAAAATCAAGTAAAACTAACAATAGCACAAGTGGATGAACTTGTGAGATTAGAAAAAGCAGCAAAGACTAAGCTTATGATAGTGAGCCGGGATTTTGAAAAGTATTCGGAAGAGGATATAAAAAATGCTTATGAAGAAGTAAACAATATACAAATAAAACTTTCTTTGCAACGACAAAAAGAAATTCAGCTTAGAGAAAAACGTGATGATTTAGAGCGTAACCTTAGAGCTATGTTAAACATACTAAAGCAGTCTGAACACCTTATGATGCAATTAGGAATTGCATTAGGATTTCTCAAGGGTAATTTAGAAAATGTATCTGACCATCTACTAGATATAAATCAAGAACGTAATCTAGCTGCTCGAATCATAAAAGCACAAGAGGAAGAAAGGCATCGTGTAGCAAGGGAAATCCATGATGGTCCAACCCAGACATTAGCAAATATTATTATACAGACAGAGATATGTGAAAAACTATTAGAAAAAGATTTAAACGAATCCAAAAGGGAACTAAAATTGCTTAAGGATATAGTTAGGTCATCTTTGAAAGAATTGAGAAAAATAATTTTTGATCTTAGACCTTCATCTTTGGATGACCTTGGACTTAGTGCAGTAACAAAAAGATATTGCGATGAGTTTCAAGAGAATACGGGCATAAAGACAGAGCTCAGATTATTCGGTAATCAAACAAGACTTAGTTCCGATATAGAAGTATCATTATTTAGAGTAATCCAAGAAGCTCTTACAAATATTAAGAAACATTCAAAGGCAAAAAGTGCTGTTATAAAGCTGGAGTTTGGTGACGATAAGGTTAACTTGGTCATTACCGATGATGGTGTTGGGTTTGATATATCAACCAAAGATGGTAGAAACAAACAACATTATGGTCTAATGACTATGAAAGAAAGAGTGACTCTAATTAAGGGGAAATTTACCATAGAATCAACAACTGGTCAAGGTACAAAGATATTCGTTAGCATTCCCTTTAATGGAATATAAAAAGGAGGATCTGGTTTTGGGGAAAGTAAAGGTAGTACTGGCTGATGACCATGTCCTAATGCGAAAAGGACTTAAGAAAATTTTAGAGATGGAAGAGGATATAGAGGTAATTGGTGAAGCTTCAGACGGAGAAGAAGCAATCGATGAGGTAATAAAAAAGAAACCCCAGGTGCTTCTCCTTGATATAAATATGCCAAGGCTAAACGGGATTGAAGTAACGGAAGTTCTTAAGAACAAGGGTGTTGATGTTAGAATAGTCATCCTAACGGTCTATGATGATAGAGAATATCTCTTAGAATTGATAAAACTTGGGATAGCGGGATATATTTTAAAGGACATAGAACCACAAGGTCTTGTGCAAGCAGTGAGAAGTGCGAGTCAAGGTGAAACCTACATACAACCAAATTTAACAAGGGCTTTAGTAGCTGAATATAATCGCTTGACAAAGCCTATAGCTAGAAATGGTGGAAAAAAACACCTCACAGCCAGGGAAAAGGAAGTATTAGCATACATAGCTGAAGGAATGAGTAATGGAGAAATTTCCTATAAACTAGGTATCAGTGAAAAAACAGTAAAGAACCATGTAAGTAGCATACTACGAAAACTCGATTTGATGGATCGAACTCAGGTAGCCGTTTATGCCATAAGAAACAAGCTGGTTTAATCACAAATCCGTATTTCCTCGAATAGAATATTTCTAAGCCGTGTTATTACTGTGAGGGGGATACGGATGGAAGGAATTCATATATATATAACATTTATCACTATAATAGCTATCATTATTTTTACATACTTTTATCGTAGAATTATGTTGTCAAATAATGCTGATGAAATAAGTCCTGAAATCGTCATACTTGTAAAAGATGCTCAAGATGAAATAGAAGGCATAGTAAGGGATTTTTATGGAAGAATGACTCATTCAAAGGAGCTATGGGTTGTAGATTGTCACTCCGATGATCAAACTAAAAGAGTTTTAGAAAAAGTTTCACTGCTTTTTCCTGGGTTAAGACTTATTTTTTTACAAGATATCCCCTTTGAACAATGTATTCAGGAAGTTTTTAGATGTAAAAAATCACCGGCAATATTAATTATAGATGGATCACAATTAAGCCATAGACATGTTTGACAAAATTTTTATAAATAAATTTCAATGTCGTAATAGGTCTAAAATCCTACAAAAATAGGACAACCGAGATATATCGTGATTTTCTAAAATATCATATAATTAATTATGTAAAGCCCTATTTCTTCTTAATGATTTACCCCTTAGTTCTTTTTAAGCCCCCCTTTCTTTCGTGGTAAGACCCTGAAAGTTAGGGTCTTTTTTTTTGGAATTAAAGGGAAAAGGGTATCTTGTGTAGAATATATACTCAAGATGACACGTGGGGGCTTATAAGAATGGTGTCATGTAAAAGATATACAAGGTTTACAGGGCTTATGGGACTAGGGCTTTTGTTTGTAATTGTTGGTCTATATGGTTTACCATCAGAGTATTATGTCTTTAAAATACATAATATTCCTACTAATGATGACAATATCCGAAATTCATACCATTCCGACAGGTAATGGCTATTTAAGCATGGAATTCGGCTTTGTCTATTCTTCGATCTTTATTTGCGGCATTATACCTGCAGCATTAATGAAAGCTCTAAGCACTTTTTTTAGCCAGCTATATTTGAATATGAATTACGAGATGGAAAATAAGATACTATTTAAAGTAGGGCACCATTTGGTAAGCTATTTTTTAGCGTTAGGTGTTTATTTTGTTGTGGGAGAAAACTTGTCAATGAACCATCCGATTTTTGAAATAATAGCGCAAGGTGCTGCTATATTTATATATTTCTTTATTAATAATGTATTCTTAAATATGTATAAATATTTAGAAACCGGAAAGCCATGGTTTAAACAAGTTACCAAACAAATGTTACTTGAAATAAAAGCACATCTAGTATCAATTCCTGCAGGAATATCTATAGTGAGTATTCACAACAGTTATGGCTTTGTTCAAATGTTATTTATCATTGGCATATACACAATGGTTGTATATATGTATGTCATGTATCACAGAATAGTAGGAACAAATAGAGAACTAGCTGCCCTTTATGATGTTGCTGCTACAATTACTTCGACTCTTGATCAGGAAAAAGTAATGGATATTGTGTTAAACTCTGTGCAAAATATTGCTCCCTGGGATACGGCTTGTTTGTATGTCTATCAGAATGGCTATTTAGTACCTGCTATCTATGAAGGTTTTAACAAGGAAGACTTTAAAAATGTTAAATTAGAACCAGATAATCAAACAGGTATAATCAATAATTGTGACAAGAAGGATGTATTAAAATCTTTATCATATTACCCAAAGAACACAAAATCCTTAATAACTGTACCACTCATTGCTAACCGTGAGATAATCGGTCGCATTGCGTTAACTAGTAAGAAAAATAATATTTATACATCTAAGCACTTAACTTTAATGAGTATATTAGCTAATCAAGCCGCTGTAGCCCTAAACAATGCCAAGCTTTTTGATAAAACTACTCAAATGGCTGTTACAGACGGGCTGACGGGGCTTTATAACCACGCCTATATTTATACTGAATTAGAGTATCAATTACAAAAGGTTAATAACACAGGAGGAGTTTTTAGCCTAATAATCCTAGATGTAGATCATTTCAAAACTTATAATGATATGTATGGTCATGTAGTAGGAGATTCGGTATTGCAACATTTAGCTAAAGTATTAAGAAATAACGTCAGGGATAGAGATACAGTAGGTCGATATGGGGGAGAGGAATTTGCAATAATACTGCCTGGCATTTCATCAATAGAAGCAAGGGAAATTGCAGACCGAATTCGCAGGGTAGTTCAAAAAACAGTTTTTGCTACTTGTGGCGAAGAAAAAATATATATTACCATAAGTGCAGGTATTGCTTCATACCCCCATGATGCTCTTACTGTTGACGATTTGGTTAATAAGGCTGACAAAGCCATGTTAGTTGGAGCAAAACAAAGAGGGCGCAACAAGGTAGTTATGTTTCGCCCAAATATATCCTGATTAAATTTTTGGAGGAACTTTTAATGTGTTAAATAACACATCCCAAATTTCTGGTTCCTCAAACCCTTTTCGCCATGCAGCAGTACCTGCAAGATTGTATTTTTTTACAAGTTCAGCTTTAAGTTTAATTGACTGTTCATCCTCTAGCCATATCTTAAAGATTGAATCTCCTTTTTTGTAAAAGGCGAAATTTTGACCGGTTTTTTCATCCCATATGGGTTGGGCTTTATTTGTTTCTAAGATTTGTTTTACCTGAGCCATGGAAAGTGCCCGTGATGTTACAATATAATCACCATTTTCATTGGGGGTTTCTTCCCATTCCCGGGTATAAAAAGGTAAACCTAGTATAACTTTTTGTGGTGGCACATCTTCTAAAAGCGTTACAATACTGTTTTCAACCCACCCTATTGATGCCACAGAGCCGCTAACAGGACTTGTTGCCCAGTGCTCATCATAGGCCATTAACATTATATAATCTACAACCTTTCCCAGTTCCTTTCGATCGTAACACAAAGACCAGTTGAGGCTTGAAGATTTCGCTGTTACGTCCATGGAAACTAATATACCTGCTTCCCGTAGTATAGGTGTAAGCTCTCTTACAAATTGGACCAACATATCTTTATCTTCATAGTATACATTTTCAAAATCTAGGTTTATGCCGTCTAGACGGAATAGTTCCGCATACATTAAAATCTGTCTGATTATTTTATCTCGTGTTTCAGAGCTTGACAAAAATTCATGGGTTATATCCGGATCAAAGTTATTCTTTATCAAAGCCCAAACAGCTAGGTTATTTTCATGAGCCCATTCTATATAGGATATATCTGCTTTACTTTCTATTTCACCTTGACCGTTTACAATAGAAAACCAGGTAGGCGAAATTATATCAAGACCTCGAGGTGGGATTTGACCACTCATATCAGGTGTAACTCTATGAATATAGTCCCAAACCATATTAAGCTTACCTCGACCGGGGTTTTGACGCATATTGCTAGGTTTTTTTTCCGGTGTCTCTATCACTTCTACTACCTCCAGATTCTTTTCTGGAATGTAACCGATAAGACCGTCTTTAGTTCTGACCTGAAACCAACCATTTTCATTAGAATAGACGTAAAGCTCATCATATTTATCTAATCTTGCTACACCCGGAGAAAACAGTGTAGGTGAAAGCCTTATTATAGAGTGTTCTGTTGTTAATTTACCAATCTTTCGTAAGGAAAGGTTTTTATCAATAATCACCCGATTTTCTTCCGGTATTATTTCTACTTTAATATCATATAAATCTTCCACAAGTCTAATAGGTATGTATGGTTGGGTAATAACTGTTTTTACTGGGAATGATATTTCAACAGGCTTTGCGTTAATCATTGCGGTTAAACTCTCTGTGGAAAGTTTAACCGTCTTATTATATGTAGTTATCGTTATAATGTCTTCGGCTGCATCCCAGAATATATACGGATCTAAATATTCTTTAATTATATTATATGATAGCAAAACATGATCGTGCTCGATTATAAATGGTGTTTCATCTAACAAAACCGTGTTTTCTATAATCAAAGCCGGTATATCTTCAGGAAGGGGTGAAACCATATAAAAATATGTAAAAAAAATAAAGCAAGAGATTAACACTATAAATAAAAATATAATAACAGGAAAAGTATTTGTCTTGGTTGTAGATTGTAGTTTCATATTTCCTCCACTTAACCATTAATAGTTGATTTTGTTATTCAAGTTATTCCGGTGAAGATAATGACATCTTCCCTAAAGCAATACAAATATTTTTAGCCTAGTCCTGTA
>JBMNGG010000008.1:0-383871 GCA_050949705.1 Tepidanaerobacteraceae bacterium | reverse complement strand
AAGGAAGCAATACTGGTACAACTATTGTTTTTAACTGTATAGGACCACTACTTACAACTAAATCAACGGTTCCGTGTGGTTTAATTCCCTGATTTGGATTCGGATTTTGCTCAATAACGGTATTTTCTGCAGCTTCATCAGGTCTTTCTGAGATAGTACCTATGCCTATAGATTTTTGCCTTAATAACTCTTTTGCCTCATCAAGAGTTTTACCAATTAAATTTGGTACATCTATTATTTCAGGACCTATGCTTACGGTAAAATTAATTGACTCTCCTTCAGCAAGTGTAAGACCGTCTCTTGGGTTCTGATCTATAATAATTCCTTCAGGGACATCAGGTGAGTTCTCAGGAATAATACGGCCCTCAATAAATCCACTATTTCTGAGTAATGCAATCCCTTCTTGCTCACTCATACCAATTATCTTAGGAACTATACCTGCTTTAGGACCCTTACTAATTACCAAATCTATAGGAGGATGATTTACCTTTATCCTCTGGTCGCCTTTGGGATTTTGGTCAATAACCTCTCCTGCCGGAGCCGAATTAAAGATTCTGTCTGCCACATTGTAGTCTAGTTGTTTCTCTTTAAGTTTTTTCACTGCTTCTTCTTCTGTCAATCCTATTACATCAGGTACTAATACCTCAGGAACCTCGAGATATTTTCTTGCTAAAGTGGCACCAAGATATGAAAAAGTACCAAAAGCACAATAAAAAGAGATGCAATAGCTAAACCTCTTATGACCTTTCTCGGCGACTTTTAACCGTTTTCAAATTGGATTCTGATGAATTATTATTAATACTATCCATGACTAAAGTTTGATCAACATCTTCATGTTTAAAGTTTATTACTTCCGGACTAGTCAAAGTTTTTACGAGGTCTAATCTAAGCTCTCCGCACGTTGATATCGTTCATTTGGTGATTTTTCCAAGCATTTTTGCACAATAATATCGAGTTGTTCAGGAAAACCAGGAATTATTTTAGTTATTTTTTCTGGCTTTTCCTGTATTTGCTTTAAAGCTATGGCTACAGGTGTCTGCCCATTAAAAGGTAGAAAACCGGTAAAAGCCTCGTATAATACTATACCTAATGAATACAAATCAGATCTTTCATCTACCATATCACTTCTGGCATGTTCCGGAGAAAAATACTGAACAGAACCGAAAACATTGCCGGTATTGGTTAGAGTTGCACCCCCTGCCGCCCTTGCAATACCAAAATCTGTAACTTTTACTCTCCCATCATCAGTTATCATTATATTTTGGGATTTTATATCTCTATGAACTATTTTATTTTTATGAGCGCATTCTAACGCCTCACAAATTTGTATTCCTGTTTTTATAACTTCTGTTAGACTAAGTGGAGAGTTTCTTCTTATTAGTTCCTTTAAAGTTTCTCCCTCCACATATTCCATAACTATATAATATAAGCCATCTTCCTCGCCAACATCATAAATACCTACGATATTAGGATGAGATAAACTAGCAGCAGCTTGGGCTTCCCTCCTAAATCGCCTTACAAAAGCTTCGTCACCTGCAAACTCTGATTTTAAGACTTTTATAGCTACAATTCTATTGAGTAGATTACATTTGGCTTTATAAACTACAGCCATACCTCCGCCGCTAATTTCCTCCAAAACCGTGTAACGGTTTCCTAAAATTTTTCCTATCATGCCTCTCACATCCCCGCTTTGTCTGCTTTAATAATACCAACAGTGATGTTGTCTTGCCCACCTCTTGAATTTGCTTCTATTATTAGTTTTTCCGTTGCCTGTTCTGGTTCGAAACTACATACAATACTTTTGATTTTATCATTTTCCAGCATATTTGTTAAGCCATCACTACACAATACAATCGTATCATAATCTAGAAAATCAAAATCTAGAATATCGGGCTCCAGAATTTCATCAGTACCTAGGGCTTTCGTAATAACATTCTTCATCGGGTGAGTTTTAGTTTCCTCTATAGTTATACGACCTTGTTCTGCTAATTGCCATACAAGAGAATGATCTCTGGTTAACTGTTCAATCTTATTATTTCTAATCCTGTATGCTCTGCTGTCCCCTACATGACCTATATATAGATGTCGATTATGAAACAAAGCCAAGGTCATTGTTGTTCCCATTCCCGACAACTCTTGATTATTAACGGACATTTCAAGAATATGTCCATTTGCTCTTTCCATTGAAAGTTGTAAAATCTCTTTTACCTGAGTAATGCTACAATCCCTTTGTAAATGCTTATTAATATATAAAGATACTTCTCTAACAGCTATCTTACTAGCGATTTCCCCTCCTTGATGTCCACCCATACCATCAGCAACAATATAAAGTTGTGGAAGTTTTTTACACTTCGGCGGGAAATAATAAGCATCTTCATTGTTTAAGCGAACTTTCCCCTTATCGCTTTTTATTACACCAATCATTGTTTCACCTCGTTGATAAACTTCTCCGGAGCTGACCACAGGCTGCTTCAATGTCGCTTCCCATCTCTCTTCGAACAGTCGTAGAAATCCCATTATTCAATAGTATTCTTTCAAACTTTCTAACCTGCGAGGGATTACTTCTGTTAAATTTGTTTCCATCAACCGGATTAAGAGGTATTAAATTCACGTGGCACAAGAGATTTTTTAATAACTCTGAAAGCTCTTGAGCACATTCCTCAGAATCATTTATCCTATCAATTAGAGCATATTCAAAAGTAATACGCCTTTTTGTATTTATTATATAATATTTACATGCATCTAACAATTGTAAAATTGGATAACGTTTGTTTATTGGCATAAGAACATTCCTAATATCATTATTAGGAGCATGCAAAGAAACTGCCAAGTTAATAGGCATGTTTTCTTTAGAAAGATTAATAATTTCAGGTATTATTCCACATGTAGATACAGTAATTCTTCTATAACCTATATTGAAAGCCAAAGGTGAATTTAGAACCTTTAAAAAATTTATGAGTTCATCATAGTTAAGCAGTGGCTCTCCACTGCCCATTATAACAACACGTCTTGCTTTTTGATTCGAGTCCTTCTCTATTGCAAGAACTTGATCCGCCATTTCTCCCCAAGATAAATTTCTTACTACACCACCTATTGTTGAAGCACAAAAGGCACAGCCCATTGGACATCCGACTTGGCTGGAAATACAGGCAGTGATGCCAAATGAATACTTCATTTTTACACTCTCGACGATGTTTTTATCCTTAAGCGAAAAAACATATTTTACTGTTCCATCCAAATCGGATTCATATTTTTTATAAATATCTATCATACTTATATAAGCACTGCTCTTTAATTTTTTAACTAAACCTTTAGGCAGGTCCGTCATTTGCTCAAACTGTGTATAACCTTTATATATCCATTTAAAGATTTGTTTGGCCCTAAAAGCAGGCTCTCCTAATTCTTTTAAGTAATCCTGCAATTGGGTTAAAGTACAGCCTTTCAAGTCAATCTTTCCCATAACATCCCCTCAAGTTTTGACTTTTTTCAATCGGGCAATAAAAAATCCATCAGTTCCATGAATATTTGGGTATAAAGTAATATAACCACAATGCTCTGAAAGATCTCTATGAAGTTTTTCCGGTAAGTATGGCCTTAAATCATCATAAGTAAAATTGTTATTATTGTTAATAAACTTTTCTACTATCTTTTCATTTTCTTCAGGATCAATGCTACATGTACTATATAGTAAAAAGCCTCCGGGTTTAACATAATTTGAACATGTCTCTAGTATTTTTTGCTGCTGAATTTTTAAAGTGTCGATATCCTCAGGTTTTTTTGTCCACTTAATATCTGGTTTTCTACGAATAACACCGAGGCCTGAACAAGGAGCATCTATCATAACTTTGTCATATTTCCCAAACTCTTCTTCGTGTAGCATCATTGCATCTTTTATTTTCGGCTCTATTATGTTTACTTTTAAACGCTGACAATTTTTCTTTATCAACTCAATTCTATGTGAATGAATATCCCATGCAATTATTCTGCCCTGATTTTTCATAAGAGCAGCCATATGTGTTGATTTTCCTCCCGGTGCTGCTGCAACATCTAGGACATTATCATTACTCTTTACACCTAATGCGATAGAAGCTAAGATTGAGCTCTCATCTTGTGGTGTAAAAAGACCATCGTAAAAGCTCTTTAACTGCCTTAAAGGCGGCGAATCAACGACATACCAAGCCTCATCAACTAAAAAACCTGGAGACATGGAAACTCCTTCACTTGACAATTTCTTTATTATCTCTTCTTTTGTGGCTATTAAGGTGTTGAGTCTAATACATAATTTAGAACGTTCATTTAAAGCTATACATAGCTTTTCCGTAAAATCTTTCCCGAATAATTCAAGCCATCTAATTATTAACCATTCAGGAAAAGAATAATAAACAGACAAATACTGCTTAATATTTTTTTCTCTAGACGGAAATGATATCTTGGCCTTATTTCTAATAACATTTCTTAAAACTGCATTCGTAAAATTAGCGGTCTTTTTATCTTTATGTTGTTTTACAAGATTTACAGATTCATTAACAGCAGCAAAATCAGGTATTTTGTCAAGGAAAAATACCTGATATACAGCAATCCTAAGAGCATTCTTAACAAAAGGAGCAATTTTTGATGGAGCTATCCTGGAAAATTGAAATATTATATGATCAAGATGTTTTTTATTTTGTAAAACACCGTTGACTAATTCCGTAACTAATGCACGGTCTTTTTGCACAATATCCGAATCTAAATAGTGATTTAGTAGTAAATTGCTATAGGCTCCTTCCTGAGTCTTTGTCAATATATTGATTGCCAACTTCCTTGGATTTACCAATTGCTTCAAAGCTCCTTCCATATAAGAAAAACTCTATTGCCTGCGTAACTTTAGTTAAATCCACTTTCGTGTTTTTACAAGGTCCTTCCGGCCTTATATTCAAAACACCCATAACCGGTATAGGATTGGTGTCTAATATTCCTTCCGTTAAATCTCGCTCACAAGCTATAGCTATAATCGCCTTTGGCTTATGATCAATAACCATCTTTCTTGCTAAGGTTCCTCCAGTCACAACAGCTAACTTTATACCGTATTTATCGCTTAAATTACTTAAATTGTCAATGTCGCATCTACCACAATGTCGGCAATTTGATATATCTGCTGTAACTTTAAATGAACAATCCCATCTTTGTAAACAATGGGGTGCTAGAATTAATATTCTTTCTGGTTTAATATTATAGCATCGACTCTGAAGCAACTTATTGTTAACTTCAATATAGGAGCTTTCTATTATTTCCTTTGGTATGTGGACTATTTTACCGATCACTAAAGCTAGAGGAAATAATAAGTTAAGAGAAGCATTCATTAATTTCTCAAATCCATAAAAAGTCTTAAAATGCCATAGCGTCATAATTACTGCCGTCAATCCTAAACTAACTATCACTATAAACAAACTTAGAAAAGTTATTATCGCAAGTAATATATAGCGGTACCAGTCTCCGAACCTATTATAATAAATTAATATTCCCGCTATAATCATTCCTAAAATCAATAAAACGCTAACAGAAAGTAATCCAATAAAAACCCTTTTTTTATTTTTATTAATAGCACCCTTTTTATTAATCATCAGTAAAGGAATCTCCCTCTCTTACTTTGTGACCAATTACGTATTTTATAGCCTCCATTCTTTTACCGCCAGATTCCTGAAGCTCCTTTATTAGAATTGCGCCATTATCACCTGTGCCTATGAGGAATCCCTTATTTTTTATTACACCAATAATTTTACCAGGGACTGATTCCTTACTGTATGAGTATAGCTGCGCTTTCCATATCTTAATTTCTCGACCTTCTCTTATGGTAAAAGCACCAGGCCATGGAAAAGTGCCTCTTATTAGATTATAGACTTCTATGGCACTTTTTGTCCAATCTATCTTCCCATTCTCTTTCTTTAACATAGGTGCATATGTTGATTTCTGTTCATCTTGAGGTTTCCTGATAATATTTCCTGATTCTATATAGTCAAAAGACTTGAGCAAAAGATTTCCACCAAGATGTGCTAACTCCTCAAAAAGATCCAAAGATGTCCATTCTTCCTTTATTTTTATTGAATCTTGAAGAAATATATCACCGGTATCCAAACCTTCGTCCATCCACATAATTGTTACACCGGTTTCTATCTCACCATTAATAATTGCCCATTGTACTGGGGCTGCCCCTCGATATTTTGGCAATAATGATGCGTGAATGTTTATGCAACCTATACTTGGGATTTCCAGTATTGCTTTAGGTAAAATCTGACCGAAGGCCGATACCACAATTATATCAGGTTTTAATGTTTCGAGTAATTCTATAAAATTTTTATTATTTACTTTCTCAGGTTGATATACCGGAATTCCATATTGCCGGGCCAAAACCTTTACAGGTGGTGGAGTAATAATCCTCTTTCTACCAACAGGTCGGTCAGGTTGTGTTATCACTGCTTTAATGTTTATATTATTTTTTATTAACATTTTAAGCGATATTGCAGCAAAGTCGGGAGTACCCATAAAAACAACATTCATTTTGATCCCTCGCTGTCAGGTTTAAGAATTTTAATAGCCTTGTCTACAAATAGCTTTCCGTCAAGATGATCTATCTCATGGCTAAGAGCCCTGGCTAATAGACCTTCACCCTCTACTTCTATCGGCATACCCCTTACATCTTGAGCTTTTACTTTTATTTTTGCAGGTCGTGGGACTTCACCATAAACCCCAGGAATGCTTAAACACCCCTCCGCTTCAATTACCTCTCCTTCTTGACTGACTATTTCGGGATTTATTAGTGCAAAAGCCCCTTCTCCTACATCTATAACAATAACCCTTTTTAATATACCAACCTGTGGAGCTGCGAGACCTACTCCCTCAGCATTAGTCATTGTTTCAATCATATCACTAATAAGTAATTTTAGACGTTCATTAAAGACAGTTACCTTTTTCGACTTTTTTCGTAAAACATCATCACCATATTCCCTTATATTCCGTAAAGCCATTATATTCCTCCTTATAATAAATCTTGAGGACCCATGTCCCAAGTTAAAGCAACATGCTTGTTCTTATTTAATGTTTGCATATTACCAGCAATATCTATTAAGGTATTTAAGTTATTACTCTTTAATAAAAGATTATATCTATAATTTTCTTTAATTCTTCCTCTGGGTGCGGGAACGGGACCATAGATTTGTACATCATCGCTATAATTCTCAAATAGAATTCTCTTTAAATCATCAGCCTGCTGCTTTACTAAATCTTCAGAATGACCTTTTAATATGATATTTAGCATGTTACAAAATGGCGGATAAAAAGCTCTATATCGTGCTCTAAGCTCTTCTTTATAAAAATCTGATAAATTTTGTCTACAAGCACACTTTATTGCAAATGATTCAGGAGTATATGTTTGAACATAAACCAACCCAGGTGTGTCTCCTCTTCCTGCTCTTCCCGCAACTTGAGTTATCAGTTGAAAAGTTCTTTCACCTGATCTAAAATCCGGCATATTCAAAGCAGTATCCGCACTTATTATTCCTACCAAAGCCACATTCGGAAAATCAAGACCTTTAGCCACAGCTTGGGTTCCGATTAGAATTTGTGCCGAACCTTTCCTGAAGCTCAATAACATCTTTTCCATCGAACCTTTTTTGGATGTTGTATCTGAGTCTATTCTTAGAGTATTTGATTTGGGGAAGAAACGTTTTATTTGTTGTTCCACTTTTTGTGTTCCTGCACCAAAATAACGTATGTTTTGGCTTTTACATTTTGGACAAATATCAGGAGCTACTATGGAATAACCACAATAATGACATCTGCTGGTTCTGTCTTCAAAATGATATGTTAAAGAAATATCGCAATAAACACATTTTAAAACAAATCCACAATCTCGACAAATTATAAATGTAGAATGACCTCTACGATTAAGAAAAAGTATTACCTGCTTTTTATTATCCAGTGCTGCTTTAATACCTGACAATAACTTTCTACTAAAGATATTCCTATTTCCAGCCTTCAATTCCTCTTTCATGTCAATTATCTCTAATTTTGGCAATGGTCTACCTGAAACTCTCTTAGTAAGCTTAACTAAAGAATATTCTCCCGTCGTAACTTTATAGAATGATTCGACTGAAGGCGTAGCACTACCTAATACTAGCATTGCATTTTGATTATTTGCTCTAAATTTGGCTACAATTCTTGCATCATAATAAGGGTGCTCCCCATTTTTATATGAAGTCTCATGTTCTTCGTCTATGATAATTATACCCAAATCTTTTATAGGTGCAAATATGGCTGATCTCGCCCCTATAACTACTGAAGCTTCACCTTTAAATATTCTTTGCCATTCATCGAATCTTTCTCCTGGTGAAAGTCTACTATGTATAACTGCCGTTTGTTCGGGAAATCGTTGTTGAAATATAGAAAGTATTTGTGGCGTTAAAGATATCTCGGGAACTAATAATATAGCTTTTTTGCCATCTTTAATAACATTTTTTATTACCCTTATATACACTTCTGTTTTCCCACTTCCAGTAACACCATAAACTAAAGTAGTTTTTCTTTTTTTATTAAAGTTATCAGTTATGCTAGCAACAGCACTTTTTTGCTCTTTCGTTAGAATAATTTTCTCATAGTTATTCTGATTTATTACCGTGGGTTCTCTTCTAATTGTTCTATAATCCTTTTTTATAAGACCTTTCTTTAACAAAGCATTTAATGCAGATCTAATAGATGAAGTGGGTATTTTTATTCTGTTTGATATTTCATTAACTGAAACAGTTCCATTTTCAAGAACAAACTCAAATACTTGCTTTTGATTATATGCTCTGGCGGAAAATACGTTATTATAAGAACACGCATAATATACTAATTCCTTCTTGGTGCTAACTTTTGGCGGTAGCATGAGCTTTAAAAAATCAATTACAGGTGTTCCATAATACTTAGATAAGTCTTTTGATAGATTTACTAGATCTACAGGAAGTGATATTCCTTCTTTCTTAATAATTTGCTTTAGCTTAAGCCCCTTAACTTCAGATAGGGTTGATATTTCTGTGATTACACCAGAAACATTTGCATTATTAAAGGGTACACGCACTAAATCTCCTATTCTCAAGGTAGATGCTTGTTCTTCCTTAATAAGATATGTATATTCTTTTTTTGCTTTTGGATGTTTAACATCCACAGCTACTGATGCAGTAATTATTGAAAAAACCTCCTCAAAAATAAAAAACCCTAAAATATGGGTTTTACAACATATAAGAGTATATCCTATCTAAAATTTCGTTTGCTAAGTCTTTCTTTAACATTTTCGACAGTTCTTCAATCCGACCATCTTTATGCAGTATTTTTACAATATTGCTATCTACCGCAAATCCTGCACCTTCTTCAGTAAGATTATTCATTACAATAAAATCTAAGTTCTTCCTTTTTAATTTGTTTTGTGCATTTTCCAAAACCTCTGTAGTTTCTGCAGCAAAACCGACCAAAATCTGTTTTGTTTTTCTTTTTCCTAATTCTTGCAGAATGTCAGGATTTTTTTTGAGTTCAATCCTCATATTAAAATCTTGTTTTTTTATTTTATTTTGTTCAATATCTTTTGGAGAAAAATCTGCCACAGCAGCAGATTTTATAATAACATCAGCATAAGTAAAGTGTTCCATTACTGCTTGAAACATCTCTTGAGCCGTATCAACGGCAATATATTTAGATAATCCCAAAGGAGGGGTAAGATTTGTGGGGCCAGATATTAAAGTAACTTTAGCACCCCGTTGGACAGCTTTTTCAGCCAAAGCATATCCCATTTTCCCAGAGGAATAATTAGTTATAAATCTTACTGGATCAAGAGGCTCTCTTGTTGGTCCTGCAGTTATTAAAAGCTTTTTATCTTTAAAATCTCCATTTTCCCCTAGAATAATCTTTATCCATTCTACTATATCGGTTGGTTCAGGAAATCTCCCTTTTCCGGTATAACCACAAGCTAAATTCCCTTCCGACGGATCTATAAACTTTATATCCCGCTCAATTAAACTGTATATATTTCTTTGTGTTATGGGATTTTCATACATTTTTACATTCATGGCAGGTACAACTATTATTCTAGCTTTTGTTGCAAGTAGAGTTGATGTCAACATATCATCAGCAATCCCTGCAGCCATTTTAGCAATAATATTAGCTGTAGCAGGAGCAACTAAAAAAAAATCAGCTTTGTCAGCAAGTGCAACATGTTCAACTTCCCAATGAGAAGGCTTTTCAAACATATCCATAATAACGGGATTTTGTGATATTACCTGGAAAGTAAGTGGTGTGATAAATTCACAAGCAGATTTTGTCATTATTACTTGAACGTTCGCACCGGCCTTTTTTAATAATCTTATCAAATGTAGTGATTTATATATAGCTATACTCCCAGTAACACCTAAAACTATAAACTTGTCTTTAAGCATAGCGCACCTCGTTATTTGATTCCAGATTTCGCCTTTTCTATGTCAATCTGTTGTGCATCGAGTTCAAATAGTGCAATTGATACTGGCTTTTTTGTTTTTACCTCAACTAAAGCCTTCGCACCTTCAACCAGCTGACGAGCTCTTTTCGCGCTTGCAACAGCAATTGTGTATTTACTATCATATTTAGTAGTCAGCGAGTCTATAGATGGATACATCATTGATAGTTACCTCCTCTAATCATCTGGAGTAGTTTTTGGTTTCTAGAAACCTTGCATCTTTCTGCTAAAATTATTGACTTAAGTTTTAAAGCAGCCTTTTCCAAATCATCATTTAAAATCACATAATCGTAGGAAGATGATTCCTCTATTTCTTCCTTAGCGCTCTTCATCCTTAAGTCGATTGAAGACTGAGTTTCACTTCCTCTTTTTATTATACGTTTCCTCAATTCCTCAATGTTAGGTGGTAAAATAAAAATAAAAACACCTGAAGGGCAGTTCTTCTTCACTTGGGCCGCACCCTGTATATCTATTTCAAGAATAACATCTTTGCCATTATTAATCTGCTTATTAACAAAATCTTTTGGTGTAGCATAATAATTATTATAAATCTTTGCCCATTCTAAGAATTCATTGTTCTTTATTTTGTCTTTGAACTCTTTTTCATCCATAAAGAAATAATCTACACCGTCTACTTCTTGTGCTCTAGGCGGTCTAGTTGTGGCAGAAATAGACATTGAGATGTTTTCAACACTGTTTAAAAGTATATTACACAAAGATCCTTTGCCAGCACCTGAAGGTCCTGAAACAACTATTAAAATTCCCTGCTCTCCCATCTAAAACAACCCCTTTATTCTTCACCCATATCTACTTCTTCATCTTCAATCGTATTTTTGTTGGTGCCAAGACGATGTGCCACAGTCTCGGGCTGAACTGCTGATAAGACTACATGATCACTATCAGTGATAATAACTGCTCGAGTTCTTCTTCCATATGTTGCATCTATAAGCATTCCTCGATCGCGTGCTTCTTGAATAATACGTTTAATGGGAGCCGACTCAGGGCTAACTATAGCAACAATCCTATTAGCTGATACAATGTTCCCGAATCCGACGTTTACCAGTTTTATATCCATATTAATACCTCCTAAAGTTTTACTCTATATTCTGAATTTGTTCTCGTATCTTTTCTAGCTGGCTCTTAATCTCGATTGCATTCTTCGAAATATTATAGTCAGAAGACTTAGCTGCTATTGTATTAATTTCTCTAAATATTTCCTGCGCAATAAAATCCATGTTTTTTCCTACAGATTTCTCTGAATTAACTAACTCTCTCATCTGAGCTATATGGCTCCTTATTCTAATTACTTCTTCAGTTATGTTAGATTTCTCGGCAAATAACACTACTTCTGCTTCAATTCTATCTCGCTCTATGCAAATATCTTGACAAAGCTTTTCAACATTATGTTTAAGTTTTTTTGCATATTCTTGTGGAACAATCTCTGCTCGCTCTTTAATAGATTCTGTCATATTCTCAATAATTAGTAACCTTTTAGCTATATCTTCCCAGAGGTTTTCACCTTCCTTTTTGCGCATCTTGATTAGTTCGTCCATTGCCTCGTTCAAAGCTGGTAATAATGCGTTCCATAATTCTTGTTCTGATATAGGATCTTCCTCAAGAGTAATTATATTAGGAATAATAGAAAGCAAAGATAATGATACGGGCCCTTCATAACCAGTTTCATTTTTTAGCTCTATTAATTTCTTATAGTAATTGTTAGCTAGAGATTTGTCAATTTTTAAAGTAACTGGTAAGTTTTCGCTTGAAAAATTAATAAAAACATCTACTCTCCCACGGAGTATTTTACCCCTAATGTAGCTTTTTATCTTATCCTCCAAAAAAAGCCATGGCTTTGACATCCTTACATATATATCCAAAAACCTATGGTTAACTGAACGTATCTCTACAACTGTATTGTAATTGTCTTTATTTTCTCCTCGTCCATATCCAGTCATACTTCTGATCATATTCTTCTCCTCTATGTATAAAAACTCTAAAATAATCTTACTATTTAAGTATTAAAATCCATTAAACCAGGGAATTTCCCTGGTTTCACAGTGTAATCGTCTAAATAATTATATCATTTAATTTTATTTAAAACAACATTAATCTAGCCTTCTAAAGATCATATTTTAATGCTATACTTAACACAGCAAGGAGGTTTCACTTATGCCATTTGATGGAATAACATTATATGGAGTAGTACAGGAGCTTAAAGAATGTCTGCCTGGAACAAAAATAAACAAGATATATCAGCCTAATAATCATGAAATAAACCTATTTGTTCGTAATAATCACCAAGAATACAAACTATTATTGTCGGTAGACCCAATAAATTGCAGGATACATTTTACAAATAATTTAGAAGCAAACCCTTCTTCACCTCCAATGTTTTGTATGCTCCTTAGAAAATATCTTACAGGTGGTAAAATAGATTCCATATCCCAATTGGGGCTAGAACGTATTGTAGAAATAGTTGTACAAAATACTGACGAGTTTTTACAACCAATTGAATATAAACTAATAATAGAAATAATGGGCAAACACAGCAATATCATTTTATTAAACTCAAAAAACAATACAGTGATAGATTCAATAAAAAGAATAAGTTTTAATGTAAATCGACATAGAGAAGTTCTTCCTGGAGAACCTTATGTTAATCCCCCAATAGTATATAAAACAAACCTTCTAACAGTTGATGCTAATAATATTAGAACAATTATTGAAGAAGCAAATAAAACCAAAAATAATAAAACCCTAAGTCGATGGATACTTGATAAATTTGCAGGGTTTTCCGGTGTTTCGGCTCAGCAAGTAGCTTTAATGGCGGGAATTGACCATGTAACTCCCATGACAGAACTAGAAGATAGCGATATTAGTAAAATCATCCAAGTGTTGATAGAATTAAAGGAAAATCTCCTAACATCTTGCTTTACTCCTTGTGTTTATAATCACTATAAAAAGAAAGAACCCCTTGATTTTTGGCTCTTTCCCATAATAGGTTTAAATTATCATAAGGTTTTTAGTGATGTTTCTGTAAATACTGCTGTTGATTACTTCTTTAACAAAAAAAGAAAAGCATCAGCTTTAAATATAGCTAAGCATCATTTAGAATCACAAATAACAAAACACTTGAAAAAGCAAAAAAAGAATTTAGGATTTTTAGAAGAAAAATTTAAAACAACATTAGAATCACAAAAGTATAGACTATGGGGCGAAATACTATCAGCAAATTTATACAAGATAAAACCTGGACAAAGTCATGTTAAATTAACTAACTTTTACAAACCTAGTGAAGAAGTTTTAATACCATTAAATGAAAAGCTATCGCCATCTCATAATGCTCAAGTCTATTTCAACAGATATAAAAAATTACAATCAACCGAAAAAAAAGTTAGGTCAAGAATAAGTAAAACACAAATGGAAATTAATTATCTTGAAAGTACTTTGCTTAACATAAAGGACAGCGAGACATTAGAAGATTTATCGGCAATTCAACAGGAATTAGAAACCTTCAATTATATAAAAAATCCTAGGAAAAAAATGCAGAAACTACAATCTTCTGATGCTTTACAATTTAAATCTTCTGATGGTTTTATAATACAAATAGGTAAGAATAATAGACAGAATGATATTCTTACTTTTAAAAAAGCCAATCCCGATGATATATGGCTTCATACTAAAAACATTCCAGGTTCCCACGTAATAATCAAATGTAGCAAAGGGACAGTAAGTGAAAATACTATAAGGGAAGCTGCTATGCTTGCAGCATATTTTAGTAAAAGCCGTAATAGCAGTAATGTCCCTGTAGATTATACCTATGTTCGGTATGTAAAAAAACCCGCCGGAGCAAAACCGGGTTTTGTGAATTACTTTCATCAAAAAACCATATACGTAACTCCAAATAAAGATATTATAGAAGAATTATCGTTTTAAAATAACAACGTTATTTTCCCCGTCTATCTCTTTAAGTCTAACTTCCACAATTTCATCTTTTGAAGTTGGTACATTTTTCCCTACAAAATCGGGTCTAATAGGTAATTCACGATGGCCTCGATCAATCAATACAGCTAATTGTATTGATTGAGCTCGACCTAAATCCGATAAAGCATCAAGGGCTGCTCGTACAGTTCTACCTGTGTACACCACATCATCTACTAATATAACTTTCTTATCGGTAATCTTAAAAGGAATTTCGGTTTTGTGCACTACTGGATGAGCAGCTAATAGCGATAAATCGTCTCTATAAAGTGTTATATCCAATATTCCTACCGCTACATTAACTCCTTCAATAGAAGAAATATATTCTGCTAGTTTTTTAGCTAAAGGCACTCCTCTTCTTCTAATACCAATTATTACTAAATCATCAACACCTTTATTCTTTTCAATGATTTCATGGCTGATTCTGATTAGTGCGCGGCTTATAGCTTGTTCATCCATTATACGGGCTTTTTCTTCCAATGTGTTACCCCCTCTTTTTGTTAGACTTTAATAAATTATATATTGTTTTCATGTCATTGGGCAAAGGCGCTGTAAATTCCATATACTTATTTGTACTGGGGTGACGTAAGCCAAGTTTATAAGCATGAAGAGCCTGCCCCGATATATCAAACGGGGCTTTTTTTCTTGAATATACTGGATCACCTACTATAGGATGACCAATGAATTTCATGTGGACTCTTATTTGGTGTGTCCTGCCGGTTTCTATGGTTACTTCAAGAAAAGTAAATTCGTCAAATCGTTCTAGTACAGTAAAATGGGTAATAGCTTCTCTGGAATTTTTCACGGAAACCGACATCTCTTTTCGTTTTACAGGATGTCTTCCAATAGGCGCCGATATAGTACCCTTGGTCTCACTTACCTGACCCCAGACGAAAGTTTGGTATACTTTTCTAACTTCTCGTTTCTTAAGTTGTTTTGAAATACTCATATGAGCAGCATCACTT
This sequence comes from Tepidanaerobacteraceae bacterium, assembly GCA_050949705.1. GTDB lineage: Bacteria > Bacillota > Thermosediminibacteria > Thermosediminibacterales > Tepidanaerobacteraceae > JBMNGG01. Next base: position 368,427 of record JBMNGG010000008.1, on the reverse strand, counting down.
TTTGCTAAAACAATAATACCGGATGTGTCCTTATCTAATCGGTGGATAATGCCTGGTCTCATTAAACCACTTCTAACCGACAAATTCTTCGTATGGTTTAGAACTGCATTAATAAGTGTACCTGAATAATTACCTGGGGCAGGATAAACTACCATTCCACGCTTTTTATTAATAACAATAATATCTGTATCTTCATAGATTATGTCAATTGGTATTTTTTCCGGTTCTATTGATATTCTCTCCGGCAAAGGAATAGTAACTGTTATATGATCTTGTTCTCGTAATTTATAGTTAGGTTTTACAATTAAACCGTTTACCCTTACCCATCCATCTACAATCCCCTTTTTTAGAAAGCTCCTAGAATCGTCTAACCTTTCACTTAAAAATACATCTAAACGTTTTTTTTTATTGCTTTCATCTACTAAAAAGAAGTGTTGCTTATTCAAGATTTACCTCCTGTTTTGTCAGACAGGCTTTGAAATTCTGGATGAAACATAATAAGGTATGCTAAAATAAGGACACCTATAACAACAAAACAATCCGCTATATTAAATACAGGCCATATCCTAAAATCTAAAAAATCGACTACATATCCATATCTCAATCTATCAGCTAGGTTCCCAACAGCTCCACCAAGTATCATTGCCATAACAATGCCAAAAGCTCTTTCTCTGATAGGGTTTTTTATAAGAATATAAATCATTGCCAGTATAACCATTGAAGAAACAAAAACTAATAATGATGTATGGCCTTCCAATATACTAAAAGCCCCTCCAGTATTTTGGACATAAGTTAAGTGAAAAATGTTTTTCAGAATAGGTATCGATTCATAAGGATCCATAAATTTTTGTATAAGATATTTAGAAATCATATCCGCTGCTAAAACAAAAACACTAGTTAAAAATACATACAAATTAACTACCTCCGGGGTTTATATCCATTTATTTTCAATTATATAATACCTATATATAAACTTCAATGCAAAAAAAATACCCAAAAGGGTATCTATTTACCTAGTTCATTTTTATCATCTTCATCAATAATAGCATCACTTTCTTCTACTATTCCACGCTGCTCATCGCCATCAACATAACTTTCAGTATAATCTACTGCTCCAGGTATATCTTGCGGACTATCAGAAGTACCGTATCTGGCTACTTCTTGCCATGCATCTTCTCCATCGTAAATTACTTTATTTGTACCATCATTAAAAGTCCTACCAAAAGGAAAGCCAAGTCTTTCCTCTTCAATTGGTCTTTTATTATGATCACCAGGTCGTTCTTCCGCTTCTTTACAGTCTAAACAAAAAGTTGTATACGGTAATGCATTTAATCTATCAATCGCAATATCCTTACCACACTTTTCGCATATTCCATAGGTTCCATTATTAATTCTATCTAGAGCGTGATTCACTTTCATAAGCAAAACTTTTGTATTACCTTTCAGACCTAAATCCTTTGCTCTCTCAAAAGTTTCAGCACCTAAATCGGCAGGATGATTATCATAACTAGTAAGCTCACCTACTGATTCTTTCAAGGATTCAGCACCTTCTTCAATGAGCGTCTCCATTTGTTTTTCAAGTCGATTCTTTAATTTTACTAGTTGATTTTTATATTTTAAAAGTTGCAAGCATTGACCTCCTTTAGAAACTAACGGACGGAAAGCTGCTTTTGAACAATTTTTATAATATCTGCAATAAAAGTCCCTATGATAGGCAATCTCAAAAACACCATACGTTGAAGAATATATAATACAAAAGCTCCTAATAAGGTAAAACCTATAGCCGTGCCAAAACCTCTGGCTAAACCACCTAGAAAGTTAACATAAAGCAGTCTCTTAGGATTTCGCAATATTTCAAGATACTCTGCTAAGTTAAGTCCTTCTATCCTTAAAGATAATTCATCGATTTTTTGACTTAACTCGTGAAATATTTTATCTTTACTCATATGATTCCCTCTAGAGTAATTTAACCAGCATTTCTTTTTTTATTCTTCACATTTAGCTCTTTTATTCATCGGGAGAAGTATCTTCTTCAGACAAAGTCGAAGTTGGATTTAATGATACGATTTCTTTAAAATCGTCTTTCTTTTCTTCGGTTTCTCCATCACATATTTCTTCAGTTGTCGCTGCCGCTTCTAAATTAGAGCTCGAAAAATTTTCATCACTAATAACGTTCAATTCAGATGAATCAAGATAGTCCAGTTGGGATTGTAGAAAGTTTTTGAATCGTAGTTTATACAAAAAAAACTGGCGTCTCAATTCTTCATTTTCACTTTTTATCTGATTATATTCTTGCTCAGCTTGCTGTATTATTTTTTGGGCTTGCACTGAAGCTTGTTTCAATATCGCTTCTCTTTCATTTTGAACATTTCTCCTGACATCTTCGGCTGTTTTTTCTGCCAATACAAGTGTATTTTTAATGTTGTCTCAATTTCCTCGTAGCGCTTCATCTTATCCTGTAATAATTCTATTTGCTCTTTTAAATCTTTGTTTTCCTTATATATTCTTTCATAGTTTTGTAAAAGTCTCTCCAAAAACTCATCAACTTCTTCTTTATTATAGCCTCTCAGAGATTTACTAAACTCTTTTTTTTGAATATCTAATGGTGAAATATCCATATACTGCATCCCCTTACCATAGAATTGAATATAGCATTCTAACAATTATTCCTCTTAGGATATTTAAAAAAAGTAATGCTAATAAAGGCGAAAAATCTAAATAATAGCCAGCTCCCCTAGGCATAAATCTGCTCGTTAGCTCTCTAAAAGGAGCTAAGATAGGTTCTGTTATTTGATAAATAAATCCTGTTATATTTGAATTAATAGGCCCTGGAAAAAAAGACAGGATAACTCTTATTGTAATCATAAAGTAAATAAATTGAAATAAAGTATTAACAAAATATATTATCAAAATCTTCACCTCTTATTTTGAAAGCAGAGATGATTTTCCTTTAATGTCTTCCTCTATCTCCACTCCTGAAATATCTATGTTATCGGGCACAAAAACAAAAATTCCTGGACCTACCTTCTTTACAGCACCATTTAAAGCATAAATGCTACCTGCCATAAAATCTAAAACCCTTTTTGCATTATCCTTGTCTAATTTTTCTAGATTTACAATAGCTGCTCTACGATTCTTAACTTCGTCAGTTATTTCTCTAACTTGCTCAAAAGAACTAGGTTTAAATATTACCATTGTATTCTTACTGGCCTGATGAATATTAATTACTCGTCCAACACGTTTCTGTTCTTGTCGGGCAATATGATGATCATCAAAACCTTCTACTCCTTGTTCTTGTGTTTCTTCATCTTCAATACCTAAAAAATAAAGGATTTTTTTAAAAAATGATTTAACGCTCATTTTTCTCCCCTCTTATTTTTATTTTGTCCTAGCGCCAAAAATACCTGTACCTATTCTTATCATATTAGCCCCTTCTTCTATAGCCACTTCAAAATCATTACTCATCCCCATAGATAAATAAGTCATATCGATATTTTCAAATGACTTATTCTTTATGTTTTCGTAAATTTCTCGCATATGTCGAAAATATACCCTTACTTCTTCAGGATTTTCTTTATATGGTGCTATTGTCATTAAACCTCTTACTTTCAAATTTGAAAGTAATGAAACATCTTTAATAAAGCTTATGGCCTGCTCTGGTTCTATACCATATTTTGTTGTTTCCCTCCCTATGTTTATTTGAACCAGAATTTCGACTACTCGCTTCAATTTGTCTGCTCTTTTATTTATTTCATTGGCTAGCGATATGCTATCAACAGATTGAATCATAGAAAACATTTCAACAGCTCGTTTAACTTTATTCTTTTGTAAATGTCCTATTAAGTGCCATTGAACATCTCCTTTAACGTTTTCTACTTTAGCCGCAGCTTCTTGAACTCTATTTTCTCCTAATATTACTATCCCTTGATCTACAGCCTTTTGAATAATGCTCACTGGAAAATTTTTTGTAACCGCTATTATATTAATATCATTAAAATCTCTACCTGAGCGCTCAGCGGCAGCTTTTACTCTGGTTTTAATATTTGCTATATTGCACTCTAATGAATCCATGATGCTTCCCCTCTTGATCTTAGTAGTATTGAATCACCTGGTTTTATACCATTAACAACTATTTCATTTTCATTTTGTGCTACAATGTCTACTTGCTTAAAAAATCTTTTGCCTTGCTCTATAATATAAACCCCTTTCATTCCTTCTTTATCAAATAGTGCCATACTAGGAATAACACAACCCGAATAAGTATCTACAATTACTTCTAAATCTACATTCCTTGAATCCAAAAGACCTTTTAAGTCTCTATTAACTAAAAATAAACCAATGGACCATCACTTTGTATACTTGTTAATTTCGCCTTGATTTTTTCCTCACTATCCTCAAATTTAACGAAATAACTTTTTCCTTCTTCCATCGGTTTTTCCAATTTTAGAGCTATATACCACGAAAAATTATCTATTATTTTAGCAACGGGTTGATTTGCTTTTGTTTGTGCTGGTATACTCTTATTATTTTTATCCTCTTCTATACCTTGTAATTGTGTATAGGTAAGCTCATTTACCTTATCTGCAACTAATAGTTCTTCTAGCCCATCTATGCTAAAACTGATGATACCTGCAACAGGAGCATGCACAATTACATCGATTTCACTTAGTTTTGTTTGTAATTCTTTGATGTTTTCTTTAAGTAAGCTTATATTTTTTTCATTTGATTCCAGTATCTTTTGCTTTTCTTTGGTTAAGCGCGATAATTCATCGTTAAAAGTCTTTACTTTATCGAATTCGCCACTTTCGGTTGCTTCTTTTATCTTGCTTGTCGTGCTTTCAATGGATTTATTTATTACACTTAATGATAGCGAAGAACTCTCCCCATCGTTTTGCAGTGCTTCAATTTTCTCTACTATCTCATCAATTTCTTTAACGTAGAGCTCTTTTTGCTTTTCGTCTGTTGTGACAATAAAAATAGGCGTACCCACTCTGACTCTTTCTCCAGAATTCACTACAAATTGTATCTTACCAGACACAGGCGAAAATACTAGTGTTTCATTTTTTATTATTACCCCATCAGTAAAAAAGCTTTCGTTGATAGTACCATTTACTACAATATAAGTCCTAGTTGATATGTAGTGATAAAAAATTAATACTATAACTAAAATAAAAAACAAGGCTATAAAAAGTATCTTTAAAAATGAAGTTTTTTTTTGGGGTCTTAAATAAACAATCTTCTTATTGGATTGACGACCCATTATTTATCACCTTTTCGCGTCTATTACAGAAACCATTATTATTTATAAAACCTAAACTATCCATAATAGCCAAAGCTAATTATTAATAATATGTTCTCCAAAAATAGGAATAATCCTCTTTTTTTTGTATTTGACTTTATAAAACCCTTATGGAAACTAGTGAACAACAATTCAAACAAACATATGTTTGAAATAATGCTTATTCTTCTTATGATAACAACGTAAACACTATACTAAGAAATCATAGTAGAAACCGGTTCATCACCTTAAAAAAGAAACAACTATGGTTGTTTATACTGCATTATTTACTGTGGATGCAAAAACTCAAGAATGGTTCAAAAATAAAAAGGAACTTCCACTTAGTTTAGGAAGTTCCTTTGTATACTAATAATACTTTTTTCATAATGGTCTGAGTGGAGGGATTCGAACCCCCGGCCTCTTGAACCCCATTCAAGCGCGCTACCAAACTGCGCCACACCCAGACATTTTTTTTAACGTATACTAATTATAATGCATTCATTAATTTATTTCAAGTCCCATGAGTGTTTTATTAATGTTCAATAAATTTCCATAAATACTATTGTTTTATAAGAATGTAACACCTTTTGAATCAGATGATAATACTTTATAATTTGATTTTATCCCTTCACTTGAGAAAATATCTACCATATGTTGACCTAGCATATCTGCTCTTTCCCTAACAGTTAAACATACAACTGTAGGACCTGACCCACTAAGGAAACCTGCAAAAGCACCTTTATCTATAACTGAATCTAGTATCTTTTCCATACCGGAATAAGTTTGCTTCTAAATGGTTGATGCAATCTGTCTTGACAGAAAATACTCATATCAGTCAAATCGCCTTGAGCCATTGCTGCAACAACCATTGCAGTATGACTAGTATTATATATTGCATCTTTAAAACTAACGGTTTCAGGTAATATTTTTCTAGTATCCTCAGTTTTAAGCTCAAATTCTGGTATGCATACTACAAAACGCAACCAAAAAGGCACAGGAAACTTTTTATAATACACCTTATTCTCATACACCATTGAGAGACAAAAGCCTCCGACAATCGCAGGCACCACATTATCAGGATGGCCTTCCATTTCTGTTCCAATTTTTATTAATTCATTGTTATCTAAAATATCTCCTAATAAATGATTTGTTGCCACTAACGCTCCGGCTATACATGCAGCACTACTTCCTAATCCTCTGGCTAATGGAATATTATTGTTTAAAGTTATCTTTAGTGGTTTGTTTATATTGCCCTTTTCAAGAACACGGGAAGCTGCTTGATATACTAAATTTGTTTCATCCAGAGGTGTATCAGATGCTCCTTCACCAGTCACTATTACCTCCGGCTTGTTAGAAAACTCAATTTCTATTTGATTGTACAAACCTAAAGATGCACCCAGGCAATCAAAACCCGGACCGAAGTTAGCCGTTGTAGCCGGAACCTGAACTTTTACCATATTTCACAACTCCTATCCATAAATTTCCCTTTCCAATAGATCCATATCGGCATCTATTAAAACTGGCTGCGCCCCACCTTTTATAGCTGTATCAGGGTCCTTTAGACCATGACCAGTTAAAACAGCTACTACCTTATCGCCTTTTTTTAAAACATCTTCTTTACACATTTTTATAATACCCGCTATTGAAGCTGCTGAAGCAGGTTCAACGAAAACTCCTTCATTTTTTGCTAGAATTTTGTAAGCATTCAAAATCTCTTCATCTGTTACTTTTTGAATTAAACCGCGCGATTCTCTGGCAGCTTCTACGGCATACTGCCAGCTGGCTGGATTTCCAATCTTAATAGCCGTCGCTATAGTTTCTGGGTTTTTTATGATCCTATTCTCTACGATAGGTGCCGCTCCAGCCGCTTGAAATCCCATCATTTTCGGCAATTTGTTGCTTTTATTAAGAGATTTATATTCTTTAAACCCTTTCCAATAGGCTGTGATGTTCCCTGCATTCCCCACTGGTATTGTTAAATAGTCTGGTGCTTCTCCCAATTCATCACATATCTCAAAAGATGCCGTTTTTTGACCTTCAATTCGATTAGGATTTACTGAATTGACAAGAGTTATGGGCCTTTTTGCGGAAATCTCCCTGACCATTTTTAAAGCATCATCAAAATTGCCTTTGATTGCAATTACTTTTGCACCGTAAGCTATAGCCTGAGCAAGTTTTCCCATAGCAATAGCACCATCGGGATTAGTACAACACACTTTAAACTAGCTTTAGCTGCGTATGCTGCTGCCGAAGCTGATGTGTTTCCGGTGGAAGCACATATAATAGCAGCGGAACCGTCTTCAACAGCTTTTGATACTGCAACAGTCATTCCCCTATCCTTGAAAGAACCAGTGGGATTAAGCCCTTCATATTTTAAATATATTTCTGCTTCAACACCTAAATAGTTTTCTAGATTGTTAGCACGAAGCAAAGGAGTATTTCCTTCATTAAGTGAAATAATGTTATTGGGATCATTAATGGGAAGATAACGAAAATACCTATTAATTATACCGGAATTTATGCTCATTTAAGACTCCTCCTCAACTCTAATGATACTTGATATTTCTACAACTTCGTTATATTTCTTTATTTCATTTAATGCATCCTGTAAGTTTTTAAAATGCACATCATAAGTAACTACGACTATCTCTGCAGTTCCATTTATAGTATTTTTTTGAAATACTTTAGATAAGCTTATGTGATTTTCTCCAAAAGCCCCTGCTATTTTTGCTAACACACCGGGCTTATCAACAACTCTCAGTCTTAAATAAAAACCTGCCTTGGCCAAACCGGGTTCCATTACATTAATGTGATAATGACATGTACAATTCGCCTTACTTCCATTTTTATTTCTAACAGTTTCCATAATATCAGCAACAATCGCACTTGCTGTGGGCATTTTCCCTGCACCTAAACCGTAAAACATTACCCGGCCAACAGCATTGCCTTCAGCCATTATGGCATTGAAAGTTCCTGATACGCTAGCTAAAGGATGGTCTCTTTTTAATAGAACAGGGGTTACTGATACTTCCACATTTTCTTCATGTTTTTTGCTAATAGCAATAAGTTTTATAACAGCTCCCATTTCTTGTGCGTATTTGATATCTACATGACTTATTTTATCTATTCCCTCAGTATAAACCTGATCAGAAGTTATTCTTGTATTGAAAGCAATAGAGGATAAAATAGAAATCTTTCTTGCAGCATCGAATCCCTTTATATCGTCTGTTGGATCACTTTCAGCATATCCTTCATCTTGGGCCTGCTTCAACGCTTTGTCAAAACTTTCCCCTTTTTCGGTCATTTGACTTAAAATATAATTTGTAGTGCCGTTAAGAATGCCCATTATTTTAATTATTTTATTAGCTGAAAGACATTGTTTCATAGGCCTAATTATAGGTATTCCACCACCTACGCTTGCTTCAAACAATAGATTGACATCTTTAGTTGCTGCAAGATCTAAAAGCTCTTTTCCATGTTTTGAAATAACTTCTTTATTTGCCGTTACTACATGTTTTCCATCCTGTAGGGCTTTTCTAATATAAGTAAGTGCCGGTTCCTCTCCTCCCATCACCTCAACTATAACTGAGATATCTTTATCATTTATTATATCATCAAATTTATTTGTTATTTTCTCATTTACGGATAAGGGTCTTTCTTTTTCCATGTTTTTTACTAAAATCTTTTTTATATTGATTTGGTCACCTAATCTTTTTGTAATTGCTGCATTATTCTCTTCTAATAACTCCACAACACCTGTACCAACTGTACCTAAACCCAAAATACCAATATGTATCATTTATATCCACACTCCTTTTATTATTATTCTTGAGCTACTATATCTACTTTTCGAACACCGTCTTTCTTGTGTATTATTTCTAATAGTTCTTCAATATTTTTATTTAAATTGCCTGTTTCGAATGATATTGTAACACTAGCCATGTTTTGAATAGGTATATTTTGGTTTATAGTAAGTATATTTCCATGGGCTTTAGCAATTTCATCAAGTACAGTTGATAAGACACCTGGCAAATGCTCTAATATCATAGAAACTGTAACTATCTTACCCATACTAGCTTCATAAAATGGAAAAATGTAATCTTTATACTTATAAAATGCACTTCTACTCATGCCGACCATTTCAGTGGCCTCATTAATAGTTCGAGCCTTGCCATTTTTTAAAAGCTCTTTAGCCTTGACGGTTTTCTTTAAAATTTCAGGCATTATATTATCTTTTATAATATAATAACCACCTTTTTGAACCAAATGAACCCCTCCTGTGCGTATGCAGTAGACATTTATTCGCCAGTAGAAGACATTATAGCATAACTTTTTATAAAAAACAATACCTTAATATTAATCTTCTAATATGTTATTTATTGGTGGGCTATATTACTTAAAAAAACATATATAATATCTCTTTATAAATTTATCATAAAAGATTTTTTTGATGTATAATTATAATACTTGGCAATGCTTCCATTTTATGTGAGGAGGAATTTTTTTGCAACTAAAAACTCATTACTATAATCTGAAAAGATTTCTAAAACAGCCTTTATCACTTCGAGTATTATTGATTATTAATCTTTTTGGCTCATTTTACGGTTTTTATTGGTATCGCCAACAATTAAAGATAACACCTGGAGTTTTGAAATTATTTGTACCTGACAGCCCTACCGCTTCAGCGCTGTTTACGATTGCCCTTTTTTTTATAATAATTAAAAAGCACAAGCCTTTTATAACGCTTATGGCGTGTGCTTGGCTCATAAAATATGGTCTTTGGGCTTTTATATTAAACACCCACTTCCTTTTGATAGGGGGAAATTACAACTTTACAAATTTTCATCTTTCTATATCTCATCTTGGAATGGCAATCGAAGGTTTTCTCTTCCTAACCGATATTCCACTAAGGAAAGACAGTATAATGTTCTTGTTAATACTCATGTTAGTAAATGATTTTTTAGATTACGGTATTGGAATTCACCCCTGGCTGTTTTCGCAAAGCCAATGGGATATTGCCTTATTTGCAGCAATTATGCTGACATTATTTATTGGGATTTACAGTATTTTTTTGTACAAAAAGCAACGCTAATTGAAAAGTTTAGGACACCATTGTTCAATAAAACAAATGCTGCACATTGGTTTCCGAGCCTTGCATAAATTGCGACCATGATATATTAACCAATGATGTGCTTTAATCCATAGATTTTTAGGTATTTGTTCCATTAAATCTTTCTCCACACCCAATACATCTTTTTTATCTGATAAGCCAATGCGATGTGCCAATCTATAAACATGAGTATCTACTGCAAATGCTGGCGTGGCAAAAGCATTAGCCAAAATTACATTGGCAGTCTTTCTCCCTACACCCGGAAGTTTAATCAAATCCTCGAAAGTTGCCGGTACTTTGCCGTCATGATTTGTTAAAATCATTTTCGATGTACCGATAATATTCTTACTTTTATTCCTAAATAACCCACATTCTTTTATATCATTCTCCAATTCTTCTTGAGACACGATAGTAAAATCTTCTGGGCCTTTATATTTTTTAAATAAACGTTCTGTAACCTTATTAACTCTTTTATCTGTACATTGTGCAGCTAAAATAGTTGCAATCAAAAGTTGAAAAGGGTTATCGTAATTTAACTCTGTTTTGGCGTTAGGATACATCTCGCTAAAACTCGAGAGTATCTTTGATATGCGACTTTGTTCTTCGACATTGTATTGAGTTGCAGAATGCTTTTTTTTCTTCTTGTTATTTATCTTTTCATTCATTGTTCCCATCTCTTTTGCTAAATTTTCACTAGTTAGTATTATAACATTTTTTTACTTAATATCTATCTACAAATCCTTTAACCCCTTATTTCATAACTTTCTTATCAGAGCAATTTCTTTTTTATAATTATTTAAACCTCCCGGAGTTTCCAACAAGAAGGGTTTACATCTTAAAGCAGGATGTTTAATAATATTTTTGATTACTTTAATACCAAGTTCTCCTTCATTAATGTTGGCATGCCTATCTTTTCTACTTGCCAGAGGAAATTTACTGTCATTTAGATGAATTGCCTTTATTTTTTCAATGCCGATAATCTTGTCAAATTTGTTTATCACTTCATCAAGTTTTCCAATTATATCATATCCTGCTCCTAAAAGATGACATGTATCAATACATACACCCATCTTTTCCGGAAATCCCGCTTTATCAATTATATCGTAGAGTTGTTCAAAAGTGTGGCCAACCTCACTCCCTACTCCGGTCATAGTCTCCAAAAGAATCATTACTTTATCTTTTTCTGTAATAATTTCTCTAAAACCATATGCAATTTTCTTAATTCCTTCTTCTATTCCTTCACCTAGATGGCTCCCCGGATGCATAACCAGAAAATCGACTCGAGCTTCTTGGAGTCTTTTTAAATCATCCCTTAATATCATTTTGGCAAAGTCACGAGTTTCATCTTTTGTAGAAGCTAAATTAAGTGTATAAGGAGCATGGGCTATCAAAGGTCCAAACTCATTCTTCCGACAAAGTTCATCCTTCCTTTGTATGTCTACAGGATCGATAGCTTTAGCAGCACTACCTCTAGGATTTCTTGTGAAAAACTGCAAAGTATTTGCATTAATCGAAAGCGCTTCTTTAACAGCATGTTCAAAACCTTTAGATATGGAAATATGAGCACCGATAAGCAAGTTAATCCTTCCTTTATATCAACTTTTCTATTTAGGCAGCATTTTGAACTGGTTTTATCTTTTCTTTTAATATATCAATAGCTTTTCTAAGTTGTATATCTTCCGCGGATGATAATTTTTTATATATTGCTTGATCCAAAGCTTTATAAAACTTTTCATCAGCAATACCAGTTGAATTTAGGCCTGATTTCGTTTGTAATGTTTTAACTGCTTGTTCTGTTCTCGGTCCAAACACTCCGTCAGGCTGAGTTTTAAATAAATCTAAATACTGTAATCTTTGCTGAATTCCTAATACATCCAAACCTATATCACCATAACTTAGTATCTTTGTACTATTTAATGGAACTAGGTCACTCATAGGATTGGTTTTATCCATTTCTATAACAACATCAGGGGTAATTCCTGTGTTGTTTATGTTTGTACCATTTGGAGTGGTGTAGTGTGCTATAGTCAGTTTTATTCCTCCAAGAGCACCTAAACTTAAAGTTCTTTGCACTAATCCCTTTCCAAAGGTTTTTTCTCCTACTAAAATCCCAGCATTCCGATCTTTAACCGCTCCAGCGAATATCTCCGAAGCACTGGCTGAACCTTTATTTACTAAAACAACTAATGCAAAAGGCGAGTTTTCTAAATCTGAATCATAGTTTTGTATATTACCATTCTTTGAAACTATATTTACTATAGGGCCTTTCGGGACAAATCTTGCAGTTGCTTCAATAGCCTGGTCTAAAAAGCCACCAGGATTATTCCTAAGATCTAAAACTATACCAACAACACCACTTTCCTTAAAAATGTTCAAGGTTTTATCCAAATTCTCCACGGTATTTTCATTAAACTGTCTTATCTTAATGTAACCAATCCCTTGACCTAATACTATTGATTCAATTGGATTTACTTTGATTATATCTCTTTCAATTTCAAATCTTTTTATCTGATTCTCTCCTTCACGAAGAACTCCTATGCTGACCTTCTTTCCTTTATCTCCTTTCAAACGCTTAGACACTTCAGTAGAAGATAAGCCCGTTACATTATTGCCGTCAATTTCAATAATTTTATCTCCTGGTCTAATACCTGCTTTTTCGGCAGGACTTCCTTCTATTATAGACACAACAGTTGTATACTTATCTTTTAAAACAATTTCAACACCAATACCTCCAAAATTGCCACTGGTGGATTCATTAAACTCTTTAAATTCCGCTGGAGTAAAATACTCGGAATAAGGGTCATTTAGAGATTCCACCATACCTTTTACCGCGCCCCTAAGCAACTCTATATTATCAATCTCTTCAACATAATTAGTTTGTAAGAATTCTTCCATTTGAAGTAAAAAGTATATTTCATCTGAAATCTTTCTATCTATCTCAGCAGCCTCACATAAAATATTTGGACCAATAATAAAAAGAGACATTAGGATAATTATTGCGGCAAAACTATACCTATGATTGTTTTTTTTCATTTTTTAACCCTTCCTCCGGATGACTTTGTGATTATATTCTAACATAAAATTACAATGGTTGTATAATAAAAAAAACAAGCCATGTGATGGCTTTGTTTTTAAGTAAAATCCCAATAATTTCTCCTTGGAATTTAAGTCTTCGATAAGTTTATTTTCGTCTCGTATACCAATTTTTCCATTAGTTCTTTAACAGATACTATTTCATTTATCCTATGCACATTCGCTCCGGCAAATGCAAATCCATTATCAAGGTTCCCTTTTTGTGCATTTATAAGAGCATCTGCTATACAATAAGGCGCCTTTGCAGGATTACAGGGTTTTAAACAATTACAAAGGCATTTAATTGGTTTTTTATCTCCCTTAGCCACATCGACTAAAAACTTATTTTTTATAGCCCTACCTATCATCCCAACAGGACTGTTAATTATTCTAATATCATCAGCATCCGCTTCTAAATATGCATTTTTAAATTCGATGGAAGCATCACATTCATGAGTGGTTACAAAACGTGTTGCCATTTGAACACCAGATGCACCTTCCCTGATAACATTAGCAATATCTTTACCGTTAAAAATACCACCTGCAGCTATAACAGGAATCTTTTTGTTATAAATCTTCTCAAAGGGTCTTATCGCTTCGAGAACATTTCTTAACAAGTTGTTTAAGTTAGAAGAAGGCTGCATAAGTTCATCTTCTGAAAAACCAAGATGTCCACCAGCTAAAGGCCCTTCTACTACAATGGAATCAGGAACAATATTATAGCGTTTGTGCCAATTTTTGCATATTATCGTTGCCGCTCTTCCCGAAGAAACAATAGGAACATTTTTTGTATTTGAACCCGCTGTATATTCAGGCAATTTTAATGGAAGACCGGCACCAGAAAAAATAATATCAACTTTTTCCTTTACAGATTCGATAGCCATCTCTTGGAAGTTGTTAAGTGCTACCATTAAATTTACACCTAAAACTCCATCTTTACATATCTCCCGTGCTTTTCTTATATGTTTTTTTAATGCCCTTATATTTGCAACTTGTTTATTTTTAAAATAGTCAGGTTCATTAAATCCAATTTCTACTCCTGAAATTACACCAATTCCTTTGTTTAACATTACCGCACCAGCTAGTGACGAAAGCGAAATACCTACACCCATGCCGCCTTGAACAATTGGGGTTTTCGCAACTAGATTACCTATTCTTAGTTCAGGCAAATTCATATGAAACCTCCTAATGTTATCAACTATTAGTACTTGATATTAGCACTTTATTATAGTATATATCTAACTCCTAAAAAAGAAAAGACCAGTTAAAAAAACTGGTTACACCTATCTAATCTTTATTCATATCTTCGATAAATAAAAGTTGACAAATTTGTTAACAGCTTTTTTATTGGAATATCGGGTAGTTTTCCTATGGAGCTTTGCGCCCTTTGTATATATCGCTTCGCTAAAGATTCTGTATATTCAACTCCTCCAGACTTTTTCACTATGCTAAGGGCTGTATCTACTTCATTATCATTTAAAAACCTATTTTGTAAAAGTTGTCTTAATACCCTTTTTTCGTCACAATGGGTCAATGCATAAATTGCTGGTAGTGTAATTACGCCCTTTCTTATATCATTACCTGCTGGCTTTCCAAGTATTTTTTCATCACCTTTTATATCTAAAACATCGTCAATTAATTGAAATGCCATACCCACGTTTATACCATAATTATATAGAGCTTTATAAGTATTTTTAGATGTTTTCGCAGCCATTGCTCCCATTTGCGCACTTAATGCAAATAAAATGGCAGTTTTCCTTCGAATTCTATATAGATAATTTCTTAACGTTATATCAGTATTAAAAAGATCTTCTCTTTGCTTTAATTCACCTTCACAAATTTGATACATAACTTTTGCAACACTTTCCAGCATATAATGATACTCTGAAGAAGCAAGAAGCCCAAACACTTTGCAAAAGATAAAATCTCCTGTAAACACTGCAACATCCTTACCTAAAGCGGATTGAATGCTTGAAATCCCTCGTCTTAGAACCGAATCATCAATAATATCATCATGAATTAGAGTAGCCGTATGTATGAGTTCGATCGAAATAGCCAAGGGTTTTATTTTTTCAAAATCATATTCACCAAACCGTGCTGCAGCCAGCAACATGGCAGGTCTTAAACGTTTTCCTCCTGAATCAATCATCTGTTCGATAGGTTTTTTAATTAACTTTATTCTAGTATTTACCGTTCTTTTTAAGTCTTCTTCTAAAACTAGGAGCTCTTCTTCTATCTCATGGAGAATTTGTTTGAGCATACCATCACCACACGAAATAATATTATCTAACACTAATTAAAACTAAATTTTCTTAAATTATATATTTATCATCTAGTATAAACATTTTGCTCTAAAATGTCCATTTTTTTGATTTGGTTATCTGCCATATGAAGGAATTTTATTATTTGCAAAGAAGTAATACTAAATGCTTTAAAACTTTTTAACACTTTTTGTTATAAATGAAACTTTTTGCTAGTAATAATCGTCTATATATGTGAACCATTTTGACAAAGAAGGAGGTACTGATTTGCCAGTAATAGTACTAACAAATATTTCCCGAAGTTATAAAAATGGCCTAGTTACAATTGAAGCACTTAAAGGAATTAATCTAAGTATCGACGAAGGAGATTTTGTATCTATAATGGGACCTTCCGGCTCCGGAAAATCAACGATGTTAAATATAATAGGGTGTCTAGACAAGCCTACATCAGGGACATATCAGATTGCAAATAAAAGAGTTGAAAAAATGGGTGACAGCAAACTAGCTGATATCCGTAATCAGCTTATTGGTTTTGTTTTCCAAAGTTTTCATCTGCTGCCTGATTTAAACGCTTTAGAAAATGTTGAACTACCATTGATATATCGAGGATTAAGCGGTCATGAACGTCGTAAACGTTCAATTGAAGCACTTAAGTCAGTTGGTCTTAATAATAGAATTCACCACCGACCATCTGAGCTTTCAGGTGGCGAGCAACAACGTGTTGCGATAGCACGTGCAATTGTAGGAAATCCAAAAGTATTGCTGGCTGACGAACCAACTGGAGCTCTTGATTCAAAAACAAGTCAGAGCATAATGGAAATATTTCAGGATTTAAACAAAAATCGTGGCATAACTATAGTACAAGTAACTCATGAAAAAAGTATAGCCCAATATGGTAATAGAATCTTCCATCTATTAGACGGTGAAATAGAAAAAGTCGAAACTGTATCTCATTAATATGTTATTTTTAAATATTTTAGGGGGTCAATAAAATGGCACAACGTGTTTTAATGATAGCTTTAATCATTGTTATTGTAATAGGTGGCGGACTGTATGCATATCGTGAACTTGTTCCTGCGCCAGCACAAGAAACATCAGGTCCTGTTTATTCAACTAAGCCAGTGACAAGGGGTGATATTAGCGTTGGGGTAGATGTTACGGGTTCACTAAATCCTTCACGCAGTGGTGGCATACAAGCTCCCGGTGGTCGCAATTATTATGAAATATCTACAAGTAATATCCAGTATACCCTCGCCGAAATTCTTGCTGAAGAAGGATCTGAAGTTAAAATGGGTCAAGTAATAGCAAAGCTTTCAGCTCCTGAACTTCAAAATCAGATTAAAAACGCACAAGATGACCTTGATTCACAAAAGAGGTTTCTCTCAGATTTAACTGGTTTACCACCTGAACGATTACATGAAATTAATCCCTCTCAGGGAGTCGTGCTTCGGGCACCAATAGATGGTAGAGTATCAGGCTTGTCAGTTTCTGAAGGTAATGAAATAAAACAAGGTCAAATTGTTGCAAGAATTGTGGACGATTCTCGTTATAAAATCAACGCAAAGTTGTATCCAGATGAATATGCAAATATTAAACTGGGGCAAGAACTGGCAGTGCGTTTTTCTATATTTGACGGAACATATTATTGTACTGTAACTGACATAAATCCTAATGCAGTTCCTGACAGCGATGAAGAAAATCCTGCAAAAGGATTTGTATATTGGATTACTGTCGAAGGAAAAAATCCCGGCTTAGTTCAGCCAGGTATCAAAGTTCAACTAGGTCTTCCTGCTGCAAATGCTAATAGTGGAGTTTTATGGTTCGCAAGTTCCTCTAAGGTTGATGGTTTTGTAGATGAACAAAGAGTGTTATCTACAGTTGAAGCTATGGCTACTCAAGTTCATGTTAGAGAAATGCAAACAGTAAAAAAAGGAGATGCGATCGTTTCTCTATCTGGCTCAGATGTTCAAAAAACCATTCAGGAATACTTGGACAAAATTCGCGAAAAGGAATCTCAGCTTGCTGAACTTCGAATGCAAGCTGGGCAAATGGAAGTTAGAGCACCTATGGATGGAGTTATAGCAAGTTGGGATACTCAATTAGGCGCTCAGATTAGGCCAGGAGAGTGGATGGGATATGTTTATAATACAAGCGATATGGGAATGTGGGTAGAAGTTGACGATATAGATGTATTAATGATTAATCAAGGTTCCCCGGTACAAGTTACTGTTGATGCTCTCCCTGGTGAAACTTTTGAAGGCGAAGTAATGCACGTCTCTACAATGGGTAAGGATATGCAAGGTATTACTCAGTTCGCCGTAGATATACGAGTAAAAGGCGGACCTAATTTGCGCCCAGGTATGCAGGCTAGAGCTTTTATTGATGCGGGCAGTGCTACAGATGTTCTTCTGATACCTCTTGAAGCCATTTTTGAAGAAGATGGTACCCATAAAGTAGAAGTTTTAAATCCTGACGGCACTACTAAAGCTGTAAGTGTTAAATTAGGTTTAATGAACGATAGAGAAGCTGAAGTAAAAAGTGGTTTACAAGAAGGAGAGCTCGTAATAACAGGAAGCAGTGCTGATTTGCTTCCTAGTCAACATATTGGAACCAAAGATTCTATAATTCCTTCACAAGATAATGGCGATAATCGAAATGATGATGCTCCGGCAACCAATTAAGGAGTGGTAGCATGATTAAAAGACTACGTATATACCCTTTGGTTACACGATTTTGGCTAGCAGCAAGAATGGCAGCACACGGAATAGTTGCTCACCCTTTACGTTCAGCATTAACGATTTTAGGCGTAGCTATTGGCGTCACTTCTGTTGTTAGCCTTATGGGAATAGGAGAAGGTGCTAGGCAAGCTGTAGTTGCCCAATTTGAAAGCCTCGGGTCTAACGTTATTGCAATAAAAGCCAATGATCCTTTAGTAGAATTTGATCCTGATGAAGTCCCGGATCTTGTTGATCGTGTTGATGGTATGGATATGGCCACTCCTGTTGTTCATACAAAAGCTGTTATGCGTTGGCGCAGAGCACGTGGCACAGTAGATATCCTTGGTGTGAATAGTGATTTTCCACAAATTCGGGACCATGATTTGATGGCAGGTCATTTTTTTACTAATCTTCATACATCACAACGCTCACCCGTCGTTGTCCTTGGATATAACATGGGGATTGGTTTAATGGGAGGCCGAAATCCGGTAGGCCAAGTTTTAAGTTTAAATGGTCAAACTTTTAGGATAGTAGGAGTATTATCTCCCAAAGGGCCCGGCAAGGCTGATGATATTGACGATAAAATTGTAATTCCTTACACTACAGCTTTGAAAATAGCTGAGAAAAAAGTCGTTGATGAGATTTGGGGAAAGGCAGAAACTCCGTTAAATGCGGACCTTGCTGTCGTTCAGCTGGGAAGAATTTTTAAAAGAAAATTAGGGCTTGATCAAAGTGCGCCTACAACATTACCGGAAAACGGTGAAGATAGTGGTGCACCTGGTGAAATGATGGAACAGACAGTAGCTGTTCCTATAGAACACATTGGAGGAACATATGAAGACAACCCCATCATTCCAGGTGGTGAGGACTTAATAACTATTACTAATTTAAATCAATTGGTAAAAGAAGCTGATCAGGCTAATCGCGTAATGACCCTTTTGTTAGGTGGGATAGCTGCGGTATCATTGCTGGTCGGCGGCTTAGGAATAATGAACATTATGCTTGTCGCTGTAACAGAACGAACTCAGGAGATTGGTGTACGTCGAGCACTAGGTGCTAAACAAAGTGACCTTTTAATCCAATTTCTCTTAGAAGCACTTTATGTAAGTATTATCGGAGCAATTGCAGGTACAGCAGGCGGAATTTGGGGGTTAAATGTTTTTGCCGCTCAAGGTTTTGATACAGCCATTAGTTTTGCTGCTATTAAAATCGCTGTGATTGTAGCATTGGGTTCAGGTCTTTTATTCGGAATATACCCTGCAATATCGGCTTCTTCTGTGCCACCGATTGAAGCTTTAAGACGATGATAACTACTTTGCTAAAGCAGTGGAAATTAATTGTAACCACTGCTTTAGTTTTTTAAAACTCTGCTAATCAAATCTTTTTTATCTAAACTTATTCCCATCTGTTTTGCCTGTATTATAAGAAAATTAAAATGTTCAACTGCAGCTTTTTTCCTTGTGATAGCCAAATCTATTGCCACTGGGTCATTTTGAACCCATTGAAATGCATTTTCGGATATTGTTATTTCCAAACGGGCTCTGTCAATTTCTTGTAATAGATATTTCTTACTATCCTGGTTGCTGTCAGGACTTTTTTCCATGACAACTCCCCCCTGAAAGGTTGATAATATATCCTATGCGAAAAAGAGTACTTTTTTGCAAAAAAAAGTTGTGCAGGCTTGCACAACTTTTAATTCTATTTATTTCTTAATAGTTTTCTTACATGTCCTATTAAATACAAAGAACCACAAAATATTATTATATCTTCAGAATCCGCTAATGAAAAAGCTAGTTTTATAGCATTCTCTATCTTTTCCTCATTGTATACCTGTATTATTTCATTACTTGTTACATTAGACTTTGTTGCATTAATATTATGCTGCTGAAGAACTGCTTTATCAAAGATATCAACTACCGTCTGTGACAATCTATCTCCTGACAAAGCTCTAGGGCTATCTGGAGTGGTGGTTATTATTGCATTGGCAAAGGACACAATTTCCTTTATCATATCACGGTAAGCTTTATCTTCTAAAATGCCTACAACTACGATTTTCCTTTTGTGTTTAAAGAATCTGTTAACTTCATTTTTTAATGTTTTTATTCCTGCTATATTATGACCACCGTCCAGAAGAACAATAGGCTCTTGATTGATAACCTCTAATCTTCCCGGCCATTTAACCTCTCTCAATCCTTTATAAAATGCATCCCTTGGTATCACAATATCTGTTATACTTGCCAGCTTTTCAATAACTCCTATAGCAACTGCTGCATTATCTACTTGATGTGCCCCTATTAGTGCAACCTCTAGATCCATATAGCATTTACCGATTGCATTTATCAAGTTAAATTTAGAGCCATCTATACTTTGTTTTTTTAATACATATGTTATTACCTGGGATATGGCTTCTTTAGATTCTGTATTCATCACCTTTGTGATCGAACAATTTAATGATAAACACTGCTCCTCAATTTCCGCCATAGCTTCGGGCTTTTGAGGCCCTGTGATTACCGGAATATTTGGTTTTAGTATTCCACATTTCTCCTTAGCTATATCTTTAAGCGTACTACCCAAATACTGTTGGTGGTCCAGACTAATGGGCGTAATGACACTTACTAACGGTGTCACTACATTTGTTGCATCAAGCCTGCCGCCCATCCCTACTTCAATAACTAGAAAGTCTACTGCTTGTTCTTTAAAATACAAGAACCCTATAGCTGTCACAACTTCAAATTCCGTTGGAGATCCAAGATCATTTTCCCTCATATAAATTACTTTTTCACGTACCTTGTTTGTAAGCCTTGCCAAATCGTTATTAGAAATATTTTCCCCATTAATACGCATCCGTTCGTTGAAAACTTCAAGATATGGGGATGTATAAAGACCAACCTTAAAACCGGCTGACCGAAGAATTGAATCAATCATGGCACAAGTTGAACCTTTACCGTTAGTACCTGCAACATGAATTATTTTCATATCCTTATGAGGATTTCCCAAAAGCTCTAGAAGTTTTGTGATATTGTGAAGACCCAGCTTTATGCCAAATCTATTAAGGCCATGGATAAAATCTAAAGCTTGC
Organism: Tepidanaerobacteraceae bacterium; assembly: GCA_050949705.1. Taxonomy (GTDB): domain Bacteria; phylum Bacillota; class Thermosediminibacteria; order Thermosediminibacterales; family Tepidanaerobacteraceae; genus JBMNGG01. The sequence continues at coordinate 346,910 of JBMNGG010000008.1, read as the reverse complement.
TTGTAGCTTAGCATATATTCTTTCCCTTCTATACAGATTGATTAAAAAGTCAGTTTACAAAATGACGGCATATCTTCCTAAAGGGAGACCTGTTATTATTCTTAAATCTTTATGAATAACATTGGTCTCGCTAAAAAGGGAACATTTGCCGTCATCTTCATATTAGGAGTGTTTTCTATAGCAGAATTATTTTTTTTAATTGGCTAAATCAGTCATCATTATTAACCGCTGCTCAACCTTTTTTAGCATCTCTATATAGTCTTTTTGTTTTTGCTGTTCTTTTTCTACTACTTCTTTTGGTGCCTTTTGTAAGAATCCCTGATTGCCTAACTTTTTATTTACCCTATCTATTTCTTTTTCTAAATTGTTCTTTTCCTTTTTAAGTCTTACTATTTCAGTATCCAAATCCACTAAGCCTTCCATCGGTATAAAAATTTCTGCGCCTTTAATTACACAGGAAATTGCTTTTTGTGGTATAGCTAAAGTTTCATCCATAACTTCCATTTCAGACACTTTAGCCAAACTATAAATTATATCTAAATTTCTTTTTAGTATATTCATAACTTCTGGACTGCTAACCCTAGCAATAGCTAAAGCTTTCTTTCCAGGTGAAACATTCATTTCCGCTCGAATATTTCTGATTCCTCTCACTGCATCCATTACCAGTTCCATATGTTCAGTGTCGGTAAAATCCCATTCTTTTTTATATTGTGGCCAAGCTGATTTCATGATACTTTTCCCTTCATGGGGTATGTGCTGCCATATTTCCTCAGTAATAAAGGGCATAAATGGGTGCAGTAATTTTAATGCTTGCTCAAGTACTGTCCACAGCACCTTTTGTGTCCGCCTCTTACTTTGGGCACAATCTCCGTATAAATCTATTTTAGCTATTTCTATATACCAATCACAGAATTCACTCCAGAAAAAATCATAAATTTTCTGAGCAGCAATCCCTATCTCAAATTTCTCCATGGAATCCGTAACATCACGTGTTACGTCATTAATTCGTTTTAATATCCAGCAGTCCTTTAAAGATAGCTCATTTACATCAATTTTATCCGGCTTAAAGTCTTCTAAGTTCATCATTACAAACCGTGAAGCGTTCCATATCTTATTTGCAAAATTGCGGCTGGATTCAACTTTTTCCCAATAAAATCTCATATCATTGCCCGGTGCATTGCCAGTACTTAAGGTAAATCTTAAAGTATCTGCCCCGTATTTATCTATAACCTCCAATGGGTCGATGCCATTACCAAGGGACTTGCTCATCTTTCGACCCAGGGCATCTCGTACAAGGCCGGTGATAACCACGTATTCAAAAGGCGGCTCCTTCATAAATTCTATGCCTGAAAAAATCATCCTGGCAACCCAGAAGAAAATGATATCATATGCGGTTACCAACACAGATGTGGGGTAAAAATACTGTAAGTCCGGTGTGTTTTCAGGCCAACCTAGTGTAGAAAAAGGCCATAAGGCTGAACTAAACCAAGTATCAAGGACATCAGGGTCTTGCTCAATATTGCTACTACCGCATTTGGGACATACTGTTATATCTTCACGAGACACTGTAGTTTCTCCACATTCTTGGCAATACCAAGCAGGAATTCTATGACCCCACCATAGCTGCCTGGATATGCACCAATCACGGATATTTTCAAGCCAATTTAAGTATATTTTTGCAAATCTTTCCGGAACAAACTTTACCTTTCCCTGTTTCACCACATCAATAGCAGGCTTTGCCAAGGGTTTCATCTTTACAAACCACTGTTTTGAAACCATAGGTTCCACAGTAGCATCACAGCGATAGCAGTGTCCTACACTGTGACTTAAATCCTCAATCTTTTCAAGCAGGCCTTCACTCTTTAAGTCTTCCACTAATGCTTTTCTACACTCAAACCTGTCCATGCCTTCATATTTTCCGGCTTTATCATTCATAAAGCCGTCTTCATCTATAACCGTTATTACCGGAAGATAATGTCTTAGGCCCATTTCAAAATCATTAGGATCGTGGCCCGGTGTAACTTTAACTACACCAGTGCCAAATTCCATATCCACATAAGAATCCGCGATGACAGGGATTTCTTTGCCTACTATTGGAAGTATAAGTGTCTTACTTATTTTATCTTTATAGCGCTCATCTTCAGGATTTACGGCTACCGCTGTATCTCCTAGAATAGTTTCAGGCCTTGTGGTCGCTACTGTCAAATAGCCAGACCCGTCTTTATAGGGGTATTTTACATAATATATCTTGTCCATTTGTTCTTCATGTTCTACTTCTATATCTGAAAGGGTAGTTTTGCAAGTAGGACACCAGTTTACAATATAGTTATCCCTATATATAAGGCCTTTTTCATATAAAAGTACAAAAACCTCTCTCACAGCCTTGCTTAATCCCTCATCCATGGTAAACCTAAGTCTTGACCAATCACAGGAAGAACCCAGTTTTTTCAATTGATTAATTATTGTTCCACCGTATTTTTCCTTCCATTGCCAAACCTTTTCTAAAAACTCTTCTCGGCCTAAATCATATTTAGACAAACCCTCATCGGCTAATTGCTCCTTAACTTTGGCTTCAGTTGCTATCCCGGCATGATCAGTTCCCGGTAACCACAATGCACTAAATCCTTGCATACGCTTAGTTCGTATCAAAATATCCTGCAAGGTGTTATTCAGTGCATGGCCCATATGAAGTTGACCTGTTACATTTGGTGGTGGAATAACAATGGTAAAAGGCCGCTTGTTTGTATCCCTCTCAGCGTAAAAAAGCTCCTCTTTTTCCCAGTATTCATACCATTTATCTTCCACTTCTTTAGGATTATAAACAGATGGTAGATTTTTTTGCATTAAACACACTCCTATTCTTTGCAACTTATTGTTTTCAAAATATTTTTCATATCCGGCAAGATAACTCACCTTGACTTCAAATGTTTTCTACACTTAAATCAATATTGATTTTCAGTATAAGATGTTACTAAGTAAATAAATCAAACGTGTCAACAAATTCAAAAAAGCCTTTCATCCTAAAAAGGACGAAAGGCTTACTTCCGCGGTACCACCTTAATTCTCTTTACAGAGCACTTTTGCTGTAACGGGCATAACCGTCTCAGGCTACTTAATTCACCTAAGATGCTCCAGGGCGACCTTCAAAGCTACTCCTGGAAGGTTTTCAGCCGAGACCTTCCTCTCTTTTAAAGGGAGCTCGCTTTTACTCCTCCCTATCAATGCATTCTTTTTCTATATTCTATATGTGACACAAGTCTTTGTCAAGATTCACATGAGCACACATAAACCGGAAAACATAACAACTACAATGCACCTGTGGTAATAAGTATAATCATAATGATACCAACTACTATGCGATAGTATGCAAAAGATTTTAGGGAGTTTTTCTTTAAAAATGATAGGAAAACATCCACAGCCAGTAATGCCACTATAAATGAAACTACAAATCCGATTCCTAGCGCTTGCCACTGAATAGTACTCATGCCAGAGAATCCTTTAATTAATGAATATGTACTTGCTGCTATCATGGTAGGAATAGCTAAAAAAAATGAAAACTCTGCCGCAGCCTTTGTAGAAAGTCCTGCTGCCATACCTCCCATTATAGTAGAAGCAGATCTGGACATCCCTGGAATCAGGGCAAAACATTGACCGATACCTATCGTAAAGGCCTGCTTAACATCGGTTTTATCCATATCATTCAAACCCCAACGGCTAAAAACATTTTCAGCAAATATCATTAAAAACCCTCCTACTATAAGAGCTATTGCCACGGTAAATGATGAAAAGAGATATTCTTCTATGATGTCGTTAAACAACAATCCTATTACTGCTGACGGCAAAAAAGCAACAAATATTTTAAACCATAATTCAAAACCTTTGTCACCAGGTTTTAAATGTCTTAAAGAATATACTATTTTGTTCCTATAGTAGAAGATAACAGCTAAGATAGCACCCAATTGTATTACAATTTCAAACATGGTATGAAAATTTTCACCTTTAAAATCAATGAAATCTCCTACAATAATCATATGGCCGGTAGAAGATACAGGTAAAAATTCAGTTAAGCCCTCCACTATCCCCATAATAAGGGCTTTTATCAATAAGCTCATACTATTTCTCCTTCTTATCTAGTTTTTTATCAATTTATAAACTTCAGGATTTACAACATTTGGTGGTCGCTTTCCTTCAAGAGCAGCTATAAGGTTTTGAGCTGCCATTTTAGCCATAGCAGTTCTAGTTTCTAATGTGGTAGTCCCGATATGTGGGGTTAAGACAGTGTTGTTTAGTTGTAAAAGTTCTGGGTGAATGTGAGGCTCTTTTTCAAATACATCCAAACCGGCGCCTGACAATTTATCGCTTTTAAGAGCTCTTACCAGTGCTTCTTCATCTAGTACGGGCCCCCTAGCAGTATTTATAATATAGGCACCCTTTTTCATTAATGATAATTGAGCCTCTCCGATTAGGTGATAAGTTTCCTTTGTTAAAGGTACATGGATACTGACGACATCAGATAGTTTAAGTAATGTCTCTAAAGGTCTATAAAAGCACTGATCAGATGTATCAACACTTTTGTCTCGCCGTGTCCTCTGATAGTATATAACATTCATACCAAAAGCCTTGGCCCTGCGTGCAACTGCTTGACCAATGCGGCCAAACCCAATGATTCCCATAGTTTTGCCTGTTAATTCAAGACCTAATAATTGCATTGGTCCCCAACGGAAAGGTCTTTTACTTCTTAAAATACGATCCGCCTCACCTATACGGCGAGTTACCGCCAAGATAAGACCAAAAGCTAATTCTGCAGTTGCTTCTGTAACTACATCAGGGGTATTTGTAACAATGATTTTTCGTAATGTAGCTGCTTCCACATCAACCCTGTCGTAACCTACTCCGTAATTGCTGATTACCTTTAGCCTTGGTGCATGTCTCATCAGGTCCTCACTGGCATTGACAGCTACACAAAGAAGTCCGTCAATCTCTTTTACTCTACTAAACAGCTCTTTCATAGGCATAACTTCATTTGAATTATGATAATCAACATCACATTTTTGAAAAAGCTCCGTCAGACCATCACGAGGAATATTTCTTGTTACGAGTACCTTTGGCTTCACCAAAAAACCCCCTCACATTTTTGCGGAAGTAAGTTCGACCTTGTCTTTATACTTGTCTACTAATATTTTTGCAGCTTCATTTGATACCGCTTTTTTAACATGACTTCTTTTTGCAAAGTTATCAACCGCTGCTGCTCCCACTTCAGGGTCTGCAAGTTTTCCTGGTCCACCTACACAGCCGCCAATACAAGCCATTCCCTCAACGAAATTGGCATCTAATTTCCCCTTTTCAATAGCATCAAGAATTTGCTTGCATTCTTTTATGCCATTGCAATAGCATATCTTTACTTCTAGATTAGGATTTAAACTCTCAATGCTCGCAGCGATAGCCGATGATACTCCCCCTGTATGGGCATATATTCTGCCATCGTGTGAGGCATCATTTACCGTCATCTCTACCTCAATTTCTCCCGGTTCCAGCTTGTAAGCTTCAAAAATTGCTGCTAATTCTTCAAAAGTCAGTACGCAATCCACAGCATCCTTTAATTCAGGCAGCTTTGCCTCTGTTTTTTTAGCTATACAAGGTCCTATAAAAACTACTTTCGCATTTTTATCTTCGGCTTTTATGAATCTTGCAACTGCTACCATAGGTGACACCGAATCTGAAACCATACCCGATATCTTTGGCCTAAAACCTTTGGCCATACGGACAAAGGGTGGACAGCAACAAGAGGTAATCATAAACCTATCACCTCTTTTCATGCGTTTCAAAAATTCATCTGCTTCTTTCACTGTTATCATATCTGCCCCTAAAGCCACTTCTACTACATCATAAAAGCCTAGCATCAAAAGGGCCGATTTTATCTGTTCTTCACTTATTTGAGACCCAAATTGCCCGGAAAATGCCGGTGCCAAAATGGCATATACCCTTTTATGTTTTTTAATTAAATTTATGGTCTGGGCAATCTCTGCTTTGTCGGTGATAGCCCCTTCAGGACAAGCTACTATACAAAGACCACAAGAAAGGCATTTGTTAATATCTATTACTGGTTTTCCCTTTTCATCACTTTTGGAAAATGCTTTAGACTCGCAGATTTCGGTGCAGGAACATTCGTCATGATAACCCTTACATGCTTTATCAATTACAGAAATAAAGGGAAAATCTACTTCTTCTGGAATTTTCCCTTTTTCAAAAGACCCTAAAGCAGCCCTTACCCTAAACTCAGCTTCTTCTCTGCTTACATCTTCACCGACATTATCAACCACAGCTGTATACACATCTTCCAAAGTGTCCAGTTTCCGCGCATGTTGGGCAACAAGCCTGTATATCCTTCGTCTAAGGGTAAGTTTATCTTTTTTCATAAAATCCTCCGTATTCCAAGAAGCTAAATCTTGTAAAATCTATTATAGTATATATTTTGTAGTAAATAAAGAATCACCACAATTTATGAGGTAAATCTTGATAATTAACCCCATTAATGATATAAATCACATCAATCATATCACCATCATTTACTTGATAATTGCAATATCTGTCCTTAGGAGTTACCTCACTATTTACTATAACAGTACTCATTCTAAAGATTAAAGACTGACAACAACAGACTTGCCTGCTCATGAATACTGTATTGTTACACCAATTGGTCCCGAAAAAATGATTATCTCATTTTCAGAATCACTTCTTTTTGTTTTGGATGTAACGCATTCCATAGCAGCCATAAGCAAAAGCCCCTGCCGCCTATAAACTTTTCTTTAATTTCCTCTGTTATCAATTTTGGCTTTATCGTATTATTAAATAAATCTATTTAAAGCATTCGATTAGTATATCATATTTCTACTTTGCCCAGCTTATAGCCATATCTCGCTAACAATTTATGAGCTTGTTTCATATTTATAGCACTTTTATCATAATTTTGCATGTCCATATCTATTTCATATTGTTATTCATAATTAATATTGAATAGTTTTTTAATGTAAAAAAGCCCCTATCTGGGGCTATAGTTTAATAGAATATTTGTTTTTTTAATAGCTTGAACTAATATAGCAAAAATCGGTATGTTGATTGCTTGAGCGATGATCCGTGCTGGCAGTGTTGCAAAAAAGGGAATATTAAAGGCAAGCTGTAAAAAATATGGCGTCAAAATAATGGAAGTTATAACTTGCCCTATACCTATAGCTATAATTAGTTGCCATAGTGATTGAGTTGAACGTTTTGTAAGCTTTAATATTAATGAGGGTATCACACCGGTCAAAGCTGCCGAAAGAGTAAACAGCGGTATATATGCTCCCATAGGATTCATATAATAACCCATTATATCTCCGATAGCCCCGACTATACCTCCTGCTCCAGGACCAAACATGATGCCGGCTAATATAGGGGGAAAACTTCCAAAGCCAATTCTTATACCTTCTACAGCCCCAATACTAATTCTGATACTGGCAACTCTGCTAAGCACAATATTAAGTGCAATCAAAAAAGACATGTATACTAGTTCCTTGGTTGAATATTTTTTTATCAAAAATATTCCTCCTTCCATTTTTATTGGGCAGTTGTATGCCACATCAATGGAAGGCTTCCCCTGATGTGACAGCGAACGCGATAACCCACCGCAAGCTTTGACAGGCAAGCTTTTCGTCTAAGGGCAACGTCCCATCCCTTAGCACTTAACGCGAGTTATCTACTCTGCTTTTATTAAGTTACTATTTTATCAAATACTAGGGTTTTTGACAATAGTTATTTTCTCTATAGATAGTGTCAAGTTGTTGTAGGATAATAAAAGTAACAGATACCCTAACTTTTTGATTCTAATAGATCTATATCACATACCCGCTACGCTGGATACCCTTTAAGAGGATTGATACGGGAGTCTTTTTGCCCATGTTAAACGCGGGTATATTGTTTAGGTTCTCATGAGTGGTTTTTCCAAAGGCTTGCTTGGCCTTTTTTATGGTTTCTTTCTTTACCCTGTATTGTTGATTTGTCTTTTTAAAATGATCTGGGGTTATCTTTCCACCATTTTGGCAATAGGTCCTTATGTCGGCTATGGCTTTTAGCCCTTTTTCGCTCCAGCCCATGGGGCGAGAGCTAAAGCGGCTGGATAATACATGGCTAATATGCCCCTCGGTGCAGCTGCCGCTTACTCCTTCTTCTTTGTATATAGTGATGGCTTCCCAATTGTTTCGTATATAGATTTTAAATTCTTTTACCTTTTTTAGCTTTTGTGGGGTTTGAGCTCCTTTTTTAAGTTTTTCTACTAGCTCATTAAACTTAGACCAGTTGCATTCATAGATGCTCTGGTATATTGGTTTTCTGTAGTCTTCTTGCCCTGCTGTAGACCCTAGGATTGCTTTGTTTAGATGGTATTTATCTAAGACCATTTTAGATTTTGGTAGCCATCCTTGGCCGGTTTTTATCCACCCAGCACCATCTCCGTGAATATATATGCGCTTTATGCTTTCACTGTCATATCTATCATAGATGTAATTGGCAACCTTTAGCCATGTATCTTCTCGGTTTAACCCATATCCGTGTATATGATGGGGATTTATACACTCTCCCCGTTTTCCTGCTCTTTTGGTGCCGTCATATATGGTGATTAATGGTACTATGGTTTTTTTGCCATCTTGTAGGGCTACATGGTCTTCATCTGCATCTATGTGAATCACTGGCACTTTGCGCTTTGGGCCTATAGCTTTAATCTCTAGCTTTTCTTGCTTTAGTTTCCTCGTTTTGTTCATGACGGTCTGTCGGCTAACTTGGCCGTCCGTTACATACTGACTGCTCTTGCCATAGGAGTTATCGCTAGCATGTTCTGCTATATCTGCTGATACCGTGGCTGATACTCTATCATAAGGGGCCACTCCTAAGACCTCATCGGTAAGGTATATGTATGTATTGTTTTTCTTATCGTGAAAGTAGGTTCTGTAATATGTTAGCTGCCCAAAGCGTGTGAAGAGCTCTCGCTTGTCGCGGTTTCTTTCAACTACGATTTGTCTTTTCCTGCGCCATTTTTTATCAGCTTTTATTTCTTTATCATGGTTTTCTATGTAGGCTCGCATCATTTTTAAAATGAAGTCGAAGGTAATATCTTTTAGGCCATCTTCTAACTCATCAATTTTTATGATATTGGGGTCACGCATAAAATTCATGATTTCATGGATGAATTTTTTGCAGTTTTGTATTACAATAGTATCCACAAGAGATTCTCCTTTTGAATGGTTTTTTTGGGTAATTCCATTGTATCAAAAAGCGAGGATCTCTTGTCTTTTTTATTATGAGAATGTCCTATAATTATTTTACACTATGAAAATCATTATTTCCGTATCATCATATCGAAGTCAAACATATAAGACACAAACCCTAAGATTTGACTATAAAAACCAGTTGATTAAAAGCACGTAAAATAAGCATTCTTGGACACCTTATAGGTTATGTTTCGGGTAACATCAAAATTAAATTTGCCTGATCTTCAAAAAGATTTTTATAGTTATTGAGAATACTACTTAGAAGTGATACAATAATTCCTAACGAAATAACCTTTTTATGGTATTAAACATCAACCAAATTATAGTTAAACATAGAATTTTCGTAATATATAAATAAGGAGTTTATAACATGAATGGTACAAGTTTTAATATAGGTAAATCTATTTTAGATTTCATAGGCATGACCCCTATGGTTAAATTAAGTAGACTCTCACCTGAAAATGGAGCAACAATTGCAGCAAAGGTTGAAGCCTTTAATCCAGGAGGTAGTATAAAGGATCGCATTGCTTTAAGCATGATAAAGGATGCTGAGGATAAAGGAATTCTTAAACCTGGTTCAGTAGTTATTGAACCGACTAGTGGGAACACCGGAATAGGCCTTGCCATGGTTTGTGCAGTTAAGGGATACAGGCTGATATTAGTCATGCCTGAATCCATGAGCCTCGAACGACGAAAGCTTTTAAAGGCATATGGTGCAGAGTTTGTATTGACACCTGCTGAACTAGGTATGAAAGGTGCTGTAGAAAAGGCAAAAGAGCTTGCAAAAACGTATGGATATTTTATACCCTTACAATTTGACAATCCTGCCAATCCTACCGCACACGAAACAACTACTGCACATGAGATATTAACACAAACCGATGGTAAGCTGGATGTATTTGTAGCTACTATAGGCACTGGAGGCACTTTTACAGGGGTTGCGAAAGTTTTAAAATCAAAAATACCTCATATAAAAATTATTGCAGTTGAACCAATATCATCTCCAGTATTATCTGGTGGAACACCAAGCCCCCACAAAATTCAAGGAATCGGTGCCGGCTTTATTCCTAAGGTTTTGGATACTGATTTAATTGATTATATCATTACAGTTCCCGATGAAGATGCCTATAGCTTTGTAAGACAGCTTTCAACCAAAGAGGGAATATTGGCCGGTATTTCCTCAGGAGCTGCCGTTTATGCTGCCCAAAAAGTAGCAAAGGATTTGGGACTAGATAAGTTAGTAGTAACTATACTTCCAGATACTGGGGAACGGTATTTAAGTGTAGAAGGTCTATTCTCCGAATCTTAAAGGTGTTTTCTTTTAATCACAATAAAATTATAAAAAAAGCTGTCATTTTGCTGTATGAGAATTATTAGCTTACAAAATGACAGCTTTTTTTCTTTCATTCATAACTAATAAAAATGATTTGTATAGGTTCAATCTATCCTACATATATCATAGTCAACAACTATATCGTCCCGGGTTTTCATTAGCATTGGTAAAATAGTCATAATACTTGCTCACGCCTATCGGCAAAAATTACATTGACAGCATTAGTTTATCACCGAAAATGTGCCACAAACATAATATACTAGTGAAAAGCCTAATCAATTAACATGCTTTATATATCAAGGAGGAATTGGTATGTCAAAACCTGAAAATAGAGCCAAAGAGGAAAGTCTATTTGTTAATAATAGGCTCGCTGAAGCCTATATTCCCTTTCAAATCTATGGTGAAATTTTTGACCCAAGAACGGCATTGATGAAAGGGACGCTATTCCCGGAACTGTATAGACCTTATGGGCAAAGACCTGATTTATAGGTTGAAAGAGGTGATTTCAATGTATTCAAAAGATATGGTTGACCTTATAAAAGAAATTATGGCTGTGGACTTTGTAGTATATGAACTGGCACTATTTTTGAATACCCACCCAAATGATAGAAGAGCATTAGAAGATCACAATAACTTTGCAAATAGGTCAAATCAGCTTAGGACTATGTATGAAAAAAAATACGGGCCTCTTGTTCTCAATTCGATATCAGGATTCCCGTATCAATATATTAACAACCCATGGCCGTGGGAAATAAGATATTGAGGAGGGGATTATTTATGTGGTACTATGTAAAAAAATTGCAATACCCTGCCAATGTTGCAAGAACTGACTTAGGCATGGCCAAATACCTTTTTGCACAGTATGGGGGACCTGATAGCGAGCTATCAGCTGCCATAAGATATTTAACACAGCGATATACTATGCCTATACCCGAAGCGAAAGCAACTTTGACCGATATTGGCACTGAAGAACTGGCCCACTGGGAAATAATTGGAACTTTAATATATAAATTAACTGATGGTGCAACACCAGAACAAATGAGGAGAGCCGGTTTAGGTGACCATTATGCGCAACATGACCATGCCCTTTACCCTCATGATGCTGCAGGAGTACCATGGACGGCAGCATATATACAAGCAACTGGAGATCCTATAGCTGATTTGCATGAAAACATGGCTGCGGAACAAAAAGCCAGAACTACCTATGAACATCTTATCAATTTAACCGATGACCCTGGTGTAATTGCTACACTTTCATTTTTAAGACAGCGGGAAGTGGTACATTTTCAACGTTTTGGTGAAACACTAATGCTGGTCAGGGAATACATGAACAAAAAACATGTATTCTAACAAATCACAATAAGTCTTGGATAATTGTCTTGTACTATAAAAACCTTCGGTTTGCACCGAAGGTTTTTAAAAAGCAAAATCATATCATGTCATTTTGAGGCTGCAGCCTCACATATATCGCTTTTTTTATGAGTATCTCGCACCATTTCAATAGCATCTTTGCGGCATTTTTCTTGACAAATACCACAGCCGATACATAGGTCCTGATTAACCACATGTACCTCTTTAACCTGACCTGTAATAGCATTTACCGGACAGTTTTTTGCACATAGCGTACAACCGATACATTTTTCTTCTATGATAAATGCCTTTTTACGGGTTGGAAAAGCTGAAGTTATTGTTTTAGTTGGGCATTTTTCAACACATAATATGCAGTTGCGGCATTTCTCATAGTCGATTACCGCCACATTGTCTATAACATGTATGGCATCAAAGGGGCACACTTTTTCACACATTTTGCAAGCTATGCATCCGATGCTGCACACGGCTCTAGTGTCTTTTCCCTTCATGGTCGCTCTGCACCGCACATGAACTTCATTTTTGTTAGAGGTCAAAGCTAGGACAATTTTAGGACACTCATTTACACAAAGACCACAGCCAATACATTTTTCTTCATCAATAATTGGAAGCCCGTTTTCTCCCATGGTTATCGCATGAACTGGGCATACTTTTACACAGTCACCAAGACCTATACATGCAAAAGAACAAGCTTTTGGACCGCTATTTATCATAGAAGCAGCTTTACAAGTTTTTACACCGTAATATTCTGACTTAAGCTTAGCCTCAACCTTTCCTCCTTGGCACAAAACCCTGGCAACCTTTTTTTCAGCTGAACTTCCTACTTCGTCAACTCCCATGATTTTAGCAATCTTAGCTGCGACCGCTGGTCCTCCAACAGGACATGCATTAATTGGTGCTTTATTTTCTACTATTGATTTTGCCAGTCCCGCACAACCTGGATATCCGCAAGCACCACAATTGGCTCCAGGTAGTGCTTCAACAATGGCATCTGCCCTTGGGTCAGTTTCTACGGCCAGCTTCTTAGACGCAATGGCAAGCCCTCCACCTAATAATAGGCCAAGGCCGCCCATACTCAGTAGGGAAGTTAGTATATTATTTGCCATCTCATTTCGCCTCCTGTACTTATCCTAAAGGAACGAGTCCTGTAAATCCTAAAAATATCATTGATAATAGCCCTGCTGTTATAAATACTATAGCCGGCCCCTTTAAAGCCTCAGGCACATCATTAAACTCCATTTCTTCGCGAATACCTGACATTAAGGCTAATGCCAATGTAAATCCTATGCCTGCACCCAAACCAAGTGCAATGCTTTTGATAAGATTGTAATCATTCATGGGAATTAAAAGTGCCACAGCCATAACTATACAGTTAGTAGTTATTAATGGTAGAAAAATTCCAAAGGCATTATATAAAGCAGGACTTACTTTTAAAATTATCATTTCAACCAGTTGTACTAATGATGCTATAACTAGAATAAAAGATACTATTTGTAAAAAAGGCTCAAGCCCAAAAGGCACTAGTACGTAAGTCTGTATGAAATAAGCCGCTACTGCTGTCATTGTTAAAACAAAGGTTGTAGCCATACCCATGCCTACAGCTGTTTCTGTTTTACTTGAAACACCTAAAAATGGACATTGCCCTAAAAATCTTGACAAGACAAAGTTGTTTACAAATACAGAACCTATTATGATAAAAAACAATTCTTTTGCCATTGTTACCACGCTCCTCTAATGGCTGTTAGTATCATTAACTGTTTTTCTAGTAATCATATTCATTAAGCCAACGAGAATACCCATCACTATGAAAGCCCCAGGTGGTAAAATGGCACTAACCCATGGTGTGAAGCCATCTCCCATCACCTGATAACCAAATAAAGTGCCAGCTCCCATTAGTTCTCTTATCATACTGATTAAAGTAATAGCCCATGTGTAACCTAGGCCCATCCCTAAGGCGTCTGCTGTGGCTCTTGCCACACCGACCTTCGAGGCAAAGGCTTCAGCCCTGGCTAATACAATACAGTTAACTACTATTAGTGGAATAAATATCCCCATAACCTCATATAATGCAGGAAAATATGCTTTCATAAAAAGGTCAACTACTGTAGTAAATGTAGCAACTACTATAATATAACAGGGTATTCTAACCTTTGCAGGAATAACATTTCTAAGCAGTGAGACAAGTATGCTAGAACATGTTAATACAAAAGTCAGTGCCATACCCATCGCTATACCATTACTTGCAGCAGTGGTTACAGCAAGTGCCGAACAAATACCAATAACCATCCTAAATATTGGGTTTTCATTCCAAATACCATTAACAAAATCCTTTAGTAATTGCATAACTAAAAATCGCCTCCCACGGGAAATATTTCAACTACCTTAGCTAGTGAAGTTTTTATTGCATCAGCCACAGCCGTGGAAGAAATGGTGGCACCTGAAATAGCCTCTACATCTTGTTTTGCAATAAATTCATCTTCAATAGATTTTCCTTTAAACTGGTCTTTGAAAGCCTCTTCTTGTATTTTGGCTCCAAGACCAGGGGTTTCACTCATAGACAGTATTTCTATGCCTAGTAATTTTCCTTCTTTAGGATAATAACCTACCATTATTTCAATTGGGCCGTCAAATCCTGAACCTGTCGCTTTAAATGAAATTCCTTTTTTATTCCCCTCATCATCTAATCCTATATATATCGTCATATCTTCTTTTTGAGTTTGTTCCATCTGGGTTGCCCCTGGAATTACGACCAAAACCGATTGCTCCAATTTTTGCCTAGCCTGCTCTTGAATTGTGGGGTTTGTGACTTCGTATGATAGAGCAAGTACTGCTCCTGATGCCATAGAAATAATTACCAGCACTATAATCATTTTTGCATATTGGTTCATCAGGATTTCACCTCCCCATAGATTTTGGGTACTGTAAATCTATTTATTAACGGAGTAAAAGCATTCATAAGAAGTATTGAAAAGGATACGCCTTCAGGATATCCTCCATAAAATCTAATCAAGACCGTAAAAAATCCCGCACCGACGCCAAAAATTATTTTACCAAACCTACTAAGGGGTGTTGTTACCATATCTGTTGCCATAAAGAAAGCTCCAAGCATTAGCCCACCCGATAACAAATGAAAGATGGGATCTTGACCTAAAATAACTGATAAGATTGCTACAGATCCTAGGTAACTTACCGGTATACGCCAATCAACATATCCCTTATAGATAAGATACAGACCCCCAACTATTATAAGAAATGCAGAAGTTTCACCCAAAGAACCACCTATATTACCAAAGAAAAGTTTTGCATAATCCGTAACTATACCTTGCATTTTTAAAAGTGATAGTGGAGTTGCACCAGTAGTACCATCTACTGGATTTATCCATGTTGTCATCGGGGTTGTGAATGTAATCATCAGAAACACCCTTCCGATAAGAGCCGGATTAAACGGGTTTGCTCCTAAACCTCCATAAATCTGTTTGCCTAGTGATATTGCCACTACAGCACCTACTACAGCCATCCAATAAGGCAAACTTGGTGGCAGATTTAGAGCAAGTAACATACCAGTAACTAAAGCGCTACCGTCTGATATTGTGATAGGTTTATTCCTTAGTTTTTGAAAGATAACTTCTGTTAAAACTGCTGCAACACTTGTTATGATAATAAGACCTAAGGCATGAAAACCAAAAAAATATATTCCTGCAAAAGTAGGTAATAGTAATGCTATTGCTACACTGAACATTACTCTTGAAATGCTTTCTCCTGAGTGCAGGTGTGGAGAAGATGTTGTTATTAGTTTATACTCTTCCATCCATGACTACCTCCCGACTAATACTTCTATCTTAGTTCAAATACGACTCTCTTAAGAGATTATCTAATTTTTCTTCCTTGACGCTATTATATGACTTTTAGCGATCCTTATATGCTGAGTTAAGGGTATATGTGCTGGGCATACAAAAGAACAGCATCCACATTCTGTACAATCCATTGCATGGTATTTCTCAGCTTCAACCCACATACCCTTTTCGGAGAACCTTGCTAGATTTGTGGGCAAAAGGTGAATTGGGCACGAATCAACACAGCGAGCACATCGAATACAGGGCGAAGGCTCTACTAATTTAACATCGGATTTTTCTAGAACTAAAAGCCCAGAAGTGCCTTTAATAGCTGGAGCTTCTAAATCCGATTGAGCCAGCCCCATCATAGGACCTCCCATTAGTACTTTACCAGGCCTGCCTTTGAAACCACCGCACTGTTCTATAATATCTGATAAAGGGGTTCCAATCCTTATTAAAAGGTTTTTCGGTTCCTTTATTCCTGAACCAGTTACTGTAGTTATTCTCTCAATAAGGGGCATTCCCGTTTTTAATGTATTAGCAATAGAAGCACAAGTTGCAGCATTATTTACAATAACACCTGCATCCATGGGCAGCCCCCCTGAGGGAACTTCTCTGCCGGTAACTGCATTAATAAGCTGTTTCTCACCACCTTGGGGATACTTAGTGGCAAGGACAACAACTTCAATATTCTCTTTACCTTTAATAGCCTTTTTAATTGATTCTACAGCATCAAGCTTATTGTCTTCTATCCCAATAAAAGCCTGTTTAACACCTGTTGCCTTCATAATTGCTTCAAGACCAAAAACTACATCTTCGGGCTGCTCTAATAAAAGCCTGTGGTCTGCTGTTATGTATGGCTCACATTCAGCAGCATTAACTATAATCGTATCAACATTTTTTTCCGGTGGGAAAGATAGCTTGACTTGAGTAGGAAAACCTGCACCACCCAGTCCCGTTATCCCTGCTTCACGTATAAGACTTTTTATTTCATCCGGCAACATTTCACTTAGTGGCTTTGGAGGAATGATATCTTCATATTGTTCGTCCTTTCCGTCGGATTCAATAACCACCGACATCATGAGACCTCCCCCAGGCCATGACCTAGGTTCTACAGCCGTTACTTTTCCAGAAATACTAGCGTGAACAGGTACTGATACAAAACCCTTTGCATCGCCAATCTTTTGACCTCTTTTAACAGTGTCTCCTACTTTAACTATGGGTTCGCAGGGAGCACCTATATGCATACCCATTGGAATTATAACCTTCTTTGGTAGAGTGGCTTTTTCGATAGGTTTGAAGTTAGTAAGATTTTTGTTGTATGGAGGATGGATACCTCCCTTGAAGGTTTTTAACATTATTTCACCTCTCCTTTTGAGCTAACCTAATTATATTTCGACAATTTAGGCAAAATACCTCTTATATCATATATATTATATAAGAGGACGGTGTATTAAGTATACAGCATTCCTCAAACCACTAAAATCTATTATACAACAAAATAACATCTTTTTCTATGTTAATTTTTTAATTAACAATTTTTATTTATATTTTTTCTATGTTCAATATGGAAATAACAATTTTATTTATTCCTAAAAAGCTTACGTATTTTTCTTACTACTGTGGACTGATTAACCCCTAAAAGTTTGGCTATTTCATATGTAGTATTACATCGTTCTTGAGCCATCTTTAGCAGCTGTGATTCTACTATTTCTACAGCTTCTTTTAATGGTACCACATCTATTACTTTTACTTTCTGACTATTTTTCTTTTCTCCGGTAATATAACTTGGTAGTTCCTCAACTGTCACATGATTCATTTCCGATGTGACAACCAATCTTTCCATAAGGTTCTCTAGTTCACGCACATTCCCAGGCCAGCAATATTGGAGCAAAGCCTCTATAACATCTTCTTGTAGCGATATACTTTTATTGTGTTTTTTATTGTAATGGGAAATAAAGAAATCTATAAGTAATTCTATGTCTTCTTTACGTTCGCGTAATGGTGGAATAGTAATAGGTATAACATTAAGCCTATAATATAAGTCTTCTCTGAACTCACCTTGTTTTACCATCTTTCTTATATCCTTGTTTGTAGATGCGATGATTCTTATATCAATCCGAATGGGTTTTGTTCCTCCGATACGTGTAAGCTCACGTTCTTGAATAACTTGTAAGAGTTTGACCTGAAGGTTCAAAGGTAAGTCTGCAATCTCATCCAATAAAAGTGTCCCTTTATGAGCTAATTCAACCAAGCCAGGTTTACCTTCTCTCTTTGCCCCTGTAAATGCACCAGTCTCATACCCAAAAAGCTCAGATTCTAACAAGCTCTCAGGAATCGAACCACAATTGATTTTTATAAATGGGCCTTTGTTTCTAAGACTATTTTCGTGTATAAATCTTGCTATTAAACCCTTTCCAACCCCTGATTCTCCCAAAATCAAAACTGTAGTATTTACAGCAGCTATACGTAAAGACAGTTTTATTGTATCTTCCATTACTTGACTAATTGAAACAATTCTAGGCAGCGGACCAATGTTCTCTTTCTCTAGGTTTTTTTCTAAATATTTTTTTAGTTTTTCCGCATCCATTACTTCTCTACTAAGCCTGTTAAGATCATCCATGTCCCTTGAATTTATTACCACCCTTACAGCATTTCCTTCTTCATCAAAGATTGGATTTGCAGTAGATAGTATTTTTCTACCTGAACCTGTTTCTTGTAAAACCGTCAATCTTCGTTTTTCTTTTAGAACCAGCTGAGCTAACGATGGATAAACTATTCGCTTTTCCTCAAGCTCCTTAGTCCCCATTCCAATTAAACTCTCAGGGGATTTTCCCAAAAATCGTGAAAAAGCCCTATTCACCCTAAGGGTCTTACCATTTCCATCAGTTACCAGTATACCATCATATAATGATTCAATCATGGCATTCATCTCGCGGTTCAGTTCAATTGTAGCTTTTTTCTCTTCTATCTCTTTGGATAAAAGAAAAGGTAAACACATATCTTTTTCAGCTAAACCATTGTATACTGCAAATGCCTTATCTCTGCAAGAATTATATCCGCAAGCACCACAGTCAAGTTCATCTTCTTTTGTGGTTTTTTTAGTATAGCTTAGTATCATCTTTATCTCTTCCTCTGATGGATCTTTTAATGAAACTTTTCTGTTTGTAAAATATCTTGATAGATTTAGCGAGGACACTTTATTAAAACTTTTTACAAAATCATTAAAAGAATAATTTTTACATCTTTTACTTTCCTTTATATATAATTCAACTTTTTCCCAGTTTACGAAGGCATTTGAATTCCTAAAATATGGTCCTTTAATACAGCCTTCGCACATTAATATATCAATGAAGCGTGGAGAAAACTCCAGTTTTTCAACACTTTCAATACAAGAAACTGATTCTTCATTACCATCAACAACTATCATGTCGCGAATTAAATCATGACTTCCTTCTAGACATAAAGACAAACCACCACTAATAGGAAAGCCCTTAAAATTACTTTGGGGTGTAGGACTATCAAATGAATACTCTTCAGAGGATACATCTAATTCTCTTATTTTGATATTTTTAAAAGAAAACATGTCTTCCAATTCTTGAAATGTCAACACTGCATCTACTCCTTTAACTTTTTTTATTTCATCTTTTTTTGCAATACAAGGTCCGATAAAAACTACTTTTGTTTGGGGATAAATTAGTTTAATCAACCTACCCGTTGCTATCATTGGCGAAACAACAGGGGCGAGATTTACAATAAGTGAAGGATAATGTTTTTCAATTAAATTTATCACAGCCGGACATGCACTACTAATAATTAACGAATGGTTATTTTTTAACAGTTTTTTATATTCTGCTGTGATAAGTTCCGCACCTACTGCTACTTCCCATACTTCATCAAATCCTAGTTTTTTTAAAGCACAAATTACTTTTGCCAAATCATTATTTTTGTAAACTGCCGGAAAACTTGGTGCAAGTGCAGCCACTTTCATTTCATTCCCATGCAATATATCAAAAGTCTTTTTAATATCACTTTCAACTATTTTTGCATTTTGCGAACACACTTTAACACAATTACCACATGCAACGCATCTATCTTGCAATATTTCAGCTTGACCATTTTTTACTCTTACGGCTTTTACTTTACATTGTCGTACACATGCATAACATTGTTTGCATTTGTTCTTTTCGGTCCAAACTATTCCAGACATTTAGTTCACCACTTTTACATATATTTGGCATTTTCACTTATTTATCAATATTCTATCATTTTCCCTTTTATGATTCCATTATATTTGATTTTTGGTAATCTAGTTAGCTTTAAAACAGTTGCATTATAATTAAAACAGGACCATTAAAAGCGGTTATATGTTGCTCTATACGAACTTTTATGTTAGAGCTGAAAACCCCTCAATGGCCCACGAATCCCTCAAAGTGCTCTATTTACGAATAAAATGTCTCTTTTTCCACTAGTATTATTCCTATGAACAGCTGACAAAGATAGTTATATGCCCACTGTTACTCATAAAGCTCATTTCACAAATTATTACTTTTTACATTGGCATAAGATTGTCTTTCAATGTAGTATGTGTGAAGTAATTTATGTGACTTTTCCCCCAGTGGTTCTCCTAAAAATTCTTTGTATAGGGATTGTACTGCTGGATTTTCATGAGATTTTCTAAGAGACATATTACGATCTACATCATAAATAGCATTGCCTCTTGATTCTCTATAATCTTTTTCCCAACGCTCATCCGCACTGAGTATAGGCTGTCCCCCGCCTCCAACACAACCACCAGGGCAGCACATTATTTCAACAAAGTGATAGTTGACTTCACCGCTTTTCACTCTATCAAGAATTTTTCTTGCATTAGACAAACCATGGGCTACTGCTACATTCACTTCAGTACCGTTTAAATCTATCGTTGCCTCTTTTACACCTTCAATACCTCGGACTTGTGTAAAATCGATTTTTTTTAATTCCTTTTTTGTCACAATTTCATATACTGTTCTTAAAGCTGCTTCCATAACACCACCTGTTGCACCAAATATGGCAGCTGCTCCGGTAGATATTCCAAGAGGTTCATCATATTCATCATCAGGCAATGTATTAAAATCAATATTGGCTTCTTTGAGCATTCTTGAAAGTTCACGGATTGTTAGAACTGCATCAACATCCTGATATCCACTAGAAAACATTTCAGGTCGTTGACATTCATATTTTTTAGCAGTACATGGCATTATTGATGCAGAATATATATTTGATGGGTCTATTCCAGCTTTTTCCGCATAGTATGTTTTAATCAATGCACCAAACATTTGTTGTGGGGACTTGCATGTTGAAAGATTGTCAAGAAACTCAGGATAGTAATGTTCGCAGAATTTTATCCAACCAGGACTACATGAGGTTATTAGCGGAAGTTTTCTACCAGTTTGTAGTCTATATAGAAATTCTAAACCTTCCTCCATAATAGTAAGGTCTGCTGATAAGTTCGTATCAAAGACCTTGTCAAAACCTAAACGCTTTAAAGCTGAAGTTAGTTTTTTTGTAACTATAGAACCTATTTTTTCTCCAAATTCTTCACCCAAAGATACTCTTACGGCTGGAGCCGTTTGAACTACTACATGCAATTTAGGGTTTGCTAAAGCTGACCAAACTTTTTCTGTATCGTCTTTTTCTTTTAATGCACCTACAGGGCATACCATGATACATTGGCCACAATTGACACAGGGCACTTCATTTAGACTTATATCGTAAAAAGGTGCAACTACCGTATCAAATCCACGATAATTTGGTGATATAGCCCCCACTCCCTGAACATCGTGACAAGTACTTACACATCTATTACATAAGATACATTTCGAGGTATCTCTTACTATGGCAGGTGAAAAATTATCATATTGAGTTTTGCTTTTTTCTCCTAGATACCTTATTGATTCGATCCCCAGCTCTTTAGATAATTTTTGAAGTTCGCAGTTCAGATTTCTGATACATGTAGGGCATTCTATATTATGGTTAGATAGTAGTAATTCTAAAGTTACTTTCCTGGATTCTCTAACAAGCTTAGAATTAGTAATAACTTTCATGCCCTCGGAAACAGGCAATATACAAGAAGTCTGCAAAGTTTTAGCACCTTTTACTTCAACTACACACATACGGCATGCACCAATTTCGTTGACACCTTTTAAATAACAAAGCGTTGGTATTTTTATTCCTACTTTTCTAGCTGCCTTAAGCACTGTTGTGTTTTGGGGAACTTTTACTTTTATCCCGTCTATAGTTAATGTTACCATATCCATGTTTCTCCTCTCCTTTCTATAAGACTATTTTTCAACGAGGGGGGCTGTGGGATTATGTTCTTTTTCTGTTTGTTTTATATCACACCTAAGACATCTGCAGGCTTCTTGATATGCTTCTTCTTCTGAAAGCACTAATTCTACTTCTGCAAAATCTTTTATTCTCTCATGTGGCGAAAGCTTTTGTATCTTACATTTTCCCATTGGTTGTTCATATATATCATAATCTGCTTTTCTTTTATGAGTCTTAATCCTTTTATACATAACGCCTCCGAGATATTTATCAATAGCAATTGCCGCTTTATGACCATGGCTAATAGCTTCAATAACAGTTGCTGGCCCTAAAACACAGTCACCTCCGGCAAATATACCAGGAATAGAAGTTTCCAAAGTATCTTTATCTACTTTTAGAGTTCCGTTTTTATTTGTTTGTAATATAGATATCTTTTCATCTACCTGCTGCCCAATTGCAACAATCACATTATCTACTCTGACTTCAAACTCTGAATTTGCTATTACAATTGGTCTTCTTCGACCACTCCTATCGAATTCACCTGGTTTCATTCGCTGTATTACTATTTTATTAACTTTGTGTTTCTCACCAAGTATTTTTACTGGGTTAGTATAAAAGTGAAAATTTACTCCATCATTGATAGCATCTTCTACTTCTTCCTGTTGAGCCGGCATTTCCTCACGACTCCTTCGATAAAATACATGGACTTCCTTTGCACCTTTTCTGAGTGCTGTTCTTGCTGCATCTATAGCAGCATTGCCTCCACCTATAACAGCAACTTTATCACCTAAATGAACATTCTTATTTAAATTTACTTTTTTTAGAAAATCTACTGCAGATAATACTCCCATATATTCTTCACCAGGAATACCAAGCTTTACATCTTTATGTGCACCCATGGCTAAAAAAATAGCTTTAAAACCATTATCCTGCAAAGTTTCTATTGTTAAGTCTTTTCCGATGGCAGTATTCAAAACAATTTCTACACCTTGAGACTTGATATGACAAATTTCCGCATCAATTATTTCCTTTGGAAGTCTATAATCAGGTATTCCTACTGCCAACATGCCTCCTGCAACTGGTAATGCTTCAAATACGGTAGTATCGTAACCCTCTTTAGCTAAATAATATGCAGCAGTAAGCCCGCAAGGTCCGGAACCTACAATGGCGATCTTTTCTCTCTTTAATGCTTTTAGCTGTACTTTTTGTGGATGCTCTTTATCATAATCTGCTGCAAAACGCTTCAGTGCCCTAATAGCTATAGGCTCATCGATTTGTTCCCTTTGACATTTTGATTCACATGGATGTGTGCAAACCCTACCACATATAGCTGGAAACGGATTATCTTCTCTTACTATTTCAACAGCGCGAGCATAATCTTTATGTCTTATTGCATCAATATATAGTGGTACTTCTACTCCGGCTGGGCAAGCATTTTGACAAGGCGAGTTAAAAAGGCTGGCACACATGGACGCAGGACATTTTTTATATTTTATATGTGCTTCATATTCATCTCTGAAATATTTTATCGTTGTAAGTACCGGATTTGGCGCAGTTTGGCCCAATCCGCAAAGTGCTGTTAGTTGTATCGTATTGCCTAAGTTAATGAGCCTTTCGATATCTCCGTCTTCCCCTTTCCCTGTTGTTATCTTCTCTAGAATATCTAACATTCGTTTTGTTCCTACACGACAAGGAACACATTTGCCGCAAGATTCATCTTGAACAAATTGAAGAAAGAACTTCGCAAAATCCACCATGCAGGTATCTTCATCAACAACAATCAATCCACCAGAACCCATTATAGTACCCAGTTCTTTAAGTGATTCATAATCAACACTAACATTTAAAAATTCTTTTGGTATGCATCCACCTGAAGGACCACCAGTCTGTGCTGCCTTAAACTTTTTTCCTTTTGGTATTCCTCCACCAATATCAAATATGATATCCCCCAAGCTGGTACCCATTGGCACTTCTACTAGTCCTGTATTATTAATTTTTCCAGCTAATGCAAATACTTTTGTCCCAGCATTATTTTCAGTTCCAAATTGGGAAAACCATTTCGCCCCATTTAGAACAATTGGAGGTATGTTTGCAAATGTTTCAACATTATTTACTAATGTTGGTTTGCCAAGGTATCCTTCATTTGCTGGGAAAGGCGGTTTTGATCTAGGTATACCTCTCTTTCCTTCTGTTGACGCAATAAGTGCTGTTTCTTCACCGCACACAAAAGCCCCGGCCCCTATTTTTATATCCAAATCAAAATCATATTTTGAGTTTAATATATTTTTACCCAGTAAACCTTTTTCTTTTGCCTGAAAAATTGCATTTGACAAGCGTTTTATTGCCAAAGGGTACTCTGCACGCACATAAACATAGCCCTGATTTGCTCCAATAGCATATCCTGCTATTGTCATTGCTTCAATTATAGAATGTGGGTCTCCTTCCAAGATACTCCTATCCATAAAAGCCCCGGGATCTCCTTCATCTGCATTGCACAAGACGTATTTAGGTAATCCTTTAGCTTTTGCCGTAAAACTCCATTTTAAACCTGTGGAAAACCCCGCACCACCTCTACCTCTTAAACCTGACTCTTTTATTAACTCTATAACTTCAAACGGCTTTAATTCATTTAGTACTTTACCAAGTGCCATATATCCGTTTACAGCAATGTATTCTTCTATGTTCATAGGGTCAATTAATCCGGTATTTCTTAGAGCAATTTTGACCTGTTTAGTAAAAAAAGGATTTTGACCAGGGCTTTCCATTGTCTTACCATCAGCTGATTTTATCAGCAGTTCTTCAACTATTTCTCCCATATAAAGATGCCTCTCTGTAATTTTATTAGCATCTTCTTCTGTGACCTTGGTGTATAAAACTGCTTCTGGATAAATAAGAATCATAGGACCCAAATGGCACGGACCCATACAACCAGTCACAACAACTTTTACCTCAGAAGATAAGCCTAATTCATTTATTCTTTTAATTAAAGTTTCCCTTACTTTTAGACATCCTGATGATACACAACCTCCACCACCACATACAAGAACATTGCTTCTATAAAACTCCACATTTCTCCCTCCTATATGTTTGGTATTACCCATTCTTGAATAATCGTTCTGTTTAAAATATGATGGAATACTATTCCACTCATTTTTTCCGGTGTAACATTGCAGTAAGTAATTGTGGGTAATCCGTCCATGATTACATCTACAAGTGGTTCCATTGAACAAAGACCAATACATCCTGTAAGCTTTATTTCTACATTTGCTAGCCCTTTACTGTCAACTTCATTTTTTAAAGTTTCTAAAACATATTTTGCACCAGCAGCAACACTACAAATGCCATATTTTATTACAACACATGCTCTGGCATTCTTTACAGGCATGCTTTCCAACCTCCTTTTTTTCACCCTCATCTCCAACTAATTTACTATTTTATTGTTACTTTGTTAATTTACTTCTGCTGCAACCGGTTCTTCATACTTTGATAAAATTTTTTCGATATCATCAGTTTTTATTCTGGCATATATATCATCATTTATCGTCATCACTGGTCCTAACCCACAAGCACCAAGACATCTTATAATGTCAATTGAGAATAAACCATCTTCAGTTGTATCACCGGGTCCAATATCTAATATTTCTGATATTTTTTCTATGACCTTTTCTGCGCCTCTTACATAACATGCCGTCCCATTACAACAGCTTATCTGGTATTTGCCTTTTGGTTTCAAAGAAAAAAATGAATAAAAAGTAACTATGCTATATATTTCACTTAATGTAATACCAAGTAGCTGGGATAACCTGATTTGAACTTTTCTAGGGATAAAACCGAAATGTTCCTGTACATCTCTTAAAATCTGAACAACTTCCCCTCTATTGTAACCGCACTCCGATACCACCACGTCAATCCAATTTAAATCACTTTCGCTTACATCAAACAAATCAGTATTTGCCAATTTTACCTCCTCCTTATTTCTTAATTGTCATATTCTTCTCATTTCTATAGCGATATCTGTGCCAAATTAATATTGTACAAAAAAATAAAGGCTTCCTTAAAAGCCTAATAGTAATTGAATATTTTTTAAAAATAAAACATTATAAGTAATTTAGTTTATTATTTAATGCCACTGTGCATGAATTTTAACATAAATACCCTGTAATCCTCACTAAATAATATTTTCGCGTAATGCAATAAAATATTATTAATGCTATTATGCATTAGAGTTGTATTCTTTCCACATGAGTATATATATTCATCCGCTTACCTCTTACGAACCCAATAAGTGTAATACCTAACTTATCAGCTAAGTCTATAGCTACATCAGTAGGAGCAGATCGTGAAACTAGAACAGGTATTTCGGATCTAGCAATTTTTAATAATATTTCTGAGGAAACTCGCCCACTTGTGATTAATACTTTTTTTTCCGGTGTTATGTTGTTAAGAATCATAAAACCGAGAATTTTATCTACAGCATTATGGCGCCCTATATCTTCTCTAAAAACTGTAAATTCTATATCACAGCTTGATAATAGGGCACTATGAACCCCTCCTGTATCATCAAACAACTTAGAGCTTTTTGTAAGAATATCAGCCATTTGGTAAATTTCGCTATAAAGAACCTTATTTGTACTTGTATTTACAGGCAGACTCTTGATATTTGGCTTACTTAGAATAGTTCCAGAACTCACTGTTATAATTTTATGTTGTTTTTTTAAGGTTATGGCAGTTTCATTACTAGTGGTAATACAAATATGATTATCGATATATTCTATTTTAGATATATCATCTCTATCTCTTATTAAACCTTCATTGTAGATATAACCCACAGCCAATTCATCTACGTGCATTGGTGAACATAGCAATGTAACTAACTCTTGTTGATTAAATATGATTGTCAAAGAATATTCTCGTATCACTTTATCTGTTATTTGTTGAAACTTTTCATCATTGCCACGGGTGATATTAACTGTTCGCAAAACATCCACTAGTATAGTCCACCTCTTTACTTCTAAATTGTTCCAACTCTTGGCGTGTATTGAGATTAGTAAATATATTTGAGTTCTCACATATTTTTTTGATTATATTATATCCTATTATTTCCGTGTTTGATTTTAGCATTAAACTGTAAAGACTATACTCATTTTTTTTAATTTCTTCTTCGATTTTAGAAGTTAGTTGTTTACTATAAACTGCATGAAAGGGTTCAATAAAACCTTTATTTTCACATGCTATTATCTCGGGCTTTAAAATTAATATTTCTTTCATGTATGTGATTAATTTATCAGATATCACCGGCATATCACAAGCAATCAGATAGTTATAAGTGCTGTTTGATTCTTTTAGCCCAGCATGGAGACCTCCCAAAGGACCTGCATTCTTTATTTTATCTTGTATTATGGTAACATCCATTAAGCTGTATTTATTTTTTTCGTCTGTTACAATTATAATTTCATTGAAATGTCGCTTTAATTTTTTAACAATTATTTCAATACATGGTGAGTGACCTATTCTCATAAAAGCTTTATCAAAGCCCATACGGGTACTTTTTCCTCCTGCGATTATTATAGCTGTATCAAATTCTTTCAAAGTTTCCCTCTCCTTGCATTATTGATAGGAGTTTATCAAGAAACTCCTATCAATATGCCGTTTTCGTTTTACTATTTTTTTGCAACGCCTTGTGATGATTGTAAGGGAGTATACCGATAAATATACCAATAGCCTAATCCTATTATAATTGCTCCTCCGATAATATTACCTATTGTTACAGGAATAAGATTAGACAAAAGGCCACCGACATTCAGTTGGCTTAAGGATTCAGCAGTGATATTGCCAGCTTCTACGTAAGCTGGATTCGATTTTGCAAATATTCCTGCTGGTATAAAATACATGTTTGCAATACTATGCTCAAAACCTGACATTACAAAAAGCATAATGGGAAACCATATTGCCAGAATTTTACTTGCAATATCTTTTGCTGCAATGGCCATCCAAACAGCTAATACCACAATTATGTTGCATAATATACCTCTAACTATCGCTTGCCCAAAAGGTAAAGACGCTTTTCCAATAGCGGCTTTTATTACCGTAGCACCTAATAATCCACCGCTGACACTAAAAAGGCCACTTTGGCTCACCATGAAAGCAAGGAAAATAGATCCCACGAAATTCCCAAGATACACTATAACCCAATTCCTTAATAATTGACTGAGTGTTATTTTTCCATCCATGTAACCAATTATTATAAGATTGTTTCCTGTAAAAAGCTCTGCTCCTGCAATTACTACAAGCATCAAACCAACAGGAAATACTGCTCCTGTAGCGAATTTTGCCAATCCTACATTTTCAATACTATGGGAAATAGTTTGACCGGCAAAACCACCAAAAGCAATAAACATACCGGCAAAAATCCCTAAGATAAATAGATTTGCTGTAGCATTAGTTGCTTTACCTACAGAAACGCCATCAAAGGCTTCTGCTGTTTCTTTTGGACTTAAAAAGTTACTCATATTTTAACCCCCTCAACTTATCTTTTCCAATTTAACAGCACTAACCTTATACTCTGGAATCTTAGCAACAGGATCTAGTGCCTCAGCATTTGTCAAACGGTTAGCAGGACTTTCTGCATAATGGAAAGGCATGAACAGCTGCCCTGGTCTTACTCTCTCTCCTACTATTGCATATGTTTCTACTTCTCCACGTCGTGAGCTTACTTTTACTCTATCTTTTTCCTTTATACCTAGTCGTTTCGCATCTTCTAGGTTTATTTCTACATAAGCATCCGGCTTGTGTTCGTGTAACGCTTTAGACCGTCTTGTCATTGTCCCTGAATGATAATGATACAACATTCTGCCTGTCATTAACAGAAATTCATATTCTTTATCAGGTTCTTCTTGTGGCGGTCTATGGGTTAATGGATGAAATTTTCCTAGACCTCGGGCAAATTTGCCTGCATGTAAGTATTTTGTGCCTGGATGTGTGTCATCAGTGCATGGCCATTGAAGACTACTTTTTTCTAATCTGTTATAGTGTATTCCTCCATAGCTTGGTGTAAGTTTAGCGATTTCATCCATTATTTCTGATGGTGTGTTGTATTTCATGTCGTCGTATCCCAAATGTCTTGCTAAGTCACAGATAATTTGCCAATCGTCTCTTGCATTTCCTCTAGGTGTAACGGCTTTTCTTACAAGTTGTACTCGCCGTTCTGTATTGGTAAAAGTTCCGTCTTTTTCAGCAAAGCTTACTCCAGGTAATACTACATCGGCGTATTGTGCGGTTTCTGTTAAGAATATATCTTGAACTACTAAAAAGTCTAAGGATTTTAGTGCTTCTATTACGTGGTTTTGGTCGGGATCAGATATTACTGGGTTTTCTCCTAAAATGTATAGAGCTTTTATTTGTTTTCCTGCTTCGTTAAACATTTCTACTGCTGTTAAACCGGGTTTTTCGGGTAGGTTCACTTTCCATGCTTTTTCAAACTTTTGTCTTGCATCTGGATTGTTTACTGGTTGGTAGCCGGTGTATACATTTGGTAAGTCTCCCATATCACAGGCACCCTGGACATTGTTTTGGCCTCTCAGTGGATTGACTCCCGTACTCTCTTTACCCACATTGCCGGTTATCATTGCGAGATTGGCTAATGCTAAGACGTTATCAGTACCGTTACTGTGCTGGGTTATTCCCATCGCATAGTATATTGCACCTTTGTCTTTAGTAGCAAAGAGCCTTGCTGCTTTTATTATGTCTTCCGATGGTACTCCTGTTATTTGTTCTACTCTTTCAGGTGAATAATCTTCTATTATGCTTGCCATTATATCAAAATTTTCTGTTCTCTCTTCTACAAATTTTTTGTCATATAGTTCTTCTTTTATCATGACATGGATTAATCCGTTGATTAAGGCTACGTCTGTTCCGGGTTTTTGATGTAGGCATATGTCAGCCATACTTGATAGTTCTATGTCTCTGGGGTCTGCAACGATTAGTTTTGTGCCGTTTCTTATGGCTCGTTTTATCTTGCTGCCGATTACTGGATGATTTTCTGTGGGGTTTGAACCTATAACAAATATTACATCTGAACCTTCTATTTCATCTATGGAGTTTGTCATTGCTCCTGATCCAAAAGCTGTGGCAAGACCTGCCACTGTTGAGGAGTGTCACAATCGGGCACAGTTGTCAATACTATTTGTGCCTATCACCGCCCTCATGAATTTTTGCATCAGATAGTTTTCTTCATTGGTGCATTTGGAGGAACTAAGACCTGCTATAGATTGACTACCATATTTGTCTTTTATTTCTCCGAGTTTATTTGCGGTATATTCTAAGGCTTCTTCCCATGTTGCTTCTTCGAATTTCCCGTTTTTCTTTATTAATGGATTCTTTAGTCGGTCAGGATGATTGATAAAATCGTAGCCAAAGCGACCTTTTACGCAGGTTTCGCCCAAAGGATTTGGATTGCCGTCTTCGTATACAGAGCCTACTTGGACTATTTCGTTGTCTTTTATTCGAAGCTCTAGTTGGCAGCCAACTCCACAGTACGGACATGTTGTTATAACTTTTTCAAATTCATAGTCTCTTCCTTTGCCTTTTCCAGGTTTGTATGTGAGTGCTCCGGTGGGGCACATTTCTACACATTGACCACAGAATACACATGTTGAGTATTCACCGTTTAACCCTTGGTCAAATGGGGTACACACTTTTGCGCTAAATCCCCTGTAAGATACATTTATGGCTCCACTTGCTTGTACTTCGTTATCAACTCTGACACATTTTCCGCATAGTATGCATTTGTTAGGATCTACTTCTATAAATGGATTATCACTTTCTATTTTGAATCTAGGTTCTTTTTCGCTTTCAAAGCTTGATTTGGTTATGCCGTATTCGTATGCCAATTTTTGTAGTTCGCATTTGCCATTAGCTTCACAGGTAATGCAGTCTAATGGGTGATCTGATAGCAATAAATCTACAATCATCCTTCTAGTTTCAGTAAGTTTAGGGCTTTTCGTGGTTACTTTCATATCGGGGACCACAGGGGTTGAGCACGAAGCTAATAGCTTGTTGCTTCCCTCTACTTCAACCAAACACATTCTACAAGCCCCAACAATGCTAAGATGTTTATCATAGCAAAGGTGTGGTATATCAATTCCGTTTTGTAAAGCTACTTCCATAATAGTCTGCCCAGGCTGGGCTTCGCACTGACGGCCATCAATATACAGAATCATTTTTGGTATCCTCCTGTCTTATTATTACTAAATTTCAGATACGCTAATATCATGCCCATGTTTCCAAAACGACAAAATGATATTATTTTATTAGTATTTATATTGGTTGTGTATTAAAAATATTCTAAATTTTACACTTGTAAAATTACCCGACTGCAGAATATACAGTCAGGCAATTTGAACATAGCTTTTAGCTATTACTCTTTTCAGGATAGAGCAATCTTTCCTTGTAATTGGTATGAAGTAGTTTATGTGATTTTTCTCCAAGAGGTTTATCCAGAAATTCTTTATATAGAGTTTGTACCGCTGGATTATCATGAGATTTCCTTAAAGTCATATTGCGGTCCACCTCGTAAATGGCATTACCCCTTGCTTCTCTGTAGTCTATCTCCCAGCGCTCATCTGCACTTAGTATAGGCTGACCTCCCCCGCCGACGCAACCTCCAGGGCAACACATTATTTCGATGAAATGATAGTCAGCTTCTCCACTTTTTACTTTATCAAGAATCTTACGTGCATTAGCCAATCCATGGGCAACAGCTACATTTACCTTAGTGCCATCAACATCTATAGTTGCCTCTTTTACACCCTCGACACCACGGACATCTATGAACTCAATATTCTTTAATTCATTTTTTGTCACAATCTCATAAACAGTTCTCAGTGCTGCTTCCATAACACCTCCGGTAGCACCAAAGATAGCACCGGCTCCTGTAGATATGCCTAATGGTTCGTCAAATTCTTCATCCGCCAGCTTGCTCAAATTAATTCCTGCTTCTTTAAGCATCCTGGAAAGTTCTCGAGTAGTAAGGACTGCATCTACATCCTGGTATCCACTGGAGAACATCTCAGGCCTCTGGCATTCGTATTTCTTAGCAGTACATGGCATTATTGAAACCGAAAAAATCTTTGCTGGGTCTATTCCCATCTTTTCTGCATAGTATGTCTTTACAAGAGCTCCAAACATTTGCTGCGGAGATTTGCATGTTGATAAATTGTCAAGTAGTTCTGGATAGTAATGTTCGCAGAACTTAATCCAGCCAGGACTGCAAGAAGTTATTAGCGGAAGTTTGCCACCATTTTGAAGTCTATCTAGGAATTCAGAGCCTTCTTCCATTATAGTAAGATCAGCAGTAAAATCTGTATCGAATACCTTATCAAATCCCAATCGCCTTAAGGCAGCAGGTAATTTCTTCGTGACAATACCTCCGAGTTCTCCACCAAATTCTTCTCCTAAAGATACTCTTATTGCAGGAGCAGTTTGTACTACTACATGCTTATCAGGGTCAGCCAAGGCTTCCCACACTCTATGTGTATCATCCTTTTCCTTTAACGCACCTACAGGACAAGCCAGTATACATTGACCACAATTGACACAGGGGACCTCATTTAGGCTCATATCAAATACCGGTGCTATAACGGTATCAAAGCCTCGATAGTTGGGCGAAATCACACCTACACCCTGAACTTTGTGGCATGTGCTTACACACCGCCGACACAGCACACATTTAGATGTATCTCTCACTATAGAAGGTGAAAAATCATCATACTGTGCCTTACTCTTTTGGCCAGGATACCTTATTGATTGCACACCCAGTTCTTCTGATAACTTTTGAAGCTCACAGTTTAAATTTCGTATACAAGTGGGGCATTCCAAGTTATGATCTGAAAGCAGTAATTCCAAGGTTACTTTTCTTGACTCTCTGACTGCCGGTGAATTGGTTATAACCTCCATGCCCTCTGAAACCGGTAATACACAAGATGTTTGAAGTGACCTAGCACCTTTAACTTCGACAACACACATTCTACAAGCTCCGATTTCGTTTACATCTTTTAAAAAGCAAAGTGTAGGAATTTTAATTCCGGCTTTTCTGGCAGCCTCTAGCACTGTAGCATTCTTAGGAGCTTCTACTTTTATACCATCTATCGTTAATGTTACCATATCCATCATCTTACTCTCCTTTCTCAGTAACTATTTTTTAACAATTGCACCAAAGGGGCACTTTTCATAACAGCTATTACATTTTATACATTTATCTACATCAATTACATGAGGCTTTCTTCTTTCACCGCTAATTGCCTGAGTTGGGCATACTTTTACACACAAACCGCAACCTTTACATTTATCAGCTATTATTTCATAATGGATTAAAGCCTGACATGCACCTGCAGGGCATTTCTTGTCTTTAATGTGGGCTTCATATTCATCTCTAAAGTATTTCAATGTTGATAACACAGGATTTGGTGCAGTTTGCCCAAGTCCACATAAAGCTGAAGCCTTAATACTCTCTGCAAGACTTTCTAAGAGTTCTATATCTCCTTCCCTGCCTTCACCGTTAGTAATTCTTTCAAGGATTTCTAACATTCTTTTAGTTCCGATACGACAGGGTGGACATTTCCCGCAAGATTCCTCCTGGGTAAAAGCTAAGAAAAACTTGGCGATATCTACCATGCAGTTGTCTTCATCCATAACAATCATACCGCCCGATCCCATCATAGAGCCGGCTTCTATCAGAGTATCATATTCTATAGGCATATCAAGAAGATCTACAGGTAAGCAGCCACCTGATGGACCACCTGTTTGTACAGCCTTGAATTTCTTGTTGTTAGGAATTCCACCACAAATATTGTAAATAACTTCTTTTAAGCTAGTCCCCATAGGTATTTCCACAAGGCCTGTATGGTTTATTTTTCCACCTACTGCAAAGACTTTCGTTCCCTTACTTTTTTCTGATCCAATATTAGTAAACCATTCAGCACCCTTAAGAATTATTTCAGGGATATTAGCATATGTCTCAACGTTGTTGATAATAGTCGGTTTGCCCCAAAGACCCTTATTTGCAGGGAAAGGCGGTCTGGGTCTTGGTTCACCCCTGCGACCTTCTACTGAAGCAAGCAAAGCTGTTTCTTCACCACATACAAAAGCTCCTGAACCAAGCCTAATAAATATTTCAAAATTAAAATCGGTTCCAAAGATGTTTTTCCCTAAAAGACCTTTTTCTTTAGCTTGCTCAATAGCGATTTCTAGTCGTTTTACAGCTATTGGATATTCAGCTCTCACATAAATATAGCCTTCACTGGCTCCAATAGCGTAACCGGCAATAGCCATTGCTTCTAAAACCGTATGAGGATCTCCCTCTAAAATGCTTCTATCCATGAAAGCACCAGGATCTCCTTCGTCTGCATTACATACTACATACTTAATATCGCCTTGTGCATCAGCAGCAAACTGCCACTTGACACCCGTTGGGAATCCTCCGCCTCCACGGCCTCTTAAACCAGATTTTTTTATTTCATTGATTACATCTTGGGGAGTCATCTCAGTCAATGCTTTACCTAAAGCTCGATAACCATCATTAGCGATATACTCTTCGATTACCTCCGGATTGATAAGACCACAATGTCTTAGTGCGATACGTACCTGTCTCTTGTAAAAATCAATATCCATTAAAGAGCGAAAACGCTCTTTTGCATCAGGTTCTTTGTATAAAAGACGTTCAACTATACGACCTTTTAATAAATGTTCCTCAACTATTTCCGGCACATCTTCTGTTTTAACTGTGCAATAATAGCTTCCCTCAGGATAAATAAGAACATTTGGTCCTAATTCACAAAGGCCAAGACATCCCGTTTGAACAACTTTAACTTCTTTAGAAAGGCCTTTTTTCTCAATTTCTTTCTGAAGTGTTTCCATTATTGGCTCGCTACCACTAGCTACACAGCCTGTACCTTGGCATACTAGAACATGAGCTCTATATATATCCATTTTTTAACCTCCTCAAACTCCCGATATATTATTATACGTTAGGTACTACATACTCATCTACAATTTGATTATTAATAATATGTTTAACTACTACCTCTCTAGCTTTGTCTGGATTCATATTTACATAAGTAACTTTTGGCTGATCTGGTTGTATAACATCTACTAGTGGTTCATATTGGCAAAGACCAATACAACCAGTTTCGGTAACTATTACATTAGTAATATCTCTCTTTTTTAATTCATCTAAAATTGCAAGCATAACGGGCCTAGCGCCGGCTGCTATACCACAAGTCCCCATGCCGACAACCACTCGAATCTTTTTTTCATTATCAACCCTTAAATTGATCATATCTTTTACCTGTTCACGGATTTTTTGGAGTTCCTCAATTGACTTTATTTGTGGCATTTTATGCACCTCCACTGATTTCTCGTAAATTATCTTCTACAAACTTTTTTATCCAGTCCAATACAAGAGGGTTACTAATTGGAACATCTTCCAGTGTTTGTTTTATATCACGTGTATCAAACAAAAACTGTTTGTTCCCTACACTATGTCTGTATACAAAATCCACACTAGGATTCACAGCGACAAGTGAAATTATAGTTTCAGCAATACCACCCATAGGAGCTCTATCTATGTGACTATGAACAAAGCTTGCTTTGATTTTTGTTCCCTTACCTTCTTCTGATTGAATTGTAAAATCGCCCCCGCAATTTCTTGCCGCTTGAGCGAAAAGTGGTATGCCTAAACCGACTTTTCTAGTTGTTCTCGTTGTAAAAAAGGGATCCATTACTCTTTTGGTCATTTCTTTGGCCATTCCAACTCCGTTATCCTCAACTTCGATTATTAGAGAATCTGTTTTTACGTCTTCGTAAACACTTATTTCAACGAGAGATGCCTTTGCCCCTATAGAGTTTTGGACTACGTCCAAGATGTGTAGGGAAAGTTCCTTCATGGCTATTCAAATTTCTTTAAAATCTCTGGAACCTTGTCTGGAGTTAGTCTGCCGTATACTTCATCGTTTATAATAATAGCTGGGGCAAGACCACAAGCACCTATACAACGACAACCATCAAGAGTGAATTTTGTATCATCTGTCGTATCACCAACTTTAATTCCTAATTCGTTTTCTAATCGGTTTAATACTTTATCTGCACCTCTTACATAACATGCAGTTCCAAGGCACACTCTTATCTGGTATTTACCACGGGGTTTAAGATTGAAAAATGAGTAGAAAGTAATGGTACTGTATACCTCACTCAATGTTATACCTAGAGTTTCAGCTACCATTTTTTGTACTTCAATAGGAAGGTACCCCATTACACCCTGAGCTTCTTGCAATGCTTGAAGTAAAACACCTCTTTGACCTTTGTACTTCTTTAACAATTCTCTAATTTGGTTGAGTTTGTCAATAAATTCTTGGTCTTGTTTTAGGGCTAACGCCAATTTCATCCTCTCCTCCAAAAGTTATAGTTATCTCTTTCACTAAATGTTCAATTTTTACTGTTCTAATCCTTTATTAACACCTTCCTCCCTTCTAAGCCCTTTAAAGCTAAGACAATTTCATTAAAATTTAAGGACTTTATATGTAAAAAGGTTTTTTGATAAATCATTTCTTGTAAACGATGTGCATCAGAAGACGTTATAAATGTATGTTTAGCCATATGTGGAAATGCTTTTCTGAATTCATTTTCAGAAATTGCTTTTGAAAACTCAATTGCATCAACTTTAATATTTTCTGGGATAAAACCTAGCTGACTCACAATACTATAGTGTTTCTTATCCACATGTGCTGGTATTAGAAGACCATTTAGTTCATACACTTTTTTATAAATCTGATCAATGGTCAGTTTAGTAGAGGTTAAAAGCATTCGTTTTTCTTCACCTAAAACATTTCCTTTACCATCAACAAGCCACTGATGCCCAAAATATCTTGGATTATTGTCAATTTGTGGTAGATGTTGGTAAACATACTCTTGCCATTCTAGAGCACCAGATAAGTTCTCGAAAAAACAAAGCATATGAACTTCTTCAGCGCTTTGAACTTCCATTCCCGGTAGAACTAAAATCTCATATTCACTTGCTATCTCTAGAAAAGGTTTCACATTAGCCGCAGAATTATGATCACATATACCTATTATGCGTGTCCCTATCAATTTAGCCATGTTTAGTATGTTAACTGGAATCATTTCATCCTCAGCACAAGGCGATAAACAAGTATGAATATGAAAATCTGCCGGATACTCCGAATACATTATTTGGACTCCCTTGATAATATATTATACAGTATACCGCATAACTCATAAATTGACTTATCGCTACTGTAAATAGGTATATTCTCTTCCTCAGCCTTTATTAATGTATTTTCGTCGATTGTAACATCTTCAGCAATTATAATAGCTGAAAGGTTCAACAAAGATGCTACTGCTACAATGTTTTTGTGACTTTGAATTGTTATCCAAACTTCATTTTCCTTGGCATGTGCCATGACACAGCTCAAAAGATCTGAAGCATATCCACCTTGAACTTCTCTATCGATATTCGTTTTTTTAGTAACCAACTTTAAATTAAGTAAATCTTGAACTTCATCTAATTTCACGTATTATCAATCCCCCTATCCTTAGCTTCCATCGTTGGAGGCATTTTTTGTGCCAAATCAAACATTTCAGCGGCCAAATGTTTAACTTTATCTCTCAGTTTAAAGATACAATCGGTTTCATTTGCTAGCCCTTTTACAATATCTTCAGCTAGTGACCTGCAGCTTGGAGAACCACAACTACCGCAATCTAGACCAGGTAAATCTTTGAAGGTTTTCTCTAAAAGTTCCATTTTTCGAATTGCTTCAACCAAATCATCATCCAACTTAAAGGCAGACTTTGGAAGGATTTTTTCCTCCATGAGATAATA
This sequence comes from Tepidanaerobacteraceae bacterium, assembly GCA_050949705.1. Classification (GTDB taxonomy): domain Bacteria; phylum Bacillota; class Thermosediminibacteria; order Thermosediminibacterales; family Tepidanaerobacteraceae; genus JBMNGG01. The sequence continues at coordinate 308,876 of JBMNGG010000008.1, read as the reverse complement.
TCCTTCATCAAAATTTCCTAATACATAATTCATATCTAATGTGCTCTGAAAGCCCATTTTTTCAGATAATCTCCTCAATTTAACACGGGCTATATAATGGTTTTCTACGGTAAGAGCCCCTCCAATGCATCCACCTACACATGCCTGGCACTCTATATAATCTACATCGGAAAGCTTATTCATCTCTACTTCTTCCAATACTTCTATACAATTCTTAATTCCGTCAACAGCTAGGTAGTTGTCACCACCTATAGCCATATTTTCTCCTCCTGACCTACCCCAACCTATTCCAATCCCTGAAGAATCAGCAAAGATTGATTGAAACGCTTCCCCGTCTAAGTTTTTAACTATTTCTCCGAAAATACCAGAAATAGAAAGCACTCCGTCAACATATGATTCTTTAGTGCCAATAGGCTGTTTAACTGATGTGGCTTTGGCAGGACACGGACTGATAAAAAAAACTCCGATTTCTTCCGAAGCATAGCCAAGCTCCTTGCTTAATGTTTCTTTAGCATGCTTTGCGGCAATTTCCATTGGTGATTTAATAGGTATAATATTTCTAATGAGTTCAGGAAATCTCACCTGTATCAAGCGTATTACAGCAGGGCAAGATGATGATATAAGAGGTCGTATATCCCTATACCTATTAATATACTCACGTATGGCAATAGCCACTTCCTCTGCTGCTAGAGGAACCTGGTAGACTTCGTCAAAACCAATTTTTTTAAGAGCATATATTATATTTTTTGTTATGGTACCTTCTTTAAATTGACCAAAAAGACTAGGAGCCGGAAGAGCAACTGTAAACTTGAAATCTTTAAGTTTTTCTATGCTGTCCGTGAAAGCATACTTAGCATTATTCGGGCATATGCGTATACATTCACCGCAATCTATACATTTATTTTCTAAAATGTATGCTCTCCCATTTCTAACTCTTATGGCTTCAGTAGGACATCCTTTTATACAGTTGGTACACCCTTTACACTTCGCTACATCAAGAGTAACTGAATGGTAAAATTGTGACAAACATTTCACCTAGCTTTCACAGATACTATAAATTTATAACCATTCTTACTTTTGTCCCTTTTCCAACTTCAGAATCTATTTCAAAAAGATCAGAAAATCTATTCATATTCGGTAATCCCATACCAGCCCCAAATCCTAATTCCCTTATGCGATCAGGAGCGGTTGAATAACCTTCTTGCATAGCCTTTTGAATATCAGGAATTCCAGGCCCCTGATCTTTGGCTATTAATTCTATATATTTCGGAGTTATACTAAAGATCAATTGACCCTTATGAGCATGTATAACAATATTCATTTCAGCCTCATAGGCAGAAACAGAAACCTTTCGAATTATACTTGAATCTATACCAATTTGTTTTAAGACCCTTTTTGCCTGTTCAGCGGCTTTACCGGCATTGTTAAAATCATTACCGATAATATCATAGGTAAGCCGCATGGCTTGAGGTGATTCTGAATCTTCGCTTGAGGCATCTTTTGAGACCTTTTCTTGAATTTGAGTGTGACCTAAACCCGCCTGATATAAAATCCCACAGGATTCATAAAGTGGAAACTTGGTTGTCAAAAGGGGAACTTTTTCTTCTCTCGCAAGCTCAATAACATCCTCGGAAGGAGTTTTACCACGTACAAAAACAATTGCAGCAAAATCTCCCATAACGGTAGTTTGTATAATTTGCCGATGACTCAAACCAGTAAGCAATATAGCGTCAACTTTATTATCAGCTAAAATATCGCTCATCAAGTCTGCCCCACAAGCATTAGAAACTTCAATGTCTAAAAACTCATCTCCCCACAACATTTCTGCTTGAAGGAGCTCTTTTATCTTTGACAGTTTCATCAAGTTTCCTCCAAATAGTAAGTCAAGTATTCTAGTTGAGCAGCCAAATCAACTCTTCTTAAAATTATATTTTCAGTTACTGTGATATTTACAGGTGCGAAGTTAATTATTCCTCTTATTCCGACACTTACAAGTTTATCTGCTACGTCTTGTGCAGCTAATGCAGGAACCGCTATAATTCCCAAATCTATATCTAACTCTTTAACCTTCTCTTCTAACATATCTAGTGAATAAATATCTATATTAGCTAGTTTTTTCCCTATTTTTTTTGGGTCATTATCAAAGATACATATTACATCAAACCCTCTTTGCTGAAATCCCTTGTATTGAGATAATGCTCTGCCTAGATTTCCAGCACCGATAATAGCGATTGACCAGCGTTTATCAAGACCCAAAATCTTCATTATGTAATTATAAAGCTCTCTAGAATTATACCCGACCCCTCTAGTACCAAATTCCCCAAAATAAGCCAAATCTTTCCGAACTTGAGCAGGAGTGACACCAGTAGCTTTAGCTATATGTTGGGAAGATATAGTTGTAATCCCTTTCTCATCGGCTTCCTTTAAATATCGAGAATATAATGATAAACGGCCGATAGTGGCATCAGGTATTTTAAATTTCCTAAGCATGTTTTATTAATCACTCCTTCGGAATTTATTGTAACATAAAGGGACCTCTTTTACAATATAAAAAGTGAAATAAGTCACAATGTTTTACTATTGTTAGACGTCTTTAATAATTTTTTAACAAATCAGCCTAAAAATTTAATTATTCTACAAAAGTAAATTGCTCATCAGTAATTTCAAAATTATACTTTTCTATCCCCGAAGTAGTATAAACCATATAATCACTCGTTACAAAAACAGCATCCACCCCTTTTTTTTCTTCTATAAATTTCATTCCTTCAACTAATCCCAATGCAAAGACACTTGTAGACAAAGCATCAGCATCTATGGAGCTATCTGAAATAATTGTTATACCCATTAATCCGTTATCAACGGGAAATCCTGTGCGAGTATCAAGAATATGATGATATGTTTCTCCATTTTCTTCAAAATATCTTTCATAGGGGCCCGATGAAACCAAGGTCTTGTCTGAAACTTTTACTGTGGCAAAAATACTGCCTCGTATATTAAAGGGGTTTTGTATACCTATATTCCACGGCATACCATTAGGTTTACTCCCTATTACATATAAATTCCCTCCTAGGTCAGCAATAGCACTTTCTACACCATTTTCCTTTAGTATTCTTACTACCTCATCTGCAGCAAATCCCTTCGCAATACCGCCAAGGTCTATCGCCATTCCAGGGGTTTTCAAGAAGACACTGTTTTCATTCTCATTTAATTCAACTTTTCTGTAGTCAACAAGTTTCAGAGCTAAATTTATTTCTTCATTTGAAGGTATTCTTGCTTCGTCAGTACCGATTCCCCATAATTTAACTAAAGGTCCCACCGTAATATCAAAAATGCCATTTGTAGACTCTGAATATTGCATTCCTTTTTTTATAACAAAAAAAGTATCGGTACTAACAGCTTGAAAACCATCTCCGGCTTTTTTATTAATCATATTTACTTCACTTAAATCATCTTTAGTTGTCATTTTCTCTTCAACTTCTAAAATTCGTTCAAAAGCTTTGTCTATTGCTTCGTTAGCATGAGGACCATATGCTTGTATTGTAATGATTGTGTTTAAAGCAAAATTAGATTTTTCTACCGGTTCAGTCTTTTGAGACCCGTTACAGGCAGTAGTTACAAACACTAAATAGATTATTAAAAATGTCAAAAATAATTTTCTTTTAACTAGGCAGAATTTCGTAGTCATCACTCCTTAGAATTGTATTTATAAATTAGCCTTTCCATCTAAATAATAGTATTATCTTAAAAAAAGACATTCATTTCTGAATGTCTATTCGCTCATTGAATGTATAAATATTCCGCTCTGCAATTTGGGTTCAAACCAAGTAGATTTTGGTGGCATTATGCAGCCAGCATCGGCAATTCTTATTAAATCTTCAATAGGCGTATGAAATAAGGTAAATGCGATTTTCATCTCACCACTATTTACTCTCTTCTCTAATTCTGTTAACCCCTTTGCCCCACCAATAAAATCAATCCTATTATTTGACCTTGGATCAGAGATGTTAAAAATAGGCGAGATAATCAAGTTATGTAAAATCGATACATCAAGACAGTCTACCGGGTTATTTTTATCAAATCTGTTTGGCTTGACTTTAAAACCAAACCATTGATCTTTCAAATACATTCCAAAAAAATGCCGCTGTTTTGGTACATACTGCTCTTCACCCTCATACACCAGTTCAAAATTCTCCATTATTTTTTCCAATAATTCTTTTTCATTAAGACCGTCTAAATCTTTTATTACTCTGTTGTATTCGTATATTGTTAACTGATTATCCGGAAAAATTACTGAAAGAAAATAGTTGTATTCCTCACTGCCGGTATGTGTTGGGTTTTCAGCCCTCCTGTTTTTACATACTTGCACTGCTGCTGCCGCTCTATGGTGACCATCAGCTATATACAAAGCCTCTACTTGATGAAATAAATTTATAAGTTTATCAATAACTTCTTTATCATCTATAATCCAAACAGTCTGCGTGACATTATCACTGGAAACAAAATCGTAAATGGGAGTATGTGCACAAGTCCAATCATCTACCAATTTAGTTATTTCCTTTTTTTCATTGTATGTCATTAGAATAGGACCAGTATGAGCATTGGTATAATCAACATGGTTAATCCTATCTTGCTCTTTTTCTTGCAGAGTATGTTCGTGCTTTTTTATCACATTTTCTAGGTAATCATCGATTGATGTACAGGCTACAATACCTTTTTGAATTCGGTTTTGTCTATTTAACTGATATATATATAAGCATGGAAATTCATCTTGTACATATACTTTTTCCTCAATCATTTTGTTTAGGTTTTCTCGCGCTTTTTCATAGACTCTTTTGTCGTATATGTCTATAGGATATTCAAAATCTATTTCTGGTCTGTCGATACGTAGAAATGAGTACTTATTGCCTCGAACCATTTTTTTTGCTTCTTCTGTTGTTACTACATCATAGGGCAAAGCTGCTACTTGCGATACAATATTCTTTGTAGGTCTAAAAGCTTTGAAAGGTTTAATTGTCGCCATATTTTTTCCTCCAGCTATTTTATATCTTAATTAATTTTAAATATATGATACTATAAAAGCATAAATTTTTCTACTATAGACAGTTGTTCTTAATTCTTTATATAAATAAGGCTGAATTTATATGGCTTTGTGCTGACAAAAAATCTTTTCCGGTCACTAATTTTCTTAGTATAAGTGACACGCAACATAATGCTCCTCATCTATATTTTTAAACAAAGGTTCCTGTTGGCAGCATATAGGTTTTGCATATTGACATCGCGTATGGAAACGACAACCTTTAGGTGGATTTATTGGAGTAGGAACCTCTCCTTCTAAAATAATTCTCTCCCTTTTTATTTCGGGATTGGGAATGGGAATTGATGATATAAGAGCTCTAGTATAGGGGTGAAGGGGGTTGTCATATAACCGTTTTTTTTCTGATGTTTCTACAATTTTACCCAGATACATTACAGAAACTCTATCACTTATGTATTTTACTACACTTAAGTCATGAGATATAAACAAGTAAGTAAGGTTATATCGTTGTTGGAGTTCTTGCATTAGATTTAATACCTGGGATCTTACCGAGACATCAAGAGCCGAAACTGGTTCATCACATATAATTAGTTCTGGTCCCATAGCCAGGGCTCTGGCAATACCTATTCTCTGACGCTGACCTCCTGAAAACTCATGAGGGTATCTTCTTATATGCTGTATATCCAAACCTACAACATTTAAAAGCTCCAATATCTTTTTCTCTCTTTGATGTTTATTACCAAGATTATATATCTCCAGTGATTCACCTACAATATCTCCTACTGTCATTCGTGGATTTAATGAGGCATAAGGATCTTGAAAAATTATTTGCATTTTTTTACGTAACTCTCTCATTTGTTTTTTATGAAGTTTTAATATGTTCCTCCCTTTAAAAATAACTTCACCATCACTTGCATCTATAAGCCGTAATACGACCCTGCCTAAAGTGGACTTGCCGCAACCGCTCTCCCCTACTAAGCCTAAAGTTTCTCCTGATTTAATAAATAAGTCCACACCATCTACAGCTTTTACATGCCCTACCGTTTTACGAAATATTCCGCTAGAAATCGGAAAATATTTTTTTACACCTTTAATCTCTAATAATTTTACTCTTTCACATTCCACTAAACATCGCCTTCCTTCCACACATCACTATATTTCCAACAGCGAACCTGATGACCATTAGTATGAATCAACTTTGGTTCTTTGATAGAACATATTTTCTTAGCTTTAGTGCATCGTGGATGAAAGCGGCAACCAGATGGCATATCATAAGGGTTTGGAACTGTGCCCTCAATTACGAATAGTTTTTCTTCTAATTTGTCGAGACGTGGAATAGAGCCTATCAAACCTATCGTGTAAGGATGTTTAGGTTCCTTAAAGATTGACCTAACATCTGCGTACTCAACTATCTTGCCAGCATACATTACTAATGCATTTTCAGCCATTTCAGCAACTACACCTAAATCGTGAGTGATAAGCATAATAGCAGTACCCAGTCGTTCTTTCAAATTTTTCATTAGTTCTAATATTTGTGCTTGAATCGTAACATCCAAAGCAGTTGTCGGTTCATCAGCAATAAGCAATGAAGGGTTACATGAAAGGGCTATTGCTATCATTACCCTTTGTCGCATTCCACCACTCATTTGATGGGGAAATTCCTTTACCCTTTTTTCCGCAGAAGGAATACCTACTAGTTTTAATATTTCTATAGCTTTGATCTGAGCATCTCTCTCATTTAATCCCTGATGAAGTTTAATTGCTTCAGTTATCTGATCACCTATAGTGAAAACAGGGTTTAGAGATGTCATAGGCTCTTGAAAAATCATAGAAATTTCATTTCCGCGAATCTTACCCATTTCTGATTCTGTTTTTTCTAAAAGATTTTGCCCTCGAAACATTATTTTTCCATCCACTATCTTCCCCGGAGGATTAGGTATGAGGCGTAAAAGAGATAACGCTGTGGCGCTTTTGCCGCAACCAGATTCACCAACTACAGCTAATGTCTCACCTTTTTGTATTTTAAAATCTACTCCATCAACAGCTGGAACAACACCATCTTCAGTATAAAAATAAGTTTTTAAATTCTTTACTTCTATTAGATATTCAGTCAGGGTATGTCCCTCCTCACTGCTTAAGCCTAGGATCAAGGGCATCCCTCAACCCATCGCCAAATAAGTTAAACCCTAAAACAAGAGCCATAATAGCCAAGCCTGGGAAAACCGACCACCACCATTGTCCTGAAAGAAAAAATTGTTTTCCTTCACTTATCATATAACCCCAAGCAGGTTTAGGTGGCTGCACTCCAAAACCTAAATAACTAAGAGAAGACTCAAGCATTATGATACTTCCAATCTCGAGGGTAGCTTGAACGATTATGGGAGCTAATATATTAGGTATAATATGCTTAATAATAATCCTTCTATCATTGCCACCAATTGCTATAGCTGCTTCTACATACTCCATCTGTTTTATTTGAATAACTTGACCTCTAGCAACTCTTGCAAATGGTGCCCATGAAATAATACCAATGGACATATAAAGAAGCGGTAAACTGGGAGGAAGATAAGCTACTAATGCCAAAACAAAAAGTAAAAACGGAAAAGCAAAAATAACATTAGTAAGCCAGCTAATAATATCATCAATAAAACCACCATAATATCCAGCAAGACTTCCAAGTGTTACTCCTATCAATACAGATATACCTGTAGCTGCAATACCTATCTGCAGTGAAATTCGTGCACCATAAACAACTCGACTATATATATCCCTACCATAAACATCTGTGCCGAACCAATACTGTAATGAGGGTGAAGCAAGCTTAGCGCTAATACCTTCAGTCCAAATAAATTGCTCATTCGGATCATATCTGGTGATTAAGGGGGCAAAAATAGCTGCAAAACATATTATAATAACTAGCCACATTCCAAACATCGCTAATTTGTTTTTCCTAAGTCTTAACCAACCATCCATCCAAAGACTGCGGCTTTCCATCGTATGCTTTACCTTAAGGTTTTTTTTCTTTATCTCCATTTTTGAATTCATGACTATCCCCCCAACTAGTCATATTTTATTCTGGGATCAAAAAAGGGGTAGGATAGGTCCACTATAAGATTTACTGATACAAAAATAAAAGCCATGAAAAGAACTACTCCTCGGATGACTGGAAAATCCCTATTTGTCAATGCTTCTATACTGAGCTTTCCGATGCCTGGCAACGAAAATATTTGTTCTGTTACTACAACACCGCTTAAAAGGCTTGCAACTTGAACCCCTATAATTGTCACGACAGGTATCAAGGCGTTTTTTAAAGCATGTTTCATAATTACAATTCTTTCCCCCAAGCCCTTTGCACGAGCTGTGCGTATATATTCCTGACGTATTATCTCCAAAACACTGGAACGAGTGAGTCTAGCGATAAGAGCTGCTGGCCTTAGACCTAAAACAATTGAAGGCAGAATAAAATATATTAACTCACCATCTCCTGTACCGGTACCTGGAATCCACTTCAGCTTAACGCAAAAAAGCACTACAGATAGAAGTGCTACCCAAAATACGGGAGCTGAAATTCCTAGGATCGCAAAAAACATTGCACCATAATCAAACCATGAGTACTGTTTAACAGCAGAAATGATCCCCAGAGGGACACCGACAATCACTGCCACCAACATAGCGAAAAAAGCTAATTTAAATGTCACAGGGATTCTTAGTGATATAGCTTCAATTACTGACATATTATTTCTGTATGAATTTCCGAGATTTAATGTAATAGCATTTTTCATGAAGTCCATAAATTGAACAGGTAGAGGTTTGTCCAAGCCCATTTCACTTCTAATTCTTGCTATAGTTTCAGGATTTCCTCTCTGACCCATCATTATCCTTGCGGGGTCTCCCGGAACAATGGTAGTAAGAATAAAAACCACGGCGATAACTCCAATTAGTACTGGTATTACTCCAATAAGCCTTCGTATGATATAGTTTAGCAAATTTTATTCCCTCCCTATAGCCGCAATGACCACTATTTTTGCAGACATGGCCTTTTTAAAAAAAGAAAGCTATGTCCTATCCCCTTTAGTTCTCTATATCTAACTTGGTGTATTTAAGCGAATAAGATCCAAAGAAGGGTACTCTCATATTTTTAACATAAGGTTGTGCCAACCCATGAGTGGTATAATGATAAATATACAGACATGGGACTTCTTCTCTTGCTATAGCTTCAGCCCTTTTATATAGTTCTTCACGCACAGCTGGTTCCGTTTCTATCCTTGCTTTTTTAATAAGCTCGTCGAACTCAGCATTGCTAAAACCGCTAAAGTTTCCGTTAGACCCTATATTATCAGTATGTAATAGTACATACAAAAAGTTATCAGGATCAGGATAATCTGCAACCCAACCTAGCCTGAAAAACGGAATTTCTAATCTGTCGGCAGCATCCAGCAAAGCTCCCCAATCTATACTTCTCAGTGATACTTCTATACCAACCTGCTGCATTTGAGATTGTAATGCTTCGGCAATTCTTTTATGGGCATCATGGGTATTGTAAGTTAATTCAACTTTAATACCGTTGGAATACCCAGCTTCAGCTAATAATTCTTTTGCTTTTTCAGGATCATAGGTATATTTAGGCTCAATATCTTCATCATAACCCATTATTCCTGGTGGTAATAGACCAGTCGCAGGAACAGCCCTGTTATTTATTACTAGTTCTATTAAAGCTTCACGATCAATGGCATAGTTGAAAGCTTGACGAAGTGCTTTATTATCCTTAAATGGAGCCATCGTAACATTAAAACCATAATAATATGTTCCTAATTGTGGTCTTTCTATGTAATTGGGCATGTCCTTCGCTTGATCATAATATGGACTATCCACTTCTTCAATTATGTCTAAGTTACCTAAGTTAAACTCTGTCCACTGCATTGCTAAATCATTAACCACACGTAATTCTACACGGTCTAAGTAAGGTAATGAATTTCCACTTTCATCTTTTTGCCAATAGTTTTCATTTTTGATAAGGACAATTCTATCATCTTGTATCCATTCTTCAAACTTAAACGGTCCAGTGCCAACAGGATGGAAGTTAAATTGCTCTGTTCCATGTTTTTCTATATCTTCTTTAGGTAAAACATTAAAGGTGTAATATGCCAGAATACTTAAAAATGGTGCAAATGGATATTCTAGTTCAACTTTTATGGTATAATCATCAATTTTTGTTATACCGGCAATTTGCTCAGTTTTCTTTTCCTGGTAATCCTTATAGCCTTTTACCATATCCAAAAAATATGCTCTCGGTGAATTTGTATCAGGATCTAAAATGTAATTAAATGACCAAATCCAATCATCAGCTGTAACTTCACGTCCACCATTAGCGGTAGGTTCTCCTTCTATTGAATCGTGAAATTTAACTCCTTTCCTTAGATGGAAAATGTATTCAAGCCCGTCATCAGAAATATCCCAGGATTCTGCTAAAAGCGGTTGTACATTACCGTCATTATCATATTCCACCAAAGTTTCGAAAATCTGATAAATAATCCTTGCTGAAGAAGTATCAGTAGCAAAAACCGGATCTAATTTAGGTGGGTTGGAGATAACTCCAACTCTCAAAACCCTCTCAGATTGCTCTAGCGAGGCTTCCGTCAAGTCTTCAACATTTCCTTGCTGTTGTTGTTGACCGCAACCAGCTAAAGTTGTTACTGTAAATAAAAATGTCAGTAATATTATTAAACTCTTTTTTAGCATTAAATTTCCCTCCTAAAGATCTTTTATTTTCTAGTTAGATATTCGATAATTATGTAGAATTTCCTCTAAATATTGTTTATTTTGTTTAATTTTTAATCATTATTTATTGTTTATTTGTTTTCAATATTGTCAACCCGTGGTGTAATTATCATTTTCCATAACTATTCGTATAGAAAAAGACCTCCTAATTATAAAAAGGAAGTCTTTTTCACTAAAAAATATTTGTTTTATAACCAATATTAACCTAAAAACTTTTTCAAAATCTGATTAACCATCTGTGGATTTGCTTTCCCTCTGGTTTCCTTCATGATTTGCCCAACAAGGAAACCCAGTGCCCTTTCTTTGCCACTCTTATAATCTTGAACAGATTTGGGATTATTATCAATAACCTTTTGGGCTATGGTTTCAAGCTGGCTTTCATCAGAAATCTGAACAAGGCCTTTTTCTTTAACTATATCCTCTGGAGATTTTCCTGTACTGAACATTTCACGAAATACATCTTTAGCTATTTTACCACTAATAGTACCTTTATCTATCATGGATAGCATATCAGATAATTGCTTCGGCGAAAATTTAATATCTTCTATCCCCTGTCCAGTTTCGTTTAATATACTCATCAATTCAACCATTATCCAATTGCTAACAGCTTTAGTGTCATTATAATATTTCACACATTCCTCATAAAAATTTGAAAGTATCTTTGATGCAGTAATTACAGAAGCATCATATTCAGGCAAACCATATTCTTCCATAAACCTAGTCTTACGCGCATTGGGTAATTCCGGTATATGGCTTAGGATTTCTTTTTTCCATTCTTTATAAACTATAATTGGTGCAAGGTTTGGTTCTAGTGAATATCTGTTTTCAACTTTGCCCCTCATATAAGTAGTTATGCCTCGTGCTTCATCCCACCGACGGGTTTCTTGCGAGATGCTCCCACCATCTTCTAGTATTTCTTTTTGGCGTTTTTCCTCATATTCTATTGCGCGTCTCACTGCCCTAAATGAACCTAGGTTTTTTATTTCAACCTTTGTACCAAATTCCCTGGAACCTTCCGGTCTAAGGGAGATGTTTATATCACATCTTAATGAACCTTCCTCCATTTTACAATCAGATACTTCAATATATTGAAGTATTGATTTTAGGTTGTTTAAGTAAATCCAAGCTTCTTCACCTGAGCGAATATCAGGCTCTGATACTATTTCTACCAAAGGCACACCAGCTCTGTCTAAATCAACAAGAGAATGTGAGCTGCCTTCTTCGTGAATTAGTTTTCCAGCATCTTCTTCCATATGCATTATTCTAATACCTATATTCTTTTTATGTCCATTAGTCTCAATCTCTATATGCCCATTCCTAGCTAAGGGTATATAGAATTGGGAAATTTGATATCCTTTAGGAAGATCAGGATAAAAATATGCTTTTCTATCGAATCTGGAAAAGTCAGCTATTTCACAATTAAGGGCTAACCCAGCTTTTGTAGCATATTCAACAACACTTTTATTCATCACTGGTAATGCACCGGGCATTCCAAGGCAAATAGGACAGCAATGGCTGTTAGGCTCTTTTCCAAATTCTGTACTACATCCACAAAATATTTTTGTTTTAGTTGACAGTTCTACATGTACTTCAAGTCCAACAACAGTTTCAAATTTCACTTTTACCCCTCCTTCCCTTCTATCTTTCTAATATGATAGTCGGTATTTTGTTCAAATGTATATGCAGCTTTTAGCACTGTTGCTTCATCAAAAGCTTTCCCAATTATTTGTAACCCAATGGGTAATCCTTTAGAAAAACCACAAGGAATTGATATAGCCGGAAGACCGGCAAGGCTGACCGGAGCCGTAAACATGTCATTCATATACATCTTTGAATCATCGGTTCCCTTATCGACTTTAAAAGCTATGTTTTGAACTGTTGGTGCTATTAGAAAATCATATTTTTTAAAAGCATTTTCAAAATCATTTTTTATTAGAGTTCTTACTTTCTGAGCCTTAAGATAATATTTATCGTAATTTTTTACATCAGAGAGAAATGTCCCTAATATTATTCTCCGCTTCACTTCGGCCCCAAAACCCTCGCCACGGCTCTTCATGTAAAGCTCTTTTAAATCGTTATTGTCTTTTGTCCGATATCCATAACGGATTCCATCATACTGGGCCATCTCAATACTAGCTTCTGCAAAAGCTATAACATAGTAAGCCGAAACAGCATATTCTGCATGGGGTATGCTTATTTCTTCGCAATGACAACCTAAAGATTCGTAGGTTTTAACTGCATTTAAAATTGCTTCTTTAACATCTTTATCCAACATATCACCTAAGAACTCTTTTGGTATACCAATTTTTGCACCTTCTAAATCAGTTTTAAGGGCTTGTAGGTAGTCTGAAGATTTGATATCCACTGATGTGGGATCATAAGTATCATTTCCTGCAATTGCATTTAATACTATGGCACAATCAGTAACATCTTTTGTGATAGGACCTATTGTATCCATAGAAGAAACACTAGCAGCTAAACCAAAACGAGAAACTCTTCCATATGTTGGTTTTAAGCCTACCACACCACAAAAGCTAGCAGGCTGACGTATTCCTCCACCTGTATCAGACCCTATTGAATAAATGCATTCATTAGCTGCAACTGCGGCAGCTGATCCACCTGAAGAACCGCCTGGTGAATACATGAAATCCCAAGGATTCTTTGTAATATGAAAATAGGATTTTTCAGTTGAAGATCCCATTGCAAACTCGTCCAAATTAGTCTTTCCCAATACTACAGTATTTTGACTTTTCAATTTGCTTATAACAGTAGCATCATAAGGTGGCACAAAATCCGCTAACATCTTTGAGCCACAGGTTGTCCTAAGATTTTTCGTGCAAATATTATCCTTGACAGCCACAGGAATACCAGATAGTGCAAATTCAAAATCAGCTTTTTCATCAGCTTTTAAACTAGTTTGTAGAGCTTTTTCTTTATCCAAAGTCACAAAAGCTTTTACTTTATTTTCAATTTCTTCTATTCTCTTAAATACATCCCTAGTAAGCTCTGCAGAAGTTATTTCTTTTTTCTTTAAAAGCTCATGGGCTTTATGAATCGTCAACTCATGCAGTTCCAAATTATTACCTCCATTCATATTGATTTTATTCCTCAATTATCCTAGGTACTTTAAAAAATCTACCTTCTTTATCTGGAGCATTCTTTAAAACTTCCTCTATTGGTAAGCTTTCAACTACAATATCCTCTCTGAAAAAGTTTCTGTCAGTTATAGGATGTGCTTTAGGAATAACATCGTTTGTATCAACTTGATTTAAATTGTTAGAATTTTCTAGAAGATTACTTAGGTCTTTAGCCATTTGATCTTTTTCATCTTCAGATAAATGTACATGTGCAATTTCTGCCATGCATTCTACTGTATGTTTATCAATAAGCATGCTTACACCTCTTTTAACATATTACTTTATATCGTTTAATTTTATCATTTTATGGTATTATATACAACTTTATAAATCACATTTTATATTTATCAGAACGTAAGAAAGATACAATTTAAAATATTAATTTGACTGATAAGTTTTAATAAAATATTTGCGGTTTACTGTAATTACCAATGCAAATGGGAAGTTGTGATTTAAAGATTCACAGTATATGTCTTGTATAGCCACATCATCCACAATGGGATGTGTTGTGAAGTGTTTCTGTATTATTCTACCAAAAGGCTTTGCTAAAATATTCGCTAGTAAAAAAGCAACTACTGCATTGAAAAGTGTAAAATGATGTGATGAAAAAAGTATAATAATAAACACAAGAGAAAATAAAAAATTCACAGCAGCAATAGATGTCCCACAGCGGGAGTGTATTGCAAGATTTTTGTCTCCATTCATCATTCGAAAGTGTCCTTCCCTTACAGCATTCATCACTTCATAAGGCAATGGAAGATCTGGCCCTGATAGCGAAAATCCATTTGATTGCGCAAGACCGCCAATCTGTAGTGTTCTACCATATCGTTCTTCCAAAACATTAATTGTTGCATGTTCCAAACTGTGATTTTTCCTTATTCTTTGATCAGTAGCTATTTTTATTATTTGCCAGGGGATCGTCAGAACATTATAAAAAGAATTGAAAACAAAAGCATATGGTAGTAAAAATAAAAAACCTATACCTAAAAATATTATTATAGGTATAAGTAAATATGGAAAAAACACTATTATAGCAAATAGAATAAATAATAGTATCATCGAAAGACCTCCCGCCCCTAACTTTTTTAAATGTTCTTATTTTATTATAACATAAGTAGGTCTTATATGTTTCCTCATTTGTTCTTGTTTTTACCTCAGACATTTAATTAAATAATATTATTATCATTGATAGAGTTATTCTAAGATATATAATATAATTATGGTAAATATATTTAACTGGAGTTTTTGATAATGATTCAGGTAAAATTACCTTTTTTTGTTAAAGAAATTTGTAGAAGATTAAAATCATCAGGCTATGAGGCTTACATTGTTGGTGGTACAATAAGGGATTTAATAATCGATCGCGATAACTCTGATTTTGATATTGCCACAAATGCTCTACCTAACGAAATAGCTTCTGTTTTTCCTAAAGCTAGACCATATGGTGCTTTTGGTACTATGTTTTTAATGGTTGAAGGTACTAAAGTGGAAATTACACCTTTTCGAGATGACGCTCCAGGGAGAAAGCCTGATTATAAATTTGGGGGAACTATATATACTGATCTTGCCCGCAGAGATTTTACGATAAATTCTATTGCCTATGACCCTGATGAATGTAAGCTTATTGATCCTTTTAATGGATGTGAAGATCTAAATAATGGTATTATCAGATGCACTGGCTCTCTGCAAAGAATCTGGGAAGACCCCTTGCGAGCAATAAGAGCACCACGTTTTCAAGCTCAGTTAGGTTTTTATATAGAAAGTTCAACTTTATATGCATTAAAGGCTCATACCCATGAACTAAAAAGTATATCTAGTGAACGAATAAGAGATGAATTAGTAAAACTGTTAATTGGCGACTTCTGTTTTGACGGTTTAGTAACACTTGTTTTAACTGATCTTATGGAACATATTATACCTGAACTTGTGGAAGGCATTGGAATTATGCATTTCAATAAGCCGATGGATGTGTTAGAGCATAATCTTATCGCTTGCAAAACAACTAAAAAAACTTTGCCTTTAAGATTAGCTGCTCTTTTGCATGATGTTGCAAAACCTAGAACTGCAGTATCCGGAGAAAAAGGTCTAGTATTTCCAAATCATCATATTGAGTCAGCAAAACTTGCACAAAATATTTTACAAAGGCTAAGATTTGATAAAAAAATTATAAAAAAAGTAGTATCTTTGATTGGAAACCATATGTTTTACTATTCACCAAACTCTCCCTTATATGATGCAAGAAAACTTGTTTCAAAAGTGGGTTGGGATAATATATACGATCTTATCGAATTACGTGTAGCTGATCGTATTGCCAGCGGTTTTACGACAGCATATGGTCCGGGTTTGATAAAATTAATGTCAGACCTTCAAATCCTTAAAGATGAAAATATGGACTACAAAATAAAAGACTTGGCTGTAACCGGCCAAGACATAATCGATAAGTTCGGCTTTACTCCCGGCCCTAGAGTTGGGAGAGTATTAGAAAAACTGCTGGAATTAGTTATTGTAAATCCAAAATTAAACAATAAAGAAAAACTACTTGATTTAGCCAAAAATATTTAAAATATACTTTGCGCTTTTCAAGCAGCTTATTTAATGATATAGTAACATGCTTCTATTTCATCTGAATCAATTTCTGGCAGCTTTGACTTTAACTCATCGATTACTTGCTGATCTATCCCATAAAATTCACCGCCTAAAACCCGTGAACATACGGCATGGCTAGCATATGACCACTTATTTCTCGTTACAAATTGCACTATTTCTTGCATCCGTTTCTCTTTATCTGACAAAAAAACACCTCCTATCAAGTCTACCTTATTTTTGACTGATTTGAGGTGTTTTATTCATCTAAGTGATACATCACCACTTAATATTCTTACTGTTTCATCGTTCTTTGTTTTTACCAACAAAGCACCCGATTCATCAATGTCCATTGCTATGCCCTCAATGATTCCATCCTTGCCGGTGATTCTAATCGATTTATCTAAATTCAAACATAATGATCTCCATTTATCTATAATTTCATCGAATCTTTTATTTTTAAATTTTTCATAGTAGTATTCAAACCCCTCCAACAATGCTGCTAGCAAGGCAGTTCGACTAAAAGAATAACCTTTAATGTTTTTTAGGGATGTTCCGATATGTTTTAATTCATTCGGAAAAATATCATTGTTTACATTTATTCCAATCCCAACTATTATGTAATTTACCATGTCCATTTCCGCACTCATCTCAGTGAGAATTCCACAGACTTTTTTACCATCGAAAAGAATATCATTAGGCCATTTTATTTGCGCATCTATACCTGTTTTATAGATTATTGCCTCAGCTACAGCAACTGCTGTCATTATAGTAAGTTTTGTGGCCTCTTGAGGAGGGATATTTGGTCTTAGAATTATGGAAAACCATATTCCTCCTGTTGGTGACGACCAAAGACGGCTCATTCGCCCACGACCTTTTTCCTGCTTCTCAGCTATAACTAATGTTCCCTCAGGGGCTCCCTCTTGAGCAATTCTCTTTGCTTCCGCATTAGTTGAATCAATAACAGTATAATAATAGATATTATTACTTAATATTTTCAAGTTGGATTGTGACCATATTTCTTCCGGTAAAAGTAAATCTGGGGATGCTTCCAAACTGTAACCTAATCGTGATGATGATTTTATGTTATAGCCCATTTTCCTTAAAGCATTTATCTGTTTCCATATCGCTGAACGTGTAATCCCATACTTTTTGCTTAAATCTTCTCCTGAAACATAAGTATTCTTTTTTGTCAGCAGTAACATCAGAAGTTCATTTGGTTTAGCTTTATCAGATGCAAGGGTAATTGTTGATTTCATATTCTTTTCACCTCTGTTGTTAGATTCATCTAAAACAATTTAACCACATATCAATTTGTATTTACCTACTTGAGTTTTCCTTTCTTTCATTATTTTAGCAGCCCTTCCTATAAAAGTCCATCGACCAACAAAACGCCTTATGTTAACATAATTATATATATATAATGAGGAGGAGTTGTCTTGTTAAAAAAATCAGTCTTACTACTAATTGCACTATTGGTTTTTAGCTTTTCATTGTCTGGGTTTGCCTTTGCCAAGGACAATGTTGCTACTACCTTTCATTTTAATGAATCGGTTCAACAGCAATTTTTAATCAAAAGCCGATTAAATTCTATTTTCAGTACTTACTACAGACCAGGTTTGGTTTCCGGTTATATTTATGATATTCAAGTGACATTAAGAGATTTCACAGGAGATGGAACATACGAAATCGCTGTTATTTCCTATAGTATAACTGGAGAAAAACATTTGGACATCTTTAGTGGATATGGTCGAAATATGGTGAGAATTTTTTCTGGCAAAGGTGATTCAATAGAATTAAATAACAATGGCTTTTCTATAAGTAATGTTAAATACGATGGGCGTTACTATAATGAAACCTATACTTATAAATGGGGTAATGGCAAATTTTTAAGAACCGGATATTCCAAAACTTATATTAAAAATGATTATACTAGATGGCCTATTAAAGAAAAGCCTGACAGAATTTCCAAAGATGAAAGAGTTCGCACTGTTAGTTCTCTTTTGAGTGCAAGGATGCAGGGTGATTTCGATAATGCTATGAATTTCCTTTCACAATCATATAAAAAAGATGTTAGTTCAAAAGAGCTAAGGAAACTCATTCCTTATGGTCAGGTAACCACTGTAGACATTTTCGAGTCGCAGCGCGGCGATTGGGTAGTAGCTGTAATCAGAGATTATAGTGGTCAATCTCGTGTATTTAAATTTGTTCCCGTAGAAGAAAGCAACGAATATGGAAATATTAAAATTGAACAGATAGTTGAAATTCCAAGAGCAAACTAACTTTTAAGGCCGCTAAAAACACTTAGCGGCCTTAAATTACTTAATCGATATGTCTTATATAGTTATCTGTAAAAGGTTCTTGGTCAGGTTTTTCATTTCCAATATAATGTAGATTTGCATAAATGTTCACAATATGATTTTTCTTGTCGTGCTTTATCTCTATATCCCTAGCCACTGCATCATCTTGACGAGATTTCAGATATTGAAGCAAAATGTCTTTAGCATATTTATAGTTAATATCTTTGTAGAAAGTCATATATGTTTCTTCTGGAATTTCAAGAATAATATTATGCAATCCATTTTCAACTGTCCTGGCTTCTCGAACAAAATCCAGCATGTCTTAACCTATAGCTATTTTTTCTTTACTGACTGTTTTTTTGACGGCGGGGTCTTCATTGGGTTGTTCTTAGTAAACTCCTCTGACAGTTCGTAGTTCTCAGGACGATTATGATCTACCAAATCTCCTTTGAATCTTTCCTGTTGGGGAATTAGTTTATTTTTCTTTTCCTTTTTAAGTTTATTTTTAGCCATCTACATGCCTCCCGGATTATAGTTAAAATTAGTATTTCCATTTTATATTTATAAATGCATAAAAAAAGTATCCACCAAAATTTAGTGAATACTTTTTTATATTCCTATTCTTTTTAATGGGAAAGTTTGGCCTTTCGCATGCGAAGACTTTTTGGCGTTACTTCTAAAAGCTCGTCATCTTCAATAAATTCCAGACACTTTTCTAATGTCATATCCTTTGGTGGAGTTAATCTTAGAGCTTCTTCTGCAGTTGATGAACGCAGATTTGTTATATGTTTTTTCTTACATACATTGATACTCAAATCTGACGGTCGGGAGTTCTCTCCAACAATCATCCCTTTATATACCCTTACCTGTGGTCCTATAAAGAGTGTCCCCCGCTCTTGTGCATTATAAAGACCGTAGGTATTACTTTCCCCTGTTTCAAACGCAACTAATGCCCCTCGATTTCTAGTAGGTATATCACCTCTATAAGGAGTAAAACCAGAAAAAACAGAATTTAATATTCCTTCACCTTTTGTATCCGTAATGAACTCTGAACGATATCCTAATAGACCTCTTGTGGGAATCTCAAATTCTAATCGAAGGGAATTTCCCCCTAAGTTTTCCATATTAATAAGTTGGCCGTAACGAGCACCAAGCTTCTCCATAACTATACCAAGATAATCCTCTGGAATATCTATTGTTATGGATTCGAGTGGTTCCATTTTTTTACCATTTATTTCTTTGATTATTACCATTGGTTTGGAAACTTGAAACTCAAATCCTTCTCTCCTCATTGTTTCAATTAGGACAGATAGATGAAGCTCTCCACGACCCGAAACCTTAAAACTATCAGGGCTGTCCGTTTCCTCAATTCTTAAACTAACATTACTTTTTGCCTCTTTAAATAACCTGTCTCTTAAATGTCTTGAGGTAACATAGTCCCCTTCCTGACCTGCAAAGGGACTATTATTAACACTAAATACCATTGAAAGAGTAGGCTCATCAATATTAACATAGGGTACAGGTTCTGGATTGTTTACATAGGCAATGGTCTCACCTATATCTATATCATCTATTCCCGTTACGGCAACTATCTCTCCAAAACCTGCTTTGTTTGCACTTTTTCTTTTCAGACCATCAAAAACAAAAAGATTACTTATCTTAACTTTTACAATCGTACCATCTTTCCTGCATAGAGCATATTCATTTCCTGCCGTAATTGTCCCTCTAAACACTCGCCCTATGGCAATTCTACCAACATAATCATCGTAGTCTAAAGTAGTAATTAATACTTGCACTGGAGCCTGGCTATCACCAATGGGAGCTGGAATATGATTAATGATTGTTTCAAATAATGGTTTCAGATTGTCAGAAAAATCATCAGGGGCAGTTTTTGCTATACCATCACGTGCAGAAGCATATACAACAGGAAATTCAATTTGTGTATCATCGGCTCCTAAATCAATAAAAAGTTCTAAAACTTCATCTATTACCTGTTCTATTCTAGCACCTGTTTTATCAATCTTATTTACAACCAAAACAACCGGCAAATCCAAAGCTAAAGCTTTTTTTAATACAAATCTTGTTTGAGGCATTGGCCCTTCAAAAGCATCTACTAATAAAAGAACACCATCTACCATTTTAAGTACACGCTCTACTTCTCCACCAAAATCAGCATGACCAGGGGTATCAATAATGTTTATTTTTATCCCGTCATATGTTACAGCAGTATTTTTTGACAGAATAGTTATTCCTCTCTCACGCTCCAATTCATTTGAATCCATAACACGATCTATTACCTGCTGATTTTTACGAAATATACCACTTTGCCTTAACATGGCATCCACCAGCGTTGTTTTACCATGGTCAACATGGGCAATTATAGCGATATTTCTTATATCGTCTCTTTTTGTTATCATTAATTACTACATCTCCTTATATTTAGGCATAAAAATACATTTTGCCGTCAATTATATCGGCTTTAATTGATTTATTTTCAAGAAGATAAGTTAAAAAAGCCCCAACTGACGATATAGTTATAAAATATTGGGATATATGCATGGGTATTTTATACCTCTTAACAATTAGCTCAGTTAAATCCTCTCTTGTTAAAGGCTGTGCAAGATAATCCAATAAAATCTCCAAGTTGTGTTCAATGTTGTCAAGATTTTTTTTGATAAGAGATTTTGAGTCTTTTAATGGCTTATCACTATGTGAAACCAAATAATAATCATAATCTGTTTCTAGTAGAAATTCAAGTGTTTTTAAATGAGCGTTGAGGTCAAAAATAAATGGAAAAGGATATTTCTCAATTTTCTCCTCACTAAAAAAAGCGTCTCCGCAAAATAATACATTATCTTCAGTACAAACACCAATTTGACCGGGACAATGACCTTCCAACTCTACTATTTCAAATTTTTTACCCATTAACTCTGTAATCCCCTCGCCGACCTCGATATCAACTGTCGTATCTTGGGATTTTATAATCATAGCAGAAAGACCAGGCATTGGAGCAGCACCATACAACAAAGCTCCCTCTAATGCACTGTTTTCCATAAAGAGTTTTGATTTGGGTGAAGCAACCACTATAGTACCAGTATGATTTTCTTTTATATAATTATTAGATCCAAAATGATCAGGATGACCATGTGTATTAATAATATATTTCACTTTTAAATTGTTATCATCTAAAACTTCTAATATTTTTTTGCCCGTAGTTTTATCCAACCCTGTATCAACTAGAGTACAGAAACCGTTCTTATAACGATAAACACCAACATTTGTAGCTCCAGGTATGTAATAAGTATGACCCCTAAGTTTTACTAATTCCATTAATAATTCCCCCGATTGTAATTAATACTAAGATTTAATACACACTACATTATACATTTCTTTATAGTATAATTTCAAGAATCACAAAAAAGGATAGCCTAAATCTACATCAGGCTATCCTTGTACTAATAATAACTTATATTCTTTATCGACAGTTTATATTACAGAACCTAAACCAGCTAAGCCCAAAACTAGAAGAACTATATTTATATCTAGTGGTATAGTTTGAAAAATTGGTTGGAAAAACGGTATATATATAACGGCAAACAACATTCCAGTTGAAACAATTACTGACAAAGTCAAATAAATGTTTCCAAAAGGGTTTTGCCAACGAACTCCTTCCTTTTCTGAACGACATTCAAAAACAAAGAAAAGTTGTGACATCACCAAAGTACTAAAAGCAGCAGTTCTTGCCATGACAAGATTACTATGACTGTATATATTTACTGTGATAAATGCAATTAAAGTAACAATACTTATAACAATACCTCGGTATATTATTTTCTTACCTAATCCTTGAGAAAATACATTCTCATTTTTCCCTCTGGGTTTTCTATTCATTACATCTTTTTCCGGTGGATCTATGCCTAGAGCCATTGCAGGGAGTCCATCTGTTACAAGGTTTACCCAAAGTATTTGTATTGGAAGTAATGGTAATGGTAAGCCCAGTATAGAAGTCCATATCATGGTAAGTATTTCTCCAACGTTACATGAAAGAAGATATCTTATAAATTTGCGAATATTATCATATATGATTCTTCCTTCTTCTACAGCAGCTACTATGCTAGCAAAATTATCATCCATCAATATCATAGCTGAAGCTTCTTTTGTAACATCTGTACCATTAATGCCCATTGATACTCCAATATCTGCTTCTTTTACAGCAGGCGCATCATTAACACCATCACCGGTCATAGCAACTATATGGCCCTTTTTCTTCAACGCTTTTACTATTCTTAGTTTATGTTGTGGAGTAACCCGAGCAAACACTGCAATATCATCAATCTGTTTTAAAAATTCCCCATCACTTAAATCATCCATTTCTTTCCCTGTCATGATTCTACTATCTTTATTTAACATTCCTAGCTCTCGAGCTATCGCCCAAGCTGTAGATTTATGGTCTCCGGTTATCATGATCGGCTTAATCCCAGATGAAAAACATTTCTCAACTGCTAATATGGCATCAGGTCTTGGGGGATCGATAATTCCCATAAGACCAACAAATGTTAGATTTGTTTCAGGATTTAAGTCTTGAAGTTCGGTAATAGATAGTTTTTTATATGCAAATGCAAGCACTCGCAGAGCTTCCCTACCCATGTCTTCATTTCTTGATAATATGTTTGTCTTATCTCTTTTAGTTATGGGTTTATACCCATTTTTTTTCATTATATTGCTGCATAGGGGCAACACGACATCTGGAGCACCTTTAGTAAATAAAAATAGTTCCCCTTTTCTTGATTTAACAATAACTGACATGCGCTTTCGATTAGAGTCAAAAGGTATTTCTTTAATTCTTATGTATTTTCGATCCACACTTTCTTTTACAATATCCCCTTTTAGACCCGCAACAAGGATAGCGACTTCAGTAGGATCGCCATAAGTTAAAAGTTCTTTTCTATTTTTAAATGCTTTTAAAAAACCATTACTTGTCACTTTGATTCCTGCATTATTACATGATATGCCTATTTCCAAAAGTTTTTTCACGTCTTGGGGAAGGCTTTTTAAAACTTTACCTTCCTGTGACAAAAACTCACCATCACTTTTATAACCTACACCGGTAATCATGATTGTTTCTCCATTTATATCTATTTTTCTTACACTCATCCGGTTTTCTGTTAATGTTCCTGTCTTATCACTACAAATTGTAGTAGCACAACCTAGTGTTTCTACGGCAGTAAGGCGTCTTATAACAACTTTTTTTCGTATCATTCTTTGAACCCCTATAGTTAACACAACTGTTACTATTGCCGGCAATCCTTCAGGTATAGCCGCTACAGCTAAACTTACTCCAAATAGGAACATGTCGTAGATACTCTCTCCTCGAATCACTCCTAGAAAAGCAACGATAGCACATGTTAGTAAACATAAAAATACCAGTTGTTTACCTAGAAGGTCTAACCGTTGTTGAAGAGGAGTTTGTTCATCGCCAATGTTTTTCATCATACCCGCAATTTTACCCATTTCTGTATCCATTCCAATGTTTTGAACTATCATTTTCCCTTTACCGGTTACGACTAATGTACCCATGAAAGCATGATTTTTTCTGTGAATTTTGATTTTGTCTAACTCTTCTTCTTTATTTGATTTTTCTACAGGAACAGACTCTCCAGTTAATAAGGATTCATCAACTTTTAAATTATCAGCTTCCAGCAAATCGCCGTCTGCTGGTACACGATCACCGCTTTCCAGAATAACAATATCACCGGGCACTATATCTTTAGCCGGTATTATTGAAGGGTTGCCATCTCTAAGTACTTTTGCAGTTGGTGCTGCTAACTGCTGTAAAGCCTGAAGTGATTTCTCTGTCCTAAATTCCTGAATAAATCCAAACATTGCATTTAATACCACTATAGCAGTTATAGCTATAGCATCTGGCACTTCGCCAAGATAAGCTGATATAATTGTCGCAGCTATCAAAACAAGGGTTATTACATCTTTAAATTGATCAATAAAAATAGTTAAAGGTGATATTTTTCGTACTTGTTCTAATTGATTATCTCCGAATAGCTTTTTTTTCAAAGGAATTTCTCTTTCAGATAGTCCTTTATTTGGATCCGTTTCATATATATTCATATATATTCCCTCCACCTCTTGGTGTTCCATTTAAAAACATATGTTGCAGAAAGAGGGAATATGTCTTAAAACAAAAAAAGCAGCAGAGCTGCTTATTCATATCTCAGTGCTTCTATAGGATCCTGATATGCTGCTTTTTGTGCAGGGTATAACCCGAAACATACCCCAACTCCTGCCGAAAAAGTAAAAGCGAGAGCTATCATCTGCCATGATATAAAGGTAGGTATTTTTATAAACCAGGCTATTATTTTAGATACACCAAATCCTAAAAACATCCCTAAGATACCACCGAAAAAAGAAAGAACTAAAGACTCTATTAAAAATTGGATCATAATATCAATTTCTCGAGCCCCTAATGCCTTCCTAATACCAATTTCCCTAGTGCGTTCTGTAACCGATACTAGCATGATATTCATAATACCGATTCCACCTACCAATAAGGAAATACCTGCAATAGCACTGATCACTAAAGTAACAATTCCCGTAACTTTATTTACACTGTCCATCTCTTTTTGAGAATTCCATGCATCGTATTTATCCTTATTTCGATGTCGCCTATGCAAGATGCTTAAAGAATGTTCGATGGCTTTATCTACTTCAGTTTGAGATACCGCTTTACCTTGAATACTATTTATCCAATTTGATCCACTGAAAGAAAAATATGTTGAAATAGGTATGTACATCAACTTACTATCTTGACCCATAGAAAAAATAGATTCTTCCCGTGCCAGTACTCCTATTACTTTAAAAGGACGATTGCTTACCATTATTTTTTCCCAATAGCCGTAGAAGAGCCGAACAGTTCATTTGCTAATGATTCACTTATAATTGCAACATATCTTTTAGCATTATCATCCTCGTAACTAAAAAACCTGCCGGCATCTAATTTAAGATTAGCTATCTTGGCATAATCAGCAGTAGTTGCCGCTATTTCAACTCCGATTTCTTTCCCCTTTGACCTGATGTTTGCAGAATCCCAGTTTATGGGTGCAATATTCTCCACAGCCGGGGAAATTTCTTTTATTGCCGCCACATCTTGAAGAGTAAAAATGTCAGCACGGTTATGGGATTATCAGGATCATACTTATAATAGATACCGAATCGATTAGCGCCAAAGGCATCCATCTCTTTGTTGATTGCAGCTCTACCGCCTTGACCCAATGCGAAACGGTTATCACCGAAGAAACACCTATAATGATACCCAACATTGTAAGAAGAGAGCGCATTTTATTGGCAATAATACTTTCCCAAGCAATTATTATACTTTCAAAGAAGTTTACTGGACTTCTCATCCACCTTTCTACCATCGCGAAAAAACACAATTCTTTGTGCATATCGAGCAATTTCATCTTCGTGAGTTACTAAAACAATTGTTACTCCGTTTCGATGTAAGTCAGTAAATATCTCCATAATCTCAGCTCCAGATTTACTGTCAAGGTTGCCCGTAGGTTCATCAGCGAGGATTATCCTGGGAGAATTGACTAACGCCCTAGCAATAGCGGCTCTTTGCCTTTGCCCACCGGAAAGCTCATTTGGTCTATGATGCCATCTATCTTCCAGCCCCACAGATTCTAGCGCTTCCATAGCTTTTATTCGCCTTTCTCTTGGTGGAACCCCGGCATAAATCATCGGTATTTCTACATTTCTAAGTGAACTCATTCGAGGAAGTAAATTAAAATTTTGAAAGACAAATCCTATCTTTTTATTTCTGATATAGGCCAGTTCACGGTTATCAAGCTGGGATGTAGGTTTTCCATTCAAGTAATACTCTCCCGATGTGGGCTTATCAAGGCAACCTAGTATATTCATAAGAGTTGATTTGCCAGAACCTGATGGACCCATTAAAGCAACAAATTCACCTGTTTTTATATGAAGATTTACATCTTTAAGTGCTACTACTTTATTTTCACTGTTTCCATAAAGTTTTGTTATATTCTCAACTTGTATCATCAAGCATCACCTGTTAAATCGCCATTTTGACTTGGATTTTGAAGAACTTCCTCACCTTCGGCCAGCCCTTGTATTATCTGCACATATAGTTCATTTTCTATTCCGGTTTTAACTTCTCTTTTAGATATATTTCCATCTTTTACTACCATAACCTGTTTACCACTTTCTCCTTCTGTCACACATTCCAGTGGTAGCAAAATAGCGTCTTTTCTTTCTTCTACAGTTATCTCTACGGTAGCTGAAAAGCCTGGCTTTATTTTTTCATCGTGTTCAATTACTTTTATTGCGGCTTTTACAACGGTTTCATTGCCTCTACTGGTTTGTGTCACCGAAGCCGAAGGAGCAATTTTCACAACTTCACCGTTATAAGTCTTGTCACCAAAGCCTTCACCGGTAATAATCGCTTTCTGACCAACCTTTATCAAGGCTGCATCATATTCATTTACACCAAAATCTATTTGCAAATCAGAAAGACTGCCTATCCGTAATAACAAAGTTCCCGGCGTCACCATCATCCCAGGCTTTATATTTTGCTCTAAAACTATACCGTCAAATTAGCATAAATGACTGTTTTGTTTAACTTTTTTTCAATGTTCGCCAGACTTTTTTCGGTTTCTTCCAAGACTGCTCGCTTTAATTCGATCTCTTTTTCGTCAGCATTTTCTAACAGCTTAAGTTCCAATTCCATAATTGATAGTTGATTCTTTTTAACATCCAATTCTCTTTGGATATTCAATAAGTCTTTTTCTGAGATAGCTCCTAAATCATAAAGCTCTTTATTTCTCTCATAATCATCCATTGCAGTTTCATAAGCAGACAATGCATCCTGATATTTTACCCTGGCTTTTTCCAATTCTTCAAGTCTTGGTCCGTCTAGAAGCCTTGAAAGTTCAAGCGTCTGCTGTTTCACTTTACTTTTAGCTTGTTCAAGCTCCAGCCTTAACTCCTCGTCATCGATTTTTAAAATCATATCTCCCTTTCTGACTTGTTGGCCTTCCTCAGCCACGTATTCTACTACACCTTGAATAGTAGAATAAACCTCCTGCTCTAGTGCCGTTTTCACTGTTCCAAGAACTGAGATCTTTGACGAAATATCCCCTTTAATCGCACTGACAGTCGGTAGAGACATTACTGACCTAGGTTGAAATTTTATCTTAAAAATAGAAAAAACAACAATCACCAGCAAAATTGCTGTGAAAATAATAATTTTTTTTCGCTTTCCCACCAAAATCCTCCTCTTCAGAGCAACAAAATTCATGGTATTACTATTTTATATGAATAGTAATACCATGTTTTTACCCTTTGTCTGAACAAGCCCTTATAGTATAACATGCGCTTCAGCAATTGGTTATATTCTCCATAATAACACTGCTAATATTCTATGTAAGTACAGTGAAATTATTAAACATTTTCTACCCTTATAAATCTGGTTATATCTCTATAACCTCAATCATTAATAATAGTTCAGTATGTTATGTACTAATAGTATTAATACACTATATATAATATTACTGATAAAAATAAAAGTCAAGAAAAATTCTCCTGACTTTTGTAAATCTTTTTAGCAGCTTTTACCTCATCTCATAAGTTTCTTATTGATACTGCCTATACTCTTCGCCTGTTTCCGTATTTGTCTAAAGCTTAAGTTTGCTTTATCACCACTAGAAAAAGGCCAATTTAATGGTCGGACTTTAATCCGGCCCCACACAAAGGAATTAAACAATCTGAGATTTCACCGCTTAATTTACAATATTTTAAATAGGCAGCATAAGTAGCAGCTGTAGTATGTTCACAATATATGCCCTTAGAAGCAAGTGAGTTTCTTGCTTCTAAAATATGATCTTCAGGTGCAGTAATAACATCAGCATCATATTTATAGATATAGTTGAGTATTTCTTCGCCCCTCATCGGCAGTCCTATTGCAATTCCCTCCGCAAGAGTATGAGTAGGTGAAACCTTTGCCGGAATTCTCTCGCCATTAGAAAAGGCTCGTGCTATGGGATCACAATTTTCACTTTGAACCGCAATGAGTTTTGGCATATGTTCTATTGCACCGCTCCTTAATAGTTCCTCTAATCCTTTTACAATTCCTATAAATAGTGTGCCGTTTCCTAAAGGTACAAAAATGTTGGCGGGAATTCTATTTAATTGCTCAAATACTTCATAAATATAAGTTTTGGTTCCTTCATAAAAAAATGGATTATAAACATGACTTGCATAATACTTTCCTTCTTTGTCAACCTTTTCTCGGCATACATCGGCACAATGGTCTCGGGAACCGGGAATAATATTGACTTTGGCATTATGTGCTTTAATCATGTCAATTTTCTTTTGAGAAGTTCCCTCAGGTACAAAAATTTCACAATCAATTCCCGCTTTCCCACAATAGGCAGCAATACTATTTCCTGCATTTCCGCTGCTGTCTTCAACAACCGAGTCAACCTGGATAGTTTTACAGTGTGAAATAAGCATGGCTGCACCTCTGTCCTTGAAAGAAAGAGTCGGCATAAAATAATCCATTTTTAGCATAACATTTTTATCTAAGGAAATAATTGGTGTCATACCTTCTCCTAAAGTAATATCCTTCCATATATCATCTTTAATTGGCATAAAAGCCCTATATCTAAATAATCCCCAAGTGCTCTTATCAATCAAATTGATATCAAAAAGCGGTGGAGTAAACTCCAATTTCCACAATCCGCCGCATTCACATTTTGGTTGATGAGTCTTTATATCAACTTTTTTCATGCATTTTGAACAAATATATTTCATAATTATCACCTCTAATCAAAAGCTTCATCATAAACAAGTTGCAATAACTTAAATTTCCGCTTAAAATCTACTGTATTGCTGAAGCAATTGTCCGGGCAATTGTATTAGAAATCGTTTACTACTTTTTTGACATAACGAAACTCCCCTTCGGTAAAGGATTTCTTATTTTATCTATTCACCTTAAGGGGAGCATATCCTTCTGACAGAATAATTATTTAGCTACTTTCACTGTATCTCGTAAGTTTCTAATTGACTCTGTATAAATCATGTTTCCAACTACAATGGTATCTGCTGCCTTACTCATAATTTCGGCCTTTTGGGCATCATCGATACCTCCGCCATAAAAAACTTTGGCATTAGTTAAACTATTTTTAATATAAGATACTAGTTCCGGATCGCCAAACTTTCCACTGTATTCTATATAAATCAAAGGTAGAGAAAAAAGATTCTCCCCACAATGAGCATATGCCAAAACATCTTCTCTACTTAAAGGATACATGGCTTTTGTGAGCTTTGCAGCAGCACAGTCCGGATTTAATATTATATAACCTTCAGGTAAAACCTCTTTCCAATCCATAAGCTCCCCTGCCATCTTTACTGCTTCTTTATGTGCCCCTATAAGCCATTTAGGTTGTCCCGAATTTAAAACTACTGGTATTAAATAACCATCAAAGCCAAATGTTACTGAATCGATTGTAGATACTTCTAAGATTTTGGGAAGAGGATATGGTTTTAAAAGTTTATATAGCTTTAGCACCTTTTCCCGGGTAATATTTTGTGTACCTCCCACTATGATTGCATCTGTACCGCTTTCTACAACTTGCTCTATTAGATATTGATCCGCTGGTTTGTCTGGATCAAGTTTTACTACATGCCGCCAGTTTTTCCATTCCGGGAACAATTTATCAGCCCCCCTTTTTGTCATCGATCAATCTTAAAAGTCAGCTAGTGCTTTCTCTAGATCGTTAATAATATCTTTTACATTTTCTATTCCCACAGATAATCTTATCATACTGTCAGAAAGGCCAAATTCCTGTAGTTTTTCTTTCGGGTATCCGGCATGAGTCATGGCTGCAGGAAGTTCAATTAACGTTTCACAATCACCTAAACTTACTGCAAGTTTGGCAAGCTGTACATTATTCACAACCATTTTTGCCATTTCTAAACCGCCGTCTAGCTCAAAACTTATCATTGCACCAAAACCGCTCATTTGCTTTTTCGCAATTTCGTGGTCTTTAAAACTTTGAAGCCCAGGATACATAACCGATTTAACTTTCGGATGATTCTCTAAAAAATTTGCAACACGCATAGCATTAGCTTCATGCTGCCTCATTCTTAGACCTAATGTCTTTAATCCTCTAAGCATCAGCCATGCATTAAAGGGACTCATGACAGCACCTAATTCGCACATATAGTCAAATTTCAGCTTTCGTATAAAATCCACGTCCTTTGATACGGCAACACCTCCTAGGGCATCACCATGACCGCATATGTATTTTGTTGCACTATGAACCACTACATCAGCACCAAGGGTAAGAGGTCTTTGAAAATAAGGTGTAGCAAAGGTATTATCAATAACGACTTTAACACTATGTGACTTCGCCAGTTTCACTATTTGTTTTATATCAACTATTTGTAGATTTGGATTTGAGGGTGTTTCAAAATACAAGACTTTTGTATTGTTATCAATGGTCTTTTCTACAGTTTCATGTTTGGTAAAATCCACACTCTTACAAGTTATATGATATTTTGGAAGAAGTTTTTGTGTTACTGTAAAGCTCGAACCATATAGAGTCTTATGGACTAGTACATTATCACCCGGTGACAAAAGAGATAATAATACAGAAGATATGGCCCCCATACCTGATGCAAATGCAACAGCATCTTCTCCTTCTTCTAGTTCACTCATTCTTTTCTCAAATAACTGTAGTGTAGGATTATTGCCTCTAGTATAAATAAACCCTTGTTTCTCAAAGTTCATAATATCTTCAGCATCTTTTACATCATCAAAAACAAATGTAGATGTCATAAATATAGGAGGATTTAAAGCAGCCTTTGGATTTTTATTTTTCATACTCCCATGAATCGAGAGGGTATCAAAGCCGTAGTGTGTATCCATAATTATTCCTCCTGTTAGATTTTTTCACAAATTTGAGGCATTGATGACAATAGTAATTTTAACAAAGAAGTTTTGCAATTACAAATCCACCAGAAAGAAATATTCATCCGAAATAAGAAAGTGATCTATAATTATATTCCAAGCGCTGAACAATGTCTCTTAATAAAAATATGTTTAGACCAAAATAAAATGCGATCTAAACATAGTATGCTAGTAGTTGTTAAAAGTTTTACACATCCAAGTAAGTAACTTTACCCATTGCTTTTGTTCTGCTAGAGCTGCTGCTTTTTTGACCATTACTATGGCTTTTATCATTTCTCTGTTGGTTTATAGCAGGTATTGGGAAGTTCTCTAATGTGCGTTGAGTGGGAACAAATTATGAATTTAAATCATTCTTAAGCCTATATTCTTTTCTGCTAATTCAACACAACGTTTGGCAAGAATAGAGACAGGATCAATATATTCTTTTTCCAGACCTATTCTCTGAGCTAATACAGGTAGTTCAGTACAGCCTAAAATTGGCAGGACTTCTCCGTTTTCGCAATATTTATTAATAAAAGATTCAAATTCAATAGAAGTTACATCGAACTTTGAGGATTTTACTCCATATATCCAACTCATAATAATTTGCTTATCAGATTCACTGGGTTCAATTATGTTTAAATCAAATTTCTTGAATGTATTAGTATAAATTCTCGACATATATGTGCCTTTAGTTGCAAGAAGTAAATAGTTCTTATTATTTGGTTTTGTATTTTTTAAGAAAACTGCTGTTTCGCATATCATGTTAATTATTCTTACTTTTGTATATTTAGCTAAATCATCATAAAAATAATGGGCCGTATTGCATGGAATAGCTATATAATCCACTCCCATTGTTTCAAGTTTTATGACCGACCTTATCAATTCTGTTCTAGGGTCTTCTCCAGAACCACAAATATAATCTGTTCTATCAGGTATTTGCGTGTTGTTGTCAATAATTATGTGTAGGTGCTCCTGATCTTTTGCAGCATCAGTGTAGTCGATTACTTTTGTGAATAAATCGCAGGTTGCAGCAGGCCCCATACCTCCCAATATTCCTAATATCATTCTTTGCCACCTCTATTAACTAAATTTTTTTAGTAATCTATAGTAAAGCCCTTTAAGCTTTTATTTTCATAACTCTCACTTTGATCAAAAGTCTTATCAAAACATATATCAACAACATGTCCTATGCCTAAATCCCAGTTATTGGATACCAAGAATTAATATTACATTTTGAATTATTATTTCCTACTCCAAATTACTAAATCCAGTTAATGTTTATCGAAAAAGAATAACTAACCTAAATAACAACTAATAAAGCCATGGTAACTGTTGCGGCCGAACTAGTGGTCCGGCCACAATATATTTAAATTTAACTTTGAAAAAATTGTAGACGTTAAAAAGTTAAGTGGAGATAGATTTTTCTGCGGGTTCATTTAATTCGCCTTCAGTGGATGCTACTAAAATTGATGCTGATAAATCACCGGTTATGTTAATACAGGTTCTAGCCATATCGAGTATTCTGTCAATTCCACCAATAAGAAGCGTACCTTCTAAGGGAAGTCCTACTGTTTGGAGAACCATCGTAAGCATTATAAGTCCTGCACCAGGGACTCCAGCAGTACCTATTGAAGCCAGAGTAGCAGTTAGCACTATAGTTAACTGTTGGGCAAAACTAAGGTCTATACCATAGACTTGAGCTACAAACAATGCACAGACCCCTTGGTATAAAGCTGTTCCATCCATATTTATCGTAGCACCCAATGGAAGCACAAAACTACCTATTGATTTGGGAACCCCTAAATTTTCCTCTGCACATTTCATCGTAACAGGCAGTGTTCCGGAACTAGAGCTTGTGGTAAAAGCAAGCATCATCGCAGGAGCGGCACCTTTGAAGAAGGTAAGAGGGCTCATCCTTGCAGAAAGATAAACTGTACCTGAATAAACTACAAGAGCATGGATGATACAACCGAGATAGACTGCAATTATAACCTTTAATAAAGGAAGTAGTGCTGTTGCACCGTGCTCAGCTACCACAGGAGTAATCAAGCCGAATACCCCAACAGGAGCAAATTCCATTATAATGCCTACTATATTATAACATACTTCAGCCATGCTTACAAAAAACGCATGGAAGGGTTTGCCTTTCTCACCTATCAAAGTTATAGCTACTCCTAAGAACAGAGCAAAAACAATGATTTGAAGCATATTAGCATCTGCCATAGCTTGGATGGGGTTTGTTGGGATTATATTTAGTAAGGTATCTACAACTGAAGGAATTTCCTTCGCTTCGGCGGTTGCGTCTACGGGAATGCTTAAGCCAAAACCTGGATTTAAGATATTAGCAAGAAATAAACCTAATATAACAGCTAGAGCTGTAGTGACTAAGTAATAGGCTAATGTTTTAATACCAATTCTTCCTAGCTTTCCAACATCACCAGTGCTAGCACTGCCCACTACCAATGAAGATAAGACTAATGGAACAATAATCATTTTAATAAGATTTAAAAACAAAGTCCCTAAGGGTTTAATATAGGTTGTAGCAGCTGTCGGCGAAATCATTAGACCTAATAATACACCAATTGCCAATCCAATGAAAATCTTCACAGATAGACTAACTTTTTTCACAAAACGACCTCCCTTGTAAATCTTATTTTTTTAGGATACTTCACTGTTTTTTATCTTTCTAACAATCCCAAGCCTCCTTTTCTTTTTATTTAAAATTATTTGACTACTAAGATTTTGGTTTGACAAATATATGATTCATACAAATTAGTTTCAAGTTCCAAAACTCCGAATTTACAACTTATACATCCCATTAGTATTGTTCCGAAAAAAGAATATAATGACATTTTTAAGTTTTTTTGGTGCCTAGTCTCCCTACATTAGTTTCCTCAAACTCAGGAGATTTGCGTTGCTAATTAATTTTTTGATTTTTAAATCATCTTCGGAAGTGACAAAAGTGCTGATATGCTAACAGGCAAAATTTACTTTGATTTAGTGAAAGTATTATTACCGGTTTAGCTAATTAAAGTTCCTTGAAGTTTGAAAAATGATTTTATAGATATACAAATTACAGGATTAACAAGGAATCTTCACAGTTACAGGCATCTTGTACAAGGTCTTCCTGGGTAAGCACAGAAATAAAGGTATTGGTAATAAGGGCCTTATTTTCTTCCATTATAACTTTAATATCATGTTCCATAACTTCTCCTTTGATGCCTGTGCACCAGTTCGTGATTATCCCTACTGCCTGATAGCACATGCCCAGTTCCTTAGCCAGTACCACTTCGGGTACATTTGTCATGCCTACTACATCGCCACCAAGAGTTTTGAACATCTTGATTTCACTGGCAGTTTCAAACCTAGGACCTTCCGTACACACATATACAGCATCACCTTTTATTTTGAGGTTTGTCTTATTCGCATGAACAATAAACTTTTCCCGCAAATATGGACAATAAGGAGCATCCATAGCCACATGGGCTACACCTCTGCTTCCCCCTTCATAAAATGTAAGGGGACGACCCTTGGTAAAATCTATAAAGTCTTTTAGCACTACCACATCTCCCGGTGCAAAGTTCTCATTTAGGGACCCTACGGCACAAGTAGAATATATGTATTTTACACCTAGTTTCTTTAATGCCTTCATATTTGCTCTATAATTTATCATATGAGGAGGAACTGAATGGCCTTTACCGTGTCTTGATAAAAAAGCAATTTCAACACCTTTTATGTTTATTACATCCACTTCTGTTATGCCATATTCTGTTGTTATTACACGAGAAGTAGCCCTGCCTATGTCATAAACCCCAGTACCACCTATTATCGCTTTCTGCAGATTAGACATGCCCAAATCTCTTCCTTTCATCAATTAATTCAATTTTGTTAATGTGAGAGACTTAATTTATATCATATATAAATGCCTTTTCCCCCTCATAATTACTTTTTATAATTTTGTTATAGATATTATTTCTCCATATATTTACAAATCCCTTTTATTTTGGCTTATATAGTTGGTTTAATTTTAGTTGGTTGCTTTCATTTTCCCCATTGATATAATAGAAATTACAGGTAATTTATTTGTGATCGTAAAGGGGGATTTTAAATGAAATTAGGCATAGTAGGGCTGCCAAATGTGGGAAAAAGTACACTTTTTAATGCCATAACGAAAGCAGGAGCTGAATGTGCTAACTATCCTTATTGCACTATCGAACCTAATGTAGGCGTTGTAGCAGTGCCTGATACTCGCCTTGGGAAGATTGCAGAAATAGAGCATCCTGAAAAAGTAACTCCAACTACCATAGAGTTTTTAGACATTGCAGGCCTTGTAAAAGGGGCCAGTCGTGGTGAAGGGCTTGGAAATAAGTTTCTCTCACATATTCGCCAGGTTGATGCTACGGTCCATGTTGTCAGGTGTTTTGATGACTCAAATGTTGTCCATGTAAATGGAAAGGTTGACCCCATAAGGGATATAGAGGTAATAAATCTTGAGCTTATATTTGCTGATTTGGAGAGTTTGGAAAAGCGGTTGGAACGAGTGAGAAAGCAGGCCAAATCTAGGGACAAGCAGAGTTTGGCTGAACTTTCGGTTCTTGAAAAAGTAAAAGAATCTTTAGAGAAAAACATTCCTGCACGTTCTATAGAGTTTGCCCCTGAGGAACATGAAATTATAAAACACTTGTTTTTACTTACATCAAAACCTGTCATTTATGTGGCGAATATCTCTGAAGATGATTTACTATTAGGTAAGGAAAATGAATATGTAAAAAGTGTTAAAGAATATGCTGCAAAAGAAGGTGCTGAAGTTATAACAATCGCGGCTAAAATAGAGGCGGAGCTAGCAGAACTTGCTGAAGAAGAAAAAAAGGAACTACTTGCTGAATACGGTTTGAAAGAACCGGGACTTGAAAGGCTGATAAAATCTTGTTATAAGCTTTTGGGTCTCATAACTTTCTTTACTCTAGAGTCAAAAGAAGTCCGTGCCTGGACAATTATAAAGGGTACAAAAGCCCCTCAAGCTGCTGGTAAGATTCACACAGACTTTGAACGGGGCTTCATCCGTGCGGAAGTCATGGATTACGATGTTTTGGTAGCCCACGGTAGTCAACATGCAGTGCGAGAAAACGGATTGCTTCGCTCTGAAGGTAAAGAATATGAAGTAAAAGACGGTGATGTGATTTTGTTCAGGTTTAATGTGTAGACTGGGATCTAAGTTTTTTCCGTTGTAGCTCACGAATCTCATAGAATATTTTTCGGTACTGGAGACTCGCATAATCGGGATAGGTCCAGGGCCACGGCTCAAATTGACCGCCAACAAAACGGAGGGTGACCTCCCCATAAATGCCTTTACCTAAATATAGGCGATGGCTGTGGTCTTTAGTACTGGCTAACACCAGTTTCCCAAGACTAATATAGCCTACGTCGATATTAACCTGCCGCTTGTTGTTAACAGCCCAGTTCTGTTCAAGAGAATTTGACCAGCACTTAATGGTAGCAAGCTCGCAAGGATCAATAAGCTTTTCAAAAGCAAAAATGCGACGTTTTAGGTTACAGCCCATTTCAGCTGTATAGTAGTCAGTGTGATTAAAAAGTAACATCGGGCTTTCGTAAATACAGGTACCTAACCCCTCAGATAAAATCTCCTGAACAGGTTGAAACAATCCTTCTTCTAAAGTGAAAACACTGGCAATGGGTGTCACTAGTTCCGGTGTTTTAATTTTTCCCATAACGATCCTCTTTTCATTTCGTAATAGCTTAATGGAAAAACCGCAGGGTTAATAAATGTGCTCTATTTACTTGAATAATTCAACAAATTTATTTGAATTCCTTTCTTAAAAAGGCTTCATAAGTTTCTGGTTTCTACTATGACTTGGTTTTTTTATTATAGTTTAATTAAGCACAATAGTAAAACGGTTATTTTTTTATAAAAAGACGTCTGCTTCAATTTGATGAGGAAGTTATTTCCCCAGATTTCTGTGTCATCTATTGAAGGATTTTATCGAATTTTGGCGAATGATAAATAAGGTTTTATTTGCATATTTTAGATAGGTTATTTCAAATTGTTTTTTTGAGGAGGAAAAGGTATTGAAAGTAGGAATCGTTGGAGGCGGCAATGCTGGAACATTGTTTCTTAAAACACTTTTAGAAATACCCGAGGTTGATGTCATAGGCGTTTGTGATAATAATACCGAAGCGCCTGCAATTATTTTTGCGCAGGAACATGGTATCCCCACATATTTCGACTTAAAACTCTTTTTAGAAAAATATATGGATGTAGTGTTGGAACTTACAGGAATTCCGGAAGTAAGGAGTACCATCGAACAGTTAAAAAAACACGAAACTCACCTCATGGATTCCCATGCGGCGAAGCTGGCATCACTTCTAACAGAACATCAACAGGAGCTTTCGGAAAAGCTCGCTGACTACATAGACTACATAAAGGAACTGCTTATGAATGTAACATCAAATCTTTCAGCAATCAATGAAACTGTTTTATCGATAGATAGCACCTCTAAAAGTATCCTTGAGTCGGTTTCAAATTCCATCGAAAGCATAAACACAACAGACCAGATCGTTAAAATTATTAATCAGATTACCGCACGAATTAGAATTCTTGGCATAAACGCCTCTATCGAGGCAGCCCGCGCCGGAGAGATGGGTAAGGGGTTTTCAGTGGTGGCATCGGAGATAGGCAATCTCACCACATCCAGCAAAAAAGCTACATCTGAAATAGAAGCCATCATCGACAAAATGAAGGCGGACATCAACAAGCTCTCAGGAATTGCTAACACTCTTGACACTATCTGCAAAAAACAAAGGGAAGTAGCCAGCTCTCTAGCCGATGACAATGCAAAAATGAGTAGTATCATAAGTAAATGATAATTCAAATGTTATAAATATCATGCAACAATTATCGTAGCCCTGTAGATTGTATCATTACTTTATTTAACATTACACTCCTCAAGTTGTTATTTATCGGGACTTTGTTATGTTACTTCTATATATTCCTTTGAAAATCCCATGTACATAATTAAAACCGCAAATTGCGGTTTTAGTTAATTTTAATCTGTTTCTTTTTTCTCTATAGGTTCTTTAAAAACTCATCAACCATGTCTTTAGTCACATCAATAGCCTTTTTGTTCTCTATACTTACATCTTCATAAAGCTCTAGTCTAAGTACTTTCATTGATTTGGGAGCTTCTACACCGATTTTAACCCGGTCTTTATCTATTTCCAGGATTTTGATAATTATATCATTGCCTATTAAAATGCCTTCTTCTACTCTTCTTGCAAGCACTAACAAGATTCACACCGCCTGTTCGTAGAAGCTTTCTTTAAATTTAAAGGTTCCCTGACAGTATATTCATCATTTTCGGCAATAAATTGATCGGCAATACGCAAAGCAGTATTTATGATTATTGGTGCTTTTAGATTTACGGAGATTTCTGTTGGATTTGTAGGAATAGTCATTACACATAATATTATCGTATCTTCGGCTGATTTTATTTTTAATGGTTCAATATTCTCTCGGGATACTTTAGGTGCATAATCAGTATAAAAATATGATGGATTAGTTACAGGTAGAGCTATAGCGGGATCTTTAATTGATTGTAACCATTTCACTGTATCTGTTCCCGGATGATCAAGTAATATATATTTTTTATATTTTTCTAATCCTAAGATACCATTTAAGAAAGTAATAATCTTCTCTTCTTTTACTTCAACAGACCCGAAACGTGTATTAATTAACATAATGCGCAACTCCTATGTGATTTCATCAATATTTTTTCCCACCGGTACCGCTTTAATATTGATATAAGGGTTTTTCTCCATAAATATATTAACTTTTGCTTTTTCATAATGCATTGTTACTGGTTCATCAGAAACCCTTACATTTACTCTTCCTCTGTCAACTTTAGATTTGTATTCTCCAAATCTAAATGTTATTTTAGGAGGAGTTTTTGGGACAGCATCTACGTTGATTTCAGGTGGGTCTTTGAAAGATTCTGATTCAACTACCTCTGCAATAGATACTTCTTTTCGCACATCTGCAAAATCATCTCCGATTGCAGCTTTTTCACCTATATATTTTAGTACATGATATTTAGCATTATCTCGCCATATACTTGAAGCCACAAACAGCTGGGGATAACCCATATCTGTACGGCAGTGTGAGATATCAATATCATCAATAATGGGAAAGGTATATTTAGTGGTTGACATATTTGGGGATTGGGTTTCTAATTTATAACTTTCCTGAATTGCTGTTTTAATTGCAAAATGGCCTTTGTATGTGTTTATACCTATCTTGCCATAATCGAAACTAATGTCAAGATTGTAATTTAGCATAAACATTCCCCCAAGGAAGACACTATCTTAGGTAATCTACCAAGCTAGGCTGAATAATTCTAGCACCTATAGCCAACGAAGCCCTATATACACTTTCTTCCATTTTGAGATCTGTTATCATTTGAGCCAAATCTACATCTTCAGCATAGGATAGGCGCTCTTTATAATTTATCTCACTTGCATCCAATCGTGAAACAACAGCTTCCAACCTGTTGCTCCTAGCACCTACTTGAGAGCGGTACATGAGAACGGTTTCCAAAGATGTATCTATATCTTGTAAAAGATGACCTGATAATGATTCTGTATCGTCATCATTAATTGCAGTTTCCAGCTTATCAAGGGTATTAAAGATTTCGTTAAACACATCAGGGCCAAGAAGGTTTATGGAAACTCGTTCCAAATTCCCAATATTAAATTCAATAACTCCAGTCCCGGTAGATATATCAGGATTTATTTCAGTATTCAATTCAACACTGCCATCATCTTTCTTAATAAAAGGAGCTTTATCGGTGTTGTAGCCACTAAATAAGTATCTATCGACACTTGTAGAGTTTGCCTGTTGTAAAATTTGGTCTTTTAATTCTTGTATTTCATATAATATTTGCTTGCGATCTTCGGCAGTCTTTGTACCGTTAGCAGCATCTAATGTTAATTCTTTGAGACGTTTAAGGATATCTCCTGTATTGCTCAGTGCTGTCTCAGTATCAGTCATCCAGGTTAAAGCATCTTTAGCATTGCTGTTATATTGCTCGATTGCCGAAAGATTGCGGCGCAATTTCAGTGCAATAGCTGCTCCTACGGGATCATCTGAAGGGCGCCTTATTTTCTTTAATGAACTCATCATATCATTTTTATCAGCTAAGCGCTTTAAGTTTTGCATTAAGTTGCGTGAGAAGTTTTCATTAATCATAGACTGTGTTATTCTCATATTATTTCACTACCTTCCAGTTATCCCCATACGATTAACTACGGTGTCCAGCATTTCGTCAATTGTTGTAACAACGCGGCTGGCCGCATTATATCCATGGAGATGTAATATCATATTTGACATTTCCTCATCAAGTGAAACACTAGATACCATTTGCCTTCTCTCATTGAGTTGGCTCACCATAAAAGCTTGACTGTCAGCAGCTCTGGTGGCTTCTTGTGAATCAACCCCAATTTTTGAGATGAGTGCACCATAATATTCGTCAATCGTGCATTTTCTACCATCTATTTCAATAATGTTGTTCCTAAAATCAGCCAATTTCATGGCATTCCGATTATCACCGGGTATGCTGTTTTCATCTTGAGCAGCCGCTATTATTGAAGGATTATTTACAATATCAGGGTTAACACATAATATTCCGTCTTCATATTTGAAAAACTCTATACCTTTTTCACCACCCAAACCAACGCCACCCTTATGAATATCATTAAATCCATCTACGAACGCTTGGGTGAACTTGTCCAATTGGTCAATATACTTTTGCAATTTTTCATCCCTTAAATCTACCAGACCTTTAAGCTCTCCATTTAAAATGCGCACATCAGAACTATATTCTTTCCAAGTAACTTTTGGGTCAGATACTGAGGTGTCAAATTCCATATTAGCACTGTCTGGTCCTTTTACTAGAATGGCACCACCTACATTTATAGTAAATAGACCATTTTCATCTTCATACGACTCGAATTTTATCAGATTGGATAAATCATCCAAAAGCAGATCTCGCTTATCTTTAAGATCTGCTGCTGATGCACCGCCAATTTGTGTCTGCTGTATCTGTATATTTAATTTAGCTATTTGCCGTGCAAAGCTATTTATCTCATTTACTTTTACTGAAATATTATAGTTGATGTCATTTACTATGTCCCTTAGTTGAGTAAATGCATGATTAATGGTATTGGATAAAGTAATACCTCTTTCTTTTACTGTTTCTCTCGCTTCTTGTGAAGATGCATTGCCTGCTAACGTTTCTAATCCTTTCCAAAACTCATTTAGGACTGAGGATATACCTATATCCGATGGTTCGTTAAAAACAGATTCAACTTGTTTTAGCATGTCGCTTTGTATATCCCACTGTCCAAGTGCGGAATTTTCATTTCTATACTGACGATCCGTGAAATCATCTCGAATACGATTAACATCAGCTATCTTTACCCCTGTACCCAGCTGCCAATTAAATCCCATTCCATAAGCAGCATGAGTAGACTCTAATATAACTCGCTGGCGTGAATACCCCGGAGTATTTGCATTTGATACATTATGAGCTATAGTTTGCTGAGCTCGTTGCTGAGCAAACAAGGCTTTTTTCGCTATTTCTATACCTAAAAAACTTGAATGCACTATCCTTACACCGCCTTATGCCTTTTTATCTATAAAATGAAAATCCTTGCGAGTATTAACCCCATCGGCACTATAATTGGCTTTAATGTCACCTGTATCAGTCAAAAGATTTATAGAAAAATTTATATACTCTAGAGCATTTTTAATTAGCTTTTCATTTTGTTGATTTTTTTCATTTATCTGAGGCAATACTGTTTTAAGTTCATCGCAAATAGCTGAAAAATCCTCTTTTTCTTCTGACGACAGCAATTTCATGAAAAATTCTGTTGTAGCTTCATTGACTTCAATATTATGCTTTTTTGCTATTTTAGATACTATATCGTATCTTTCTTCTTCCAATTTTCCCAACTTAATTATCAAATCCTGTTCAATTTCAGTTATTTCGCCAAGTATTTTTACATCGCCTTTAATCAGCACATCGGTTTTCTTCTCGGCAAGATTGAACAATTCTTTATATATCTCAAGTTGATCTCTCATGACCTTAATTAGATTTTGCAAAGATAATTCGTTTTTCATTTTAAAGCCCCCAATCGACTTTAGATAAAGCGATCGCCAAAGTGCTCTTCGATAATCTTTTCAGCTACGAGTTTCCCATCTATATTATAAGTCCCTGTACCTATCTGTTCTTTTAATTTAGCCACCTTTTCCGCCTTTACTTCTTCTCCACCAGAAGCCAGTTTAACCGCCTTTGCTAATTCCCGTACTTCTTCTGATATACTCACTTCATCAAAATATTGTTGTTTAACCTTTTCATTTGCTCTTCTTTTCTCGTTTGGATTTCTAAGGTATGTTTTTATAATCTTGTCGAATTGACTTGGATTAATATTCATATATTTAAGCCCCTTTCGAACTTATCTTTTCCTGTCTTTGGAAAATTTAGACAGATGTATTTTCCCTTTTCTATCTTTATCTAAAAATAACGATTGTTTTGATGATGATAAACTGTTTTTAAGTTTACCAGCACATTTTTCGCAAAATCTCCCAGACAGTATAGGTTCATTGCAACGTTCACAACTTAGTAAAATATTGATGTTGTTTTTTTTGAGTATTAACCTGCCCTCTTTTAAATACTCAAGAATATTTTTTGAAGGAACTCCGGTTTTCTCTGATATTTCATCCACTGATGCATTAGGATTGTCATAAAGATAATCCCTTACAAGATTGTAATTATCTTCATCTTTAGCTATACAGTCCGGACATAAGTTGTGAAGGCTATAGATAAACAGTTTTCCACATTGTGGGCAGTTTTTTAACTTCATACAACTTCTCCTCCCTTATATATATCATCGAACTATTTGTGTTATTTCTTTAGTTTTTTTATCCTCGAGCACATGTTAGTACATATACTGCTCTCGCTCCGCTATTTAAAAGGGTTTTTGAGCTTTCGCCAGCAGTGGTGCCTGTTGTATATACATCATCTACCAAAATCAATGTTTTATCTAATATTTTACTTGGGTTTTTTACTCTAAATGCCCCATAAAGGTTTTTCTTTCTCGAAGCTTTGTCAAGAAGTGTTTGATGCTCAGTTGGTTTTATCCGCTCTAATCCAGTAAATAAAGGGATACCACTTCGCTCAGCTAATATATCCGCCAGGAAATATGCTTGATTAAATCCTCGTTCTCTAAGTCTTCTTATATGAAGAGGCATCGGTACCAAAAAATCAATTTGAGGCCATGGTAGTACTATAAGCAGCTCATACATTTTCGCTCCTAAAACTTCTGCCAGTTGCCTTTTTCCGTGGTATTTATACTCATTAATAATTTTCTTTAAGTTTCCTTCATATCTTCCATATGAACGTGCTTGTACAAAGACATGTCTTTCGATTTGACAGTCTATGCAAAAATTGTTTTTTACGTGTTTTTCTATTGAAAGGGGTTTACCGCATTTTTTACAAAATGGGCCGCTAAGAGGCATTATATTATCGATACATGTCTGACATATATAAATACTAGCTCTGTCAAGTTTCCTATTACATAAGAAACAATATGGTTTTGATGGAAAAATTAAATCTAGTAAAAACTTAATTATATCTTTGTTTGGATCCATGAAATACCTCAATTAGTAAGTAATGTCTTGATTCATTATTCTACAATTTCTGCCAGATTCCTGCTTTTGTTAGTAGTTCTTCTTTTCCA
The DNA here is from genome assembly GCA_050949705.1 of Tepidanaerobacteraceae bacterium. GTDB lineage: Bacteria > Bacillota > Thermosediminibacteria > Thermosediminibacterales > Tepidanaerobacteraceae > JBMNGG01. The sequence goes on along the minus strand of JBMNGG010000008.1, from coordinate 264,242 downwards.
AAAAAATAGACCCATTCCTGGGTCTTAAATGCCATAGACATTTTTAAATTTTTCTGCAGCAACACTTCTCTTGCACTTTTCACACATAAACTCATCTGCCGTTGTATTGATTTTTGCATTCAAGAATTCGTAGCATTCTCGCGTGATGAAGGGTTTACCGCATTTTGAGCACTTTAATAATTCAAAAGTTTTATTCCACATGATTCTTAGCTTGTCGTTATCAGTGATTTTTATAGCTTCTGTTGGACATACTTGGGCACATGCTCCACAACCCACACATACTTTAGAAGGTTGATCAAAGGGTGTTGATACTTTCTTATCAATGCCTCTATTGACAGTCGATATGGCATAAATGCCCATTTCCTCACATGCTCTCACACAAAGACCACATAGTATACATTGATCCTCATCGAATGGTTTAAATCTTGTGATAGGCGGCAAATCGTATTGTTGTCTTAATTCTGATATTACTTCATTATGACCAATTCTAGCAGAAATCAGCATAACCAATGTCCTTCTCATTTGGAACAGAGTCTCCGAGTTAGTCACAACCTTAATTGGTTTTGTCACTGGATATATGCATGATGTCACTATTTTTGTCCTATTTCTTTCCGTTACTTCAACAATGCATATCCGGCAGTTCCCCTGACCGGCAAGAGCATGAAAGTGGCAAAGTGTAGGAATATAAATATCATTTTTTTGGGCAACTGATAGAATAGTTTCACCGGCTTTTGCTTCACATTTTTTCCCATCTATGATAATTTCCATTCTGCTGCCCCTCCTATCCTTATTGCATTAAATCTACATACATCAACACATGTTCCACATTTTGTACATTCAGATTGATTTATTGTATAAAAATTATCTTTTTCTTTTTTTATGGCTTCAGAAGGACAGTTTTTTGCACACAAACCGCATTTTTTACATTTATCTTTATCAATTAAATATACGGATAGTTGTTTACATACACCTGCAGGGCAATGTTTATCCCTGATATGGGCTAAATATTCCTCTTTGAAATACTTTATCGTTGTTATTACAGGATTTGGTGCTGATTTGCCTAACCCACATAATGATGTGGTCTTTACTGTTCCACATATTTCCAGAAGTAAGTCCAGATCTTCTTCTTTAGCATTTCCATTGCTGATATCTTCAAGTATTTCAAGAATCCTTCTTATGCCTTCTCTGCAGGGGGTGCATTTGCCACATGATTCTTCTGCAAGGAAAGCAAGATAGTATTTTGCTACATCAACCATACAAGTGTTTTCATCCATTACTATCATGCCGCCGGAACCCATCATGGACCCTGCTTCATCAAGAGAATCGAAATCCACCTGAAGATCTAACAATCGCTCAGGAATGCATCCTCCTGAAGGACCGCCTGTCTGAACAGCTTTAAAGTTTTTATCTTTAGCAATACCCCCGCCTATGTCATAAATTATTTGTCTTAAGCTCATGCCCATAGGAACTTCTATAAGGCCTGTATTCTTTACTTTTCCTACCAGAGAAAAAACTTTGGTTCCGGGGCTTTGCTCAGTCCCTACAGACTTAAACTTTTTAGCTCCTTCGCTTATAATAACAGGTATGTTTGCCCAAGTTTCCACATTGTTTAGTACTGTGGGTTTATTCCATAAACCTCTTTCAACCGAGCGGATGTATTTAGCCCTCGGTTCTCCAACTCTTCCTTCGATTGATGCCATAAGAGCTGAAGATTCACCACATACAAAGGCACCTCCGCCCCTCACTATTTGAATATCAAAATCAAAACCTGAACCTAAAATGTTTTTACCTAAGTAACCATAACTTCTGGCTTGGTTTATAGCTATGGTAACATTTTTTATCGCAAGAAAATACTCGTCTCTTATATACATAAATCCGCTATGAGAACCCACAGCATATGCACCGATTACCATTCCTTCGATGACACTGTGAGGATCTCCTTCTAATATACTTCTGTCCATAAAAGCTCCCGGGTCTCCTTCATCTCCGTTGCAAATAATGTATTTGGGAAAGTTTTGCATTTGAGCACATTGGCGCCATTTGTACCCGGTTGAAAATCCTGCTCCACCTCTGCCGCGAAGCCCAGATGCTTCGACTTCTGCAACTATTTGTTCGGGACTTTTTTCAAGTAATGTCTTTTTAAGAGCCTTGTATCCATCCCTTTCTAAATAGTCATTTATACTAACAGGGTCAATTTCACCTACATTTCTAAGTGCTATCTTTTTTTGATCCTTATAGAAATTAGTATCTTCAGGTGCTTTTACTTTTTTGCCTGAGCTTGGCTCTCGGTATAAAAGCCTCTCAATAATCTCTCCATTTTTAATGGTCTTTTTGTAAATTTCTTCTACATCAGATATTTTGACTTTGGAATAGAAAAAATTTTGGGGCAAGAATTTAATAAGTGGACCTATTTCGCAAAAACCATGACATCCTGTAGCTTTTACAGTTGTTTCAAGACTAATCTCAAGGTTATCGGTTTCAATTTTATTTTTTAATTTTTCATAGATATCAAGGCTGTGATTGGAGAGGCAACCTGGGCCACAGCATACCAATATTTTTCTTACCGGTTTATTTTTTTTACTCATTGGATATGCCCCCATATTCTTCTATTATAGTTTTTACCATTGCTGGGGTAACTTTTCCGTAAAACCTATCATTTATAACCAAAACCGGTGCTGCTGCGCATGACCCGAGGCAATTGACGGTTTCCAAAGAAAATTTGCCGTCAGTTGTAGTTTCACCTGGACCTATCTCTAAAAGCTTACCTATCTCATCAACTAATGATTGTGAAGCCTTTATATGGCATGCCGTTCCATCACAAACCTTTATTACATACTTACCCTTTGGTTTAAGGCTCAAAGCTTTATAGAAAGTGGCCATACTATAAAGCTTTGATAAAGGAATATCCATATAGTCCTGTATCATGTTTAAAGATTCTCGGGGCAAATAATTATACTTTTTTTGTACGTCCTGTAATATTGCAAGCAAATATCTCTCATTTCTTGGATACTTTTTGAGAATTTGCCCCGTTTTCTGAAAATCATGTTGATTTTCCATTTAATTTAGCCTCCTGCAACAACGGGAAAAAATGTTACTATATCATCCTCATTAATTACTGTTTCTAGTTGATTAAGAAAGTAGATGTTTCTTCCATTTACAAGAATAATCACATCTTTACTTAGTTCCTCACCATTAAAAACCGCATCTTGAAATTTCTTTCCGTATATATCACTTAGCTTAAACAACAGCTCCTTTATAGTATAACAATCAGTAATATCCACCATCTTACATCGAGTGGTTTCTCTTATATGACTGTAAAACTTTACTTTCATTGGTCTAGCTCCTTATATAATTGAAAGCTCCTTTAGTTTATCTTCAGTTGGAATTCCTTCTTCATCCCATCCCCTGACTTGATAGTATTCAGTCAACATCTCATCAAGTTGTACAACTTTGCCTTTCGCTGGCCCTGATGGCATGGGTTCTTTTAATAATCTCTCAGGTAATGTATCATCAGCTTTACTTAATCCTGCTTCAATGTTAAATAACCGTTCTAAGTTCCATATCCGTTCTCCGATTCTAAGAATCTCTTCATCGGATATTTCCCATCCTAAAGCCTCTCTTAACATAGCAGAATATTCAGGAAGACCCAGAGCAAAACTGGTAAATAAACACACACCTGCTGAATCGATAACAGCAGTTAAGTCTTGGAAGGTTTTTAGCCATGAAGCCTTATCTGTTGTTACCAAAGGATCGAGTTTTTCTGGTATACCAAGGACTTCCGGAGAGGTCAGATAGCCCCTAACGTGACATCCTCCTCTGTTTGATGTAGCATATGCAAGTCCCATTCCCTGTACTCCTCTGGCATCATATGCAGGCATTTCCTGTTTTTTTACCGACATGGAAAGCTCTGGATATCCGTAACTAGCCGCTAACCGATAAGAGCCTTGAGCAAGTTTATCACCAAAACCTTCTCTATTACCGGTCATTTCTGTTAGCTTGACGATAGCATCAGCATCACCAAATTTTAAAGCCATTCCTATTTCATCTTTGGATAGTATTCCTTTTTCACTCATCTCCATTGCACAAGCGATAGTGCATCCCATGGTGATTGGGTCAATTCCATATTCATTACATAAAAAGTTCGCCTTACTTACAGCTTCCAAATCTCTTACTCCACAACTGGCACCATATGCCCAACCAGCTTCATATTCAGGCCCTTCTCCAAAGCTTTTATATTTGCCGTCGGGAATACGAGTTACCCTACCACAGCCAATCGAACATCCAAAGCAACCTTTATTTCTTACCAGATATTTCTCTGTCAGTGTTTCACCACTGATATCCTCAGCATGTTCAAAATATCCTCCATCTCTCCAATTGCGAGTAGGAAGAGCCCCAACCTCGTTTAAAGTATTGATTAGAATTTGGGTACCATATGTTGGAAGACCTTCACTTGTCACAGGATGTGCCTTAAGCTTGTTTCGTGCATCTATACATGCTTCGAGGAATTCTTTTGGTTTTGCTACTTTAACAGATTTAGTTCCTTTTACAGCTATAGCCTTTAATTTCTTTGAACCCATAACTGCTCCAAGACCTGAGCGCCCCGCAGCTCTATGTTTATCATTCATTACAGTAGCAAAAAGAACTCCTTTTTCACCACCAGGTCCTATACAAGCAACTCTAGCTTCCATTGAAGTTGCTTTAAGAACTTCATCAGTCGCATCAAAAACATTTTTCCCCCAAAGATGTTCTGCATTTTTTAGCTCAACTTTATCATCATTAATGTATATATATACAGGTGTATCAGATTCCCCTTCTATAATTATGCCATCATAGCCGGCGAATTTTAACTCGGGTCCAAAATGCCCTCCTGAGTTGGATGCGCCAATAGTGCCGGTAAGTGGTGCTTTTGTTACAACTTCATATCTTCCCCCACTTGATGCAAATGTTCCGGTTAATGGTCCTGTCATAAATATCAATTTGTTATCGGGACTAAAGGGATCAACTTTGGGATCAACCTCATCCATAAATATTTTTGTTGCCAGACCCCGTGACCCTAGATAAAGTTCAGCATCTCTTTTGTTTAACGGCTCTTTTGTTATTGCTTTGTTACTCAAATTCACCCTAAGTATACAACCAGCCCATCCAAACATTACACTTCCACCTCCCCAAATAGCTCTTTAAATCTCTCAGCTATCATTTTCCTTCTGTTAAGGTTAGTCGGACTAACTTCTGTAAACTGGATTGCTTCTGCAGGACAGAACTTAGCACATTGTGGATCGCCATCGCAAAGGTCACATTTTACTACTTTCCTATCATTTGCACTGAAAGTTATATTGCCCAGGGGACAAGCGCTTACACACATTTTACAGCCAATACATTTGTTTTCATCAATGACGACTGTTCCCTCCTCATTTTTATAGATGGCAGAGACAGGACATACTACCATGCAAGAGGGTTCTTCACATTGCATACACATCATGGGAACAGAGATAGCTGCTTCATCGTAGGCAATAACCGAAACCCTGGAATTTTTGGGATTAAATGCTTCAATTTTTTTAAAGGAACATATTATCTCACAAGTTCTACAGCCTATACATTTGTCCGGCGAGATCATTAATATTTTACTCAATTCGTTTCTGGTCATCGGATTATCCGATGCCAGGCCACACCTCCTTTGATTTTTTTAATAAAAAAGTTCATCAGCCTTTTATCCAAAAAGACCGATGAACTCCTTTGCACAGTGGCAGGCACAAGGATTGCTCCTTGCACCCTAACGCCCTCAAATCCTAAAAGTGGCCTTTGAGGGTCGGAGTTAATATTTAATTTTCTTAATATTATTATTTGACACTTTTTGTTTAAATCCTTTTTTTTTATAAATAATTTGTAAAATTAGTATCAATCATTAATTATATATTTCTACAAAACTAATAATATGACAAGGGTTTTATAAATTTTTACAACCAAAAAGAGCCAGAAACCCATTCTGACCCTTTAAGTTATTAATATAATTTTGCTAGTCCGTAACATTATACAGTCCAAAACAACAGCATCTTTATCTAATCTGTCAATAAAACTAAAATAAGGAAACCATAAGTCCTAAAAGCACTCCTGCAATAGCACCAAATGTTGCTGTATGGCCTTTTGAAGTATCATAAGCCTCCGGCAACAGCTCATCAAAAACAACATATAACATTGCCCCAGCTGCGAATCCAAGAGATAAAGTCAATACTATACTTGATACCGAGCCCATCACTGCACCAACAAGGGCACCAATACCCATTGGCACACCTGCCAATGCTGTCCACCATATAATACTAATGCTTCTCAATCGACCTGCCTTCATTGGACCTGCCATAGCCATACCCTCTGGTATATTATGAAGAGCAATAATAAAAGTGAGAGATAAGCCTAGGTTTTCAGATGCAACGGAACCTGCACCAATGGCCAAACCTTCAGGAAAATTATGCATTGCTATACCTAGACCTATTAGAAGACTCGTCCTTATATATCGTGCTCGCTTTGTATCTCCATCAATATCATTATAAAAGTGGCTATGAGGAAGATATATATCCATAAGCAATAGAGCAACAACCCCTATCAGTATACCGATAAACGCCGGAAAAACGCCACCCATTTCCAAAGCTTCCGGAAGTAAATCAGAAAAAACAACTGATATCATTATACCTCCAGAAAGACCTATAACAGAGCTTAATACAGCATCCCCTGGTTTGCCAAGTAAAACAATGATTAAACCTCCAAGCCCTGTTCCCAGTATTCCAGCCAGTATACCTCTTAACGTAATATTTATTATTTCCATAGCATTACCCCTTACATGTATTTTCAATTAGAATATGTTAATTTGGGTATATCCTAGTTCTTTTATGGATATAGTATCTTAATAATATATGCCTTTGATAACATTTGTCAATAGCAAACCCCGTAATCTCAATGACTACAGGGTTTTACTTTTATCTATCAATTTTAAGGGTAGTTGGCTTTCGTTTCAAAGGTCACTTTTTTCAACACATTTACTTATAATCACTCTTAGCTTATTTTACCCTAGATTTCATAACTTCGAAACCAAGTCTCTTTATTGAATCTTCGATTTCATCGATTGAGACTTTATCCTCGTCAAAGTCTAGCTTTGCTTTACTAGAATTAAATAAAACCTTTACTGTATCTTGATCGACACCATCTAAGCTTTTAAGTGCACTTTCGATTTTCTGCATACATGATGGACATACTAAAGTTTCCAATTGGATTGTTGCTGATTTCATATAATACTCTCCTCTCTTAAATTCATTATTTTTTGATCGATCTTCTTTAACTTTTATTTATTATATCCTAATTTTAGTAAATAAAACACTGAATTTATCTAAGGCGATAACTCAATAATCTCATACCGTTGAGGATAACAGCTAATATACTGCCTTCATGTACTAACATACCGATTGACATATTTACCCAATCCCCAAACAATAAACCGGCCAGTAATGTTATTACAACACCTAAAGCAATAAAAATGTTTTGTTTCATATTTCTTGCAATAGCTTTTGCTAAACCTAAAGCATGTGGTAACCTACTAAAATCCGAATTCATAAGTACTACATCAGATGTTTCAATTGCTACATCTGTGCCACCACCCATAGCTATACCGATATTTGCTAAGGCCAGTGAAGGACTATCATTAACTCCATCTCCAACAAAAGCAACGATTTGACCCTCTTCTATTAACTTCTTAATGTATGCTCCTTTATCTTCAGGTAACATGTTCCCATGTGCTTCAGTTAAACCTAACTCACGACTAACAACATCAACAGTTCCTTGGTTGTCACCTGAAAGCATAACTAGGTTCTTTACTCTTAATTTCTTTAGCTTAAGCAGATCTTCTTTAACACCTGGACGTATCTGGTCACGAACACCCATCAAAACTTTCAATTCTCCATCAACTGATGTTAGAACAAGGGAGTTACCATTTTTTTCGAGACGCTCTATATCAACTTTGGCTTTTTCATGTAGCTTTACATTTTCTCTTTTCATTAAGGCCACATTACCTACAGCTATCCTGTGTCCATTGACACTTGCTACAATTCCTTCACCCTTTATAACTTCTGTATTTTCAACTGGCGAGAATATAGTTTCACCAATTTCTTCTAATACTGCTTTTGCTAATGGATGATCCGATTCACGTTCAACACTTGCAAGATAACTTAGAGCTTTTTCAATGTTATCTCCATAATATTCTTTTTCTGCAACAGATGGGTTTCCTATAGTAAGTGTACCTGTCTTATCAAATACCATTGTATCTAATCTGCTGAAATCGCTAATTACTTCACTACCTTTTAGTAATACTCCATGACGTGCTCCATTTCCTATACCTGCAACGTTAGATACCGGCACACCAATAACTAAAGCACCTGGACAACCTAAAACTAAAATAGTAATTGAAAGTTCTACATCTCTTGAAAATAACCATACTACAAAGGATAGAATGAGAACTGCCGGTGTATATTTTTTCGAGAAGCGATCTATGAAACGTTCTGCTTCTGATTTTGAGTCTTGTGCTTCCTCTACCAGTTCGATGATTTTACCAAATGTTGTATCTTCACCTACACGGTCAGCGACAATTTGAATGGTCCCATTATCTAAGATTGTACCGGCAAATACTTTTGAACCCTTTTCCTTTCCAACGGGAATAGATTCTCCTGTAATACTTGCTTCATTAACACTACCTTCACCAGTTAAAACTGTGCCATCAACAGGAACTTTAGCACCGGTTTTAACAAGTAAAACATCACCTACGTCGACTTCATCCACTTCAACTTCTTCGAACTCTCCATTTTCCATTTGTTTTAGCGCACTTTCTGGCGCCATTTCTGTTAATTCTTTAATAGCCGAACGCGTTTTATTTAATGTGCGTTGCTCTAAAAAAGCACCGAACAAGAAAAGAAAAGTAACAATTGCTGACTCTTCATAGTTCTGAATCAAAAAGGCACCAAGAACAGCGATTGTAACTAAAACATCAATACTCACTACTTTTACTCGCAAAGCCTGGTATGCCTGAATGGCAATAGGTGCTGCACCAAAGATAGAAGCAATTATCAATGACCAAATGAATATATCCATATTGCCAATAGTCCATTTGCTAATAAATCCACTAGCTATTAAAATACCACTTATTAAAGTAATTGGGTTTTTATTCTTTAAAATATAATTTTGCATTTCTCCTTCTCCTAATTAATTTCTAAACTCTCTTTTTCTGTTCTAAGCTTGATAGGCTTCATCAAGTTCTGCCAACATATTATATACAGCTTCGTAGGTTTCACATACATCACCTGGCACAGTATAGTTATTTGTGACTTCACGCAATTGTTTAAATTCCTTATCTAAATCTGGTTTTTCTGATTCTGCCTTTTTAATTTTTTCACTAATTTCATTAAAAGACTTGTGTACATCATGAAATTCTGAATGAGTTCCTCCATGAACACGTGCTACAATTGGCACAAATTGTTCTAATTTCTCAAGATTTCTTGCTATCACTTGGTTAAATCTTGTCATCTTTATTCCTCTCTTTCTCTTTATTGATAAAATTTATTGATATTGGGTTTTTAAAGAATCTTTTCCATGATTCCAAAATGCTTCCATTCCTAATCTATATGTATAATACCCTAAAGTATATAAAATATATATGATATAAATCACAAAGTAAAGGAATCTTCTATACTATAACATTAAATGTCTTTATATTAATATTAGTAAATTAAAAATTGATACTATTTTTGCATTAAAAAAAGAGCCGTCTTTCTTGTAGAAAATACTTTCTATTTCAAAAACGGCTCTATTTATACTCTTATCAGAAAAAATATATTATCTTGTCCGAAAAAAATACTGATTTAATATTTACTTGCTATTAGTTTTAAATATGCATTTATAAATACATCTAATTCTCCGTCCATCACTGCTTGGATATTGCCCGTCTCAGCATTAGTCCTGTGATCCTTTACAAGACTGTATGGATGAAAAATATAGGATCGTATTTGGCTTCCCCAAGCTATTTCTTTTTGGACACCCCTTATTTTATCAAGCTCTCGCTGTTGGCGTTCCTGATATATATCGAAAAGTTTTGCTCTTAAAATCTTCATAGCAGTGTTCCGATTGCTTTGCTGAGAGCGCTCATTTTGGCAAGTTACAACAGTTCCTGTAGGAATATGGGTTATGCGAACCGCCGATTCAGTTTTGTTTACATGCTGGCCTCCAGCACCTCCAGAACGAAAAGTATCGATTTTAAGATCATCGGGTTTGATATCTATCTCAATGTCATCATCAATTTCAGGCATAACATCTGCTGAGGCGAAAGATGTATGGCGTCTACCAGCTGCATCAAAAGGTGAAATCCTAACTAAGCGGTGAACACCCTTTTCGGACTTTAGATATCCATAAGCATTAATACCCTCCACCAGCAAGGTGACGCTTTTTACCCCAGCCTCGTCCCCAGGTAACATATCAAGGGTGTTTACCGTATAACCTTTATCTTCAGCCCACCTAGTATACATACGTAACAACATCCCTACCCAATCTTGAGCTTCAGTACCACCTGCTCCAGCATGAAGAGATAGTATTGCGTTTTTGCTGTCATACTTACCTGAAAGAAGAGTTTCCAGTTTAGTCTTTTCCAATCGTTGTTTTAATTTTTGCGTTTCATCTAACAATTCCTGTTTTAAATCTGCATCATCTGTTTCTATACAAAGTTCAATTAATGTTAGTGCGTCTTCATACATTTTTTCTAATGTAGTAAAATTGTCAATTTTACTCCTAAAACTGTTGAGTTGTTGTAATATCTTTTGTGCTGATTCTTGATCATCCCAAAAATTTGAAGCTGCTGCTTTTTCTTCTAACTGTTTTATTTCCTCTTTTGCTTTATCGATTTCAAAGTGAATCCCTCAATTCTGTCAAAACTGGCTTCATAGCCTCCAACTCTATTCTATATTCATCAATCATTCTAATCCCTCATTTCCAAATTTGTTCATTCTTTATCATATTGATTTACCACAACATTTTTTATACTTTTTACCGCTACCACAAGGGCATGGATCATTACGTCCTATTTTTCTTTGTTTTTTAATCGGCTGAGGTTTTGCATCTTCATTATGTGAATAAGATACATTATAGGTTTTCTGTTGCCTTTCTTCTGGGGCAACTTTTACTCTCACTCTAAAAAGATATCTTAGTGTGTCTTCCTGTATACTTTTTACCATGTCTTGGAACATCTCGTAACCTTCGAACTTGTATTCAATCACAGGATCCCTTTGACCATAAGCCCTAAGCCCTATCCCTTCTCTTAATTGGGCCATAGCATCAATATGGTCCATCCACTTCTGATCCACAGTTTTCAGCATAATATATCGTTCAAGATCACGCAGAGTTTCACCGCCCAACTCTTCTTCCTTCTTTTCATAAGCTTCATGTGCTCTTTTAATTAAGGCTTCTTTAACATCTTCCCGAGACATCTCTTCTAATCTATCACTATCAAAGTTTACACTTATTTGGAATATATCCGCTAGATAGTCTGACAGTCCCTTTAAATCCCACTCTTCAGGATGAATCTCCTTGCCGGCATATATATCAAGCAAACGGTCAATAACCTGTGTAATCATTTCCATAACATCGTCTTTCAGGTTATCATTTTCTAGGACGCTTCGCCGCTGAGAATACATGACTTCTCTTTGAGTATTCATAACATCATCATATTCTAGTACATGTTTTCTTATATCGAAGTTACGGGCTTCAACTTTCTTTTGAGCATTTTCAATAGACTTTGTTATCAGTGGGTGTTCAATAGGCTGATCTTCTTCCAAACCTAATTTGTCCATTATGCCTTTTATGTTATCTGCACCGAAAAGGCGCATCAAATCGTCTTCTAAAGATATATAAAACCTGGAAGAACCTGGATCTCCTTGACGGCCTGAACGACCTCTAAGTTGGTTGTCAATCCTGCGGGCTTCGTGCCTTTCAGTTCCTATAATATGAAGACCGCCAAGCTCTGCTACCCCTTCACCCAACACTATATCGGTACCTCTACCAGCCATATTGGTAGCAATAGTCACAGCTCCTCGTTGACCTGCTTGTGCAACTATTTCTGCTTCTTTCTCATGATATTTTGCGTTTAGCACTTCATGTGGGATCCCTTTTCGCTTTAGCATGCTGCTAAGTAATTCGGATTTCTCTATTGAAATTGTACCTACAAGAACAGGTTGACCTTTACGGTAGCATTCTTCAATCTCATTGACTACCGCATTGAGTTTTCCCTTTTCAGTCTTATAAATTGCATCTGGGTAGTCTTCTCTTATCATAGGTTTATTTGTGGGTATAACAACTACGTCAAGACCATAGATGCCTCTGAATTCATCCTCCTCAGTGGCTGCAGTACCTGTCATACCAGCAAGTTTTTTATACATTCTAAAATAATTCTGGAAAGTTATTGTAGCTAATGTCTTACTTTCATTTTCAACCTTTACACCTTCTTTAGCTTCAATAGCTTGATGTAAACCGTCACTGTACCTACGGCCAAACATCAGTCTGCCTGTAAATTCATCAACAATTATTACTTGACCATCTTTTACCACATAATCTCTATCTAATTTCATCAGAGCATGAGCTTTCAAAGCCTGCTGTAGATGGTGCAGAAGTTCCATGTTTTCTTCATCATAAAGATTTTCAACACCTAGATAGTTTTCTGCTTTTTTTATGCCTTTTTCTGTGGGCATAACACTATGTGCTTTCTCATCAACAGTGTAATCTTCATCTCGTTTAAGCCTTGGTATAAACCGAGCAAATTTGTAATATATATCTGTAGATTCTTCAGCTTGACCTGAGATTATAAGAGGAGTACGAGCTTCATCAATCAGTATACTATCTACCTCGTCAACAATAGCGAAATTTAACGGCCGTTGAACCATTTGTTCCTTATTAAGCACCATATTATCTCTTAAATAATCAAAACCAAATTCATTGTTAGTACCATAGGTTATATCTGCATTATAAGCTTTTTTTCGTTCTTCATATCCGAGACCATGGACGATGAGGCCTACTTCAAGACCTAAAAATTCATATATTTCACCCATCCATTCACTGTCTCTTTTTGCCAAATAGTCGTTTACAGTAATTATGTGGACACCTTGGCCGGTAAGGGCATTCAAATATACTGGCATCGTTGCAACTAAAGTTTTTCCTTCACCTGTTTTCATTTCAGCTATACGTCCTTGATGTAAAACAATCCCACCCATTACTTGTACATCAAAAGGCCTCATATTCAAGGTTCTTTTGGACGCTTCTCTCACTACAGCAAAAGCTTCCGGTAAAATATCATCCAATGTCTCACCCTTTGAAAGCCGGCTTTTGAATTCATCGGTTTTACTACGAAGCTCTTCATCAGAAAATTTTTCCACATTAGTTTCAAGAGCATTTATTCTATCAACTATTTTTTGTAGTTTTCTAACTTCCTTTTCATTACTATCTCCCAGTATTTTTTTTAATATTCCCAACATCTTATTATCACCTCTATCATATAAAAACCCATTCGTGTCAAGTTATAAGAATAAGGAACCATAATGGTTCCTTATTGCGCTAAAATAATTGTATCACCTAATACTTCTTTTTTCAATTAACATTCTGTTTTCAGTGTCAGTATAAGTACAGGTGTATTATTAAAAACATGAAAACCCATTACCTCCCGAAAAACCAATGATACATAATTATATAATAACAGACTGACTACAATCTACTATATTCAAATATTTAGTAGAAAAAACCCTCTTTATATCGAGAGGGTTAGATATTCCTTGCCTTCTTGGAAGGTAACATATATTTTTGTATTACTAAAAACAACCCCGTCCCCATCAAAAAATCACCTATACTAAAAACCCTTGGTTTAGGATATGGTGGCGGGATTGGAATTATATCAGCTAAGAATTTAAACTTAGTACTTGAGTCCAAAACAGTATGATACAAGTAATTAGGGTCATAAAGCAATTCTCTTAAATCTTCAAGGTTCGTAACTTCTACAGCCCATAGTGAAACCGGCATCTTGCCTCCGTTTACGATAATTACAAGAAGATTTAAAAATACGCCAATTGCAACCATACTGACTGCTTTGATATGTAGATTAGAGATTAGAAAATAAAGCAGAATGGCATATGATAATGTAACGACCAACCAATTATATCTAATGGCATAATCAATGAGAGAACCAGGCAAAATCAATGGTAAATACCTAACAATAAAGGACAAAAAAATGAGTTCAATATGCTTAAAGGGCGCTTCTGTAAGCTGTTTTATATTTCCCCCTCGAAGTAAGCCAACAATAAATGAAATAACTAAAAAATCAACAAGCATCGATTTTGATACTCCCCTTTTTTAATGCATTTTTCAATGCCTCAACTACTTCAGATTTAAACTCTACACCAGAAACCTTCTCAATCTCTTCCAAGGCCGCTTTTGCACTCCAAGCCTTTCTATAAGGTCTATCAGAAGTTAAAGCATCAAAAGTATCAGCTACTGCTAAAATAGCCGCTCCTAGTGGAATTTCTTTTTCCTTTAATCCTTGGGGATATCCGGTTCCATTTAACCTTTCATGGTGTGACTTAATAAATGTTGCAGGTTGAGCTAAAAATTCAAGCTTTTCTACAATCGATGCTCCCAGTATAGGATGTTGTTTTACTACCTCATACTCTTCCTCTGAAAGATTTTTTGGCTTATTTAGTATTTCTTCAGGTATACCTATTTTGCCAATATCGTGAAGTAAAGCAGCATAATGCAATTGAGTTATAAATTCACCTGAGAGTTTCATCTCTTCAGCGATTATTAAAGAATACTTTGCTACTCTATCGGAATGACCATGAGTATAAGGGTCTTTTGTTTCTATAGCAGTAGCCAAGGCTTGAATCGTGTCTAAGTATACCTTACGCATATTCATATAAAGTTGAAAAGAATGACGTGCCGCTAAAAGCGGTACTAGGAACAGCAGAACCCCTGATATGCCTATATTAATATAAATAACGGCTAGCAGTATACCCAAAGGAGCAAGAGCCAAATAGTTAGGCAATGCCCATTTAAAATTATTATAAAAAGTAAAATAAGTCGTTTCGTTTTCTAAGAGCGATACTGCTATAGTTACAATACCAACATTTGTTAACAGATAAGTAAAAATCAGGACTACTATCCTGAATATTTCCCGGTTCAAATCAATTTGCCCCGGCACCCCTCCTGTTATCTCATAAACAAAACCTGCTGTTCCTACCATAATAATATATAATGCAATGTTGAAAACAGATTTTTGAAGAGGCATAATTTTACGTCTTTTAAGCTCAGTAAACAATGTAGATAGAAAAACTAGTAGAATGCTAACTTTACTACCAAATATAACGATAATGCTTAGCACTATTGCGAAATCAACAGTAACTTCGGCTTGGGACGGTAAAGTTACAGGTAGTTGCTGAGCAGCAGTTAAAATCACCATAAAAAACAGCATACCTAAAAATGAGCCATACATTTCATAAAAATTAATTTCTGTCACAGAAAAAAGAAAAAACAAAGATATCAGTACAATAACTATTAAAAAATAACTAAACAATTTCATCGTATGATTTGCCATATTATCACCTTTGTTAAAATAAGGGCCGACAAGATTAACAACAACTAAGGTCCTAATCTAAAACTCGCACCACCAGACAACACTAAGGCGAATAACGCCAGCATTATTTTTACAAGTGTGCTGTTAAGTTTCATTTCATAGCCCCCTATTTTATTGCTCTGCTATAACCGCTAAACCAAGCAGGCTACAAAATCGCTCCGCTTTGTTTGTCGGCCCCTAATGCTATTTGTCAAAAAAAAGACTTATTTTTCTGTTTATTGAGCTTAGAACTGCTGCAACTACTGCTTCGTAATTATCTTGCTTAATAAGAGCACTACCTAAGAGCTGTTCTTCTTTATCATCAAATAGTACAGAGACGAGGATTGTTATGGCTTGGTGACTACCAATTTTAAATATGTGCATATCTTCTAAAGATAGAACGCACTTGTCAGAAAGGAGTTTTTGAGCTGCATTTAATGTAGCACAAGCTGTAGTTCTTATTCTACTTTGTAGAGATGCAGGTCCACTTTCAACACCTTCAAAGGTGTTTCCATCAGGATCACTAAGGGAAACTTTTACTTCAAGATTATTATAGGATTTATTTATTGATATCCCATCAATCCTGATTCTCTTTTCCTTTGTTTCCTCAACTTCACCATTTATCTGAGCAACACTTATTTTCTTGTGATCTATCTCAGAACCAATTGAAGCTATTAAGGTTGACTCAATATCCCTAACAATTTGTTTAGGGTTTCTTCCAGACTTTGAAACCACATGTATTTCCGCTATCCTACCATCAGAGTCTGTTACGATTTTAGCGGATACAATGTCTTTTATGCTTTTTATCAATTCTTCACAGTAAGAAATAACCTGATCTTTGTCAGCAGCATCATTCATTAAATCACCCCTCATTTCTTATAATCTTTATTCGACTTTTTACTGCTAATTCCTGCTAAAATATGAAAAAAAAGAAAAACCTGCCAAAAGGCAGGTTTTTATAGGAAGCTATTATCCTAAGCAAAGTGAAAGATCGTAACAAGATTCTTCACTACGTTCAGAATGACAGAATACTTCCTTATGAAGCGCTCTCTTTTGACAGGTTTTTTCTTTTTAAATTAATTATAATAATTCGGGTTCAATTAGACCATAATTTCCATCTCGACGTTTATAAACAACATTAACTTCGTTAGACTCAGCATTTGAAAACACAAAGAAATCATGGCCTAACAAATCCATTTGCATTACCGCCTCTTCAATATCCATAGGTTTCAAAGCAAATCTCTTAACCCTTACAATCTTAGGCTCATTATCCTTAGTTGCTTTGTGCTCCTTATCATTGTATCTTAATGAAGATTTCTTTATGTTACGAGATATTTTAGTTTTGTACTTCTCTATTTGTTTTTCCAATTTGTCAACTACCATATCGATTGAAGAATACATGTCTTGTGTCTCCGTTTCACCTCGTAACAACATTCCATTGATGGGCATAGTTACCTCAGTAATATGTCGGTTTTTTTCTACACTCAGAGTTACTTGAGCCTCCACATTAGTCTCAAAGAACCTCTCGAGTCTACCTACTTTCTTTTCCGCATACTCTTTTAAAGCTCTTGTTACATCAAAATTCTTACCACTTACATTTACTTTCATTACAATCCAACTCCCTTCTGGGAATTTTTTATAAAATGCACAAGACATCATGCATCTTATCAAAGTACTGCTGCAAATAAAACCGACGCGATGGTATTTATATGTAAGAGTTATATATATTATTCCCTGTTTATATAAAAAATCCTTCTTTAGCTTATACATATTTAAAAGCCCGGGCTTTTACCCCCGGGCTAATTTTCGCTATACTATAGTTACATTTGCGGCTTGAGGACCTTTCTGACCTTCTACCACTTCAAACTCAACAGTATCTCCTTCTTTTAAGGTCTTAAAACCTTCTTGCTGAATAGCTGAATAATGGACGAAAACGTCTTTGTCCCCTTCGATTTCAATAAAACCATAACCCTTTTCTTGATTGAACCACTTTACTTTACCTTGCAATTATTCATTCCTCCTAAACTAAATAACGATGGGCCCTTCACTCTCAATATACCACACCAAAATACCAAAGTCAAATAAAACTGTGACCATAAATCAGCCATAATGTGGCATTAAAAATTTCGTCCCCAAATCGTTGAAACCTGCATATAATGTATAAATAAAGCTTTAATAAGAGGGAAAATAATGGTAAATAAAAATCCCTTATCAAAACTGAAAAACTTTTTTGGTAATTTTGCAAGAAAAAAGAACCCCCGACAAATAGACAGCGTTAAAGTAAGTTTACCGGGTCTTAACATACAAGTTGACAGAAATTTACATTTAGAAACACCTCATGAATTAACAGTAGTAGTCCCCCGTGCCCAAATTACTAAAAAATGTCTTAATGAGGATTGCAGCAAATACGAGTATAAATTAACATACAGCAGTATAACCGTAGTTCATGCACCGAGGCATCCTTTAGCTGGACCTTCACCAATGACGCCTAATACACCTAACAATCCTTAGTCGTAAAAACAGCAACCTCCAATAAATTCACGAATAATGGATGTTAGAGGAATATCTTTTTCATCTATAATCGGTTCAAAATACTCCAGAAATTTCAAAAGATGTTTTGCCTTTATATATGCCCGGTCATTAGGTTCTACTTTTCTTAATAAAGGTTCCGCATACTTTTTTAACACAGCAAGTTCATAGACTAAAGCTGAATTAAACATCACATCTGACTCTTCCTGATATGGGAAAATATTTTCTTCAGCACCCTTTAATACTGATGGCCACATATTGATAGTCTTTTTTGCATCAGCAGACCGACTCCAACTATCTCGAACAATACGCCGTAGCAATCTAGTATCTGTAGTAGAAATGCGATTATGATCATCTATATTAAGTTGTGTCAATGCACTAATGTATATCTTAAACTTATTTTCCTTTGGTATTGATTCAGTTAGACGATCATTTAATCCGTGTATACCCTCAATTATTATGGGCTGATCTTTTTCAATCCTTATAGGAGTTTTAGCATACTCCCTTTGACCCGTATGAAAATTATATCTAGGCAATAAAACTTCCTTGCCTTGAATAAGTTTAGTCAGGTGCTGATTGAAAAGGCGCAGCTCTATAGCTTCCAATGCTTCGAAATCAGGCTTTCCATCATCACCTAGTGGAGTTTTATCCCGATCCAAAAAATAGTCGTCTAAAGAGATGGAAATCGGTCTGAGACCGTTAACCCTAAGCTGTACTATAAGGCGCTGGGCAAAAGTGGTTTTGCCAGATGAAGAAGGACCTGCTATAAGTATAACCCTTAATTCATTACTGTGATTACTGATTGTATCTGCAATTTGGGCAATCTTTTTTTCATGCAATGCTTCCACAATTCGGATAACTTCAGCGCTTTTTCCTGACTTTATAAGATCATTTAAAGCACCAACATCAGGAATACCCAAAATATGAGCCCAACGGTCAGATTCCCTAAATATCCTGGAAAGTTTCGACTGTTCATAGTATTTTTTAACAGATGTAGGATTTGATCGGTTAGGATATTTCAGAATTATACCAGGTAAATAAAATTTTAGTTTAAACCATTTTAGATAACCTGTAGATGGTAACATGTATCCATAAAAATAATCTTTCATACCATCTATTTCATATATATTTAAAAATTCACTTTTTCTATATTTTAAAACCCTTACTTTATCTACCCAGCCAGCTTTCTTAAACATACTAAGAGCCTCTTCAATGGGCATTTTGTATTTTTCTATTGGGATATCTTGCTCAACGAGCTCACTCATTCTTTTTTCGATTTTTTCTACATCATCCTCACTTATAGGTTCATCTCGTATAATTTCAGAGTACAACCCATCTCCCAAAGAATGCTCTACATGTACTTTACATTTGGGAATAACATCATAGCAAGCCTTTAAAAACAAAAATATTAAAGACCTTCTGTATATATCCATTCCAATTTCAGTTGACATATCTAGAAATTCAACTTTAGAATCCTGGGTTAATTTGTATGTGAGTTCTCTCAAATCGTCATTTACAATAGCTGCAACAATAGGAGATTGATAATTGCCTTGGTATTTTTTTGCTATTTCGCGAAGGTCTACAGGCTTATCAATAAATATATCATCGAAACCTTTCACTTTTATATTGATATTAGACACCTCACTTCTACTATTTATTAATTCCAAAAGCAACCTTCTATATTAAATTGGCATACGAAATATTATCGACTTGCTCCTCCTCCGCCACCGGAACCTCCGCCAAAGCCGCCACCGAATCCTCCAGAGCCACCTCTAAATCCACCGAACCCTCCAAAACCACCACCACCACCGAAAAATGGACCGTCAAATGGTCCTCGTCTATTGTAAGTTCGCCTTCCATGCTTTCGAATTAAAGAAACGTAAATTATGATAAATATAATTATCGCAATTAAATGTCCAAGGGATAAATCATCTTCATCATTGGTGGAGTAGTGCTGAAGATTGGCAAATTCACTGCTTTCTATATCCAGACCATATTCCCGCGCAACTTCTGAAGAAACAGCCATAAAAGCATCCTTGATTCCTTTCGAGTATTCACCTGTTTCAAAAGCGGGTAATGCGTAGTTATCCAAAATAGCCCCTGCTTTACCATCATTGATCGCACCCTCAAGACCATATCCTACTTCTATCCTTATACGACCACTTCGACCGGCAATAAGATTTTCCTTATTTATCAGTATCAACAGACCATTATTCTTTTCTTTATCACCTAGACCCCAATCTCTAAGAATTCTAAGAGAGTAATCCTCGATTGCTATACCTGATAAATCATTAACTGTAACAACAGCTATCTGAGCTTTTGTTTTATCGTCTAGAGCTTTGGCTATTTTCTTCATCTCCTGCTCATCAGATTCATTTATAAGATTCGCATAATCGAAAACATAAACATTTGAATCAGGTTTAGATGGAATAGGCTCGGCTTTAATTATGCCTGAAAACAAGACAAAATTTAAGAATAGAATTGCTATTAGCAGTAGCATGATTTTGATACTTTTATAGTTCTTCATTGCTAAATACATATTATCCACCACCTTTCTGATTCAATTTGCAAGTACAAGGTTTGCCTTTCTTTACTAAAAATTAACTTCAGGTGCTTGAGTTGCTCCTTCTACAGCTTCAAAGTATTCTTTCTTTTCAAAACCAAACATCCTGGCAATGATTACAGTGGGAAATCTTCTTATTTTAGTATTAAAAGATTGTACAGCATTATTATAATCCATTCTGGAAATCGCTATTCGGTTTTCGGTTCCGGCGAGTTCATCTGCTAATTGTCTAAAGTTCGCATCAGCTTTTAATTCTGGATAGTTTTCTGCAATTGCTAAAAGCCTAGAAAGGCTGCCTGTTAGTTCTTGATTAGCCTCAGCCATTTCAGACAAGGAACCTGCCCCAATTAGATTTTCTCTGGCTCTGGTCACTTCAGTAAAAATCTGTTCTTCATGTGCTGCATAACCTTTTACTGTGCTTACTAAATTAGGGATTAAATCCATTCGTCTCTGAAGTTGGTTCTCTACCTGGCTCCATGCACTAGTAACACTCTCGTCAGAAGTAACAAGACCATTATAGCTTGAAAAAATAAACAAAGCTGCTATTGCTATAATCACTACCACAGCTATTAATACCTTCATACCATTTCTCATTAGAAAACCCCTCCTGATAATTTATATAATTAATTATACACTAAAATCTACAGTTCTGTGATGAAAATTCCTATTTGTTCGGTAAAGCAAACACTTTATATTTCTAAAAAAATAACATAGCTGGGTTAATCCAACCATGTTTTATAGATTATCTACTACTAAATTTTTGTTTATTTAATCCTCATCTCCTTATCCCTGGCTTTTAGTACTTCTTCTTGGAGCAGCTGCCATATCTCTTTAAACAATGCAGCGAAGCTTGTCGATGAACGCAATGACAGAATATCCCGAGGTCTTGGAATATTAACAGGAACTATAGCCTTTATCTTCCCTGGATGAGCCGTCATGACAATTACCCTATCACCCAGAATAAGAGCTTCATCTATACTATGTGTTATGAACAAAGACGTCTTACCAGTACCTTCCCATATTCTTAACAATTCTTGCTGAAGAATCAAACGATTTTGTTCATCTAGAGCACCAAATGGCTCATCCATCAGCAAAATCTCGGGGTCACTGACAAATGCACGTGCTACATTAATTCTTTGCTTCATCCCACCGGATAGTTGATAAGGAAAAGCATTGGCAAATCCGGAAAGACCCATTGAATCTAAGTAATAACCTGCTATTGCATGTCTTTCTTTAGTGGAAAATCCCCTTATTCTTAGGCTATATGCAACATTTTCTACTACTGTCATCCATGGAAAAATAGAATCCCCTTGAAATACCATTGATGTCAAAGGCTTCTCTGGATTTTTTGGCTTAATAATCACTTTACCAAGGGTTTGCTTTTCCAAACCCGCCAATATTCTTAGCAAAGTTGTTTTTCCACAACCGCTGGGTCCTACCAAACATAAAAATTCTCCCTCTTTAATAGAGAGATTTATATTTTCTAAAGCTACCACCTTTCTGTGATGGGTTTTAAACACTTTTGTCAAATTCTCTATTTTTATTGTCTCGGTGGGATACAATCAACTCACCTCCTATTATTTGCCCAAGGTATAACAATTTTTTCTGCTACATCTAAAAGATATGAAAAAATGTATCCTAAAAAGGCCATAGTGATCAATGCTACAAACATTTTTTCAATATCGAACATATCATAAGCTCGCCATACCATCCAACCAACTCCTGCTTTGGCCGCCGACAGTTCTGCTGCAACTATCAATAGTAATGCTGTACCCATACCTAGTTTAAAACCCGCAAATATCATCGGCAATGCTCCCGGAAAAGCCACAGTTGAATAAAACTGTACAGGGGTAGCTCCGAAGTTCCTCGCAACATCAAGATAAATATCATCTATATTTAAAACCCCAGCCATGGTGTTAATCAAGACTAAGTAAAAGACACCAATAGCTATAGTAAATATTTTTGATGCCTCACCTAAACCAAAAATTATAAGAATAAGCGGCATTATCGCCAATTTTGGTATAGGAAATGTTGCTGCCACCATTGGCATGAAACTAGCCCTTATAGGAGGAAAAAGCCCCATGGAAAGACCCAAAACGACACCGGGGACTGCTCCTGCCAAAAAACCTAGCAATATTCGCTGCGCACTAATTAAGGTATGATATATCAGCTCTCCAGAATATAGCATCGGAATCATTGTTCTAAAGATATTCAACGGACTTGAAAATAGTCTTACATCAATAAAACCCAATCTTGCGAAAATCTCCCATAATAGTAACAACATTGATGGAGATAAGAAAGCTAAGATTTTCATAACTAATGCCCTATCGAAAAAAGTTGACCGAGTTTCACCCTTTTCTTCTTTTATAATTATACGACCTAATGTTTCGTGAACATGCTCCTCAATTAAGCTCACAATATTTAGCCCCTTTCTAAAGTGGCCGAAAATCAAATATGATTTTCGGCCATCTGTGTTGCTTATTGTGGATATTTACCCAATAGTTCTACGGCATATTCCGCATAACTATTATCCACCACATCTTCTGCCATTAATTCTCCCTTTAACAAACCTCTCTCTTTATACCAATCAAGGTCCATTTGGACACCTTTCATTCTAACAAAGCCATCAGGATTTAATCCAACAGGATACATTTTCTCGTAAAGTTCTTCATCATTAACGACAGAGTATTCTGCAAGTATTGAAATAATCTCATCTCTATTGATGTTTTTAACAAAGGCATCATTGTAATCCCGCACAGATTTTATATATGCTACTATAAAGCGTTTGGCTACTTCGGGTCTTTCTAACATGCTCTTACCATAGACTAATAGAGCTGTTTGCGCATGGGGATCGTATTCATAAGGATCCTTCCATGGATCGGCAATGCCGTCCCTTATAGCTGCTGTGACAAAAGGTTCTATAACCATACCACCATCAATACTATCATTACTCATTGCAGCCACAATGTCTGGAAAACTCCTAATAACCTGCAGATCTATGTCCTCTGTTGTCATATTCCCTTGGTTTAGTACTCGATCCAAAGCTATTTCATCTAAAGACGCTGTTCCAACTACTGCCAATTTACGCCCTCTTAAGTCTTCATAATCTTTAATTTCATCTACCAAATTCTGCCTAATCATCAAGCGATAGTATCCTTGGTCTTTTACATTGATCCCCTTATCTGCAACAATTTTTATTGGTATATCCCGAAGGATGGCATTAAATAATCCTGATGCTGTAACAGTGCATCCTACATCAAGCTGACCCGCTCCTAAGGCATTTATCATATCCTGACCGGTACTAAAGTTAACTGATTCGATTTCAATACCTAGCTCCTCGTAATAACCTTTGGCCATTCCTATGAGTACTCCTGCGTCCGAAACAACCTCTTTCATTCCTACAGTTACCTTTACAGAAGGCGACAGTGGTTCTAATTCTGTTATGGTATCTTCTTTTACTTCCTGCTCTTGTATTACTTCTTTAGGTTCTTCTTCTACAACATGCTGCCCGCATCCTAGTATAAGCACAGAAATTAGTATCCCAACTAACAAAAACAACGCTATACGCTTCAAAAAACCACCCCTTTTAAAAAATTAACCTTCTTTATATATATTCGGGTGGACATAAATCGGTTACGGTTGTGAAATATTATATTTTATATAATGAATAATCGGGGACGGTTCTTTTTTATTCATCTGCGATGAATAAAAAAGAACCGTCCCCGATTATTCATTGTTGTTTTGGTTGTAAAAAATCCATGCTAAAACTTATTACATCTTCAAAAACTGAAGTATTTATAGAATAATATATATATTGCCCTTTTCTATCATCCAAAACCATTCCTGCTTGTTTTAAGATATTTAGATGATGAGAGATACTGGGCTTTGAAATATCAAATTGTTCCGCAATTTCGCCGGCTGTCATATCCTTTTTTTTAAGCATTAAAAGGATTTTTCGGCGTATTGGATCTGATAAAGCTTTAAACATCCTATTAAGACTCATTTTACACACCTTTTTTCTAGGCATAAATGCCTTGTCATTGGTTCTGTAGTTTCTTGAAAAGAATATAGGAGTAAACAATACCATACAAACTCACAATAATTAGCAGACTCATACATATGAAAAAAGACAATTTTTCCGCAATAAATATACTTAACATCCATATCAAACCTGTTATTACCCAAAGAGGCCCTGAAACCCGGTGTGTTTTATTCCATACTTCTTCATTGGCAAGAGTCCAAGGTGTTTTTATGCCAAAAGTATAGTTATGTTTTATCTTGCCAAAATAGTTTCCTATGAAGGCTAATAGTAGCCCTATTGCAAATCTCATTGTTTTGCCTATAGATAAAGGATAACCTAAA
Source organism: Tepidanaerobacteraceae bacterium (assembly GCA_050949705.1). Classification (GTDB taxonomy): domain Bacteria; phylum Bacillota; class Thermosediminibacteria; order Thermosediminibacterales; family Tepidanaerobacteraceae; genus JBMNGG01. Next base: position 239,121 of record JBMNGG010000008.1, on the reverse strand, counting down.
GCAAACAGTGTCGTTACAATATAAAGTAAAACCATAAATCCAACCATCAGCCAGCGAAATCCCTCAAATATATTTTGGAATTTTTTGTAACTATCCGGCCTGGGGTCTAAAATCGGTGCAAATGACATCAATAAATATAATAACAAAATCAAAGTTGGCAAAAAGAGTATATGAAAAATTCTAGAACTATAACCATCGACTTCACCTGCCATATTCCAGTGTGATGGTACACGCTCAGGTAGATATGGATAAATAAAAAACCCAAAAATGTAAAGAACAACAATAATAGCAATAATAAACCTATTTATAGGCAATCTATATTTTCCCCTCATAAAATACCCTCCTTTATTAGATATTTAGATAAATGTCTAATTGTAGTTTACCACATGTTTGTGCTAAAAACAATAATAGATGTTAATCAAAGCGCTGTAAAAAAGCCGAGAGATTCTATACTCTCTCGGCTTTAAACCTCTTTAACCTTAACGCATTTGTTACTACAGATACTGAACTAAAAGCCATAGCAGCTCCGGCAACGGCGGGGCTTAAATAACCTAGAGCAGCAAATGGAATACCTAAAGTATTGTAAATAAATGCCCAGAATAAATTCTGCTTGATATTTCTCATTGTAGCTCTGCTTAATTTAATTGCCGTCACTATTCCTCTTAAATCACCGCTTATAAGTGTAATATCAGCTGCTTCCATAGCTATATCAGTGCCCGTGCCTAAAGCAATACCCACATCAGCTGCAGCTAGAGCTGGTGCATCGTTTATTCCGTCACCAACCATAGCAGTTATCTTCTCTTGTTTTTTAAGCTTTTCCACTTCATATGCTTTATCTTCGGGTAAAACTTCGGCCAGTACATTGTCTATACCGACTTGAGCAGCTATAGCATTTGCGGTGCGCTTGTTATCTCCTGTTATCATCCAAACCTCAACACCCATTCGTTTCAATTCAGTAATAGCTTCCTTTGAATGTTCTTTAAGAGTATCAGCTACCGCGAGCACACCCTCAATTCTCCCATCAATGGCCATTATCATAGCCGTTTTGCCTTCGTTCTCCAATCTTTCCAGAAGTTCTTCAATTCCTGTTATATCGAGATTCCGAGAGTTCATTAACCTCCTGTTACCCAAGTAAATATCCTTATCCTGGATTTTTGCATAGATGCCATGACCGGGAATAGCTTCAAATTGCTCTGTGTCATAAATTTCCATTTCCTTTTCTTTAGCTTTATTTACTATAGCTTCACCTAAAGGGTGCTCAGAATTTTTCTCAGCTATAGCTGCATAATGTAATATTTCTTCAGGGGTGAGATCTCCCTCAGAAAACATATCAGTAACTTCCGGTTTACCTTTTGTAATTGTCCCTGTCTTATCAAAAACGATTGCCTTAATTTTATGGGCTTTTTCAAGATGTTCTCCACCCTTTATCAGAATACCGTTTTCCGCACCTTTCCCCGTGCCCACCATAACAGATGTTGGTGTAGCAAGACCTAAGGCACAAGGACAGGCTATAACCAGTACTGATACAGCATTTATTAGCCCTGCAGTAAAGTCATTAAATATAAAGTTCCATATAATGAAAGTAATTAGGGCAATAACTACAACTACCGGAACAAACACCCCTGATATGGTATCTGCCATTTTTTGAATAGGAGCTTTTGACCCCTGGGCTTCTTCTACCATCCTTATAATTTGAGAAAGAACCGTGTCTTTTCCAACTTTCGTAGTTCTAAATTTAAAGGATCCTGTCTTATTAATAGTAGCGCCCACTACTTCACTGCCGATTTTTTTCTCAACAGGAATACTTTCACCAGTTAACATAGACTCGTCCACTGACGAATATCCTTCAATGATTATGCCATCTAAAGGCACCCTTTCTCCAGGCCGTACTAATACGATATCCCCAACTTCTACTTCCTCAATGGGTATATCTTTTTCTTCACCGTTTCTAATAACTGTAGCTGTATTAGGTGCAAGGCCCATTAATTTCTTTATAGCTTCTGAAGTCCGGCCTTTTGCAACTGCTTCTAGGTATTTTCCAAAGGAGATAAGGGTTATTATTACTGCAGATGCCTCAAAATATAGATAATGATGAATAATCTCCGCAGGAATCGTCAAAACATTGTATAGGCTGTAGAAAAAAGCAGCAGATGTCCCCAAGGCTACTAATACATCCATGTTGGCACCACCGCTTTTTATTGCATAGTACGCACCTTTGTAATATTTAAATCCTATAATAAACTGGACTGGCACAGATACAATCACTTGAAACCATGGATTATACAGTATTCCCCCAGGCATTCCCATCATATTTAAAAACATGGAGAGCATTAGAGGCGCTGCGAGTATTGCTGAAATAATCACCTGCTTACCGAGGTTTTTTATTTCTTTTTCTCTCTCCTCTTTCTCCCTATCTACACTAACATCGGTTTTTTCAAATGCTTCAAATCCTGCATCATAAACAATCTTTATAAGATTTTTAGGGTTAGTCTCACTGTTGTTATACTCTATGGTTGCAGTCTCTGTTGCAAAGTTCACTGTTGCTTTATATACTCCTGGTGCCCTTGATAAAACTTTTTCTATTCTTGCTGCACAAGCTGCACAAGTCATCTTTTTTAAACCTAATTCTCCCTTATCCAAGACCACGTCAAAACCCACTTTCTCTTACCCTTTTTACTATATCTCCAACTGAAATTTGCCCAGGATTATATGTGATATTGAGTTTTTTCTGTCGCAAAATTTAAATTGGCTTCATCAACACCAGGCATTTTGCTAACAGCTTTTTGAATTCTCGCAGCACAAGCTGAACAGGTCATACCTTTTATTCCAACACTGGCTTTTGCTATTTTTTCTGCCATTGTTATCCCTCCTATAGTTCGTATACCCCCCAGGGGTATCCTTTCTCTATTCTATTCCGCCAAATACTAGTTTGTCAATAGGAGTTGGGAATTTTTTATTTATTTAGATATGTGCTGCAAAAATAAGATTAGCAAATCCGTGGTAATAGTTCTCCAAGCGGCCCGTGATATAATTCTTGATGTTCCTAGCTTGGTTTTCATAGTAACTAGACCTGAGTCATTAACGGTTCCAATTATAACAGAATTTACCCCCCGTATTTACATTTCCTCATTGTTTTTACAATTTCTTCTGAAAAACTCCTATCAACTACTGCGATTAACTTGCCTTCATTAGCTAGCTGGAGAAAATCCAAACCCAACATATTACATGCCGAAAGCACCTGAGGTTTTACAGGTAACTTTTCTTCATCGATTTCAATCCCAACACCGCTTCCATTACAAATGTTATACAAAACCTCTGCCACTCCACCACGAGTAGGATCACGAAGAACTTTAACTGAATCCTCGAACTTCAGCATTTCATTTACCATCTCTAAAAGTGCTGCGCAATCACTATTCACAGGACTATCAAAAGTAATATTCTCTCGAGCCGACAAAACAGCCATTCCATGATCCCCTATAGTGCCCGAAATAATTACACTATCACCAGGACATGCATTCTTGATTGATATGTACACGTTATTAGCTATAGATCCAATTCCTGAAGTGTTTATAAATATCTGATCAACCCCGCCTTTTTCTACCACTTTTGTATCCCCTGTGATTATTTCTACTCCCGCTTCTTGACAAGCTTGAACCATCGATGTAGCTATAGATTCTAGCAAACATTATATCAAAACCTTCTTCAATCATAAATGATGCACTTATGAATAAAGGTTTTGCTCCTCTCATTAATAAATCATTAACAGTTCCACATACTGCTAACTTCCCTATGTTACCACCAGGGAAAAAAATTGGTTTTACAGTGTAACTATCTGTAGTAAAAGCAAGATTTAGGGAATTAAGACTTACAACAGCTGAGTCCTCCATATCGTTTAAAATGCTATTATTAAATCTATTTATAAAGACATCTTTTATCAATTCTTCTGAACGCTTTCCTCCACCACCATGAGCAATCTGAACAAGACTCATTTTAATCCTCCATATTTATAAAAAATGGCACAAGGACCCCCTCTGATGAAACCATACAAGGGCCAAAAGGTTTATCAGGACTGCATATCGCTTTAAAGAGGGAGCAATCTTGAGATCTCGCAAAGTCCTTGTAAAATATCTCCACATCTACATCCCCCTTGGCTATCTTTTCTTTCGTGAGTAAAGGGAATCTTAATATGCCATCTATTTCTAGCATCAAAGAAACGCCATTCTTTTTTTATAGAAAGTCCGGATTTTGGTACGATACCAAAACCCCTCCAACTAATATCGCAAGGTTCAAAAACATTTTTGATGACTTTTTGGGCTACGATATTACCAGAAGGAGTAACAACCCTTTTATATTGGATATCTACAGAAGGCCTATCAATGTCTCTTATTATCATATCAATACTTTGCATAACATCTTTCGGTAAAAATCCTGAAACTACTCCACTTATACCATATACATCGGAAACAAAATTAAAGGGTTTTGAGCCTGTAATAGCACATACATGACCAGGAAGGAGCAATCCGTCAATTTTAACATTTGATTTTAATAGCGTTCTTAATATCGCTGGCATTGTTCTGTGAAGGCTAAGTACACTAAAGTTTTTTATACCTTGTTCTTTAGCCTTCATTATCGTTAACGCCACCAACGGTACGGTTGTCTCAAAACCGATACCGATAAAAACTACTTGTTTTCGTGGGGTTGACTTTTGCTATGTCAAGGGATTCCAGAGGTGAATATACAGTTTTGATAGTTCTCCCATAAGTTCTCTCCATAATTAAGCTTGATTTTGTTCCCGACACCCTAACCAAATCACCAAAGGTTGCGATTATGATATCATTCCTAGCATATTCTACGATTAGGTCAATATCTTCAGGAGAAATAACACATACAGGACATCCAGGACCAGAAGTAAACTTCACTTTATCTTTATAAAGTTGCCTTATTGCATATTTTGAATATAACTTCTGAATGAGTGCCGCAAACTTCCATAATATTTATTTCACTTTTTAAAATCCTAGACTTTCCCATATATCTATACTCTCCCTTGCTATATTCGTATCCAGAGTTTGAATGGCAAATCCTCCATGAACAAGTACATAATCACCTTTCTTCACTGTAGGCACAAGCTGTATATCAATTTTTTTTACTAAGCCTTGATGGGAAACTATAGCCATAGGCCATTTAATATCTTCGATTTTCATCGGTATTGCTAAGCACAATTGTCTCACCTTCTTTTTCTAGCTTTCCGAAGAATATAAGGTAGCTATAGCAGCTTGACCCAAAGATATCCCCCCATCATTTAAGGGAACTCTGCTTGGAATATATACTTCAAATCCTTCTTTTTTTAAACATGTATTAACATTATCTAAGAGATATCGATTTTGAAAACATCCACCTGAAATAACGATTTTATTAACAAAATAAATATCCCTAATTTTCTTTGTGATATCCACCGTAAATTTGACAACAGTGTTATGAAATTTTCCAGAAATAATACCCTTACTTAAACCTGAAGTATAGTTTTTGTATATTTGGTGGAACATCTTTCTCACATTAATACAAAAACCTGCATTATTGTTTTCTAAACAATATTCGTAATAATCATCTATATGTGAAATAATGGATTCCAGCTCCATAGCAGCTTGCCCTTCATAATCTATCGAATCTCTTATATCAATTATTGAGGCAACTGCATCAAAAAGTCTTCCCATACTAGACGCCAGTGGTGTATTAATTCTATTTGCTATTTGTTTTAATACTATTTTTACTTGAAAACTATCTAAGCGCCCAACATATTGTGAAAAATACTTTACATCCTTATAAATAAAACCCAAGGCCGATCGGAAAGGGTTTTTCACTGCTAAGTCACCTCCCGGTAAAGGAATGCCTTCCAAATGACCTACCCTTTTATATCCTCTCAAATCCGCCAGTAAAAATTCCGCACCCCATATGCTTCCATCATTGCCCAATCCTGTACCGTCATAAACAATGCCTAAAACTTTATCTTTTAAACCATATTCAGCCATAACTGAAGCTATATGTGCATGATGATGCTGAACCGTTAAAACAGGCAGATTCTGTTTATCCGCATATAAAGGAAATGATGGATGCAAATCCTTTACTATACATACAGGTTTAATAACTAAACGCTCCATATACTTTTCGATTTCATCTTTATAGTACTGATACGTAAGAGGATTGTCCAAGTCTCCTATATGATGGCTAACAAAGGCATGCTCATTTTTGATTAGGCAAAAAGTATTTTTATGAAAGGATCCACAAGCAAGGATTTGTTTTTCGCTCCTATTTATTAAAATAGGTTCCTGAGCAAATCCTCTCCCCCTTCTTATCATTCTTATATTATTAGCTCCGAAAAAACACACGCTATCATCTAAACGATTAGTTATAGGACGATTATGATACAAGAAGCCATCGACTATATCATTTAAGCGATTTTGAGCATCGGTATCATTTATACAAATCGGCTCATCACTAATATTTCCACTTGTCATAACTAAAGGAAAACGGATTTTTTCCAAGATCAATTTATGTAGTGGTGTATATGGAAGCATAACGCCAATTGTATTAAGACCCATTGTTAAGCTATAGGCTAAAGTGTCACCACTAGGATTTTTTTTCAAAATAACTATCGGAGCATGGTAACTTTCAAGAAGTTGTTTTTCGCCTATGCTTACCACACAGTATTTTTCAACTTCATGCATATTTAACATCATGACAGCAAAAGGTTTTGCATATCTATGTTTTTTATTCCTGAGTTTTAATACCGAATATTCATTACAAGCATCAACTGCAAGATGATATCCTCCTACACCTTTTATAGCAAGGATTCCTCCCCCTTTTAAAAGTTCCGACGCCTCTTCAATAGCATCTTCATTATATAGAAGCATATCAGAACTTTTATATAATACATTTAATCCACAATCACCAACTTTTATAGGGGACATTTTTCTTCGAACTGTTTTGTAAGCCACCCACTCCACTCCTTCATTCCTTCCCCAAAGGTAGAAGAAACTTCGAAAACCATACTATTGGAATTTAACATTTTTATACCTCGATAAAAGTAATTTTTGTCAAACTTAATATGTTTATTTAGATCCATCTTGTTCATCACTACTGCTTTTGCTTTTTTAAATATAGCTGGATATTTATAAGGTTTGTCGTCACCTTCGGTGACACTACTCAAGACCACTTTAAAGTCCTCCCCTATGTCAAACGAAGCTGGGCAAACTAAATTCCCGACATTTTCGACAAAAATAATAGTATCTTCTAAATTCATCTCCTTTAAAGCCGCATCAATCATCGGAGCACTTAAATGACAACCTCCACCTGTATTTACTTGAACTACTGGTATACCATAAGAGGCAACTTTCTTTGAGTCGATATCTGAAGCAATATCTCCCTCAATAACTGCACACTTTTTGTCAAGGAATTGTATAGATTTAAGAATAAAACTTGTTTTACCAGCTCCAGGAGAACCAATAATATTTACCATCATATTCCTTCTTCTCTTTAAATCTTGTTGTAGTTTTCTAGCTATGTAATTATTTGCCTCAAGAACATTTTCTATAATTTTCACATTCATTATTCTACCTCCAAACTCTCAATATATAGTGATGTATGGCTTTCAACAATAACTCCGCTGCTGTTGCAATGAGGGCATAGTATTGAAAAATTGCATCGTTCATATATTTGATTACACTTATTGCATTGGAACTTACTTTTGTTGTATTTAAATTTCAAAATTGCATCTGAAGCAGGAGTATCCTTGCTTAGAATCTCAAAATAGTATTTTATATTTTCGCTAGTTACACCTGACAAGTCACCAATAATAATGTTTAACTTTGTTATTTTTTTGTAATTCGATCTGTCTATTTCACTTAGAGCAATTCGAAGAATATCTTCCGTAATTGATAATTCATGCAATCCTAAAACCTTCTTAGATTTAAACTATCTCGGTGTTATCAGTGATTCTATTTCTCTTTCAACCATATTTATTAATTTTATTAGAGATCCTCTAATCTCACGGGACACACTATAACCAAGATCACAACTATAAGGTTCAATTCCAAAAATAGTTGCTTTTTGCGGTAAACCCGTTAATTCCCTTGAAAGAGCTATTGCTTCAATAATTGTAAACCCATGGCTGTTATAAAATCTTCGTATATCAGCTACAGTATCAAAATCATCTATACGATAAATTGTTCCTGGAGGATAGCCTGCTTTTATAGCATCTATAACAATTAACGTTTCTGATTTTCCTAAATCAGCGATATGATTAAAAATTGATGTACCTACATCCAAAAAGAAAATATTAGAATAAGCCTTGCTTTTTTCTTGTAATTGATGAATAGCGACAACTCCCAGACCGTCATCGGACATTAATACATTTCCTAGACCTATAACTAATATTTTACACATATACACTCATCATCCCGTTTCTTTGGCAAAAAGGGTTTTTTTTAATTGTTCCACAAACTTGTAAAAATAATCCATAAAAGCATTTTTATACTCATTTTGAGTCGTCATTTTTAACAATGGAAATTTAAGTATTTACAAAATATTTAATAATTGTTATCATAGTAATGACAAAGATGGACAAAATATCCTTTTTGGGAAAATACATCTGTCGAATCATTGAAATTGTATCTTTCTTTTTAGGTGAGTAATTTATCCTAAGGAGAATTACTAAGGACATTAGGCATTTTAAAGCTTATTATTAAAAAGAGGTTTGTTTGTGGCACAATTGATTGGTATCGATGTAGGCTATGGTTTTGTCAAGGTAACTGACGGTGAAGTAGGTTATTCATTTCCCAGTGTTGTAGGGGAAGGTCACATGAAACCAATATTTAGCACAAAAATCAATGATAGCCCAGGGATTAATCATCTTAAAATTGGTATTGGAGATAATTTATACTTTGTGGGAAAAGCGGCTATTAGACATTCTAGATTCGCATATCGTGATCTTTCATACACAAGATCAGTAAGTGACGATTTGGAGGTTCTATTTTTTAGCGCTTTAAGTTTTTTCACTAAAACTTCCACCAATGTCTTCAATGTTGTAACAGGACTTCCTGTGGAAAGAATGCATCTAGCTGAAGACTTCATAAACAGAGTAAAAGGCGAACGTATTATTAAGCTTTTTGAAGGTAATGAAAGCCGTGAAGTCATTTTTAATATTAATAATATAGAAATTGTACCTCAGCCTTTAGGCTCTTACTGGGCTTCTCTTTCAGATGCATCTATCCCTTTTGATGGACGAATAGGAGTAATAGATGTTGGTTTTAAGACAACAGACCTTGCTGCCATCGAGGATTCTGAGTACATACCTGAAAAAAGTACATCATTATTAGTAGGTTTAGCTACAGCTTATAGCGATATTGGCGAAAGTCTTGTAACCGAATATGGTTTAGAAAAGGAAAGTTATGCCCTTGATAGTATTGTTATCAACCGTAAGATTAACGTGGCAGGGGAAACTATTAATATTTCAGATATTGTTGATAGTGTATTCCAGAAACTCGCCACGAATATTCTCGTTGAAGCAAATTCCCATTGGAGACTTTCGGAATTTGACAGCCTAATATTAACCGGAGGCGGTGGACAAGCTTTAAGTTCCTATTTACTACCACACTTGCCTCACGGAAAACTTGCTGTTGATCCAATTTCGGCTAATTGCAGAGGATATTTGGATTGGGCTAATCGTTTATGGAGTCCTGGCTTATCCCAAAGTAATAAAAAACCTGATTTTATTTAATTATTTGGGGTGACCTCTATGGAACTGAGCCTTTATATTGACCTTCTGAATTCTGAAATATCAGAGGAACATAATGGTTTGATAGTTATAAGCGGGATTTTTAATGGTGACATAAATAATGGAAATACTGTATATGTTGCTCCCGCCGGTAGTTTTCACGGTTATATAAAAGCTAAAGACCTTATTATCTCTGGAATTGTACAGGGAAGTATCGAAGTAAATAATTTGATAATTCATTCCAGTGGGCAATTATATTATGATAAGTTAATCTATAAAGAATTGGTAACTAAAGAAGGTGCAATAATAGCTCAACAAGCCATTTCCCTTGATATTTCAAAAAACAATAATGTAATAAAAAGAGAGCCATTACCTTATTCGGATAAACATGTACATTTTAACAGTAGCTTTTAAAAAAACACAAAACCGCCATTGCTAAAAAATGCAATGGCGGTTATTTTCTGTTTTGGTAGCCATAGGGGGATTCGAACCCCCGTTACCGCCGTGAGAGGGCGGCGTCCTGAACCCCTAGACGATATGGCCTTGGCTGCGGGACCAGGATTCGAACCTGGACAACATGATCCAGAGTCATGGGTGCTACCGTTACACAATCCCGCAATTAGTTTAGTAAGGTTTGATAGACAACACTTTAAGAATCTGTCTAATCAAAACTAAGTATTTTAATTTCTTGCAACTATTATAATAGAATAATCTACAAAAATAGTCAAGTGGTTAATTTACATTTAGCTTGCATATCATTATGTCGCAAATATCTGAAATACCAGAATACCTAATTGCCACAAGTACTACAATTTGAACCACTGCAGGAACTGCAAGAAGTTCCGCCCTGTGAACGTCCTTTACTTATAAATAGAAAACCTGTAAATAGTTGTTTTGCATTTCCACCGCACTTAGGACATCGTTCACTATCTTTATCTTTAATATTTACAAAATCACTAAAACGATGATCACATTCAGTACATCTGTAATCGTATGTAGGCATTGTCCTCTTATCTCCTCGCAGAATATGATAACTTACATTTTATTAAACTCTTTAAATGCTTTTTCCATTTGTCTGTTAGCATCTTTTTTCTTAATATCTTCACGTTTATCATAACGGGCTTTACCTTTAGCCAAAGCTAAGGCAACTTTAACAAGCCCTCTCTCATTTAAATATACTTGAAGCGGAATAAGAGTAAGACCTTTTTCTTTCACCTGTGCGAAAAGACGATTAATCTGCTTTTTGTGCATTAGTAACTTTCTAGTTCTCAATGGATCTTTATTGTAAATATTTCCCTTTTCATAAGGACTGATGTGCATATTATAAAGATACAACTCTCCATTTTCAACACGGGCAAAACTATCTTTAAGATTGCCTTTCCCATCACGCAAAGATTTAACTTCTGTACCAGCCAGGGCAATCCCTGCTTCAAAGGTCTCTATTATATGATAATCATGTCTAGCTTTTCGATTGGTGACAAGAACTTTAGATTTATTTTCCACTGCTTTACCTCCACATAACGGCAATCTTGCAAATCCCAATATATTATATATTATATCATGTAACTGAACAAGCTCATAATATTAAAAAATATTCAATAAAATACTGTTCTCCAACCAGTTTCAGATAAAACTGTCAGGAGAACAGTTAAGGATCTTAATTTCTTGTAATTATGATATTTATATTTGTATCCAATATATTTTCAACAATAACCTGGCCCATTTCTGCTGGTGCTTTAATTCTAACTTTTTTTAGAATCTCCATACATTTAAAAATAAGATTTTTGGGCAGAGGTTTATCACTTCTTACTGAAACTACCGGCAAGTCGGCCCCATCTATCTTAACTGTCGTTGTTAAAATCCTTTTGGGATTTAGAAATTCATCAGTAGCATATGGTATACCTCGTTTACATTGATTCCCTTCGATTTTTTCAATGGTATTACCTGTAGCCGTTACAGTTATTTCACACCCCACTGGACATAATATACATGTGAGGTTTTTTTTCATCAGCCTTTCACCTCCGCTACACGAACCATTATTTCATCACCTAACTTATCTAATGCATTAGCTTTTATGTACATCTTTTCCATTTCTCCGTGGTTAATTTTTTGTCTTCTTGCGCAAGCTATTGTTTCTCCATTTGACACAATTTCCAGTGTTACGTCCCTAGCTGGTTCTGTCACTCTGAAAAACAAGGATATATCTTGAATGTCATCAGTTATTTCTATTTTATGTGGCATTACATATCTTACGCCTTCACCAGGAATACATTCTGCAACCTTTTTAATCTTGAATTCCTTTCCAAGGGCGTTTAATCCAGCATACATGCCAGCCATCTGACTTTCAACAGTTACGTTATCTGCCAAATCATTTACATGTAATACATTTCCACATGCAAATATGTTTTTGACGTTTGTTTCCATTCTCTGACTAACTATAGGCCCTAACGTATTAGGACTTAACGTAACTTTAGCTTTTTTAGAAAGCTCATTTTCCGGAATTAAGCCTACAGATAACAGCAAGGTATCACAATCTATATACCATTCTGTGCCTTTTATTGGATTTAAATTATCGTCCACTTGAGATACTGTTACTTTTTCCACACGGTCCCTGCCTTTTATATCTGTAATTGTATGTTTTAAATAAAGGGGTATATCATAATCATCAAGACACTGAACTTTATTCCGGGTAAGACCTGTCAGAAATGGCATAATTTCCACTACTGCCTTTACTTTAGCACCTTCTAAGGTAAGTCGCCTGGCCATAATCATACCTACATCTCCAGAACCGAGAATGACAAATTCTCTACCCACCATATAGCCCTGTATATTGATATACCTTTGAGCAGTGCCGGCAGTAAAAATTCCTGCAGGTCTGGTTCCAGGAATTGCTATGGCTCCCCGAGTACGTTCTCGGCATCCCATAGCCAAAATAAGGGATTTATATCCTATGTTACAAACTCCTTTCTCTCGGTTTACCGCATACAATCTGTTATCATCACTATAGATTTCAAGAACCATAGTGTTTATTAATACATCTATACCCAGTGGTTTGATTTGCTCAATAAATCTATAGGCATACTCGGGACCGGTCAACTCTTCATCGAATATATGTAATCCAAAGCCCGGATGAATGCACTGTTGAAGAATTCCTCCCAGAGCATGATCTCTTTCCACTAAGAGTACTTTTTGTGTACCCATTTTTTTGGCCTCAATAGCTGCAGCAAGGCCTGCGGGTCCGGCTCCAATTATTACAACATCATAATTTGTTTCAAACATGCTTAATCCCCCAATCTATTAGGGCTGGTCAGGATTTCAGACCCTTTTCTATGTTTTGTTATAGTTTCTGCTGGAATATTTAATTCTCCAGCCAGGATTTCTACAACCCTAGGACTGCAAAAACCTCCCTGACATCTGCCGGCACCTGCCCACAATCGGCGCTTTATAGCATCCAATGATTTTGCCCGAATAGGCCTGTTTAAAGCTTCTAAGATTTGCCCTTTGGTTACTGTTTCACAGCGGCAAATCACATGACCATAGAGTGGGTTTTGTTTTATCAGTTCATCCTTCTCTTTCCAAGAAAGCTCATTGAATTTTGTAATTCCTATTCGATATGGCTCAAAGTTGTCTTTTACTTTTAACTCTAAACCCTCATCAGCCAGAATATCAACTATATATCCTGCTATGGAAATTGAAGCAGTCACTCCAGTTGATCTGACTCCGGTAACCCCTATATATCCCTTAACTTCATTAGAAGCCTCGATTTTATAGCCTTCAGGGGTTTTTGTAGGTCTTAGACCACAGTACTGTGTTATGGTATCCTTAGGAGACGCTGCTGGCAATAAACGCCGCACACTTTCAATAATTTCCTCTAGACCCTCAGCTGTCACCGCATATTCCTCTTTGTTTTCCAAGTCCTCAGCAGTAGGACCGATTAACATATTGCCATGAGTGGTGGGAGATGCAAGTTTGCCTTTTGAATGTTTTGTAGGTACAGGCAATAGGATTTTTTCAATATTATAAGGAATATCCTTTTCCATGATATAGAACTGACCTTTTCTGGGATGTACTGTAAAATCGCACTGACCTACCATTTTTGCTATTTCATCAGTGTATAATCCGGCAGCATTGATTACGAACCTTGTAGGTATTTCCCCTTTATCCGTCACAACTTTCGTTACTTTACCATCTTCTTGATAAATATCAATAACTTTTGTAGATAGCTTAAAGCTGACACCGTTTATTGCAGCATTTTCAGCATAAGCAACAACTAAAGCAAAAGGATCTATAATACTTTCTCTTGGAATGTATATCCCGCCTTTTACCTCTGGTGAAATGTGAGGTTCCAATTTTTTTGCCTGCTCAGCTGTGACCATCTCCACATCGTAAACACCATTTTTATGAGACTTCCTAAAAAGTTCAGGAAGCAGTTCATACTCCTCTTGAGATACTGCCGTGAGTATTGCACCACATTTGATAAAAGGCACATCCAATTCTTTGACCAGCCTATCATACATAGGGTTAGCAGCAACTACTAATCTCGATTCTAATGTACCAGGAGTTGCATCGTAACCTGTATGAACGATACCACTATTAGATTTTGATGCATCACCGCCTACGTCTTCATTCTTATCAACAACTAAAATATTTAATTCATACTTAGATAATTCTCTGGCAACAGCCGTTCCCACTGCACCGGCTCCTATTATAACTACATCCATCATCGACATGCTATAACTCCTTTCTTTAACAAGACATCAACACATAATCTGCGGGTGACTGAACTTAATCAGTCAGCCCGCCATATTAAACTTTCTTCTATTTTTCAGCCCAAGCTCTTGCACGCTCTACAGCCTTTTCCCAACGCTCGCACAGAAACTGACGTTTGCTTTCATCCATCTTTGGCTCGTATCTTTTAGCAAGTTTCCACTTCTCCTCGATTTCATCTAAGTTGCTAAATTCCCCTACACCTAATCCCGCTAAATATGCAGCCCCTAAAGCCGTAGTTTCGGTAATTACAGGAACATCTACAGGTATACCTAAAATATCAGCCTGGAATTGCATCAAAAAGCCGTTATTTACCGGTCCTCCGTCTACTCTCATTACTTTAATGTCAATCCCCGAATCTTGACGCATTACTCTCAAATTCTCATTGACCTGGAAAGCAATACTTTCAAGAGTAGCTCGAACTATATGAGCTTTTGTAGTTCCACCTGTAATACCTATTATCATTCCACGAGCATATTGATCCCAATAGGGTGCAGCTAAGCCCGTAAAAGCCGGCACGAAATAGACATCTCCTGTGTCTTTGACTGAATTCGCAATATCCTCCGTCTCTTTGGCATTGGCTATAACCCCCAGGCCATCCCGTAACCACTGAATTGCCGCTCCTGTAATATAAACACCGCCGTCTAGAGCAAAGCTCATCTTGTCATCAAGGCCCCAGGCAACAGTAGTCAAAAGACCATTTGGAGAGTCCACAATTTTATAGCCAGTATTCATAAGCATAAAACATCCTGTTCCATATGTGGTTTTAACAGTGCCGGGTTTGAAGCATGCCTGACCGAAAAGGGCCGACTGCTGATCAACTATATTGCCTGCAATGGGAATTTCCCCACCCAGAAAACATTCGGGCTCGGTGTAACCGTAAAGCATACTAGAAGAATAAATTGTTGCCAGCATTTTTTCTGGAATTTCCAGTTTGTTTAATATATCTTGATCCCATTTGCCACTATTAATATTTAAAAGCATTGTACGAGAAGCGGTAGCATAATCTGTCATATGTAGACTGCCACCCGTCATTTTCCATATGAGCCATGAATCTATTGTACCAGCAATTAATTCACCTTTTTCAGCTCTTGTTTTGGCATTTTCTACATTTTCCAATATCCATTTTATTTTAAGGGCTGAAAAGTACGAGTCAACTACAAGACCGGTTTTTTCTTTAATTACGTCTCCCCACTCTTCTTTTAATCTATCAGCCATATCTGATGTACGACGGTCTTGCCATACAATGGCATTATATATAGGAACTCCCGTGTTTTTATCCCAAACTAAAACAGTCTCTCCTTGGTTATCAATTCCAATAGCTTTTATATCTTGGATATTTATTTTTGCTTCTTGTAAGGCTTTTCCCACTGCCTCTTTGGTTTTTTTCCATATTTCTATTGGGTCATGTTCAACCCATCCGGGTTTTGGATAGTACTGCTTATGTTCACAATTTACCTGGGATACTATATCCCAATTTTCATCCAGAATTAAAGCAGTGGTACCAGTTGTCCCTTGATCTAATCCAAGGAAATATTTTTTTGTCACTTCTAATACCCCCTTTTTTTCAATTTATAAATTTATTGCAGACATCTTTTCTGATTTTAATTCTTCACTTTGTTTTATTTCATTACTCAAATCCCTGCATGCCCACGCTGCAAATACTATAGCTAATACCCCCGCTGAAAGTTTTCCTATAACGACCGGTGTTATCATATCCGGTCTCACACCGGCAGTAAAACCTAGATGATCACCTAAAGCTGCCGTTGCAGGTACAAGCCATGCTGTATTTATTACCTTACCTCGGTTATCCATATCCTTCATCATTTTATAAACTGGAATACTGTTCGCCAGAGTAAAAACAATACCTGCCGCCCCTGTAGCATTCATTCCCAGCTTTTCCCCAATTGCATTTAAAGGCTTTTCGAGTGCTTTAACGAGCAGTGTCAATATTGGAAAAGTACCAAGCAGCACTACACCGATTTGTCCGATAATGATTAAACCATCCATTATCGGTGCCATACCTGGTATAATAACTATTCCCGTTAGTTCTTGAAAAGCTGATGCTGCCAGCCCCACGGTAATTACAAAAAGAATAAACTTTCCAAAAGCCAAGGCACCTTTTATCATAGCTTTGGGCACATAAATCAACCCAAGTGCAAGCAATATTGATAGTATTAAAACCGGAATCATATTAGTAACAACCATTATGAAATTAAAGCCTGCCACAAGACCTCCGATTATGCCACCTAAAGGTATTGTGATAAGGCCTACCAATAAACCCTTAGCAAAAAACGGCCTATCCTCATATTCTATAAGTCCTAATCCTACCGGAATGGAGAAAACGATAGTACAACCTAACATAGCAGCAACTATTAGACCGGCTAGTAAACCAGCCTGTTCGTTTTGAGCGAGTTCCATTGCAAGAGGATAACCTCCCATATCATTAGCAAGGATTGTAGCAAACATTGCAGGGTCAGCACCCATAATATTAAATACCGGTATTATGATAGGTCCTAAAACCTTTGCTATTACAGGTGCCAATGACACAATACCGACCATGCCCAATGCCAGAGGACCCATGGCATTAAAGCCCTCTTCAAACTTTTCACCAAGCCCAAACCGATTTCCCAATATTCGGTCAACGCCACCCAATAAGATACCTATTGCCATAACCCAAATGATAATCTTGTCAAAAGACATAAAAGCCCTCCTTGTTTAAATAGTTAGTTCTGTTTCACTAATTGAGAATATCCCTCCTTCTAAAATAATCTGAAGTTCCATCAAACAACTTTTTAGACCTGATAGTTCTATTAGGTTCCATCTAATATTTTGTCTTCATTATATGTTATTACGTGAATTGTCTTAAAATGCCACCTTGTTCAATGAATCTTTATATGATTAAAAAAAATAAACCTTTCATATTCGAAAGGTTTATTGTCACTTTCAGTGTAGTTTTAGCCAAATCTATTATGAAGGTTTCTCAATCTTTCACAAGTTTCCCACATTTTATATCTATGGATCTTTTTTCTGAAATGTATTAGTTTTCTAGGTAGGCTCATTCGCTAGCTTTTTGGAAGTAACGGCTCCCCATATACTTTACATGATTGCAGCTATGTTATTTTACACCAGTACAAAATCTATCTGTCTTTCTTCTATGTTTACTCGATCTACCTTTACTTTTGCTTTATCTCCTATTCGAAATGCCCTTCCTGTGCGTTCACCCCTAAGTGTCATCATTTTTTCATTAAAATGATAATAGTCATCTTCTATATTGCTCACATGAACAAGGCCCTCTATTGTATTGTCTAATTCAACAAATATACCAAAAGAAGTTACTCCTGAAACTATAGCGTCAAAGCTGACACCAATTTTTGTTGACATATATTCTGCTATTTTCAAATCATTTGTTTCTCGCTCAGCTTGTTCTGCAATGCGTTCACGTTGTGAAGATATATCTGCGGTTTTCTCTACTACTTTACTTAGCTTTTTCTGACGTTTTAAGTCTAATTTGTTTTCATGATGCTCACGTAGTATCCTGTGTATGACGAGATCCGGATATCTCCTAATTGGAGCTGTAAAGTGAGTATAATATTGAGATGCTAATCCAAAATGCCCTGAATTTATCTCTGAATATCTGGCTTGTTTTAATGATCTAAGCACCATTGTATTTACCAATCTCTGTTCGGATCTTCCATCAGCCTGTTCAAGTATTTTTTGAAGGGCTTTGGGTTTTAGATTTTTAATCCCCTTCAATGTATACCCGAGATTATATAAAAACTCCTGTAATTCTGCTATCTTTTCACTATCAGGTATTTCATGAACCCTGTAAATAAAAGGAACTTTTAACCAAAAGATATGCTCTGCGACCACCTCATTTGCAATAATCATAAATTCTTCTATTATTCGATTCGATATGCGTCTTTCTTCTTTTATTACATCAATCGGCTGCCCTACATCATTTAATATAACCTTGGCTTCTTCAAGATTAAAATCCAAACTTCCTCTAGCAAAACGTTTTTTCATGAGTTTTTTTGCCAGTTCTTCCATCAAGATAAAATCATCTACTAGATACTCAAAACGCTTAATAGTATTAGTATCTTTATCTTCAAGAATTTTATTTACATCAGTATATGTTATTCTTTCACAGGTCTTTATTACACCTGGGGTTATATCATACCGAATGATATTCGCATTTTCATCAAAGTCCATTATTACACTCATAGTCAGGCGGTCAGTATGGGGATTGAGACTACAAATACCATTTGAGAGCTTTGGCGGCAACATTGGAATAACTCTGTCGACTAAATAGACACTACAGCCCCTTTTCAATGCTTCTACATCAAGTGGACTTTTTTCTTTAACATAATAGCTTACATCAGCAATATGGACACTTAATCGATAGCCATTTTCTATCCTTTCTATGGAAACTCCATCATCCAAATCCTTAGCATCTTCACCATCTATGGTTACAACTCTCGTATTTCTAAAATCTTTCCGGCCGATCAAATCTTCCTCTTGAACTGTCTCGGGAATCTGCTCAAGCTGCCTTTTTACCTTTTCAGGAAATTCTAAGGGGAGATCATATTTTTTTATTATTGTTAATATATCAATACCGGGTTCATCCTTATACCCAAGTATCTCCACAACCTCTCCGGCAGGATTCCTACGTTTTTCCGGCCATTCAGTTATTTCTGCAACAACCTTATGACCATTTTTTGCACCTAGTGTTTTCTCTTTTGGAACAAAAACATCATAAAAAAACCGCTTATCATCAGGAATTACAAAAGAAAAATGTTTTCCTTTCTCTATAGTACCCACAATTTTGTTATAGGCCCTTTTTAATATGCGAATTACTTCTCCTTCAGCTTTGGATGCTCCTCTTGCGGGAATTTTGGGCCTGACTAAGACTAGGTCTCCATGCATTGCACCATTCATATCTTCTCTACCCACATAGATATCGTCCATATCTTTATTTCTAGGTATTAAAAATGCATACCCACCTAGATGCCCCTCTAAATGACCAGCTACAAGGTTCATTTTTTCAGGTATGCCATAACGACCTCGACGATTTTTTACTACTAAACCATCCTTCTCCATATCATTAAGGGTTTTCAAAAGGATGTCAATTTCACTGTGATTTATTCCCAGAGCAGTAACCAGCTCTCCTTCAGTCATTGGTTTATAGGCTTGTTCTTGCATAAAATCTAATAATTGCTCATTAAAAGCCATGTTCTACCTCCGTTATATTTCTGATTGTTCTTTTTGATATGCTTGTCTATATTTTACCCGTAATTGGTAAATATAACAACTAATTGTGAATTTGTTTGGATATTACGGTGCCGTCATAACCATATTATGCTGTGATAAATATCTAACTATACCATTAATAATGGCAATAGCCATTCGTTCTTTAAATACAGGACTTCTCAGCCATCCCTCTTCCACGGGATTTGAAATAGTGCATACTTCTATATTTACATAAGGTATTGAGTTTATATAATGGTTTCGCGGCAGGAAGTTTTGAATTTCATTTCTTTTTATCCCCAGATTACTAAGCCTTAGTTTTTTACCTATTTCCTCAATAATACTACTACAAAGAAATTGGGCACCCACTCCTTTGTATGTCCCTTTGGCACCATTTATTCTTTTGTCCAAGTCCCAATTTGTATGTAGACTTATGAACATATCAGCCTCTAGTAATGTAGCAACTTGAATTCGCTGATCGAAGCCTATCGAAATATCTCTTTCCCGAGTTATTACAGCATGTGCCCCATGATTATTTAACCCTCGCTTTAAATAGTGTGCTATATCCAAAACTACATTTTTCTCTAATAGATTTATATAACCTAGAAATCCCACATCTTTACCGCCATGGCCTGGATCTATAACAATAACCTTATCTTTAAGTAAATTCTTTATAAATGAACGATCGAAGAACATTTTCAATTTTACCGGCATTCCTTGATCTAATGTTGTGCTATAAGAAGACGGATATGCAAGATAAGCATATAATAAGGTTTTATCTTCCTTCTGTTTTACTTCTATTTTGTTCACAATACCATCATAAACCCATATAATATCCGGTGCCATCAACAACCTTGCATCTAAAAAAATCTCATATAAATGATCAGGGGCTCTATGTATTGTATAGCTAAAAGCCCTTGTTGATTCAACTACTAAAGTAGAATAGTCAGAGGTTTGAACATATAGATTCGTTATCTCCGGCTTCATATAATCCTCCTTCCTGATGGATCACAATAATATTTTATTCAAAATAATTTTTAACTGTGACCTTTTCTTTGCTTCTAAAATTTAATTAACTGAATAAAAATTTAAGAGTGGGAGGTTTTCATAATGGCGGAAAATAATGTTAAGTGGGCTGCAATACCTATCCGAACTCACCTGATAACAGATAAAGATGATATTGTGGAAGTTGTAGTAAAGTATACATCATCCATTGCCGAACCTAATGACATAATTATAGTAGCAGAAAGCCCTGTTGCCATTTCCCAAGGTCGAGCCTTCTTATCTAGTTCAGTAAAAAGTAGTATACTTGCCAAGTTTTTATGTAAGTTTCCCGATAAAGACGGCAGTTTAGCCACCCCACAAGCAATGCAATTGGCCATAAATGAAGTAGGCAAAGCGAGAGTAATATTAGGAGCCATTGCCGCAGCAATTGGTAAAATGCTCGGTCGCTCAGGTGACTTTTATAGAGTTGCAGGAAGAGAGTTAGCTAAAATCGATGATATTGCCGGAACACTACCACCTTATGACCACTACATCGTATTGGGACCTAAAAACCCAAAAGAAATTACAGATAGAATTTACAAAAAGACCGGTGTCACTACTGCTATAGTAGATATCAATGACATAAAATGTGTTGACATCTTAGCCATATCTGGAAAAATTACGGAAGACCAGATTATAGAGATACTTAAAGATAATCCTTTGGGTAATGATGACCAACAGACACCACTAGTTATTTTAAAAAAAATGATAACTAAAAGGTAGGTGATTGGCTTGTTTAAAAAACATAAGCGCCAAATAGCTTTGGTCATTCTTGCTATTATCTTGATGGGACTTGGCTACAATGTCTTTATCACACGTACAATATCTACATTTGGGTTTTTCAAACCGGTGGGTACAGTAGCGATTGATCCGGGACACGGAAATATTGACAAAGGTGCAGTTCATGAAGAAACCGGAGTAGCCGAAAGCCCAATCAATCTAGCCGTTGCTAAAGAACTGCAAAAAATACTAAAAAAGAAAGGCTTTAAAGTTGTTTTAACAAGAGATAAAGAAACAAACGAAGTAGAATCCAATACCAAAGAACTTCAACGGAGAATAGAGCTTGCATCAAAATCCAAAGCCGACATATTCGTGAGTATCCATGCAAACAAATTTCCTGATCCTCAATACTTCGGAGCACAGTGTTTTTATAACCCCTCAAAACCAGAGAGTAAACAATTAGCTTTACTGATCCAGGAAGAATTAAGGATAATGGATGCAGAAAATATAAGAGAGGCATTGCCCCAAGATTTATATATCTTAAGAGAAAGTGCCATGCCGGCTGCCTTAGTTGAAATGGGCTTCTTGTCTAGCCCAAAAGACCGGGAAAGATTACAGGACCGCTCTTATCAAAGAAAAATGGCAGATGCAATAGGAAAAGGTATAGAAAGATACTTTTCAGGCGATTCTATCTCGCGCACACCAGATTATAGTTGAAAAAAAGTCACAACAATGATAACCTTTTCATATAATAATCCTGATATTATATGAAAAGGGGTTTTTTTTATGTTGCCAATCCCTACAAAATATAACTTGGTTGCAGGTTCTTCTGAAGGTTCAACTCTTCTTAATGCTTTTGATGGTGCATTGCTCAATGCAGGAGCAGGAAATTTAAATCTAGTTAGAGTTAGCAGTGTATTACCACCCAGAGCTACATATGATGAAAATCTCATTATTCCTCCGGGCAATTTAGTCCCAACAGCATATGGCGCAATTGAAAGCGATAAACATGGTAGTATTATTACAGCAGCTGTAGGCGTAGGTATACCTGATGATGGCAGTTTCGGCATGATTATGGAGCTTTCAGGCTACTTGAAGAAAACTGAGGCTGAAGAAAGAATAAGAAAAATGATAATCGAAGCTTTTGAAATGCGAAACAAAACTCTAGGGGAAATTAAAGTAAAGGTAGCCCAACATAAAGTTGAAAAAATTGGATGTGCTTTTGCAGGAGTACTATTGTGGTATTAAATATTTTAAGCAGCTATGCTGCTTTTTATTATTTATAAGCAATATATATTTCTATTAATAATAAAAAAATACCAGTTTTAATAAAGCAGCATTTACAGAATATAATATTAGTTGACACAACAAAGGAGAAATATATATGCAACCGATAGATACTACAAAGGGAGAAATCATCAAAGGCAGCAATATTTACCCTTATGAAGTGGTAAATGAAAAGGTGCGGATTAAACTGCCCTTTCACATCAGTTTTGAAAAACTTAACAAAATATTAAAGGAAGAAGGCTATTTTGTAGCAAATTCACCAAAAGTAGATTCACAAGGCTGGGGAAAAGATTATGATGCCGAAGGTTACTATCCTTACTGGGTTTATGCCGAAAATGAAGAACACTATTTTGCATTTCCCCCGGAAGATTATAAGATTACAGCTGAACCGGGACAAGCGCCAAAACATGTGCCTATTCTAGGTAATAAAGCTATAGAAGAATTTTTTAACTGGCTTCCTTTGTTACAAAAAGCCAAAGGTACTGTGGCTCTAAAATCTTGAGAAAAAGGTATTCATTGCTCTCTTTTATACCTTATGCTTTTAATTTTCAGTAAGATATTGTAAAATAAGGTAAGTATTAGTGCAAAGTGTTAGCCTTGCACTTTTTAGGAGGGAGTTAAATGAGTATAGTCCCAGTAAAGAAACCTATTAAAAGCACTATAAAAGATAAAGATGAAGTTTTGCAACAACAAGTTTCTGATATTCTTAAGACAGTACAGAATAAAGGTGATAGTGGGTTATATTACTACTGTGAAAAATTCGATAAATTTACAGATAAAAATCTTAAGCTCTCTGAAAAGCAGATAAGATCCGCATATGATAGTTTAGATGATGGTATATATGAATCTATTAAGCAAGCCGCAAAAAATATTGAACAATTTGCTCAAATCCAAAGAGAATCGATAGTACCCAAAGTTATTGAAATTGCTCCCGGAATCACACTCGGCCACAATATACTTCCTATTTCTTCATCTGCTTCATATGTACCTGGCGGCCGATATCCTCTTCCATCTTCAGCATTGATGTCTATTATTCCTGCTCGGGTAGCTGGAGTTAATAGAATTGTTGCATGCTCTCCACCAGATAGTTCCATTGGCACTATTAATCCCGCGACAGTAGTTGCTATGGATGTAGCTGGAGCTAATGAAATATATTGTATGGGAGGTGCTCATGCTATTGGCGCTTTGGCTTACGGCACTGAAAGTATAGCCCCGGTAGACATTATTGTAGGTCCGGGAAATCAATGGGTCACTGAAGCCAAACGACAAGTAAGCGGCTTTGTAGGAATAGATTTTCTTGCTGGTCCTAGCGAGGTGCTCATAATTGCAGACAATACTGCAAATCCTCAGTTTATAGCAGCAGATTTATTAGCTCAATCAGAGCATGACCCTCAAGCTCGAGGTATATTAATAGCAACTGACAGAGGACTCATAGAAGATACTATAAGGTATTTGGAGGAATTCTTACAAAAACTAAGTACTGAACCTATAGCACGAAAAGCTTGGAATGAAAATGGAATGATATACTTAGTAGATCATTTGAGTGAAGCTGTAGAATTATCAAACAAAATAGCTCCAGAACATCTTGAATTACATATATCAAATCCCGATACAATAATACCAGAGTTAAATAACTATGGTTCACTGTTTATAGGCAGTTGGTGTGCTGAAGTTTTTGGAGACTACATATCCGGAACAAATCATATTTTACCCACCATGAGAGCATCACGATATACTGGCGGAGTATGGGTAGGAACCTTCTTAAAAGTTGTAAGTTATCAAAGTATAACTAAAGAAGGAGCTCAAGAACTAGCCCCTATCGCATCAAAACTAGCCGAATTAGAAGGCCTTTATGCTCATAAATTAGCTGCAGATATAAGAATAAAAAAATTAACCCAACATGAAAGAAAAACATGCCGGCAATTATAAAATTTGTCGGCATGTTAAATTATTTTTTATATTAAGGTTTCATATTCATCTAAATGCTTTTCGAAAACTTCCAAGGCTTCTTCTATAGGTTTTGGTTTTGTTAAATCAACACCAACTTTTTTTAATAGTTCCAATGAGTAATCAGAACTCCCACTTGATAAAAATTCCTTATACTTTTCTACAGCAGGTATTCCATTGTTTAAAATATCTTTAGATATAGCGATGGCAGCAGAAAAACCGGTAGCATATTTATAAACATAAAAACTGTTATAGAAATGGGGTATCCTCGACCACTCATAGTCTATAAGGGAATCAATGCAGATATCTGTTCCAAAGTATAGTTCATTTAATTCATGGTATATTTTTTGAAAAATTTCTGCATTAAGAGGTTCGCCACTCTCGGCCTTTGCATGGATTATTTTTTCAAACTCAGCAAACATTGTCTGACGATATACCGTGCCTTTAAACTGCTCCATGAAGTGATTTAATAAAAACATTCTTTCTTCTTTTTCCTTGGCTCTTTCCAGTAAATAATTTATTAGTATGGCCTCATTACAGGTAGATGCCACTTCTGCTAGAAATATCGTGTATTGGGCGTAAATATATGGTTGGTTGTTAGAAGAATAATATGTGTGAATAGCATGGCCCATTTCATGTGCTATGGTAAATACATCATTTAATTTCCCTTGAAAATTTAGCAAAACATAGGGGTGAGTACCATAGGTTCCCCAAGAATATGCACCGCCTGTTTTACCCCGATTTTCATATACATCTATCCAACCTGAATCAAATCCTTTCTTGAGTATACCTATATACTCATCCCCCATTGGGGCAAGGCCTTCAATAACCATTCGTTTAGCGTTTTCATAGTCTATGCTTTTATCATAACCTTTAACTAATGGCACATAGAGGTCATACATATGCATTTCATCAAGAGCTAAAACTTTCTTTCTAAGCCTGACATATCTATGCATCAAATCTAATCTTTTATGAACTGTGTTTATTAAATTGTTATATACTTCAGTTGGAACATTGTCTGCAAAAAGTGACGCTTCCAACGAAGAATCAAATTTTCTCTGGTTTTTAATAAAAATATTAGTCTTTACATTTGCTGAAGTTGTTGCACTTAAAGTATTAACTAGTCCTTTGTAAGTATTGTGAAATGCTTCAAAAGCTGATTTTCTGACTTCTCGGTTTTCGCTCTCCATAAACTTAATATAGCGACCTTTAGTAAGCTCTACTTCATTTCCATGTTCATCTTTTACTTTTGGAAATCTTATATCCGCATTGTCCAACATTCTAAAAATGTCTCCAGGTGCCTGAGCTATTTCTCCTATTTCAGCCAGCATTTTTTCTCTATCGGCGTCTAGAATATGATTCTGCATACGCAACAAATTTTCTAGGTAATGCTTATATAGTTTAAGGTCATTATTATGTTCGATAAAACCCATCAAATCTTCTTTTGGCAATGAGAGTATTTCCGGTTCAATAAATGAAAGGCTGCTTGATACCTCTATTAAGAGACCCATCGCCCTATCAGACAATGCTTGATACTTTGCCCGCGTATTGTCTTCATCTTTGC
The DNA here is from genome assembly GCA_050949705.1 of Tepidanaerobacteraceae bacterium. GTDB lineage: Bacteria > Bacillota > Thermosediminibacteria > Thermosediminibacterales > Tepidanaerobacteraceae > JBMNGG01. The sequence goes on along the minus strand of JBMNGG010000008.1, from coordinate 212,776 downwards.
GCATCCTTGCATATGTAAACAGCCTATCAATCTTCATTGCCACTTCATCTTTTAGTTTCAATACACCAAGAAGCTTTTCAGCCGAATTAATTTTCCCACGATACTCATCAAGCAGATTCAGTTGCTGCTTTACTTGGTCAAAATCTTTTTCCCATAGCTCTTCGTTTTCATATATATCTTCTAGCTTCCATTTATAAATGCTATCAATTTCTTCCCTTGAAGGTAATTCAGTCATAATTCCACCCTTTCTTTAATCATGATAACATAAAGTTTTCTTAGTTTAACCAATTCATTTTACTTCTAATACAGCTTTATTATACCATAATTTTCTTGCGGTATATTTCAGGTTAACCACAAAAACTCCATCAAAGACTTTATTTAGAATACTAAAACAAACAGTATTTCTCGCTAAAGGTTGGCTTTAACCTGTTTCACACCTTCTACTTTAATATTCGGAAATTAGGCAAGTAAGGCTACTTGCCTCCTCTCCATCGCCTGCACTGTTTACCGCCCTCACTTTTAGGGTATACTCAATGCCATTTGTTAAGCCGGTGAAGGTGTGGGAGGTGCTGGTGCTTACCGTCACCCAAGTGCTGCCGTTATCGCTAGACACTTTGAAACACCTATCATTTTCCTGTATTTCAAGCTATTAAGTTTCTATTATTCAGTCCTAATTAGTTCGAAAAAGTTACAATTGTCATTATGTCATTGCGATTAAAGTTATTGTTTTTATGTTTTGCATGTCTTGCCCCCATGCTAATAAATCTTTACTTCCTTGCCTTTCCCGTCAAATGCTCAATATTGATTTTTATGACTTTTGCTTTGGTGCATGTCTTGATGTAGTCCATTCCTTTTTCAATAAACTCTCCAGAATATTTTTGTATGAGTGCAACTAATGCATCCTCTTTTTCCTTATCATATACTTCTATTGCTCGTCCAAACACAATTACACTTTCATATCTGTAACTGAAGTCGTCTGGTACGGGTTCTGTATGACCAAGAACACAAAAAGAAACCTTGTTATTATAAGCAATGTTATCCAATTTGCTCCCTTCGGCAGCACAGTGAAAATAAATATTTCCTTCATGGTATGCGTAGTTTAGGGGAATACCATAGGCATATCCATTTTCACCTACAGTAGATAGCACTCCATATTGTCCTTTCTTTAACAGTTCAATAGCCTGTTGGTTATCAATGCTTCTTTCCTTTCTCCTCATTTCCTTAAACATACTCTGTCTCCTTTTTGCAATTTTTTTTAATGAACTATCCAATCACATGCGTAATTTAAATTTTCTCGATACTGGGAGCTAACAAAGTTAATCCAGAAAACTTAATTGATCATTAATATTCGAAGATACCGGCCTTATGGTAACCTTATCCTTTTCTTCCAATTGACCATATAGAAGTGGCGATATGTGGCTATGAAACATGACATTTTTGTCAACAAGACTTGTATTAAAATTTGCATAACAATATAAACATTTATGCTGACATGTATTATAGGCGCCGATATCAATGCTCTTTACACATCCGCAACTTAATCTTTGGTTTGGGTCCTTCTTTATATCAAGTTTTTTACCTATTATTTTCGATATTAATTCATCATCAATGCATTTTCCAGGTTTTATGTTGTATTTAACCAAATCTATGTCCTCACAGCAGAACTCAATCTGCAAATCGTACTTTTTTGCTATAATTGATACTTGAAAGGCAAGTTCGTTTATTAGTTGCTCACTCATCGGTATAAGATCTATACCTCTTAAATTTCTTTCTGTTTTTTTATATATATCTATGAAACTTATTACACATTTTTTTGTATGGCCACTAAGCACATCTGCTAAGTATTCAAACCACTTTACATGGTAATTTACATCAAACTTCTTAGTTAAAAGGATGGGGTCATACCTCCATATAACTCTATCTCTTCCAATCTTAGCCGATAATTCTTGAAAAGTTTTTATTAAATGTTTCTTTTCAGGGACATTGGCCTCAATAGTTTCATCATAGGAATTCAAAGTAAACTGGAAGTAATAATTATATCTATCTAACTTAGATAGTCTATTTATCAGCGGCTGGGGATTTTTTGTCCAAAAGACAATACAATCCACAACTTCGGGTGACAAGTTAATTTTACTCACCTGATTAATGTTCATAGGATTTCTAACTAGAACAAAACCTTCTTTTATTCTGTTAAAAAACCAGTCTGAATAAAATGCCGGTATATCTGTTCTTCTGCTTGCACTAATAATCATAAACCTACTTCCTATACACAAATATTATTGAACTGTCGTTTTGGGGCAAACCTTTAAATCTATGGGAGCTTTATTTTTTAGATATGTTCTGTCACTAACCCCAAACCAAACTTTAAACCATTAAGTAACGTCTGGTTTAATGTCTTATCCTCTTCTCTGCCGAAGAATATACATGGAAGGGTATCGTATCTTTGGCAGCACCGCCTCGACTACAGAGTGTGTTTATTGCCCACTCTTTCTATTCCTATAAAATTTCATCCAAATTGGTCTTTAATTTTTGATTGACTGTTGCCAGTTCCATGATTTCCTGGACTATAGATGTTTTGGCGTTCGCTAAACTACTTTTTCTTAGCAATATAAAATACATAGCTGTAATAATCTTTAAAACGATTATACATATCGGCTTCAATTTTACCTTGTTCTACAAACTCCTTAACCTCATCAGCATAATTATACTTTTTCAGGAATTCTCCCACATTTTCCAAAAGCGGCTGATAATAATTATCTATCCAGCATTTGTCATCCAGCACAAAATATGAAACAGAAGTATATCCGCATTTCTCAATAACTTGTAACTTGTTCTCAATTGTATCAATCTCCGAGTATTCATTAATCCAGTACTGCTCTATTTCATCTGGTCTTGTATCGGTTAACCATGAAATTTCAGAAACAGCGATATAACCGTTATCCTTTAAATACTTTCTCCACAGGGACAGCCCCTTTTCAAAGCCTATATTATAGATAGCCCCCTCCGACCATATTACATCAAAGGATTTCTCCTCAAGGGTTAAATTATCTATTAGCATTTCTTTCACTGTTATACGGTCTATAAGATTATTCTCCTTAGCTTTTTTTCATAAGTTTTTCTAAAAACTGCGGCAGCATATCGACAGCAGTAATATGTGACTCCGTGTTTTTCGCAAGGGTTATTGTCTGGCCACCGGTGCCGCAACCGATGTCTAGTATCTTTGTTTTTTTATTTATATTGGGGATACGGCTTAATGCTTTTAATGTCGCTTCTTCACTGCCTGGTCCCTGCCGTTCGTTATCCCTGTGATACTCAATTATTAATTCTAATAAATCCATTTTACTTCTCCTTGTAAAATATTTGTTTTATTTATGATTTTACTCATAAATAAGGCTATCTGAATATATTATATCTATTTCCCAACTGCCATCCAATCAATAATCAAAATCATGGACAACATACAACCCTGATGTGCTTTTATCTTTTCTGGTGACAGCGGAAGAATCCATTTGTCGTGGCTTATCATCGTCTGCTCATCTCATGGATTATAAACGACAAACTCTCTAGTACCTGAGGTATCGAGTAAAAATCTTGGCTGCCCAAAAAAAGTCTAACTTAGTGATTCTCAATTTCTTCTATGTCTTTGCTACATCTTATCACAATAATTTCAACTTAACATTATCACAAAAATACTATATATTGTCAACATAGTATATTGATATACATAGTAATATGTGGTAAAGTTTATTATGACATATGAGTTACTATTTGACTACAGTTACATCAGGATATGGATATATTTGACAGAAGAAATCTTCCAAAACGAAGCAAGGTTGAAAGCCATTTACGCGGTTGCGAATGTGTTTGGATATATAATGGGAGGTGACTAGCTATGGGTAATACAATTTCAACAGACCTCATCCGCGGTCATACCGATACGATTATACTAAATGTGCTTCGGCAGGGGGACAGTTATGGATATGAGATATATAAAAAGATTATAGAATTGAGCGGCAACCAATATGAATTGAAGGAAGCGACCTTATATACAGCTTTCCGCCGGTTGGAGCAGGATGGTTATGTATGGTCATACTGGGGGGATGAAACACAGGGGGGTAGGCGCAAGTACTACCGTATTACAGATGAAGGCAAAAAATTCTATGAACAAAGTAAACATGCTTGGGACTTTGCTAAAGGTGTTTTAGATAAACTGATCAAAGGAGGTCTCGACAATGCCAAAGATTAAAAATCACTTGGATAAAAAAGTGAATGCATACATTGATAATCTGTTTTCCGGTATTAGCCCAACTCAACAGCTTTACGACTTGAAAGAAGAGCTTGTTACAAATATTAAAGAAAAAATTGCCGATTACATTGCCCGTGGAATGGACGAAGAGCAAGCCTATAAAGAGGCAATAATATCAATGGGTGATTTAAGTGGATTGGTAGACGATATGCGCAAGCTCGGACAGGACATGGCAAGGCAAACTGTTTATTCCACTATGACAGCACGTATATCAACAGCAGGAATCATTGCTGGCTCACTGCTTATTTTGTTTGGCATATTTACGGCTTTAATGTTGTATTTTATGTCAGAAGATAATATTGCTATTTTAGGTAACGGAGTATTTGTAATATCTGGTAGTGCATTGCTAACGTACAGTTTGTTAACTAGAGAAACAAGAAGAAAATATGCGATGAATAAGATACGTGCCGGACTATATGCCCTATCAGTAGGATTGATACTGTTTAGTTTTTTCACATCGATTGCTTCTTGGTTTGCCACTAGTGAAATGCATATTTCTATTGCTTCTTTAATGGTATTCTTCTTAGCAGGTCTTGGCTTGTTATTATATCTTCTGTTAACAGAAACTGATCGTCGAAAGTTATAAAAGTTTTCACTATAGTTTGGATAAAATGTGATGTAAGACTAATACTTATTTTAAGTTACCATATATTAAGCCTTCGCAATTATTACAGTTAGCTGTTTCATTTAGATAAGGATCTATCAAGTATTTTCTCAAGATTATCAAGATCGGTAGTAGGCGCCTGACATGAGTAATTTTCACATACATATACTGTAGCTTTTCTATCAAGAGGCTTCATTTCTTTTATGAAAGGAATGAGTTTTTCAAGTTCTTTTCCACTTTCTCCACCGGGATTAAGCAAAATTATCGCATTTGGCATATAGTAAGATCTTACCTTTTTGATTATGGATTTGGTGTCATAGTCACCTAGATCTCCGGCAATGACGATTTTTTTGAACCTTCCAAAGCAAATTGCAAAGCAGTAAGAAAAAATGCATAAGCAGAAGGGTGTTCCGATATATTTCCTGCAAAAACCGTAAAAATCTGCTTAGCTTTTTTATCAAGCTCGGTATCGCCAGTAATGCGTGAAAGCTTTATAAGGTTAAATGCTGCAACAGAATTACCCGAAGGTATTGCACCATCATAAATTTCCTTTGAACGAACTATTAGTTCTTCACTATCATTGCCATTAAAGAACAAGCCGCCTTTTTCCTTATCCCAAAAAAGTTCTAGCATTTGTTTATTTAACTCTTGTGCTTTTTTTAAGTACGTTACATTAAAAGTTGTTTCATATAGCTCAAGCAAGCCCCAAACTAAAAAAGCATAATCATCAAGATAACCTAAAAAAGCCGCATGACCATCTCTATATCGTGCTAAAAGTCTTTTTTCTTTGCTTGTAAGTTTTGCAAAAATGAAATCTGCCGCTTTTTCAGATACTTTGCTCAGTTTTTCATCATCGAAAACCCTTGCACCTTTTGCCAATGCAGCAATCATCAAACCATTCCACGATGTTAATATCTTATCGTCTTTATGTGGGTGTATACGTTTTTCCCTTGCTAAAAAAAGTTTTTCACGACATTGGCTTAATCTTTCATTCTCTACTATACCTGATTCAATTAGATTCGGTATATTTTTACCTTCATAATTTCCTTTAGAGGTAATATCAAATACATCGCAAAACCATTTTCCATCTTCAAAACCAAGAACATTAATAATTTCTTCAGGAGTCCAAACATAAAACTTGCCTTCTACTCCCTCAGAATCCGCATCTTCAGCTGAATAAAAACCACCTTCCGGTGATGCCATATCACGAATTACATAATCGAACACTTTTCTTGCTGTGTGTTTATATCTACTGTCGCCCGTAGCTTCAAAAGCCTCTACTAAAGTGTAAGCTAAAAGTGCATTATCATATAGCATTTTCTCAAAGTGGGGAACCAGCCATTTCCTATCTGTAGAATACCTGTGGAATCCGTAACCAATGTGATCAAAAATTCCGCCACGAATCATAGAATCCAATGTTTTTTCCATCATCTCCAAAGCCTTAACTTTACCTGTTCTATGCCAGTACCTAAGCAAAAAGAGTAGATTGTGAGGTGTGGGGAACTTAGGTGCATCACCAAAACCGCCATATATATCATCAAAGCGTACGACAAACTGGTTAAAAGCTTCTTTTAGTGTTTCTTCATTTAATTCTCCTGAAATTCCCTCTGTTTGGGTTTGTAATACCTGGATTACATGATTCCCAACAGAATCTATATTTTCCCGTTCTTCTTTCCATGCCTTTGTAATTTGCAGTAAAAGGTCCATAAAACCGGGACGCCCCCATCGACTTTCTTTGGGAAAATAGGTCCCAGCGAAAAAAGGTTTTTTATCCGGAGACATTATTATGGTAAGGGGCCAGCCTCCCTGACCTGTCATAGCTTGACAAGCATTCATATATATAATATCAATGTCCGGCCGTTCTTCCCTATCTACTTTAATTGATACAAAATGCTTATTTAAAAGCTGTGCCACTTCTTCATCTTCAAAAGATTCTCGAGCCATTACATGACACCAGTGACAGGTGGAATAACCTATAGAAAGAAAAATTGGTTTATCTTCTCTTTTCGCTTTTTCAAAAGCTTCGTCACTCCACGGAAACCAATCTACTGGGTTATAGGCATGTTGAAGTAGGTAAGGGGATTTTTCTTTTATTAGCCTATTTGACTTAGATTTTATTTCCATAAAATATCATCACTTTCCTTTTTATGGTCTCCAAGTATTATACCCATAAAATTTGCAGCTTATAGTTCATAATGAGGCAGTTTACTCGTAATTAATCAAATCTATCACATTTAACCATATTCTTTACTATTATATTTGTAAAGACCGGATCTACATTTACAATAAATTGACTCTAATTTTCATTCCTATAAAATCGTGCAGCCTAGGTCATATAATAATACTATATTTTTAGAAAATATGTAAGCTTTTGCCTTTAAACGTTTGACAATGTACCAAAAGAAAACTAAGTGAAACTTTGGAGTGATGTGTGTGAAAGAGCTAATACAAACCGAGCATAGCTTAGAGGACATTAATGAAAACATTACCAAGAAAACAAGAATGCCAAATTTCTTGATAATAATAGTTGATGAACAACGTTTCCCTCCACCTTATGAGGATTCTTCTATCAAGGAATGGCGTAAGAAGTATCTAAAGGCTCAGAATTTCCTAATCAGTAAAGGTGTTAATTTTAATAACCATTATACAGCAAGCACTGCTTGTGCTCCAAGTAGAGCAACTCTTTATACCGGGCAGTATCCTTCCCTCCATGGTGTCACTCAGACAGATGGAGGAGGCGACACAGCTTCTGCACCGGGTGTGTTTTGGCTTGATCCAAATACAGTACCAACCCTCGGTGACTATTTACGCATTGCTGGATACGACACTTTCTGGAAGGGCAAATGGCATGTGTCCCATGCTGATATTCTTGTGCCGGGCACTCATGATTCATTTCTTTCCTACGATAGTGAAACAGGTATTCCAATACCAGAAAAAGAACAATTATATTTAAAGGCTAATCGATTGAATGAATATGGATTCGATGGATGGATAGGACCTGAACCTCATGGAGGGAGCCCTCATAATTCCGGCTCATCTGCTGCAGTAGGAATATCAGGGAGAGACGAAATATACTCAGCAGAGGTCATAGAGTTGCTGCAGAGATTGCAGGAGAAACAAACTGAAAACCATGGCGATTACAAACCATGGGCAATTGTGGCATCCTTTGTTAATCCTCATGATATAGCTTTGTTTGGGGCTTATACTCGACTGCTTCCCTTATTCAACTTTGAAATTGACAGTTCAGTTCCACCTATTCCCCCTTCTCCGACGGCCAGAGAAAACTTAGATACTAAACCAAAAGCACAGGCAAGTTATCGCGAGACATACCCTAGACTTCTGCAGCCCTTAGCAGATACCCCGACATACCGAAGACTTTATTATTCTCTACAATTAAAAGTCGATCAGGAAATTTATAAAGTTCTAAATGTACTTCGAAGCTCATCTTTTTATAACAATACTATAGTAATTTACACTTCCGACCATGGGGAATTGCTTGGTTCACATGGAGGTTTATTCCAAAAATGGTATCAAGCATATGAGGAGGCAATACATGTGCCTTTGATATTTTATAACCCAATACTAGTACCTAAGAGTAAATCTATAGATACTCTGACAAGCCATGTGGATCTTTTGCCTACCATACTGGGTTTTGCAGGAATAGACGTGAATGAAGCTCTAGAAGTATTGAAGAAAGATCATACAGAAGCCCATCCCCCGGTAGGCCGAAACCTTTTACCATTAATATTAAATGACGATACATCTATTTATGAAGATGATCCTATATATTTTATGACAGATGATGATCCATCCAAGACATTAACTTCAATGACAATTGCAGGTAGACCAATTGAGCCTGTTGTTCAGCCAAACCATATAGAAACTGTTATAGCTAAATTACCTACAGGAATAGATGAGGAACTGGAAATATGGAAATACTCACGATACTTTGATAATCCACAGTTTTGGAGTAACCCTGGCTGTGAAGACAACAATATCAAGCAGAATTGCTCTGTCTCAATCTCTTCTGACACAGACTGCAGTTTAAATGTTACATCGGTTAAAACTGAGCCTGTTCCCGACGAAATAGAAATGTACAATTTGACAATGGATCCTCTAGAAACACAAAACCTCGCTAATCCGCAATTCGCAACTGCTCAATCTGCAGCTGTTGAGATTGTACTGGCAAAGCTTTTAGCTGAGGAATGCCAAAAGAAAAGACTCTATCCTTCCAGTGGAAATGTTCATGGTAAACCAAGTTGTAAAACCTGTATCCCCGATTTTACAGTGTTTAATCCTATTAGAAACCACGAAAATATTTCCTAAGGTTTTAATAATAAGGCAAAATAATTGATTCCGTTTATAAACTAAAACCACAGACACTGACGTCTGTGGTTTTTTTGCTTAATGATTAGTTCCATAATGAATCTTGATTGATGTGTCTATCTTAAGGTCCATCCATGCCACCGCTTTTACTAATTTGATTGTCTTCTTCCATACCTTCTAAAATCCTTAAAAGCAGCTCAAACTCATTGTTCCCTTTTGAAAAATCGCGGACATCTTTTCCCACGGTCATATTTGCCTCATCCCTTGTGTATTGCATACTATAGTCATTTTTACCGTCAATTAGATTAAAGTTGATATAATCAACATTGCCTATAAGGGAAAACATTATAATTGCATTTTTCTTAAAAGATGCCTGATGCAAAGCTCCAGTATAGTAATTTCTTGTCTGGGTATCAGTCTTTAAATGAACTGTTACAGCATAAGGGATGCTATCTGTGTAAAGTTCAAAATGATCATAGTTTACCTTTTCAGGAAAATCCAACAGATATATAATACCGCCAACTTTAGATGCATCTCCTACATAATCTGTTTTATGCTTTAAAAATTTTTCAGCAGTGGTCAAAGACTTGTGTCTGTTAAATGGTTTAAAAAACGACATGGGAATGGAAAAAGATTTTCCTTGAGCACCCTCATGAGGATTTGTCACTAGCACTACTGATACTGCTAATACTAGAATGACAGCGATAAACACCCCCAAAAACACAGGCCTTTTATAATTTAGCACATTTTTAATGCGAGATTTTACATTACTTTCTCCGAAAGTAAGTGACATTAAAAATCCTGATTGTTTAGCAGAAAGAGAAAGTAAAGAATTGGAATAGTTTGCTCTTATATCCTCCTTTGACTGGCTAATAACACTCTCATCACAGGACATCTCCAAATCTTTAGACATGAGATAATAGCAAAACCATATGAGTGGGTTAAACCAATGTAGGGCAACAGCCAGAAAAGCCACAGGTTTGATGATATAGTCCTTACGTTTGATATGCACTTGTTCGTGCTTTAAGATATAACCCAGTTCATTCTGGGCAAGGCCTGTTGGTATAAAGATTTTTGGCCGGATAAAGCCGAGAACAAAGGGAGTCTGTATCCTATCAGTTTCGAATATATTATCTTTATATAGAGTTGCAGTTGAAAGGCGTGCTTTAAATCTAATATATGATATTATGCTATAACATAATATCACAGCAATCCCCAGCAGCCAGACAGCTGAGACAATTTCCATCATAATACCCATAGGATTTATACTTGCGACAGGATTTGCCATTGGCATGGAAGGCTTTATAGATTGATTTAGTACACTATCGACACTTTCTATCCCAAATCTTACATTTGGATTTGTCACAGTAGCTATATCATAAGGTATAGGACTTTTAATCGGTACCAGGCTAAGCGAACTTCCGATAGAAATGGGACAAAAGAGTCTGAACAGCACTATTGCCCAAAGTATATAAGAGAAAATCTTTGGGAATTTTCCAAGCAGCATGCGAATAAATATGACAACCAAAGCCACATAGCTTGCGGTTAGACTCATGTTGAGCACAGTAATGAACAATCGGCTCATTTTGTGGCCTCCTCTATCATTTTTTGAAGCTCCTCGGCTTCCTCTCTAGACAGCCTCTTACCTTGCAGAAATGTGGCTAAAAAAACAGGTAAAGAACCATCGAACTTATCTTCTAAAATTGTTTCACTTTCATATTTTTGAACTTCTTCCCGCTTTATCAAGGCGGTAACTGTGGCATTTTCGTTTTTTAGAAAACCTTGCTCAGATAGTTTTCTTATCATTGTATAAGTAGTAGACTTTTTCCAACCAAGCTTTTCCGCACAGACTTTAGCTAGTTTAGTAGAGTTAATAGGTTCAAGCTCCCAAATGATATCCATAAATTTATATTCCGAGTCAAAAAGTTTTAGGTCTCTCATAAACATCCTCCTAGTGGTGGTCTATTATAGTAGACCTTTTACTATTTTAGTTTATCGCGGTAAACCTTTTTTGTCAAGTAATTAAATATATTAATAAATCATAAGAGGACACGATATCTTATGTCCCCTTATGATTTATCAATTATTGTTATACGACTAAAACCAAAATGGCTAGGTATAGCGGTAGCTCCTTACGACGTAGGTATCTCAACCTTTGTGATTCTTAACAATAAAGCAGGAGATTTTCTATTAAAAAATTACTGATTAAACCGAATGAGTCTGAAAGAAATTACTAGCTAAAATGATATTTGTAAGTACCGACTAATCCAATAATAAAACCACAAAGTGCAGGCAATACCCAACCCAAACCATAATCAAATCCCGGTAAATACATATGAGCAAATTCGACAATATCCCTTACCAGTCCATATGACTGAAGGGACTCTGGTAATGCTTTACAGAAATCAAAAAATGCTGCTAAGCTTGTTAGGCCTGTGGTCCATCGGTAAACTTTACCCTGTTTGCGATGAATCGGTGTTGATAAAGACAAAATAATTAAAGTAATTGCTAATGGGTAAAGGAACATAAGTACCGGTATAGATAGTTTTATTATATTGTTTAATCCCATATTGGCAATTGAAAAAGAAAAAACTGTGAATAATATAGCATAACTTTTATAAGTCATGGATTTGGGAAACAACTTGCTAAACATTTCTGCACAGGAGGTAATTAAACCAATGGCAGTTTTTAAGCAAGCAAATCCCACTATTGCGGCCAACAATACTTGACCAATGAATCCAAAATAATGATTGCTTACCATGGATAAAATTTTTCCTCCATTATCACCATGCCCCACACTGCCCAAGCTTGTAGCACCCAAATAAGCTAATGATGCGTAAATAACCGTCATTCCTATGACACAAACAAAACCAGATTTTAATATTTCAACAGCAATTGAGCTTGGTTTTCTTATACCCAACTTTCGTATATTAGAAATAATGATAATAGCAAAGGCTAAAGAAGCCAATGCATCCATGGTATTATATCCATCTAAAAATCCTGTAAATAGTGGATTATCAACATAATTACCTTGTGGTAAATACATATTTACTTGCCCCATTGGTTTTGCATAGGTAGCTACTAATAATATAGACAAAAGTGCCAAAAAAGCGGGAGTAAGATATTTACCTACCCAATCCAGAATCCGACCGGGTCTTAATGAAAAATATAAAGTTAAGCTGAAAAAAATTAGTGAAAAAATAAAGAGCCCTAGGAATAATTGTCCTTCAGCTATAAAGGGACGCAATCCCACTTCAAAGGCGACAGTAGCGGTACGGGGAATAGCAAAGAAGGGACCAATTGTCAAATATAATGCACAAGTGAAAAATATCGCGTAAGGTATGCTTACAGGCTTTGCCATGTGAAATAAGCTGTCACTTTGGGAGAGTGCTGATGCTATAACTCCAATCACTGGCAATCCCACCCCTGTTATCAAGAATCCAATGGTAGCAGCAAAAGTATTACTTCCAGCTACTTGTCCCATTTTAACAGGGAAAATGAGATTTCCAGCACCAAAAAACAGCCCGAATAACAATGAACCTATCAACAAATTTTGCTGAAAACTTAGTCTTTCTTTCATTAATGTTCCCCCTCAAAAATCTGAACTGCATGCAGAAACCATTTTAATTATAGCTTAATTGAGTATTTCAGTAAAACTATATTTACCGTTTCAATTTATCATTTACTTTTAGAACCACAGGCATAGCCTGTGATTCTAAAAGTAAATATTTTTTAATCAGGTTTCAATTGATCTCCTACTTCTTCCACGTCTATTTTAGTGAAAACCTCTTTTAAATAATAGTTATACGCCTAAATCCAAAATGGCTAGGTATAAAGGTAATGTTCCTACGGGTACCGTTCCTATCACTTGATTGAGCGTAGTATCAATGATGGACAAAGTGTTGCTATCAGCATTTGATACCACTACTAATCTGCCGTTACTATTTACCTTGACCCCAAATGGTCCACTACCCACGGGTATGGTTAATATCTGAGTATGTCGGATTACATCTATAACTGATAAAGTATCGGATACTTGGTTTGCGGCATATGCCCTTCTGCCATTAGGAGTAAAAGAAATGCCCCCAGGAAAACTGCCTATGGTGATGGTATTGGGGGATGACTGTGCGATGTTGGTATTTATGATAGAAATGTCATCAGATACCAGATTAGTCACCAACGCCAGCGGTTGAGAAGTTGCTATGTCTATATCTGCAGGAGACCTCCCTACATTTATGGTCTTTACCAATAGGTTCGCATTTAGGTCCACCACGCCCACCTGATTGGCGTCAGGAAGCGTAACATATGCAAGACTCCCCCGTATATCTATCTTTTCAGCCCCCCGGGGAAGGGGAATCGTAGTAACCACACTTCTTTGCAGGGCATCCACCACAGAGATGTTATTGCTATTAAAATTAGCCACATAAATAAATCTTCCGTTTCTGGTAACTTTTACTCCTGAAGAGCCTGCTGCTGTAAAAATACCAGTGTTTAAGTTAACTGTATCCACCACCCTGTTATCAAGAGTCCTTATTATAGAAAGGGTTGCAGATCTAAAATTGGATACATAGGCAAATCCTCTATCCGGACTGATATCCACGGAAAAGGGAGCATCACCAACCGGTATATTTGTTATCAATCTCGCCGAACGAATATCTACTACAGATACATTGTTGCTTCCAAAGTTTGGCACATAGGCGATTCCTCCAAATAATGATTGTAGTGTATTAGCTTCTTCATATTGGCTTGTTAGGGAATCACCAGGATCTGATAATTCCATATATTTTTTTGCTAACTTATGACCTAAACTCGGCGGCAAATTACTAGGAGTTTTTGGGGTTATATAGTCAATTCCTTTTTCTTCACCCTGTTTGGACATATTTCATCCTCCTTTCAAAGGTTAAAGAGTAAAGAGCAAAGTCAAGTTAAACTCTATGCCAAAACTAGTGATTGCGCTAATCTAGTCTTCTCATTGTTTCTTACAAATCAAGAATGGCAAGGTATTGAGGGAATATTCCTACATCTACCGTTGCTATAACTTGATTGACCCTAGTATCAATGATTGACAGATTGTCACTTCCAGTATTGGATACCACAGCAAATCTGCCGCTTCTATTTACCTTGACTCCAAAAGGCTCAACACCTACGGGTATGGTTACCTGGGTATGCCGGATTAAATCTATAACTGATACATCATTGGAAAACTGATTTGCCACATAAGCCATTCTACCATTAGGTGTAAAAGAAACACCCGTAGGAAATTCCCCTGTGGCGATTGCTAAAGTGGAAGCCTCCGCAATGTTAGTATTTATGAAAGATAGGGTATTATTTGACTGATTAGTCACCAATGCCAGAGGTAGTAAAGTCGCTATGTCTATACCTTCGGCGTCTCCTCCATTAATGGTCTTAACCTGTAAATTTGCATTAAGATCCACTACAGCTATCTGATTGGTGCTAGGAAGAGTAACATATGCGAGGCTTCCCCAGATGCCAATGTTTGATGGCGAACTTGTTAGGGGAACTACGGTAACCACACTTCTTTGCTGGGCATCAACCACAGAAATATTGTTACTATTAAAATTAGCCACATAAACAAATCTTCCGTTTCTGGTCACTTTTACTCCTGAAGAGCCTGCTGCTGTAAAAATACCTGTGTTTAAATTTATGGTATTCACCACCCTATTATCAATGGTTCTTATTATAGAAAGGGTTGCAGAAACGAAATTAGATACATAGGCAAATCTTCCATCCGGGCTTATATCCACGGCAAACGGGGCATTACCAACAGGTATATTTGTAATTAATCTTGCAGAGCGAATGTCAACTACCGATACAGTATTACTTCCAAAATTGGGAACATAGGCAATTCCCCCAGAAAATAGTTGTTGTGTATCTGCCTCTGCATCTTGGCTTGTTTGAGTAACACTAGAATTCAATAATTTCATATACTTTTTTGCTAACTTAGGTCCTATGCCAGGAGGCAAATTGCCAGAGCTTTTCGGAGCCATACGGTCCATTTCTATTTTTTTATCCTGTTCAGACATATTTTTCCTCCTCTCAACGGTTAAAGTATTGCACAAAAAATCAGTCTATTTAATAATAAATCCACGAGCATGCTCTTTAAACAAAATAAGTGATTGTGCAATGCTCCTTGCCTCACCATTATTTTCTTAATACAGTATATGAAAAGAAAGATGAAAGTGGAATTCAAAAAGTTTCCTGCACAAGATCCATCAGTGGGCTTTTCGGGCAAAAAAAGACCCAGGCAATACTATGAAGAGTACAGCTGGGCCTATAAAAAACATTTTCAGAGTTATTAAAGTAGGCTTAAATTATTCATTTGAACTAGGTATATAAGGTATAATTCTTGCTGCTAAGTTGTTAATAGGCATTGACTGCAGCCACACCTTCCCCGGTCCTTGAAGAGTTGTCAAAAATAAACCTTCCCCTCCAAAAAGAATATTTCTAAATCCTTTTACCATTTCAATATCATAGTTTACACTAGATTCAAATACAGCTACATGTCCTGTATCAACTTTCATTTTTTCACCAGACCCCAATTGATACTCTACTGCTTCGCCGTCAATCTCAAGAAAACACCAACCTGGACCCGTAACTTTTTGTAATATGAAACCTTCTCCGCCGAAAAAACCTGCCCCTAACTTCTTCTTTAAATGGGTGGCAAGCTTTACACTGTGCTCGGCACAAAGAAAAGCACTCTTTTGGCATATAATTGATTCACCTGCTTGAAGATGAATAGGAACGATTTTCCCGGGAAAAGAAGATGAAAAGGCTATGATTCCTGAAGCTTTATTCATGGTATATGTAGTCATAAAAAGGCTTTCTCCTGCCAGCGTTCTGGCAATTCCACCAAAGATGCCACCTTTCATATTTGTTTTCATTTCAAAACCTTCGCTCATCCAGGACATCCCGCCTGATTCAGTAAAGACACTTTCTCCCTGTTCTAGAGTTAGGATTACCACAGGTAGTGTATCACCTCGAAGCTCGTATTTCACGAAACCACTCCTTGTCTTGTTTATTACATTAATAATATCATATTATAGAAAACAGATAAGAATAAAAAAACTTGCTATAATATAGTCCTTCTAAGCTATATACTCTGTATGTTTGTGTATCACAATTGTCTTAGACAAATCATTCAATTAATATACTCATTACTTGCTAACATACGGAATATTAACTCGGCTTGAATGGCAAATTCCTGAATGCACATATTCTCAGGGGCAACTTTCAACACCCACTTGAATATACTGGACTGTATCTTATTCTTTTCCTATGAGGAGGGCAGAATTATATGAGTATTTCTGTTGCTGTATCAGCACAAGGATATGGAGACGAAGGAGCTTTTGACCATAGGGCTGAAATGACAGGCCATATAATTATAAAGCCTAGCACAGGACAAGAATTTCTAGACATGTTGGCAGATTTATCACAACATCGGGGACCTATTAATATATTAAAGATTTTTAGTCACTCCTATACAAGAGGTATAATAATGACAAATTGGAGCGGTTTTTATGATGAACGCGGCAAAGAAGACACAGAGAGAGCCGCTTATTTAAGTGACTTGGCTGACAGAATTAGAAAAGGAGACATTAGATTTACTCCAGGCTCTCAAGTTTTATTGTTCGGTTGTGACCTGGGTGCTTTTTCTCAAAAACTATCTGCAGTCACAGGAGGTACTGTTATAGGTTCTGATGGAGGCACTTACCCGGAAATCTGGGGCAACAGGGAAACCGGCGTTTTTCTAACCACTGATGATTGGCTGGTTTATAGAAACGGCAATTTTGCTTACAGTGCAGGTAAAAGACTACATGCATGGTAGGATCATTTTCTTTTGTCCACACCTAGCAATATAGTTCTAAAGGGCGTTTTATCGACAATATAGCAGAAAATATATGAACATACCATTGTGAGTATAAAAACCATAATCAATTGAGTCACACGAGTCGTATAAGTCCCGTAAATTCGACCCACAATTTTTTTTACCACAGTTAATACTTGAGGGTGCACAAAGAATATACCAAATGAAAATTTTGACATGTTCATAAAAAAACAATATAACTTATCCCACTTCATTATTCTTTGCCCAAGCATGTAAATTAAAGGAATGGCAAAGATTGAATTGATTAAAACTGTAGGTCTAGTGGAGGTATATACTCCCAGATGAGACTGACCATACTTTAAAAAACCAAAATAGGCTTCTGTTATAACTAAAGCTGTGCTTATTACATACAATAATGTTATTATATATTTATTTAAATAGACTTCTTTAAACTTTGCCCAGTTTTGGGCTACTATACCTCCAAGTATAAAATAAAAATACCACCCAAAAAGATTTACACAGTAGTATTTCTGCAACCAATCAATGATGTATATTCCACTAATAACCATAAAATAGCGAAAATATATGATTAGTATGAGGAATAATAAGGAATGTATCACTATTGATTGCAAAGGTTTTTTTATTCTTGATAGTGGATTTATTGTTACAGGAAAAATTAAATACAATTGGACAATCAATAAAACGAACCATATTGGCGTATGTATATTTTCTTTAAAGGTCCAACTCAAATAGGATAAGAATGCATCTTTAAAAGGTACGCCTATAAAATAAAAAGATTGATTAAATATGTCTCTAAAAATCATGTATATAAAACTCCATACCAGATATGGCACAAAAACCGTATAAAGTCTCCTTAAATAAAAATCTTTCAAGTTAAGTTGATTGTTCTGACCGTATTTGTAGAAAAGGCCAAATCCTGATACAAAAACAAATAAAGGCAGGCAAATACGAGACCATTGATTGAGTATGAGACCCAAATAGAAGACCTTGCTATCTACTGGGCTGTATGCCACATAAGCGGCTGAAACATGAAGCAAAACTACCATAAGCATGGCTGCTGCCCGCATAAAATCCAGTTCCTTCACTCTAGATTTAGCCATAGTAATCTCCCTTCTAATGTTCATTTTTTGTCCACTTCACTGCCAATAGTAATCCCTGCTTTATTGTAACTTTTGCGGTATTTCCCAAAAATATATTGCTGATTCCACGGGTATGTCCCATGAAAAGGGTTTCACACTTCAAAGGGTAGTATAAACCTTGAGTTTCAACACCTTTGACTTCAGAGCTTATAGGGATTAGTGATAAAACATCTCCCTTTTTTCCACTCACTTCTACCGGCTTATCTATTAAAAACATTTCCCAATTCTCATCGGCAAGCTTTAAGTCAAGGCCCGATTTTTTTAAACTAACCATCAAAAAAATATTTGCGAGACCATGGTCCGGCCTATCTCCAAGTCCACCCAAGAGTATAGCCTCACTGGCACCTTTTCTAAGTGCTATATCAAGGGCTAATTCGGTGTCTGTGTAATCTTTTTCCGAGGGGAAGTTCTGGTGTTTAATATTTAACTTTTTTGCCTTTTCCAGGCACTTAGCACTAATAGAATCCATATCTCCTACCAGCAAATCCGGTATTACATCCATATTAAAAGCATGTTGTATGCCACTGTCAGCACATATGACTAAGTTACTGTAACTTAAATATTTTTTAACTTTTTCATAATCCCCAATTTTTCCACCTGCAAAAATAACTGCTTTCATTGTAGACCTCCGAAGTGTTATATACTGTTTTAATTATACCATTTGTAAATTATTTAAGGGTGTTTTTAGATAGTGAAAATCGAACCCATGGTGGCCGGTTTTCAGGTAAAGCAGAAAACTCCACCCTCTTCTTTAATGTAGGGTGCTCAAAAGATAGCTTATAGGCCCACAGAGCTATTTGTGTATTTTTATCTTTAAATCCATATCGCCAATCGCCTAATAGAGGATAACCGATTTCAGAAAACTGGACTCGTATCTGGTGCGGCCTTCCTGTGTGAAGATTAATTTTCACTAGGCTATAGGGATGGACAAAACTTATCACTTCATAATCCAAAATCGCTTCTTTTGCCCCCTTTATCCCTTTTTTTACTGCTACAACCTTGTTGGTTTTTTCATCTTTTAATAAATAGTGAATCAATGTACCCCTTTGCTTTGGAGGTAAGCCTCGAACCACCGCTATATAAGTTTTTTTAAACTCTTTCTTTCTTATCTGATCTGAGAGTCTAGCCGCCGCCTTAGAAGTTTTAGCAAAAACCATGACTCCCCCTACCGGCCTGTCCAAACGGTGAACTAAACCAAGGTATACATTTCCTGGCTTGTTATAGCGCTCTTTTAGGTCCTGTTTTAAAATGCTAAGCAAGTCAGGGTCTCCGGTTCTGTCACCTTGAGATAATAGGTTTGGTGGTTTTTCTACTACCAGTAAGTGATTGTCTTCAAATAGTATGGGTATGATTTTCATGAGAATCTCCTTTTAATCGTTATTAATATATCCTGATTCTAACATTCCTCAGGATAAAATCCAAGTTAGTAAAATAGTGCTATTCTCACTTAAGTCTAGAGAAATTCTTGACTATCAATACAATTAATTATTTTTGTTAATATGTCAATTAAGGCTAAAAAAGGAAGTATTAACTATTACTGTAACCCATAGTCACTTTCAATATTATGCTGAACAAAAAAAATACAATTGCCAGTTAAAGAATGATTCCACTTTACGGAAGTTTTTATTCTTTTCTCATTGAATACCAAAATATTATCTGATATAATGGGAATGATTTTAAATAAGTGAATATTGAAGGGAGTTGTATTTTTTGAAGGAAAAGGTTGAAGTTGTTTTAAATAAAATTCGCCCATCTCTACAAGCAGACGGCGGTGACGTGGAATTAGTTGATGTGGACGAATCTAATGGAATCGTAAAGGTAAGACTTACAGGTGCATGCGCTGGATGCCCATTTTCTACAATGACTCTGAAAAATGGTATTGAACAAGTATTAAAGGAAGAAGTGCCTGAAGTTCAAGAAGTTCAGCAGGTTCAATAACTTCTTATCGACTTAAAAATACATTTTAGCAACAGAGGTAACCTTAAGTGTTACCTCTTATTTATTTAACTTTTTAGTGCATCTTATATTTGTTTTACATAGTTCAGATGGCATGCATCGTTTACGGTAACTATAAAGGCATCACTTTCTGAAAGTCGTTTTAACCCGTCATATTCGATGATGGTAAGGGAAGTGTTGCTTATTTTAAACTTCCAGAAAAAGTCTTGCTTAAGGTTTAACAAGACTGATAGCACAGCCCTGATTGGACCTGCGTGACTTACTACAAGTATCCGACTATCAGGATGCTTATTTGCTGCTTCCATTAAAAACTTTGATACTCTCTCACAAAGTTCCGTTAGAGTTTCGCCCTCAGGAGGTTTCTCATTATAAGGATCGTCTTGCCACTTTTCAAACTCTTGAGGCCATTTTTGTATTATTTCGTCATAGGTCATACCTTCCCATATTCCAAAGCTCAATTCCCGCATAAGAGGAGCCGTTAAGACTTTTCTGCCATGATTTTTTGCTATTATCTCCGCTGTCTCTATAGTTCTATCAAGATTGCTGGCATAAATGACATCTATTTTTTCATCTTTAAGTCTTTCGGAAAGGGTTCTCGCTTGAATTCTACCTTCATCAGTCAAAGGTATATCTGACTGGCCTTGATATTTACGCTGTCTGTTCCATATGGTTTCACCATGCCGTACCAAAAAAAATCTTGCCAAAGTATCACCCAATTCTAAATGATAGTATGGAAAACATTAACAAAGCCATAATCTCACAAAATTCATTTAAAGCACCATAAGTGTCCCCTGTCATACCTCCCAGCTGTCTTGATAGGTACTGGATAAAAAGAAAACCAGCTATAAAAACTCCCGAAACTACAATTAAACCTTGCATTTTGACGGTTATGTAATTTATTAGTACTGTAATAAGCCCGGCAAAAAAAAAGTCTGTAAGTTTTTGACCGGCAAATGCTTTTCCTAAGCCGTTTTCTCGGGCATAAGGATAAAAAACAATGGAAAAAGTCATCATCCACCTACTTAAAACAGGAAACCCAATTAGAGCAGGAACTAAGTAGTCTTTGGATAATGAAGAAATAAGCAGGTATTTTATAAGTATGACACAAATAAGACCAATCACACCATAAGCCCCTGTACGGCTGTCTTTCATAACAGTAAGTTTTTTCTCCCTGTCTCCAAAACAAAAAAGCCCATCCAAAGTATCTGCAAAACCGTCCAAATGCATGCCACCAGTTATGATTATACTAACAACTATAATAATTCCAGCCACAACTTGTTTAGGCAATATTTCTTGCCCTATTATATATATTAAAGTTAAGACCCCACCAATTACTGCTCCGACAAGGGGGAAAAATGGCAAAGCAGTGGCTATTCTTTTTTCATCAAGTTTTATTTCGGGCAAGGGTATACGAGTAAGGAACAATAGTGCTGTATAAAATCCCATACAAAAAAACGCCTTCCTTTCAAAATGTGGCATCTCCATCGTGTTTGAAAGTTTTAGACCTACGCCGATATGCTTACAAAAAGTTTAAAACCCCGTGGGATAAAGGCTTATAGCTTCTACCCTCTTTTCAAGGGACCTTTCTCATCACGGGGTGGCCTAATATTATTAAATAAATTATTATAGACTTTCAATAATAATTTTTTCCCCCAGCTCTATATCCAAGGGCTCACTACCTCTTAAGTGTATATCACCAGGCATTTCAGGAGATTGCTTTTCATCAAATTTTAGGCACACATGCCCCATAAGCCTAAGATTGGAATTTGCCTTTTCGCCAACAGCAGAAACTCTATAAACCCTATCGCCTAAGTATAGTGTATCACCAACTATTATGTCTTCTATAAGCTCACCGCCGCTATGCATTATTGAAATATCTTTCATTTCTAATGGCATTTCTTTTTTGCTAAAGAGAACCATAATATTTTGACTAAATATTTTTTTCGCCATTTCACCAATATCAACAACTTTTGTTTCAAACTTTTTCATAAACAACCTCCTTAGATTTTTATTCTTTAACCATCACACATTATAGTTACTCAATCTTATTCTACAATATTTTCATAGATGTTTCTAGTATCTGGAGAGCTTTACTTCTAATTATTCAGTTTAATTCTTTTTCCGGTTTCCAGATAAACTACCATTTCACCTATATTGGTGCTGTGTTAACCGATTCTCTCCAAGTGCCTTGCCACCAACAAAAGTTGTGTTGCTGAAATGATGATTTAAACTCTTTCAATTCAAAAATCCCTATTTAAGCTTCACGGGCAATCCGGAAATCATAAGCAAAACTTCATCAGCAGCTGCCGCTATTATCTGGTTGACTTCACCCAGTAAATCCCTGTACAGCCGACCTAAAGGATACTCGGGAACCAAGCCCAACCCTACTTCGTTGGATACGATTAAAATATCTTTATCCATTATTTTTATTTCAGACACTATGGCTTCAACCTCATTTAAAAGGTCAGCTCTCAAATCATCCCACACTTTGGTATCCTCTGCTTTCTCCAAAGGCAGCCAATTTGAAACCAAAAGGGCCATACAATCAATCAAGATTGTATTGTAATCATTATACTTTTTATCTTTCCTTATTTTCTTTAGCACTTTTGATAAGTATCGAGGTTCTTCAACAGTTGTCCAGTTAGTCGGTCTTCTCTTTTTATGAATGTTTATTCTATGAGCCATTTCTTCATCTAATGCTTGAGCTGTGGCAATGTATAGTACCTTACCACCTCTCTTTAATGCCTCTTTCTCTGCAAATCGGCTCTTTCCGCTCCTGGCTCCACCAGTAATAAAAATATTCATTCCCATTCTCCTTATCTTTAAATCCTATAATCCTTATTCTTTTTTTGGAAAAGAAGGTATATGAAAAAAGGGCCACCAAACAAGGCTGTTAGAATACCAACTGGCAGTTCTGTAGGTGCTATTATTACACGGGATAAAGTGTCTGCCAACATTAAATAAAATCCACCTATAAGAGCAGAAAGTGGAAACAACTGCCTATAATCAGGCCCGATGATAACCCGAGTAATATGTGGTATTATTAAGCCTACAAAACCTATCACGCCGCTAACAGATACAGCAGAAGCTGTAAGCAGTGAAGCCGCAGCTAAAGTCATTTTTTTAACTCTCTCTGTATCCACTCCTGTGAAAAAGGCTGTTTCTTCCCCTAATTGCAATATGTTAATGGATCTTAGATTCCAATATGCCAGAATAAAGCCTATGATACCGTATGGTAGATTAAGATAAACTTCGTTCCATCCCTGGGAAGAAAAGCTGCCCAATAGCCAAAAATAGATTTGGTGAAGCTTATCATTACTGAAATACATAAAAAAAGATACGAGTGCAGATATGAAACTACTCACCGCTACACCTGAAAGAAGTAGTGTAAAAGAATATGTACGACCACCTATACTCGCCAAATTATAAACCAAAAATATGGTCCCTGCCGCCCCCACAAATGCACAAAAAGGTATTGAACCAATCTCCATTATTTTGATGCCTGAAAAAAATAAAATGCCTAAGGTCGCTCCTAGTGATGCCCCAGCCGAAGCACCTATTATATAAGGATCAGCCATTGGGTTACGGAAAATCCCCTGATATAAAACTCCTGCAGAGGAAAGCTCTGCTCCTACGAAAAACGCTAAAATTATTCTCGGAAAACGCAGTTGTAATATAATATTTTCTTCAGTAGAAAATATCCAATTTCGAAAGGATGTTGGATAGAGTAGGTGCTCCAATAACTTTAATAGTACTTTAAATACCTCAATTGGGGAAATGGCTACTGAACCCACACTTAGAGAAAATAATGCACCAATAAATATACCAATCATTGCAAAAATATATATCATATTGATACGACTAATTTTAAAATTACCCATGGAGCCCTCTCCTTTTAAAATACAATACATTCCCAGCAAAGTATTTATATTTTTCTATCATTCAAAGAACTCCGGATGAATGATTTTGAAGAACTGCTCAAGACCATCTATCAATCTTGGAGTAGCTCTTTGAACAATATTTTCGTCAATATAATATACCTTCTTATTTTTTACCGCATTTACATTTGACCAACCTTGACGTGACAGTATCTCATCTCCTGTGATATTGTAACTTCCAGAGCCATGGTGAGAAAAAATAATTATATCTGGGTTTTTAGCTAGAATTACTTCTTGACTGTACTGGGGATATGCCAGCTTAGCATCAAAAGCTATATTTTGACCACCGGCTTTTTGAATGATATCGTTAACAAAAGTTCCAGGACCACATGTCATAATAGGTGAAGGCCATAGCTCATAATAAACTTTAGGTCGTTCATCTGCTTTTAGATTTGCAGTTTTATCTTCGATTTTTTTCATTCTTTCTTTTAAGTCATTAGTTAAAGCTAAAGCTTCATCATCTTGACCTGTAGCTTTTCCCGCAAGTTCAATGCTATCAAACACCTCATTAATATTTTTTGAATCAAGAACCACTGACACAATATTTAGCTTCTCAAGTTCTTCTATGGATTTTTGGTGAATATCATTGGCAAAAACCAAATCTGGATTAAGTGATAAGATTTTTTCTATGTTTGGCTCTTCATAATCTCCAATTTTCTCCTTATTCTCAACTCCTAAGGGATAGTCACAAAAAGTAGTTACACCAACAATCTTATCTTCCAGATTAAGAGCAAATAGAATTTCAGTATTATTTGGTGCTAGCGAAACAATTCTCTCTGGTATCTTTTCTATTACAACTTCTCTTCCCATTTGATCTGTTAGAGTCATCGGGAACACATTATCCACTGTATTTTTGGGAATGGTTAAGTTAGGTTTTTCAGTTTGTTTGCCACAACCAATTACTAATAGAATAACACACATATATATCAATAAATTTATTAACTTTATATGGGATTTCATTTTCAATTTTCTCCTTCTTTCATAAAAATAAAATAACCCAGTATTCCTTTTGGAAAAACCAGGTTGCTCACAAGACAGTACACCCCCCTTTCTTCCGAAGGAAAGTACCTAATAACAGGCAGGTTTCCTGGCTATCGGATCATTTTCCCTGCACCTTCCCGGTTGCCCAGTGGTAAAGCAGTTTATCCCCAATTACAGTGGCGGGACCGCTCAGGATTCTCACCTGATTCCCTTTTAACCTTACGGCACCTGTCAAAAATATATTTACTTGTTGATAGTATTATATATCCAATCGTATTTATTTACAAGCAAAAAACCTTCCTTGTGTTCTAATTCAGTGTCTATTATCTTTTAGCATTTTCTTGACTAATGCGCCTATTTTACCGGTTTCTTGGGCAGTAAGCCTATCCCAACCCATATTCTTGGCCTTTTCAAAAAAACCAAGCTCAATAGCAGCCTCTATTTTTAATTTTTCATTAATACTTGGTTTATCCTTTTTTTTAACCATAAACTCACCTCGGATTTTATGTTGTCCCTATAGAACAATCTTATCCAAAACCCGGTGTTTTACATCATGGATCTAGGGCGAAAAACAAAAAACTGTAGAAATTTAAAAAACCCCTAAATGGGGTATCCTAATATTCTTGTTCCTTTAATCGCAGCGAAGAATCTCGTTAAGATCCTTCGCTGCCTATAACAGATTTTTAACTTATCTTTTTCATTTCATTTTCTACCATATTTCTTATATCATCGGCATTTTCCATAGATAGGGCTTTTTTTGCAATTTGTTGAGCTTCCTCATATGTTAGAGAGCGTATTATCTTTTTAACTTGGGGTATTGATGAAGCACTCATTGAAAACTCATCTAAACCTAATCCAAGAAGTATAGCAGTAGCCGATGTATCTCCAGCCATCTCCCCACACATCCCTGTCCATTTCCCGGCATTGTGTGAGGCGTCTATTACGTTCTTAATAAGTCTCAGCACTGCCGGATGAAGTGGTTCATATAAATAAGATATGTGTTCGTTCATACGATCTACAGCAAGGGTATATTGAATAAGATCATTGGTCCCAATACTGAAAAAGTCAACTTCTTGAGCAAGTATATCAGCTGTAATTGCTGCTGACGGTATTTCAACCATAATTCCAACTTCAAGATTCTCGTCGTAAGATATGCCTTCAGCAGTTAACTCTTTTTTTGCTTCCTCTAATACTGCATTTGCTCTGCGAACTTCTTCAACACCAGAAACCATAGGATACATAATTTTTGCTGTTCCATAGATACTTGCCCTTAATATTGCTCTAAGCTGAGTTTTTAATGTTTCAGTCCTGTCTAAACACATTCTTATTGCTCTGTAACCCAGAAAAGGGTTTAGTTCTTCCGGCATATCGAGATAGGGAAGTTTTTTATCTCCTCCTATATCCAGTGTCCTTATTATGATAGGTCTAGGCGCCATCTTCTCTATTACTTCTTTATATGCTTCAAATTGTTCATCTTCTGACGGTAGATTGTCTCTATCCATATATAAAAACTCCGTCCTGTAAAGTCCAACACCTTCTGCTCCATTTTCAAGGGCACCTTTAACATCCCTTGGTGTTCCTATATTTGCGGATATCTCTATTCTTCTCTTTTTGTCACTGGTCTCAGCCGGCAAATCCTTCAGTTCTTTCAATTGCCTTCGATATTGCGTATAGTCATCTTTCAATTTTTGGTATTCTTGTAAAACAGACTCTTGCGGGTTTAAATATACTATTCCTTTGTTACCATCAATAACAATTGTATCCCCATCGCAAGCTTTCTGGGTTATATCCACCAATCCAACTACAGCCGGTATCTCCAGCGAACGAGCCATTATGGCAGTATGAGAAGTGGGCCCCCCCATATCTGTTGCAAAAGCAAGAACTTTATCTTTGTCCATTTGAGCAGTATCTGAAGGTGTTAAATCTCTCGCTACGACAACAACTTTTTCTGCGAAAATTTGATTGTCTGTAGATAAGCCTAAAATGTTTTTTATAATCCTTTCGCCAACATCTTTAATATCCGCAGCTCTCTCTTTCATATACTCATCTTCCATATTAGCAAAGATTTCTACATAATTCTTAACTACCTGAGATACAGAGTTATCTGCAGTTATTAATTCGTTATTAATTTTAGATTCTATTTCTTCAAGTAGGACTGGATCTTCAAGTACCATAAGATGAGCACCGAATATTTCAGCTTTGTCCGCTCCTAATTTTTGTTCTGCTTGTTTTTTTATTTCTTGAAGCTGTGATTTTGAAACTTCAATGGCTGCTTTTAGCTTTTTAATTTCTTCCTGTACTTCTTCTTTCTCAATAAGTCTGGTTTCAATATTTATTTGTTCATGGCTTATAACATGTACTTTTCCGATTTCTATACCTGGTGATGCTGCTATACCTTTTAACATAATAACCCCCTTAACTTTGTTCTTTTTTAATTATGTTACCTACTTCCCTTGCTATCCTGTAAGGTTTAGTAATTATCCTTATTGGTAAGGATAATATAAATTTCGTTAAGTCTCTCTCAAGTTCTCGAGTCATTCTATATGGTTTTGTAAAAATACGTTCTATAAAATCTATAGCATAGTTTTCAATAAGTTTGTCTCGCCTTATTTCTATTTCGCTGCCGCATGTGGTGCATTTTATGCTTTTAAGTGTTTTCCCTGCATAAGTAACAGTATGAGGAGTGTCTTTATTACAATGTAGACAGAACAGTTCAGCTTTCATTTTGGAAGTCATATAATACACCTCGCTTCAGCCTTCTTTTAATATAATCCCTGTTTCCCTTCACTTAAATAACCCATCTTGAATTCTACGTAATTGTAATATAAAGGAGTCATTATCAAGATTCACCATATCGTATGTTATAGTTTTGCCTTTTTTCACATCTTTTTTAAGTATTGTTTTATCGTTTATTAAACCAATCGGAAGTGCTTTTTCTTTTACTGCGTTTTTGTATGTATCGATTATACCATATAGCGAATATCCACCTATACCATCCAAGGTCATACCGGCTTTTAAATCTCTTTTCGCAACAGCTATTGTTTCTGAAACAGGGCATCCTAAAGGGGCAATTGTAGGTTCCCTATAAAAATAAGCCCTCGCTGCTGATAAGGGAGTTTCCATGCATATTAAATGATATGGTCTGTATAATACATAATTGGGACCATCCCCCATAGAAATATACGCTAATACTTCCTTTGTTACCGGTTTGTCTGTAGTAATAACTGCAAATACACCGGGTGCTATGCCAAGCACATAATCCACCACTTTAGACCGTTCTAGGATTCCCCCTTGCTCCTTTAAACTAAAAAGCTTAGGTAGTTCATTAATTGTTGCTTCTGGTCCTATCAATCCCCTTTGTGAAGGTGTAAAACCTAGCGCATTGGATACCGATGTTAGTTCTATCATAGTATTTGTTGCATCTACAAAGGAAGTCAGCATACGAGCACTTATATTTTTCTCTTCAGCCTTCTCTCTTAAGGTATCAGGAGTTGCCTCACGATTCAAAGGGTTATTTTTACCTTTGCCCACAGCTACAATATCAAAACCCATTGCATCTGCAAAATCATATAATTCTTTTATTGCTCCAGGTTCGTCTCCTGCAGAAGCAGTATAAACAACCCCGGCACTATCTGCCATGGATTTAAGTATAGGTCCTACAGTAGCATCAGTTTCAACATTTAGCATAACAATGTGTTTCCCGTTATGAATCGATTGAAAAGCAGCATGAGCTCCAATTTCTGGTACTCCAGTTGCTTCAATCACAACATTAATAGGTAAAACTTCTGTCACCACTTCAAAATCTTCAGTTACAACATATTTACCTTTTCTTATAGCTTGTTCAGCCTCTGACACAGTATTGGTCACACATATATCGCTAGACTCTACACCTGCTAATGTGTAAGCTAGTTTCGCATTTTCTATGGATCTATTGGCGATAATGGGTATTTTCATACCTTTCATGTTAAATACCTGGCTTATTATCCCTTTACCCATTTGTCCCACACCAATGAGGCCAACATTTATTTTTTCTCCATTTTCATCGATCTGTCTAAGTCTAGTGTTAATATTTAGCATGGTGACACTCCCTGTATTTAAGTTGAATTATTGCGCTAATTATTTTTTATCTAACTTATACGAGTTCATTGCCCAATTTACTTTTCAATCTTCAAAAAAATCACTACATAGATCTATCTATTTATTAGATACCTTCTTCCAATCATCTAAAAATCTTTGTATACCAATATCAGTTAAAGGATGTTTAATCATCTGCTTTAACACCTTGAAAGGTACAGTTGCTATATCCGCACCTGCTTTCGCAGATTCAACAACATCAATGGGTGTCCTTATGCTTGCAGCTATGATTTCGGTAGGTATATCATGATAATCGAAAATTTCTGCAATTTCTGCCACCAGAGCAATACCGTTTTGCGTAATATCATTAAAGCGACCTACAAAAGGACTTACATAGCTTGCTCCTGCCCGAGCGGCTAAAAGTGCTTGATTGGGGTTAAAAACCAATGTCACATTTGTTTTTATACCTTTTTTGCTAAGTTCGGATGTTGCTTTTAACCCTTCCCATGTCATAGGTATCTTTACAACAATATTTGGATGCCAAGCAGCTATCTCTATAGCTTCTTTAATCATTCCTTCACTTTCAAGACTTATAACTTCGGCACTGATAGGCCCGTCTATTATTGAGGCAATTTCTAATATGGTTTCTTTGAAATCTCGTCCTTCCTTTGAAATCAATGTGGGATTTGTCGTGATACCATAAATAACCCCAGTAGACGCTGCTTCACGAATCTCAGCAACATTAGCTGTGTCTAAAAAAAACTTCATTAGCATAACCCCCATAATATTATTCTTACATTATTCTATACCATTCTTATACAATTTTCCAGTAATAATACAACAAACATATGGATAGCAGAAATTTTAACTATTATATAAAAATATGTCACTAAGAAGATATGTTGTTATCTGTCAAAAAATATATTTTTCCCAGTAGCAGACAGTGGAATACCTAACACTACATCGCCATCAATAAGATTCATCTCTCGGGCAAGTACACCTATTCGATACATAATACGATTATCTACATTAAGCATACTTGCAGTCTTTGCAGCCGAGCCTATAGCAATGCCTAAATCTACCAGCCTCCATGCACATAATGGCCCTCCAAATTCTGAGCCATCATGGGGTTTTGGGAGATCTACACATTTATCATATCCACAAGCACCACAATTAAGACCTCCTGTTTTTGCATCTTTAATTGAAACCAACAGTACTGCTCCACAGCTGATAATCCCTCGGCCATCTCTGTCATAATTTCTTTTACCGTGCTTCTCTCCATATGCTTCCATTTGTTTTCCTAATTCTTTAAGTTCCTCATCATCGTCAATAATCTTGATTTCTATATAGTCCTTCCCTGCTGTTTTTGGAGCCGTCCTGGCAGATAATGCCATAAACTCCGCCGCCATTTTTAATGCGCTTTTCACTGGTTTACCTCCTTAATAATTTTTTATATTGAAAGAGTTTGTTTCTTTTGTTTTTCAGCAATCCTGTTAAGACGTTTTCTAAGTTTTTCTAATTGGTCACTTTTTGAGAACCTTGTTAAACAATGTCTTTTGTAAACTTCTTCTATGGCCTTTTTAGTTACTTTAGAGGCCATATTATAATCTTTAATACGATGCTCATAGTATTTGGCTAATTCTATCAAAGCAAATACAGGATTTATGTTCTTTTCCACCATTGTTACCCATAGTTTTTCAGCTTCATTGAACCTGCCCAATTTCTTTAAGAGCAATGATAGCTGTATACAAGCCCTTTCCCTGACCTCAGGGGCATTTAAAGCTTTTTTATAGCAATAAATACTTTGGTCAATCATTCCCATGTCTTCAAATATCTTTCCTACACAGTAATAGTCTTGACTTGCACAGGTCTTTGCGTTAAATGGCTCTTCCAAGGTCTTTGCCATACTTGCCGTTAAAGTAACCATGGAAAGAATGTCCATACGATTGTGATAGAATATAGGTTTTATAGGATAAGGGTTCCTATCCCTTAAATATCTAAAATACACTGAAGGTATTTCATATCCGGGAATATCACCTCTCCGCTCAATGGACAAAAGATTTTCTTCCAGTGATGATAGGCTTACACTCTCTAAACGCTCTTTATAGAGCCTTCTTGCAGAATGTAAAAGATCCAAGTGAAATGTCTTTTCTACAGGATTTTCCATTCGATTCAACATGAAACGTGCTGACAATAAAGGTATATCATATGACTTGCCATTAAAACTTACTAGACTATCATAGTTTTTTAAGAGACCGCTCAAACTATATAATGCTGCGGCTTCTTCATTAAAATCATTTATAAAATACTGTATTATTTTAAAATCCTTGTTCTTAAAGAATCCAACACCTATCAAAAATGCCAAAGTACCTGTCCCACCTGCAAGGCCTGTGGTTTCAGTATCTATAAATACTGCTCGGGAAAAATCCAGTCCTTCAAATACAACATTTTTAGCAATAAGCTTACATATTTCAGGGGAAATATCAAAAATAGAGTCAAGTTTAATTTGACCGTGTATATAAGATCTATCATAAGTTTTCTCAACCATTAGATGAACACCATATGGTGTATTCACTGTAGTTGCATCCAATATCTTACTCGTAACTGAGTGAACATTTTCTTTTGGTGTCACTACTTCAGATTTTGTTCTGTCCTGTTTCTGTGAGATAAAGGTCTTTAACTTTTCCGAAAGATTCAATCGGAAAGCACCCCTTTTATAATTTTTAATGCATAAATTTTACTTTTATGACCAACTTCTTCATATGGCCCGACACAAGAAGGACATCCATCTTCACAATCACATTCCATGATCACTTGACGGGCAGCTTTTAACAACTGAGTATCCATTTCATAGAGTTTTTCAGAAAAACCCACTCCACCGGGAAAATTATCATAAATATATATGGTGGGTTTTTGAGTAAAGGGTGATCTTATTTGAACAACACCCCGAATATCTCTGGGATCACACATGAGATAAAGTGGTGCTATGTTTGTCATAACATTTGATAATCCTAAAAGACCTGACTCCATTTCCTCTTGTGATAGATTTCCTGTATCAGCCGGAACTGAAAGCCAGTAGGAAGTTGTATGCATTTCTTCAGGTGGTAAATGTATTTGACCGAAACCTATATTTTCATGTGTAAAAAACTTTATTTTCTTAAACATGGTTGCTAAGCTAGTAACCATTACTTCACCTACATAATTTTCTACTTCATTCGTAGGTTTTTGTTTAAATACATCTAATACTTTTATTTCTACAGCAAGATTTGCATCTGTGTAGTAGTCTACATTGACTTTTCGAACATAAGCTTTTTTCTCTTCATAATCTAACTTTTCCACTTGAAATTGCTGCCCAGCGTGAATATATATAGCCTCTTCATGAATCATAGTAGGAGCACTGGTCCGATCTACTTCACCTATAACCTTTGCTCCTTCTGTAATGTCTATTATAACGAAGTTTTCGGTTGAAGCACTTCGCAGACTGACCTCCTCAGCAGGAAAGGACTCTGCCATCCAATGCCAACGCCCTCCTACATGCCTTAGAATTCTCTCTGACTCTAAAAATGATAATATTTCACCAATATCCTGATTACCAAATATCTCACCGTCGACAAAGGGAAGTTCAAAAGCAGCACATTTTATATGACTTACAAGAATATACAAGTTATCAGGGTTTATTAGACCATGTTCTGGAGAAGCATCAAAAAAGTATTCGGGATGATTAATTATAAACTGATCAAGTGGGCTACTGGAGGCTACTAATATAGAAGCAGAAATAGAATTTCTTCTGCCAGCACGACCCATCTGCTGCCAAGTGCTTGCAATGGAACCTGGATAACCTGTTATTACACTTGCGTCGAGATTACCTATATCTATACCTAATTCCAAGGCATTTGTACTGACTACACCAAGAATTTTCCCCTCTCGAAGCCCTTTTTCGATATCACGACGTTCTTTAGGGAGATAGCCTCCTCGGTATCCCCTTACCAAGCTTTTCCCATCGGAAATCTTTTTCATTTCCTCCCTAAGATATGTAAGCATAACTTCGACTGCTAGACGGCTTCGGGCAAAAGTAATTGTTTGTATCTTGTTTTTTATAAAATTAAGAGCAATGGCTTTAGCCTCTAGTAAACTGCTGCGCCTAATTCCAAGCTGTCGATTTACAACAGGAGGATTATAGAAAATGATATTCTTTTCACCAGATGGTGCTCCATTTTTATCGATTAGTACCATCTTCTTCCCGGTAATCCTTTCAGAAAGCTCCCTGGGATTCGCTATAGTGGCAGAACAACATATGAAAATGGGGTCTGAACCGTAAAACCTGCAGATTCTTTGCAGTCTACGAAGGACATTTGCAGTATGGCTTCCGAATATTCCTCTATATATATGAATTTCATCGATTACAATAAACTTTAAATTGGAAAATAGTTTCATCCACTTAGTGTGATGTGGCAGTATACCGGTATGAAGCATATCAGGATTCGTAACAACAATATGGCCGTCCTTTCTAATAGTGACTCGTGCATTAACGGGAGTATCTCCATCGTATGTAAATGTCTTTATATCCTCTCCCATCTCGTCCACCATATCCATCAGCTCACTAACCTGATCTTGGGAAAGTGCTTTTGTCGGAAAAAGATAGATAGCTCGAGCATTTTTATCCTGTAAAAGTGTGTTTAAAACCGGAAGATTATAACAAAGAGACTTTCCCGAAGCTGTTGGAGTTACTACAGTAATATCATTTTTTGCGGTAACTTTATCTAAAGCCTCATATTGATGAGAATAAAGCTGAAAAATTCCTTTCTTTTTCAATACAGAAATAAGCTTTGGATCTAAATATCCGGGAAACTCTTTATATTCTCCTGCTTTCTCTGGGATTGACTCCCAGTGTGTAATATTTTTACGAAAACGTTCCTGAACTTTCAGTTGATCCATTATCTGTTCTAAATTCATTACCCTCTTCCTCTCCCACACCTAACAATAATTATAGCATAGTACAACTATAAAAAAAGGGCTTATCATTCCTTAATAATAAAAATTCTAACATTTACAGGATCTTTTACTTACAAGAATAAATTAAATAATATTTTTCATTTTAAATCAAAGAATAATAATAGCAATAAAAAAAGGAGGCAGCATCATGGTAAGTAAAATGCAGCTTCATGCAGTTGGCGAAATGTGTCCGGGCTACCTAGTGGCAGACAATGCTTCATGGATGCCATCCACGAGTAATAGTGAAGAATATGTAAGCTGTGAAACATGTATACATTGGGAAGATAATAGATGCAATATAGATCTTTTTGATGAAGTTTTAACCAGTCTTGATCAAACCTAATCTAAGGATGGAGGTATAACATGTCACCTAAGAGAAAATTATTCGAGCAAAGAAAGACGTTAACAAGACAAAGGGAAGAAATAAATGAATTGAATATCCAAGGAAGACCGACTCCTCGTGAAGTAAAATCACAAGTAGCTCAACAAGAGAGCAACCCACCAGGCACAAGAAAAGACATAAAATTAAAAATGCATGATAAGCTTAATTAAGTGATTTTGCTAGATTAAAAAGACTTTGCTAAATCCGAGTTTTGGTTGCTAACAAATAATTATGTTTCTACCATACCAAAACTCGGTATAAACTAATAGTCAAAAACCTTCATAATTATCTTGGTGGAAGATTTTTCTTATAATTAATTCCAATTTTACTACTGACATTGCCTAAACGTTTTCTTACCTTCCTTATCTTTTCTATATCATAACCTATAAGGTCCGCTATTTCATTATCATTTAAGCCTAAGGAAACCGCATCTAAAAACAAAAATAAATCTATACCAAACTCCTTTTTAATTTGATCAGCATCTACATTTATTTTGTTTGAAATTTCATCTCTTTTATACGACATAGAATCACCACTTCTATTATTGTAAATTATTTCCTATATCCCTTTTAATTTCAATATTTCCTTCTTCATCAATCCAAGCTGCTTTTATTTCCTTTAATCTCCCGATACCTTTTTGATTAAGCTGCCTCAACATTTGATCGATACCAACTCCAACTCTGTCTAAATTATCAAAAACAACATTGCCTTGGTCTATGACCAAAGTTGGAAAAACTCCTTGCTCAGACCATAAACCTAGATCCTTTGGTGTCACATTTTGCATATACTTTTTCTTAATAACACTTAATTTTCCATTAGGTTCTATAGTAGCCTCTTCTACTTCATTTATGGTAGTTACACCTTTTTCCCTCAAAAGTAATAGCAAATCTGCCATGGTAATACGTTCTTTTTTTAGATTCTCTAAAACAACTTCACCTTTTTTCACAAGAACACATGATGTGCCTTGAAGGTAGTTTTCAATTTTTCTATTTTTTGTGATTAATATTGCCAACAAATAATTTAATACAGATACTATTATTACTGGAACAATCCCGTGAGTGAGTTTTATATCGTGATCTTCCAATGGAATCGCAATAGCAGAACCCATAATAATCATAAAAATAAGATCAAAAGGCGAGAGTTGTGCTAATGTTCGCTTGCCCATTAACCTGATCATGACCAAACTAACAGAAAATAGTATGATTGATTTGTAAGTATGCAAAAATAGATCTTTTATAAAAGTCATCCATCTTCCACCTTTTTATCTATTTTGTCAAGTGCTTCAACCATTCTATTAAAATAAGCTAGTAAGAGCATTTTATTACTTGTATCAGACATTGCCTCAACTGCTTTTTGCATAGATTTTTGAGTGTCTTCTAGAAGGCAAGTCTGACTCTCAAAAATTTTTCGTCTAAGACTTTTTATAAGTTGCTTTTGAACAGATGAATTGTCTTCATGTTGTAAGTCCTTTAAGGTCTCACTCATTAGCCCAATTTCTTTTATGTACTTATTTATTTTTATAATACTTGATGATTTTATAAGTGCATTTTGTAGATTATCATCAACTTGATTCTCTAAATCTTTTATTGAAGTAATCAAATTTTGAAGTTTTTCTTTATATGTTAGCATTTGCCCAGTCGATTCTAATAAAGATAAATACTTCATGGTAAACCTACCCCCTTTTCTTTTTATTTTAAGGATTATCCTGGTTTTTATTCACCACTTTTTTCAATACAGAAGCTGTTGGCATAAAAGCTCTAATTTGATATACTTTATATTATTGATCTAAAATTTCCTGTAGTATATGAGGTGTAACATGAAACAAATCGCTTGTATAATAATTATGTTATTTATGTTCACTTGTTTATTACCAATTGCTCTAGCTAATGAAACAGAGAATATTCCATCACCTCCCACTATAACTGCTGAAGCGGGTATACTTATGGACGTATCTACCGGTACGGTTTTATATGAAAAAAATGCCTATACCCGAATGGAGCCTGCCAGCATCACAAAAGTAATGACAGCAATTTTGGCACTGGAAAAGGGTAAGCTTTCAGACATTGTTGTTACAAGCAAAGAACCACCACTTGCGGAGGGAACGCGGATTTATCTTGAAGAAGGAGAGAAACTCACTTTGGAGCAAATGTTATATGGCATGATGCTTAATTCCGGAAATGACGCCGCAATAGCCATAGCAGAACATATTGGCGGAAGTGTTCAAGATTTTGTGAAAATGATGAATGATAAAGCTAGAGAAATTGGTGCTAAAAACACAACTTTTGTAAATCCAAATGGTTTGACAGATGAGGGGCACTTAACTACTGCTTATGATATAGCCCTTATATCCCGTTATGCTCTTATCAATCTACCTGAATTTAGAAAAATCGTTTCTACAAAGACTAAAGAAATTCCTTGGCAGGGGCAAGAATGGGATAGACAATTAATCAATCTAAATAAACTTTTATGGAATTATGAAGGCGCTGATGGAATAAAAACCGGATATACCAGCTCTGCTGGCTGTACATTAGCAGCATCTGCCACAAGAAATGGCTGGCAATTGCTGACTGTAATGTTAAAATCTGATTCAAGCATTTCATCAGATACTGCAGCATTGCTTGATTATGGGTTTGATAATTTTGAAAAAATAGATGTCATAAATAAAAACACTATAGTTACAGAACAAGAAGTTAAATATGGTGATCCAGTGAAATTAGCGGTAAATGATAATTTTTCTGCAGTTGTGTTAAAATCCAGCTCACCTATAACTCATAAACCTGTCTTAAGTCCTGAAATAAAAGCTCCCATAGCAAAAGGAGATATACTTGGTCATTTGGAAATATATCAAGATGATATAAAACTGGGTAGCATTGAACTCATAGCAACTAATGATATAGAAAGGAAAATTCATACATATTGGTGGTTTTGGCCAATTACAATAATCCTAGCTATATATATTCCTTTTAGAATAATTGTAGGAATAAAAAGATATAAGCGCCACAAAAGAAAAATACGATATGTTACTTACATGAAAAGATATAAATAAAATATATTTAAACAAAAGCTGCTGCACTCTGATTAAATTGTTCCAGTGGCAGCAGCTTATTTTATTAATTTCGTAGGTTGCTTTTAGAGCTATTTTCACTAATTGGAATATACGTTAACCCTTAGATAACTTCTATTTTATTTCCCATACAACACTAACTGTATCTGAGGCTTCTATGTTATCAGGCTCAATATCAATTGACGCAATTGAAGGTTTATAAGAAGATTCTCTAAGAGAATGGAATTCTTCTCTTTCAAACCTAATTTCACTCCAATCATAATCAATTCTAACTATATTACCAATTTCCACACCTGCTGCTTCTGCTATGACTTTTAACTTTTCTTTTGCATCTAAAATTGCCTCTTTCAACATTTTTTCTTTTAGAGATTTTTGATCCCTAATTTGATATTTGATTGAAAACTCCGGTCTTGCCTTACAGTTAGACAATGTTAATAAAATCTTGCCAAACTTCTTGTTATCAGCTCCAAATCCAATATATAGTTCATGAGAACATATATAACCCTTGAATATTCTTTTATAATTACCATGGAAATCTTTTACATTCTCATAAGATGTATCAATATTAAAGGATGTGGTTTTAATATCTTGTTTTTTAAATCCATGCTCATATAGACAGTTTCTGAGTTCTTTTAATTGATTTGCAGCCATGTCCATTGCTTTATAATAATCTATATCCGATGCTTCCAAACTCATAATAATCTTAATCCAATCCGGGGGTGCTGAAACATTACCTCTACCCTTGACCGTTATTATTCTATTCATGTTAAAATATACCTCCGAAAAGTTTCACTTATCTTAATACAATTCAAATATTTGCTACTTAAGAAATGTAATTTATCAGAAAGCAAAATTATAAATCCATATTATTAAATATATCTCTTAGTTTCTTTAATTCATCGACACTTAGTGTAACACCTTTACCCATGTTTCCATGTTAGGGATCCCAAACTCGCAAATCTTACTTTGGCTTTCTTTCATTCCAACTGATAAGATTTAATTCCTTTGTCCAGCCTTTTGGTGATTTTAAAAGGATTCCCAGGGTTTGATTATTTCAAAGTTAATACTAGCCATAAATAATTTTCCTCCCTCTAGTAACCTATTTTTTTGTTTAAATACACTTACTTTCCCTATATTTGTTTATACACTAGCCAAATGATGACACAGCTTTGCTATTTATTCAATTCAGTATAATCTGCTCTAAAATAAATTTTATAATCACTAATTTTAAAGTTGTATTCTTTTAAAAGTTTAACTATCAAATTTCTTAAGCTATTGGCACTTAGTTTCGTTTCAACATAAATCTTATTAAGTATGGATTTAGGATTGTTCATTGAACCCGGGTTTGTTGAAAAGTATTTATTCTTTTTCCCGTTCATTTTTGGGTTGTTTTCAAAGCTAAGAAATTTATGTTCATCAACGGCAATAAGATAATCACACGTTCTAATAAACATCTCTTGCCATGTTTTGACTTCTAACATTTTAGAATCATTTATACTGAATGCAAAAGGTCTTTTGTGCGTTAAATTTTCATATAAAGTATGCTCTATATTGTGGTCTACTAAATAATCCGAATAACTAGGAATTAGCTTTTTCTCTGTATCCTCATCGATTTCTTCCTCTATAGATGCGATTTCAATATCTATAAAATCAATTATTTCTTCTATTTTCTTTTCATATAAATGTATGCTTTTAGCTAATTCCTGATACTTGTTTACACTATCAAAATCTCTATTATGAAATGCAGTATTTACTTTGTTACTTATATCTTCCATTGTGTTTTTAATCACTTCTTGTAGCAATTGCAAACTTTCAGAAATATCTATAGCTTTGTCAGGGAATTCACTCTTAATCATCTGTAATACGGCGTTCATCTAACTCCCCCGTTTCTTATTAGATAAGAAATGACATAAAAAAATTACCTTATCACTCCCCCTATTGAAAACTATTTGAAATTAGTAATTAATCTCTTGGTGCTAAACCATAAACTTTCAGACCTGCCTGCCCATCTGGAAATTTCTTTATAATGTTCCGTAGATAATTCAGCTATATTTCTTTGATTCATTATTTCTTTCGCATAATGAATCATCCCGCTTTCCCATATGGAAGTCGCTGTTAATGAAGGATTCCCTATTTCATCTTTTATAGATCTAATCTTGGCTAGAAGTGTCCTGTATTTAACCGGGCCTTTGGACCTCAAGCCAGTTGTTCTAATAATATATTCATTATCTGGCAGACGTTTAGTAAATCCTAAGTTTCTCTTCTCTGTATTTACGATAATAGTATATTCTTTTTGATTTGTCGCCAATTTTAAGATATAAAGGGTTTGCCTTGATATTCTTTTCAGCTCATCCCTACCAACAAGTTTTAGTGTTCCATTATCATAATCAATATCATCTTTTTGTAAATTGATTATTTCGTTTAGTGCTTCCCCTTTAACACCTTCAAATAGTAGCATTAAAAGAGCTGCATCAATAGCATTATTCAAACTATTAACCATATCAATCAATTCTTCCTTTGTTAAATATTTCGACTGCATTGCTTCCTTATCCAGTACATTTTTTACATCATCTATCTTAATAAAATTGGCGGGATTGAGGTCAGAAGTTAAATGCCACTCTGTGATCGCAAAATCAATATACTTCCTAAAAACTGATAATTGTGTTATAGCGCTTTGTAAACTGTAAGGCTTTGAATTTACAATTAACTGCAATAATTCTTCCTTAGTAAACTCACATAGGTCTTTCCTACTTGTTTCTTCCATTTTCCTCACTGCATCTGACAATATAATGTATTTCATGTAGTACCGCGTGTTTTCGGAATATTTATTTAGAAATTTTGTTTTTAAATCCTCGTTTATTGTTTGAGTAGAAATTCTATTTTCGATAGTGTTATTTTTGATATCCAATAATCCAATAATTTCAACTAATTTTTTTTGGTGAATGTCTATGCAATTTGCAAGATTTGAATATTTCTTCAAATTATCAAAATCTCTACGGTAAAATGCTGCATTGATTTTTTCATTGATATCTCCCATAGTACTATTAATTATTTCGTTCAGGTTGTGTAGGCATTTAGAAATACTAATAGAGTTGTCGGGAAAATCCTTCTTCATAAGCTCTGAAAGCTTTTTCATCTAGCCTTACCCCCTTGAACAATGAACTGAAATTAGTAACCATCTCACGAACTTTTTTTATTCTTTAAGTTTGATATTTAAAATCCCTATCCTATTAATCATTATTCTTTATGACAACTTTTTTTCCTTCATAATACCCATTTTTTATCTATTTTGCGTGTGATTATTAATGAAAAGAACATGCACCATGACGATTAACTATAGTTGCAACAGACAAACTTACTCCTTCCGCTTTTCCCACTGCTTTCATTACAAAGATGGAAATTGGTGAAAGAATAATGACAGTTTTAGTCAGAATAAAAAGAGGCAACCCTTTTATATTTTGTAGGGCACCTCTTTAAGCTGGCCTCAAGTAAGTATTAAATTTAAAATTACAATAACAACATCCTTTATTCCTCACCTTTTAGAACCCCCAAAGGCTTTAGTTTGATCACTGGTTTTGTAATTCCTGCTTCTACTAAAGTAAAAATAACTTCATCAATATCTTTATAAGCTAAAGGAGCTTCGTCGAGTAAAGATTTCATATTATGGGCAACGGTAACTACATGACCTAGTTGATCCATAAGATCTTCTTTTGAGAACTCAGACCTGGCTCGCTTCCTTGACATAACTCGGCCAGCACCGTGATTTACCGAATTAAAGGTTCTTGCTATTTCTGAAGTTCCTAAGACGACATAGGAGCCTGTTCCCATACTGCCTGGTATAATAGCTGGATGACCGGTTTTTTTATAGCAGGCAGGGTTATCCTCATGACCTGCCGGTAGTGCTCTTGTAGCACCTTTTCTGTGGACTAGTAGCCAAGTATTATTATGCTTTTCTTTTTTTGCAATATTATGGGCTACATCATATAAAAGGTTTAAACCTAAATCCGAATCAGATTTCTTTAATATTTCCACAAAAGCTTCTCGAACAAAATGTGTTATTACTTGTCGATTGGTAAAAGCATAGTTGGCTGCACAAGCCATCGCTTTCAGATAATCTTGCCCATCTTGGGAATGAATTGGAGCACAGGCTAAACCCTTCTCAGGAGCCCGAGAACGGTTTTTATCAGAATTCCTCCACATCCTATTGGAATAGTCGGTTGCTATTTGATGCCCAAAACCTCGACTGCCGGTATGAATCATAATATATACGTAGTTTTTATTTAGACCAAATTCTGTGGCAACTTCATCATCAAACACTTTGCCAATTCGACCAATTTCTATAAAGTGATTGCCACCACCTATAGTACCTAATTGGTCAACTCTCTTTAATGCAGATTTCGGGATTGCTGATAAATCTCCGCCTTTTATACAACCATTATCTTCAATTTTGCTTAAATCTTCCTGTCTCCCAAAGCCCTCTTTAATATAATACTGTACACCTTCATGGGCAATACCTTCTAGATATGGTTTACGCAGACTCTTGATTTCACTGGATTTCCCGATTCCCAATGGAACCCTTTTGGCTATAGCATGTAAAATCTTAGTAAGCTTATTTTTGTTAAGCTCTCCTATATGAATATTTGTAGTAATGAGCCTAACACCGCAGTTTATATCCATTCCCACTGCTCCAGCAGAAACTACACCCTTCTCAAAATCAGTAGCCATAACACCACCGATTGGTAAACCATATCCTATGTGTATATCAGGCATCCCTATTACTGGTCTTACTATCCCAGGTAATAGGGATGCATTATAAAGCTGATTTATTGCGTCATCCTCGGTAAAAGCCTCGAAAAGTTGTCGGGCTAAATATACGTGAATATCAATTTTGTTGTCTATGTTAGTTAACCCATAACAGTTTTTTGATATTTGTCTAAGCCTTTCTTTCATTCTCATCTCCCTCAATAGGTATTTATTCACCGTCATTGTATATGATTTTTCACCGGTCTTCAAGGGCAAAGCGTGGAGAAAGTATTTATAGTCAAGGCTTAGATTAAAATAATAAAAAGCTGCTACGCTTACACTAAAATGTTCAAGCACAGCAGCTCATTAGCTCATTATCCTTTATTATGTTCTTATTTTATTTTAATATATAAACTGTTACCCATCGTCTACCGAAACGTTTTGTTTCTTCTTTTGTTTCCATAAATAAATCTATTTTATCACCCTTTATTGCCCCTCCAGTATCTTCAGCTCTGGCAAACCCATATCCATCAACATAGACCTGGGTGCCAAGGGGTATTACATTAGGATCTACTGCTACTACACCAACTTTAGGTGTTGTACCAGTAGCTGTTCGGTTACCTGTATGGGTATAAGCTGTAGCTAGCATCTGGCGTCGTTCGGTATAAGAAAAATCCACGCCGCCACGAGATGCCAATTGAACAGTTCCTGTAAGGACTATCTTAGGTTTGGGTGGCTTTATTATTTCAGATTCTGTTGTTGACGAGACGACTTTGCCATCTTCAAGTATCTCTATTATCGTTACTTTTTCCTGGCCTTCAACACCTTGTTGAGTAACTTTCTTTTGTCCAAAGGGAAGACTAAAATCCTTCCTCGATACTGTTTCGTAAGGTATTGTTTTTATTTCTGTACTTATTCTTTCTTCAACTCTCGTTACTTTAATATTACTATTGTTAGCTATGTAATCATATAAATCTGGTTTGACCTTATCTCTTTCTCCAATACTTACTCCGGCTTTTTTCAAGAGATTTATTACTACATCAGGCTGTGTTCGCAGATATTTTTCTTCACCATCAACAGCAATCTTTACCGGAAAAGCTCTTCGTATGGTAATTTGCATACCTTCACAAAGCTTGGTATTCTTACTAGGCATAACGACATCTTCTGGTTGTAAAACTATATTTTCTTTTTCTAATAACTCTTCAACAGTATTAGAAAATGTTGATAACTTAACCATTTTGTCGTTATCTCTAATAATCACCTCTTTTTCCATAATGCCATAAGTAGCAGCTC
Organism: Tepidanaerobacteraceae bacterium; assembly: GCA_050949705.1. Lineage (GTDB taxonomy): Bacteria > Bacillota > Thermosediminibacteria > Thermosediminibacterales > Tepidanaerobacteraceae > JBMNGG01. The sequence continues at coordinate 169,111 of JBMNGG010000008.1, read as the reverse complement.
CGGCTAAAAAAATTAGCATAATACCGGAGGCTATAGCCCAGCGGGCTTTAAGCGAAATCACAAAATTCCCCCTTCTTAATTAAAGGACTATTTAAGATTTCTACATTTCTTTGTAAAAACCTTTTTCCATTTTATTCTTGCTCAGTACATTATATACTATATATATCAAAAGTATACTAGGGTTGTCAAACTTTAATCTTTTTCCAAATACCCTGTTTAAATCGTAACATCGTTAATGTAGCTTGTACAAGAAATTGAAATACTATTGCCATCCATACATAATTAATTGGTTTTTTTCAATACAAATATTACTAAATACAACGAGGGTATACGAATAAGGTAATTACTAATAATGCCAACTTTAAAAGTACCGCGAGTATCTCCTGCACCACGAAGAGCTCCAGCCAGAGACATACAAATTGCTACAGTCGGTTGCTCAAAAGCTGCTATCCTAATACATATTGCAGCAACTTCTCGGACTTCTTTTACATTGGTAAATAACCCCATCAATGGGTATGAAAATAATAAGAAAAACAAACCAACAGCACCCATAAAAAGTACTGCAAGCTGCATAGTTTTCCAACCACTTTTTTCAGCTTCATCAGGACGATCTGCTCCTAGATTTTGCCCTACAAGAGTTGAGGCGGCAACTTGAAAACCGTATCCTGGCATAAAAGACATAGATTCTGCACTATGTGCAACTTGATGTGCAGCTAAAGACACAGTACCTAGACTCGCTATCCATATGGATGAGACAATCCTACTACCGCTATGAACAAATTCCTCCAAACAAGAAGGAAGGCTCAATCTCGATAGCTGCTTCAATATATCAATATCTACTCTAAAAGCTTGTTTTAAATCTAGTTTAATAATGTCTTTTCCCATCAAAAGGTATAGCAAGGTTATCGTTGCTCCTATAATTTGAGCCAATGCAGTAGCTATTGCAGCACCTCTAACACCCATTTGGGGAAATCCAAAATGCCCAAAAATTAATACATAATCAGCTATAATATTAAAAGTATTGGCAATAAAAGCTGATACCATCGGTAGTCGCGTATTACCAGCTCCTCGTAAAGCAGCATTCATAACCATGGCTGGTATCATAGCAACAACTCCTATGGTAATAATCCTCACATATATAACCCCAAGGGATACAACCGCAGGATCTTCTATTACAGCTGACAATAATGGTATACCTATATATATATTAGCTATTGCAATCAAAACACTAATGATAGTAGAAACTAAGAAGGATTGGGCAACAACCCGGTCTGCATCCTTCGGTTGCCCTGCCCCCACATAACGGGCTACAAGAGCAGAAGTACCAATACCAATAGCCCCAAATATATGTACCAACGCAAATGCTACTTGTGTACCAAACCCTACTGCGCTAAGGGCTGCGGCACTTAACCTACCTACCATGGCAGTATCTACCATCCACACAGCAGTATGTAGCACATTTTCTAATATAGCTGGAAAGGCCAAGCTTAATATTTTTTGTCTAAGCGACTTTTCCGATTTCATATTATTTAGTAATTCCATAACTTATACCTCATTTTTTGTAAAATAGCATGAACTAAAAATTTGCCTTAGACTATTATACTTGAAAAAAACCTTTTTGAACACCTCTACTATTTTTATAAATTTTTAATTGACAATATTAGAAGAAAGAGTTATTATATTTAGTAATAAAAATGCATATATATTCATTTCAAGAATTAGGTTGCATGATTTACATTCTGCGCTTTCCTTTGTATATTGCTTATTTTAGTGTTTTGCTGATATTTGTTTTAGTTTATATTTATACACTTTATTATGTATTTATAAAGAGGAGGTTATAAAATGTCAAAAAGCGAAGAGTTAATTAAAATAACGGAAAGGTATAGTGCTCGAAACTATAATCCATTGCCAGTAGTAGTAAGCAAGGCAGAGGGAGTCTGGGTGGAAGATTTGGATGGAAATAGATATATGGATATGCTAAGTGCATATTCTGCAGTAAGCCAAGGTCATTGTCATCCTAAAATAATCTCTACACTTAAAGAACAAGCTGAAAAAGTTACTTTGACATCAAGAGCTTTTCACAATGATAAAATGGGCTTATTTTGTCAAAAAGTTGCAGACATCACTGGTAAAGATATGATTCTCCCCATGAATACAGGAGCAGAAGCTGTAGAAACAGCCATTAAAGCTGCCAGGAGATGGGCTTATGATGTAAAGAAACTTCCCGAGAACTCAGCTGAAATCATAGTTTGTAAAGATAATTTTCATGGGCGTACAACTACTATAATATCTTTTTCATCTGATGATGAATACAAGAGGGGTTTTGGTCCTTTTACTTCTGGATTTAAAATAATACCGTATGGCGACATAGACGCACTTAAATCAGCTATTACGCCAAACACGGCGGCTTTTCTTGTTGAGCCTATTCAGGGTGAAGCAGGGATTAATATTCCATATGAGGGTTATCTTAAAGATGCATTTCAAGTATGTAAAGAAAATAATATACTATTTATTGCTGATGAAATACAAACCGGTTTGGGCCGTACAGGGAAACTCTTTGCATGTGATTGGGAAAATGTCATACCTGATATCTATATATTAGGTAAAGCTCTTGGTGGAGGTGTTACACCAGTTTCTGCAGTCGCAGCCGACAAAGAAGTCCTAGGTGTGTTCGAACCAGGTTCTCACGGTTCCACATTTGGCGGTAATCCTCTTGCTTGCGCTTGTGCCATAGCAGCTCTTGAAGTCATAGAAGAAGAAAATCTAGTTGAATGTTCTCTTAAAATGGGAGAGTATTTCAAGGAAAGACTTAAAGAAATCAAAAATCCTAAGATTAAAGACATACGTGGCAAAGGTTTGTTGATTGGTCTTGAACTAACAGAAGCAGCGAGACCCTATTGTGAAGCATTAATGGAAAAAGGTCTATTATGTAAAGATACTCATGCAGCTGTTATACGATTTGCTCCTCCTCTTGTTATAACTAAAGAGGAAATTGATTGGGCTATTGAAAAAATAAAATCTGTTTTTGAGTGATTATTTAAGGGCAGTTTATTTTAAAACTACCCTTTTTTAACAAAATCTACAATCCTAAATAAGCCTTTTTAACTATATCCGATTCCAGTAGTTCTTTACCAGTACCTTCAATTGCTAACATGACATCTTGAAGCAAGCAACAAATGTGAGTTAGAGTTATCTACAAGTAAAAAGTGAAAACCTTAGAAAAAGTATTAACTGCCCATGACTAATTTATGTTGAAATATTAGAATAGAACATATCGATTATAGAATAGTAAGAGGCTTCCTAGTAAAGTCTATGAAAGCCTCTTTAGGGTCTTAATGAATTGTTGGCGGGAGTATGTGGGAATCGAACCCACCTCGGAGGTATTGCCCCCGATAATGGTTTTGAAGACCACAAGGCCCACCAGGACCTATCTACCCCCAAAATGATTTTAGCACAAATTGTGCTCCATTTCAATCATTCTACTAATTTCGCAATATACAATCTTTTGTGTAAAGCTTATAGTTTACTATTACTATCTTTTTTAGATATAATACATTCGGTGATAAAATATGTGTTATGTTTATATTCTCAGGTGCTCTGACAACACTTTTTATACAGGATGGACCAATAATCTTAAAAAAAGGATTGATTCTCATCAAAATGGAAAAGCCTCTAAATATACTAGGTCTAGGCTCCCTGTGACATTAGTATATTTTGAAGAGCACAATAACAAGGTATGTGCTCAAAAGAGAGAATATCAAATAAAACAAATGACTAGGGCGGAAAAAACTAGACTTATAGAATCTCAAAAATCAAACGATTAGGTCCCTTGTCATGCTAGGATGACAATAATCTTTGTATTTTGCTATTATTAATCACAAATTTCAGTTTCTCATAAGAGTACTCTAGTACCATCAGCTTGTCTTTTTGTAATCTTTATTCTGTCCATATATTCTAGCAAGGGTATGGCATATTTTCTAGTAGTACTTAGAATATTTTTAAACTCTGAAGGGTTAATTTGCTGTTTATTATTATAATGGCTTTTCAATAGCTGTATGGCTTTATCAACCCATTTTTTTGTCATATACAGTTCTTCATTTATCTTAACAAGTTTTCCATCAGTGACAAGTTTTGTAATCATTTGTTTGACTTCTTCTTCCTTCTTAAGGGAAACTTTCAATGAAATCTGATTTATACTTGGCGGAGCCCAACCAGCTTCATCGTAGCATTTGAGTATTTTATCGTATATAAGCTTCTGACTCTCTGTAAGTTTTATTGTATAGTTCTTTTTCTTTACGATGCTGCCTACAGTTTCCAGGGCCTTATCATCTTCCCATCGATTAAGGAAACTATCAAAAAGTAAAGGTTCTATTCTTATTCGGCTGCGTAGTTCTTCTCTTGCGATTCCATTGCTTAAGGGATGTTTTTTATGATAATTTTCAACTAGTAAAAGTGCCTTTTCGGTAATTTTGCTATAAAAGTTTTTATCTACAAATAAATCTTCCCCACCAAGTTTAAATACTTCTATAAGTCCTTCATCAACCATAGTTTTAACCACTTGGTTGATTTGAGAGATGCTTTTCCCAGTATAAGGAGCAATTTCTGTAATCTTTAAGTAGTAATTGCCAAAGATTTCGAGCAAACCCAAGATAAATTCTTTTAAATCACCCTCGTAAGCCTCTTGTAAAGACTTTAATGCTTTTTCCCGTATGCTCTTTTTTATTCTATGGGGATTAACATATATAATCTTACCTCCGCCTATTGTTGTAATAGGAGAATAGCTTCTTACTACATATCTGTCTTTATATGCACAAGTTATAGTTTCTTCAAATATTACACGGACAAATGTTCCTTTTCCAGGTAATAGCTTGTCTCTGTCAAGTAATGCTAGTCTAGCCATAACTTCTTTTGTACCAATATGAAATCTTACCCTTTCTCTGTTTTTAAGAGGGTCTTTTACATCTGCTAAAAGCTTAAAATACGCTAAAGCTTTTGTAACCGGAAGAAGAGCCCCAGGTTGTGTCACTACATCTCCCCTGCTTAAATCATCGACTTTAACATCTGTTAAATTTAAAGCTGTTCTTTGTCCTCCTTCAACTGTTTCTACTGTTTTACCGTGTACTTGTAATCCCCTAATTCGAGACTTTTTTCTTATAGGGAAAATCTCAACAGCATCCCCTACATTTGCATTACCGGAAATAAGACTACCTGTTACAACTGTACCTATGCCTGGCATTGTAAATACTCGATCTATCGGTAATCGAAAAGGTGAACTAACATCTTTTAATACTTCTTCACTACACATTTTTTCAATAGCAGCTATTAGTTCTGGTATTCCATCACCAGTAACAGATGACACTGGGATGATCGATGCTTTTTCTAAAAAAGTGCCTCTTATTTCATCACTTACATCTTCAATCACTAGTTTTAACCACTCATCATCAACCATGTCTTTTTTAGTTAAAACTGTTAAGCCCTTTTGAATGTTAAGTATTTTTAATATGTTTAAGTGCTCTTTAGTCTGCGGCATTACACCTTCATCAGCAGCTACAATAAAGAGTACTATATCTATACCACCGACTCCTGCCACCATATTTTTTATAAACTTTTCATGACCGGGCACATCAACAATACCCACTCTACGACCTGAAGGCAATGTTAAAAAAGCAAAGCCAAGATCAATGGTAATCCCTCGTTTTTTTTCCTCAAAAAGCCTATCGGTATTTATACCCGTCAAAGCTTTAATCAAGGTGGTTTTACCATGATCTATGTGTCCAGCAGTTCCAAGAATTATATTACTCATACCAGCATCCCCACCATTTCAATTGTTTTAGCTATGTCTTCATCTGTCATAGTTCTTACATCGAATATGAATTTATCTCTTTTTATCCTACCTATAATGGGGACCGGACATCTCCTTAATTTTCTGGATAAATTCTCAGTTGACATGTTTTTTAATTCTATGGCTACAGCTTTGGTAGGAATCTTATAATCAGGAAACGAGCCTCCACCTATTTCAGAATAGTCATCAATAATTTCCACATGTCCTTTGTTTTCAATAACACTAAGCAAACCATCGTATAGCATTAAGGCTTGTCTTTTCATTGCTTTCATTGATTTAGTTAACATATAAAGGGTCGGTATCTCCTGCCAACGTTCTTCTTTATAAAGAGTTAACAATGTTTCTATTGCAGCTAACGTCATTTTATCTATACGTAATGCTCTTGTAAGAGGATGACATTTTATCTTTTTAATTAGTTCTTTTTTACCAACAATGAAACCGGCTTGTGGACCACCCAACAGCTTGTCCCCGCTAAAAGTCACTAAATCTATTCCTGAATTTATTGAGTCGGATACTGTTGGTTCGTGGGGAAAACCATATGGTGTTAAGTCTACCAATATTCCACTCCCCAAATCCTCCATAACAGGAATATTATATTTATGCCCCAGCGATGAAAGCTCTTTATTGTCTACACTTGATGTAAATCCTATCACTTTATAGTTACTTGTGTGAGCTTTCAGTAACAAACCTGTTTTTTCATTTATTACTCTTTCATAATCTTCTATGTATGTTTTGTTTGTAGTCCCAACTTCTACAAGTTGTGCTCCACTTTGCGCCATAACATCTGGTATACGAAATTTCCCGCCAATTTCCACTAACTGACCTCTGGAAACGATCACTTCTTTGCCAAACGCCAATGCAGAAAGACACAATAATACTGCTGCGGCATTGTTATTTACCACAAGTGCATCCTCTGCTCCTGTAATCTGGCACAAGAGTTTTTTAAAATGGTCATAGCGTTCTCCTCGTACACCTTCTTTTAAATCATATTCTAAATTTGAATAACCCTTGGCTATTTCTACAACCCTATTAAGTATTGTGTAAGGAAGTGGAGAGCGCCCTAAATTAGTATGTATTACTACTCCTGTAGCATTAATAATCGGTTTAAAATTAAACGGAGATAAAGATATTTTTTCTGTAACCAATTCTATAATACGATCTTTTAATGATTGGGAATCGGGTATAACAAAAGATGCAGAATTATCTATAAAGTTTTTCATCAAATCCTGCCTTATGATCTCTATACTCTCTCTTAGAATATTAGTTACTCTATTGCGCCCTTTCATTTTACACAACATTTTTAACTCTTGTTGTTCAAGAAGATCTGCTACTTTTGGCAGCATACTCATAATCTGGTTTTTATCCATAATAAGACCCCCTTATTTTTGGAGGACAATGCTATAATTCGATAATTCAACTACCTCGCCTATAACTGCAGCTTCCATTACCCCCTTATCGTGAAGCCTTTCAATCAAACTTTCTGCTTTATCTTTGCTTACAGAAATCAGTAGACCTCCCGATGTCTGGGGATCAAAAATCAAATCAGAAATTGGCTCAGGAATGGATGAATCAATTATTACTTTGCCTTCTAAATATTTTTTATTCCAGTACAGACCACTAGGCAAAATACCCATTGACGCCAACTCTGTTACTCCCTTTAATAGTGGTAAATTGTCTGCTTTAATATTAAAAGTAACATTAGAAGCAGAAGCCATTTCAAAAGCATGTCCCATAATTCCAAAACCAGTAATATCTGTAATGGCATTAACACCTATTTCTATACAAGCTTCTGATGCAAGATTGTTGAGAGTACACATCACTTTTATGACCTGATTTTCAGCATCTTTATCAAGAATCCCTGCTTTTAATGCCGTCGTCGCTATTCCTATCCCCAAAGGCTTAGTCAAAATCAATATGTCTTCAGGTTTAGCCCCTGCATTTGTTATTATTTGATTTGGTGATACTTCCCCTAAAACTGAAAGGCCATATATTGGCTCTTTGCTTTTTATGGAATGACCTCCCACAGTTAAAGCACCGGCTTCATCAACTTTGTCATAACCACCTTTTAAGACTTCTGGTAATACTTCTTCCACTAATTCCTCAGGAAAGGCAACCACATTTAAAGCTAATATAGGTTTTCCACCCATAGCATAAATATCACTAAGTGCATTAGTTGCGGCAATCTGACCAAAGGTATATGGGTCATCTACAATAGGTGTGAAAAAATCCACTGTATGAATTAAAGCTCTTTCATCATCTATTTTGTATACAGCTGCATCATCAGATGAAGTTAGACTTACTAATAATCTGTCATCAGAAGACACCGGTAATTGTTGCAGCACCTGCAACAAGGCCTGAGGGCCTAATTTAGCAGCTCATCCAGCGCTTCCGGTAAGTTGAGTAAGCTTGATTTTTTTCATACAAGTCACCTCCCTAATGTGCTTTTATCTTATCTTTTATTTGTTCAAACTTCCTATCTCCTATCCCTGAAACATTTTTAATTTCTTCTATGGTCTTAAATGAACCACTTGTAGATCTATGGTTAATAATGTTTTGAGCCGTTACCTGCCCTATCCCGGGTAATTGGATAAGTTCCTTTATATCAGCCGTATTTATATTGATCATCCCATCTTTATTTGAGCTTATACCTACGGTACCACCAAAATAAGAACTTTCTTGTGCTGATATATTCTCTATTTCGCCTATTTTTGGAACATATAATTTATCCTCATCATGAAGCTTTTGAGCCAGATTAAGTATTGATAAATCCGCATCAGAAAGTTGACCACCGGCAATTTCTATTGCATCAAAAACCCTTTTTCCCTCTTCCAAAGTATATACACCCGGATTTTTAACCGCTCCTGTTACATGAACTACAATTTTCTCGGTTTCTATATTTTCAGCTACAACGGGTATAGCTTCTTGTTCTTGAAGTTTAAATGCTATATCGGCATCTTCTTTATAAAATGCGGCGTAAATAGTATAGCCTAAAGCAGTAAGCAATACTATCAAAAGACCAATTAGTATTTTTTCTCTTACATTCAAATCGTGCACTTCTAACACCAGCTTTATTTATGGTTTTATTCTCATTATCTGATAAAGCTCACTAATATCAACACATTGGCGAACAATATCAGCCCATCGATTATATTCTGCTTCTTTATACTCTTTATTGACCATAAGATAGTCCTGCTTAGATTCAGGTGCAGCCTCTTCTATATGGATATCAGTATAAGGTAAAACCCCAAGTACCGATATATTTACAATACTTTCAAACATGTCTAAACCAGGTTTTAACAGATTTATGTCACCACGAAACTTATTTATTATCACACCTTTTACACGAGCTTTCTCATTATCTTTTAATAAAAGCATAGTTCCAGCTAGTGAGGCAAAAACGCCACCTTTATCAATATCCCCCACAAGTATCACAGGGGAATCAATTAACTCAGCCAGTCCCATATTTACGATGTCATTATCCCTTAAATTTATCTCGGCAGGACTTCCAGCTCCTTCTATTACTATTATATCATTATCTTTTGCCAGTTTTTCATAGCTTTCCTGTATCAATGTTACTAATTTAGGTTTATATTTATGATATTCAACTGCAGAGAAATTACCAGAAGGTTTGCCTTGAATAACTACTTCACAATCCTTATCAGTAAAAGGTTTTAATAGAATTGGATTCATCAAAACTGAAGGTTCTATGCCACAAGCCTCAGCCTGAATAGCCTGTGGCATTGCGATTTCTAACCCCTCTAATGTTATGTATGAATTTGAACCCATATTTTGAGATTTAAATGGTGCTACTTTAAAACCATCCTGTTTAAATACTCTACAAAGGCCAGTTACGAGTCGGCTTTTTCCCACTGAAGACCCTGTTCCCTGGACCATAATGCATTTAGCTGTCATTCAAGAAAACCTCGCAATATAATATCTTCTGCTTCTGCTGCAGAAAGACCAAGAGTCATAAGCTTTATAAGCTGTTCTTCGGCTATTCTTCCTATAGCTGCCTCATGGGTCAGCTGAGCATCCGGATGTTCTGCAGCAATAGCAGGTGTTGAGCTTATCTTTCCATGATCCATTATTATGGAATCACATTCTACATGTCCTTTACTATCAGCCCTCGCTATAACAACTGGCCGGAAAGTTTGTTTAGAATTATCTTTAGCCACAGAACGAGAAATCACCTGGGCATTTGCTCCTTTTCCATCCAGCTCTATAATCATATCCGATACTGCCTCTTGGTTTCCATGTGTTAAAAGCCGCTCAGTAACAATTAAACTAGCACCTGCAGCTAGTTTAGCCTTCGTATCTCTAATTGTGCTATCAACACCTTTTATCTGCACAAGTTCCATTTCAACTATGGAGTTTTCCTCCATAGTAAGCAATGTTTTTGGATTTAGCACTTTTTTGCCAGTTCCTTCACCTTCGCCATAGTGTTTTTCTATATACTTCATGTGAGCATTCTTCTTGACGATAATTTCATGTATACCATCATGTTGAGATTTTTCTGAACCTGAATTGTGAATACCACAGCCTGCGATGACTGTAACATCAGCCCCTTCACCTATTATGATGGTGTTATAAACAACATCTATAACTCCAGACAATGTTATCATAACAGGAATATGAACAGCTTCATTTTTCGTGCCAGGAGCTACAATAACATCAATACCCGGTTTGTCCGATTTTGCTCTAACTTGAATATTATGAGAAGAATGACGCTCGACGCCTTCCCCATCTTTTCTTAGATTAAATGCTCCTGTCGGTATTTTGTGCAAGTCCGCTATATTTTTTAGTAGTTCGCTTTCAATAGCATTCAATTTCATCATTATTACCTCCACAGTTTGCTTGCCAACAGCATTTTGAATCCTTTTGTATTATAGGTAAGATCTTTTCCTTAGTTCCCCTTAAAGCTATTTGACCATCAGCTATTAGGATTATTTCATCTGCCAAAGAGAGAACCCTTTCATGGTGTGTTATTATTATGCTGGTAACATTCCCTCTTTCATGATAATTTCTTATTAGCTTTAATAAGCTTTCAAAACTCCATAAATCAACTCCAGCCTCGGGCTCATCATAAATAATTACTTTAGAGGTCCGTGATAAAACTGAGGCTAGTTCAATTCTTTTCATCTCACCACCAGAAAGACTTGAATCACACTCTCTGTTTAGATAATCCTGAGGACATAACCCAACAGCCCGCAGTCTAGCTCTTAGAGAATTTTCATCAGAAGATATTTTAAGAAGGTCTTTTATCTTCATACCTTTGAATCTCGGAGGATTTTGAAAGGCATAGCTAATTCCTAGTTTCGCCCTCTCTGTAATATCAAAATCAGTAATGTCCATATCATCAAGGAAGACTCTTCCTTCGTTATTTTTATAAATACCCATTATCACTTTAGCTAGCGAAGTTTTCCCTCCGCCATTTGGGCCAGTTAAGGCATAAAACTTATTTTCTTGCAACTCTAAGTCTATGCCTCTAAGGATATTAACACTTTCAGTACCATTTGTCATCGTAAGGTTAATAGAATCTAACTTTAACATCAAACTCATCCTCTTTTCGGACATTTTTTAGCGTTAAATGTATTACGCATGTATCATCAACATTTTACCCTACTTTACTTTTGATGACAAGGGATATACATCTTTGTGGCTCTTCTTCTTATCAAGACCCTTAATTCATACAAAAAAAGAAGTTCATTGATTTGCTATTAATTAGCATAAATCAATGAACTTCCTATTTATTTATTTCACCACTATGTTTACCAGTTTCTTCGGTACCGTAATCACCTTAACTATTTCTTTACCTTTTAACTGGGGTAGACCCTCCGACTCCCTTAGAGCCGCTTCTTTCATTTCTTCTTGAGTAGCATTAGCTGATATAGTTAATCTGCCCCTTACTTTTCCATTAATCTGCACTACGATTTCTACTTCTTCTTCTGTAAGAACTTCAGGATCGTATTTAGGCCATGGCATTTTGTGGATACTTTGTTTGTGACCAATATTATGCCAAAGTTCTTCTGTTATATGAGGGGCAAATGGAGCTAAAAGCAAAAGTAGGTTTTCCATAGCTTCCTTAATAACTGCCTTTGATAGGCCATCTTTATTACTGTTTAATCCATTTACCATTTCCATGATCGCACTGATAGCTGTGTTAAAATTAAACCTATCACTAACATCTTCTGTCACTTTTTTTATAGTTTTATGAGTAAGCCGACGTATATCTTGATCCTTTTTGCCAGAATCTATTTCTTCGTTTAGCTTATCAGATAGCTCTAATACTAGCCTCCATACTCTCTGAATGAAACGAAAACATCCTTCAACTCCCTGATCGCTCCATTCAAGGTCTCTATCTGGCGGAGCAGCAAACAGTATAAATAATCGAGCTGTATCAGCACCGTATTTATCAATAATATCCTCAGGGCTCACGGTATTGCCAAGAGATTTTGACATTTTTACCCCATCTTTTAATACCATACCTTGTGTAAGCAGGTTCTTGAAAGGTTCATCAACTTTTACCAAACCTGCATCTCTTGCAACTTTATTAAAGAACCTGGAATACATTAAGTGCAAAATGGCATGCTCTACTCCACCTATATACTGGTCTACCGGCATCCAATAATTGACTTTTTTACGATCAAAAACAGACTCATTATTCCTGGCATCGGTATATCTGTAGAAATACCAAGATGAACACATAAAAGTATCCATAGTATCTGTTTCCCTACGGGCCGGTCCATGGCATTTAGGACATGTTGTGTTTAGGAATTCTTCACTCTCTAGAAGAGGTGAAGTGCCTCTGGGATTGAACTCTATATCTTTAGGCAATATAACCGGCAAATCCTCTTCTGGAACGGGAACTATACCACAGTTATTACAATAAACCATTGGTATTGGAGCTCCCCAGTATCGCTGCCGAGAAATTAACCAATCCCTAAGTTTATAATTAACTTTAAACTCTCCTATACCTTGATTTTCCATATATTGCCCTATAGCTTGTATAGCCTGGACATTGTTCATGCCATTAAATCTATCGGAATTTATCAATATTCCTTCATCAACATAGGCCTCTGTCATTTCTTCTGAAACTAATACATTATCTTTCGGTGTAATAACTGCTTTAATGGGTAAATCATATTTTTTTGCAAATTCAAAGTCTCTCTGATCATGTGCTGGAACTCCCATAACCGCACCTGTACCATAACTCAATAGCACGTAGTTTGCTATCCAAATGGGTACTTTTTCTCCATTCATGGGGTTTACCGCATATGCACCGATAAACATACCTTCTTTTTCAGTATCAGTTGAAGTTCTTGTAATATCATTGTATTTTTCCATTCTTTTCTTAAATTCTTTTACAGCATTTTCATGTTCAGTTCCTGCTGAAAGCTTCTCTACCAACGGATGTTCTGGTGCAAGCACTATATAGGAAACTCCATAGACTGTATCAGGTCTCGTGGTGTAAACCGGAATTTTCTCATTGTTTTCTTCAGTTGTAAATGAAAACTCCACTCCTTCACTTCGTCCTATCCAGTTCTCCTGCATAGTTTTTACTTTTTCAGGCCACCCTGGCAACTTTTCTAGATCGTTTAACAATTCTTCAGCATAATCAGTGATTTTGAAAAACCACTGCTCCAAATCTTTTTTTACAACCTCAGATTTACAGCGGTCACATACGCCACCGACTACCTGTTCATTTGCTCTGACTGTTGCACAAGAGGGACACCAGTTCACCGAAGCCTTTTTCCGATATGCTAAATCTCTCTTATATAAAAGTAAGAAAAACCACTGTGTCCACTTATAGTAATCTGGATGACAAGTCGCCACTTCTCTGTACCAATCATAACTTAATCCCATCTGTTTTAGCTGAGACCTCATATTATCTATATTACTCCATGTCCAATCGGAAGGATGTATTCCACGCTGTATTGCAGCATTTTCTGCAGGAAGGCCAAAGGCATCCCAACCCATTGGATATAGGACATTAAAACCGTTCATCCTTTTAAAACGAGCTATAACATCCCCTATGGAATAGTTTCTAACATGACCCATATGAAGATTACCCGATGGATAAGGAAACATCTCCAGACAATAGTATTTAGGTTTTTTTTCGTCCTCATGGGTTTTATAAATACCATCCTCTTCCCATTTTTTTTGCCATTTCTTTTCGATTGCTATAAAGTCGTATTTCAATATAAATGCCCTCCTCTAAGAGTGTAAAAATTATTAAAGGCCTCTCATCCCTGTTAGGGACGAGAGGCCTTTTCTCGCGGTACCACCCTAATTGGCCAAAAAGGCCCAACTTAGACATTTTAACGCCTGTCGGCAAAAGTAAGCAAAGGCGAGTTCAAGGGTTTGCTCTTTCGGACTTCCACCAAAACTCCGAATCTCTGGGTAGAGTAAGACCCTTTACTACTCCTTTTTAAAAATTTATAAATTTAAACTATGTTAAGTTTTCTTTATCATTATATTTCAAGTCTTTTTGAGTGTCAACACTATTTGTTGCTGATGTAATTTGTTTTGCATCAGACCAAAGCCGCTCCAGCATATAATAATCTCTTTCAGCCCGACCAAATATATGCACTATTACATCATAATAATCCATCAAAATCCAATGACTATCTTTGTAGCCTTCCTTACTTCTAAGTATATAACCTTCTTCCCGCAGCTTTTTCTCCACCTCATCAGCCAACGCCTGAACATGAATTGGTGATATGCCAGTGGCTATAACAAAATAATCCGCAAATACCGCTGCTGAAGTAATATCAAGTATTAAAACATCTTGACCCTTTTTTTCTTCTAATATATTGGCTGCCATTAGAGCACACGTTTTAGGGTCTTTTATCATCCATTTCCCTCCATTAATTATTTTACATCTTTCCCGACAATAATTGTTGGAAACTCAATGCTATTCTCATCTTCTTCCTGCATCCGGACTTCGTTAAAGACTTTTGCAATTTTTTCCGCATCATCTTTTTTCCCTTTGGGGTATATAATAGTTGTAGTATCATAATCGAAGCTATCGGCATTGGCTATTGAAACCACCCTAAATCCTTGGGTCTCAAGCTGATTTGCCACTTTTGAAGCAACACCCTTAGTACCATTTCCGTTTAATACTGCTACTTTTATATCACTCTCATCAAAAAATATCTCATTTATCAGCTCATCAAATTGTTCTTGATAAGGTATAAAATAGCTAATGTTTGAAATATATTTACCTTCTCCTGGTACCATATGCATTTTTATATCTTCTTGTTTTATCTTCCTAGCAATATTACCGATACTAACCATTTCCAAAGGTTGAATATCTGTTTCCACATTGTTTTGAATCTCATTAATAATCTGTGGCAATTTTAACAGTGTACCAGGTCTAAGAACAGTCTTGGTTAAGGCTTTCATAAACTCTTGTTGTGCCTTTACCCGACCTATGTCAGCATCAGGATAGGATCTGTATCTTACAAATTGCTCAGCAAGTTCTCCATCTAAAATCTGCTTTCCTGCTGGTATATTTATCCTAACACCACCAACAGAAGGATCTATGTACTTCATATCCTCCTTTATTTCCATCTCTATACCGCCTAAAACATCTACAATATTTCTAAAACTTGACAGCTTCACAACTACATAATTGTGAATAGGTACACCTAAAAAATCCCTAACTGTTTTTACAGCTAAGCTTGACCCACCATAAGCCATAGCCGCATTTATTTTATCAATTCCCACTCCCGGAATTCTTACCCTCGTATCTCTCGGAATAGACAAAACATGAATATCTTTATTCTTTTTATCTAAACTAACTACTATTATAGTATCTGAACGATAACGATTGTACTCTTCTTTAGCACCAATAGTTCCAGCATCTAGTCCCAGAACTAATATATTCTGTCGACCATGTTCATCAAGCTCATCAGTGCTTGATGGTGACTCTATATTAGGATCCAAAGAATCGTTCAAATTACGTGCTACATAATAAAACCCACTTCCCATAGAAAGAACAATAAATATTAAAATGAATAATAGTATTTTTAAAGGCCTTTTCATGCTTTTCCCTCGCTCTCCCTTTGCATGAGAATAAAATTTCTGCTTAAAATTGTTCGTGGATGCAATAAGCTCCCTCTACTTAGAACATACCTTATTGTAGAATCAAATGCACCTATAATCGCACCATCAAGATCTTTCGATTCAAAGGCCTTCTCTCTTATTTCATCGACACCCGGGAAAGACCTCAGGGGTTCGATAAAATCCGAAATAAAGATTATCTTATCAAAAAGGCTCATATTCGTATCTCCAGTAGTATGAATCCTTATGGCCTTAAGTATTTCTTCATCATTTATACCATAATCTTTTTTCGCTATTACAGCACCTAACGGCCCATGTATTAGAACTTTTTCTCTTTTCTCAATATCATCTAAAAGTATACCAAAACTGACAGCCATTTTCAACTGATTCTCAGTATCCATGCCCCTTGCGCAATCATGAAGAAGACCTGCTATTGCCGATTTTGATTCATCAACTCCGTATATATCAGCTAATTTAATGGCAGTATTCATAACACCTTGTGAATGTAAAAACCGCTCTTTGTTAAGATTCTCTTTTAATTGATTAATGATTTCTTTTGTTAATTTCATAGCATCAACGATATAGGCCATTTTTCTTGATATATATTTCCACACCTGTAGGAAGAAGGTATTTTATTGAATGACCTTCCTTTACCCTTCTTCGTATATCTGTAGAGGAAATATCCAGACCTGTAACCTCCATTGGATATACTTCATGCCCATATAACTGTTTTATTTGGGACAGTTTTCGGTTAAGCTTGTCCGTAGGATATCTAGGTCTAGTTGCAGCAATAAAAGTACAGAAATCTAGTACTCTATCCACATCTTTCCATGTTAATATATCTAAAACTGCATCCGCACCACTTATGAAAAAAAGTTCAGTATTTTGACCATGCTCATGATAGAACTGTTCAAGGGTATCAACCGTGTATGAAAAACCTGGTCTCTCAATCTCCATTCTTGATACATAAAAAAAAGGATTATCGTTAACAGCCAATACAGTCATCATATATCTCTCCTCGGCCGGTGTAACTTCATATCCTTTTTTGTGGGGTGGATTGCCTGTAGGTGTAAATATAACTTTATCAAGGTTAAAGTGGGTTCTAGCTGCCTCAGCAGTAACAAGATGACCATAATGAATAGGGTCAAAAGTCCCTCCCATTATCCCCACTTTTTGAATTTTAGACAAATCAAAATCCTCCCTTTACATCTCTAAATTACAAAAAATTATACCATACTTAATATATAGCTTTCAATCACAAGATTTTGGCTAAATACTCAAAAAGCTACTCTTTGTAATAGAATTCACTCTCACCAATTATTACTGTATCTCCCGGTTTTATTCCATTAGCTTTTAATTCATCATCAAGACCCATTTTTTTAAAAACACGTTGTAAACGTTTAACAGCTGATTCATTTTCCATATCTGTCATAGCAACAAGTCTTTCAATCCTTCTACCTGAAACATGATATATTTGGCCTTCTCTTTTTATTACAAAAGGCTCTTCCTCTACTAGCTTATACTCCTTGATGTGTTCTATCTTGGGTTGCTTAGGTATTTTTTTAAGCATATCACCCACATAGTAAGTGAGTTCTTTTATTCCTTTCCCCGTGGCTCCCGAAACAGGTATAACGAAATATCCTTCTCTTTCAAGTAACGGTTTAATTTCGTTATAGTTTTCCTGGGATTGGGGTAAATCCATTTTATTAGCTGCTACCACTTGGGGCTTTTCTAATAGCCTTTCACTGTATTTTACCAATTCATTATTTATTGAATGAAATGCCTCCAATGGTTCTCTTTCAATGCCTGACATATCTAAAACGTGAATAAGCACCCGGGTCCTCTCAACATGCCGAAGAAACTCATGCCCTAACCCTTGACCTTCATGAGCTCCCTCAATAAGTCCGGGTATGTCTGCCAGGACAAAACTATCACCACTACCAAAGCCAGGATCGACTACACCAAGATTGGGAGATAATGTTGTAAATGGATAATCGGCTATTTTGGGATTAGCTGCCGTCATTCTAGAAAGTAATGTAGATTTACCGGCATTGGGAAACCCTATAAGGCCAACATCTGCCAAAAGTTTAAGTTCTAATACGATCCATTTTTCTTCTCCCGGCTCTCCTTTTTCAGCAAAATCCGGTGCCCTGTGAACAGCTGAAACAAACTTAGCATTTCCCCTGCCACCTCTACCTCCTTTAACCACTACAAAACTTTGGCCTTCTTCTACTAAATCGGCTAAAACATCATTGGTCTCAGCATCTTTTACAACAGTTCCCGGTGGTACATTTATAAAAAGGTCATCAGCGCCTCGTCCATATTTTTTGGAACCTTGACCGTGCTCACCTCTTTTAGCTTTATAGTGAACTTTATACTTAAAATCCATCAAAGTTGACAATCCAGAATCCACAACTAATACTACATCACCACCTCGCCCTCCGTCGCCTCCACTGGGGCCACCACGAGGTACATATTTCTCTCTTCTAAATGCTACAACACCATTTCCTCCGTCTCCAGCTTTAACAAATATTTTCGCTCTATCTATAAACATCTTCATCACCTATAAATATTTTTTTGTATCTTATACTTTAAATACTTCCCTACTAAGGAACAAAATAACAATTATTTAGTTATATCAAATATTTTACTATAAAGAACTATTTTTGCAATGTATTACTTTTTTCTCTAGAATATTGGAATCTAATTCAATCTCTGAATCATTAAAAACCATCTTCAGTTCCTTTTCTCCTTGAACTTGATCAAATTGGACCAAGTATTTCTGTAATTCTTTTTGTATATAATCATATTTTATCAAATTCCCACTTTTGCCAGAAATTATTATATCAAAACCAATGCTTTTTTGTTTTAAATTATGAGCAAGTTGAAGTAAGTAGCATATAGCTTGGCAATCAGTTATATTATTAAATATTTGATTGATAATTTTAGTTGTACTATTTATTCTATTAATATAATCTATAGCATTATTGTTTTTTTTCAACTGAATTAAACTGTATAAAACTTGTAAGTGATTCTGAAAGTCATGTTTTAATAGCTTAAAGGTATGTATAATTTTTTTTTCTTTATCTGTGCTTGCATCATAGCTCGGAATAAGATAAATCGATAATAATGCAGCAATGTAAAAAAAGAGGCCAGCAACAACTATATGTATTTTTTTATTACAGTCAGGATTCAGTAGAGCAACTGCTGCAAAAGTCACAAGAACTTGCCCTGTGAGTATGAGTATCCAATAATCCTTCCTGTACAAAAAAGACACTCCCTTCTAAATTTCTCTCCTTATATATTAGTAACTTTTTCCAATATATCTAATTCTATTAATTTTATAAAAATCCTGCAAAATAAAAAAGATGTGCTTTTAAAGCTGAAAAGCACATCTTTAAACACTATTTTTCTGTAAGTATTGACAAAATTTCCTGGGGAATATCTTTAAGGGGAACTTGTTTTTCTACAGCACCCATGTTAAATGCAACTTTAGGCATTCCGTATACTACACATGATTCTTCGTCTTGCCCTATAGTCCTAGCACCTTTCCTTCTCATGGAAAGCATGCCTTTTGCTCCATCACTCCCCATGCCTGTAAGAATGACTCCTATAGCCTTATCACCTGCTTCTTCTGCTACAGATTGAAAAAGTACATCTACCGAGGGACAATGACCGCTCACTCGTTCTCCTTCAAAGCAATATATCTTATATTTTTCTCCCACTTTTTTAATTTTCATATGTTTATCACCGGGTGCTATAAAAACATGGCCTTTTTCAATATAATCACCTGTTTGCGCTTCTTTTACTTTTAGAGGTGTCGTGTTATTAAGCCTCTCGGCAAACATGCTAGAAAAAACAGGAGGAATATGCTGCACTACTACAAAACCAGGTATTGTATCGGGAAGCTGGCTTAAAACATAGTTTATAGCTTGTGTTCCTCCAGTAGAAGCTCCCAGTGCTATTATTCTGTCACTTGTGTCGTTGTGAATAATGTTTTTTTTCTTAAAAAAACGCTCGCTCTTCCATGGAGAAACTTTAGCATTTGAAGCGGTTTTTATTTTTGATATCAATTCAATAATGAAATCTTCAGCACTAGTTGAATACCTAAAATCAGGTTTAGTTATAAAATCTACAGCACCGGCTTTTATGGCGTCAAAAACAGATTTACTAATTGAAGTTACTATAATAACGGGTATAGGGTATTGTGGTATTAATTTCTGAACGAATTCTATACCACTCATTTTGGGCATTACCACATCACAAATTATGACATTAGGTTTATATATGACTATTTTGTTTCTTGCATCAAATGCATCTTTAGCAGTAGCCACAACTTCTATGTCTGGATCTGAAGAAATACCATTTGTCAAGACTTCTCTAAACACCCTACTATCATCAACAACCAAAACCCTGATTTTTTTCTTCATTCTTTACTATTCCTTTCTATAAATAATGGAATGATATATGTCACTTTGCCTTATCAGATTGAGTGATTAGAATCTCTAAAAATGTCCTATTTTTTTTAATAATATCATATAAATTGTTTTAAAATCTACATCTTGTATCAGTACCAAAGCAAATAATCACAACCTTACAGGATATTCCATGAAATTTCTTCTTAAATTGTAAATTTCCACCATAATTTTTAATTCTCCCAAAAATAACTTTATTTCTACTACCCTCAATAACAATACAATAAAAAGTTGACATGTTTCACTCTAAAAAGCAGATATCCATTTTAGATTATATCAAAATGGATATCTGCTTTTTTCTATTCCAGACATTATAATATAGTATTTATTGTATATCCTAGAATGGGTTAGGTTGTTGTATCAGCATAGATTCATATGCTATTTAATGAAATTATTTTGCTGCAAAGGATTCGGAAAAGGGCATAAAAAATCCTCTGGGATGTTCACAAGCATTACAAACTTCCGGCGCTTCTTTACCAACATGGATATTACCGCAAACCGTGCACATCCATTGGATTTCTTCATTCCTCTTAAATATGGTTCCATTTTCTATTTCATTAGCCAGTCTACCGAATCTATCAGCATGGGTTTTTTCGATATTTGCAATGCGTTCAAACACTCTGGCAACTTCTACAAATCCCTCTTCTTCTGCTTCTTTACCAAAGCTCCTATATACTTTTTCCCATTCTTCTAACTCATTATGCTGAGCTGCCCTAAGAACTTTAGCGGTGTTATCATATAAATCAACAGGATATGCCCCGGAAATGCTTATATTGTCACCGGCAAACTCTTTGAGCTTTTGATAGAATACTTTTCCATGAGCCCTCTCTTGGTCTGCAGTATAATTAAAAACTGTCTCAACTACGTAAAATCCTTCTTTTCTTGCAATAGATGCAGAAATATAATACCTATTTCTTGCCTGACTTTCTCCTGCGAATGCTCTCATTAAGTTTTCATATGTTTTGCTTCCTTTAGTTACCATATTTGCCTCCAATCTCTAGTATATTTTAGAGTCCCTAATATTTTATTCTACGTTAATAATATGACTATAAAACTGTTAAAATATACAATCCTCAATTCATTTTAAAATGGCAAATTTGATTTATTAATAAAAAAAGCCCCCTTTTAAGAGGACTTATCTAAAAGAAAGTTAATATTACAATGATTGTCATTACAATGAAATTCTTACATCATACTAAGGGTATTGAAAAGTCTTCCTTAGACCTTCCTTTCACTAAGTATGAAGCTATATTTTATAAAGTTCTTTAAAGCACCCACTTAGCAGGAGCTTAATTTACAGCTAAAATGCTAACAAGTTTCTTGTTTTTACCTTTTTGTTCGAATTTTACATAGCCGTCCTTTTTAGCAAAAAGTGTATGATCTACACCCACTCCAACATTTTGTCCAGGATGGATTCTTGTGCCTCTTTGGCGAACTATAATACTACCTGCACTGACAAGCTGGCCATCATACCTTTTTACACCTAAACGTTTAGATTGGCTGTCTCTACCGTTTTTTGAACTACCGCCACCTTTTTTCTGTGCAAAAAACTGTAAATTCATACATTACACCTCCTCTATTATCTCCGTGTGTACATTTGATGGATAATCCTTCGAAATATCTTTAAGGCCTAAGAATATAGTTTCAAGAATGATAGCTGCCTTTTCTAATTCTTCCAATGTCATATTATCTGGAAGTTTTAATATTAAGCAGCCTTCTTTTCTATAAACTAAGGGATCTATACCGACTACATTCTTTAATCCTAAAACAGCTGTTTCTGTTAAAGCAGATACACCGGCACAAACTATATCTTTACCGTATTCAGCATATTGGGCATGACCGGATATCTCCATATATTTATAGCCTCTATAAGGATGAGGCTGAACCCTCACCTTTATCATGCTATCCTTCTATTTTCTCTATTTGGATTTCTGTAAATGGTTGGCGATGACCTTGTTTTTTGCGATAATTCTTTTTGGGCTTGTACTTAAATACAATTATCTTGTCACCCCTACCGTGTTGAAGCACCTTAGCTGTTACTTTGGCTTCATCAAGCCATGGTTTTCCTACCAAGAGTTGGTCATCCTTAGACACAGCAAGCACTTTATCCAGTTCGACCAATTCTCCTTCCTTTGCAGAAAGTTTTTCAACCCGAATCACATCACCTTCTGATACTCGGTATTGCTTTCCGCCAGTTTCAATAATTGCGTACATAAAATATCATCCTCCTCTTTCTCGCCGGAATCTAGGTAATGTATTTTTTAAACCCGTTCCGGGCGGTGGTAGGCACATACAACCGCCTATGCTATTTTAGCACAACAAAAGCTTCTATGTCAACGAAATTTGATTTCCTCTCTCTAATAGCATACTATATCATAACTTATTTGGAAAATTCCATTTTAAAGGTTTCAATGGTGGTTTATTCTCCTGGGACTTAAGCACCATAGCCTCCTTAAAACTAATCACATTGTCCTTGTTTCTTGACTTAATATCAATTGCCGGATTTTTAGCTGTTTCAAGGCTGTCATTTAAGCTTTCGGCTTTTTCTAAATCATTGTCTTCCAAAGCCTTATCAATACTTTTATCGTCAGATAAAGTATCTTCTTTATTTACCGGTATAACTGTTTCAGCGGAGGGTTTTGTAAAATGTTTTTTTTGTTTGGGATTTGATTCAATAAAAATTGCTAGTCCTAACACATTAGCCATAAGTAATAAATATGTCAGTGATATAATATTCTCATTACTAGAACTTGAAATAAAATCCTTGATATTAGCCATCTTTAAGTCCCCCCAAAGTAGTTTTACTTGTTTATTACCTTATATATATATTATGCCGACTAAAATTTATTCGTTACTCAAAATAATATCACCGCCTGGAATTTTATAAAGCTTATCAGACGGTGATTAATATTATGTTATTATACTTATTCAGCAAAAAACAATATTACTATCACTAATAGAATAATAAAAACATCATTAAAGAAATCTATTGCCTGTGTGCTTATTTCATATTTTCTATCCTTAGGCACTCCAACCCCTCCTTACTCTGCCCCTTATCTATATATAAATTATTCATTATATAATTTTTTAGTTACATGGTCATGGTACCCTTATCAGTTTCCACAATCTTTAGTATCTGTTCTTCATTACCGTTTTCAGCGTTAACATAAATAAAGAAGCGATCGTTGTTTAACTGGG
This sequence comes from Tepidanaerobacteraceae bacterium, assembly GCA_050949705.1. Lineage (GTDB taxonomy): Bacteria > Bacillota > Thermosediminibacteria > Thermosediminibacterales > Tepidanaerobacteraceae > JBMNGG01. Next base: position 145,531 of record JBMNGG010000008.1, on the reverse strand, counting down.
CGTCAATCTCATAACAGAGTTTTTCACGTTTAGCATCATCAGGAATCAAAGCCATTCGAACTCTTTTAACCTGTAACTTTTTATTTAGTCTATCTAATATCTCTTCTTCTGTGAACTTAGATTCAGGGAAATCTCTTTCAGTATGTGAAATAAGGTAAGCTACAGTATTGAAACCTACAATCTCACCATTATCTAAGGCCACTTCTACTTTTACATAATCGGGATATAACAGTACATCTTGTTCTTTTGGGACAAAGGTTACCGTTAATGTATTATTTTCCCTTAAAGAACCGGTTGATTCCATACCTTTATAATCCGTAGACTCTAAAAATGCTCTGGCTTTATCCATTGCTTGCTTTATTGGAATTTTGGAGTTCTCTATAGTTCTAGTATTTAAAAACCATATTATATGCCCTCCGATTTCACTAATGTCCATAATGATATCCGGTATATTGTTTCCCGGACGAGTAAATTCGATAGTGTATGATGGGAGATTTCCTTTTGATTTCCTGGCAACATTTGCGGTAAAATCACCTTTGGTTATTTCTCCTAAAAAACTTTCAGCAATTCTTATAGCTTCACTTTCTTCTATACGTTCACCTGTAACAGCCTTGGGCTTGATATCCGCGATATGGTCAGAAAAAGGCCCATCATAAGTAATCGTAGGTGCTTGATTTTTGAGTTTTTGGTCTATGGTCTCAAAGCCATCAGCAACACCTTTAACTTTATTTACTTTTATAAAACCTTTATTCTGGTTTCCCCATTTTATTTTCCCTGCTGAAGCTTCATCTTGCAGGCGGCGGAGTTCTTGGTTCAAATCTTGTATATTTTTCCTGAATTGCTCCATATTAGCCCATTCTTTTTCCGATATTTCTTGTTTTTTTACTAGTTTGTCGGCAATACTGTAAGAGAAATCTCCTAGCTGTGCAAAAAACTTATGCAAATTAGTCAAATCCCGATTTCCTAGAGGCATAGTAGAAAGACTGGCTCTAGCTCCCTCAGCTCGATGCCATATCGTAGTTAACAACATAATTCTTTGTTCATCAGAGGATGTAACTTCACTTTTTGAAATCATGAGATTTAAATCATTTACCTGTTCTAACAAATTGTAAAAACCCCGTTGATAAGATGCCTCCAAAGCGTTTTCGGCAGAATATGCCCTATTGGATATAGACCAATACCCAAATACCAGACCCCCTAAAACAATCAAACTTATTATCCATATATATGATCTTTTCAAACTTTATCCCTCCACTTTTCTATTTTGCAAAAACATGTTGACCGATTTGAGTTACAATTGGACGCGACCAAATCCATGAACTTACAGGTTTATAAGGGTTCCAAAAAAACACGCATCCGTATGTGGGGTCCCAGCCATTCATCGCTTGTCGAGCAGCATCAAAGTTTGTTCTGGATGGATATCTTGACCATATTAAGCCATTACTTACTGACTCAAAGGCATGAGCTTCATATACCACATCTGGAACAGATGGAGGAAATCTGGGATCTTTTGCACGGTTTAATATAACTGCAGCCACTGCAACTTGTCCTTCATATGGTTCCCCCTCCGCTTCACCAGCTACTAAACGTGCTAATAAATAATAATCCCCTTCCCAGGATGAAACCGCATAACTTTTTGCCTCAGCTTGGCTTTTGTAGTTTAGCATGTAAAAACTTATTAAGGCTGCAAACAAAACAACTGCTATAACAATTGATTTCTTATATTTATACACAAAAACCACCCCTTTTTATATGCTGTTCTTAGTTTGCTTATTTTTCTAAAGCTTATTCCAGTACCCTTTTATACCTTAACTCATATAATAATTAGAGAAACTTAACGGAGGGAAATAAATGAAGAAAGCAAAATCAGGCCAAAAATCCCTTGTCGAAAATGCTGGTAATAATATTAAACCTCAGCCGAACCCATACACACTTTTTCTCATACTTATATTGCTTATTAATTCTTTTGGAGGATTAAACAGCTTCATAAGAAATATAAAGAACATTTTAATGAAAACAAGGAGGGATAATGATGAAAACTCTTTCTATTTCAGACAATGATTTGAAACTATTAAATGCCATACGACCTTTTATGAGTGGAAGAAGCCAGGAGTTACTTGACCTCTTACTTACAACATTAAGTATATTTCAACCGGAACAACCGGATCAGAAAGTTAATTTTGACGCACTTAATAAGCTTTTAACTATGGTTCATGAATCTGTTCAGGCAAAAAAAAATATTTATAATGAAGAAGTAATAGAAATAGATAATTATGAGACTACTCCAAAAAACCAGTCAGATGAAATTGAAAACTTGTTAAAGGTATTAGCTGAAAAGGATTCTAATGAAAGCTGATTTTTACACAAACTTCATTGTAAAATGAGGGCAATTGCCCTCACATTTTTCTATAAAAACGTTCTTTTTCTATTAAGAATAAGCATATATTTATTTATATAACACATTATCTTCTTATAATGGGAGGGGAGAACTTGGCCGAAAAAGACGAATTGGTTTTAAAAACCGATCTGCTTGAAACAGTGTTAGAAGTAATTCACGGACAGCGAGGCCAGAATATCAACGAATTGGTGAGTTTACTGGCATTAAGTAATTTATTGGGAATTATTAGCTTTTTAAATACACAAGACTTAAGAATTGGTATTAAAAGCTCTTCATCTACAGCAGGAAAGTCTGATTTAAAAGAAATGGCAGCATCACTGCTAAGTGCTATGGGGGGAACCAGTGATAAAAAAATCAACCCCACTGCTCTTGTTAATCTGATTAAAACTCTCTCTACAACAGAAAGCGGAGAAGGAGATACCAAAGGTTCTGCTAAAACCGAAAAAAACAAAAAAGATTAGGCCGCGCTATACGCACGGCCTCACATCTTTATTCATCTGCAAAGAACAAAAGAATCAGTATCAAAAACAATATAAAAACCCAATTTGAGCCAAAACCAGGGCCACCGGCCTTACCACCCATATTTCTACCTCCTCTTTTATTAGTCATCTGCGAAGAACAGAAGAATGAGTATCAAAAACAGTGCAAAAGCCCACCTGTTGCCTATAAAGCCTTTGCCTCCAAAAGCTTCTGCCATTAATGTCACCCTCCATTTCTCTCAATTAATAATGTTCGCTTTTATGCTATTATGGCAAAAGGGGCCGTGCTAAAGCACGGCGTACGACTTAGTCATCTGCGAAGAAAAGAAGAATCAATATAAGAAATAGGGCAAATGCCCATCTCCCTCCGAAGAATCCACCGCCTAAGGAATCTGCCATTTAACTCCCTCCTTTTTGTTTACCTACTATAATCTATGCGAAGACACTCTTTGAGGTTACATCTGAAAAACCAATTCAGATTCCCTTTTTTTCAGTGCCCGCTATAAAGTATGGAAGAGGTGTTTTTCTGGTTACAAAGAATGGGCTCATTTTAAAACAAAAAAGTTCCCTTATCTACTAATACCAGCAGATAAGAGAACTATCTCAGTTATCTATATTCTTTCCTTTTCACTTGTTATATTAGCCTTGCTTTAGCATATGTTCTGTAGGTTTTTGTTATCTGAACTTTTGCTTTTGTTCCTGAAAGATGTGCACCATCTTCCACATCGATAACATAACCGTCTACCCTGGCAATACCGTTATTTGGATTAGTAATATGTATCTCTTCTATTATTACTTCGATCATCTGCCCTTCTCGAACAGGCATAGCGAAATTCTCCAGTTTAATTCTACTTCCTACAGCCTTGACGCGAATATCTTCCGGATGCAGGTCATCCTTACCCTTGATAAAAATATATTTTCCATGACGCTGCTCTAGTTGGCTTAATCTATTTCCTCCAACACCTATTATTACCGCAGCAACAGATGGATGTACTTCAATAAGTATTGCCTCGCCTCTACGAGTCCTAAATATTCGAGATATTTCCCGTTCAACCTTTTTAGCCATAGTGTCTTCTGATAAGATTCTACCCCTTCCTTCACAATAAGGACAAACCTTCTCAAGAACCTCATCTAAGCTCTGACGAACTTTTTTTCTTGTCATCTCTACTAGTCCCAAATTAGTTATGCCTAATACATGGGCTTTAGTCCTGTCTTTCTTTAACTCTAACTCAAGAGCTGAAATAACCATTTTTTCATGTTCCGGAGAATTCATATCAATAAAATCGATTATTATTATTCCACCTATATCCCGTAATCTAAGCTGTTTTGCAATTTCTCGTGCAGCTTCAATATTAGTTTTAAGTACTGTATCTTCCAAATCAATTGAACCAACAAACTTTCCTGTATTGACATCGATAGATGTTAATGCCTCTGTATGATCGATGACTATATAACCACCAGATTTAAGCCAGACTTTCCTTTCCAAAGCTCTTTCTATTTCTGATTCTATATTAAAATATTCAAAAATATCTTCTTTTCCCATATAAAGACTAACACGGTCCTTTAATGCTGGAGAAATTATCGAAACTAATTCCAAAACCTTTTCATATCCATAAGGAGTATTAACATAAAATTTGCTAACTTCCGGTGTGTATATATCTCTAACAATTCGAGCAAGAAGGTTCATATCTTTATAAATCAGCTTAGGTGCTTTCGCACTTTTTTGCTTCATCTTTATATTATCCCATAGGCGTATTAAAGACTCCATATCTGCCTTTAATTCATCTATCTCCTTACCTTCAGCTACAGTTCTTACAATCACACCCATATTTTGAGGGCGGATTTGCTCAGCTAGAGCCTTTAATCGTTGGCGCTCCTCTTCATTCTGAATTCTCCTTGAAATACCTACATAATCAACTGTAGGCATTAATACCAAGTATCTTCCCGGTAATGTTATATTAGTTGAAACTCTTGCCCCTTTTGTTCCTATAGGCTCTTTTACTATTTGAACTAAAACAGATTGCCCTTCTCTCAAGATATCTTTTATGGATATGTTTCTAAAATCTTCTATAACATCCGCATCCTCAGATCCATAACTATAATTGCTTAAATCCCCCACATATAAAAAGGCATTTTTACCAAGGCCTATATCAACAAAGGCTGCTTGCATTCCTGGTAGTACATTGGCTACTCTGCCTTTATAAATGTTACCTATAACTCTTTCATCATAAGTTTTTTCCACATAAAATTCCACTAGCTGCCTATCTTCTAAAACCCCAATTCTTAATTGTTCTCCATCAACATCTGCTAAAATCTCCTTTGACATTGAATTTTTCATCTCCTCGAATCTCCTCTTAGCGGACTTGATTTCTACGATTGGGGTCAACCATATTCCGCTAAACTAAAGGGGGAGAATTATTTTATTGTCTCTCCATAAAAATAACTTTTCTCTATGAATACTAAGGATTTCTAGTTCTTTTCCCAGACTTTTTTCCAGTTCTGTAACTACCACTTTTGGTGATACACTGCCCTCTTGACCAATGGAAAGCATCATGCTCAAAGATGCAGAATTATTACCACTTTTCAAAATGCTGATCTTATATATAAGCGGAGCAATATTCACTAATTTAGTGCGGGATTTGGTGACTTTTTCAACAGTTATTTCTTCTTGATGTAAAAATGCGTTAATACTTTTATCTAGGTCCTGCAACTTATCTGTAGGTAATGCTATATTTACAATATATATTACACCGTTTAATGTAGAAAGGGGTAAGCTCTCATCTGCAAGACCAGCTTTTATTATATGGATACCTTCAGGTAATGTTTTATTTAACCGCTGTATAACATCTTCTACCGATACTTGTTCATAAAGTTCTACATCAACATATTCACAACTGCTGGTAATTCCAACAGATAAAGCCGGAGTAAAAGTAATTCTTGGCCTCGGGTTAAATCCCTGGCTAAATGTAACCGGTAAATCAGCCCGTCTCAACGCACGCTCAAAAGTTCTCATCATGTCCAGATGGGATATGAACATAACTTCAGAATCCTTCTTAAATTTCATTCTAAGTTTCACAGAAGTCACCATCTTTCAACTTTTTTATCCCACAGGCATGGCACTTTTCTCTACAGTCTGGGGTAACTACTCCTTTTTCTGATTTTTCTAATTCTCTCAATAAAAACTTCCTATTAATCCCTGGATCCAATATTCCCCAAGGAAAAACTTCTTCTTTAGACCTCTCGCGATAAACATAAAAATCAGGGTTTACTCCAGATTCTTCAAAAACAGTCATCCATTTATCAAAAGAAAACATTTCCTTCCAGCTATCAAACTTACATCCTTTATCGTGGGCTAGTTTTAACACATTGCCCAATCTTCTATCACCCCTAGAAAAGACAGCTTCCAAAAAACTCAATTGACCATCGTGCCAGCTATAAGAAATATTCTTGCTTTTTCCAAGTAAATTTTTTATATACTTTTGTCTTTCTTTTATCTCTGAAAGAGTAATCTGGGGTTCCCACTGAAAAGGTGTAAAAGGCTTAGGTACAAAAGTAGAGGTGCTAACATTTACCCTTAAACCTCTTGTATTGCCATTGACCTTACGGTATTCATCCACTACAGCATAAGTAAGGTCAGATATTCCTTTTAAATCTTCATATGTCTCTGTTGGCAGGCCAATCATAAAGTAAAGCTTTATTGTATTCCATCCCAATGAAAATGCATCCCTAACTGAAGATAATAAGTCCTCCGTCGTTACACCCTTATTTATCACATCTCTAAGTCTTTGAGTTCCGGCTTCTGGTGCGAAAGTTAACCCGGTCTTTTTTATTTCTTGGACTTTCTTCGCAAGCCCAAGTGAAAATGCATCAATTCGTAGCGATGGTAAAGACAAGCCTACCTGTCGCTGCCTAAAATCATCTGTTAATATTTCTGTAAGCTGCTTTAACTCAGAGTAATCGCTAGTACTCAAGGAAGACAATGATATTTCTCCATATCCCGTTGATGAGATTATATCTTTAGCTAACTCTACTAAGCGGCTGGCTGACTTTTCCCTAACAGGACGATATATCATGCCTGCTTGGCAAAATCTACAGCCTCGAGTACAGCCACGAAAAATCTCTAATACAGCTCTATCATGAACAATGTCCATATATGGAACCACAAAATCAGTCGGATAATATATATTATCTAAATCTTTTATAACTCGTTTTTGTATTCTTTGAGGCATGCTATTTTCCTTTGGCAATATACTCTTTAATGTGCCGTCATCATTATATGACACCTCATATAGAGACGGAACATATACACCTGGAATACGACTAACTTTAACTAAAAAATCTTGCCGTTTTTCACCCCTTTCTTTACAGTTCTGATATAAGGCCATAATCTCTGTAATTGCCTCTTCGGCCTCCCCTATAACAAAAAAATCCATGATATCTGCCAATGGCTCAGGATTAAATGCGCAAGGGCCACCAGCTATCACGAATGGATGACTATCATTTCTATCTTTTGAAAAAACGGGTATACGCCCAAGTTCCAACATATTTAATATATTTGTATAACTCATTTCATATTGAAGAGTAAAACCAACAAAATCAAATTCACAAATCGGTGTTTTGCTTTCCAAGCTGAAAAGCATTAGGTCCTTTTCACGCATTAATTCTTCAAAGTCAATCCACGGTGCAAAAACCCTTTCAGCATATATATTTTCATCTTCATTTAAAAGATGATATAGTATTTTCATTCCAAGATGGGACATGCCAACTTCGTAGACATCTGGAAATGCTAAAGCTATGTGAACTTTTATATTGTCCTTATCTTTTTTGACACTGTTGTATTCATTTCCTATATAGCGAGTCGGTTTTGTGACCTGTGGTAACAATTTCGCCAATACTGTTTCTATGGTCAATGATGTTCCTCCTACGAAATAAGTAATGTAAAATATACCTATTTTATTATATCAGGTCTTCTATTGTTAAGTCCAATCCTTTTTCAATTATTTTGTCAAATATTTCCGTCTCAGTAATACATTTCTTAATCTTCATATGTTTATCCATAACAACAACTATAAAATACTTTTGTGGTGAAAACAAATATAATACATCTTTTACCGGAGTATCTTCTAATACAATTATAGTATCCCCAGATATGTACTTTTTTTTAAATACTGTTTCTTTTTTCATAACCAATTGTTTCATAAAATCAAATGCTACATTCTTTTCTATTTTTATAGCCTGGTAAAATAAAAAAAAACCAGCAAAAACCAAGCTTATAAATATTTTCCCAATTGTAATTCCCCAAACAGCAATTATTAGAAAAAAAATTGCCAGTATTTTACTTGTTTTCGCGGTGATTCGAACAGAAGAATTGTGGCTAATATGTCGCCTTAGCCATAGTGAGAAAATCCTTCCACCATCTAGAGGATATGCAGGAATAATATTAAAAAATCCCAACATCAGTTGATAATGAATCAGCTGTTTAGAAAATTCACTTGATACAAAACTTAGTTTAGTAAGAAAAGCTATTAAACCAACACTTACAAAATTGGCAAAGGGTCCGGCTAGTGCTGTTAATATTTCCTCCTCAGATGCCGCTTTATCAAAAGCAACTTTGATACGACCTCCAAATGGCGATAATTCAAGCTCCTCTATATCTAAACCCAGTTCTCTGCCCACTATAATATGTGCCATTTCATGTACAGCCAGAGCTAATAGCACAGCAGTTATTTCTTTATATAATCCTGCGACAAAAGCGGAAACAATAATAAATATAAAAATGAAGTTAATGCTTAGTTTGATGTTATATATTCTCAGATCCATTTACTCCCTCCTGGGATTGTTGAGGTGAAATTATCCATTCCATGGGATCCTTTGGGTTATCATTTTGCCATACTTCAAAATGCAGATGGGATGTCTCCGCAAGACCTGTCTTACCCACCGTTCCTATAATAAAACCCTGTTTTAATGCTTCCTGTTCTTTTACATATATATCTCTCAAATGGGCATATACCGTGGTTATATTACCACCATGCTTAATTTTTACTACATTACCCAGTTCATCATCTTTACCAACAAAATGTACCACTCCATCTAGTACAACCTTTACGGGTGCACCTTCTATTTGAACAATATCTATACCATTGTGGAAACGTTGTTCTTTAAGGATAGGATGAAATCTCATTCCATAGCCTGAAGATATGGTTCCATTAACAGGCAGTTCAAATAAAACCTGCTCCTTGTGGCTAAACACTGCAATACTATCTGGCACTCCTGGAATTTCTTTTATGGCTGCCAAGATATCATTAAACTCATAGGAGTAATCCGAAACTACAAAATCAATTTTTGTAAGAGCTGATTTAACTATTGGCAATTCTATTTTTTTCATGAAAAGTACTGCTATTATAATCAAAACACAGATAATAGCTTTTTTTAAATCCCCCGGTCTAGGCCATTTTTCATCTGAAGGCTGATCATAGTAATACATAAGAACACCTCCTTGCAATTTAGTTTATATTTATTTTCAAGGAAGCTCGTTTATTACAAAAAAAGAACGCTTATAAAAGCGTTCCGTAATCCTTACCAGGTTTTTCTTAGAAACTTTCTTGGGATTTTCATTTTATGACTTAAAAAAGTATTTTCTGTCGGCGCATTCCAACATTTAGAACTAACCCCACTGCCATCATATTCATTAAAAAGGAACTGCCCCCATAACTCATAAAAGGCAATGGGATACCTGTTACCGGCATTATACCAATATTCATACCAACATTAACCAATATCTGAAATGTCCACATTGAAGTTAAACCCATAACCATATACGTACCTAAAAGGTCACGAGCTTTAAATGCAACTCTAATGGTATAATACAGGAATACAAAATATAAAGCCAAAAGTGTTATACCACCTATAAATCCTAGTTCCTCTCCTAATACTGCAAAAATAAAATCAGTATGTTTTACCGGTAAAAAATCTAACTGATTTTGTGTCCCCTGAAAAAGCCCTTTTCCAAAAAGCTTGCCTGATCCAATGGCAATTTTAGATTGAATGACATGATATCCTTTTCCCAACGGATCTAAATATGGATTGATAAATACTAAAATCCGGCTTTTTTGGTAGGGTTTTAGGAACTGCCACAACACAGGTAAAGAAAAAACTCCTGCAGCAATAATCCATGCCAAGAGTTTGTAGTCAAGACCCGCTACAAACATTACTCCAAAAACCATTGCTATTAATACAAGGGATGTACCTAAATCCGGTTGTTTTGCTATAAGCAATATAGGAACTGCTACATGTAAAAAAATAGAAAATAAATCCTTTAATTGATTTAGCGACTTCTTTTTTTCCATATGTCGAGCCAGAGTTATCGCAATGGCTAGTTTGGCAAATTCGGACGGTTGAAATCCAAAAGGGCCTATGTCTATCCATCGCTGAGCACCGCCACCTTCCTGGCCGATAAAAATAACTAGCAAAAGAGTACCAATGTTTAAAGCATAAATAATATTAGACCAATGGGCGAAGGAATGATAATCTATAAACATCATAAAAGCCATGCCTACTAATCCGGCACCAAACCATATTATTTGCATTCGTGCAGTACGAAAGCTGCCTCCAGGAGCACCGGCATGGGTTGCACTGCTTATTATCAGCACACTTAGTATTGTTATTAAAATTACACAAACTAAAATAGGGTATTCTATGTTTTTTAATAGTTTCCGTTCCATATCTATATCCCCCTAAACCCGTTAACCATTATATCATAACATAATAAATCGATGAAAAAGGCTTTTTTCAATAAACATTATCTAGGAATGTTTTCCCAATAAATATCTATTTCGTCATTATGCTTTATCAAATCGGCAAATCCTGCATCATTTCCATTTATCTTCGTAACAAGTTTTCCTGCCATTCCTTCGGGTTTAAAGGATATAATATTAAAGATGTCACTAAAAATCATTTCTCTAGGTTTTATTGTTATAACAGCATCATCAGGTATATCATCCTCCAGAGAAGCCTCATATCCGTTTAATTCAACAAGAGGGTCTATTTCAAATTTACGTCCGTTTATTTTTAAACAAATCATTTGATCCTTAGAAATATATTCTCTTATTTTAGCTGAACCTACTTCACCATCTTCTGCAGGAATAAAATCAATAACAGCACCATCGTAAACCAGGTCATTTAAATTGGCATCTTTACCATCCATTTTAACAACTGCCGGCTTTGACATTTTCCCTTTTATTATTTTAAGTTCACCATTTAGTTTAAAGGTTTTCGCCATACCTGGCCGACCAATAATTTGTGCAGTTGTATATCCTGCATAAAGTAGAGCACTTAAAAGCGACGGTCTGTCTTGCCCTAATACATTTATAGTCTTTTTATTTATATATATCTTACAAAAGGATAAATGAGTCCCTTTTAGAGCATTTACCGCAATACCAATTGGTGTAACCGAAAAAGGTCCAAAAAAATCTTCATTTCCATCTACGAAGTTTAAATTTTCTCTACCCTTTACTCCCACTCGTTCCTTGGTGAGTTCAAGATGAGCAGCAATATGTTCAGGCAAACCCGGCATTAAGCTGCCTCCCCCAATGCAAAGTACAGCTACCGGTGCTTTCCCATTAAGCTCCATGATTTTTCTAGCTATCTTAGATGAAAGTTCATTCACGGCTGAATTTACAGAATCTATTACTTCCTTTGAGGAAACTTCCTTTTCATTCCCTAATATATCAGTAAATTTTACCATTTGGTGATTTGTTAATTCTCTCTTAATTCTTTCTGCCTCATCAAATGTTAATAGAAAATTATCACAAATATTTTCAGTTATTTCATCACCTGCCATGGGAACCATCCCATAAGCAAAAATACTGCCATCACGACATATTGCAATATCAGATGTACCAGCTCCAATATCTACCAAAGCAATATTCAATTTGCGCATACTTGGCAAAATTACTACATCTCCAGCAGCAATCGGTTCAAGTGTAAGGCTATATAGCCCCAAATCGCATCTATTTAGGACAGTCAATAGACTTTCAACAACAGTTCTCGGCAAAAAGGTTGCTACAATTTTTACAGAAATACTGCTGCCTTTTTGGCCTAATAGATTATCTAATACTTGGTCCTGTAAAAACCAATTGATTGGACTAAATCCAACACAATAGTGATTATTAAAACCGCTGTCTTCTCCTTTTTTATTAATAGAATTTACAGCTTTTGAGAGGGCATCCGCCTCTAATGCTCGTATATCATCCTCGGTTACTTCCAGATAAGGAGAAATTCTCCTTTCAGTCTGGGATTCTATAGTGTAAAGAGCTCTTCCCGCAGCAGCAACTGCTGCTTTATCTAATTTTTTGCCCAGTTTTTTTTCTAGTTTTTTCTTAATAGTACTAACACTTTTCGTAACAGCATCTATGTCGTGAATTTGACCGTCATACATAACGCGACTTTCATGTTCTATAACTTCATGAGCAAGAATTTTATATATTTTACCTTCTTTTCGGACAACTAAGCCTGCTATTGTTCTAGTACCAATATCCAGGGCAAAAACCTCTCGTTTCCCCTTGTCCAAAAGAATTTCCTCCTTTAAATCTTAGCCATATGTTTCACTTTCTTAATTGGGATATTTGCTACTAATGCTGGCACAGAAACTTTTACGTCATTCTCCATACGAGTCAGTTTAATTTCCAGACCATCTTCATCTATTTCCATATAATCAGAAATCATATTAATAAGCTGGCTTTTTATCATCTCTAAGAATTTAGGTGACACATTTGCACGATCATGAACAAGGATTAATCTTAGCCGCTCTTTAGCTATATCCTTACTAGAAACATCCTCTCTCCCAAAAAATTTTAAAAAATCCACTAGGTTCCCCTCCTCATCATCTTGCCCGGGCTTTTAACCCGAAAAACATACGAAGTTTGTCCATAAAACTCGGTTCGATATTATCCATGCTCATTAGTGGTATATTTTCACCTTCTAAACGGCGAATCATATTTCTAAATGCTTGCCCAGCTTTTGACATTTCATCGACTACTGCTGGTTCACCCCTGTTGGTAGATACTACTATTTTTTCATCTTCCGGTATAACTCCAAGAAGGTCAATTGCCAGCACATCTATCATGTCCTCAATATCCATCATATCTCCACGTTTGACCATATCAGGCCTTAAACGATTGATTACCAGCTTAGGCTCGTCAAAGCCTGACGCTTCTAAAAGACCAACTATCCTATCTGCATCTCTAACTGCTGAAACTTCAGGAGTTGTAACTATAATAGCCCTGTCTGCTCCTGCAATAGCATTCTTAAAACCTTGTTCAATTCCTGCAGGACAATCAATTATTATGTAATCATAATCCTTTTTCAATTCATTACATAGCTTTTCCATTTGATCCGGAGTTACAGCTGTCTTATCTTTTGTTTGTGCTGCCGGCATAAGAAACAAATTTTCAAAACGCTTGTCCTTTATAAGGGCTTGCTTTAAGCGGCACATACCATGGGTCACATCTACTAAATCGTAGACAATACGGTTTTCTAATCCCATTACTACATCAAGATTTCGTAAGCCTATATCTGCATCCACCATAACAACTTTCCTTTTTTTAAATAAAGCCAGACCTGTAGCTAGATTAGCAGTGGTAGTGGTTTTTCCAACTCCGCCCTTTCCTGATGTTATAACTATTACTTCACCCATTTTATCCCTCCTATTTACTTTTGCATTATTTTGGAATGTTGTAAGGTTCTATGACTATCACATTGTCTTTTAACCGTGCAATTTCCGGAAATGGAGGTACTTCTACTTTTGCCTCCGGAGGCCTTGATATTACTTCCGCAATCCTTAATTGTGTTGGTTTCAAGCGGAAAGCTGCAACTATTGCCGACGTGTCGCCCTGGGCTCCAGCATGAGCCATCCCACGAAGAGTGCCCATGACTAGAATATCCCCTGTCGATATAACTTCACTGCCGGGATTTACATCCCCTAAAATAACTATGGTACCCCTATATGATATTTTTTGTCCTGAGCGCACTGTTTTTTTTAAAAGCAACACTCGACTTCGGTTAGGCTTAGGAAAAATCAACGTTTTGGGAGAACTAGCTTCTTGCAAACTCATACCAAAACTCGTTAGTATTTGTTCAAGCTTATTATACTCGTCCTTATTTAATTGCCCACTTTTTATTTTGAGATAAGCTTTTCCCCCGGAAAAAAAGTTGCGTCCATTTTGTAGTTTTTCATAAATTACCCTTTCAACATCTTCGAAATTAGAATTTTTTTCAAGTACAATAGTAATACCTTCTTTTGTTCCTTTAATAACTACTGGCTCTTTTGCCATAAAAATTCCCTCCAAACAGCACCGTTACAATGTATTTTATTCTTCACAAATCAGGTAATTCCTTCTTTTAATTGAAAAAAAACCAGAATCTGTAAAGATTCCGGCTAAGGTTGTATAAGAAAATCTTTTTCACTATTAATAGTATCATTTAGGCGAAAATATTCTTCAAAGATTGCTCTAGCCACAGGACCCCCTGTGCTTCCTCCTGAACCGGCTTGTTCAATAAATACTGCAACCGCTATTTCAGGATCATCATAGGGAGCAAAAGCTACAAACCATCCATGGGGGTCTTTTGTTACATCCCACTCGGCAGTACCCGTTTTCCCTGCTACCAGTATAGGAAAATCTGAGAAAACCCAATATGCTGTACCGCCAGGAGAAGTAACACCTAACATGCCTCTTTTTAAGACATCGTAGGTACTTCTGGAAATATCCAACTGACCACCTATTTCAGGGTTTTTCTCTAGTATAACTGCTCCTTCGGGATCTACAATAGATTTTATGAGATGAGGTTTCATCCATGTTCCTTCATTTGCGATAGCCGCAATATAATTTGCAATCTGTATCGGTGTAAAACTGTTATAGCCTTGGCCAATAGCCGCATCTAAAGTTTCAGCGGGATACCATATTTTATCTTGGGCTTGAGTAAAAGCATTCTTCTTGTATTCACGACTGGCAACATTTCCCGCCTTCTCGCCAGGAAGTTCTATGCCCGTAATGCTGCCAAGACCATACATTTTGGCATATTTTTCAATATTATCTATACCAACCCGTCGCCCCATTTCATAAAAGAAAATGTTGCACGATTCAGCAATGCTCTTTACTATGTTGACCATGCCGTGGCCTCCGGGTTTCCAATCTTTTTTCGGCGCAATAGTCCAGTAAACTCCAGGATCAAAAAAATATTCTCTTTCATTTGTAACTTTCTCCTCTAAGGCTGCAGTAGCCGTAACCATTTTAAAAATAGATCCTGGTGGAAATGTACCGGAGATAGCTAAATTAACCATTGGTTTTAATGGATTCTGAGATAGTTCATTCCATTCTTTTTGAGTTATCCCGCGAGCAAAAATATTAGGATCAAAATCAGGAATACTTACCATAGCAAGTACTTCGCCCGTACGAACATTTAAAGCGACAACTGAACCTTTTTTTGCATTAGGAAAAGGATTGTATTTATCAGTTTGTAATTTTAACATCTGTTCCCTTAATTTGTTTTCTGCAATCTGTTGGATTTTTGCGTCAATAGTCAGATTTACAGTATGGCCAGGAATCGGCTCTTTCGAACCTAATACTTTAATCGGCTTACCTGATGCCGTCACCTCTACCTGTTGACCACCATCTGTTCCTTTCAAATAAGTCTCAAGAACCTTTTCCAATCCAATTTTCCCTACAAGATCACCAGGCCTGTAACCCTTATCTTTAAAGGTCTCTAACTCTTCTTGGCTTATTTCTCCTACATAACCGAAAATATGAGAACCCATACTACCGTATACATACCTTCGAAGAGGTTCTACCTCAATTACTACACCTGGTAGCCGACTTTCTTCAATTTTAGCTACTGTTTGAAAATCCACATCGGTTTTTAATCTTATAGGTCTATAATCAGCACCCCTAAGCTTATTCTTCAGAGTATCGTAATTATATGATATCAAAAGTTGTGCCCCCGGTGGATGTTCTACCGTGATTGTTCCATTGTTAATATTAATAGAAGAAGCTTTTATAACTTTACCGGTCTTTTCATCTATAAGAGTTACATCATTACTGTCAATTTTACCATCGTCATTTCTATCAACTATGGGCAATTGTCTCAAAAAAACTCTATTTTTTTCATCTACTTCATATTTTTGATTTATAACCTCAGTACTAAAAGGTATGTCTAGAATATTACGTAGCACTCTAAAAACTTCTTCCTGCTCAGACTCTTCTGTATTAACACTCATATATGACACAGTAAAACTAGGACGGCTGTTTACCATTTCTCTACCAAATCGGTCTTTAAAAATACCTCTGGGAGCAGTATGAGAGATTATTCTTATTCGATTTTCTTCTGCTAGTTTCTCATACTCATCACCTTTTATGATTTGTAAATTTGACAAGCCCAAAGTCAGAATAACGAAAATAAATATCGTAATCATCAGAAAATAGTGCATTCGTTTTTTTAGTTTCTTAACTTCCATAAAATCCCCTCGAAACTAAATACTTATAATAATCAATACTTAATATCAAAATAGTAGTCAAAAAAGCGTTCCAATTTAGATACGGCAAAATAAATAATAGGTGAAATTATCATATTTAAAAATGACGAAGGTATTGCTATTGGTAAAAAAAAATACCATGGTCGGTTAATCTCATTAGTCAAAAAAGCTAGAAACATAAAAAGAATATTATAAATAATAGAACCTAAAAAGACCAGTATCATAGTCAAGATAGCCGGGCCTTTATAAATATTTCGGGAGCCGTACCCTAGTATATAAGATGTTGCAGATTTAACTATAGTATTTAATCCAATAAACCTTCCAAATAATATATCTTCAAGAAAACCATTAAAAAATCCGGTAACAGCCCCTATCTTTTCACCTCTTATCATTGACATACATAATGCAAAAACCATTGGCAAATCCGGTTTTGCTCCCCAAACCTGAATAAAACTAATCAAAGTAGATTGAACTAGCAGGAGAACAAGCATTATAGTAACATAAGCTATAATCCTCATTAATCGGTCTCCTCCTCACCCCTAATCACAAAAACATGCTCCAACCTTTGGAAATCCACAGCAGGTTTAATAATGGCGTACTGCATCAAATCATGGGGCTCTTTTTTTGCTTCAATAACTTCTCCGATGACGATACCCTTAGGTATTAATCCTCCCAAGCCTGAAGAAATAACTATATCACCTTTTACAAGGTTGGCATCTTGCGGTAAATAATCCATTTTTAAATACCCGCTTGGAGCTGGATCAATAGTTCCCTTAACTATCCCATTATCCCGAGTTCTCTGCAACATAGCGCTAACAGAACTACGCTCATCAGTAATGATCATTACTTTCGATGTATTTGGGGCGGTACTAATCGTGTATCCAACTAGACCTTTATCGGTAATAACTGCCATATCTTTTTTTATGCCGTGCTTTTCTCCCTTATCAATTAGTATTATATTAAACCAATTACCTGAATCCCGAGCGATAACTTCTGCGGCTTCAAGGTCGTATTGAAAACTCCTCTCCTTAAAGCCCAAAAGATTACGTAAGTCAGCATTTTCTCGCTGAAATTCTACCAAGTTTTGCTTATAGTGTAAAAGCTCTGCCACTTCTTTCTTTAATTCTTCATTTTCCTGTTGCAAATAAAGAATCTGTGGAATAGCATCAATTTTTTCTTTAATAGTGAAACCTGCCTTTGACAACACTTCCTGTACAGGACTTAATAAGGTTATTACAGGTATCTCTATACTATTAAAAATAAAATCATTTTTAATAGTTATATTAACTATCGCTATAGAAATAACCAATAACAAAAGTATTAACTGCCATCTTCGATTTCTTAAAAGACGCCGCAAAAGCATCACTGCCTTCAACCCACTTTTTTAGGTGAAATTAATACGCGCTTTAGGAGGTCCAGTTCATCTAAAACTTTACCGGTTCCCATTGCCACACAATTCATGGGTTCTTCAGCAATATGCACCGGCATTCCCGTCTCTGCATTTACCCTCTTATCAAGCCCCATGAGTAATGAACTGCCACCAGTCATAACTATACCTCTGTCCATAATATCCGCTGCTAATTCTGGCGGGGTTTTCTCAAGTGTAACCTTTATAGCATCTAGTATATTGTTTACAGGTTCTGCCAAAGCATCTTTGATTTCTTCAGAAGTAATATTAATTGTCTTCGGAAGACCTGTGACCAAATCCCGACCCCTTATTTCCATCGATTCTATGTTATCACTTGGTACAGCGGAGCCAATAGTGATTTTAATATTCTCAGCAGTACGTTCTCCGATCATAAGGTTATATTCCTTCTTCGTGTAGTAGGCGATGGCTTCATCCATCTCATCACCACCAACGCGAATTGATTTGCTGGTAACTATCCCACCAAGAGAAATAATAGCGACTTCAGTTGTACCTCCACCAATATCAACTATCATGTTGCCAGCGGGTTCATGTACTTCCAAGCCAGCTCCAATAGCTGCCGCCATTGGTTCTTCAATTAAATAAGCTTCTCGCGCTCCAGCCTGAAGTGTAGCATCGATAACTGCTCTCTTTTCCACTTCAGTTACTCCCGAAGGTACGCCAACTATAACCCTAGGTTTTATAAAAGTCCAGTTCTTTAAAGACCTAGATATGAAATATTTCAGCATACTTTGAGTTACATCAAAATCAGCAATAACACCGTCTTTCATCGGCCGAACTGCTATTATATTTCCGGGAGTACGACCTATCATGAGTTTTGCTTCTTCACCGACAGCCAAAACTGTTTCTGTATCACGTTGTATAGCAACCACCGATGGTTCATTTAAAACAACGCCCTTACCTCTAACATGCACTAGTGTGTTAGCTGTACCTAAATCTATGCCAACATCTTTTGAAAATATATTAAGAAAGCTCATCAATTTTTCCCCTTTCTACTGCATCAGCTTTTTAGTTCTGTTATATTTTTCTATACCAAACCTTTTTCCTTAAAACTGAAAATAGTATTATCACCAATAACTATATGATCTAGCACACTTATACCAAGTATTTTCCCAGCTTCAACCAACCTCTCGGTCACTTCTATATCTTCTTTGCTCGGAGTAGGGTCTCCGCTCGGATGATTATGAACAAGGAGTATAGATGCGCTACTTCTCCGGATAGCAGGTTTAAATACTTCACGTGGATGCACAATCGAAGCATTTAAACTACCAATAGATATATTCTCAACAGAAACTACATGATTTTTGGTATTTAATAGAATCGTTTTGAAGTGTTCTTTTTCAAGAAATCGCATTTCCTCCATAAGTAGAGCTTTAACATCTAATGGACTTGTTATAGTAACATGTTGACGTTTATTATATGACGATATCCTACGACCTAATTCTACAGCTGCTTTGATTTGCCCTGCCTTCGCAATTCCTATCCCTTTGATCTTAGAAAGCTCTTCCATGCTGGAATCTATTACAAATGCAAGACCACTCTTCCCTTCATCGCCTTTTAAAATTCTTTGAGCAAGAACCAAGGCTGATTCTTTACGAGTACCTGTTCTAATCAAAACTGCCAACAATTCAGTATCACTTAAAGCCTGAGCCCCATATCTATATAGACGTTCACGGGGACGTTGTTCTATCGGTAAGTCCTTTATAGTCAAAAAGTTGTTTTCCAACAGCTTATTCTCCCTATAGTATTCTTATGTTAAAATTCAAAAGCATCAAGTTCAATTTAAACAAAGGCAATCCAACTATATTATAATAATCACCAGAAATTTTCTCAACAAAAAGTGCGCCTCTTTCTTGAATTCCATAAGCCCCAGCTTTATCCATCGGCTCACCGGTTTTAATGTAGTTTTCTATCTCATTACTATCAATATCTTTAAACTTAACCCAGCTCTCCTCAAAATCTTTTAAAAAGCTTCCTGTTGAAACATCAACTAATGATAATCCTGTGAAAACTTGATGCCAACGTCCACTTAACATACTTAGCATTTCTTTAGCTTCCAATGGTGTTGCGGGTTTGCCTAATATTTTTCTATTGCAAACCACTATAGTGTCGGCTCCCAAAACCAGACCTTCCTTGTGTCTTTTCGCAACTGCTGCAGATTTTTTAAAAGCAATCTCTGAAGCAAATGGTCCAAAATCTAAATCACGATTAAAATCTTCGTTAAGATTACTTGGTTCAACAGTAAAGTCCAAGCCTATTTGATTCAAAAGTTGCTGTCTTCTAGGAGATGACGAGGCTAAAATTAGTTTTCTTTCCATAAATAGTCCCTCATTACATTACATACGTTGGTACAAAAGTATAGCTATGATAAGCCCTATGGCTCCAGCTAAATTCATATTTACCATAAAACCAAAGGTTAGATTAATAATACCTAAGTCAAGGTTTGTTGTGGACAAACCAATGCTTGTACCCTGATTTATAATTGGGGCATATCCACCTAAAACCTGGCCTAAAACACCTCCAATTATCAAACCTGTCATTAATACTATAACCAATATTAAAGGGCTGCGATAGTTACGCTTCATTTTTTGCATTCCCCTCCCCCATAAAATTATTCTTCATAAGGGTCGTTAAAAGATATTGTTTTACAAAATTTGCTACTAAACCAGTGAACAATCCGGTAAAAAGGCCTATCACCATCAGATACGGCAAATAAAAAAATAGGCCGGAGGTAGAAAGGGCTAAACTTGCTATAGTTATCTGTGTAAAGTTATGTGTAACTCCACCTAAGATACTTATACCTACTAAACTAAATATTTTGTTAAAATATTCATATGCCAGTGCCATAACTATGGTACTAAGAACTGCCCCCGAAAGACTGTAAATCAAACTTGAGAGTGAACCAATCAAAAAAGCTCCAATAATGCATCTAAGAGCACTTATTATTAGACCTTCTTTTAAACCATAAATAACTATTGCTAAAAGTGAAATAATGTTGGCAAGACCAAGTTTGGCTCCGGGTATCGGAAAAGGCACCGGAAACATGTTTTCAATAATATGAAGTACGATACCACAAGTTACAAGGAGTGAAAGATATATCATTTTACGAGATTTCATCAATTCTATTCATCCTTTACTATGTGGAACATTAGAAACTCACTGCATCAACTTTTTTTTGAATAAATTCATCACTTTCTATTTTAATAACAATTCGATTAGGAAGGCATACTATCATCTGCCCCGGTCGACTTATCCAACCCTGTCTTACACAATCTAAATCGGGACAATCTGCGTAATACATTTTTACTTTATCCCTGTCGATTTCTACTATGTTTTCACCATAAAGCACAGGTACATTTATTTTTGTTTTCGGTCCATTATCGCCTAAAGATATCTTGTGTTGTACCTTACCATCAACTTCAATTAATACATAAGTTTTTTTCTCTCCAAAGCCATAAATATGGAAACCTGTAAAAATTAAAAAGGCTATTAGTAATATAAAGATAATTAGTACTTTGTCACCTTTTGTAATCATGATAATCCCTGCCTGCCTTAATCTACAACTAAGTGTAACATTTTATTCCAACCAAAACAAGTGGAAAAATTGACTATTCAGCAAAGGGAAAGCCGAGTCATATTCTATAAAAAATGAATTTGGCTCGGCTAAGAATAATTATTTTTCTATTTTTTATTGGAATAATCGTTTATGTTATTTTCTTCTAGTATTCGTGATAGTAACCTAGTTTTCCTATTCAAATGTTTAACATAGTTTTCCCCTGATTTAAAAAAACCCTTTAAAGCTCCAATATCTTTAGTTTCTTTATATATTTTCGAGAAATATCTTTCCTTTACTTTGTATTTTTTCATGTCGGTATTTTCACCACTATGTTATTGTTGCACATCATAACCAGCATCTTCTACTGCCTGTACAATATCGTCAAGATTTACTTCAGAGGGGTTATAAGATATGTTCACCTTACCTTCTTCTACTTTTGCTTCAACCTTGGAAACACCTGGCAATACGCCAATAGATCTTTCAACAGCCTCTTTGCAATGGCCACAAGACATACCTTGAACTTTCAATGTAATATCAGACCTGGAAGGACTATTATTACAACATCCGGCCATGCCCATGCCTCCTTTTGAAAATGTTTTCTAAATCTTAATATTTCCCTTTAGCAATAATAAATTCTTGTATAAAAAAAGTAGAAATTAGCCACAGGCTTTCTGGTATACCCGTGGCTTTCGTCTATCACTCTTTATTCTTCATTTTTTTCTTCTTGAAGCTCTTCGAGTTTTACAATTCTTTCTACAATTAGGTCGACTTTATCTACAGTATATCCCGTTAGATCTTCAACTTCGTTAATGACGATTTCACGAACCTTTTGAGCTGCTTCAGGAATCTTAACACCGTAAACAATAGTAACTTTCACTTCAAATGATACTGTTCCCGCTGTTTCATCGAACTCGGCAGGATCAGTCTTTTTTACAGAAATATGTGGTGCGAAACGGTCTACAAACAATCTGGTAAACCCTGCAAATGCTCCTTTTTTCTCCTGTTTGTAAACTTCTTCAACTTTACGCATAGCTTCTTTTGCGATCTCAATGAAGACAATATCATTAATATAAGTTTTTCCGCTCAAATTATACTCCTCCTTTGAAGTAGTTTTTCAATATACTAATTCGCCAAAAAACCAAGAATTACCTTTATTTTTTATAATATTTTATCTAAAAAGGTTTTTTAGATTATATGAAGAATTAAATGTATATATTTCAAATTAGGAAGGAGATATTCTCATATGAAATACATCGATTTACGAAGTGATACCGTAACACAACCTACAAAAGAAATGAGAGACTCAATTTATCATGCCCAAGTGGGCGATGATGTATACTGTGAAGATCCTACTATTAATCGTTTAGAAGAAATGGCTGCTAATATACTCGGTAAAGAAGCAGCTTTGTTTGTTACCAGCGGTACCCAAGGGAATCAAATCTGTGTGATGTCACATACTCATCCTGGTGATGAGATAATACTAGAAGAAAAATGCCATATAATCAGCTATGAAGTTGGAGGAATCGGACGTCTAGCCGGGGTACAAGCAAAATTACTTCATGGTAATAAGGGTATTATGGATCCTGAAGATATTGAAGCAGCAATTCGAGATGATGATATTCACAATCCGAAAACTAGTCTCATTTGTCTGGAAAATACTCATAATAGAGCCGGAGGTACTGTAATACCCATTGATACACTTAAAAAAACCTATGAGATTGCTAAAGAACACGAAATTCCCGTACATATGGACGGAGCAAGAATTTTTAATGCAGCTACTTATTTACAGCTACCTGCAAAAGAAATAGCAAAATATACTGATTCTGTCATGTTTTGTTTATCCAAAGGCTTATGTGCTCCTGTAGGTTCATTAGTCGTAGGGACCCGTGACTTTATTCAAAAGGCAAGAAAATATAGAAAGATGTTAGGTGGTGGTTTAAGACAAGGTGGTTTTTTGGCAGCTGCGGGTATTGTAGCTTTAGAAAAGATGACTCGAAGGCTTAAGGAAGATCACGACAATGCGAAACTTTTGGCAGAAGGATTAAGTCAAATTCCAGGAATCACTATAGATATGGAAACTGTTCAGACAAATATCATTATATGTGATATTAGTGGTCTAGGACTAAATGGCAATGAGTTTTCCAAAAGGCTTTATGAAAAAGGAATCAAGATAAATGGCGGCAATACTGGAATTGTTAGATTCGTAACACATTATTGGGTTGGAAAAGAGGAAATAAAAACAACTTTAGACGCTGTGCATTCTATCATATAGGAAGGCAATATTATTGCCTTCCTATATGATAGATAATAATAAAAATTGAAAGGAGGCACCGCAAATAATATTTGTGGGAAGATATGTTTGTTTTAATTAGCAACATTTTCCTAGCCATTTTTATACTTTTTATACTCCAGTGGCTAAATATTACAGATACTACACATATTGCACTTTCACTAGGAGTTATTATTATTTGCAATGCTCTACATTTTCTTTATCAACAAAAAGAAAGAAAAAAAATTGTAGAGGTTTTAGCCCGATTAAAGAAATTTAATGAAGGTATTCTTGGACAAAGCTTTGATGATATTGAAGGGGGTAAAATAGGTGATTTATGTTTAGAAATACACCAGGCCACACAAAACACACGGCATCTTGTAGGTGAACTTTCTATAGCATCTGAACAGCTAAGAGAACTGTGTAAAAAATTCTCTGCCGAAACCGATGAATCCGCAATTTCTTCTCAAGAAATTGCAAAAACAGTTACTGATATTGCTGAAAGAGCTGAAAAGCAAGTAGCAGCTAGTGGGACAGCAGTAAATGAAATTCAAAACTTAAGTGAACACTCTAATCTTATAGCTTCAGAGACAAAAAAGGTTGTCTCAGGAAATATTACTGTTCAAAAGTCTTTACAAGAAACTTTTAATATGATCGAAAACCTCGTAAATTCCATTGAAATAACATCAAAAGAAAACAGTGCAATTGCCGAAAAGTTCCAATTCTTAAAAAGAGATACGGATAAAATTGACGGAATTGTTACTTCAGTTGAAAAAATCGCTCAACAAACGAATCTTCTGGCACTAAATGCAGCTATAGAAGCTGCCCGTGCAGGGGATGCAGGAAAACAGTTTGCTGTTGTCGCCGAAGAAATCAGAAATCTTTCAATAAACGCTCAAGAGTCGGCAAGTGAAATCAAAAAAAACATAATAGATATAAGTAACAGAATAGTGAAACTATCAGAAGAAATGGTATCCAATTCAGATAAAGTAAAAAATGAAGCCGAACAAGCAAACAAAACAAAAAACTCCCTACAAGCGACTTTAAAAATTATCAAAAATATTTTAGAATCTATGAATCATATTAACAACCTTACCGCAGAGGAAGCTACAGCTGCCGCTAAGATAAAAGATTTAATCATTGACTTTTCTTCTTTAACTGAAAATATTGCCGCTGCCTTCGAAGAAACTGCGGCAGTTTCTGAAGAACAAGCAGCAATAATGAATAACATCAACAATACTACTGATAAACTTATGAAAGTTTCCACAGAAATATATAGTTATGTAGAAAAAGTATCAGGGAACAATGAGCATGATATATCTTCAGAATTAGTATCAAAAGCATTAAATCTTCTTAAGGATTGTGCTAAATCTAAAGAACTACTTTCAATGGAAAAAGACACACACCTAAGACTTTTTAATACTTTAAAACACAAATACCCGAATTTCACAGGAATAATAACAGTAGACGAAGAAGGTAAAAGTATTGCAAATTCTAATCCCTCTGAGGTAACGGATTTTTCATTTAGAGATTGGTTCAAAGCAGCAAAAGCCGGAAAAGATTTTATTTCAAAGATGTATATATCTGCTCTTACTGGAAAACCCACCATCAGCGTTACTAATCCAATCTTTAAAGATGGTCAGTTTATTGGTGCTATCACCGCTGGCATTGAATTGAAGTAGTTTTTTATAAAAAAAGTCTCCTAACTATGTAGACTGAAGCTACGAAACTGGTAAAATCAGCTAATAGCCCAACAGGGATTGAGTATCTGGTTTTTTGTATCCCTACCGAACCAAAATAAACTGCAATAATATAAAATGTTGTATCACTGGAACCTAGCATTGTAGATGCCAACCTTCCAATAAAAGAATCGGGGCCGTGAATGTCAAATATCTCCAATGTCATACTTAAGGCAGCCGGTCCCGAGATACTCCTTACTAAAGATAAAAACAAGGCATCTGAGGGAGCTTTAATAATTTTTAGTAGTGGGGATAAGAGTTTTACTAAAATGTCTACGCCGCCTGATTCTCTAAATATACCTACTGCAACATACATTCCTATAAGATAGGGTATAAGTTTGATTGACATAAAAAAACCTTCCTGTGCCCCCTCTATAAAAACCTCAAATACTTTTACCTTTTTGATATAACCGTAAAAAAAAACTACGAAGATTAAACATGGTATAAACCAGGAAAAACCTGCTCCTTGTACTTCAGGTGTCATTTTACTCTTCCTTTCCGACTAATGGTTCTCATGATATAGTCCCCAATAATAGCTGCCAAAGTTGAACAGGTGGTAGCAAATAGTACTGCCCCTATTATTTCTTCAGGATTTTTTGAACCTGCTGATGCTCTTAATGCAATTAATGTTGCTGGAATCAATGTAACACTTGATGTATTAATAACTAAAAAGGTGCACATAGCTTCTGAAGCTGTATCAGGATCTTGATTTATGCTCTGTAATTCCTTCATTGCTTTTAAACCAAAAGGCGTAGCCGCATTGCCGAAACCCAGCATGTTTGCGCTTAAATTCATTAATATGGAGCCTAATGCCGGGTGACCCCTTGGGATAGATGGAAAAAGCCAACTGAAGACAGGCGCTATTGCATGACTAAGTATATTAATTAAGCCGGATTTTTCTGCCACCCGTGCTATTCCAAGCCAAAGGCTGACTATGCCTATGAGGGTTATAGCCCTTTGAACGGCATCACTGGCTGAACTCATAGCCGCAGTTGTAATTACATCAATATTTCCATTAAAAACTGCAGCAATAATTCCTCCAAGAATAAAAAAAGAAAATACGTGGTTCATAATAACGGTTTACCCTTCCCTCCTTTCTCAGTCATGGATAACCACTAACGTTCCCGAAGGTACATTTTCATAAAACCATTTGGCGTATTCATCTTTTAGTCTTATACAACCATGACTTGCAGGTATGCCTAGCTTGTTAAAATCTTCCTGAATAATTTTGTTGTCTTTGTCTCTGGGAATAGAGTGAATCAAATAATTATCTGTAATTCTCACCCAGTAGAAAGCACCTTCCTGGATTTTTTCAGCCCAAAAATACTCACCTCTGTCTTTTAAAGAGAAGAATCCCAAAGGTGTTTGGTTTTCTAAACCTTCTGCTCCTCCTGAAATTACCATGGATTTAATAACATTTCTCCCCTTATATACTATTAACCTTTGAACAGGTTTTAGATTAATCTCAACCCACCACTTATCATCCATATCTACAGTAGTAAAAGTAAAGTTGTAAGGCTCTAATTTTTCTTTATAGATAGATTTCCCTGTTACGCTAATATTGTAAGTCTTACCCGGAATAAAGGCTGAATATGGCTTAAAAATAGCTGTTTTTTCTTCAATCTTCACATCTCCCATCATATCTTTTACCTCTATATCAACTTCCTGCATTTCCTCATCGAAATAAATAATAATTTGTTCATACAGCTTAACATCTTTTTCAGAATCTTTAGGACTAGTTGAAGTCACCAAAGGCACATCTGCAACTCTAAATGTGCGACAAAAACTTAGATAACCATTCATTTTTATCTCATAGTCAGCTCCCGCTTTAAGGGGCAATTTAGGTATTAGCTGCCAGCGGCTATAATCTTGAAAAAGCTTGCCATTCTCTGTGATAATATAGTCGGGTTTTAAATCATATTCAAAGTCTGTAATAATGCCCTCTGTAAGAACTCTTTTGTTTATGGGAGTGCTAAAATCCAGTATAATCGGACCGGTCCTAGGTACTATTGATGACATTCCCGTTAGAAATGATTTAATATTTGCCTTGTAATTAGTTTTTAAACTTTTATAAACACCAGGAAGAAATGTTCGTAAAGGACCTATGTGAACTATTGTATTTACTCCTTTTGGAAGACCCTTTTCCATAGCGTAGATTTCTAATGTCTTACTATTTATCCAATTGCAATTCTTAATAAAGCTGGTTCCCGGTCTTTCAGATATCAATCGAACTTTTTTGTCAAGTTCATCCTGTTTCATGGGTATTAAGAAATTAACTGTTATTTTTACCAAACCGCAATCGTCAAGTTCTTGTATTCTCACTATACTTAACCTCGAAAAGGCGAAATATATCATTAAAATAACTATAACGGCTAAAACATAATAGTGTTTTTTCCTCATTCCTACCATTCCTCCCTATAGATATCTATGAAAAAATTACAGGAACTTTCCTTTATTTTTGTAGTTATGTGAGTTTTGTCACATCTTTAGTTACTTTTTTTTGTTAATATTATTCTAGGAAATCACCAGATATGAGAGGGGAATTTTAAATGGCAAAAAGAAGTATTGTGCATATTGATGAGGAAAAATGTAACGGATGCGGTTTATGTATACCGTCTTGCGCTGAAGGTGCTATAAAAATCATAGATGGAAAAGCTAGGCTTTTAGCTGATAAATATTGCGATGGTCTCGGCGCCTGCCTTGGCGAATGTCCTCAAGGTGCAATAACCATAATCGAAAGGGAAGCTGAGGAGTTTGATGAACAAGCTGTTCAAGAACATCTCAATCGATTAAAAAAAGAAGCTGGAAATGATGAAAATAATGAGGCTGAATTAAGAACAGAAAATACAAATAAGTCTAGATGCCCTGGGTCTTGTTCTATGACTCTAGAGGATCTAAAAAAATCAGAGCCTCCCACATATTTGGGAGAAGATGTTTCAGTTAATATCAAATCTCAGCTAAAGCATTGGCCGGTGCAACTAATGCTGGTTCCGGTGGAAGCTCCTTATTTTAATGATGTGGATCTACTCATAACCGCTGATTGTGTTGCAGTAGCTTTTCCAAACTACCACTTGGAACTATTAAAGGGCAAAAGCGTAGTAATGGGCTGCCCAAAGTTAGATGACAGTAATTATTATGTAAAAAAGCTTTCGGCAATTCTTTCCCACAACAAGATTAATAGCATTACTGTTGCTCATATGGAGGTTCCATGCTGCTTTGGTTTGTTAAGAGTAGTTGAAGAAGCTATTCGCCTTTCTGGAAAAAACATACCTATAAAAGATGTGAAAATTAGCATCGAAGGTAATGTAATAGAGTGACTCAAAAACTTGAATAATTAACTACACTTAGGAAAGGGGGATACCTTTAAACAAGGAATCCCCCTTTGTTAATACATTATTATCAAAAAAATACTTGTACAGAACAGCCTTTTTATAATGCCAATGTTATTTCCTTCTATTTATCTCGCATTTTCCTGAAAATCATATACCATCTGTGATATATCAGCTAGTGTTTGAAGAGAAACTTCTTCCCATGCCTTATCAGTAAAAATGGTTATTGAATATGGGTGCTTACCGAAAACTATACCTACATCATGAAACTTATCATTTAATGCACCCATTTTGTGTGCCACAATAATATCTTCTGGTACTCTTTCAGGAATTCCTTCACTAAATATAGAATTAGCCATGTAATGGAGAACCTCTGTGCCATATTCGGGTTTTTCTTTACTAAATTCCAGTAGTCTGTCAAGATATCTTCCCATGTCTTCAGGGGTTGTTATGAACAGACCATTATCTCCCCCTGTTGCTTTAGCTCCCAATGACTTCTCATATGCTGTCAATTTATCTTGGCCTATATATCCAAGAAGCATCTTCCATGCCACATTATCACTGTATTCAATAGAAAGTCTCGAAAGCTCCCTGATAGTATATTGTCCACCAACGGGATTACCCTGTAAAATGCCTGTACCTTGTGCATAATATTCGGGTGTATAGGTAAGTTTCTTATTAAGATCAATTTGACCCTGGGCTGCTAATTCATACACATAAAGAATAAGTGGCAATTTGATAGTACTAGCCGCAACATATACTTTATCAGATTCTATATTTAAAGTTTTCCCTGTTTCCAGGTCTTTCACATAAACACTTACTTCACCAGGTCGGGTCTTAATATAGCTGTCAAGTTGAGCTTTTAGTTTAGTATAGTCTGGTAAAGCATTTTTAGTATTTTGTTTAGATAAATTGTTTTTAGTTGAATTTGCTGCAATACCTTCAGATGAGGAATGTGCGGTAACAGGAACCATCGACAAAATTATTAGTGCTAATAATGATAGTATAAAAAGCTTCGCTCTCTTGATGAACTTTCTGCTCATCTTTTACCCCCCTTTTTGAAAAATTATCTACATTATTATAAGGGGGATATATTAAAAGAGCTATAGTAGATTGTTGGTTAATAACACAAAACCTTCCTTTGTATCCGAATTAGATTATACTAATGGGGTGAATGAAAATAATCATATACTGCCTGAGCTGCTTTTTCGTTCATGCTAGGAACAGCTTTGAGTTCTTCTAGAGAAGCCCGTTTTATACCTTCAAGACCACCTAGAGCTTTTAATAAGGACAAACGCCTGGTTTTGCCGATACCTGGAATATCCTCCAACACAGATTGAAGGTTTTTCTTACTCCTAAGTGATCTGTGAAAGGCCAATGCAAAACGATGTGCCTCATCCCTAATCCTCTGAACTAAGAAGAGAGCTTGCGAGTCTTCAGGCAGTATAATTGGGTCATCCTTTCCTTCCACAAAGATATGCTCAAACTCTTCTGCCAAAGCAATAGTTTTAATTTGAGATAGATTTAAGTCCTTTAAGGCTTGTCTAGCATATTTTAGTTGGCCTTTACCACCATCAATAAGAAGGAGATCAGGCAGATTTTTAAACTTTGCGTCTCCTGAGATAGCCCGTTTAAATCTGCGGTATACAGCTTCCTTCATACTCTCAAAATCATTTGGTCCTTCCACTGTTTTTATTTTGAATTTGCGATAATCCTCTTTTTTTGGCATGGCTCCTTCAAAGACAACCATCGAAGCAACTGGCTCGACTCCCTGAGTATTTGAGATATCAAATGCCTCGATCCGAAATGGAACTGTGTCAAGATTTAGATATTGCTTTAATTCTTCAAGAGCCTGTTGATCCTTTAACTTTTGCCGTTCTTCTTCATTCTCCATCTGTTCCAGATATTCACGGGCATTTTCTGCAACCATTTCTCCTAGTTCCTTTTTCTCCCCTCGCTTAGGTATAATAACATTAACCTTTGTACCTTTTCTTTGACTGAGCCACTCTTGTATAGTCGACTTATCATCTATGTCCCCATCAATTATAATTTCCTTTGGGATAAAATTAGCATTGTTATAAAACTGTTTAACAAAAGAAGTGAGGATTTCTTTCCTATCTATATCATCAGTATTCTTTAGAATAAAAGGCTCACGCTCTACAAGTTTTCCTTCCCTAACAAAAAACACTTGTATACATACCGTATTTATACCTCTCGCCATAGCAACAATATCTTTATCTATCATATCGGTGGAAACAATCTTTTGTTTTTCAAGAACCTTCTCTAATGCCAAAACCTGATTGCGAAAAATAGCAGCCTTTTCGAAATTCAAGTTTTCCGCAGCTTCTTGCATCTTGTTTTTTAGCTCTTTTATCAAGGTCTCTTGTTTACCTTCCAAAAACATAATAATATTCTTTACAATTTCATCATAATCATCTTCTTCCACAAATGCCTGGCAAGGAGCAAGACACCTTTCGATATGATAGTTAAGGCATGGTCTTTCCTTAATAGGTACTTCACTTAAATCCTTATTACACTTTCTTATAGGAAAAATCTTATTTATTACATCGATTGCTTCTCTCATTGCACCGGCATTAGCATAGGGGCCAAAATATCTTGCACCGTCCTTTTTTACCTCTCTAACAACTTCCAATCTAGGATAGGCTTTATTTAATGTAATCCTTATATAAGGATATTGTTTATCATCCCGTAGCAAAATATTATATTTCGGGCGATGGTACTTTATTAGATTACATTCTAATATCAGTGCTTCGACTTCTGAATTTGTCACTATATAATCGATATCTTCAATCTTCGAAACCATTGAAACAACTTTCACAGGTAGATTTTTCGGAGATTGAAAGTAAGACCTTACCCTGTTTTTAAGCGATTTGGCCTTACCCACATATATAATCCTATTCTTTTTATCCTTCATTATATATACACCCGGTTTTTCCGGAAATGTTGCTATGTTATCTGGATTAAACATAAAAATACCTCCCATCTATATTATAATCATAGAGGGGAGGCTTGTCACCCTTGCTTAATATGGTTTACATGTTCAAATCCTTCCTTTATGATATGAACAACGTGATCATCATCCAGAGTATAAAAAACCTGCTTACCTTCACGGCGGAATTTTACAAGTCGTGCAGTTCTTAATACTCTTAAATGATGAGATACATTAGAAACAGTAGAATTTAAAATAGCTGCAATATCACAAACACAAAGTTCTTCTTTTGACAACAAATAAACTATCTTTGCTCGGGTTTCATCAGCTAAGACTTTAAAAAGCTCCGCCAAATCAAGCATATCTGGAATAGTGTTCATAAGTCTATTTACCTTTTCTTCTTCTATACAGAAAACTTCACATATGTATTTTTCTTCATTATCTTTGTTTTTCATTTATCCCCCTCCCCGCCTTGTATTTAATTACTTGTATTTTATTTAGATTATAGCAGAATAACCAGGTTTTTTCCATCAAATACCTACTATCACAATTTCATCACATTTAACCCAAACTTTCACCATAATTCGACTATATAATTAAAATAGATCAGTTACAAAAGATCTAATCCCCCCATCAATGATATAAGTCCCCCCATGGCAGGTTTTACCTGCCCTTTTATTTGTCCAATTTACTTTTTTATTTTACGTACTTAATAAGAAGCAGGCCTAGCTCGTATAACCCCCACATAGGTAAAGCCAAAGCTAGTTGTGATAAAGCGTCAGGAGGTGTAAGGACGGCTGCAATAACAAAAATGACTAAAATAGTGATTTGTCTATATTCTATGAGTTGCCCTAAATTTATTATTCCTAAGACAGTTCCTAATACCATGAGCATAGGTATTTGCGAAACTAAAGCAAATGCTGTTGTCATTTTTACTAAAAATGATGTGTAATTAGATATGGAGATAAGGGGAGTTAAAACGGGTTGAGATGTTTTAATAAAAAAATTTACTACAAAAGGCGTTACAAAAAATATATTAAAAAAAATACCTGCATAAAACAAAACTGAAGATACCATGCCAATGGCAATGGTTAACTTCTTTTCACGTAAAGTTAAAGCCGGCTTTAAAAATTCCCATATTTCATACAATATAATCGGCGCAGAACTTAATACTCCACAAATTAACGAAACTTTTAATCTTACTATAAAGGCTTCCTGTGGGCTTATGTAAATAAGGTTTATTCTGTTTATCGTGATTAAAGAAAGAATTACAGGCCAATATATGTAGCATAGTAAGCTAAAGATTATAGTAGTAAAAATACATATTTGTAGACGTCTTCTGAGTTCTTCTAGATGAATCCTAAGGGGAAACTTTTTATTATTCATCTTTACCCACATCATCTCTGATTTCACGGACTGCTCGTTTAAACTCTCCTAAAGCTTTACCTAAAGCTTTGCCGACTTCGGGTAACTTACCTGGACCCAGTATTATTAAAGCTAGAATAAGAATTATCAATAGCTCCGATGAGCCTATGTTAAACACATATACAACCCCTTTAGTAAATATCCTGTAACTATATTATTGGAAGGTCAAACCTAAAATATGCTCCTTGGCGAGATATTTTCTTTTGTAGATTGCAAGTTTAATTGCCTCACATATTCTTACAGAACCCTGTTTTAAGCAGCCATTTCGTTTGCAGTTCTATAACCAAATATTCTTCTAGGGTAATTATTCATCCAATGCTCTATCCTTTGTATTTCTCTATGTGTAAGTTTACCTATGTCTGTGCCTTTGGGAATAAAGCGACGAATAAGCCTATTAGCGTTTTCATTTGAGCCACGTTCCCATGAACTATAAGGATGAGCATAATACAACCTAAATCTTTTGTTTTTAGGATCAAGGGCAGAAGATTCTAACTCTGCACTGTTTAAAAATTCAGGGCCATTATCTACTGTGATCGTTTTGAAACGCTTTGAAAAGTTCTTGCCATACTTGCGTTCTAGTTTATCTAGCTCTTTCTTTACTGAAGCCTGGGTCTTATCAGGCATTTTGCGAATTATTTCTTGCCTGGTACTTCGCTCTGTTAGTACCAACAAAGTCGCACCACTTTCGCCTCGTTTGCCTACAATACAATCCATTTCCCAGTGCCCGTATTCTTCTCGCTTTTCTATATGGGATGGTCGTTCTTCAATACTGGTTCCTCTTAGATTTTTCTTAGCTATTCGGACTTTTTGGTATTTCCTCTTTTTCTTATTACGCTTTATCGGTAAATCTTTGTTGCTTATACTAGCAAATACTCCTTTGTCAATGTAGTTGTATAACGTTTTGGTGCAAATTGTAGTTTCAAATTTTAATCCCTTTGCCCTTATTTCTCCTATTACAGCGTCTGGCGAATACTTATCCTCGATTATTCTTTTTTCTATGTAATTAGCTAATTTATGATCGTGCCCGATCTTTAGCCCTGCTCCCTTATTTGATGACGCCTGTTCATATTTTCGTTGCCCCACATCGGCACAATATGTTACGGAATAGGTTAGGTCGCTGTTCATCAATCTTATGGTTCCACGAACGATTTCCCGCTCAATGGTACGCCTATGCCTTCCCATTATTGAGGCTATCTCTTTTGGTTTCTTGCCATCCTTTATTAATATTTCAATTTGATAGCGTTCCCTCTCATTTAGGTGTTTAAAGTGCCTTTTCTTTGTGGTATTATTAAGTTGACTCATTTCGGTCCCTCCAATGTTTTTGGTTTGGTCACTTAAAACATTATCAGAGGTTCCGATGTGAGTCACTCTATTTTCTATGTGAGGCAATTAAACTTGCAATCTACAGAGATATTTTCTTTTAAAAAAATACTGGTTAATTCATCTTATTTCTGATATACTTTTTTTATATATTCATTTTATGCATTCAGTTTATTTAAAAGGAGGCAAAAAGATGATTATTGGTGTTGTTAAGGAACGAAAGGAACAGGAAAACCGTGTTGCTATAACACCTGCAGGGGTAGATGCACTAACAGCTTGTGGCCACAAAGTGCTTATTGAACAAGGTGCCGGATTAGGATCAGGTTTTTCTGACCAAAACTATAAAGCCGCAGGAGCAGAAATTCTGAAAAATGCCTCTGATGTTTGGACCAACAGTGAAATGATGGTTAAAGTTAAAGAGCCTCATAAATCCGAATATAAGTTTTTGAGACCAGGTTTGGTATTTTTCGCTTATCTTCATTTAGCAGCTGATTATCAGCTTACGAAAATTCTTATGGATTCGGGAATAGTATCTATTGCTTATGAAACTGTTCAGCGTTCTGACCGTAGTCTGCCACTTCTTACACCTATGAGCGAAGTAGCTGGCCGTATGGCTATACAAGAAGGGGCTATATATCTGGAAAAAACTCGTGGAGGAAAGGGTATATTATTGGAAGGTGTGCCTGGCGTTTCTCCAGCCTCGGTGGTAGTGGTAGGAGCGGGCACTGTTGGTACAGGCGCAATAAGAAGAGCAATGGGCCTTGGAGCCAGAGTGACCGTAGTTGATATAAATGTAGATAGGCTCCGTTATCTTGAGGATATTTTTATGGGAAGGATAGAAACATTATATTCCAATAGATTTAACCTTAGCAAAGCTACAAAGTATGCAGATTTAGTTGTTGGAGCAGTGCTTATCCCAGGAGCAAAAACTCCAAAGATAATAACTGAAGATATGGTCAAAAAAATGCAACCAGGTAGTGTTATAGTAGATGTTGCTATAGATCAAGGTGGTTGTGTCGAAACTATTGACGAACCCACAACCCATGATAATCCAGTTTTTGTGAAACATGGAGTTATCCATTATGCAGTATCAAATATCCCTGGAGCAGTCCCTCGCACTTCCACACTTGCTCTTACAAATGCCACTTTGCCATATATACTTGAAATGGCAAAAAAAGGTTGGAAGCAGGCTGTTTTAGATGATGAAGCTTTAGCAAAAGGCATAAATGTAATGAACGGCAAAATTACTAATGAGGCAGTTTCTAAAGCTCACAACTTGCCATATTATCCAGTAAATCAAGTGATAAACGAATTTTAAAGACTAGCTTAATAAAAGTATATATGTAAAAGGACACAGCTGGTAAAAACTGTGTCCTGTTTTTATTGTTTAAAACAAAGTTATGTTTTAGCTGGTAAGAGAAAGAAGAAAGTTGTACCACCCTCAGTATTGTT
This sequence comes from Tepidanaerobacteraceae bacterium, assembly GCA_050949705.1. Lineage (GTDB taxonomy): Bacteria > Bacillota > Thermosediminibacteria > Thermosediminibacterales > Tepidanaerobacteraceae > JBMNGG01. The sequence goes on along the minus strand of JBMNGG010000008.1, from coordinate 109,663 downwards.
TTTCGCCCATACCTTGCCTCCATGCACCTCTACAATTTTTTTAACAATAGCAAGACCTAAACCCGTACCGCTTTTCTGGCGAGTTCTCGATTTGTCGACTTTATAAAATCTCTCCCAAATAAAAGGAAGATCCTCTTCAGGTATTCCTTGACCACTGTCTTTTATAAAAACAATGATACCTTCATTATTTGACTTTGCTCCGATACTTATTTGACTATCATTTGTAGAATGTCTAATGGCATTATCTACAAGATTAATCAAGACTTGTTCAATACGATCTTCATCTGCTATAATATTAGGCAAATCTTCAATCTCTGTTACTAAGCTAATATTTCTACTGTTACAAAGGGGTAAAAACTTTTTAACAACTCCTTTAACCAGATTTTTTATTGAAACCTGTTCTTTTTTTAGACCAAAATGGCCTGCTTCAATATGTGAAAGCTGCAACAACTCATCTACGAGTCTACGCAACCTTAATGTCTCATCAAGAATAATATTTAGATATTTGTCACGTTCTTCTTGATTTTCTGGCAAATCGTCTAATAGCGCCTCAGTATAACCTTGCAGATAAGTTAGAGGTGTGCGTAGTTCATGTGAAACATCCCCAAGGAATTCTTTTCTCAAATCCTCCATTTTTCGTTCTCTTGTGACATCCTGTAATACCGCTAGAATCCCCCAAAGTATATTTTCTTCATTAAAAAGTGGGGCAATTCTTACACTTATGACTTTACCACTTATCTTTAATTCTCTTGCCATAAATTTTCCATCGTTCATAACTTCCTCAACAAGTGGTTTTAAAATATCAAAGCTAGTATCATCATTTATTTCTATATTATCTGACATAATATCAACCGCCTGAGGGTTTACCATGATAACCCCACCTTTGGCATCAAATGTCACTACACCATCTGTCATGCTTAATAAAATATTTTGCAGCTGTTTTTTTTCTTGATCTAATGCATTTATACTTTTATTAAGCTCATTGGAAAGGTAATTAATAGTTTCTCCCAGTGCCCCTATTTCATCATTTGTATCCACATCAACTTTGCTTTTAAATTCACCCTTTGCCATTTCTTCAGCGACTTCTTTCATCTGTACAAGAGGTCTTGCTACAGTCCTTGAAAGAATAAAGCTTAGGCCTGTGGATATAAGTACTGCACCAGCTGCAGCTAAAGAGATTAGACGTCTTATTTGCCACACAGTGTTCTCTATTGAGGACATTGGCGAGTATAAAATAAGACCTCCTAATACACCTATTTCTGATCTTATAGGTAAGGCAACAGTCAGCATAGGTGCATTAAACTGTGGTGTTTGACCTTTATATACTACTATTTCACCCTTTAGAACCTTGACCAAGTCCTCCCCCTTAATAGCCATTCCTTTATATTTAAAACCTTTAGAGCTGGCTTGTATCAATCCTTGGCGGTCAATTAATACAGCATGTGCATTAATAAATTTACTTACATCCAGTAATTCTAAAGGGTTTGAGCCTTTTAAAATTAGGGATATTAACTGTTGGCCTTCATTTATCATCTCATTTTTACGCATATTAAAATAAAAGTCCTCAAAAATACTGGAAAGAACCAGTCCTGAGAACAAAAGGGCCACAATAGTTAAGACTGTCATGTACAGCCACAGTTTTGTTATTATACCTTTCCTGAGAATCACTCTACCACCTCAAACTTATAGCCTATACCCCATATGGTTGAAATATATGAAGCCGCTTTGCTACGACCAAGTTTTTCTCGGAGTTGCTTCACATGAGTATCTACAGTCCGCAAGCTGCCATAAAAATCATAGCCCCATACCTCTTCCAATATTTTTTCTCTGTTAAATACCTTGTCTTTATTTTTCGCTAGAAAATATAACAGATCAAATTCTTTAGGGGTTAATGATATTTCTTTTCCATCAACTTTTGCGACCCTCGCAGCTGGGTCTATAAATAGTTGAGGAAATACTAGGGCATTTGATTCAATATTATCTTTCGATTTCATCCGTCTAAGAAGTGCTTTTACTCGTGCTGTTAATTCCCTGGGGCTAAAGGGTTTTACCACGTAATCATCTGCTCCCAATTCAAATCCCAGAACTTTATCAAACTCTTCGCCTCGTGCAGTAAGCATTATTACTGGAGTATCGTATTTTTTTCTAAGCTCTTTACATACAGTTAGGCCGTCAACGATCGGAAGCATCAAATCAAGAATAATCAAATCATAGGTTGTTTTCGATATCATGTCTAGTGCCTGCTGGCCATTAGATGCTTCATCTATTAAATACCCTTCTCTTTCCAAATATACCTTTACCAAGTCGACCATCCGTTTTTCATCATCTACTACCAATATTCTAATATCCTGCACGGTTTTCCCTCCACGGTAAAACACAAATTATTTTAAATATCTATCTTTAATTATATTATAGAATTTGCAGATATACTCGTCAACACATGCTCTTTAGCCCGTAAAATAATACTAATCCCTGTGTATTTTCACAGGGATTAGTATTATTGTCTAAGTCTTATTTTTATTGTATTTTACCTTGCCTCATCTCTCCACTCGCCTTATCTATATAAAAATCGCCTTTTATTAACAGTTCTGAAATGGGTACAACTTTATACCCTTTATTGCTTAACTCTTTTAGAATTGGCTCCAGTGCTTCAGCAGTATACTTTCCGTTATTGTGAAACAATACTATTGATCCAGGTTTTATTTGACTTGTTACCCTATCAAATATTGCACTTGCACTAAAATCTTTCCAATCTAATGAATCCACATCCCATTGTATAACATGATAATTTAATTCATTACATGTTGTTATTAACGTATTACTATAATCACCAAAGGGAGGTCTAAATAAATTTGCATTTTGGCCAGTAAGCTCTTTTATTTTATCGTGTGTTTCAGTCAATTCTTTTATTATTTCTTCTTTCGAAAGGCTTCCCATGTTTGGATGGCTCGCAGAATGATTCCCTATTTCATGACCTTCCCGGGCAATACGGCGAGTCATTTCAGGGTTTTTGTCCATCCAAAACTTCACAAGAAAAAAGGTTGTCTTAATATTGTATTTTCTCAGAATCTCCAGTAGTTTTGGTGTAATATCAGACCCCCACGCTGCATCAAAAGATATAGCCACTTTTTTCTCTTGAGTTTGTACCCGGTAAATTGGTACTAATCTATCAGCTCTAGCAAAAACATTAATTACTTTAGGAAAAACAGTAAAATAATTCGAAATAACTACAAATACAAATACGAGAGTACAAATTACAGAAGTAATACTTACTTTGTTGAGGTAGAACCTTTTAATTTTTCTCCACCCCCAATATATATCCTGTATTATTATCCTATTCAAGTAAATTCCCCCATATGATTAATGGATTAAATATCATCTGCTATAGAATATAAGTCGGTTTAAAAGAATAGAATTTATTAAGTAATCTGGAGGTGTATTGAATGATTACATCAAGACAGAAAAAGGGAATTATACTCGGAATAATATGGAGTTTTATGGCTTGGTTACCCTTTTACACTGATTTTATGAGTAATATAAGAAAATTAATAGGCATCCCTGCAGCTCTCGGTCTCAATTTGGAACTAGCTTTAAAACACGGTGATGCATTTGTTTACAGTATTGTTTTAGGAGCAGGTATGGGGTTTTTCTTAGCAAGCCTTATGGACTTCTTGTTTTCCAATGTAAAGATAATAGGAATACTTCCTTCCAGGAAAAAAAAGCTTTTCCGAAGGAGGCTATAGCCAGTGTTTATTTGGAAAACTTTTATAGCAACTTTTGTGCTGGTGTTTCTGGCAGAGCTGGGAGATAAAACCCAGCTCTCTACAATGCTTCTTGCTGCCCATAACGAGTCCTACTTTAGTGTATTTTTGGGTGCATCACTTGCTCTTATCTTGAATGTGGTTTTAGGCATATATTTTGGATCAATGATCTCAAAACATTTATCCATATATTATATTCACTTGGGATGTGGAATAGCCTTTATTATTATAGGTATTCTCTTAATCATGCAGAAATTCTAAGATTGCAAATTCATTTTTTATTATCCCGAATACTGGGTAAAAGCTTGTTCTTTTATCCTTTTTCGGGTTTTTTGTTATAAAAAACTTAAAATAAATTGCATGTTATGCTACAATCATGGTAGAATTAGTAAAAACTTGTTGTATAATTTTATAGGAATTAATTTGACACTAATAAATGCTTAAATACTGGATATTTACTCATAATAAAAACTATCTTTTTAGTTATATCTAGTAATACTCATTTTTGTAATAGGAGAGGATACCTTGACACTAAATACAATATTTACTTTACTTGGCGGTTTAGGTCTTTTCATATATGGTATGACGCTAATGGGAGAGGGTCTTGAAAGAGCGGCTGGTGAAAGACTTAAAATTTTGCTGCAGCTTCTTACACGAAATCGTTTTCTGGGTGTGTTAGTGGGAGCTATAGTTACTGCAATCATTCAAAGTAGCAGTGCCACTACTGTTATGGTAGTAGGTTTTGTAAATGCCGGTATTATGGATATTACTCAAGCTATTGGTGTAATAATGGGGGCAAATATTGGTACGACCATGACGGCTCAGCTTATCGCATTTAAACTTACTGATATAGCCTTACCTGCCATAGGTCTTGGGGCTGGGGTCTTCATTTTTAGTAAAAGCAAGACTCGAAAATTTATTGGACAAGTTATACTAGGATTCGGACTTTTGTTTTTTGGAATGCAAACAATGGAGGTAGCCTTAAAGCCACTAGCAAATATGCCACAATTTGTCAACTTTATGACAAATTTCAGCAAAACACCATTGTTAGGAGTTATAGCAGGTTTTTTAACTACTGGTATTGTCCAAAGCAGTAGTGCCACTCTTGGTATTTTGCAGGCACTTGCCAGTCAAGGCATCGTAGATATTTCCATAGCACTTCCGATTTTATTTGGAGATAATATAGGAACATGTGTAACTGCTCTACTATCAAGTATTGGTACTAATATCACAGCTAGACGAACTGCCGTGTTTCACCTTGTCTTTAATATAGTTGGAACAATAATATTTATGATTTTTTTACCCCTGGTTCAAGTTCTCGTAGCATCTACTGCCCTCGATCCTGTAAGACAAATTGCTAATGCCCACACTATTTTTAATATAACAAATACCATTATTCAATTACCCTTTGCCTTTTTACTTGTTAAATTGGTCAAATATATTGTTCCAGGAGAACCTAAAATTATCGAGCGAGGATTAAAATATATTGACGATAGGTTGTTGGAAACACCCTCAATTGCTTTAACTCAAGTTAAGAAGGAAATTGCTCGAATGGGTAATATGTCTTTAGAGGTTTTACAGGATTCTACTAATATTTTTATGAATTATAGTGAACAAACAGATAAAATGGCTAGGGAGAAGGAAACGGTTATAAATGAACTTGCAAGGGATACTACACGCTTTTTAGCAATGCTTTCTCGAACAAATTTACCCAGTCATGAACATGACTCTATAACAGATTTAATAAGTGCCATAAATGACTTTGAGCGTATTGGCGACCATGCTATGAATATTTTGGAGTTAGCTGAGTATAAAGAAGAAAATAATCTACCCTTTAGCAACACAGCTATAGATGAATTAGCAGAAATGTCTTATAAAGTAAAAGAGACAGTTGACTTGGCAATTTTTGCATTCTTGCATTGGGATAAAGAAGCCTCGGATAAAATCGCTGTAAATGAAGAAGAAATAGATAATCTTGAAAAGAAATTGAGAATCAATCATATTAAAAGGCTTAATCAAGGGGAGTGCAACCCCAGTTCTGGTGTAATTTACCTTGATCTTTTATCTAACTTGGAACGTGTGGGTGACCATTCCTTTAACATCGCTTCATACATTTTGAATATCGATAAAAACTATAAGGAATTGTAATTTATATATATTTTATTACCGACGTTGAAACGTCGGTAATTTTTTTTTAAAATAGGGTAATATTATTAATAACAAATTAGGAGAGCAAGGTTTTTATTCACCTTGCTCTCTTGACTCTTTTAATATATTTTCTTTATTGTATACTTTTTGATTGCAATATGGGCAAGTCCAGACTTCTAAATCTGCCGCGGAGTACGAACGCATACTGCAATATGGGCATGTTGTATATGGCAATATAACCACCCCATTAGAATCTCTCTTATCTCCGCTTCGCTTAAACATATAATTCACCAATTTTTTAAAAAATCCTGCAAAAAAGTTGATTTTAGGTGGTTTTGTATGAATACTTTTTTTAAAATATTCCTTTTTAGTTCTTTTTCAGGTTTTGCTGTGGTTTTAGGGGGGTATTTAGGAACAAAAAAAATACCTGACAAAGTCCTCGCTTTTATATTTGCTTTTGGTTCAGGTGTTCTTTTATCAGTCCTTTCATTTACCTTGATGCATGAAGCATACCGTAAATCAGGGCCTTTTTATACTTCCATAGCATTTATATTGGGCGGAGCTTTTTTTTATCTTCTTGAAAGACTAATGACCAAATATGTAGCACCCGGTACTGGAGCTATCATAGGTACAGCACTCGATGATTTACCTGAAGCACTGAGTATGGGAATAGGCTTTGCCACAGATAATGGACGCCTTGGAGTTGTTATTGCTCTTTCTGTTTTTCTTCATAATATTCCTGAAGGTATTTCCTCAACGCAGGGTCTGATAGATAAAGCCCGTCTCTCCTCAAAGTCAGCCATGGTATTAGCGATAACCATAGCTCTATTAGATCCTCTAGCAGCATTGACTGGTTATTACTTGCTCAGAAACATAAGCGAAACTTGGTTAGGTATGATTATGGCTTTTTCCGGTGGCTCTATATTGTTTATGACCGGTACATCATTGATACCGAAGGCTCATAGTTTGGGAACTAAACTGGAAAATGCGGGTCTCCTGGTAGGATTCCTCACTTCCTTCTTAATTAGCAGATTAATGTAGTAGCCAAGTTGATTATATGCTATAATTATATTTAGATTATAGTATCTTGGGAGGTGTTTTCTTGGACAGTACAGATGTATCCAAAATCGCTCTAAAAATGGCTCTATCTACTCGATCTGAAGAAGCTGAGCTAAAACAAACTTATAGAGATATGAAGGTAAAAGTTTGTGCAGTAGATTTTGGAGGTAATTTAATAAATTCCATTGATAAAATAATCGAAAGAGCCCTTGTTGCTGCAAAGCGTGAAAACTTAATCAAGGAAAACGTGCATGTATTAGAGGGCGCATTAATAGGTGCAACTCGGGAAGCACTTTCTCAGGTTTTACAAAAGGCCATAGGTTTTAATGTTGGCGGAAAAATTGGAATTGCCCGATGTGGCGAACATTTAAGTGTTGCAATGTTTTTTGCAGTAGGTTTTGTAAATTTAAATGAGGTTGTTGTTGGTCTGGGACACAGATCTTTACCCAATAGTCTATAAAGAAACATTTTACATAAAACAAGATAGGATAGTTTTTCATAGTTAAAATTGCTATTGACAATATTCTTTAACAGCTATATAATCTTATAAAATACTAGTAGGACGGTAGTATGGTAGGGGATGGCTTGTTTGAAAAGCACTCTTACTGGGTGTTTTTTTGTTGTACTTTTTCCTCCCCCATACTAACCAGAAGATAAGGGGGTTTTTTTATTGAAAAAACATTTCATCAAAACATTAATTCTTCTTATTACATTATCATTAATTCTCACTGGTTGTGGCAGTACACCCAGTAATAGCGACTCTGATTCCATAGAAAAAGTATTTAAAATCGGTATATCACAGTTTGTGGAGCATCCGGCATTGGACGGTGCTCGCGATGGTTTTATTGACGGGCTAAAGGAAGCTGGTTTTGAAGATGGAAAAAACATTGACATTATACTCGAGAACGCCCAAGCAGACTTTCCAACTACTCAAACTATAGCAAGCAAGCTAGTTGGAGAAAATGTCGATTTAATTTTGGCAATCGCTACACCGTCAGCCCAATCAGCTGCTAATGCTACTAAAGACATACCAATTATTGTGACAGCGGTTACTGACTTAGTTGATGCAGGCCTTGTAAAAAGCTATGAAAAACCGGAAACTAACGTAACCGGTACAACTGACTTGAATCCTGTCCGTGAGCAATTAGAATTGTTGAAAGAGATACTTCCTGAAGCAAAAAACCTTGGAATTATATATAACGCAGCAGAACCTAATTCAGTACTCCAAGTAAATATCGCAAAAGCCGCCGCTGAGGATTTAGACTTAGAAATCCTTGAAGCCTCGGTAGCAAATACAAGTGAAGTAAACCAGGCTGTCCAAACTTTAGCCAGAAAAGTCGATGCTATATACACACCTACTGACAACACAGTAGCTTCAGCTATCAGCGCTATGGTGAAAGCAGCAAATGACGCCAATATACCTATAATTGGGGCTGAACGCGGTCATGTAGAAGGTGGCGCTTTAGCAACTATAGGCATAGATTACTACCTTTTGGGAAAACAAACAGGATTAATGGCAGCTAGAATATTAAATGGGGAAAATCCTGCCGAAATACCTGTAGAGGGTTTTAAAGATTTAAAACTTGTTGTAAATAAAAATTCAGCGGATATTTTAGGATTGATTATTCCTGAAGCAGTTTTGTCCCGAGCCGATGAAATCATAGAAAAATAACCGAGGTGTTTAAAACATGTTGCAAAACCTATTCTTGAATTCACTAGAGCAAGGTCTGGTATACGGGATAATGGTTTTAGGGGTATTTATAACTTTTAAGATACTCAAATTTTCTGACCTTACAGTTGAAGGCAGCTTCCCCTTGGGAGCTGCCATTGCGGCTTCTCTTATTGTAAACGGCTACAGCCCCTTTTTCGCTACACTCGCAGCGTTTTTTGCCGGGGCTTTGGCTGGATGTATAACAGGGTTCCTAAATACCAAAGCCGGTATTAGTGACCTTCTGTCGGGGATTTTAACTATGACCTCACTATACTCAATAAATCTTAGAATTATGGGTCGACCAAATATTCCTTTGTTAAATCAACCGACTATTTATTCGATAATCGAGGACTTTTTAAAGAATTTTTCACTGCCTTTGTCTAAGCATGTTCATTTATTGTTTTTTATACTTTTTGCCATAATTGTTAAGTTTGCTTTAGACGCCTTTTTAAAAACTCAAATCGGGTTTGCTCTTAGGGCAACTGGTGATAATCCCCAAATGATACGGAGCCAAGGTGTCGATACCGATTTATCTAAAATTGTTGGGCTAGTCATATCCAATAGCCTTGTAGCTTTATCTGGAGCTATGGTAGCTCAATATCAAGGGTTCGGTGATGCTGGTATGGGTGTAGGCACTATAGTGGCAGGTCTGGCATCAGTAATAATTGGCGATTCCCTCTTAGGCGGAAATAATATTTTTATAAGTACATTGGGAGTACTGTTAGGATCATTTTTATACCGTTTTAGTATTTCATTGGTCCTGTCATTCCGTCTTGCTCAGGCTTCAGACCTTAAACTCTTTACTGCCATTGTGGTTGTTATAGCTCTAACAGCCCCACGATTTAAAAATTCGTTAAAAACCCATGAAAGGATGTAATCCCTATGGTAAATTTGGATAATATAACAAAAGTCTTTAATTTAAACACTCCAAATGAAAATGTAGTATTAGACAATATATCCCTTCAAATAGATGATGGGGACTTTATAACGGTTATTGGCAGCAATGGTGCCGGAAAATCCACTATGCTTAATGCTATTGCAGGGGTATTTCCTTTAAATAAAGGAAAAATAATTTTAGATGGCCAAAACATTACAGACCTTGCAGAACATAAACGGGCTGCTTTTATTGGCCGAGTGTTCCAAGATCCTATGCTTGGCACATCTCCTTCAATGACGATAGAAGAAAATTTGTCTATGGCCTATGCTAGACCAAATAATATGACACTTAGATGGGGTTTAGACTTTTGCAGAAGAAAACTGTTTAAAGACTACTTGAAAGACATTCCTTTAGGATTGGAAAACCGCCTATCTACCAAAGTAAAGCTTTTATCGGGAGGTCAGCGTCAAGCTTTAACCCTTGTAATGGCTACTATGAAGCAACCAAAGCTGCTGCTTTTGGATGAACATACTGCTGCTCTTGACCCAAAGACTGCTATATTAGTAAATGATCTTACAAACGAAATTGTACACAAAAATAAAATCACTACCATTATGGTAACACACAACTTAGAACATGCCATAAAAATGGGTAATAGACTAATAATGATGCACAAAGGTAAAATAGTCATGGATATAAAAGGTGAAGAAAAATCTACAATGACTATTCCACGCTTACTTAATAAATTTGAACAACTTCAAGGTGAAAGATTTGTTGATGATAGAGTAATGTTGGCTTAGAGATGAAGATATGACTACAATCAATCCCTTTAAAGTAACACCGCTGTTATTTTATTAGCTAGCGGTCAAAGACCACCCTTAGGTAATAAAATACAGGGGTGGTTCTTGATGCAGAATTGTCCACAATCCCCCTGTGTGGTGCAGGACCAAGCTAAAAGTAAAAATTAGCAGGTCTTACTTTTGGGTGAGATGCGGTTATCTTCACTTTATTTCAAATTCGGTATAATAATGTTTGTCATCGCTGTGAAAAAAGATTATACCCTTTTCCTTTTTATTAGTATTGTTTGGAACATCGTAATTAAAAAGACCGTAACTTAGTTTTTTTGATAATTCATTGTTTGACAGGCCAAAGGCCTGAGGCAATTTGGCTTTAACCCATTTTTCGTTGTATACATACTCCTTAGCCTTTTTTAAAAACCTTCGGTCTTCTATCATGTCTATGCAGTCTGGCAAGGCTCCCTTACCGCTTGTAAGCATAAAGTCAAATTTGACTATATCACTAAAAAGCTTTGCATCAACACCCAGGCTTAAAGCAAAATCGTATAGTATATCATATCGGGTTTTTAGTGAATTTTTATTCCTAAAAATATCTCTTTCTTTACAATAATAATAAAAAGAAAGATACATTTCAAAAGGCCTATTAAAACTTTTTTCAAGATGTGCAAGAGAAAGATTGAAACGACCGGTATTATAGTACTTGTCCAATAATTGGGCTATACCGGAAAGAATACAAAGCTCACTATATGTTATATATTTATTGTAAAGAATTTGATAAGGGGGCTTTGAACGATACACTATACCATATTTATCAGCCTTCTCCCTTAATCTCGTTCCTTTCAACAATTTCAAAAAACCTAATTGAATTTCATGGGGATATTGATTATATATATCATCAAAAGAATATCCGAACATGTCAAAAGTCTCATAGGGTAAGCCAGCAATCAGATCTACATGGAGCTTTATACCAGTAGTTTTAAGCATTTCTATACCCTTTAAAACCCTTTTAACATCTGGCGTACGCGATATTTCTCTAAGAGTTTCCGGTTTAGTGCTCTGAACTCCCACTTCAAATTGTAATCTATTTTCAAGACCTTCTAAGCTTTTAATGAAGGTATCATTGACTAGTTCAGGATTTATCTCACAGTGAAAAACAGTATTTCCCGGAAGTTGCCTAATAATATCAAGCAAATCAATAGCTCTATTTAAATCACAGTTAAAAGAACGATCAACTAATTTTACAACTCTTACACCCAGCTGGGTAAACTTTGACAAGTCCTCTTTTACTTTTTCAAGATTTGCAGTTCGAACCTGTGTTTCCAATGATGAAAGGCAAAATGCACATCTAAAAATACAACCTCGCGATGTTTCATAGTATACGAGCTTATGATTCAAGTTTTCTTCATCATCAGTATATGAGAATGGTATTTTGTTTAAATAAACATATTCTTTCGGTTGATTTACAACTATATTATTTTTATATCTGTAGGCTAAACCGTCTATAGATTCTAAAGATATCTCACCTTTAAAAAAACCCAGTAATTTATGAAAACGCTCCTCTCCTTCATTTAAGATTATATAGTCTATATAATAGTTCTCTTTCAATAAATCCTCCACTTCATAGGAAACCTCAGGTCCTCCGAGGACAATCGTAGTGTCAGGTTTTATTTTCTTAACATTTTCCCCTAAATAAAGTACATCATTGATATTCCATAAATAACATGAAAATCCAACTATTTGAGCTTCTGCTGAAATAATATCTTCTAATATACAATCAATACTGTCATTAATAGTAGCCTCATATATTGTAATATCCTCGTCATTACAATAAGCAGAAATGTTTCGTATGGCAAGGTTCGTATGAATATATTTTGCATTGATGCCTACAAGTAAAGTTTTCATTTGATATCCCTCTGTTTGCTTTATTATGTATCTGAGCATATTATATCACGGTTTTCATATAAAAAGTCAGAAAGGTATTTCAGTACTATAAAAAAAGAGTACCTAATCTACTTAGGAACTCCCCTTAATATCAATAGCCTTTTCTTTATTTATGTGTATTTATTTTCTTATTACATCAAAAACATAATAAGTAAAGGTTACAATATCAAAAACCGGTAAATTTACAGCATTTTTTACAGCATTTCTAAAAGGAGGCATGTTGGTACATTCAAATACTATCCCACCTATCTCGGGGTTTTCCCTTACCATCCTTTGAGCTACTGTAACTACCTCTTGTTCAGCTTTAGTTACATTAAGGGTTTCTTTTTGATTAAGAAAGACTTCTGGGAATTCTTCCTCATGTTCCATTCCATAAACCACGATAGGTATATCATTAATACCAACTCCCCTAAAATGAAGTTCTGTGAGATGTGGTTTACTTGCAGTCATTATTCCTACTTTCTGGTTTTTTTTGAGCATTCGATAGACCAATGGAACTTGAATAAGGCTTGAGGTAAATACCGGGATATCCACTGCATCAGCTAAATAGTCTTGAAAAATAGCCAGAAACCCACAACTGGTTGTAATTGCCGATACCCCCTCCTGTTCCAATTCCTTTGCAGCTTCGATAAATGGCTCAATTAATGAAGGATCTGCTTCTTTAACTACTCTTTGAGGTGTTGCCCCAACTACTCTTTTATACCTTACAGGAAAGCTAAAGGTCTCCGCATTACCAATATCCCCAAAAATCCTTGGGAATTTAGTATCAAGCATAAGTATGCCTATAGGTTCACCGTAATTCGTTCTGCCTCCTTTAACAATCACGTAAGTTCTCCTTTCAAATTACTTTGTTTTAAAGATCCTTCGCTGACGCTCAGAATGACGTCAATTATATCTCAGGACGACAGTTTTTATCGCTTAGGGTGACGGTTAACACTTAGGTTTGAGGTTTTTATCTGCTGAGGATGACTGTTTAGATTATTCAAAATGACGGTATTCTGATTATATTTGATTGTTACCCAGATCGTTTAGGATTAGGATTTTGTTACTCTTGTTTCTAGGAAGGTCTGAAAAACTCTAGGGTGTATCATTTTCTATATTACTCTTTCTTTTTCCATTAAACCTCTGAACCTTCCAGGACTTAAACTGGAAACATCCATAAAAGTTTTACCTTCTACAATCAAATCTGAAATAATTCTTCCGGTTACCGGTGCAAGAGCAATTCCATCACCTTCATGACCTGCAGCTATTATAAATCCTTCTAAACCTTCTACCGGGCCTAATAAAGGTAACCCATCAGCAGTATATGGTCTTAAACCTGCAAAAGATCTTATAGCATGAATAGACTTTAATGCAGGTACCAATCTGGTCGCATTTTTAAGAATTGCTCTAAGAGCTTCGTGGGTAGTGCTTTTGTTATATCCTACGAATTCACGGGTTGCTCCAATTAAAATCTGACCATCGAGGGTCTGACTTAAAGAAAGACCTACCCCAAGTCGAGTTTCGTGGCTTTCTGAATCTTCTAGTATTTCCGGATTATATTTTGCTACAATGTATTTTGCACAAAGAATATCAGCATTGATAAGTTTGGGTACCGGCTCTGTAACGATTATTTGACCACGACGGGGCTTTATCGGTATGGATAAACCTACCATTTCGCCAATCATGGGAGCATAGGCTCCAGTTGCATTTATAACCAGTTCTGTTTGTATTTCACCTCTATTAGTAATAACTGATTTGACTTTGTTGTTTTCTATTTTAATATCAACCACTTGTGTATTTAAATACATTTTAGCCCCATTTCTCATAGCAGCTTTAGCAAAAGCGTGGCATAGCTTCATAGGATTCACATGGGCATCCTGAGGACTATATGTGGCCCCTATTAAGCTGGGTGATAGGCCGGATTGTCTTTTAGAAGCGTCCTTTAAGTCTAAGAGTTCTACCTGAAGACCGACTGCTTTTTGTCTTTTAACAAAGTCTTTCATAACCGCTAATTGGTCTTCATTTTCGATTAGTATCATCCCACCAATAGCGCTATACTCTATATCAAACTCTAACTCTTCAGCTAGTGTTTCATACATTTTAGCACTTTCAATGGCCAATCTAAGATGAATTCCAGGGTTTTTTGATTGAAGAATTATATCAATATCGCAAGCTCCTGAGGACCCTGAAGCTAAATCATCTTTTTCTAACAATACAACCTTTTTGCCTTGCTTTGAAAGATAATAGGCCACTGACGTTCCTATTACCCCGCCACCGATGATTATTATGTCAACATTTTTTATCACTCATCTTCACCCTCTATGATTTCTCCTATTTTTATTGCACGTGCTGGAGGCCTTGAAGTAGGTGGTGTTACTTTAGATGGTTCTTTAACATTTGCCAGCATTTGAGTTATCAATCTTTGGCATGTCCTTCCTTGACATAATCCCATACCCGCTCTGGTTCTACGCTTAATTCCCTCAAGAGTTGTAGCTCCATCTTTAATAGCGTCTTCAATTTCTTTCCTTGTCACTTCTTCACATCGACATATATATACGTCTTTCATTATTCATGCCTCCCAAGAAATTTTATGCTGCGTACCGTTTTTATATATTCATGAGGAATCTCAACTGTTATTACAACAGTAGCATCATATTTCTTAGGTTTAATTACTCTTAATACTGTACCCTTAACAACCACATTACCTTCTCTGTCTACACAGTCTACCACATCACCTTTACTAGGTAGTGGATAGTATTCAAAAGGGAAACTAACTTCCGCTTTCTCTTTCCCACCATTTAATACAAATATTGCTAGACCCGGACAAGCAGCAATACATAAACCGCAACCAATGCATTTATCTTCATCAAGTTTGGGCAAATTTGTGATGGGCTTCCCTACACTTATAGCACCATAAGGACAAGCCTCTTCACAAGGATTGCAAGGTATTTCCTGTACACATTCGATACAAGCAACCGGGCCTTTTTTAATCCTATTTTCAGAAGGCACTCCCGGAATTTTTGCCAGTTCATCTTTAGATGGAAAACCTTGATAGATAACACCTGTTTTTTCCATCATGCCAGTTGCCTCCTCTCATCAATCTGCTTTAGCTTAGCAGTAAATCTTCCTTCTCCAAATGGTCCTGTACGTAAAGCATCAAGTCTGTCCCATATTTCATTTTTCAACTTAAGAGCTTCTTTTTTATCATAATATCCCAGGGCTTGTGCACATGCAACACCTGCTAATCTTCCCTCTTCCATGGCAGAAGAAGCTTCTTCAACACCGGTAATATCACCCGCTACATACATACCTCTCAGGGTTGTTTCCATATTTTTATCATGAATTGGTACATGGCCACCAAGTGGAGGTATAAAGGTGAATTCACATCCTGCCATCCAAGCCAATTCTGTTAATGGTGACAACCCTACTGCTAAACATACTGTATCTGCCTTAAACTGCTTTTCAGTTCCTTCAATAGGTTGCCATTTTTCGTCAAGCTCTACTGTAATAACTCCTTCAACTGCTTCCTCTCCTATAACTTCTTTTATAGTAGTAGAAACATATATAGGAACCCCTGCTCTTCTTATCTTGCTTGCATGAACCCCATAACCACCGATTTTAGGTGCTGCCTCTATTAGTGCCTTGACTTTGGCACCGGCTTGCATTAATTGATAAGAAACAATTAGACCCACATTTCCAGATCCAACCATGATAATTTCTTTCCCTGGCAATACTCTATTTACGTTTATCATTGTCTGCGCAGCTCCTGCACCCATAACACCAGGTAAAGTACATCCGGGAAAAGCTAGGGCATTTTCAGAAGCACCTGTAGCTAATACTATTTTTTTTGCTTTGATAGTATGGTCTTGACCATTTTTTATATATGCTATTAATCGATCTTCATAAATACCATAAACAACAGCATCTAACAAGACTTCAACCCCTAGTTTTTCGGTTTCTTCTAGAAGTTGTTGTCCTATGCGAAACCCTCTTGTTCCAGCCCTATGCTCTCTAGAACCAAAGAATTTATGAATTTGCTTAAACAGTTGACCTCCAGGTTTTAAATTTTCATCTAATACAGTAACCTTTGCACCGATTTTTGCTGCTTCTACTGCACAAGAAAGTCCCGCAGGTCCGGCACCTATAACAACTATATCTGTAGTTTTCATAGTCGGTCACCCCACTCTCCTAAACCTTTTTGAGTGTTTATAATCATTCCATTTTTAACGGGTGTGACACATGTTCTGACATTAGGTATACCATCCACTGTCATTACACAATCAGTGCATCTGCCTATAGCACAGAATATTCCCCTTGGTTTATGCTTTTTAGGAGTCTCTCTAAATTTCTTTATACCTGCAGAAAGAAGAGCAGCAGCTATAGGCTCACCTTCAATCGCTGGTATTTTTTTGCCGTCAACAATTATTATTGCATTAGTTTCTCTGCTTTCATCTCCTAGGATAGGATGGTGCAATACACGCAATTCTTCTCCCCTCCAATTTCAGCAAAATATTAGACCACTTTAATATATAGCAAGAATTGTACCAAGAAAAATGCCCCTGAGATGATTATCTATGATTTGAAAATTATAATATTTAGAATCATTATAAAGGTTAATATGATGACTCGTCAATGTATAATTCTTGGGAGAATAGTTCGCAAAATAAAAAAGGACGGTCAATACCGCCTTTTATACTGTTTTTAAATTCTAGAAATTGCTTATAAATATTAGAACGCTTCGTTTACATATTCGGATATATATCAACAATTTCCATATCTTTTAGTCCTTGTTCCGTCATTATTATTGGATTAATATTCTGTTCAGCCTCATTTACTGCATTTAAGTTAGGGCGGGTTTTGGGATGTGCAGGTACAAAAACCGTACAGCAATCGGCATATGGTTGTATAGATATATCATAAGTCCCTACCTTCCTGGCAGTATCCATAATTTCAATCTTATCTAATCCAATAAGAGGACGAAAGATTGGCATTGTAGCCACTTCATTTGTAGCTGCTAATGCTTCTATGGTCTGACTTGCTACTTGACCCAAACTTTCTCCGGTGACAAGAGCTTGAGCACCTATTTTTTTAGCCGTTTCCTGAGCAATTCGTACCATCATACGCCTCATTAAAATAGTCAAAAATTCGTTCGGAGTTTTTTCCCCTAGTTCTTTTAACACTTCAGTGAAATTAACCACATGAAGTCTCATATGACCTGAATAACCTGATAAAATTTTACATAATTCTATAACTTTTTCTTTTGCTCGATCACTAGTAAAAGGAAAACTATGGAAATATATTGGTTCTATTTCAACTCCTCGCTTCATAAGCATGTAGGCAGCTACTGGACTGTCAATACCACCTGAAAGAAGTAGCATAGCCTTACCGTTACAGCCCAATGGTAGGCCACCAGGACCTGGTACTCTTTCACTATAAACAAAGGCCTTTTCTCTTATCTCAACATCTAGCTGAATTTGGGGTGCATGAACATCGACTTTTAAATTATTTAGATTTTTAAGAATGTAAGCTCCCACTTCACGACTGATTTCAGGGGATTTCATAGGAAATGATTTATTAGGCCGTCTTGTTTCAACTTTAAATGTTTTGCCCTTATAATCCTGGCTTTTCATTACCTCTAGAGCTGTTTCTTGTACTTGTTCTATAGTCAATTCACAACTTTTTGCAGGACTTATATATACAATTCCAAAAACTCTTTTTAGGCAATCCAATACTTTTTCCTGCGGAGCTTCCGAAAAGCAATAAATACGCCCATGAGTTTTTTGAAGCTTAGCCTTTTCATCAACGGGCTTTAATGCTTTTCTTATCCTTTGCATAAGAATCCTTTCAAAAAAAGGTCTGTTTTCACCTTTTAATGCAATTTCTCCAAAACTTATAAGATATATATTATCCATTTTTACCTCCGTACGAATTTTCTTACCTCTGTAACTTCATAGCGAAGAACTTCGACCGTATAGTCAATATCCTGGGTTGAAATAAAAGGGGAAAGACTAAAGCGTAAAGCACTGTCCTGTTCTTCGTAATTTTTACCTAATGCTTTTAATACATGACTTTTTCCATCTTTATGTGATGAACATGCTGAGCCTGTTGACACATATATACCTTTTGCCTCTAGAGAGTGAAGTAAAATTTCTCCACGTGTACCCGGAAAGGACATGTTCAATATATGTGGAGCTCCTAAAACAGGACCATTAAGCACAGCATCAGGAATCTCTCTTAAAATACCTTCCATTAATCTTTTCTTTAACTCAGCCATTTTATTTTCCCACTTATCACCATTTCCGGAAAAAGCATCCACAGCAACTCCCAGCCCCACAATACCCGGTGTGTTTTCAGTCCCTGAACGTATTCCGCCTTCTTGACCACCACCATGTAGAATAGGAGATAATTTAACTTTTTCTCTGACAAATAAAGCACCAATACCTTTTGGACCGTATATCTTATGACCACTTAAAGAAAGCATATCAATACCTTCAAAATCCAAAACTAATGGTATCTTACCAAAAGACTGTACTGCATCTACATGGAAAAGTGTATTGCTGTTTTGAGATCTTATAATCCTAGCTAGCTCTCTTATAGGTTGAACAGAGCCTACTTCATTATTTACATGCATAATACTAACCAGGATAGTTTCAGGAGTTAAAGCCTCTATTAGTTCTTTTAAATCAACAAAACCTTCCTTATCCACTTTAAGATATGTAACCTTGAAACCTTCCTTTTCAAGAGCCTTAAACACATCTAAAACAGATGGGTGTTCAATAGAAGAAGTTATCAAATGATTACCCCAGCGGCGAAGATTGTATACCGTTCCTTTAATAGCCAGGTTATTAGACTCTGTACCCCCTGAAGTAAAATATATCTCATTGGATTTTACGCCAAGAACTGATGCTATTTTTTGTCTAACATTTCTCATCAGTTTTTCGCTTTCTATACCTTTCCCATGAAGGGAAGATGGATTCCCATAGCTTTGTGTCATTATGTCAAATACTGCTTTTGCCACCTCATCCAAGACCTTGGTAGTAGCGCTGTTGTCAAGATATACCTCTCTCAAAAAATATCACCTGCAATATAATATCTATTTTTACAATTGTTCTATAAAATTCACATATCACGAAAATCTCTTTTAATAAGTTCAAAACTCTTTGACCAACATCAGTGTTGCTCATCCTCCGGTTCGCCCACCTATTGCCTGTTAAAAAAGTTTTTATACTCAATATCTTTTTCTATAGCTGTACTTTCCCTCGGCCTGTCTGTATAAGATTTTCCTAATATAGAACTTAATTAAGTTTTATTACAATCCTTACCAAATATTTTAAAATGTTCCTTTTAATTATATCACAAGTTTATACCATGTCCATGTCATCTGTTTTCGGTATACTGATACCTTTAGGACACAATTTAAATTCCCTACCATCAGGATAATTAAACTCATTATTTAAGGTATTGATTCCAAACAAATGATACATGATACTAAATCCGGTAATGCCCTCAGCTACTTTCCAAGAACCAAGTAATATTGGAAGACCTGATTTTTTGGCTATCCCATAACCAAGGATGGAAAGCCCCATACTTATTCGAATTAAACTATCCAATTCGCCGACATTTTTTGATATCTTCAAGAAATCACCCTCCTAGTTTTGTTACTATTAGTATTTATCATTGTATGGTTTTTAGTATTTCATAAAAATAAATCTCGCATAATATGGAGAACTTACATCTTGCAAAAGGCATAGTAAATTGTTAATAAGGATAAAATAAGATTGCTGCATAAATATCGGGAGGTGAAAAGTTTTGAGGCTCACACAAAAAGAAAAATTACAACTTCAAGATGCACTAAATCATGAACATATTTGCATAATGAAGTATAACAATTATGCAAATCAAGTCCAAGATACGGAACTTGCCTCTATGTTCAAAAATTTAGCCAATCGTGAACAACAACATGCAGATACCATATCTAAATTACTTCAACAAGGCGGTGCATAATTTAACATATTTTCTTTAAATAAGCAAAATGGAGGTATTTGAATGCACACACAGCAAAATGTAGCTGGTACTACTGCTGATAAGGATATTCTAAATGATATGCTGATGACTGAAAAATATGTTTCCAGTGCTTATGAAACTGCCATAATGGAAGCAAGCAATGAAGCAGTGAGAAATGCCCTTAGACAAATTCAGGATGAAGAACAGCAACATGCTAAAATGATTTTCGATGCCATGAATCAACGTGGCTGGTATAATCCTCAATAACAAAATAGACAAGGATGACAACAACCAACCCCATGTCATCCTTGTCAACTTCTTAAAGACAATCGTGCTTGTTCTCTCACAATTTCTGATGAATCTTTAGTTAGTGTTTGAAATACATTTTTAGAATATGTATGTTGATTATTCCCTAAAGCGCAAACTGCATTTCTGCGTATAACATTTCTTCCACGCCAACCTGCAGCCCTATTCTTAAATACTCTGTTAAAATCGCTTTTGCTTATTGTCACAAGTTTTAGTAAATCAGTTTCTAACAAATCACCAGAAATAAATTCCCTGTGATTAGGGATTATTACATTTTTGTTATTAGGACAGGCTTCTTGACATGTGTCACAGCCAAATATTCTATTACCTAAAGGTCTCATAAATTCTCTAGGTATCAGACCTCTCTTTTGGGTTATGTAAGAAAGACATCTATAAGGGTTTATTTTAAATGGTGCCATTAATGCTCCTGTTGGGCAGGCTTTTACACAGCGACCGCATCCTGAGCATCTGTTTTCCTTGGGGCTGTCTGGCTCCAATTCAATATCTGTTAAAATCTCACCTAAAAACACCCAAGATCCAAACTCCTGTGTAAAAAGACAGGTGTTTTGCCCAATCCACCCTAGCCCTGCACGTTGAGCAGCAGCTTTTTCTATTAATTCCCCTGTATCTATCATTATTTTAAATCGGGCTCTCTCTTTTTCTGAAATATAAGCAACTACTTCTTTAAGCTTCTCAGATAATACAAAGTGATAATCATTAACATAGGCATATCTTGAAATCTTCCCTCTAGGTCTCCCATCATCTTGGCCTGGATCAGTTTCTGATGGGCAATATGGATATATTAAATAACTTATGGCAAAACATATTATAGTTTTGACACCAGGTAAAAGTCTTTCAGGATTGCATCTAAGATCGATATCCTGTTCTTCAAAAGGCGAAATAAGATTATTTGCCTTTTTTTCTAAAAGAATCTCTTTTTCTTTCAAGAAGGGCTCTGCTGTTGTAAATCCGACCTTGTCAAGACCAATTGTTTTGGCGAAATTGATTATTTCCTGCTTTAAACTCATTGTTAACTCCTAATTGAATTTATTTCTTTAGCCACCAACATGATAAAAACAGCGGTGGAAATTCCAACAAACACAATAAATGAACTAATTATTAATAATTAAACTATTTGGCAACCTAATGTTTTCTCAGCTTCTTTTAATGCAAATTCATGAGCCTCTTTATCAAAGGAAGCTACTCCTTCTTTAAATATGCTAACTTTATAAGCTAGATTTCTCGCATCAGCTGCAGTGTAAAGAACACATATATTTGTGCATACCCCAACTAAAAACAGTTCCTTAACTTCTTTCTCCCTAAGGTAAAGGTCCAAATCTGTTCCGTAAAAAGCACTATAACGCCTTTTTCTTATTATCTTGTCTTCTTTTTTAATATGAAAGTCATCAATCACCTGAGCACCAGAGGACCCAGCAATACAATGAGCAGGAAACATGTCAAATTCTTTATCATCTTTTTCATGATTATCACAAATAAAGATAACCGGATAACCTTTCTGCCGGAATTTTTCTATCTTGTTTTTAACAAAAGGAATAATTTTCTGCCCATCTGGTCCTACTGTTAAAGCTCCTTTTTCCTCTATAAAGTCATTTAACATATCAATAACCAGCAAAGCTTTCATAAAGATTCCTCCTCGCTTTATAACTATAACTCATTATAACACGTTTTTATAAAATTCATATAATATCCTTATATAATCGATTTTCCCTTGTAGAACATTCTTATATATATGATTGACATACATCTAATCAATCTGTTAATATAAAATTTAATTACTAATTCATGAAGAGGTTAAATTATGGAATCATATAAAAGAGATGAACTTTTTTTTGGAATAAAAAGAGCTGCTCCTATAGTGATGGGATACATCCCTGTAGGGTTTGCTCTGGGTGTAATGGCTGCTGATGTAGGCCTTAGCCCTTTACAAATGGCTATTATGTCTATATTTGTATATGCTGGTTCTGCTCAATTCATAGCTGTTGAAATGCTAGGGTCACAAATTAGCGCTGTCCCAATAATAATAACAACTTTCCTAGTGAATTTAAGGCATTTTCTGTTTAGTGCTTCTCTTGCACCACACTTTAAAGAAATCAAACAACAATATATTCCTCTTATTTCGTTTTTTATCACGGACGAAAGCTTTGCAGTAAGCATAACTGATGTTGAACAAAAGAGGCTTTCACATTTTTATTACTTTGGGCTCTACATAACAGCTTATCTTAGTTGGGTTGTTAGTACCATGATAGGAGCGACTTTGGGAAGCCTTATACCTGACACAAAGGCATTAGGATTTGATTTCGCTCTACCTGGAATGTTCTTGGCTCTTTTGTGCATGCAGTTTAAAAATTCTAAATTTGTTTTAGTTTCCTTAATATCAGGTTTCCTTTCAATTTTCTTTATATACACTATACCCGGAAACTGGAATGTCATTTTAGCTGCAATTGTAGCTGCCATAGTGGGGGTGCTTATTAATAATGAAGATTAATTCCAGCTATTTGTATCTAATTATGGGTATGTGTCTTGTGACATATTTGCCTCGAATGCTTCCTGCAACCCTATTATCAAAAAGGAAAATTCATAAAGTTTTAATACGTTTTTTAAGCTTCATTCCTGTTGCAGTGCTTTCTGCCTTGCTATTTCCTGCAGTTTTTATGGTAAATAACAGAATCAGTATTAGCTGGTCAAATCACGTGTTTATAGCCGCCTTATTTACTTTCCCGTTGGCTTATAAAACAAAGAATATGTTTTTAACTGTATTGATGGGTATGGCTATCGTAATTATTTTAAATTCTTTCCTATAGAATTTACCTTAAATGTACAACAAAAAAAGCCCTTTTTGGGCTTATATTTCTTTTATGGTGCGGAAGGCGGGATTTGAACCCGCACACCCTTACGAGCACTACCCCCTCAAAGTAGCGTGTCTGCCGATTCCACCACTTCCGCAGTTTATGCCACACTTAAGTAAATCATCATTGCAATAAAGCTTGTAAAAAAGGCTCCCTCAAAATGTGACATTAATTATTATATATGTTAATTGTATTTATGTCAATATTTCTTGAGAGATTCATTATTACATATTTATCCGTGTAAATAGTAAATATATTATCATAAAAAATGCGAAAATAATTAGTAATGTGGGTAATAATAGTTGGTATGCAGCAATAACCATAGCTATAATATCTTTTGTATGAAAATCTTTTTCTTTGGCAGATTTCATTGTTCAATCCACCACTCATTTATATGATTAAAAAGATTTACGGGGTCGGGTTTAACACCTTGTAATCTATTGTTTATTGCTAAAAGCTTGTTCGGACTATATAAAAATAGATAAGGTAAATCTTGACTGATTATTTCCTGTGCTTTATATAAAAGCTCCCTTTTACCTTCGTAGTTTGTCTGGGCTTGTATCAATATATTATCAAGTTCTTCATTTGAGTATGACACAAAATTATAGCCATTTTTAATTTCATTACTGGCAAACATAAATCTCAAATCTGGATTAGGCTTTAGTTTCCAACCCATTATAGCTGCATCATATCTTTTATTTAAAACATTGTTCTCCAGCTCCTGCCAAGATGTATTTACTAGCTTTACTGAAATACCTAAGGCTTCTAAATCTTTCTGTATGTGTAAGGCAGTTTGATAACGTCTCACATTAGCAGTGTTTACTAATAATTCAAACTCAAATTTATAAGTAGTATTACCGATGGTTCTTTCTAAAATCCCATCTCCGTCCTCATCTTTCCAACCTGCTTCTTCAAGTATTTTTTCTGCCTCTTCTTTATTAGATGTTATATGCTGTATTTGCGAATTGAACACCCATGAAAAAGGTAAAATAGGACCATCTATAACTATACCACGACCTAAAGTAGTGTCCTGCAGTATTTCGTCACGATCTATCGCCATTAGCATTGCCTGCCTTACTTTAACATCACTGAAAATGGGGTTGTTTAAGTTAAGTGAAAGAAATTCGAAATATCTAGAAGGACATTGAAGTAAGTATACATTCTTTATATCCTGAAATATATCCCAATCTTCGGATTCAATGGATACCAGATCAATAGACTGATTCTTAAAAGCTTCAATAATAGCATAATTATCTGGAAAGGCTTTTATGTTTATCTCTTCAATGTATGGTTTATAACTATAATAATCATTTCTCTTTAAGCTTATAGAATCTCTTTCTAAACCCACTACTTTATAGGGTCCGGTACCCACATACTCTTCTGAAGGATCGATATTTTTATCATCATTGTTAGCTTGTTGGGGTTTTTCTAAAATAGATGCTGGGAGTATACCCCTATCCATCTCATATAGAAAACCTGTGTCCGGTTTATATAAAGTTATAGTAAAAGTCTCTTCATCAATAGCTTCATAACTTTGTATATTGTCAAACTCATAAAAATCCGGTCTACTATTACGAGGCTGTTTTTTTAGTTGCACTATTTTATCAAAAGTAGCTTTAACATCAGATGAGGAAAAAGTTTTTCCATTTTGCCATTTTACATCTTTACGAAGTTTAAAAATATAAGTTCTCCCATCATCTGTTATCTGCCAATTTACAGCAAGGTTGGGTTGAATACTACCCTCCTCGTCAATTCTAACAAGACCTTCATAAATAAGGCTTAAAATTGATTTTGTCTCATAATCTTCTGCCATAAGAGGATCAGGGTTTGGCAGGGATGTAACCGCAAGGTTTAACGTTCCGCCACTTTGAGGAGATTTAGACACTTCTTCTTCCGAGGTGAAATCTTCCTCAATGGGACTAATTGATGTATTGGAACAGGCAGTAATTAACAGTAAAAATATAAATACTAGTATAATTATCAAACTTTTTTTCATGTCTGCCTCCAAATATGCTTTAATCTGTTTAAAATAATTATATTACAACTGCACTGACATGGTCAAATAACGATAAAATCCAGTCTGTGTAGCACTTTCTTGCTTTCGTCTTTATACTTTGTTAATATAAATAAAAATTATAAGGAGTGTAGAAAATGGAAAAAACCTTTATAATGATAAAACCCGACGGTATTAAACGAGGTCTTACAGGTAATATCATACAAAGGTACGAACAAAAAGGTTTAAAAATTATAGCAGCAAAGCTTTGCAATGTTACAAAAGAATTGGCTGAAAAACACTATTATGAACATATTTCAAAGCCATTTTTCGGGGAACTTATTGCTTATATAACTTCTGGTCCTGTCATGGCAATGGTTGTTGAAGGCGACAATGCCATAAAATTAGCACGTATTCTAAATGGTGCAACTCGGGTAGAAGAAGCTATGCCCGGTACTATCCGTGGTGATTTTGCTACTTCTACCACAAAAAACTTGGTACACGCCTCAGATAGTGCGGAAAGTGCAAAACGTGAAATATCCTTATGGTTTCCCCATTTATAATTTTATTTCATCTGCACTAACTTTGGATTGTGGATCAAACCAGGTATTCGACCTCGTTTACCTACAGGTGTGCCATCCACCATCTTTAAATCCAAAGTCATATCTATAGGCCTGGCACCTGATATATAACTTCCCACGCCGAAAGCATCCGCTCCTGCATCGGAAAGTATTCTTATTCTTTCAGGTGAAAGGCCGCCTGATACAAATATTTTGACATAAGTATAACCCTTTTGATCTAATCGATTTCTAATCTCATATACCAATTCCGGGGTTACTCCTCCTCGCTCACTAGGAGTATCCAGCCGCACTCCTTCTAAATCTTTTCCAAGGGCTTCCACTACATTTAATGTTTCCTCTACTTCGTCTTTGAAAGTATCTACAAGTATAATCCTGGGTGAATCCGGGGGCATTATATCGTTATAAGCTTTTGCTACTGACACCGTATCTCCTGCCATTATAATAACCGCATGAGGAATAGTACCCGAAGGTTCTCTGCCTAAAAGTTTAGCAGCCAGTATACAGCTTGCATCATTTGCACCACCGACAATCGCTGCCCTTTCCATAACAGGTGCGATAGCCGGGTGTACATGTCTAGCACCAAAGCAAATATAAGGTTTATCTGCTGCTGCCTCTCTACACTCCCGCGCCGCAGTAGCCCAAGCACTGGAGTGGGCCATCATTCCTAAAAGAACTGTTTCAAATATGCCAAATTCTTCATAAGCCCCTTTTATTCTCATAACCGTATCTTTCGGTTCAAAGGTTTCACCTTCGGGTATTGCATATACTTCAATTTGCTTATCTTTTAATAGATTCATTACTTCATTTACACCGCACATGACACCGGATCTACGGGGAAATACTTCAGCAACTACTTCCTTTTTTGAAAGTCCCATATGCCGCAATATTTCCAAGGTTTTAATAAAGTATATATCTGTTGTCAATCCGTTAAGAATCTCATCATGATTAGCTGAATAAAACTGCCTGTCAGAGTCAATTCTGATGCTCTTTACATCGTTTAATGATTTGATTTCTCCCATAAATTAAACCTCTCCTCAGTATTGTATATTTTTATTAAGCTTGTCCTTATACAGACGCTTATACCATATATATGACTTTCGTACTCTTGCTACAAAGTTCCTTGTTTCAAGAAAAGGTATTTCTTCTTCCTTGTTTTTGTCTAACATACCACTCTCTATCCACTTGGATACATTACCTCGACCACCGTTATAAGCTGCTAGAGACAAAGTAATGTCTTCATTAAACTCTTCTAGTAATGAAGAAAGATACCATGTGCCGATCTTTATATTTATATCGGGATTTCTTAAATCTTCTATTTGTATTTCTTGCATACCAATTTCTTCAGCAGCCCAAAATGCTGTTTTAGGCATTAACTGCATTAAACCTATAGCCCCTTGTCCAGAGATTACATCTGGAGAAAAGTTGCTTTCCACTTTAATAACTGATGCAACGAGAAATGGGTCAACACCATATTCATTTGAATAACGAATAATAGTTTGCTCGTATTTTAAAGGATAAATATATTTCATAAACCAAGATAAGTTGTTGTATAAAGCCAAAACACCAATAATTATAACAAATATTACTACCATTTTGTTTTTCACGACTTTAGAATACCCCTCCATATTTCATCAAGCTGTTTCTTTGTCCTTTCAATTTCCCCTGTATTATCTATAATTCTTTGTGCATATTTAAGCTTGTCCTGTAGGGGCATTTGGGACTTTATTCTCTTAAGAGCTTCTTTTCGACTAAGGTTTTTTTCACGTAACATAAGTCTTTCCAGTTGAGTTTTTTCGTCAACAGCAACAACCCATACTTCATCCACAAGACTATTTAAACCTAGCTCAAGTAGAAGTGCTGCATCAATTACGACGACTTCTTCATCCACTTTTTTATAGTACTCCAATTGTCGCTTTATCTCTTCGATAATTATAGGGTGTGTTATACTGTTTAAAAGCTCTAACTCTTTTTTATCGGAAAAAACAATTTGTGCCAGTTTTTTTCTATCTATATTTTTATCATCTCTTAAGACTTTCTCACCAAAATGCTCTATTACTTTTGTCCAGGCAGGCTTACCCGGTATCAAAATATTTCTTGATATTTCATCTGCATCTATTATAACAGCACCTTTATTCTTAAGCAATAATGATACTGTGCTCTTTCCACTGGCAATACCTCCGGTTAAACCTACAATCAACAAAACCATCCCCCTAAGACTAGAGTTCTTCCCAGGTATATCCCTGTTTAAGATCCACTACCAAAGGTACCCTCAATTGTATAGCTTTCTCCATGTATTCTTTGAGTATGTTCTTTACAATACTCAGCTCATCTTCAACCACATCCAAAATTATCTCATCATGAACCTGTAAGAGAATCTTGGATTTCATGTTATTTTCTTTTAAGTATTCATGTACTTTAACCATAGCCACTTTTATTATATCTGCTGCACTACCTTGAATAGGTGTATTCATAGCGGTGCGCTCAGCGAATGACCTCAAGTGGTAATTCCTGCTGTTAATATCCGGAATGTAACGCCTTCTGTTAAGTAGTGTAGTTACGTAACCAGTAAGCTTGGCCGATTTTATACTTTCTCTAACATAATTCCTTACCCCAGGATAGCGTTCAAAATACGCATCTATATAATCCTGAGCCTCTTTGTTTGATATATTCAAGCTCTGAGCTAATCCATAGTCGCTTATACCATAGACTATACCAAAGTTTACCGCCTTCGCTCTATCTCTTAGGGTTGGTGTCACTTCTTCCGGTCTAACTCCAAACACTTCACTTGCAGTGCGTGTATGAATATCTTCCTCATTAATAAAAGCGTCAATTAGGGTTTGGTCTTGAGAGATGTGTGCTAACACACGTAGTTCTATCTGTGAATAGTCCCCAGATAAAAGTACATGACCTGGACCATCAGCTGTAAAAACTCCCCGGATATGCTTTCCTTCTTCAGTTTTTACCGGTATGTTTTGGAGGTTTGGTTCGGTACTGCTAATGCGACCTGTAGATGTAACAGTTTGGTTAAAACTCGTATAGATTCTTTCAGTCTTGCTATTCACTAAGGATAGTAATCCATCGGCATAAGTGGATTTTAGTTTCATCAAAAAGCGATATTCCAGTATGTTTTCTATTATAGGATGTTGAGGTTTTAGTTTTTCTAATACATCAGCCCCTGTAGAATAGCCTGTCTTTGTCCTTTTTATTACGGGTAGTGAAAGCCGTTCAAATAAAATTTCCCCTAACTGTTTAGGTGAATTAATATTAAACTCTGTACCTGACTGTAGGTAAATTTCATCTGTAAGTTTAGTAAGTTTTTCGCCAAATCTATCAGAAAGCTCTTTAAGTTTTTGTTGGTTAACCTTTATCCCGGTACTCTCCATATCAGCTAGGACAGTGCTAAAGGGGACCTCAACATTGTTAAAAAGGTCTTTCATATCGTATAAATCTATTCTGTCATCCATAGCTTCTTTTAAATCAAACAAGTATGAAGCCTTTTCACCAATATCTGATTGATCTGTTACCGAACTGCCCAAAAATTCCATAACTAAAGTTGGTATATCATAATTGGACTTTGATGGATCTAAAATATAAGCAGCCAGTAGTGTATCGAAGTTACAAGAAAAATCTATATCAAATTGTCTTAGTATATTTCTCATAAGTTTACCATCATGCGTTACGCTAAATATTGAAGGGTCTTGAAAAATTGATTTTAATACTGTTCTAATTTCAGTGTCATCTAATAACTTAGCTTTTATAAAATAGCTTTTGTCTTTAATAAAAAGATAAATACCGTTTATCCTATATTCTGTGAAACCTTTTTTCCCTTCAACATCAGCTAAAACTACAACCCTTTTCAATTGTAGAGCATTCTTATACAGCTCTTTCAGCAAATCAACATTATTAACATCGATTGTTGTTTCTTCTACTGTTGCTTGGGTGACTGCTGGTTTTTCAATTCGGTTTATTAAGCTGTAAAATTCTAGCTCTCGGAATAATTCTATCAACTTGTCGTAATCCGGTTCAGCGTAAACTATATCATCAAGATTTATATCTAAATCTATATCTCTTACAATGGTTGCCAAATATTTGCTAATTCTCGCCTGTTCACTGTATTTTTCAAGATTCTCTTTAACTTTTCCCTTAAGTTTGTCGATGTTTTTCAAAACTTCCTCTACTGTATTAAACTCTTGAATTAACTTAGTAGCAGTTTTTTCACCTATTCCAGGTACTCCAGGAATATTGTCAGATTTGTCACCCATCAATCCTTTTAAATCAACTACAGCCTTCGGGGGTATATTGTATCTCTTTTTTACCATTTCAGGATCGTAAACTTCCATTTCTGAAATGCCTTTTTTCGTTAGCATTACATTGGTATTATCAGAAACTAATTGCAAAGCATCCTTGTCTCCTGTAACTATTATCGAAAAAATTCCCCATTCTTCCCCCTTTTTTGAAAGGGTTCCTAAGAGGTCATCAGCTTCATACCCATCAAGCTCAATAAAATATATGTGAAGAGCTCTTAGTACCTCCTTTAAAATATCGAATTGCCCTATTAGTTCATCAGGAGTCCTTGCACGAGTAGCTTTATAAGCAACATATTCTGTATGTCTAAAAGTCGGACCTTTTTTATCAAAGGCAACTGTAATGTAATCAGGATTTTCCTCCTCTAGTATTCTAAATAACATATTTAGAAAACCATATACTGCATTGGTATGCACTCCCTTGGACGTTCGAAGTGGCGGCAGTGCGTGGAAAGCTCTATGTAGTAAGCTGTTTCCATCAATCAATAACATTTTCTTCATTTTCTTCAACTCCTATCTTATCTTACTATTATTTCACCAAATTTCTTTAAAAACCTGCAAAGAATTAAAAAAAGCTCTAAACCTATTTGGCTAGAGCTAATTCTTCTTTGTTCGGTTTTTTATCTTGCTTATAACAAGACTGATAACCTTATATAAAACACCAAATATTATTGCTAAAGGTATTATTGCTCCAAGAACTTCCGCTAATGTTGCTAACATATTTACACACAAGTTTATTACAGCTATAAAGCCTTCTTTTGCTCTTTGTGCAAGTTCACCCAAGGTAACTGTGCCCAATCTTTCTTTTGATGGCTCCTGTTCAATCAAATTAAGATTAACCAGAGACATTTCCACCATTTTATCCCAAGCGGTTATCTGTCCTGTCAATAGATCTATTTCCGTTCTGACACGATTAAGCTCGTTTTCTATCCGTAAAACTTCGTCAACATTTTTAGCCATCTGCAGTATTTCTAAAAGTCTTTGTTCTTGTTGGCGAAGATTACGGATTCGAGCATCAGTATCATAATATACATCAGTAATGTTCTCTCCGCTTAAACGCTGGCTTCGAACCCTTCCCATATTTTTAAACATATCTAGAGCATCGGTAAGCTTAGCTTGGGGTATTCTTAATGCCATATAAGCTCTTCGAGAGGAATCAGCAGAGTTTGCCCCCTGGATTTCACTATTTTCTATATAGCCTCCCAAATCGTTGACAAGATTTATTATATCATCGACTTTATCATCAAAATCCTCTACATAAATAGACAAATCGGCATTTTTTATGATTTTTTCAGATCTCGCTTCGGTAGATTGGATGCTGATCTTATGATCTACCCCACCTAAACCGTAGCCGCCATCAATACTTTCACCTTCAGCCATATCATGATTATACATCATGGCACGGCTGGACATCATTTGGGGCTCTTCAGCTGATGGTCCTGCTTCTGAAGCTGCTTCATCCTTTGTGCTTTGTGTGTCAAAACTCATATAGTTCACATTTGCAGGATTATATATTGTAGCAATAAATATCCCTATGATAAAGATACCCATTACTGCAATAGAGGCTCTCTTATTACGATAATAAAAACTATATATTAATCCCGGAATATTCTTTATAAAGCCTATAAATCCGGGTATTTTTTCAAACTCTTTTTGTTCGGGAGAAATACTTCTTAACTTTTCCATAAGGCTTGGCGCAAATTCCGGTGGTAAATCAATTTGTTCCAAGGAATTAGCCGCTTTTATGATTTGCCTAAGCTCGAATACTTCTTTCCGGCAATCAGGACACATTTCCATGTGCTTTTCAAGATCAAGTTTTTCTTCTTTGGTCACCAGGCCTTCTAAATATTTGTCTATCAATTGTTCATAATCTTTGCATGCCACATTGTTTCCCCCCTTTGTAAATATTAGACGTCATTTGCAGAAAAAAGTTCCGTTTCTTTAAGCTTATCTTTTAAAGCCCGACGACCTCTACTTATTCTCGATTTTATAGTACCGAGTGAACATGATAAAATCTCACTTATCTCAGTATAGCTGAAGCCTTGTATATCCCTTAATATTACACACATCCTCTGTTCTTCCGGCAAAGTGTTGATTGCCTGAGCGAGAATTTGTTTTAGTTCCTGATTTTGAACAAAAACTTCCGGCAGCTCAGTTTGGGAACCAAGCTTGACTTCACCACCTACTGCCATTTCTTCATTTATGGGAAGCATATCCTCTTTCTTTTTTCTAAAAAAATCAATGCATGTATTTACAGAAATGCGATATAACCAGGTGGAAAAACTCGAATTTTCCCTAAAACTTTTTAGGGAGGTAAAAACTTTGATAAATATTTCCTGGGTGATATCCATGGCGTCTTGTTCGTTGTTGAAGAAACGAAAAACTGTATTATATACTTTTTTCTCATAACCGCAAATTAAATCTTCAAAGGCAATAAGGTCACCCTTTTTTGCCCTGCGTATGAGGTCTTTTTCAACCTTCACTCGTTAACCTCCCCTCACTTTTTTCATTAATAGTTATTCTATTTAATACTTTAAAATTCCTGCAAAAAAAATAACCGGAATTTACCGGCTGAAAAAATTTATTATTCCTTTTTTATCATCTTTGACTAATCTTAAGTCAAAAGTAGAACAGATTTCTTCTAAAGTCATATATGAACGGCTGTTTATCAAGGCTGTTGTCAGCGGTATGTTATTTGCAAAAGCAGTCTTAGTCTCATTGTCCCAGGACACAGTCCATCCTAAGTGCTCTGCTATGGGTCTTATGGGTATTAATATCATATCATTTTGTTTTAAACAACCTACCCCTAATAACTTACAATTTACAGTTATCAGAATTCCCTTGATATCGATAATTTCTTCTTCTTTATTTATTTTTATATTGAACTGCTCATTTTCAAAAACCTCATGAATATTTATATACTCCCATTCGTTAATAACAATAGGCCAAGTGTTATCACATTCTGCACTACAATATTTTTCTATTTCCCGTTTGTTCATATAAAATGTCTGGTCAATTATTTGGATATCATTTGTAACTAATTCTTCATTGAATGTCATATAATAGCCTTGATTAAAAATAACCGGCTTAGTTTTAACTTTATTATGTAATATATCTAACTTTTGTTGTTCAATTTTAATATTGTTTTCATTTAGCTTTGTCATTATGGCTTTTTTGCTGTTAACACCAAAACCGTATATATCTGGATATACTTTTAAATAAGGTTTAATACCATCATTATGTAAAACGTGAGTTTGATAAATGATTTTAACAGTTGTGCCTACCGATACTTTTTCATACAATTCTTCAACATCTTGATTGTATAATCTCACACAGCCGGCTGAAGCCATAGTGCCGATAACAGAAGGATTGTTGTTGCAATGTATTCCATAACCGTTTTTAAAGCCCATCCATCGTGTCCCCAGAGGATTAGATGGACCCGGCGGAATTGGGTCTCTCCCCCTGGGAAACCAAGTAGGATTCTTCGCTTTGTTAATCACTTTAAAATCACCAATAGGAGTTTGGCTAGTGCTACGTCCTATTGCTACAGGATATGCTTTTACCAAAGTATTTCCTTCATAATACTCAAGAGTATACATCGGCACATTCAAAACTATTTTTCTGCTTTCAGACGCTAGTAAAGTTGCACAAAAAATATTAAGTAGCAATACAGTAAACGCTATGCTTGCAAGTCTCTTCAATCAATCACCCCCAAGGATTTATGCATCGTCGTTGTGTTACATTTTCATAATATGTAATTACTTGGGGTTTATGTCATTGTAAATCTTTTAAAAATACTCTTGATTTTTAGATAAAATGGTGGTAGTCTATATATCGTAGACATATATTCACGCTACACGGACAACAGAGGGGGGGAGGGATGCATTTATAAGACTTTAGCTTATTTGTGCAGTAAAAAGAGCGAATAATTAATCAAGGGGGAAAATCAATGATTCTAAAAAATTTTAAAAAACTGCTTTTAATTTCACTTACTATTTTATTAATGCTGTCACTGCTTCTATCAGGTTGTGGAAGTAAACCGGCCGAAACGGGAAACGAAAGCGATAATGGGGAACAGCAAGCCTCTGGGGAGAGTATTATCAGAATCGGCGTATATGAGCCTATGACCGGTGCCAGTGCTGCCGGTGGGCAAATGACGGTGGAAGGAATTGAACTGGCAAAGGAAATGTACCCTGAGGTTCTTGGAAAGAAGGTCGAGCTTTTTATTGTTGATAATAAAACAGACAAGACCGAGTCTGCTAATGCCGTTGCACGCCTTATTGAAAAAGACAATGTCAGTGTTATAATTGGCTCTTATGGCAGTTCAAATTCTATGGCAGGTGGTCAAGTTGCAAAAGAAAAGAAGGTCCCTGTAGTCGGGTGTTCTCCTACAAATCCTCTTGTGACACTTGACAATGATTACTATTTCAGAGTTTGTTTCATTGATCCTTTCCAAGGTAAAGTTATGGCCAAGTACGCATTTAACACATTAAATGCAAAAAAAGCAGCCATAATAATGGATATGTCTAATGACTATTCAGTGGGGCTGTCAAACTTCTTTAAACAAGCTTTTGTGGAACTTACAGGAGATGAGAATGCTATTGTTGCTGAGACAAAATATAAAACTAATGACCAGGATTTTTCCGCACAGCTTACTACAATCAAAGACTTAAATCCCGATGTTATTTTTGCACCGGGTAATTACGGAGAATCAGCTCTCCTAATAAAACAGGCTAGAGATCTTGGCATTGAAGCACCTTTCTTAGGTGGAGATACATATGAAGCTCCGGAATTTATTGAAATAGGCGGTAAAGAAGTTGAAGGAGTAGCTTTTAGTACACACTATACTGCTGAAGCTCCTGTCACTGAGGTATCAAAGGAATTCTTGAATGCCTTTGAGGCAAAATACGGTCAAGCACCGAGTGCTTTTGCTGCTTTAGGCTTTGATGCCTATTTAGTAGCTATAGAAGCAATTGAAAAAGCTGGTTCTACTGATCCTCAAGCCATCCGAGATGAAATTGCTAAGATACAGAATTTCGAAGGCGCAACCGGTATAATCACACTTGATGAAAATGGAGACGCCAATAAGAGTGCAGTAATAAAGCAGGTAAAAGATGGCGAATTTGTTTATATTGAAACAGTTCAGCCCGATTAATGCAATTTCTTTCAAAATAGTAGATTTATAATATCCTAAACTACTTAGATTTGCCCGGTTCAAATGCCGGGCAAATCTAGGAAAATCGGAGGTTCTCATATGACAGTTGGACTTTTTTTCAACACCTCGTCAACGGTATTTCCCTGGGAAGCCTCTATGCTCTCATTGCAATAGGTTACACCATGGTATACGGAATTGTAAGACTAATAAACTTTGCTCACGGTGACATAATTATGCTTGCTGCATATTTTGTTTTTTTTGGGGTTGGTATCTTTTCCCTCCGTTGGTGGCTGGCAGTCATTATTTCCATCGGATTAACGGTATTAACCGGTATAACAATAGAAAAGGCCGCATATAAACCTTTGAGGGAAGCACCGCGAATTTCCATTTTGATTTCAGCTATTGGGGTTTCGTTTTTTTTTAGAAAACGTCGGTCTAGTAGTCTTTGGCGGTCGTGCAAAACCCTTTTATACTCCTGACCTCTTTAAAGGCGTTATCAAAATAGCTGGTGTATCTATTACCAATCTTAGTATAATTATACCGGTGATTTCTGCAATTCTTTTAATTGGCATGGTAAATATTGTCAATCACACTAAAACCGGTATGGCTATGAGGGCATGTTCTAAAGACATGGACACAGCCGAACTTATGGGTATAGATGTAGACAAAATAATCCTTCACTTTTGGGATAGGCTCAGCTTTAGCGGCAGTAGGAGGAATCATGTGGGCTTTAAAATATCCTCAGATTCACCCACTCATAGGCATTATGCCAGGTCTTAAATGTTTTATAGCCGCTGTCGTAGGCGGCATCGGGAATATTCCAGGAGCTATGCTAGGTGGATTCCTATTGGGTCTCGGGGAGATATTACTAGTCGCATTTTTACCCGATCTTTCCGGATATAGGGATGCTTTTGCTTTTATTATTTTAATAATTATATTACTTTTTAAGCCCACCGGTATCTTGGGTGAAAAAGTGGCAGAGAAGGTGTAGGTGATGAATAGGCTAAAAAATACAGAAATACTATGCTAACGATTCTAGTTATAGCTCTTCTCTTCCTTTTTCTTTACTGGACAGAAAGTCATCTGGATGCTTATATGATGAGAATACTAAACCTATGTGCAATAAATGCCGTTCTTGCGCTAAGCTTTAATCTCACCAACGGTTTTACGGGGCTCTTCTCTCTGGGAACAGCCGGATTTATGGCTGTAGGAGCATATACAAGCGACTTTTGACAATGCCTCCCAATGTAAAGACCATGAATTTTTTCATGGAACCTATAAACCCTATTTTACTTGATATTAATGTCCACTTCTTCTTTGTACTTCTTATAGCTGGTATCTTATCAGCTATTGTTGGATTTCTTATTGGTGCCCCGGTACTTAAACTGAAGGGTGATTATCTTGCTATCGCCACATTAGGCTTTAGTGAAATAATATCGGTAGTATTTACAAACACTCAAACTATTACAAATGGTGCTTTAGGTCTTAAGGGGATACCCCAGTATACAAACCAATATTGGAGTTGGGGTGTGGTAGTTTTAATCGTGCTGGGACTCAAAGCATTAGTTAACTCCAGTTATGGCAGAGCTTTTAAGGCTATAAGGGAAGATGAAACAGCGGCTCAAGCTATGGGTATAAATCTCTTTAAACATAAGACCCTTTCCTTTACAATAAGTGCCTTTATTGCCGGTATCGGTGGAGCTCTTCTTGCAAACCTAAATTCCACCATAGATCCCACTATGTTTAGGTTTTTCTTTACATATCAAATTTTATTAATAGTTGTCCTAGGTGGTATGGGTAGTATTACAGGGTCAATGATTTCTGCTTGTGTAATGACGGTTTTGATGGAGATGCTTCGAGTAGTAGAATCACCCATGAAGATAGGATTTATCAGTTTGCCTGGAATTTCAGGTATGAGAATGGTTGTTTATTCTATGATTCTTATATTAGTAGTGCTGTTTTTACGTCAAGGTATAATGGGAGAAAAAGAAATATCATGGAATTTACTGTTGGAAAAAGGGGGTCGCCGTCTTGGGAATATTAAAAGTAGACAAAATAACTATTAAATTCGGTGGTTTAACTGCAGTTTCCGATTTTTCTTTAACTCTTAATGAAGGTGAAATAGTCGGTCTAATTGGACCTAACGGTGCTGGCAAAACCACCGCTTTCAATGCAATAACCGAGATATATACCCCCACAACCGGAAGTATATTTTTCGAAAACCATGATATTACAAGGCTATTGCCTTATAAAATTACAAAACTAGGCATAGCGAGGACCTTTCAGGATATACGCTTATTCGAAAATATGTCGGTTTTTGAAAACGTTCTGGTAGGTCACCATCTTAGGTTAAAATCAAGTTTCATTGATGCTACTTTACGAACACCTAGATACACCCGAGAAGAGAAAATGATGAGAGCCCAGACTCTTGAACTCATCGAGCAAGTGAACCTAACGAAATATATGGATGAAAAAGCAAGTTCCTTGCCTTATGGTCAGCAAAGGCGTTTAGAAATCGCCAGAGCTTCGCTACTCGCCCAAAACTTTTATTATTAGATGAACCAGCGGCAGGAATGAACCCCAAAGAATCAGAAGATCTAATGGCATTCTTAAAGGAAATCCGGGATAAATTCGACCTTACAATTTTGCTCATAGAACATCACATGCAGGTAGTTATGGGAATTTGCGAAAACATCCTGGTCCTGGACCATGGTGTAACTATAGCTGAAGGAACACCTAATGAGGTCCAAAACAATGAACGGGTTATAGAGGCATATCTGGGGGTGGATATGGATGCTTAAAGTAAGGAACTTAAATGTAAGGTACGGAGGTTTTCATGCAGTAAGAGGCATTGATTTTGATGTGCCGGTCGGAAGTATAGTAGCATTGATAGGTGCCAACGGGGCAGGGAAAAGCTCCTCGCCTAGAGCTATATGTGGTCTTGAAAAAAAATCCGGCGATGTCACCAACATGGGCGAAGATATTTCCAAAACACCTACAACAGAAATAATAAAAAAAGGTATAACCATGGTACCAGAAGGTCGACGAGTCTTCAGCAACCTTACAATATATGAAAACTTGGTTTTAGGTGCTTATACGAGAAAGGATAATAACAGTATAAAAAAAGATATGGAATGGATTTACTCAATTTTTCCCATACTTAAAGAAAGAGAAAACCAATTGGCAGGCACTCTTTCCGGTGGCGAACAGCAGATGCTGGCAGTGGGAAGAGCACTCATGTCAAGGCCGAAGCTTTTAATGCTAGATGAACCTTCACTAGGGCTTGCACCAATGCTTGTTAGAGATGTTTTTTCCATAATAAAAAAGGTACACGATGACGGTGTTACTATTCTTTTAATTGAGCAAAATGCCCGTATGGCTTTAAAAATAGCAGATTATGGCTATGTCCTAGCGACAGGAACCATCACACTTTCTGGAACTGGAGAAGAGCTTCTTGAAAATGAAAAGGTGCTAAAAGCTTATTTAGGTGGAGTTTAAAATAATAGAAGCTTTTTGAAAAGTTGCATTGTGCCGGATAATATAAAGATGTAAAACAAGATCCTTCGCTTTGCTCAGGATGACTGAAAAGACTTAACCATCTTGTTAAGATTACAAGAAAGGATTATCCGTTTTTGCTAAGAAATAAAAGCAAAGTATCGTCTTTCTCTGAATGACAATATAGGTTGACCGTCTTTGCTTTGGATGACGACTTTGTCATTGTTACGATAGCTCCGCTATCGTCATCCCGGAGGCTTCGCCTAGGATCTTTGTTTTAGCCCAAGATTACTCGTTTCGCTCGGAATGACAAACTTATAATGTGTCGGATATTTAAAGAATGTGTCATTTAGTGGGAGGCCACAGGCCTTCCCTCTTTATATTTTAGGGGCTAGCTTAGCTAGCTAGTTTATGGTATAATTCTAAATAAACATAAGCATTAACGTGTTATCCCGAAGGCTTTGCCTGAAGGATCTTCGTTTTAAACCCAAAACTCCTCGTTTCACTCAGAATGACAAACTTTTAATGTGTCGGATATTTAAAGAATGTGTCATTTAGTGGGAGGCCACAGGCCTTCCCCAGTACATACCAGGGACTAGCTTGCTGGCCCGCTTATGGCACATCGTTCTACTTATCTTAATTGCGACCTATTTTCCCAATTAGATCAATTTTTCTTGATATAACTATTAAATCTAGGATTTAGCTCCTGTTTTATTTCTCAGAATACTTTAAAACTGTGTATTATTAACACGTTTCCCACATGGATTGCACTTGTCAGTACATAAAAATAAACCCGGTTTACCCGAGTTAATTCTTATCTTTAATATAAATGGTGCCGAAGGTGGGAATCGAACCCACATGGTATTGCTACCACTGGATTTTGAGTCCAGCGCGTCTGCCAGTTCCACCACTTCGGCACGAATTGTATTATTATATTAGCATATCTTTTTATGGATTTCAAGCAGAGAATTATTTTCTTCTTTCTGTGATATCAATCACAGACCAATACCTGGTTATATCTTACTATCTTAATAACAAAAACAATAAAATAACAAGGAGGTAATTTTATGGGAATGTTCTGTTTTCAATGCCAGGAGGCAGCAAGAGGTACAGGATGCACTGTCAAAGGAGTATGCGGCAAAACTGAGGAAGTTGCCAAACTACAGGATTTATTGATTTATACAATTAAAGGTATGTCTGAGATAGTGCAAAAAGGCAATCTAAATGTCGAAGAGTTAGATATAATAAACCACGAAGTATTAAATGCTCTTTTTATGACTATTACTAATGCTAACTTTGACGGTGAAGCAATTGAACGTGAAATTAAAAAGTTGATTTCCCTTAGAGACGAATTGAGGGCAAAGGCAAATGTAGAAAATTTTCATGACGCTGCCGTATTCCAAGTTGACTCAAGAGGGTCCATGCTTCAAAAGGCATCTACTATAGGAGTGCTTTCTACAACAAATGAGGATATTCGCTCTTTGAGAGAATTAATTACATATGGTATAAAAGGCTTAGCTGCATATACCCACCATGCCTTAAATATCGGAAAAGAGAACAATGAGATTTATGGATTCATTTATGAAGCCCTAGCTGCAACCCTTGATGATAATCTTACTGTAGACGATTTAGTATCTTTAACTTTAAAAACAGGTGAGTATGGTGTTAAAGGTATGGCACTTTTGGACGAGGCCAATACTTCTAAATATGGTAATCCTGAAATCACAGAAGTTAATATCGGTGTAAGAAATAACCCAGCAATCCTTATATCAGGCCACGAC
Source organism: Tepidanaerobacteraceae bacterium (assembly GCA_050949705.1). GTDB lineage: Bacteria > Bacillota > Thermosediminibacteria > Thermosediminibacterales > Tepidanaerobacteraceae > JBMNGG01. The sequence continues at coordinate 68,901 of JBMNGG010000008.1, read as the reverse complement.
TTGACAGACTTAGAACAGTTATTGGAACAGACTCAGGGCACTGGAGTAGATGTTTATACTCATAGTGAAATGCTGCCTGCCCACTATTACCCTGCCTTTAAAAAATATGACAATTTCATTGGCAATTACGGCAATGCATGGTGGAAACAAACTGAAGAATTTGAGAGCTTTAACGGACCTATATTGTTTACCACAAACTGCATAGTCCCACCCAGGAATGAAAATGTACGAGCAAGGATATTTACAACAGGTGCAACAGGATACCCTGGTTGTAAACATATAGAGGCTAATGAAAATGGCAAAAAGGATTTCTCCCCTGTCATCGAAATGGCAAAGAAACTAAATGCTCCTAAAGAAATCGAAACAGGAAAAATAGTTGGCGGATTTGCACATGCACAAGTTTTTGCACTGGCAGATAAAGTTGTAGATGCGGTAAAATCCGGTGCCATTAAGAAATTTTTCGTTATGGCTGGCTGTGATGGCCGTATGAAGTCAAGGGAATACTACACTGAATTTGCTAAAAAGCTACCAAAGGACACAGTCATACTTACAGCCGGTTGTGCCAAATATCGTTATAACAAACTAGATTTAGGTGATATTAACGGTATACCCAGAGTTTTAGACGCTGGGCAGTGCAATGATTCATATTCACTAGCATTAATTGCGTTAAAGCTTAAGGAAGTATTTGAGTTAAATGATATTAATAAACTTCCGATTGCATATAATATTGCTTGGTACGAACAAAAAGCTGTTATAGTTCTGCTTGCCCTGTTATATTTAGGTGTAAAAAATATTCATCTTGGCCCAACATTGCCTGCTTTCCTTTCACAAAATGTAGCAAAAGTTCTTGTAGAAAACTTTGGAATAGCTGGAATTGGCACAGTAGAAGAAGATTTGGCATTGTTCATGGGTTAATAAAAAAAGTAAGGTGTGGTTAATGTCCCACCTTACTTTTTTTTTATACATTTTATATTTTTTCATTAAAGACTGTAACTTTATATGTTAAATATCACCTCTTCTACATCGACTGAATTAAAAAATTAAAACCGACAAAAAATATCTTTGTGAGGTGATATTGTGAAAATAAAATTGGTAATATCGTTTATTATTTTTTTGTTTATTTTTGCTACTCCTGTCAGTGCGGCTCCTCCACACTGCTCTTGTGGTGAGGATCGATGGTTAAAATTACAAAATCCACTAATGTTTGGCCAAGATGTCCATGAAATACAAAGTCAGCTAAAAAACATGGGTTATTATCAAGGAGCTATAAATGGTTTATATGATAAAAATACCGTTCAGGCTGTAAAAGAGTTTCAGCAAAAAGAAGGGCTACAGGCAGACGGTATTTTTGGACCTAAGACCTTCAACAAACTAGCTGAACTTTTTGAAAAGCCAGTTTCAAACTTGGATACAGAAAAACCTCAGGGAGAGGTTAGTATAGTTATATATACTCTTGAAAGGGAAATGGTGGTAATGGACGATGGCAAACCTTTCAAGCGGTTCCCTGTTGCAGTTGGTAAATTTAAAACGCCGACTCCCATTGGTTTATTTACAATAACTCAGAAAGATGCTTGGGGAGAAGGATTTGGTTCACGATGGATGAGATTGAGCGTACCGTGGGGAATATACGGAATTCACGGTACAAACAAGCCTTGGAGTATAGGTGCTTTTGAATCAGGTGGCTGTATACGTATGCACAACACTCATGTGGAGCAAGTTTATGAATGGGTACAAGTTGGTACAAAGGTTTTTTTGATCGGTGGAGTCGACGGTCCTTTTACCTTCGGTCTTAACCCATTAACCCAAGGTTCTAAAGGTTCTGATGTAATGGAAGTTCAGAAACGCCTTGCAGGATATGGCTTTTATGATGGTGCTTATGACGGAAATTACGGCCAACAAACTCAGCAAGCTGTTAAAGCTTTTCAGAAGGCAAAAGGATTAAATGTAACAGGCAACGTGGATGAGGCCACTTATGAAGCTCTCGGTATTCAATTGTTTGAATAAAATCAGTTTAAAACTGTGAAAAGCTCCATTGGTGTCTTTATGAGTACATCAGCTCCGTTTTTAATCAATTCATCAGCTTTTCTAAAACCCCAAAGGACACCGACCGCATACATGCCGGCGGATTTTGCTGTAACCATATCTGTCCCCGTATCACCTAAATAAACACATTCTTCCAGGGGAATGTTTAAAATGTTAGCTATTTCTATAGCTCCAGCGGGGTCTGGCTTTCTTGGTATACCACTGCGCTCACCAAAAACTACATCGAATTTGCAGCAATCCAACAACTCTTTTACAATTAATTTTGTAAAGTCATGTGGTTTGTTTGAAAGTATAGCAAGTTTGTATTTTAAACTAGTAAGGGTCTCTAACATCTCTACAATGCCATCATAAGGTTTTGTAGTTTCTGCCCATCTCTTTTTGTACTCATCTTTCATGAGATCATGACAATAATTAATAAAACACTCTTCTCTTTTATCCTCTGGGAGAGTCCTCATAACAAGATTACGCATACCATTCCCTACAAAGTATTTATATTTTTCTATATCATGTTTTGGTAATGATTGACTTTCTAAAACACTGTTCATAGAATTAGCTAAGTCTTCTAATGTATCAAGTAAGGTACCATCAAGATCAAAAATAACTGCCTTATATTTCATTAAGAACACCTCTTATTTCAAATAATGTAAAATATTTGATTGGTCTTTTATAACAATATCTTATTTGATTGTTTTTTTCAAACATTGTTTTTATATATCTGTGGTAAAATTCCTTTTGACTTTTTTCCGTGTACGTTTTTTTGTGGAAACTCAAAGAGATTACATGCATATTAACGTAAAAGGGTGCTCCTTTTATTAAGAAGCACCCTTTATTTCACGCTATTTTCCTCATTCCTCTAGTGTTTTCCGCTGCCTGTTTTACATCTTGCAAGCTCTTACCAAAACTTGCCTCCATTGCTGCTGCAATAGCACCTTCGAAGAAAGGAGCATCTGCTAAAAGTGTTAAAGAGCTAACAGGATCCTCCAAACTTTCTATAGCCATCTCAGCACTCATTACAGCACTACCTAAATCAGGTATTACTAATACTCCATCACCGTCAAATATATCTTTAATCTTTTGTTCTATCAGAAATGCATCAGTTCCCAGCCGATTATCAGATGTACCTGCTGCAATATGTATAATGGGTTTTTCACCTATAACTTGTTGTATTATTTCCATAGCTCCTTCTGCCATTTTCTTACTATGTGAGACTAAAACTATGCCGACCAATACATCACCCCTCATAGCAATTCTTTTAATTCTCTATATCGGATATTGCTTCGTAAACTGCTGACAACATGATATAACATGAAGTGGCCCCAGGGTCCTGATGGCCAATGCTTCTTTCTCCAAGGTAACTGGCGCGCCCTTTCTTTGCAATTATGCTTTTAGTATATTCAACACCATCTTTGGCCGCTTTTAATGCATTTTGGAAGGTCTCTAAGCTCACCGTAGACGATTTGATGACATCAACCGCAGGTTCCAAAGCATCTATGATTGTTTTTTCTCCTTTTTCCGCTTTTCCGCGAACTTTAATACCTTGTAGAGCGGCATCCATGATTATTGCAAGATCATCAGAAGTAAGCTCATTTTTATTACCTATAGCCTGACCAGCACGCATAAAAGCAGTACCATATAATGGACCTGATGCACCACCAACCGTAGATACCAATGTCATTCCTACATTTTTTAATATGGTCCCGCAGTCTTTATCTGCCATAGACGATATTTTTTCTACAACGGCTTTAAAGCCTTTTGACATATTTATGCCGTGGTCTGCATCACCGATGGCTGAATCTAGCTCAGTTAGAAATTCACGATTGGCCTGGATATCATTTGCTATTTTTTTTAAGATTTCAATTAATTGTGCGCTGTTTACAGCCACGTTCAAGTCCCCTTTCACAAGATGTTCTTATAACTGTTTTAAAGCTGGAGTATCAGCCGGGGCATCCAATAGTTGTTTTAACTCCTCATCCAGTTTCAACAAGGTTATTGATGCACCTGCCATTTCTATAGAAGTCATAAATTCTCCAACAAAAGTTTTATGTACTTTTATTCCTTTTTCCTTTAATATCGCGCTTACCTTTCTATTCATGATAAACTGTTCCATCAATGGTGTTGCCCCAAGGCCATTAATCATTACAGCAACTTCATCTCCGGATTTGTATGGTAAATCATTCACTATTTTTTCCATCAAATGAGCAACAAGCTCATCAGCTTGCATGATATGTGTTCTCTTCGTACCAGGTTCTCCATGTATACCCATACCAATTTCCATTTCATCTTCAGCCAGTGTAAACGTCGGTTTACCTGCAGCTGGAACTATGCATGGTGTAAGAGCCATTCCCATACTTCTAGTGTTTTTAATAACTTTTTCCGCTACGGCTTTGACTTCTTCAAGATTTCCTCCTGCTTCAGCTTTAGCACCCGCAATCTTGTGTACAAAGACGGTCCCGGCAATACCCCGTCTACCAGTTGTGTAAAGGCTATCTTCCACTGCTACATCATCGTTTACTACAACATTTGCTACTTTTATTCCTTCTGCTTCAGCCATCTCACCGGCCATTTCAAAATTCATTATATCTCCGGTATAGTTCTTAATGATTAACAGTACACCTTCACCACCGTCGACAGCTTTAATGGCTTCAAACACCTGATCAGGGGTTGGTGATGTAAATACTGCACCTGCTACACCAGCGTCAAGCATCCCTTTCCCAACGAAGCCAGCATGAGAAGGTTCATGACCACTACCTCCGCCAGATACTAAAGCGACCTTACCTTTTATTGGTGAATTTGCCCTTACGATAATTTCAAAACCTTCAATCTTTCTCAAATATTCTGGAAAAGCTGCTACCATACCTTCCAACATCTCTTGAACAACATTTTCCGGATTGTTAATAATCTTTTTCATGGAATCCCTCCTAAAAAAAAATGATTTACACTAAATTAATAGCATAAATCATACCAATATTCTAAACCTTGATAATACCAATTATATGGGCTTTCATGAAATTGTTTATTGGTAATTTATATCAACTCATACTACTAAATATTAACCATGTTGCACCCTTTTACCCTAAATTACAGATGTTTAATATTTTCAATAGCATCTTTTATAGCCAAAAACAAAGGTTTCCTTTCAACTCCAAGTAAATTTATATCCTCATTATCTATAATAGGTATGAGAATCTTTTTAGCTCTACAGGAAACTATGGCTTCTGCAATACCAGGGGTTATTTCTCCCATCATAGAGTTAGGGATTACTATTCCAAGAGAGCCAATAATTACATCCACCTTATTTACTACAAAGGCAATGGCGTTTTCACCGGTAGCACCTTTGTTTGCCTTTTCTTTCATCATGCTAGATGTAGCAGCAGAATTAGTACCTAAGGCATAAATCTTGACATCATTAGGCAAATCCTGCCTTAATAGTGATATAATTTGACTTCCTATGCCTCCTCCCATGCCATCTACTACTGCTATATTCATTTTGCTTTCTCACTCTCAAGGATTATCTTGTGTTCAAGAAGTTTAACCTCTTTAATTACAGCGTCTACAATTTTTTGTTCACCAAAAAGATCACGCATAAACAATTTTCCGTCTTGAGGTTCTATTTGAATAACATTGTCCATTAATTTCTTTTCATGGCCGTTTTCCAGAATATAGACCTTAGATTCGCACATTTGAAGCACCTCACTAAATATGTTTTTTTGCTTCAAGTAAGTAATCACTAGCAACTTTTAGGGAGTCAGCGGCTTTTGATATCATTTCATATACTTTTGCATTTCCAAGCTTCTCTGCCTTTTGTGCCCATTCTCTAAAACCTTGCTCGTGTGAATTATTATGCTCAATCCAATGGGCTAAAAGCACTCTAAATGTCTCGACTTCTTTGTCTTTACCTTTACAGGAACAGCAGCAATTATTTTCAGTCATAATTAACCTCCTTTGATACTTTCAATTTAAATTAATTCAGTATTTTCCCTCATATTTATTATACCCTTTAAAGACATTTCAGGTCAATTATTCCTAAGCACAGCTACGTATTCCCGATAAATATAAATGTAATTTTATTAAATTGTATTTTTAACTTGTTAAATTCGTAGAATTTTGGATTTCTTTAAAGAGTTTTCTGCTGAAGTTTAAATGCTTCTATTACATGCTTGGCAAGGACTGTAGATGTAACTGAACCAACTCCTCCGGGAACAGGTGTAATTTGCCCTGCAATTGGGCTGACATTGTCAAAGTCCACATCACCGCACATCTTTCCGTTTTCATCAAAATTAATTCCTACATCAATAACAACAGCACCGTCACTTACCATATCCTTTGTAACCATGCGGGCTTTCCCCGCTGCAGCAATGAGTATTTCTGCTCTCTTAGCTTCATGGGCAAGGTCTTTTGTTCTGGTATGGCAAATTGTAACTGTAGCATTTCGCTTAAGTAACATCATTGCTAAGGGTCTCCCTACTACCATACTTCTTCCGATGATCACTACTCTTTTTCCTTCAATTTTGATTCCGTAATGATCCAAAATCTCAACTACTGCTTGTGGTGTACATGGAGTAAACCCATCTCTGTCCCCACTCATTACCTTGCTTACATTGATGGGATTAAAGCAATCCACGTCCTTTTCAGGTGCGATTTTATACTTGACTACATCTTCCGAAATCTGCTCGGGAAGTGGCATCATGATAATAAAACCGTTTATTTTTGAATCCCTATTTAATCTATCAAGGACTTTTAAAAATTCATCCTGGCTTATTTCTTCTGGCAGTTTTTCTACCTGGCAGTCTATACCTATATCAGTACACCTTTTTACAGCACCTTTTATATAAGATGCAGAATCCGGTCTATCTCCTGCCATTACTATACAAAGACCAGGAGTCTTCCCCTGTTGCTTTAGTTCCTTTACTTCATCGGTAAGCTTTTCCTTTAAGGCCGCCGCTACATCCTTGCCGCTGAGTATTTTGTACATTTACAAACCTCCTTATTTTTTTGTAAGCCTTTGTTCCACTTTAGCGTAGGTCGCATCAGCAATTTTGATACCTTCTTCCACCAAAGCATCCATTTCCTTACTGACTTTAGAAACAAAGCTTTCATCTTTTATTCCGTTCAAATTTATTATTACATTTAGTTTCCCACTAATTAATGCAGCCTTTAAACATAAAACTCCTACACCTACATCACTTAAAGCCATTATGGATCCTATCTCTCCAAGTCGCGCCTGAAGCTTTATAGCCTCTAAGGCGGTTCTAATAATATCCATTGGCACACTGCAAGCTCGTTTTAATGCCTTTTCCATAGCTGCTTCCCGAGCTGCTTTTTCTTCCGGTGTATCCTTTGGCATGCTGTAGACCTTTGCTACTTCACCAAAAACCTTTGCATCACCATCTACCATTGAAAGTAAATCCTGCTGTAACTTTGTCACCTTTTCCATAATTGAATATACTTCAGATTCTACATCCATATATTTCTTTTTTCCTACAGTCAAGTTACCAACCATATTGCCTAAAGCCATTCCTATGGCACCCACCAAGGCTGCCGCTCCTCCTCCTCCAGGAACGGGCTCTTTGGATGATAGGACTTGTACAAAATCCTTACAACTTTTTTCAATTAACATTAATCATCCTCCTAATAGTTTTTTAAACACCTGTTGCTCTATATAAGTTTATGAAGTCAAGTGTATAAGTGAATTAGTTACTTTAGTAGCCGTCATGTAATACCGCTTGCACAAAATCTCTTTTTGAATATAAATATTTGCTTCAGTAAAAATATGATTAAATGAATCCTTTCTTCTAGACCCTATCTTACATATTCAAGTATTTCTTCCAATAAAATATGTTATAAATAAATCTGAATAAATTTTTACTGCCACTTGATGGGTGTCATGTAATGTCTGCGAGCGAATTATATTTTTCGCCAATAGATCTTGCTGAGATTTTAAGAAAGCCGTAAAGAAGCTTTTCTCGAAGTACAACAGAAATGAAAATGTCATATTAGTCAAATCTGACCTTTGATATGTTATTTTCAAGATTAGATCTAGTTAAAAGCAGCTTTAGGCTTTCGCCAAAATCGTGGCTTTGAGCCATCGAAAAAAGATTCTGAGCGAACGATATTACATGACGGTCGATATTGTAACTTACATCTTTCTATCAGATTGTATATCTCTCTTTCTAGATTAGTTATCCAATAATCGTCTTAAATTTTAAAACAACCCTGTTATCTTACCATCTCTTTCTACGTCGATGTTTTCTGCTGCCGGACGTTTGGGAAGACCAGGCATTGTCATAATAGCACCTGTAAGTACTACGGCAAAGCCTGCACCGGCAGAAATTCTAACATTTCTTACATTTATCTTAAATCCAGTTGGCCGACCTAATAATTTAGGATTATCAGTTAAAGAATACTGGGTTTTTGCTATGCAAATAGGTACATTTTTAAATCCTAATTCTTCCAAGGTGTTTATCTCTCTCACAGCTGCAGGAGTAAATTCAACTCCATCAGCACCGTATATTTCCCGGGCAATAGTAGTGATTTTATCTTTAAGACCCATATCTAGGTCATAGATTGGCTTGAAGTTGTTTCCACCTTCTTTAGTGATGCTCACAACTTCTTTTGCAAGCTCCAGACCACCTTCGCTACCCTTAGCCCAAACTTCGGAAAGTACAGCATTTACGCCTAGGCGATTACATTCTTCTTGAACTAGTGCCAGCTCTTTTTCAGTATCAGTTGGGAACTGGTTAATAGCGACAACTGCCGGGATACCGTATTTTTTAGTAATGTTCTCCACATGTTTCAAGAGGTTTGGCAGTCCTTGTTTTAAAGCCTCCAGATTTTCCTGATTTAAGTCTTCCTTCTTGACGTTTCCATTATATTTCAAGGCACGAATAGTTGCAACAATTACAACTGCATCCGGCCTAAGTCCTGCCATACGACATTTAATATCCAAAAACTTCTCCGCACCCAAATCTGCACCAAAACCTGCTTCCGTTACCACATAATCAGCCAACTTCATGGCCATTTTTGTAGCGATAATGCTGTTACATCCGTGAGCAATATTGGCAAAAGGACCTCCGTGTACAAAAGCAGGTGTGCCTTCCAGGGTTTGAACCAAGTTAGGTTTGAAGGCATCTTTTAATAGTGCTGCCATAGCCCCCTGAGCTTTCAACTGACCAGCTGTAACCGGTTTTCCATCATAGGTGTAGCCTATGATAATCCGAGCAAGGCGGTTTTTTAAATCCTCCAAATCACTAGCCAAGCAAAATACGGCCATTATTTCTGAAGCTACTGTTATATCATATCCATCTTCTCTAGGTATCCCGTTGACTCTCCCCCCTAGTCCGTCCACGACAAACCTTAACTGACGGTCGTTCATATCTACACATCTTTTCCAAGTAATGCGGCGAGGGTCAATGTTTAGTTCATTTCCTTGATAAATATGATTATCTACCATTGCGGCTAAAAGATTGTTAGCTGCACCGATAGCATGGAAATCACCTGTAAAATGAAGGTTGATATCTTCCATGGGCACAACTTGAGCATACCCGCCACCTGCAGCACCGCCTTTTATTCCGAAGACAGGCCCCAGTGAAGGTTCTCTAAGGGCAATCATGGTGTTTTTACCTAGTTTACTTAAGGCATCGCCCAATCCAACTGTAGTTGTAGTTTTCCCTTCACCGGCAGGTGTTGGATTGATAGCTGTTGTAAGTATAAGCTTGGCATCTCTTTTGTCCTTATACCGTTCTAACAGCTTGTAATCGATTTTGGCCTTATATTTGCCGTAATATTCCAAATCATCTTCAGTAAGGCCAACTTTATCAGCTATGTCCTTGATGTGCTTGATTTTTGCTTCTTGGGCAATTTCAATGTCGCTCTTGTATGTCATTTGATTTCCTCCTTGAAGATTAGCTAGCTTTCAATTTAGAAAGTAGTAATAGTGTTATATGTAAGCCCATGGATTTATGTTACACCAATGGGATGGTGATACCATCTAGTGGAAAGCCATATATGCTTTAGATTTTACTTGATTAATGAACATATTCCCAGCTCTGTTTATAAAATCAAAAACTTTATCTTGAAAGAACCTTAGCTTATTCTGTGGTTTTTTCTTCATTAAAATACAAGTAAACATTTGCATACAAGCTTTCGTTTTTACTTTTATTGTTTGTTACTGTTTTCACAAACTAAGCTTTATGATACTATATCGACAAGTTTTTTTCAATACTATTATACGAAAGAACATTTTATCCTTAGTGTTTATGCTGTTATCTATCAAAAGGTAATGTAACTTGATATTGAAAGCTATTCGAAATTCTTATATTATTATAATAGTAAAAAGATTTGGGAGGATTTAGATGGTTAGATTTGGAGTTGTTGGTACTAGCTGGATTACCGAAGCTTTTATAAAAGCAGCAAGTTTAAATAAAGATTTTAAACTAAATGCAGTATATTCCCGTACCAAAGAGAGAGCAAAGTCTTTTTCAGAAAAATATGGTGTAACAAACATATTTACTGATTTAGAAAAAATGGCCAGAAGCCCTGAAATCGACGCAGTTTACATAGCAAGTCCAAATTCTTTACATAGTGAACAGTCTATACTATTTCTAAACAACCGTAAACATGTACTATGTGAAAAGCCTTTGGCTTCTAACAGTAGAGAAGTCATTAATATGATTAAAGCTGCAAAAGAAAATAAGGTTGTACTTATGGAAGCCATGAAAACAACGTTTCTGCCTAATTTTATTGTAATCAAACATAATCTACACAAAATTGGTAAAATCCGAAGGGCTGTTGTAAGTTACTGTCAATATTCTTCCCGATATGATAGTTTTAAACAAGGTAAGCTATCTAATATATTTAATCCACAATTCTCAGCAGGGTCTCTGATGGATATTGGTGTATATTGTGTTTATCCTGTTTTATACCTTTTCGGCGAACCCAAAGAAATCATAGCGAGTTGTCTTTTGCTGGATTCAGGAGTAGACGGTCAGGGGACAGTCTGTCTAAAATATGATGATATGGAGGCAGTTATTATACATTCCAAAATAACTGATTCAGCAATGCCTAGCGAATTTCAGGGAGAGCAGGGCAGCATAGTTCTTAATAGAATTTACATACCCAAAAAAGCTGCCATATATTATAGAAACGGAACAGTGGAAGATATATCCCAATATCAAAGAAATGAAGAAATGTACTATGAAGTCAATGAATTTATAAATCTAATAAAAAACGGCAAAGAGCAATCAGATGTTAATTCACATAATCTTTCATTATCTGTAATGAAAGTTCTTGATGAAGCCCGAAGGCAAATGGGGGTAGTCTTTCCTGCAGATAGTGTTTAAAGAATTATATTATCTCTTTGCTAATATTTTATGTTGTTCCCTTCTGAAAGTTTTATAATAAAAAAATACCGGATGGACATCCGGTTTTGTTTTTTGTTAAAGTGAGTTTTTATGCCAGTAAACCAGAGAGGAACCCTCATTTTTGGGTTATTATGGCAATGGAGAAGGAAGATGCCATTGCCTAATGATTGATGTTACATGCTTTTGGGGAAATCTCTTTTTGTCAATGCTTTCATTACACTTGCATCAGAAACCTCAGGAAACTTTTCATAGAACTGACCGACAGCATAAAATGGCTCCTGAGATATTAAATAGGATAGTTCTTCAACCTGTTTTTCCATTTTTAAAAGGGTATCAGGAGCTATAACTGGAGTGCCTAAAATCAATTTTTTAGGTTTAAGTTCCCTTAAGAAATTTAATGCCGCCATTACCGTATAACCCGTAGCTATCCCATCATCTACAAGTATAGCATTTTTACCTGAAAGGTCATAATAGTCATCTTTGCCCCTATACTTTTTCAACCTGCTCTTTGCCTCTTTAGCCTTGCGTTGAGCTTCCTCTTCTAAATATTTTTCACTAACACGAAGCATAATAATAGCTTGATGATTTAAGATTCTACCACCCACGGGGTCTACTGCTCCTATGGCTATCTCTTTGTTTAATGGAGCTCCGATTTTCCTTGTAACAACAATGTCCAAAGGAAGGTTTAATTGTTCGCATATCACATCTGCTATGATTACACCACCCCGGGGAATAGCAAATACAATGGTATTAGAATCGTTTTTATATTTCATGAGTTTTCCTGCCAACTGCATTGCCGCATCATTACGGTCTAGAAACATTACTATTACCCTCCATATATGTTTAATTAAGCTCTGAAAATACTTATCCCATTAACTCCTTTTCTAATTATAACCTTTTAAATCTAACAGTATTTATTACACGATTGTTGCTTTATCTCTAAATACTAATTTCTTTATTTCTGCAAAATTTCCTTCTTATTCAGTATAAAAACGAAACCACCCCAAAACTCACTAAATTAAGATTTGTTTTACTATCTAAAAAGGCTATTGTTTAAATAATATGGCCTGATGTAGAAGCTAAACAGGGATGTTTTGCTGAAGTTTAACTTATTTGATATAATAGTCAAAAAAGTCGAGGTGTTTTTATTGAAGGTTGAGTTTTTAGGTCATGCAGCTTTTTTAATAACAGAAGGTGAGTTTACACTACTTTTTGATCCTTTTTTAACGGGAAATCCCTTAGCATCTAAAAAAGCTGACGAAATAAAGCCTAAACATATCCTTGTCTCACATGCTCATTCAGATCACTTAGGTGATACCGTAGCGATTGCTAAAAATTCTGGCGCTAAGGTATACACCACTTTTGAACTAGGCCAAATGTTTGAAAAGGAAGGAATTGATGTTCAGCCAGGAAACTTGGGCGGGTGGCTACCAGCAGATTTTGGCGCGGTGAAACTCTTCCAAGCCTTTCATGGAAGCGGAATAGCTGGAGGTCATGCCTGTGGATTTGTAGTGGAATTAAGAGATAAAAAAATCTACTTTGCAGGGGATACAGCACTTTTTGGAGACATGAGTTTACTACAAAGTGAAGAAATAGATCTGGCACTACTGCCCATTGGAGATGTTTTTACCATGGGAATCGAAGATGCAGCCAAGGCAGTGGAATTTATTAAGCCTAAAAATGTAATACCGATGCACTACAATACCTTCCCACCCATACAAAAAAACCCTATGGAGTTTAAAAAACTAGTAGAAGCTAATACCCAAACAAATGTACTGATCGTAAAACCTGGTGAATCAGTAGAAATATGATGGAAAAGTAACTATTACAGACTCATATTATTTATATGTAACCTTTGGTTATTCAAAAATTAATCTGTTCAATTCCGCTTTGATGCTTCGCCAATTTGGGAAAAATTTATCCATATATGAAATGAAACGCTCATTGTGTAGTCGCTCAAGTAAATGCACCATCTCATGCACTATAATGTATTCAAGACAAGTAGGATTCTTTTTTGCAAGTTCTAAATTTACCCATATTCTCTTGGCAGTTGTATTACAGCTGCCCCACCTTGTTTTCATTAATTTTACTCCCCAAGACTTAACCTTTACACCCATCATTGGTTCCCATTTGTTTATAAGGGGAGGAATCAAAGCTTTTAATTCTCTACGGTACCACTCTTTCATAACATTTTGTTTTTGCTCTTTGGTGCTGCCTTCCCGAACATATAAGTCTATATAAGTCTTGTTGCGAATTTTGACGTCCTGTTTTCTTTTATTTGTATATACCACATTTAAAAGATAAAGCTCACCTAAAAAGTAGTGGCTCTCACCGGAAACGAATTCTCTTTCAGGCTGTCTCTCCTGTTTTTCAAACTTTGCGCGCTGTTTTTTTATCCAGGCTAATTTTGTTATAACAAATAGTCTAATAGCCTCATTATCCATTTTATTGGGTGCCGAAATCCGAACCCTGCCATTTGGCGGGTGAACTGATAGGTGGATATTTTTTATGTTTTTTTTAACTAATTCAATTTCTATGTCATTTACAACAAGTTTTGTCATTAATACTCCTCCTGCAATAACCCTGCAACAAGGTTCATTCTTTTTCAAAACTATCCAGTTTCCCTACAAATGCAGTTTTTAAGAGATAACTTAAAGACCTATATTAATATAGCAAAATCAAGTAAAACAACATAAAAACACAAAGCTTCTCTGTTCTGAGAGGGGCTTGTGTTTTAAGAGGTGTCAAATTACCTTCTTACCTATTTAATATTAACTTTCTTCTATAGAAGAATTTTCTGTTAATGGTATGAGGGATTTTGTTTGAACGTCAAAATTATCCTAATACTGTGTGATTAATTCAACATCAACATTGCCTAATTTATACTAATCTCTCCACTGGTTGAAAACCGCGGGTTTTTAAAAACTTAACATTATGCTCAAAATTATTTAAAGCATCAAATGGGTCAATCAGGTCAAAGTTTAGTTTCTCTAATGTTGCTTTATCTATTTTAACCGATAATATTGTGATATTGTCTATTCTCCCTACTTGAGCATCTAACACATTTGTTTGATTGTTTATTATTACAGTTTTTATCGGAAGTAATCCAAATATATTTCGCGCTATGCGTATGGCAAGGCTTGATACATACCACTTTATTATCGAATAGTAGTCGGTCATGCTGTATTTTCTTTTGGAAAGCTTCCCGGTTTTTGTCACATTCCAATAATGAGTTGGGATTATATCGTCAATATTTATATTACATTCGATTATCATGGTAACCCCATCAGGAGCTTCAAATTCTAGAGAATCAATAAATCCTGCCAATTCATTACAAAAGTTTATATCTTTTAATAGTGTCATATAAGCATTTGGGTCTTTTTGCAATATTGAAAGGGCTGTATTTCTTTGTTTTTCCAAAATTGATAGAGTTTTTTATCCTCCTCTATTGCCTTTTTGACCTCTTCCTCTAATTCTTTTCTACGTTTATCTTCCAAAGTCTTAAAAACTTTCACTAAAATATTCGGTTCGTATTTATTTAATTTTTCCAAGGCTGCTACTTCATTTGGGCCCTTTTCTCCTACTTTAAATGGTTCGGGTTCTTTCACTATTGATTCCCAATCATATTCATAATCACATTCTTTATGAAATGAGGTTATTTGTTCTATATAATTATTAAAATCCGTCACCTCTTGGAAGGGGTCAACATAATCCTGGGTATTTGTTAGATGTGATTTACTTTTTGGTTTGGTATAGTGGCTTTTAGTATAGGAAATCCCTGTGCCTGGTATGCTTATTGATGATGTCCTCCTACCTGTGGAGCTTATTGTATGTCTAACGCCCCTTCCCCCAACGCTAATACTCGCACTTTTTTTCCCAATATTTAGCCGCACTCCAGGAGCTATTTTAATACTCTTTCTAAATCTAAATCCCATGATAAACCTCCATTTTAAAACTTTCTCTCTCCACAAAAAACTTTAAACTCAGCATCAACCATAGCATCCCGCAGGATCTTCCGGTTCTTATCCTGCTCAGCAGTAATTAAATTGGTGCCATGGTTTGGAATTTCTACCAAAAAAATCAAATTCACTACCCATATCCAATTCTTCGCCTGTAGATATTTCAACCCAAGTCAAGTCTACTGTATCTCCTCTTGAATGACCGGATCTTTCTAAACAAAAGCAATGCTTTTTAAACTCATTATTCTTGACTCAATCAGTTGGCATCGTTGTGATTGTTAGATCGTGCTATGCCTTCTTCAAGACGAGTTAAAAAACTTCCCCGCTATTTTCTTTATTTAATTTCTGGGCATCATATTGTTTTAAATTTAACTCTTTTATAATACTAAGCCCCAGCGGCAGTGCAATTAAAAAAGAACAAATATCAGCAATGGGCTGGCTAATTTGCACGCCCAGAAGTCCTATTTTAGGTGGCAAAATAAGAATTGCAGGTAGGAAAAATAAACCTTGGCGTGATACTGAAATAATTGAAGCTCCGGTGGCTTTACCTATTGTTTGAAGCAGCATATTGGTCATGACGACCCATGAGGAAAGAGGAAATGCTATACAGTAAAACTTAAACGCTCTAGATCCTATTGCTATCACGTCTAAATCTTCTTTTCGAAAAGCTGATACGATTTTATCTGAGAATACAAATCCAATTGCAGCCATCGTTACTAAGAATATAGCTGACACTTTAACGCTAAACCAGAATGCGCGTAGCACTCTATCATATAGTTTTGCACCATAATTAAATCCGCATACCGGTTGAAAGCCTTGGCCAAATCCAATCATTATCAATATGACAAATTGGAATACGCGTGTTACTATTGTCATTGCGGCAATAGCTGCATCACCGTAAACACCGGCACTAAAGTTCATGCAAATCATAGCCACACTGCCCAGTGACTGACGGTAAAAAGATGGCATACCACCTTTTAAAATTTGTTTATAAACCGCCCATTTTGGTGTGAAATTGCAAAATCTGATTTTTATGTTTCCGCCTTTAGCGGAGTTGCGATAAAGAATACTAAAGCTGATAAATTGGCTTATTATTGTAGCTAAAGCTGCACCGGCAGTACCCATATTAAGACTAAAGATTAATATAGGATCCAATACAATGTTTATAATACCACCAATTCCTATACCAATCATTGAAAAAAAAGCACTACCCTGATAGCGCAGGATATTGTTTAAAACAAATGAAGCTGTCATATAAGGTGCTCCAAGCAGGATGTATTTTATATAATCTTTTGCATGTGGAGCTATAGTAGGAGTAGCGCCCAAGGCATATACAAGTGGATCCAGAAAAATAAGGCCAACGATGGCTAAGACTACACCCAGGAATAGAGCTGTAAAAAAACCGGTAGCTGCAACTTTTTCCGCATGCTGTCGGTTCTTTTGTCCAAGCAGTCTAGAAATATAATTTCCTGAACCCATACCAAGGGTGAATCCAATTGCTTGAATTATCGACATAAGCGAAAATGCAACCCCTACTGCGGCTGATGCACTCGTGCTGATTTTACTTACAAAAAACGTATCGGCCATATTGTATACCGAAGTAATTAGCATACTTATAATCGTAGGAACTGCTAGCGTCCAAATTAACTTCTCAACTGGAGCCTGTGTCATCATTTGGAATTTTTCGTCAGGACTCATGTTGTTTTTCATAGATAACACTCTTTCTTTAAGTCATTTTTATTTTTACGCTTAACAATACATATTTGTCTTTTTCATTAATCTTAATTTTTTTAATACTTACGGATATTTATCATTATAGCATTAGATTTGATAGAAATAAACACGCGAAAAAGCAAGACCTCCAACAAACTTAAAAAAGGTCTTGCTTGTAATGCAACATGAAGACAAAAAGGTGACAAGAAAACCGTATCCTGTCACCTTTTGCTCTTTTTTATCTATTTATCTTATAAATGCAAAGTATAGTATAAAGATAGCAGCAAGGACGTACATTATCCAATGAACCTCTTTTCCTCTTCCAGAAAGGAGCATCAAAGCTGCATATGCTACAAATCCGATAGCTAGACCAAAAGATATACTGTAGGTCAATGGCATCATGATAACAGTCAAAAAGGCTGGAAAAGCTTCAAAGAAATTACTGAAATCTATTTTGTTTAAGCTTGTAGCCATAAATACTCCAACTATTATAAGGGCAGGAGCTACTGCTTCACCAGGAACAGCTAAGGCAATTGGTGAGAAAATCACACTTGCTATAAACAGTATTCCTACGACTACAGCCGTAAGCCCTGTCCTTCCACCTTCAGTGACTCCTGAAGCAGACTCTACATAGGTAGTCACAGTGCTGGTGCCTAATAGTGAACCTAGGACTGTGCCGATAAAGTCAACAAAAAGGGCTTTGTTCCCTCGCTTGAGATTACCTTCTTCATCTATCATTCCCGTGCGACTGGCTACACCCACAAAAGTTCCTATAGAGTCAAACATGTCTGTAAAAAACAGAGAGAAGATTACCGGGAATAAAGAAAACTTTAAAACACCTAGAATGTCTAATTTAAAAATTGTAGGAGCTAAACTTGGGGGAGCAGATATTAGGCTTGTGGGAAGTTGTGTTATACCCATAGGGATACCGATAATAGTTGTAATTAGAATACCGAGTAATATGCCACCTTTCACTCCCCTTGCTACTAAAATTGCCGTTATAACTAGTCCAATGGTAGCCAATAATGGACCAGGTTCTGTGAATTTGCCAAGATCTACGTAAGTAGCTTCACTGGCTACTACAATACCTGCATTAGTAAGACCGATAAAGGCTATAAACATTCCGATACCAGCACCCATGGCATGTTTCAAGGACATGGGTATAGCTTTAATTAACTGCTCTCTAAATCCAGATAATGTTACTAAGATACCTATAATACCTGAAATAAATACTGCACCGAGAGCCTGCTGCCAGGAAAGACCACCGCCTACCATAGTATAGGCAAAATAGGCGTTAAGGCCCATTCCTGAAGCCAAAGCAAAGGGATAGTTAGCATAAACACCCATAATGATTGTTGTCAATGCCGCCGCCAAAGCAGTGGCCATAAAGACTGCCCCTTTGTCCATACCTGCATCTCCAAGTATGATTGGGTTTACAAAGAGGATATAAGCCATTGTCACAAATGTTGTCACACCTGCTAGGATTTCTGTTTTTACATTAGTACCATTTCCTTTTAAGTCAAACATCCTATCAAGCTGACTGTCATAACTAGATATGGAAATCTCCTCCTTCATTTATATATACAGCCTCCTTTTATTATACCTAGAAATAATTTTAGTAATTCCCTATCTCTATTTAGAAAAATAAAAATACCCCGTAATAGAGACGGGGAATAGAATAATCCCCCTGTAGCCTGTGGTGTTTTCCGGACACCTGGTAGATACTTCCGAGCCATATTCTCAGAATTATACAGGGCTATAAAATTATTTCCTTTTATATGAATATATTAGCAAACTAGAAAACACTTGTCAATACGAAAAACGAATGTTCTTATGTGTCACCTAATAAAAGTTCGGTTTTTGTTCAAGGAACTTGTGTGGTATAATCAAGGAAAAATGGTAAATTGGTCCTTTCAGTGAGGTGTTTTTATGAAAGTCTATTTAAATAATACACTAGATCTTTACCAAGGTTTTTCAACCAACGAAGTTATCGGTGCTTTTGTATCTGAAAAGGTTGAAGGCGGTTTTAAGATAAATATAAATGGGATTGATGTCTTCGCTCATTCTTTACTTGATCTTAACATAGGAGATTATATCAAGCTTAAGATAGTAGAAGCCTCCCCTTCTAAAATGGTACTTAAATTGATTCAGCAAGATATTAATGAACTAGATCAAGCAAAATCTCCCTTACCCTACAACATCCCACAAAGCCCTCAAACCGAAACCGCTTTACTTTTATTGTCAAAACTTAATTTGCATATTAAAAAGGAACGCCTGCTTATATTAAAGGATTTACTTAATGAGTTTGTTTCAAAAGAAGCAAAAGAGTATAATAAGCCTATAAATATAAAGGATTATTTGGCTTTGAAGGCTTTAAATTTAGCTCATGATAAACTTAACAATGAGCAAATAACTTTTTTTGCAATGTCTACACCGGTATAATCAAAGAATTTATATAAAAGTTACTGGAAAAACTTCTGAAGCTAATACAAAATCTCTGCCTAAGGTGAGCTTTATGGTAAATACACAAAATCTTGGAACAATACTTGTAAACCTAACTTACATAAATGGGAATATTAAAGCTTCATCTACTTTTGAAGATAAAAATGCCATGGAAGTGGTAAAAGAAGCCCTAACCCATAATAAGGACTTGGGTAGGCTGCTTCGCGCCATGAAGCTTAACGTTGGAAAAGTTTCATATGAGGATTTCTTTTTCGAGGGAATAGAAAAGCGAGAATTAACTACTGGTATTAATCTGATAATTTAAAAAAGCGTAAGAGGGAAATGTGGTCTTTATGGAAATAAATTGTCTAAAACAGAAATAAAAAAAGCAGTTGCATTAAAATATAATAATCTCAAAGATGCTGTCCCCAAGATTGCGGCTTCAGGAAAAGGTATATTAGCTGATAAAATCTTGGAACTTGCAGAAGAGCAAAACATCGCTATATACAGAGACCCTGGTTTAGTTGATGCTCTAGTTCAATTTGACATTGGCCCAGGAAATCCCACCAGAGCTTTATCAGGCTGTGGCAGAAATCCTTGCATTTATATATACTGTTGATTTGTTAAATTCCCCCAATTCAAATTCTAACGATTAATCAAGCTCGGTTCTCACATCATAAACTCCTTCAAGCTGCAGCAATGTTCTTTGCATTTCTTCCAACTGGAATCTATTCATTTTTTGTGTCATGACAGTTATCAATAACTTCCCTTCATTGACTTCTTCTCATTTTAATATTTTTTATGCTTATATTCATATCACCTAATGACGAACCTATTTTACCTAATTGACCTGGTGCATCTTTAATCAATAGTTGTAATGGCTGCAGGTACTTTGTTTTTAGGATGAATTCCTCTATTTTATTAAAGGCTAAAAGTGTCAATAAAATCAAAAATGTTGTTAAAATAGCACCATAATAAAATCCAGCTCCAATAGCCAAACCTATAGCAGATACTGTCCACAAACCGGCAGCAGTGGTAAGTCCTTTTACAGTAGCACCTTCAATGATTATAGTGCCTGCTCCCAGAAAACCAATACCACTTATAACCTGTGCAGGTATGCGACCTGGATCAACATTTGTTATTCCCCGAAATTGATTTGATATAAACAGAGAAACAATCATTACCACGGTAGAACCTAAGCAAACTAAAATATGTGTTCTAAAGCCCGCAGGTCTGTTGATGGTTTCCTCTCTCCATTCCTATAACTCCACCAAGTATTATCGACAAAACGAGCCTTACCGTTATTTCAAGATAGCTTATTGGCATTCAATCACCTCAACTATTTTCACTTATTAGTCTCGCAACAATCCCACATACTTTTTCTTGTAGTAGAAATAGCAACTGCCCCCCGAAGCCAAGGCGGGTTTTTACTTCTTCCTCTGTTTCGATAAGACCTCCTGCGATTATTGGGGGTTTTACTGTTGATGCAACTTTCCTTAGTGTTTTTGTCAAAACTCCGGGTAAAATTTCCACAGCATCTGGTTCTACCTTTGAGATTGCCTTCACTGCAGTGTCCACTGCAAGACTATCTAGAATAAACACCCTCTGTATAGTGAACAGACCTAAACTTCTTGCACACAAAGCCAAATTGCTCCTGGTTGTTATAATACCATCAGGCCTTATTTCCTCTGCTATGTATTTGGTTCCTTCGCTGTCTTTACTTATACCGTCAACAAGATCAATGTGTAAAAAGGCTCTTTTTCTGGATTTTTTAATACACTGCACTACATACCTAAGATTTAAGATACTACCTGTTAGCAAAAAAATACATTGGATATCTCTTGATAAAGCCGTGTCTACATCGTCGATATCCCTTATAGCGGCAATTACCGGATACTTCTTAATATCAGACAATATCTGATTCAAAATACCAACCCCTATTAAAGTATAAAAGTCCATCACTATTAACAATTATATCCTTTGTTGTATGATGGGTCAATTTCAAACTTTCACAAAATAAACTGTTTTACTCAATATTATTTATTGTCAAATTGCTCACTATCGGAACTTTTTTACATTGGATATCGTCTAATTAAATAGCAGACAACAAAGTTTAAAATAATCGATAATTTATCAGGAGGTGAACCCAATCAAGCTTTCTTATATATAACTTTATTATACGAGGAGGAATCCATAACATGAAAAGATATGTTGCTTTAATTATTGCGTTAAGTTTTTTATTTTCTAGTATTGTTCCAGCTTTAGCTTTGACTGAAACGAAAATATCCCAGGAAAAAGCTGTGGAAAAGATTAAAAGTATATTTGATACTAGCAAATATGATCGCTTTAATATTCATTACAATGAATCTTATGAAAACAAAAAAATCTGGGAGTTGAGCTGGTCAAAATCCACCCAACCTTATGGCAGTTTAAATGCGAGTATTGATGCAGATACCGGTAATATATTATACCTAAATATGTATAAAGGGCACGATCCCGACAGGCAAACTCTTCCCATCCCAAAATATAACGAAGGCGAAGCTAGAAAAATAGCAGAAGCTTTTGCTAAAAAACTGCAGCCTGATGAATTTGCAAAACTAAATTAACTGACCGGGAGTATCCTGTCTACCCCTTACATGATACAAGTTACAGTGACCGTTATAGCTTTAACTTTATCCGAATGGAAAACAATATTCCCGTTGAAGATAATGGCATAAATATCAGAGTTGATGCACATACCGGTGAAGTTGAAAGCTATTCCTTTACTTGGTCTTGGGAACCTTTAACTCCGGCAGAAAAACTAATTTCTATAGAAGAAGTAGAAAAAGTATTCAAGGATAAAGAGGGTCTAAAGCTTGCTTATCAAAGGTATTATGATTACCGTACCCGAGAAGAAAACATTAAACTTGTATATACTGTGGGTAACCCTCAAATCATGATAGACGCATATACAGGAGAACTTCTAAAAAATGAGTTTGGAATTTACGGCAGAGGAGCTGCTGCTGAAGAATCAATGAAGCAAATGGATAACTCAGGTCTAACACCTGTTGAATTAGAAGAAGTAGAAATTACAAAAAACTGTATTTCAAAAGAAACAGCAATTGAGATCGTAAAAGAATATCTTTCTATACCAAAGGGTTATGAGCAACGGTCTGCTAATCTTTATGGAGACTACAGCAATCCAGACGAAAAAGTTTGGAACATCAATTGGAGAAAAACCGATGATGAGAACAGAGAAACAGGAACGATATATGCAAGAGTCCATGCTATATCTTCTGAGCTTTTGAGTTTTAGTATTTATGATTATGCTGAACGTAAAGGAGACTTTAAACAAAACTATGACAGAAAAGCAGCTCAAGAAAAAGCAGAAGAGTTTTTGAAAAAAATCCAACCAGAGCGTTTTGGAAATGTTGAATTAGAAGAAATAGAAGATGTAGAATTCCCAGAAAAAGTTCAAAAACACTACTTTACCTATACCAGACTAGTAAATAACATTCCTTATACTTACAATCGATTTAATATAACTGTTGATGCCCAAACAGGCATCATAGAGAACTATGGAATGCAGTGGCAAGAAAGAGATTTCCCAAGTGCCGATGGTGTCTTAACAAAAACTGATGTTGAAACACGATTTTTAGAAGATATTGGTCTTGAGCTAGTGTATGTTAACACTTACAATTACGAGGAACAATCCAGCAGCTATAAGCTTGTATATAAACTAAAGCCTACAACATCGTATACTTTCGATGCATTTAACTTTAAGCCTCTTGATTACAATGGAAACCCCATTAAAGAAGAAGTCCCAACGAGTTTTATCGATATAAAAGACCATTGGGCTGAAAGTGATATACAGCTATTAATAGATTTAGGTATAATTGTATCTTCAGAAGATAATTTCCGACCTGATGAAGCTATAACTGAAGGAGAGTTTATCAAGCTTTTAATGATAGCTAAAAACCAACGTATTTCTGATGATAGGCCACTTCCTGTTACACTTGAATCTGATGATGCTGAAACTGATGAGGATATAGAAAAATACATAGAAGCCGCTCAAAGATTAGGTTGGATAAAAGCAGGTGAAGCTCAAGCTAATACACCTCTTCCTCGCGAAAAGGCAGCAGCTTTTATTATTAGAGCCATGGGTTTTGAAAAGGTCGCAACACTTTCTGATATCTTTAAAGAAATTGTAGAAGACTACGATACCATATACCCTGAATATAAAGGCCATGTTACTATAGCTATAGGTCTTGGACTTCTATCAGAAGATGCAGGAAGCTTTAATCCAAAAAATATAACAAGCAGAGCACAGGCTGCAACAATAATTGTAAGAATGCTTAAAACTGACAATAACAAATAATGTATAATTCATACAAGAAAGGGTAAAATAGCCTTGAAGGGTTCGCAGTGGCTGAGCCAAGACTGCCGGAGGATCCATCGGAGGGTTTTCCGGTGGTCGGCCAAAGGTCGTTATCGGGTCAAAGGCTCGATAACGGCCGGCGGGCAGAGGGCTATATGTTTCGTATGGTTCTATATGAAGTTGGATCAAAAGAGATGTATAGTCTTCGAGCTAAGATTATCATGGGTTCCGTAGATTAAAACAATATGAGTATTTCACGCAGTACTTATTGGTTTAATTGGAGGTCAACATTGGCCCAAGTGGTTATTGGTCATTGTCGGCTTCTAAGGGATTCATGATGGTCGAGCATAGGTTGTTATGGGCTTTGTTAATGGTCTGTTGTGTTGTGAGATTCAATAGGCTGTGTAGAGGTCTGTAATAGCTGTAGCGAAGGTCACTGCGGGCTCTTTTATTGTTTTCTATAGAAATTTCCCTTTAACTTAATCCACTCACATCAATCATGTTTCACTAATCATTTATCACTTCGTTAAGGATAACATTTTATGAAAATCCATCAATGCCCTTCCATCATTAAATATCACATAGTCACTATTATATAAATGTGTTTAGTTCTATAAGCTTTTTAATAATTCTCTAGAAACAATTAAATTTGATAAGTTTTATTGTCATTATCATCAAGCTTATGTTAACATATATCTGATATAACTAGTTTCTAAAATGGTGATTAATAATGATTGTATTAAATGTTTCTAATATAAATAAAAGTTTTGGTATAGATAATATCCTTGAAAACATTAGTTTTCAAATAGATGAAAATGATAAAATCGGATTAGTGGGCTTAAATGGTACAGGAAAATCCACATTGCTGAAGATTTTAGCCGGAAAGCTTGGATATGACTCTGGAAATCTTTCCTTTTCCAAAGGTATCAATGTAGGATATCTTGCCCAGGGGGAAAAGTTTGAAAGCAACGAAACCATAGGGGAGGCCTTTTCATCTATTTTCTTAGATCTGCAAAACCAAGAAAAAGAGTTAAGGAAAATGGAAAAATTAATGTCCTCACCAGATGTTTATAATGATAAAACCCAGCTGGAAAGCCTTATGCATCGCTATTCAATACTCTTTGAAGACTTTAAAAACAACGGTGGTTTTGAGATACATAGCCGAATAAGAGGTGTCCTTAACGGTCTAGGATTTAATGATGACAATATACTAATCTCAACACTCAGTGGTGGCCAAAAAACCCGTCTGGCTTTAGGTCGGTTACTTTTGGAGTCACCAGACCTGTTACTGCTTGACGAGCCTACAAACTATTTAGATTTGGAATCAATTCAATGGTTAGAAGGGTTTTTAAAGGACTATAACAAAGCTCTGATAGTTGTATCACACGACCGTTTTTTTCTTGACAATGTGACCAACAAGATTTTTGAACTAAAAAATTTTCAGCTTTCTATTTATAATGGCAATTATACAGAATATATAAAGAAAAAAATAGCCATGGAAGAAGTACTTAAAAAGCACGAAGAACTAAAGAAGAAAGAAATTGAGCGTTTGAAGAAAAATATTCAAACTTTTATTTCACATAGAAATTATGTTCAAGCAGAAAGTAGACGAAAACGGCTAGAAGAGCTCTTGCCGAAATCAATTTCCAATAATAATACTTCCTCAATAAAACTTAGGTTTGATATTTCACAGTCAAGTGGTAAAGAAATACTTCAAATTGAAGATTTGTGCTTTTCTTATGGAGAAAAAAATATACTCAATAATTTAAATTTAAAGGTATTTCGTGGTGAACGAATCGGAATAATCGGACCTAATGGTATAGGAAAATCCACTCTTTTAAAAATAATAGCGGGACAACTTGAACCTCAAGAGGGTAACATGTTATTTGGTCATCAAGTTAAACCAGTTTATTTCGATCAAGAGCAGCAGAATCTTTCCCCTGATTCCACAGTACTAGATGAGGTATGGGATTCCGCACCTGGACTTGGATTAACAGAAATCCGTACTTTCTTAGCGAGTCTATTGTTTTTCGGTGATGAGGTTAATAAAAGCATAAATGTATTGAGTGGTGGAGAAAAAAGTCGGGTGGCCCTTGGGAAAGCAATATTGCAAGGAGCCAATCTTCTCTTACTTGACGAGCCTACAAATCATCTTGATATGGAATCTAAGGAACAATTAGAAGACGCTCTAAAAGACTTTACAGGAACAATTATCGCTGTTTCCCATGATCGCTATTTTTTAACGAAAATTGCTACTCGTATCTGGGAATTTGATAATGGTGATATTATAGATGTAAACGGAAATTTTAACTATTACTTGGAAAAAAAAGCTGAAAATAAAAACACAATTGTTGAGGAGAATTTAGAAAACAAGACACTGCAGCGCAAAGTTAGGTTAAAGGAAAGAAAAGAGCGAGAATTAAGAAGACAGGAACAGAAAAAGCTCAAGCAGTTGGAAGAAAATATTTTAGTGAAAGAAGAGGAGCTCGAAAGCTTAGAACACATGCTCTGTCAAGAAGAAGTATACAGTAATCCCGAAAAAGCCCGGGAAGTTAACTTTGCATATAATCAATTGATTGCTGAATTAGAAGACCTTTATAAACAGCTAGATCAGATAGGTTAAAAAGGAGCGATATTTTTGAAGGAAAAGTTTATTACCCTTGGAATAGAAACCTCTTGTGACGAAACTTCAGTATCAGTTGTAGAAGATGGCAGAAAAATACTGTCTAATGCTATCTTTTCTCAAATTAAATGGCATGAAAAATTTGGCGGTGTAGTACCAGAGATTGCATCACGGCAGCATTTAGAAGCTATATCTCATGTAACTCAAGAGTCTCTGGAAAAATCAGGAATAGAGTTTAGTGATGTTGACTTAATTGCAGTAACCAATGGTCCTGGACTAGTGGGAGCACTTTTGGTAGGAGTGTCCTATGCCAAAGGTCTTGCCTATGCCCTTAAGAAGCCTATTATAGGTGTAAATCACATTGAAGGACATATTTTTGCTAATTTCCTAGAAAATGATTTTACACCACCCTTCTTATGCCTTGTAGTATCTGGAGGGCATTCTCATTTGATTTATGTAAATAATTATGGGGATTATGAGCTTATGGGAAGAACTGTTGATGACGCTGCAGGTGAAGCATTTGATAAAATAGCACGTGCACTCGGTCTTGGATATCCAGGAGGGCCGCTTATTGATAAAGCTGCTAAATTAGGAAATGAATCGTCTATAGCTTTTCCTATAGCTCATATTAAAGATCAAGACCTGTCTTTTAGTTTCAGCGGACTTAAATCATCTGTTTTAAACTATTTGAACAATCAAAGGCAAAGGGGCTTATCAATAGTCATAGAAGATGTTGCAGCAAGCTTTCAAAAAGCTGTGGTAGATCCATTAGTTGAAAATACACTAAAAGCAGCTAAAATAAAAAATGTGGAAAGTATTGCATTGGCAGGAGGAGTTGCTGCAAACAGCAAATTACGTGAAGAGTTGATTAAAAGAGGCGGTAAGGAGTATCAAATACACATTCCTCCCATGATACTATGCACTGATAATGCTGCTATGATATCTTGTGCAGGGTATTATCGATATCTTATGGGAGAAAAATCTGATATGACCCTTAATGCATATGCCAATTTGAAACTATTTTAGGTCTAATTCTTCCTAAATAAAGATTTTCGCTTTTAGTCAGTTTTTTATTAATGTCGGAACGGAGGCAAAAATGCGCAGAGTAGAAAGGCATCAAGTAAAAGAGGTAAATTCTCTATGGTTATGGTATAAAACCGTCAACCCCTTAAAAGTTGTAATTAACTTTACAGTTATTTATATAGCAAGGTTTGTCCCACATCTTCCTTTGAAAAACACCTTATATAGATTTTTAGGTATGAAGATAGGTAAAAATGTTTCGGTGGGTCTTATGGTTATGTTTGATATATTTTTTCCGGAACTTATTGAAATAGGAGATAATACAATTATTGGGTATAATTCTACAATATTAGCTCACGAGTATATGGTAAAAGAATGGGGTAAGGGAAAGGTTAAAATAGGAAGGGATGTAACGATTGGTGCAAACGTTACTGTATTGCCGGGAATTATCATCGGCGATGGAGCAACAGTGTCAGCCTGTTCACTTGTTAATAAAGATATACCTGATAATTCATTTGTAGGTGGAGTCCCTGTAAAACAGTTAAAGTGAATCTTTCCACATTATAACAGCGTCTTCTCCATCATCAAGATAATAACCCCGACGGATTCCTATGGGTTCAAAACCCAGTTTTGAATACAGATTTTGTGCCACATAATTAGTCTTGCGAACCTCCAAAGTCATTTTTTTTGCTCCGCGGTCTTTGGCTAAATTCATAAGTGACCTCATTAGTAACTCTCCAATTCCAGCTCCGCGGTAATCAGATAGTACTCCTATATTTGTAACATGTGCTTCATCAAGTATTATCCACATTCCCGCATATCCTATAATTTTATTATCATATCTGGCTACTATGTACTGAGAAAACTGATTATCTCTTAATTCGCAGGTAAAAGCATAACGAGACCATGGTGTAGTGAAACATTGTTTTTCAACTTCCATTACCTCATCTAGATCCTGTATTTTCATTATATCTATAGTAAAGTCTCTAGCTCTTTCCTCCATGACGTTCCTCCCATTTTTCCTCAGCATTAGACTTCCTAATGTAAAATGGTTTAATAGAGAAATAGTCCTCAGTTCTCCCTAAGGTATATTCGTTTAAACCTGTTGCTGCAATAGATGAAGCTCGAGGCATAGATAAAACCTGATGTGCAAAAACAATATTTTGATTTGTATCTTTGTTATTTACATCTAAGGACCGCTTTAATAATGGCAAACCATCACCTAATGTAATGACCTTTTCATTTAGGGCTAATAATTCTCTAACAAGTTTGTCAACTTTAATTAACCTGTAATCCCAGAGCCTTTGTAAGGTGCCCTCTTCCCAACGATAAAGGGAAGTGTAAACCTCTTGCCTTTGAGCATCCATCATCGGACATACTAAATCTCCTGTGCCTATAAGATTATATGCTAATCCATCAAGAGTATTAACTCCTATCATAGGTTTTTTCAAAGCATGTGCTAAACCTTGAGCACAGGCCATTCCTATGCGAATTCCAGTAAATGAACCCGGCCCTTTTGCAACAGCTACTACATCTATATCTTTTAACTCTACTCCAGAATCGGCTAAAACGTTGTCAATCACACCCATCATTTTTTCGGAATGGGTTTTCTTATTATTCACTATATATTCAGCTAAAAGTTTTTCTTCGTTGATTATGGCAATAGTTGCCACAATCGAAGATGTATCAATTCCTAAAACATGTGTCATTTGTCTAACTCCTGAATTAATTTATCATAATAAGGACTGTTTGAAGTAATTTTTATTTGACGTAGACCGTCCCCTAATACTTTAAAATCGATCCACAAGATATTAGCTGGCAGCATCTCCCTAACTTTATCAGCCCACTCCATTACTACAATATATCCTTTTAGGTAATCATCAAAACCTATATTTTGTAACTCCTCAAGATTGTTTAATCTGTACGCATCCATATGTGCCAAGGCAACTGAATTACTATATTCATTAATCATAGTAAAGGTGGGGCTTGTTATAACATCATCAATCCCCAAACCCTTGGCTATTCCCCTGGTGAAAGCAGTTTTCCCAGCCCCTAAATCTCCTGTAAGGGCCAAAAAATCCCCTTCTGAAAGAAGCTTTCCTAGGGATTGTCCAATATCTTCAGTCTGTTTCACATCATTAGTTTTAAAAACCATTTCCATTATACTCATCCTATTTCAGTAGAAAATTCTTAGTAATTATTATATACTACTTCACCATTAATCAAAACACAACTTGGCTTTGATTTTATGTCAAGGGGATGTCCGTTCCAAATTACGACATCGGCATCCTTTCCTTCTTCAAGGCTTCCTAGGCGATTATCTATACCCAATATCTCTGCAGCATTAATTGTAATAGCTGCTAAAGCATCATTTTCCTCCATCCCTTCACGTACTGCCAGAGCAGCACAAACAGGAAGGTATTGTATTGGTATAACAGGATGATCGGTCATTATTGCCACTTTTACACCTTTTTTGGTAAGAACCCCAGGTGTTGTAAAGCTTAAGTTTTTAAGTTCCACCTTCGAACGGGATGAAAACGACGGCCCTACCACTGCAGGAATGCCCAATTCCGCCAGTTCATCGGCAATCAAATGGCCTTCCGTACAGTGCTCTATTACAATGTTTAGATCAAATTCCTTAGCTATTCTAACAGCTGTCATGATATCATCTGCCCTGTGAGCATGTGCTCTTAGCGGAAGCTTCTTATCCAAAACATCACATAATATCTCCATTTTTAGGTCCCGTTCCAATACTTTCTCCACAGCTTTACGGTTTTGCTCAAGCTTTGACATGTAGTTTTGTGCATTTACCAGAGACTCCCTCAAAAGTGCTGCAGTTGCCATTCGTGTAGCTGGCATTTTTTTCTGCTCGCTATATACTTTTTTGGGGTTTTCTCCAAAAGCAACTTTTAAACCTGCAGGTTGTTTTACAACCATGTAATCTATAACTTTTCCAAAAGTTTTCATAACAATCGATTGACCACCGATGACATTTGCACTACCAGGACCCGTAAATGCACAGGTAATACCACCCTTTACAGCGTCCTCAAAAGCTTGGTCGCCGGGGTTTATAGCATCAATAGCTCTAAGGTGTGGTGTTACGGGATCTGTCCATTCATTTCCTTCTTCACCGATTTCGCCCACTGCTTCTTCAAAAATGCCGATGTGGCTATGAGCATCAATAAAACCAGGAAAAACGTATTTACCTGATGCATTAATAATGTCTGCATCCTGGGGAACTGTAACCTCATATCCCACTGCTTTTATTTTTCCTTCTTCTATTAACAAGGTTCCATTATCAAGAACCTGACCACACATAGTATATATCTTGCCATTTACAATTGCTATCATAAGATACCTCCTAAAGCAATTCTGATTCTGTATGTAAGGGTCTTACATTCTAGCAGCATTAACTAGAAATTGAAATAGTTTAAAATTAGCAGGGTCTTCTATCAGCTCTTCAGGATGCCACTGAACTCCGAGACAAAAGATTTTTCCACTTTGGGCTGATTCAATGGCTTCGACAACACCATCAGATGCTACAGCAGTTATTAGCATACCTGGAGCTGGAGTTTTTACAGACTGATGATGGAAACTATTAACTCTTATTCTTTTTTGTTTTATTATTCTGTAGATTAAGGATTCTTCTTTGATAATTTCTATTTCATGAGTTTTGCACGATCTAGGTTCATCTTGTTTATGTTTTAAAGATTCTTTTATCTCAGACTCTATGTCCTGGTATAGACTTCCACCCATTATCACATTTAGAACCTGCATACCACGGCAGATTCCAAGCACAGGTTTTGACAGTTTTATCATTTGATCGGCAATGGAAATTTCCGCTTTATCTCTAATTGAACATACTTTTCCTAGACAGGGATGTGGAGTCTCTTTATAATAGAAAGGATCTATATCAGGACCACCAGATAATATTAATCCGTCTAGCTTATATGCTAAGACTTCAACAGCTTCTTTCTGCATAAACGGAGGGATTGCCAATGGTATTCCTCCCGCACGCTGTACAGCCTCATAATACTTTTGATTTATTTTGGCTATACCCTCATTAGTATTAACATACATGGTAATACCTATTAGTGGTAACAACCTATCCAGCTCCCTTTTTTATTAGAGCACTTTTACGGCCACTTTTGCAACTTCCGGATCGAACTGACTACCGGAACATTTCAACAATTCTTCTTTAGCCTCTTCTTTTGTCCTGGTTTTTTGATAAGGTCTTGGTGAGGTCATTGCATCAAATGAATCAGCTACCGCCATAATTCGCGCTCCTATTGGGATGTTTTGGCCTCTTGAACCATCTGGATATCCTGAACCATCATATTTTTCATGATGACCACCGGCTATACGAACTAAGTCTTTTAACTCAGTGACCATGCTGATTATCTCCATAGTATAAACTGGATGCCTTTTCATACATGAGTATTCATCAACTGTTAATGATGCTGGTTTATTTAAAATTGCTTTAGAAACAGCTACTTTTCCTGCATCATGTAAATATGCAGCAATCTCATATTTTTCAGCCTCATCTTCAGGAATATCCAAAGCTCTAGCAAGCGTATATGTATAATTTGCTACCCTTTCTGAATGACCGGCCGTATAGCTATGTTTGGCGTCGATAACCTGGGCGAATACTCTTACTGCACTTCTTACATCATTGTCACAAGAGCTTAAATCTAAATCAGGTAGTTCGTTAATAATTTTCGGTAGCAATACTGAAACTTTGTTTTCATTGATTATTTCCTCGAAAAAACCATCTTCCTCTAAAGTAGATATTGCCAAATCACACATCATATGTGAGAATTCTTTTCCTCTTCGTTCCGTTAAACTTTTTTTAATACCGTCAAAGTCAAGCCGAGGTTTGGATCTGGCCAAGATATCAAAAGTATCGGCTATTCTTAGGATTTGACCACCAAGATTTATATTTTGCCCCTTTTTACCTTTGGGATATCCTATGCCATTCCAGTACTCATGGTGGTCTAGTATCATTTGAGATGCCGCAGAAAGTGGACCTATTTCTTTAACTATCTGTGCACTTTTTTCACAATGGTTTAACAATACAGGATTTTTAAAGTGCTCTTGCAAATCCGGATAATGAATTACATGATCTTTTAATGATATTGCCCCTATGTCGTGTAATAAGCCTGCATAAAATATCTGAGTCCTATATTCGGGCAATATTTTTAAAGACATTCTTTCAGCTAATATAGCAACACGCCACGCATGATAAAGCTTGCGATTCTCGTCTAAATCCATCATTAGTGAGAGTGCGGTCATTAGCTCTGAAAAAAATCTCGACCTTACTTTCATCTTTTTCCTCCAAAAATCGCTATATTTCACACTTAATATATTCTCAATTGTTTCTGAGAATCCTTCTTTTTCCCAAAATTTAAGACTTCCATATTAATAATATATGGAAGTCATCTCGTAAATATTTATTTAAATTAATATTCTCCAAGTCCTAAACTGATTTTTAATGATTCATCAACTTTTACCATTATATCTTGGTCGAGAATCGTTATTTTTTCTTTAAGCCTTTTTTTATCAACGGTCCTAAGTTGCTCAAGCAAAATAACCGAATCCTTTTCCAAACCATATTCTTCACTTTGCAATTCAACATGTGTCGGCAATTTAGCCTTATCTATCTGAGAAGTAATAGCAGCAACAATAACAGTGGGGCTATATTTATTACCCACATCGTTTTGAACCACTAAAACCGGTCTAATACCACCCTGTTCTGAACCTACTACTGGGTTTAGGTCTGCATAAAATACGTCCCCACGCCTAACCAGCACATTATTCACACTCCGAAAGTCTTGTTTCATATAGTATAAAGTCTTTATAATCTTCACATATCCCCATTTCCGCTAGCTTTATATTTATTTCGGCCATTTGCATATAACCGATTTTTAGTTGTTCCCTAACTCTTAGTTTTTCCATTTCTTTAATATATAATTTCATCGCATCTCGAATAAGTTCACTCCGATTTTTCTTTTCCAGAGCGACAAAATAATCTACTTTTTCTAATAAATTATTTGGCAAACTAATAACTATATGCTTCAATTCGGCCACACCGGCACCCCCTAGATTTTTAAGGCGACGTGCAAGTACATATTCTATTATATATAAGTCAATATAATTATGTCAATTGAATAAGAATATTATACCTATTTTACCAAAAGGTTATTTATTTTATTAATTTTTCCATCCTGTATATAAACCCGAGGTACTCTCTTTGATATATTGCAAGTTATCTCATAATTAATAGTACCAATAATCCGGGCTATCTCATCGGCTAAAATACTCTCATCTCCATCATCTCCAATAAGAGTGACTACTTCACCTGTCTGAACATCTCCTCTTATATCAGTTACATCTACCATACACTGGTCCATGCAGATACGCCCTAAGATAGGAGCACGCTGCCCTTTAATCAATACCTCTGCTTTGGATGATAAGAGTCTTGAGTAGCCGTCAGCATAACCTACAGGTAATGTGGCAATTATACTTTGCCTCTGGGTTATGTAAGTTCCACCATAACTAATGGCTTTACCTTTTGGTAATGTTTTTACATGGGAAACCCTTGTTTTTAGACTCATTAGTGGTTTTAAAAAAAGCCTGTCTTCTAAAAGCTCATCGGAGGGATACATTCCATAGAGAATAATACCTGGTCGAATCATATGAAGGTGAGTATTAGGAAATCGCATAATTGCAGCACTATTAGCAGCATGTTTTATGGGAATCTTAAAACCACGATTTTCAATTTCGCCAACCATCCTCATAAACTCTTGGAATTGCTCTTTAGTTGCATCTTCCCCCTTCTCATCCGCCCTAGCAAAATGTGTAAAAACACCTTCTACTTCCACGCCCTCCAGAGAAAAGATTTTTTCAATATCGGAAATTGAAGATGTGCTCGGTTGAAAGCCAATTCGGTTCATACCTGTGTCAAGTTTAATATGAACCTTTGCTTTCTTATTCTGTTTGACTGCTTTTTCAGAAAGTACTATGGTGGAATGTAAATTGTAAACAGTTTGAGTAATATCGTTCTCTATTATTGTATCAAATTGACTTTCCGGTGTAAAACCCAAAATAAGGATAGGTGCATTAATACCATCTTTTCTTAATTTCAAAGCCTCATCCAAAAAAGCCACCC
Organism: Tepidanaerobacteraceae bacterium; assembly: GCA_050949705.1. Taxonomy (GTDB): domain Bacteria; phylum Bacillota; class Thermosediminibacteria; order Thermosediminibacterales; family Tepidanaerobacteraceae; genus JBMNGG01. Next base: position 34,217 of record JBMNGG010000008.1, on the reverse strand, counting down.
CAAGATAAGAAGCCCCGCACGAAATGGCGGTCTTAGCCACTTCTAATGCTCCATGGCCATAACCATCGGCTTTGACTACTGCACATATCTTAACACTAGAGGAAGTTATTCTCTTGATTTCCATCACATTATGCTTTAGATTATCTAAATTAATTTCAACCCAAGTAGGTCTTATGTCTTTTGTATCCAAAGGCATTGCTCATACCCCTTACCCAAAATATATAAATTATAAGACAAAAATATTACTATATTCTTCCTATTTAATTATAATCAGGCAATGTTTTTCTTATCGCTTCATGTAAGTATTCTATAATATCCCCGGCTGCAAGAGAAATCTTGCCTTTATTTTGAGCTGCAATGTCTCCTGCTAAGCCATGAATATAAACACCTGCAGCTGCAGCATTATATGGTTGCATACCCCTAGCAAGAAAAGCTCCTATAATACCTGATAAAACATCGCCACTACCACCAGAGGCCATACCAGCATTACCCGTAGGATTTATACATAACATACCTTCAGGATTTGCTATCAATGTCCTTGCACCTTTTAAAACAACAACACAATTATATCTTTGTGCCGCAGTTTTTGCTGCTTTCAAGCGATCTTCCTGAATTTTTGACGGTGTGCTGGCTAAAAGTTTCGCCATCTCACCGGGATGTGGAGTTATAACCACCTTAGCTTTAGCATTAGCCAATATATGTGGATATTCAGCAAGTATATTTAACCCATCAGCATCCACAACCATTGGTACTTCACAGTTTTGAACAAATTCTAAAACAAATTGTTTTGTCTCTTCATTTGTTGAAATACCAGGCCCTAGTACTACCACATTGCACTTGCTTGCAAATTCTAAAGCAGCATTTAAAGCAGCATTGCTAATACAACGGTTTGTGGATTCAGCAAGAGGTAATGTCATAGCTTCTGTTAATTTTACTTCAAGTATATCGTTCAAGCTCTCCGGAATTCCCACAGTTACAAGACCTGCTCCACCTCTAACAGAAGCTAATCCTGAAAGAGCTGCCGCTCCAGTCATTCCAAGGGAACCAGCAATAATAAAAACTCTACCGAATGTACCTTTATGAGCATCAGAAGGATATTTTTCAAAACACTTAGAAATCCACTGACAATCAAGTAATTCTGCTTCAGCCTCTGCTGATTTAATTAATTCTATTGGCATGCCGATGTCTACAATAATTAGTTCCCCCACATATTCTAATCCTGGATAAATAAGCAGACCTGTTTTTGGAAGAACCATGGTCACGGTCTGTTTTGCCATCACAGCATTACCTAATATCTTCCCTGTTTCACCGCATATACCCGATGGTATATCTACGGCAATTACGGGCAAGCGAAGTTCGTTTATCAAATCAATAACTTCTTTACCAATACCTCTTACTTCGCCCTTTAAACCCGTTCCAAGCAAAGCATCTACAATTATTTTAGAATCTGCCACTGAATCTCTTATTTTTCTCACATCTGAGGCATCTTCAATGACTTTAATTTGTAAACCCATCTTTTTTACAATCTCTAGATTAATTGCTGCATCACCGGTTATATTTGAGGGATCAGCAACAATGAATACTTTTACATCATATTTCATATTTGCAAGATGCCTAGCTGCAACAAAACCATCACCACCATTATTGCCTTTACCGCAGAATATGGATATGCTGGCAGTTTCGTTATTTTTCCCTTGAGTCAACATGGTTTTTACTGCCATTGCTACCCGGTATCCGGCATTTTCCATTAATACAATTCCCGGTATTTTATAATCTTCAATAGCTAATCTATCCATCTTTCTCATTGTTATAGGACTTATTACTTTCATCCCTTGCACCTCCAATAGCTATAGCAAAGGCTACAGCATATTCCATGCTGTGAGATATGGTAACTTTTACTTGACAAAAGCCTTTCGACTTTAAAATTTTTTTGGCATTTCCCGATAAAACCACTTTTGGTTTTCCAGACACTTCATTTAAAATCTCTATATCCTTAAATTTAAAATTACGAAAACCCGTGCCCATAGCTTTTACTACCGCTTCTTTAGCAGCAAATTTACCGGCTAGATGTGCATAATAATTTTTTTTGCCTTCAATTTTGCAAAGTTCATTTTCAGTAAAAAAACGCTTTTGAAAAAGCCTCTTTTGACATGCTTTTTTTATTCTATTAATTTCAATAATATCTACACCAATTTCCATATAGGCCACCACTTTATAAAGGATGCATTTTTTGTACAAAACAGTTTAAACTAATTATTGATAAGTAGTATTTCTATAAATCCATTTCTAAAACCTTTTCTTTACAAAAAATCAAAACAAAATATTGACCTTCCCTGACCTTTATGTTACAATAATAGTACAAATAATACTAATATTTGTAAAAGGAGGTAGTTTTATGCGTGGCAAAGGTTTAATTCCTTGGAGGCGTAAGGGAATACTACCGGGATTCTTTGATTTGAATTTTGATACAGACGATTTCTTAGATATGTTTAATTTCAATCCCATTAGGGTAGACGTTAAAGAAACTGAAAATGAATATACTGTAGAAGCAGACCTTCCAGGATATGATAAAAATAATATAGAAATTCGTTATGAAAATAATTCTCTTGTAATCTCTGCAGAGCATGACGAAGTTACTGAAGAAAAGAGGGATAACTATATTCATCATGAGCGCCGTCGCGGTAATTTTACACGTTCTATCCCATTTCCCGACGATATTAAAAGTGATTCCATTAAAGCCAGCTACAAAAATGGTGTATTAAAGGTAGTATTGCCAAAAGTTGCTCCTTCCAAACCTAGTGGAAGAATAATCGACATTGAGTAGAAAAAGCCATCTTAATGATGGCTTTTTCTACTTTTAATAGACCCTGAATTTTAATTGTTCTATCATGCCCCTTACCTGGGGCAACAGTGAAATCACAAGACAAATCAACATATTTGTACCTAATACTGTTCCATTCACTGCTAGAGAATAGATTATGGGGCTCATACCTTCGGGTGCATATGATCCGAAAAATATTACACCAGATAGAAAACTTGAAAATATCTGGCCAATACCACCTAGGATAATACCAAAACTGATATTCTTACGGAAGAATCCGGCCAATCCCCAAGCTGCAAAGGCCAATATATAGTCTAAAAACACTTGAAAGGGGTGCAAAATATAAGGGTCTTGAATAAGCTGTAAAAGTCCATAAGCAGTTCCTGCAGCAATACCAGCGGTCGGACCGAAGATGTAAGCATAAATAAAAACCGGCAATGCACTAGCAAGCGTTATGGACCCTCCTTGAGGCCACCTATACAGCCTAATATAAGAAAGAACAAAGGCAATGGCAACACATAAGCCTCCATAAACGATGGCCTTTGTATCTAGTTTAGTTCTGACCCCTATAAAGCGAAATACAAAAGCAAGTACTACAATAAAAGTCAAAATGAAAAATGTCGTTGGATTTATTTCTGCTAAATCTTTAAAAATATCCATAATGCTCATCTAGGCTCACCTCCTCTCCTGTTGAATTGAATATGTCCGGAGAGTGAACGACAAAAAGCCGTCAACACTAAGGTCAACGGCTTTATATACGTGATAAAACCACTTTCCTACGCTAGAATTACCTAGAGCAGGTTCGAGGGTCAGTGAGTTTACCTCACTATCTCAGCTTTGCGTGCTCCCCTAGTGGACATAACAAATATTAAATTTAGCTTTATCTAATATACCACTTTTTATAAAAAACATCAAGGAATGCTATATAAAAATATGGATAATTCACCTTCACCATTTTACTATTATCTATATAAATGGCATGCTACTCTATGACCATTTCCTACATCAATAAGTTCAGGCTCTTCTATATCACATATCTTTCCCTTTTTCATGAAACATCTGGTTTTAAATCTGCACCCTGATGGAATGTCTATAGGTGTAGGAACATTTCCTTCAAGAATTATTCTATCTCGCCTTCTCCTTTTATCAACCCTGGGGATTGCCGAAAGTAGGGCTTTAGTATAAGGATGAAGACTATTATTAAATAACTCAAGTGTTTCCGATATCTCTACAATTTTGCCCAGATACATTACAGCAACTCTGTCACTTACATAATGAATTACACTTAAATCATGGGCTATAAATAAATAAGTTAAATTAAATTCTTCTTGAAGTTCTTCAAGAAGATTGATAATTTGGGCTTGGACTGATACATCAAGAGCGGATACGGGTTCATCCGCAACTATAAACTCTGGTTGCAATGCTAAAGCTCTCGCTATACCAATTCTTTGCCTTTGGCCTCCACTAAATTGGTGAGGATATGAATTAATATGCCTAGGAAGAAGACCAACCCGATCTAGAAGCTTTTTGATTTTTTCTTCCCTCTCATTTTCGTTAGTTACTCCTCTCAGTCTAAGAGGTACTGATAGTATATCTCTCACAGTTTTCCTTGGATTTAACGAACTATATGGATTTTGAAATATAATTTGGACAGCTTGACGAAACTCTTTTGCTTTTTCTTCCGTAAATTCTTGTGTATCAATACCTTTAAATCGTATTTTCCCTGCTGTGGGTTTATAAAGGTTTACCACTGTCCTACCCAACGTAGTTTTACCACAACCGCTTTCACCAACAAGGCCTATAGTTTCTCCACGATATATATCTAAATCTACCCCATCAACTGCCTTTAATACTGTATTTTTGCGTTTTAGTAAAGTCCTTCCCAAGATACTAGGTTTTGAAATAAAGTGTTTTTTTAAGTTTTCTATTTGTACCAATGGATCATTAGTCAACTGTTTTTACCTCCTTTGGGGCGTAGAGGATACATCTAACAAATTCACCGGGTTTTATTTCTATCATCGGAATATGAGATTCTCTACATTTTGGTATGGCCACATCACATCTATCGCAAAAAGCACAACCTGAACTGCCTAACTCTGTTAAGTCAGGCACATTCCCTGGTATGGCCTTTATTTTCTTTTTAACTTTGGTTATTTTAGGTATTGATGCCAGAAGTCCTTTCGTATACGGATGTTTTGGCCTCCCCATTACCTCATCTACCGGGCCCCTTTCCACAAGTTTTCCCGCATACATCACTGCTATTTCATGACAGAATTCTGCTGCTACTGCTAAATCATGTGTAACGAGAATGATGCTTGTTTTATGAACTGTATTTATCTTGTTTAATAATTCCAATATTTGAGCTTGAATCGTTACATCTAAAGCAGTGGTAGGTTCATCAGCTAATAAAAGTTTAGGTTCACAGGCTAATGCAATAGCTATTAAAGCCCTTTGCTGCATGCCTCCGCTAAACTGATGTGGATAATTGTTATATCTTAAATCAGGTGCCGGAATGCCAACTTCCTCCATCAATTCAATAACTCTCTTATACTCTTTTTCTTTCTGCTTCTTCTTAAAAAAATCATTAAATAAGCTTTCATTGTGTTTAAATAATCCATGTATTCTCATAGATTCTCTTATTTGTTCACCAATTTTAAATACAGGATTTAGGGTTGTCATCGGATCTTGGAAGATCATAGATATTTTTTTTCCACGAATTTTTCTCATTTCGCTAGGGGTTGCATTTACAAGATTCTTTCCTTCAAAGATTATTTCTCCACTATCCACTTTACCCGGTGGTGGGACCAGACGCAAAATAGAAAGCATGGTCATGCTTTTCCCACATCCTGATTCCCCAACAAGACCAACTATTTCCCCATTTTTCAAGGAAAAGTCAACTCCATCTACAGCCTTAACTATACCTCTATCTGTTGGAAAAGTTGTTTTTAAATTTCGCACATGTAGCATCTATTCTTCCTCCTGCTGGACTTTTATTCCACTTTTAATCTAGGATCAAGTATATCCCTTAAGCCTTCTCCAAACATATTAATAGCAAGAACTAAAATTACAAGAGCAATTCCAGGATATGTTGAAATCCAATAGGCATTAAACATATTGTTTCTTCCACTTTCTATCATTGAACCCCATGCAGGAATTGACGGTGGAATTCCTAAACCCAAGAAACTTAACGAGGCTTCCATGATTATCAGATATCCGATTCTTAAAGTTCCTAAAACTAAAATAGAGTGGACTATGTTAGGCAATATTTCTGAAAAGATTATTTTTATATCATTCATGCCTAAAACCTTTGCCGCTTCTACATATTCCTTGCTTTTTTCGGCTAGTACTTCCCCTCTTACAAGTCTAAAAAATTCGACCCAGCTTTTAAAACTTAAAGCAAGAATAAGGTTCCAAAATCCCGGCCCTAACATAGCCATTGCACCTATGGTAAAGATCATGAAAGGAAAAGCCAGTAATAAATCAGCAATTCTCGATACAAATGCATCTAATCGGCCCATATAATAACCGGTAAAACAGCCTAACAATGTTCCCACAATTACTGAAATCATGACGGTTATAAAACCCACCAATAAAGAAACCCTCGCTCCATATACAATTCTTGAAAAAATGTCTCTACCAAGTTGGTCTGTTCCTAAAGGATGAGCCCAATCACCGCCATTCCATGCAGCCGGTTTCATCTTTTTAGCAAGATCTGTTTTTCCTGGTTCATGTAAAGCTATAAGAGGAGCAAAAATTGCTATTAAAATATATGCGATAAGAACAAATGCACCTATCATAGCCGATTTGTGTTTCCGCACCCTTTTAATAAACTCATTAAGATTTTTTAAAACCAATGTAATTTTTACATTAGGTAAATTATTTGAAGGGATTTTGTTTATTGTTTGTTCTTTTATGCCCATATTTTCCTCCTCTCCTACAGCTCAATCTTGGGATTGATATAAGTGTAAATTACATCTACAAGAAAATTAGCAATTACAAAGGTTAATGCATAAAACATCACTACACCTTGAACCAATGGGTAGTCTCTATTAAATATGGCGTCTACCACAAGCCTGCCAAGACCGGGCCAGCCAAATACACTTTCAGTAATCATATTACCTCCCAAGAGAACCCCTACCTGCATACCAACAACTGTGATTGTTGGCATCATAGCATTCTTAATACAATGCCTAACAACAACAAGCCATTGTGATAATCCTTTAGATCTCGCTAACATGACATAATCCTGCTTTAACACTTCCAACATGCTAGACCTCATAACTCTAGCGATTATAGCAGCCATAGAAGCTCCAAGGGTTATCGAGGGGAGAAGCAAGTGTTTTAAAGCATCAATTAATGCCGGAGTATTGCCTGTTAGTATTGCATCAATAACATAAAGCCCTGTAATGTGCTCAAGATATATCAAATGACTCAAACGGCCCTGACTAGGTAACCAATTAAGATTAACAGAAAATAAAATTATTAAAACTATCCCCAACCAAAATCCAGGCATTGAAATGCCGACGAATGAACCAGCCATAGCCACTCTATCAATGATTGAGTTTTGTTTAACAGCTGAGATAATTCCAATAGGCAATGCAATAATCAGTGCAACTACTAATGCTCCCATCGCAAGCTCTATTGTGGCAGGTAATGTCTCTTTAATAAGTTTAATGACAGGAACTCCTCGTGTTATTGAATTACCCAAATCTCCAGAGAATAAACCTTTAAAGAATAAAAGCAGCTGAATATGAAGTGGCTCATTAAGGTTAAATTCCTCTTGTAATGCTTGTATCTCAGCTTCAGTGACCATACCTGCTTTACCCATCATAATATCTACAGGATCACCCGGAGTTAAACGCATAAATAGGAAAACTATTATAGCAATACCTAAAACAACGGGGATAGTAGCCAATAATCTTTCTAATATTTTTATTCCTTTCATTTACCCAACCCCTATAATGTCTAGATAATTACAGTTGACTAAAAATGTGGAAAGGGGCCTGACGCCCCTTAAACGCTCTAAATACAAAGTTAATTTGTAATTCTTACTCTGTGCATATTTTGTCTTCCATCCATACTAGGCTGCCAGTTTTCAACATTTGCAGTAGAAGCTTCCACCTCCATAAGAGTATAGCCAAAGACTATTGGTGCTTCTTCATATAATATTTCTTCTACTTCATGATATATTTCTTCACGTCGCTCTACATCAACTATTCTTTCAGCTTCCGTCAAAAGCTTATCTACTTTTTCATTTGAATAATGAGACCAATTACCTCTGTCATTCGTTTTGAATTTAGGATTTAAGAATCCGACGGGATCAAGCCATGAATCTCCCCAATCAGTCATATACATTTGTCTTGCCCCATTTTCAATTTCAGATTGTAAAACTCCCCACTCCCAATTCCTCACCTGTGCATCTATACCAATTTCCTGAAGCATGGCTGCCATTGCTGATGCTACATTTTGCCTCTTAGGTTCTGTATCAATTACGACCTTAAGATTAGTCACCCCGGCTTCTTTAAGAAGTTGTTTTGCCTTTTCCGGATTATACTCATAAGGCTTTAAGTTGGGATTTGCACCTAATGAATATGGCATAAGGGCTCCCGACAGTCTTGTTGCATTACCCTCATATATTGTTTCTAAAATCATATCTGTATTAATAGCGTAATTCATTGCTTGTCTGACCTTAGGATTGTCAAATGGAGGCATCTTGTTATTCATTTCTAACATGTAAACCCTTGTTCCTTGTACGGTTTTTACATTTATATTGGGGTCATCTCTCAGGTTTTGTACCATATCTGGTGGGATTGCAGAAATGATGTTTACCTCTCCGTTTTTAAGAGCAGCAATTGCGCTTGATGTTTCCGGAATAACTTTGAATATAACCCGTTTTAATGCTGGTGGACCAACTGGTGGAATTTCTGGAGAACCGCCATAATAATCATCATATCTTTCTAAAACTATTTGATCATTAAGAGTTCCTGATACAAATTTGAAAGGTCCTGCTCCTACAGGATGTTCCAAAAAACCATCTATCCCAACTTCTTCAAAATAATCTTTTGGTATTATTTGCTGATGAGCTATACCATGTAAAAATGTGGGATTAGGTTCATCATTATTAAATCTTACTGTATAATCATCTACTTTGTAGACATCAGACGTCGAACCCATTAAACCTTTTCGTGGTGATGTTTGACCTTCCATAGCACCTTCTTTAATAATTCTTTCAAAGGAAAATACTACGTCATCTGCTGTTAACGGTTCTCCATTATGAAATGTAACACCTTCACGAATCTTAAATTCCCATTCAGTATCAGAAATGATTTCCCATGATTCTGCTATTTCAGGTACTATTTTACCATCATGGGTTTTCGTAATTAAACCATCAAATATATTCCTAATGACATTTTCTGCTTCCCTTAATCTATGATTTGCCGGGTCTAATGTTGGAATATCTCTTGGTAATGCAATTACTAGAGTTCCTCCATCATTTTCAACTGTTGATTCTTGAGATCCACATCCTGTAATGGTCAATACAAGAATTAGCATTAACCCAAAAACACTAAAAAATAGTCTCTTATTCATACTCTCTCTCCTTTCTATCCCCCAGCTTGAAAAAAATAAAGTTAAAGAGGCTCATCTTTAACTTTATTTACCCCCTCTTTCAAGCTTACGAAGTTAGCTGACGGGCTCGGATGAAAGAGTATCCTTCCTTAATTTAAATAAGGATTCGCCCCATTCTTGGTTCCTCCGCTCCAAATTGGATTAAGCTGGCAGATATATAATTTTTTGGTTAATTTTTATTATAACACATTTTTGAGGCTTTGTCTATGTTTTCTGCCTATTCGGAATTGATGTTCGAATTGTATGATAATTGTTAGCCATAGTGTAAAATTACTTTGGGTAAAAACCAAAAAATAAAAGATAAGAGTATCTCCTCTGTGATATGATGTAATCTGCAAGAACCACAAAAACCACAGAAAAGGAGATACCCTTATGGACCTAATTATACAGGAAATCACACAAAAAATCAGTACCAGTTTTAAAAAAGAACTAGAAAAACTGATAAGAGAAAGAAGAGATATATCTGAATTTATTTTAGCTACAAAGAAGACGCTAGATGATATTGGAGTAACCTTAGTTGCAGAAGCGTTAGAAACAATAGATAAGGCATATAAAAACAGCAAAGATCGTAAACGCTACTGGACAGCAAAAGAAAAAGAGGCTGAAAAGACCCTTACAACAATATTTGGGCAAGTCAGGTATAAAAGAACATATTACAAGAATAAAAAAACAGGCAAATACAGCTATCTGTCAGATGAGGCTGTAGGCATATCAGCCCATGACAAGCTAGACGCTTTGCTAAAAGCAAAACTCATAGAAGAAGCAGTATATATGCCCTATAGTAAAAGCGGAGAAAAAGCCTCTGAAGCAGTAACCCTAACATCACAGACAGTAATGAACAGCATACGAGAACTTGGTAGTGTAAACAATGATGCGGTAAAGATCAAGCAAAATAAAAGGAATGTAAAAGTACTATACATAGAAGCAGACGAAGATCATGTAGCGCTTCAGGATGGAGGTTTAACAGAGCCAAAGCTTGTATATGTACATGAAGGCAGAAAGAAAGTTAGTAAAAACCGGTGGAAGCTATTAAGCCCAAGGTATTTCAGCGGTGTTTATCCAAACAGCGATGAACTATGGGTAGAAGTTTTAGACTATATAGATAAGGCTTACGATATGGATACTATAGAAAAGATATACCTTTCAGGAGATGGAGCCCCCTGGATTAAAAATGGCCTAGGCTGGATAAAGAAAAGTATCTATGTACTTGACCGTTACCACCTATCAAAGTATGTCACGCAAGCTACAGCGCATATAAGATATACAACACCAATTATGTGGTCATATATAAATGCCAAAGACAAGGATAGTATAAAAGAACTATTTAAAGCGATCATAAATATAACTGAGCCAGAAACAAAGAGAAGATCTGTAGATGAAGCAAGAAGGTACATACTTGGCAACTGGGAGGGAATAATGCGTCAGTATGAACAAGATTATGTTGGCTGCAGTGCAGAAGGTCATGTTAGCCATATCCTATCGTCTAGATTAAGCTCAAGGCCTTTGGGCTGGAGTAAAACTGGAGTCGACCAGATGTCCAGGTTAAGGGCCTTTGTAGCAAATGGCGGAGACGTATATGATATGTTTATACAAAAGAAAAAAGCAGCGGTAAATGAAGCAAGACAGGTAAAAGTAGACCAGGAGATTATCAGGAAACGAAAGCTTACCACATCGCACGAAACTATTGGTAACATAACTATTTTAAATATCGGTAAAAGAACTTGGGCTTCGCAGTTCCTTAAGTTAATAAGGGACGCTTAAGGCAAAGATATATCCAGAGGGAATACTTTTTTATTTTAAAACCCATAGTATCTTGACACTATCATTGTTAGCATTAAACTTGTCTGCCTACAAGACAAATGCTATAATAATCTAGATAATGTATTCTACAAATGAACTTTATAATGTACAGGGGGAATAGGTTTTATGACTAAGAACTTGGTTTTTGCCCAATCAGGAGGACCGACATCTGTTATTAATGCTAGTTGTTATGGTATTATAAGTGAAGCTAAAAAATACGGCGTTAAAATATTTGCTGCTCGATTTGGTATTGAAGGCATAATAAATGACGATTTAATTGACATGACCGATATTAATGAAAAAGATCTTAATACTTTAAGATACTCACCATCAGCCGCTTTTGGTTCCTGTCGCCATAAGTTAAAAGAAGGAGATTTCGATAAAATCTCTGCAACCTTTGATAAGTATAATATTGGCTATTTTCTTTATACCGGTGGTAATGACTCTATGGATACTGCCCATAGATTATCGGAATATATGAATAAAATGAAAAAAGACACTAAAGTAATTGGTATACCTAAGACTATTGACAATGACCTTACAAATACACACTTTTGCCCGGGATATGGTAGTGCAGCAAAATTTATTGCTACAACAGTTCGTGAAATGGCATTAGATGCAGAAGTGTATGACAAGAATACCGTTACCATTGTTGAAGTTATGGGAAGAGACAGCGGTTTTCTTGCTGCTGCCAGTGCTTTAGCAAGGGACGAGGTAGTTGACTCTCCTCATCTAATATATCTACCTGAAGTAACTTTCGAAGAAGATGCCTTTTTAAGTGATGTTGAAAAAGTCCTCAAAGACAAAGGTAAGGTATTCATAGTTGCCTCTGAAGGACTAAAAGACAAATCTGGCAATTACGCTCATCTTCACGTTCGCGAAGCCCAAGCCGATGCTTTTGGTAACATACAAATGGGCGGAGTAGGTCGTTATTTACAACATCTTGTTCAGGAAAATATTATCAAACGTGTTAGAACAATAGAATTTTCGATTATGCAGAGATGTGCTGCACATATAGCTTCTCTTACAGATAATAAAGCAGCTGTTATGGTTGGGAAAGCCGGAGTGGATTACATTATGAATGGTAAAAGCGACATAATGGTTTCTATAAAAAAGGTAGGTACAGGATTTGAGCCAGGAACTGTTCCCTTAGAGAAGGTAGCTAACTTCACTAAGCCATTCCCTCTTGAATGGATAGATAATGAAAATCGCTGGGTTACACAGGAAGCTATAGATTATATGCTACCATTAATACAAAGCCATGTAGATGTTCCTTATATAAACGGATTGCCAAAATACATAAGGTTTATTTAGGGAATAAAAACTAAGGGAACTCATGCATCAAAATGATATGTCCCCTTGTTGTAACAGTAGAAATAATAAAACTGTTTACACCAAGGGGACATATCACACACATTCCTCCACGATTTTCAATCCTGGCTTTTATTTTTCCGATATTCCTTCCATCACAATTCTATCGGTGCTGATATGAGAATAAGGACAGGCAAAAATTATTATTAATTTCTCAGAACTTGTATTGACCAATTGATGGACCTGGTTTTCATTTACCGTAAAGCAATCTCCTTTCTTAACTTCAGTTGATTCTTTCCATATTACTTCTTTTACGGATACCGGTATTCCCAGGTGCATCTCGCCTTTACCTTCAACAATCTGATAGATTTCTTTTCCTTCAGTATGATAATGAGCTCCAACGCTTTTATTTCCATCGATTTGAGCTGCGTATAATGCAAAATTATCATCGTCACTTAATCGAATGCTCTTAATACCCACAGCTTTGTCCGTTTTTGCCTTTTTTAAGGCTTCATAAATATTTGTTACATCCAAAACTATGTCACCTCCTTCTTATTATAAATTAATTGACTTCCTTTAATCTGTTCTGTTCTACTAATGGTTTCAAAAATTGATTTCGACGATATATTCATATATCTCTTTGCAAGTGGCTGAAATGACACTAAAGTCAATGCCTACGCTTAAAAAACTCCAGCATCTTTATTTGCATAATATACAGTGCTAACGACACCAGATCAAGTAATATTGTTATTGACAATTATTTGTGACGTATTATAGATAAAATATCAATTCGGTATCTTTTGTGTAAAATAATTGCTTTTCCTGAAAATAATAGTATATTAAGAAATTGTATCAGTTTTATTCTGTATTGTCAAAAATTGGAATAAGGACTGCTTTTCAATCATTAATGCAGTCCTTCTATCTATTGTATATTTTTAATATCCCATGCCTTCTATTAAGCCCTTAGGAATGCTTTTGTGTGATTATTTAGGATCTCATTTATGTTGAAAATATCGAGAGACTAATAAAGCCATTTCCCCTCTGGTAAAGCCTGGTTCCTTTTCTATGAATGCTTTATCTTCTTCTTTTAACATACCTATTTCAACAGCCTTTTGTAATGCTTTATTCCAAACAAAATCCCCTTTTGCATCTGAGTAACCTTTTGCCCTAAGGAGCAAAGTAGCCAATTGATCTCCAGTCATATAATCCTTGGAGCCGAACATGTCTTCTGAAATACCATTAATTAAACCTTTATAATTCAAGTAGCTTATTTCACTCAAAGCCCAATCCGGTATATCTTTAAAGGGCATTACATAATTTGGGTCTGGTTGATTTTTAAATTGCTCTATTTCGCTCTCTAAGCCTATTACTCTGGCATAGATTAATGCACCTTCAACCCTATTTAGTTCTTTATCTAATTCCAAGCCCTTGTCTGAACCTTTTAATATACCTTGGGACTGAAGATATGCCGCAGCTTCTGTAACAAATTGCTCGTCAACAGGGGCTATATGTTCTGCTTTGTATTTCACCCAATATGTGTCTTGTACAAGCAGGTCAGTATTCATTAAATCCCAGAGAACTCTATTATCATTATATTCTGTTGCGTTTGTCTCCAAAACTTTACCTGGAAGATTTACTGCAACGCTCACCTTAAACCCTGCTTTCATAAGCATATTCCACAATTGTTTTTGCTCTTCTCTTTCAGCAGCATCTTCTATAGCGCCATACATAGGTGCTGATAAGGTTACAATCCCGTCTTCTTCTTTAACTTGAAAACCCATTTTCGGTATATCTGATATATGAGAAAATTCCAATACGCGTTTATCTCCAACCATCTTCACATTGTCTACAACTCGCTCTATTTTTTCATCTGATAAAAGCTTTAATTTCGGATCTTCAATAAAATGTCGATTTGAAATTGTTTCTGCTTCTAATTGCTCGTCAGCCATTAGAGATACATTAACTAACGATCCGGAGAAATCCTCATTTAAAGTAAAATCAAATTCCTCAATGCCACATGAAGTCAAAATAAAAGTTAGACCTAATACCAAAACAAGCAACAAGCTTTTTTTAGCTATACTCATAATCTCCCCCTAAACATATTCGTATTTCATAACACATTATTATTACAAGCATTGTATATTTATCACAACAATGCATCTCATTTCATGGCTCCTTGTAGCGATAGGTTTGATACGGCTATCTATTATATCCCTAATCGGCGATGATGCAGAGGGATCCTTTTCAAGACCATGTCTCATCCAGTAATATGCTTAATCATTTTTTTTGAGCAAAAGAAGGACTGCCATATTTATCTGCAGTCCTTCATGTTTTTTGCAAATTATTAAATTATATTCTTTGGAGATGACTATTTATGGGTTTACTAATTATTTTAATCGGTAGAAACTATTATTACTGCTTTATAATCGTTGTTCCACTCTACTACATATCCGATGTTTTCCAGCAAAGCCCGGATGGGGAGTAAAGTCCGGCCGTTGATAACAATAGGTGCAACATCCAAGGTGTGAGTTACGCCGTTGACGAGATAATCGGTACGGCCGATCCACATGATAATCGTGCTGTCGTTTACCTCAAGGGTAACCTTTTGCTCGGCTTGATCCCAGCCTACCGTACCTCTGAGACTTTCGATTATGGCCCTTACTGGGAGCAAAGTCCTTCCGTTTAGGACGATGGGTTTGGTGCCGTAGCCGGGGTCAATTTCTTTTTCAATGCCGTTTTGTACCATCTTTGGATTGTCAATTTGAAGTATAATTGAGGTTGTCGGCTCTTCAGGAAGGCCTGGTGTAGTCGGTTTTAGGTCCGAAAGTTGTCCTGGTGCTGCCGGAGTAGTAACGGGGGTGGGCGTTGTAGGAGCTGCTGCAGCGGGTTTTACATCATACACGGTTTTTATTTCTGCATCGGAAAGAGCACGGTTATAGATTCTTAGTTCATCAATAATACCCTTGTAGAATGTCCTAGCTACACTATCCATGCCTATAACTAGATTTTGGTCATTGCACAGCATTGAAGTAATATATTCCGTTTCAATTGGGGGATCTGAAAGAACACCGTTTTTATAAAACCTTACATTTCTTCCATCCCAGCTAACAGATACATGTGTCCACTGATTGTTTTCTACAATGGTGTTAGAATGATGTTCTTCACTGCTGCTTTGGAGTTCGTCAATCAAGCATATTTCAGGGTAATCCGCCCCATAACCTAAAAAGTATCTGTATGGTACGTCAAAAAAGCCATCAGTTTCACCTTTGCAAAGGATCGCCGTTCTACCCTCATCTTGGGGCTCTTTGCAAAGCCATGCACAAAAAGTAAAAGCATCGGGAAGATCCAGGGAATCGTTGTCTTTTACAAACACATAACTTGCACCGTCAAACTTGGCAGCTTTACCAACCTTGCCATCTACAAAGGGTACGTTGCCTATAGGACTGCCATTGTTGCCGTAGCCTGATGTATCATTAAAATTCCCATCGAAAGCATAGTATGCCATAAGCCCTTGGGGAACGGCAATAGAAGGATCTGGGGGGGTTTGTGGTTGTGTGGTGGGGGTAGTGGATTGAGATTCATATAAAGCCCTTACCTCCACGTCAGACAAGGCCTTGTTATAAATCCTCAAATCATCCATAATCCCATGATAAAAATTCCCATCAACAGTATCAGCACCGATAAGTAGGTCATGGTCATTGAAATATATGGTGTTTATATTGGTTCTTATGACAGTAGAAATTGCTCCGTTTTTGAAAAATGTCGCTCTGGTTCCGTCCCAGGTTACAACTAAATGTGTCCAGTTTTGGGTGGGAACCGAGGCATCTGAACTGTGTTCAGCACTTTCATTCTGTTCGGGAGCAATTAAGCATATCTCAGCATGAGTTGAACCATAACCTAAAATTAACCTGTAAGGTGCTTCCCAAAAGTCATCAGATTCTCCTTTGCAAATGACAGGCATTCGGACTCCATCACCTAGCGGCTTTTCCTTGTATAGCCACACAGAAAAAGTAAAAGCATTGGTCAGGTCCAGATCACTACTGTCTCCGACTTGGATATAACTGCTGCCGTCAAACTTTGCACCTTTTCCAATCTTACCATCAACAAATGATATCTCTCCTATTGAGCGCCCATCATTACCATTGCCCGAAGAATCCTTAACATCCCCATCAAAAGTATAATGGGCAACCAAGCCTGTTTCTGCTCCATCAGCATAAGAAACTTTAACAGTAAAAATACTCATAAAAGTAAAGATAAACAACATAGAGATTAAAAAATAGCTCTTATAATTCATACTTGTTCCTCCTTTTTTTAAACTCTTGATGAATAAAAAAGAACCGTCCCCAAATATTCAAATATTTACTTTTGGGCAATTGCTAAGCTCATGCTTTTGCCTTCTATATCGTATGTCAGCTGTATCTGAACATTTTTATCATTCATGCCAGTATAAGATATAAATTCGTCAGAGTTCAACTCATAAGCATCTTTAGTAAAGTCATTTTTGATATTATTAAGGTAATTTTCAAAAGCATTTTTATCTACATCATCTATAGAGATTACCGTAGCCTCTTCACCGCTCATTACGCTTTCAATCTTACCGCCTTTAAATTCTGGTATATTTTTGATTAAATCGTTTTTTGGCCACTCGCCGCCACCTATTGTGAATTTAGAACCGTCATCTCCTTCGAGTGTAACTTGATCTCCGTCTACATCAACTTTTTGACCTATTGCACCTTCGATAATCTTTTCGCCGATTGCCTCACCAATCTTATTTTCAATCTTTTTCTTAACACCACATCCTGACATCGAAAAAATGAATACAAATACAAGAAACAATGCTAATATTTTTTTCATGATACACCTCCTTTAATTATTTTAACTGAACAGTTAACCATATGGTTTTTCTATCTACTTTAATTTATCTATTTGTTCATTAATTGTAATCCCCCATAGGGTGATTATGGTATAAAAAAGAGGGGTGATTTTTGGGGTGATTTTTCATTTGAATTGGTATATAATGTTTACATATCATATTTATATAAATTTTTTTCATAATTTCATCTTCATTGTGTTACTATAGGAGGTCAAATATAACCTAAGAAAACAATAGACTTAGTATTCATGGAAATATATATGGTGGAGGATCTTGGATATTTGGTATGAAGTAGATTTTAAATATAAAGGAGGATTTGAATATGAAATACCTGTTCATTTGTTATCCCCGGTGTGGAACCTGCCAAAAGGCAAAAAAGTGGCTTGATGATAACAATATTGTATACGAATACCGACATATCGTAGAACAAAATCCCACATCCGAAGAATTAAAAAAATGGGTTCTGCAAAGCGGTTTACCCATCAAGAAATTCTTTAATACAAGTGGAAAGATTTATAGAGAAATGAAATTAAAGGACAAAATTCCACAAATGACTGATGAAGAGCTTATAGGTTTATTGTCCACTAACGGAATGTTGGTTAAGCGCCCCTTATTGGTCGGTGATAATAAAGTCTTAGTAGGTTTCAAAGCTGACGTTTGGGAATCAATAAATGAGAACTCATGAGTACTTGTGTTACTGAATAAAGCCCTAATTAGTGGCTTTCACATAAGTATTGGATAATAATAAAGTCTTGAACCCTTACCCCTGACAGGATTCAAGACTTCATTATTTTTTAACAAATAGAAGAACCCCATTTAAATGTTCTTAATCTCCTTGTCTATATTTTATCATTACTTGTGCAAAAATCTCTGCAGATGATGGTGGAGTATATGTTATTGCGTTTGCTCCAGCATCTATCGTTGCTAGTATACTTTCTTCTGTAGGACCACCTGTTGCAATTATTGGAAATTCACGTCCTAATTCTTTCCTTATTTTAGTAACTAAGCTCACGGTATCTTTACCGCCTGATATGTTTAATATGCTTACACCAGCCTCAATCTTCGCTCTATAATCGTCGTGTTCTGATGCAATTGTTGAAATAATAGGTATATCAATTGTATCCTTCATCTTAGCAATAACATCTACTGCTGTCGGTGCATTTACTACAACCCCAAATGCTCCCATAAGCTCTGATTGTAAAGCTATTTGCACTGCTCTATATCCAGTAGTCATACCACCACCTACACCTACAAACACAGGTACTGGTGCTACTTCTAATATCGCATGAATAATCGATAATTGTGGTGTGAAAGGATATACTGCTAAAACGGATTGCGCATTGTTATTCTTTATGATGGCTACATCAGATGTAAAAATCAAGGACTTAATCCTTTTTCCAAGAACATTAATACCACTTGCCTTATAAATTGACTTTGGGACACTTATTGACCTTGATTTTAAAACGGATGTGACTTCAGGAACATATTTATCTTCTTTCATACTTATCATCCCCTAATTATTAGTCAATCCAATTATAGCATCGATTGAAGATTCAAGCAAAAAAGGAGCATGGAAAACTACGCTAAAACTCTTTCCAAGCTTCATCAACCTTAGTCGAAATATTAACTTGTTAAATAAGGCTTTCAATATGGTCTTTTAATATTCGTTTTTTGTCCTTTTATGTTGACTTATTTTGATTAATTTGTTAAAATATAAATGAGATTGTTAAAAAATAAACTATCAAGGAGAGAAATTACATGTTTTCATTAAAAGGACGCGTAGCAGTAGTTACAGGAGCATCTTCAGGTTTAGGATATCAAATGGCCAAAGGCTTTGCCGAGCAAGGTGCTGATGTAGTTATTATGGCAAGAAGACTTGAAAGACTCGAAAAAAATGCTGAGGAAATAAGAGCATTGAGAGTAAAATGCCTGCCAGTACAATGTGATGTTACCAGTACTGAACAAATTGAAAAAGCTGCTGAAACAGTAATAAAGGAATTTGGAAAAGTAGATATTTTAGTAAACAACGCTGGCGCCTCTAGGAATGCTGGTGTGTTGGATATGACCGATGAAGATTGGGATTTCACTTTAAATGCAGATTTAACAAGTGTATTTAAGGTAACAAGAGCATTTGCAAAGCATATGGTTGAGAGGAAATATGGTCGCATCATTAATATTGCTTCCATTTATGGACAAGTTGGTAATACCGCAATGGACACAATTGCATATCATTCTTCTAAAGGCGGAGTTGTTAACTTTACAAGAGCGGTTGCCGCTGAATTAGCTCAATATAATATTACTTGCAATACTATTAGCCCTGGATATTTTGAAACAGAACTAACAAAAGATACATTAGACACCGAAGAGTTTACTCGATTTATGGAAGTAACAGTCCCTCTTAGACGCTATGGCCGTGAGGGAGAATTAAATCCTGCAGCTATTTTCCTTGCAAGCGATGAAGCTTCCTATATAACCGGTCAGAATATTAAAGTTGATGGTGGATATACATCAGTTTAATAATTATTACTCAATAACTAGCTCGGAAGATATAAAATATGTCTTCCGAGCTTTCTTTTAACTATATCCTTTATATTTATCTTCTCATTCAGCTTTTGCAGCACTTTCCCCTGCAATTTTCCCAAATACAACAGTATCAGGAACAGCATTACCGCCAATCCTATTTGAGCCATGAATTCCGCCGGTTACCTCTCCAGCTGCATATAGCCCTGGTATAATATTGCCGTTTATGTCAAGAACCTGTGCTTTTGTGTTTATCTCTATTCCTCCCATTGTATGATGAACTGTAGGCACCCGGGCACCAGCATAAAATGGCGGTGTGTTAATCTTATCTTTAAACAATGTTCTGTCAAAAGGATCTTCTATTTTCCCCTCTACAGCCATGTTGAAGGTTTCTACAGATTTGATGAGGTTTACAGGATCAACGCCAATTTTCAGTGCTAACTCTTCCAGTGTATCCCCTTTAAAGGCAATACCTTCTTGGACAAGGTAATCAATCGTTTCGTCAAAATTATTCTTCGTATCCCCGGTAGGGTAAGTGTGTTTATCCACAATCACCCACATCAAATTGTCTTTTTGTTCAAACAAGGCTTTAGTCATGACATCTCTTCTGGCACCTTCATCAACAAATCTGTTTCCATCTTTATTTACGAAAATACGATTTTCAACAGTCCGTTCAATGTTTCCACTGAGACTGCCAGTTTCAGGGTCACCCATTGGAAGGAGCTGTATCTGTTCCATACCGATGAGATTTGCTCCAATTTTTTCGGCCATCCACATCCCGTCACCGGTAATTCCTGGGCGATTAGTGGTTTTTAAATTTGTTAGATCCGGCCACATTTTATTGTAATGGTTTCTCGCAATGACATTTCCAGAAAAACCACCTGTTGCAATTATTACACCATTATTTGCCTCAGCAATTACTGTTCCTTCAGGGTTTTCTGCCTCAACTCCAATTACCCTGCCGTTTTTGACTATGAGCTCTGTTGCCCTAGTGTTTAGCATTATTTCTATATCACTATTATGTTGATTGATGTAGTTCATATATGTATTTATATATCCTGTTCCTAGGGGCTCTTCAGGTTGATGTGCTCTTGGCCATAATCCGCCCAAAACCGTAAATACTTCATCCCTAAATTTCATACCCATACTTTCTAGCCATTCTAGAGCTTGATATGCCTTTTCCACCAGTGTTTTTATCAATTCAGGCTTTCCGAGTCTATCTCCGCCTTCATATGTCTGGGTATAATGCTTTTCAATGGAGTCCTCTATGCCCTGTTTGGATTGCCGTTTGGGATCAACTGCATTATATGCAGCACCGGATATAATTGTGTTACCCCCCACCAGAGGCATCTTTTCCAAAACTAAAACCTTAGCACCATTCTGGTGTGCTGATACTGCTGCGGCTAGACCTGCCCCTCCAGCACCTATTACTACAACATCAGATCTTTTTTCGATTCTGCCTCTTTGCATAGTGCTTTTTTCCGGCTTTTTGGTGTAATCATCAATATTTACTTGGGCTTTTTTGAGAGCTTGTTCCACAGCCGCCAGGGTGCCATTACTGGATTTGGTACATCCAGCTACTGCGTCAACAGCTATGCTCTGGTGTTTCACGACTTCTTCCGCTATTATTTTAGTTGCTAGCTCTCCTACTCCGGGAGATTCGTTATGCTCAAGAATCCGAATTTCCTTTATCCGTTCACCTTCAAGCGCCACTTCTACTTTAACAGGACCATAGCACCCTTTGCCTTCACCGGTATATACCTTTACCTCTGATGTAACTTTTGCAGAATCTGTGGGTTCACCCTCAAGTCTCAATGTCTGACCGGGGTGTATTTGGTGGGGATTGTCTAGCTTATTTATCTCAGCAAGTTTTTGCCATGTTGTACCATGACCCTCAGCAATTTTCCACAATACGTCACCAGGCTTTACAATATACATACTATTAGCAAAAGTAGTTGAAACAAAAGAATACAATAATACGATAGCAAGCAATATGGCTATGAATTTTTTTCTCATTCTTAACCTCCCATGTAAACCTATGGGCTGAGGCCCACTGGTTAAATGGGGTCAGTGGGCAATCGCCCACTGACCAGAAATCCCTATAAAGTTTAATACTAGTGTCAATGTCATCCTTTGATCGTTACATACCTTTAAATGACAAAACACATAACACTTACAAAAACCCGGAATTTTCCGGAGCTTTCTCCGACCTCAATTTGAATTATTTGCTCATCTTCTCTATAAGAATCCGAGTAACTTTTGAGGCTTCTGCCCTTGTAGCCAAACCCTTTGGATCAAAATTCCCATCAGGTTTTCCGTTAATAACACCACTGGTTTGGACAAATTTCACTGCATCCTTGGCCCAACTGCTTATTTGAGAGTCGTCCTTGAATTCCTTGTATGAATCTGTAGCAGAAAGCTCTACATCTATGGCCTTTATAAAGTTTTGTATCATTACAGCCATCTGTTCCCTTGTAATCATGTCTCCGGGTTTGAAGTAACCACTACCGTCACCCTCAACAATTCCCTTTTCTGCTGCCCAATTTATATAATCTGCATACCACTGACCCGGATCTACATCTTTGAAACCTACATTAGAATCAGCTTTTAAATCCACATTGTCTAAAGTCCCTATTATAATTTTTAGGAATTCTGCCCTAGTAACACTCCGATCGGGGCTAAAGGTATTTGGACCAGTTCCATTCACTATGCCTTTTGAAAATAGAAATTGTATATCATTTTGAGCCCAATGCCCTATTATATCAACAAAAGCTGAAGGCACACCGCCGGTTCCATCAACTTCGATTTTAACCACATTTTTCAGACAGGCTCCTTGGTTTAAATGGGTAATCATTCTTATTGGCCCACCATCATTGCCACTGGTATATCCATCACTGTTAGTATCGGGCACCAATGGATTTCCGTTAGCCGCATAGGATAGCATAATTATTTTTCTTTCTAAACCATCGGCAATCCCATTAATTAAGGCATCTTTTCCAAAGACCGAAAGCACATCTCTTGAAAATCCGTCAGATGCTATCACCTTTACAGAAGTAAGTTCAACTCCTGGTTTAAGACCTACTTTTTCTGTAATGAGTTTCCACAGGTTTAAACCCTCATGCTCGTGTTCTCCTATATAAGTGTAAGAGTCTCTGATAATAATATCATTCATAGCTTCTAATTCACGAAGGGTGAATGTTTTAGGGCTGAAAAGGGCAGAACCCGTTACCTCTAAAGCACTATTATCGAGGTATTGACTAAATGTAGGGCTCATATCATGCTTCCAGCTGGTAATAGCTGCAGTATTGACGGTGATCTTTACCACATTGTTTAATATACGTGATGAGTTTATATCTTCTATGTCTTTCTGGCCTATAATCAGAGAAATAGGACCACCAGCATTTTGGTATTTAGTGTCATAGCCGGGCGATTTTTCATTTAAGACTAGTGGTTTACCGTCATTTAGATCACTATTGTTAACGCTACTTGCACCATAGGCTAAAATCACTTTCAGGTTGCCTTGCCCAGTGGCACTGTTTATATAATCTGACTTCATGATTTCTGTTAAGGGTAATGTCAGTGTATTGCCATCGGCGGATTCTAACACTACTTCACTGGCATTTGATTGTAGACCTATATCTACAGATCTCAAGAAGTTATATAAATCAACACCTCTATAGCGAATCTGTTTTTCTGATGTGCTGTCTTTGATATTATAATCTCCGGTTGCAACTATAGTTTGTCTGCCTTCAATATCCGAAACCGTAAAACCCTTAGGTGCACTGAGTTTGGTCCCCGGTCCTCCCACAGTAATGATATTGTCTGCTAACTCATTGTATGGAGCTTCTATGTGTGCATATTTATCGGGCTGAAGATTCACAGTGATTGAAGAAATATTGCCGAGGGATTTTACAGTATCCACTTGTTCGGAAGTTTGAGGCAAAATCATCATCAGTGGCCCACAGTCATTTTTCACAGGAACACTTTCCCCGCTGCCATCAGTATATGAACTTTCATAACCTGGAGAGTTTTTATCCGGTACCATCGGAGCACCATTTTTGGCAAAAGCAAGAACCGATTGTAGATCTTTTTTCTTAGTGACACTGTTTTCTCCCAGAGAGAATATCTCATCAAGAGTGACTGTTATAGAAGAATCATCACTAATAAAGGTCACTGTTCCTTTATTACCAGGAATCTGTACTTTTTCTTTTAGGAAATAAGCCAGATTTACTCCTTCATAAAGGTCATTATATAAGTTATCTCCTTTTTGTACATTGTAAAAATCTTTAACTTTTGCCTTTACCCTTTCAGCATTAGACACAGCATCGCCATATATCATGTTTTCTATATCACTTACAGTATATGTTTGTTCGCTTATCGTATTTCCGTCCATACCTATAACTTTTACATCAATCTTATTTTGGGCAAGTGCTTGATAATTTTTATCAGGATTCCCACTGTGAGTACTATAATTTACTTCATTTCCTACAATTACTTTATCAAGTAGTTTTGCTTGTCTAGAACCATTGGCATGGGCGTATTCAATTTTACCTGAAATTATCCGGAGAGGCCCTCCATCATTTCCAAGACCACTCTTATAACCTTCAAGGGTATTTTTTATAACATAGGGATATCCATTAACACCATAAGCCACCAATACAGGGTAGCCCACTGATCTTAAATCATCCGCCCTCTTAGAAATATATTTACCATCATTTAAATCAGCAGGATTTTTTTCATAGTAACCAAATAAATTGGGATCGGCTATTTGCTCTAGTGTAAATTTGTCAAAATCTTTATACCCGTCCGTTGCCGTAAATTGAACTATGGTTTTGGAATCTGCTCCTCTAGACATGGATTCGGGTATACCGGCTTTTTTCAATAAATCCCAAAGTTTAACACCTTCATATTCATTTACATACCAGTATGTAGAGTTAGAAAGGCTGTATTCCTTTCTAAATCCCATACCATTAGGGGCAGGCATACCATTTTCATATTCGACCATATCTTCAAGCTGTTTTACTGTATAGTTTACTTCCCTTCCGACCTTATCCCCGGTCACTGTGATAACATATTGTGAATTTTCAGGGGTATCATAAGGGGGTTTGTCATGTTTATATCCTGGAGTTTCTTTTTCAGCTACATAGACATAAGCCATATTACCAAATTTTATGTAGTCAGGGTTTGGATCTACATCAAAAACGGATTTATCGTAGACTAGTTTTATGCAACCATCTTCATTGCCAAGACTTCCATCGGCACCTTCTTCTCCATCATATACAAAGGGTTTTGGGTTTGTCCCATCAGGATTGGATGTGCCATAAGCAATGATAATTGGCTTTCCTTTTGTTTCCGCCTCGGTTATTTGCTCAAGGGTAAACTCAGCTATGGTTTGTCTTACTCTGTTTTTTATTAAAACCTTATATGCAGTATCAGTAAGTTTTATCCCTGTGATTCCTGAAGTCATATTCTTCAGCAGATAATCTAGCCGAATACCTTCGTATTTAAAGGTTTTTTCAGTTCCATCTCTTTTATCTTTAAAATCACCTCTGAAAACCCCTGCATCTTGATTTTCCAATTCGCGAATTGACAGGGGTATGCTTGTTTCAACTCCTGGCCCCTCAATGGTTAAGGTTGCCCCAGTTATAGCATCAATGTTATAGGGAGTGTCCCCTTGAACTCCACCATTGGTAATATGCTTATATGGGCTTGTTCCAATATCCGTTCCGGATGTGGGGCTTATTTTTATTTCGTTCACTAGTTTTATCAAAGATCCATCCTTGCTGTAAACTCTAAAGTAACCCATAATAGAAGGATCGTTTTTTGCAGTATCCAAAATCGGTTTTGAGTCATCAGGATTTGTACCTGTTTCATAAGCTAATATGTATTCATTAGCAGAATCCCTAATATCCTTTATAGTAACAGCAGGGTTTTCATATCCGTCGGCAGATATAAATTCGACTTTATCGTCGTCACTATATCCCCCAAGTAAGTCAGTAAGAGGAACTCCTACACAATAATCGCTCTTAGTTCCTGCTTTTGTTGCATAGGACCAATTCCCCCGAACCCTAGGCATTAAAAGGATATCTGATCTTGTATAGTCCTTTGAACCAATCTTTAATATTGTAGGCAATTCTTCACCTACAAGGATTTTTTGGATGGTTTTATTGAAAAGTGGATTACTGATTTCTCCTACATGTTGCTGTCCCACCATCAACAAAGGAGCATCACTATCTGTTAAAGGTTCTAGGGAAGAAGCTTGTGGAACTATATCCGGTTGACCTCTTTCACCTGCTCTGCTAAAGGCAAGGATGGTATCTACAGTGGTTTTCCCCGAAGGATCTTGTATGTTTAGTTTGGGGAAATAATATCTTGGTGCTCCATAGGCAGCAGTAACTAAAGTCTTAGATGTAGTAGAATCGCCTTGGTGATCCGGATCAAAGGTCACTTTGTACCCATCTCTTGCAATAAAGGCCATTTTGTATAAGTTATACTTGTCCGAACCAAAATTAGATTTTTCCAGTAGATCATTTACCTTAACCCCTTTACCAAGATATATACTCTTGGTAGGAGTAGTGTTAATTGTGGAATAAAGATTTGTTGCTTGATTCATTGCCATGAGTTCATTTAAAGTATAGGACCTCTCATTTGTCATACCTATACCATCACCAGTTACGACTAGGATAGGCTCTTCTTTATCAGGTGCCCATTCTTGTGCATATGCATCGTTATCTAGAGATGGTAAGATTAAACTCAGTGACGAAAACAGCAATGCAAACATAATAACACAGGCTAAGAACTTATAAAAATAGCCCCTTTTCTTGATTAAACTACTCATAAAGCACTTTCCCCCTTTAAATATTCATATTTACAAAGTCAAATTGCTAATTCGTCAGTAAACAAAAAACTTCTCGCAAAAAGAAGTTTTTATTATTATTTACACCTCCTTTTCGCATTGGAAGGCAATACGGTTTCCCATATTACCCTATCGTTTTAACATCATGAGGAGTTAACCTTTTAGATGATTAAAATCGGAGTATCATATTTTGTTTGTATAATTAGTTTAATGGTGATAACATCCAGTTTTGCCGATTACTTTAAAAAAATCTATGCATAAAAAAAGTAGTTTCGGAAAGAAACTACTTTTTTGCTGGAAAAGGTATGAATTTTACCCCTAACTTCACTTAAAGCAGTTTCCTTTCCATAATGGGAGGCATAAATATTTCTATTTACACCCTTTCGATTATCTACCATATTCGAAACAAACTTAGGCAAGATAATTCGGAAACGTAAAATTATTCTATTCATATTTTCTTCACATGCAATTTACTTATTATATTGCAGAGTAATTGGAGTTGTGGCTACATATATCAAAGTACATATGGTATATTCTACATCACATCTGTTTTTTCCTTCAATATTTTTAACTTGCTGAATCATTTTGTAACAGTTTTATGACCATAAAACAAAAAACACCTAAAAAGGTGTTTTGATTTTCAATTGGTGGAGGCGAGGGGACTCGAACCCCTGTCCGAAGGTACATCAATAAAAGCGTCTACAGGTTTATCCCTCAGTTTAGATCTTACCTGCTTTGCTCTTGAGGGCTAGATTAAAGCGAGGCCAGCTTTGTTAGTTTCTCCTATAGTGCCAAAGCAACACTAACGGAAAATCCCGGTTTATGACACCCTTGTTCCCAACAGCCGGGCACCACTGGGAGGATGCGCAAGCTTAATTAAGCTGCGTAAGCGTAATCGTTTTTGGCGTTTATATACGCGTTTCCGGATTACGAGTCGAAGCTCGACCTGCAGCTCTTATCCCTGCTACCCCCGTCGAAACCAAACGCCCCGCATTAAGTTTTGTATAAACCTATTATACAACAAAGACCAAGAGTATCAAGAAATCTAACCTATGGGATAGCGTCAAGATACTATGGGTTTTAAATAAAAAAGTATTCCCTCTGGATATATATCTTTGCCTTAAGCGTCCCTTATTGATTTAAGGAACTGCGAAGCCCAAGTTCTTTTACCGATATTTAAAATAGTTATGTTACCAATAGTTTCGTGCGATGTGGTAAGCTTTCGTTTCCTGATAATCTCCTGGTCTACTTTTACCTGTCTTGCTTCATTTACCGCTGCTTTTTTCTTTTGTATAAACATATCATATACGTTTCCGCCATTTGCTACAAAGGCCCTTAACCTGGACATCTGGTCGACTCCAGTTTTACTCCAGCCTAAAGGCCTTGAGCTTAATCTAGACGATAGGATATGGCTAACATGACCTTCTGCACTGCAGCCAACATAATCTTGTTCATACTGACGCATTATTCCCTCCCAGTTGCCAAGTATGTACCTTCTTGCTTCATCTACAGATCTTCTCTTTGTTTCTGGCTCAGTTATATTTATGATCGCTTTAAATAGTTCTTTTATACTATCCTTGTCTTTGGCATTTATATATGACCACATAATTGGTGTTGTATATCTTATATGCGCTGTAGCTTGCGTGACATACTTTGATAGGTGGTAACGGTCAAGTACATAGATACTTTTCTTTATCCAGCCTAAGCCATTTTTTAATCCAGGGGGCTCCATCTCCTGAAAGGTATATCTTTTCTATAGTATCCATATCGTAAGCCTTATCTATATAGTCTAAAACTTCTACCCATAGTTCATCGCTGTTTGGATAAACACCGCTGAAATACCTTGGGCTTAATAGCTTCCACCGGTTTTTACTAACTTTCTTTCTGCCTTCATGTACATATACAAGCTTTGGCTCTGTTAAACCTCCATCCTGAAGCGCTACATGATCTTCGTCTGCTTCTATGTATAGTACTTTTACATTCCTTTTATTTTGCTTGATCTTTACCGCATCATTGTTTACACTACCAAGTTCTCGTATGCTGTTCATTACTGTCTGTGATGTTAGGGTTACTGCTTCAGAGGCTTTTTCTCCGCTTTTACTATAGGGCATATATACTGCTTCTTCTATGAGTTTTGCTTTTAGCAAAGCGTCTAGCTTGTCATGGGCTGATATGCCTACAGCCTCATCTGACAGATAGCTGTATTTACCTGTTTTTTTATTCTTGTAATATGTTCTTTTATACCTGACTTGCCCAAATATTGTTGTAAGGGTCTTTTCAGCCTCTTTTTCTTTTACTGTCCAGTAGCGTTTACGATCTTTGCTGTTTTTATATGCCTTATCTATTGTTTCTAACGCTTCTGCAACTAAGTTACTCCAATATCATCTAGCGTCTTCTTTGTAGCTAAAATAAATTCAGATATATCTCTTCTTTCTCTTATCAGTTTTTCTAGTTCTTTTTAAAACTGATACTGATTTTTGTGTGATTTCCTGTATAATTAGGTCCATAAGGGTATCTCCTTTTCTGTGGTTTTTGTGGTTCTTGCAGATTACATCATATCACAGAGGAGATACTCTTATCTTTTATTTTTTGGTTTTTACCCAAAGTAATTTTACACTATGAACCTATGGTCGTTATACTTACCATAATTTGAGATATAACATGTAGCTTATGATTTAATTACATTTGGCGTCTATAACTTTTTTTAAAATCTGTCTCTCGTAAAGTTCCTGATGGTGACATATGGCTAATCTTAGTATGTTCAACGGCCAATTCATAATTATGTAATATTTCATATGGGGTGATTATATTTGCATTCTTTATTAGTATTTCCCATAAAAATACCCCCTAGCATGGATAATGCTAATCTATGTTTTGTACACATCTACGTATTTCCCTTTTAAAAAGCCAGGCACTGATAACTAATCTATGCCTGGCTTTCTTTCTTTTGTCGAATCTTATTTATCTGTTTAACAATGAAGCTGCTTCCTCATCCATTATTATGGTCGCATTCGGATGAATCAATAAAAATGAAGCTGGATTCATCGTAGAAATAGTATCATTATTTAAAAGTTTTGCCATGATTTCCGCTTTATTTTTACCACTTACAAGCATAACGATTTTTTTAGCTTTCATGATAGAACCAAGCCCCATGGTAATAGCTTTGGTTGGAACTTGGTCCGGGGAATCAAAGAACCTTGAATTTGCTCTAATTGTATCTTCGGTAAGGTCTGTCAAGTGTGTTCCCGCAATTAATTGAGCATCAGGTTCATTAAAACCGATATGTCCATTTACACCAATACCAAGCAGTTGTATATCTATCCCACCAATTTTTTCAATTTCCTCATCATATTTTCTGCAGTAATCTTCAATGTCTGAAACTTTACCGTCTGGTATGTGAACATTTTCCGCTTTTGATATTGATGTGGTTGAACAGATTATCATACATAAAATAATTATAGCTTTGCTTATCGTTAGGGGTAAGACCATAGTATTCATCCAAGTTAAAAGTAATTACTTCGGAAAAATCTAAGCCTTCCTCACGGTGCATTCGAATAAGCTCTTTGTATGTTCCTATAGGAGTGCTTCCAGTAGCCAATCCGAGAACCAGATTAGGTTTTTCCTGTATTGATTCAGCAAAGATTTGGGCAGCCTTCTTACTCATAGCAGAATAATCTTTCTCAATAAAAATCTGCACTATATAACCTCCTATCAGTTTCTAGATTTTCCATTAAAAATTATACCACTTGATATAGGTTTTTTGTATACTTGAATCTTACTTTTTTTGGTTTTGATTCAGAACAAGAAACAAACATATCTACATAATCTATGAGAATGGACCAACTTATTACATTAGGTTCTCCACATGCAAGACCTGCCAGATGGTAGACAAGTCACCTTTTACAGCATGGGGCTATCCATCATTAGCCTTGGCTGATTCATAAAGACATGCGGCATTTTCAAGCTGTATTATTATATTATAAGGACAGGTATCTCCATATTTTGAACCAAATAGCCTAGAACATAACTAGCAGAACAACCTACCCCCGCTTGGAGGAATACGTGTGTTGGTTACTCTTGACCTAGATTTATACTACTTACAAGTAGATCTATACAATTACAAATAAAATATTGTAGAACAAAAATATCAATTATGATAATATCATTTATAGTTTTGATTAAGAATACGTTGTTATTAGATCAGGAGGTAATGGACATATTTAATTATCACTTCAAAATACTAAAAAAACCGTATCTTATTATAATTTTCTTTTTGTGTATATCTTTTGTTCTTATAGAGAGTCTTATTATATTAAATTCTTTTACCGATGACGACCTACCGGTTGATTATGTAGTAGTCTTAGGCGCCGGGTT
Source organism: Tepidanaerobacteraceae bacterium (assembly GCA_050949705.1). Classification (GTDB taxonomy): domain Bacteria; phylum Bacillota; class Thermosediminibacteria; order Thermosediminibacterales; family Tepidanaerobacteraceae; genus JBMNGG01. The sequence continues at coordinate 3,035 of JBMNGG010000008.1, read as the reverse complement.
ATTTGGAGATCAACCTTCACCATCACTTTACTACCGATTGGAAAAAAGCTCTAAAATACGCAAATAAATATCCTTACACACCTATAGTTGTATCTGGAGGTCAGGGGCCTGATGAATGGATTCCTGAAGCTGAAGCAATGAAACTCTTTTTAGTTCAAAACGGAATTGATGAAAAAAGAATAATAGTAGAAAGTAATTCAACAAGTACCCAGGAAAATTTTCTTTTTACAAAAAGTGTTATCCCCAAGGAAGGTGAATCAGATAACCCAACAGTCATGATCATAACCAGTGAATATCATATGTTCCGTTCCAAGTTGTTAGCACGGCGAAACGGTTTTATTCCATACGGGATATGTGCCCCTACCCCAGCTTTTCCTAAATACTTAAAGCCTTTGTATTATTTGCGTGAATACTTCGCAGTAATTAAATCCTTTTTCTTTGATTAAATATTATTAGTTCATAAAGAAGGTTTATTGATAAACTCAGTGTTACTTTTTAAGTTTGCATATATGTTCAGAGAAAGGGGCTCTGATAATACCCTTTTCTGTAATTATTCCAGTAATATTCTCATTAGGTGTTACATCAAAAGCAGGATTATATACTTTTATGCCGATAGGGGCAATTCGAATACCATTAATATGAGTTATTTCCATGTCATCTCTTTCTTCGATAACAATTTGTTCTCCATTTTGTATATCAAAGTCAATTGTTGAAATAGGTGCAGCGATGTAAAAAGGTATATTAAAATCCTTGGCTATTTGAGACAACATATATGTACCTATTTTATTGGCGGTATCACCATTTGATGCAATTCGATCAGCCCCAACTATTACTAGATCTATCTTGCCATCTCTAATAAGGACAGGAGCTACACTGTCAGGTATCAAAGTTGCAGGTATACCCTCTTGTACTAATTCCCAAGCTGTAAGTTTTGCTCCCTGAAGTCTTGGTCTTGTTTCATCAGCATATACTCTTATGTTTTTCCCTGAAAAATGTGCTTCTCTTATAACACCTAAAGCCGTTCCGTACCCCACCGTAGCCAAAGCACCGGTATTGCAATGGGTCAGGATGGTAGCACCTTTTGGGATTACCTCATTTCCGTATCTTGCTATGGCTTTATTTGTCTCTATATCTTCTCTTTCCATAATATTAGCTTCATTTAATAATAAGTTGTATAAATCTATGTTTGACTTCTCTTTATTCATTTCCAAGACTCGATACATACGTTTAACAGCCCACATTAAATTAACGGCAGTAGGGCGGGAGTTCTGTAGGAATAAGGCACTTCCTTTCATCTTACTTAGGAATTCATTTTTTGGAAGATTACAAAATTCCTGAGCTGCCAAAACCATACCGTAAGCTCCTGTTACTCCTATTGCCGGTGCTCCTCGAACAACCATATCTTTTATTGCAAATTCAACGTCTTTATGGTTCTTACATATAAATACTGAAAGTTCTTCAGGCAGTTTTCGTTGATCTAATAAGTATAGCCTTTCATTTTTAAATTCTATAGTTTTTAACAAAGGCTTCTTGCACCTCCCACAGAATATATAATAAGTTTAGTTGTATAATGCTCAATATAAATATCAGAACGCTTATCTAATGTTTATAATGATCATAACACCCATAGTCCAGCAAAGAAATATATAAGAACATCAAAGCAGTATTAACAAAAATACGAATGCCCCAATAAGTTAAGTTCTCGGTTTTGTTGTATGAATCATCAGCATAGTCCGCAATAAATCGTTATTTTTTTGTCATCATATGCACATAATACGAGGTTAACACCTCTTTAAGATCCTTCGCTTATGCCAGGATGGCTAAAAGATAATCATTTATTTCACATCATTCTACAGATACATCATAAACGTAACGTGTCATCCTAGAGGCTCCGCCTGAAGGACCTTTGCTTTAGAACTTATACTATATTAGATTATTTATAAACTGTGTATCCTCCTTATGTTATCTACAAGTACACAAAGATAGAACCCATTATAACTTGGGTTCTATCTTTTAATTTTGCAAGTGTTTTTTATCTTACTTTAATACATCATGTCTGGACCGCCGCCTGGCATTCCTGGCATTGGTTTTTCCTTTTCTGGTACATCAGTTACGATTGCTTCTGTAGTAATAACCATAGCTGCTACACTAGCTGCATTTTGGAGGGCAGATCTGGTTACTTTTGTTGGATCGCCAATACCTTTCTGCAGCATATCACCATATTCTTGACGAAGTGCGTCAAATCCTATGCCTTTCTCACTAGCTTTTAATTTCTCAACTATAATAGAGCCTTCAAAACCGGCATTTTCGCCAATTTGACGTACTGGTTCTTCTAAAGCTCTGCGAATTATATTACACCGATTAGTTCATCGCCTTCTAAGTTAAGTTTATCAAGAGATGGGATTGCATCGATAAAGGCGGTTCCGCCACCAGAAACCATTCCTCTTCTACTGCAGCTCTCGTGGCAGAGAGGGCATCTTCGATACGGTTTTTACGCTCTTTGAGTTCTGTTTCGCTAGCAGCACCTACTTGAATTACGGCTACGCCACCAGCAAGTTTTGCTAAACGTCTTGTAACTTTTCTCTATCGAAATCTGAAGTAGTTTCTTCAATCTGTACTTTAATCGAGTTGACACGTTTCTTAATATCATCTGTATCACCAGCACGTCAACTATTGTAGTATTTTCTTTGTCAACACGTACTTGTCTTGCTTTACCCAACATGTTAATATCTATGGTCTTCATATCTATACCTAGATCCTCAGAAATGACTTGACCACCTGTAAGTATTGCAATATCTTCCAGCATGGCTTTTCTTCTATCACCGAATCCAGGTGCTTTAACAGCAACACAAGCTAATGTTCCACGTAATTTGTTAAGTACTAATGTGGATAATGCTTCACCTTCAACATCTCTGCGATAATTAACAGTTTTTTACCCTGTTGAACGACTTTTTCAAGGATCGGTAGTAAATCTTGAATGTTTGATATCTTCTTATCGGTTATTAAGATGTAAGGATCATCAAGGACTGCTTCCA